>NZ_CP032134.1:1200211-2400423 GCF_002165375.2 Acinetobacter chinensis
TGATTGATATTGAAACAGTGAATCAGATCCTGGATCAGGCTGAGCCTGAAGCCGAGATTCCGAAACAGATGTGGTACCGCGATAAAGCCATTCTGGAGCTGTTGTACTCCAGTGGATTGCGTTTGGCAGAAGTGCAGGGGCTTAAAATAGGTGATATTGACTTTAACCGACAGCTGCTGCGTATCACAGGTAAAGGGAACAAGACCCGTATAGTTCCATTTGGCAGCAAAGCCAAAGATGCAGTGATGCACTGGCTGAAAGTCTATCCTTTATGGAATGGTGACTTTGTTAAAACAGCTCATGTTTTTATCACACAAAAAGGGAATCCGCTGGGTGCGAGGCAGATTGAAAACCGTGTGAAATATCAGGCTCTCAGAGCCGGTGTCAATGTAGACCTGCATCCACATCTTTTAAGACACTGCTTTGCCAGTCATATGCTGTCGGGCAGTCGTGATCTGCGGGCTGTTCAGGAAATGCTGGGACATAGTAACCTGAGTACGACACAAATCTATACTCATGTCGATTTTGACCATCTTGCGCAGGTCTATGATCAGGCACATCCCCGAGCACAGCTGCACAAAAAAACATAACAAATATCCGTCAGCAAAAATTGCTTGTTTTAGAATTTTTGTGTAAAAAGGACATAATTCAAGCAATTTTTTGTTTAAATGACTTGGAAAATGATTAAATCAGATGGCTTTTTGAACTATTGTAGAATAAGACAAACAGCATTTTTAGGGTATAAACAATAAACATAAACAGGGTGTGATGAGTTCAGAACGGAGTATCAGTCACGACGTTCAACCTGTCAGCCCCGCTGTAACAGAATGAAGATTGCGCAGGCAGAAAATGATTTCAGATATTCAGGAAAAATACGATCAGCTTACTCAGGCACAAAAAGACATTTTTGCCGGTTATGGTCTCAGACAGATTAAACACTTCGTTGAAATCAGTTTGCCGAAGGTTAAATCGGTATTGCCTGAACATACTCAGGTACAGGGTGTAAATGCTGAAGGAAAACTTCAGGCTGTCAATGCAGGTACACAACAGAACTACATCTGGATTTCGGACTTACAGTGGCAGTTGCGTAAGGTTGCTGTCATGCATATTGATACCAAAGAAGATTTTCAGAAAGTCTGGGAAATTTTTAACCTTGCACAATACGAACTGATTGATTTAAGCCATATTCACCGTGATTTTCTTGAAACGCTTCACGCGTAATTTTATACAGTAAGTGTTTTCTTAATGGATGATCCTGCTGTAATGCAGGATGATCAAAATCCTGAACATAATCCATTCCTAAACGGTGCATGACAGCCAGAGAAGGCTTATTCTGGCTGGCGGTAAAAGCCACCATTTCTGTTTTTCTCAGAATTTCAAATGCAAAATGCAAAGACGCTATTGCAGCTTCTGTTGCAAAACCTTGTCCCCAGCAGTCTGCACTTAAGCGCCAGCCTGTTTCCGTACATGGAGAAAATGAAAACTGTTCAGGCTGATCATGCAAACCGCTAAACCCAATAAACTGTCGACTGGCTTTTAACTCGATTGCCCAGACCCCCCAGCCCTGTGTATCTATGATGGTTCTGAATTTATCCGCCAGCGCTTTGTTTTGCTCATTGTTCAATAAGCCTGGGAAATATTTCATCACATCTGTGCACTGTCCCATTCTGTAAAAATAAGCATAATCGCAGTCCTTCCACTGACGTAAAATAAGTCGTGGGGTTTCAATACTGTAATTCATGGTGTCTTTTACCGTTATCAATTGCGTAATAATGCCCTGAAAAGGGATAGAAATTCAGATATAAATGACTGGATCACGATAAGAAATAAAGTCGGTATCGAGTAACTCATAAGTGCTTCATGTGCTTAAAAAAGTAATTTGTTACAGAATCGAGGAATGAATAGTTATTTTTTGTGAGTAAAACATCCTGAAAAGGGCAAAGAGCTATCTCAAATGACAGTTCGTAAACACCATGTTGACACATACTGGTATTAGGAAAGAGTGTATTTACTTATTGGAAACAAATCTTAAAAACAGCCTTTTTTTGTTTTAAATCTGACTGAAAAACAATATAAATCAATGTTTAATAATTTAATGAATCATGCTTTAATTCTTATCAGTACAACACGAATTAAAAAGTGTGAACGCATCGTTCAGGGAAAATTACGCATTTTTACAGCGTATTCGATAATTGTGACTTGACCGAAATGCCATACACATTGCAAGATAGGACACCTAAAAAATTTTAAGTGAAGAGTTATTATAACTTTTCTCAACATTTACATTTGCTAAAACAGCCGAGGATTACATGAAGGCTCTTGTTGCTGTAAAACGTGTGGTTGATGCCAACGTTAAAGTTCGCGTTAAACCGGACAATAGTGGGGTAGACCTTACTAACGTTAAGATGTCAATTAACCCATTCGATGAAATCGCAGTGGAAGAAGCGGTTCGCTTAAAAGAAAAAGGAACTGTTTCAGAAATCGTTGTTGTTTCTATTGGTCCTAAAGAAGCGCAGGAACAGATCCGTTCTGCTATGGCGCTTGGTGCTGACCGCGGTATTCTGGTTGAAGCTGACGACAGCCAGCTGGGTGCGCTTGAAATTGCTAAAATCCTGAAAGGAATCGTTGAAGCTGAACAGCCTCAGCTGGTTCTTCTGGGTAAACAGGCAATTGATGACGACTCAAACCAGGTTGGTCAGATGCTTGGTGCTTTACTTGGCGCAGGTCAGGGTACATTCGCTTCAGTTGTGACTGTAAATGGCGATAAAGTACAGGTTACACGTGAAGTTGACGGTGGTTTACAGACTGTAGAGCTGAACACTCCTGCGATCATCACGACTGACTTACGTTTGAACGAGCCACGTTATGCGGCACTTCCAAACATCATGAAAGCACGTAAGAAACCGCTTGATACTAAATCTCCAGCAGATTACGGCGTGACTGCAACTTCTAAACTGAAAACAGTTAAAGTTGAGCCACCTGCAGAGCGTAAAGCTGGCGTACAGGTGAAGTCTGTAGACGAGCTTGTTGAAAAACTTAAAAATGAAGCGAAAGTGATCTAATACAGAAGGATAAAATCATGAGTATTTTAGTTATCGCTGAGCACGACAATAAAGCACTGAACGGTGCAACATTAAACGTTGTAGCTGCTGCTCAGAAAATCGGTGGTGATATCACTGTATTGGTTGCAGGTTCTGGTGCTCAGGCAGTTGCAGATGCTGCTGCTAAAGTTGCTGGCGTAAGCAAAGTATTACTTGCTGATGATGCTGCTTATGCAAATCAGCTGGCTGAAAACGTTGCAAAATTAGTTGCTTCTATCGGTGCGGGTTATTCTCACATCCTTGCTGCTTCTACTACGACAGGTAAAAACATTTTACCTCGCGCTGCTGCACTTTTAGACGTAAGCATGATCACTGATATCATCGCTGTTGACGGTCCTAAGACTTTCAAACGTCCAATCTATGCAGGTAACGCGATTGCAACTGTAGAATCTGGCGAATCAGTTGTTGTTGCAACTGTTCGTGGTACTGCATTTGATGCGGTTGCTGCTGAAGGTGGTTCTGCTGCGGTTGAAGCTGCTGCTTCTACAGGTGATACAGGTATTTCCAAGTTCATTTCTGAAGAAATCGTGAAATCAGAACGCCCAGAATTAACTGCTGCGCGTATCGTTGTATCTGGTGGTCGTGGTGTAGCTTCTGGTGAAAACTACCACAAAGTACTTGATCCACTTGCTGACAAGCTTGGTGCTGCTCAAGGCGCTTCACGTGCTGCGGTTGATGCTGGCTTCGTTCCAAACGATATGCAGGTTGGTCAGACTGGTAAAATCGTTGCACCAGACTTGTACATCGCTGTAGGTATCTCTGGTGCGATTCAGCATCTGGCGGGTATGAAAGATTCTAAAGTGATCGTTGCGATCAACAAAGATGAAGAAGCACCAATCAATGCTGTAGCTGACTACTGGTTAGTTGGCGATCTGAATACTGTTGTTCCAGAACTGGTTTCTAAACTGTAATTCTGTAATAACGTTTCAAAAAACGTCTCAGAGATTGATCTGAGGCGTTTTTTTGTTGAAAAATTTAAGGGAATGGTCTGTACAGTGATAAATATGAAACGGAGTGTTCCATTGATGAGATAATCATTTAAATGTCTGAAAAATGCATGAAATATGCATCAAAATACTTATTTAAAATGAAAATATTCAGTTAAAAAACTGTTACTCATCATGGGTTAAGTTGAGATTTTATTAATAAAAGTCTGATAAAAAACAAGAAAAGTGATGAGATTGTCAATTATTATTAACAAAAATGCTAATCTTATGCATTTGATTTATTTGTGATATTATCCGCGAAGTTTTTTTGGCTTTACTCATCAGGCATGCCCTGTTCTACGGGTAAGGAGTTCGCTGTGCTGGTTGATACCCGACTGTCCTGGCCTGTAGTGGTCATTATTGTCTTTTGCTTTATATTTCCATTTCTTGCAGATTGGCATATTCCATTATTTGATGGCATGCTTGTACGTTCTGTGGAAGATATACAGGCAATCCTGCTGTTGTTTTTTGCAGGATTCAGTTTTTTTTATATAAAGCCATTTGCTTTAGCCGAAGGTAAAAAACAGTTCTGGCTTTGGGCGGTGCTGTGGTGGGTTTTACTTTTTGGCCGCAGTACAAGCTGGGGGCGTGATTATTTCCCAGAAGTGCCCCGGATATATTTCCATATACTTTCGGTACTGTTTATTGCACCTGTTGTGTTTATGCTTTTTTCAAGCGCATTACGCTCAGAAATAGCCATCAAATTCAGAACTTCGGCTGTTCCAGTGTGGGCATTTATGCTGGCAGTTGCGGGATTGATCATTTCTGACGGCGTGGAGCATGGCAGATTCTTTCATTCTGTTTTTCTGCATGATCTGAGTTATAAAGATCTGATAGAGGAACTCTATGAATTTCCTCTCATTCTTGGGTTATTCATGGTGACCTTTCAGCTGATGAAAAATGAGGTGCAGGCTGCTCATTCTGTTGTGAATGAACAGCAGCAGGAAATGAAACCTGCAGGTAAAGCTTAAAAAATTATTCTGTGCAGCAACGTAAAATTCAGTTTTTCTTTAACCTCTCAGCAGAGAGGTTTTTTATGTGTCCAATCTATTGTTCTGGTCGAAATAAACACAAAAATCATGGTTATAGTTGGGACTTCTTCTCACAAAAAACCGCTGTTCCATGCTATACTGTGCGACTGTATTTTTGATTTTGGCTCTCAGATTTAAGAGCTGAATTTTCACTGAATTTACGATATAAAATGCGGGCAGAATTCTGCTTGTATAACAAGGAGTATGCATGAGCGTATCGGAAATTAGACCGATTGCCATTGAGGATGAACTCAAGCACTCGTATCTGGATTATGCAATGAGCGTGATCGTATCACGTGCATTGCCAGATGTTCGGGACGGTCTAAAACCTGTTCATCGTCGTGTGCTTTTCGCAATGCACGAACTGGGCAATGACTACAACAAAGCGTACAAAAAGTCTGCCCGTGTTGTCGGTGATGTCATCGGTAAATATCACCCTCATGGTGATTATGCTGTTTACGAAACCATCGTCCGTATGGCGCAGGACTTCAGCTTGCGTTACCAGCTGGTGGATGGTCAGGGGAACTTCGGTTCGGTCGATGGCGACAGTGCAGCAGCAATGCGTTATACCGAAGTCCGGATGCGCAAACTGACGCATGAAATGCTTGCAGATCTTGAAAAAGATACCGTTGAGTGGGAAGACAACTATGACGGTTCAGAGCGCATTCCTCAGGTTATGCCGACCCGTATTCCCAACCTGCTGGTCAATGGTGTAACAGGTATTGCAGTGGGTATGGCGACCAATATGGCGCCGCACAACATGACTGAAGTCATTCATGCCTGCCTTGCATATGCTGAAAACCCAAATATTGCCATCGAAGGTCTGATGGAACATATTTCGGGTCCGGATTTCCCGACTGGCGGTATTATTTACGGTAAATCGGGTATTGTCGATGCATACCGTACCGGTAAAGGTCGTCTGCATATCCGTGGTAAATACCATATTGAAGAAGATCAGAAGTCTGGTCGCAGCACGATTGTCTTTACTGAAATTCCTTATCAGGTCAACAAAGCTAAAACCATTGAGCGTATCGCTGAACTGGTGAAAGAAAAGAAACTTGAAGGTATCTCTGAGCTTCGTGACGAATCTGATAAAGAAGGAATGCGTATTGCGATTGATCTGAAGCGTGGTGAAAACGCTGAAGTCATTGTCAATAATCTGTTCCTGAATACTCAGCTTGAAAACTCATTCAGCATTAACATGGTCTGCCTGGATAATGGTCAGCCTAAATTAATGAATCTGAAGGATATTATTGCTGCATTTATCCGTCACCGTCAGGAAGTTGTGACCCGTCGTACCATGTTTGAGCTGCGTAAAGCACGTGAGCGTGGACATATTTTAGAAGGTCTGACGGTTGCTTTAGCAAATATTGATGCAATTATTGAAACCATTAAAACTTCTGCAAATCCTCAGGAAGCGCGTGAACGCTTACAGGCGGGTGAATGGGCAGGCGGTGGAGTGGTTGCTTTGCTTGCTGCGGCAGGTTCTGTTTCAGTTCGTCCTGATGAAATTGAGGGTGAAGATCCGTCTAAACCATTTGGTCTGAATGGCGATATTTACCGTTTGTCTCCAGCACAGGTTGGTGCAATTTTAGAATTGCGTTTACACCGTTTAACAGGTCTGGAACAGGATAAATTACACGCAGAATATACTGAAATCTTAGGTCAGATTGCGGAACTGACAGCAATCCTGAATGATTTCAATTTATTGATGGGTGTGATTAAAGAAGAACTTTCACTGGTTCTGCAACAGTATGGCGATGCCCGTAAAACTGAAATTGTTGAATCGCGTATTGATTTCTCTCGTGAAGATTTAATTCCAGAAGAGCAGATGGTACTGACCGTATCTAAAACCGGTTATGCTAAAACTCAGCCATTGTCTGACTATGCAGCGCAACGTCGTGGTGGTCGTGGTAAATCTGCAACTTCAATGAAAGAAGATGATTACATTCAGCATCTGATCGTAACTTCAAGCCATGCAACCGTACTTTGCTTTACCAATGTCGGTAAAGTCTACCGTTTACGTGTATTTGAAGTACCTCAGGCTTCCCGCGGTGCGAAAGGTCGTCCGATGGTGAACCTGTTGCCACTGGATGCAGAAGAAACCATCACCGCGATTCTGCCGATGATTGAAGCGCCGAAGAAATTCACTGAGCGCCTGGTTGAATTCCGTAGTTTTGTCCGTAGCAATGTTGAAAAACTGCGTGAAAATGCCATCATTGATGGACATTATGAAGCGCTGAAATCTGCATTTGCAGAACTGGGTGAAAATCCGGATGATCTTTCTCCGGCTTTACGTACCCAGCTGAAAGAACTCAGTGCTGAACTGACGGCTTCTGACAGTGATGACAGTCTGGTTGCTGAGTTTGCAGAACGTGCTGAAAATGTCCGTAAAAACTTCTATGTCTTTATGGCAACTGAATTCGGTACGATTAAGCGTGTTGAACTGGAACAGTTCAGCAATGTACGTTCAAACGGTTTACGTGCAATTGAGCTGAACGAAGGCGATACCTTGATTGGTGTAGCGATCACAGACGGTGAACAGCAGATCATGCTGTTCTCAAATGAAGGTAAAGCAATCCGCTTTGCTGAAACTGATGTCCGTGCGATGGGTCGTTCTGCAAAAGGTGTCCGTGGTATGCGGGTAACGGTTGGAGCAGCTCAGGTCGAAGAGGCTGACGATACTGAATCAGATGATGAAGATACTTCCGATTCTGCATTTATCAGTCGTATTGTTTCCCTGGTTGTTGTTCCTGAAACAGGTGAAGTACTGTGTGCTTCTGAAAATGGTTACGGTAAACGTACCCCTGTAGACAACTTCCCAACCAAGAAACGTGGCGGTAAAGGCGTTATTGCAATTAAAACATCAGAACGTAACGGTGCGCTTGTTGGAGCTGTTGCAATTGATGCAAGCAAAGAGCTGATGCTGATTTCTGACGGTGGAACACTGGTTCGTACACGTGCTTCTGAAGTCGCAGAAACAGGTCGTAATGCACAGGGTGTCCGTCTGATCCGTTTAGGTCAGGACGAAATACTGGTTGGCGTGGAAGCAATTGAAGCGGTGGAAGAAGATATTATTGTAGATGAAAATACAGAAGTATCTGAGCATATCGTGGATGATGAGACCATTGTCGATACAACTGAAAATGAGTCAGATCTGAGAGAGTCAGAAGAAGACTGATTTTCAGAGACGTAAAAAAAGAGCGCTTCGGTGCTCTTTTTTTTTATGTCATTGATTTTGAAATACCAGTCTGGGTCTCAGACCATGATTATTTATGTCGCAATCTATAGTTTGCCCATAGCAGGCAAAAGGCTGTAAAGCACAGTAAATAAATCAGTTTGGGAATCACGGTACTGGTGGACACACCCATCTGATTTAACTGGATAAACATCTGTATGCCCTGTGTGGATGGCAGAATATTGCCCAACCATTGCATCCACTGGGGCATGGCAGCATGGGGCCACGCGGTGCCTGACAGTAAAAACAGCGGAATGGAACTGAAGACAATGACATGACCTGCACGTTCGGGCATATCCAGAAAAGAAGCTATGAGCAGGGTCAGGGCTATAATACAGCTGATAAAGACAGGTACAGCAAGCAGCATACCCCAGAAGTTTCCTCCATGCGGATAATCATAAAACCAGAATGTAAATCCAAATAAATAGAAGCACCCCAGACAGCCGATAGTGAGTATTGCTGTAAAAATCCCTATCAGTTCAGTGTGAGACGGTCGCCATTTTTTTTCACGGTAACCTGCGATCAGCATACTTAAGCCAAGCACAATCGTCTGATGGATAATCAGAGGAGCAATCGCAGGAAAAATATAGCTGCCATAGCCAGAAAGCACATTGAATAATGGAATCTGATGGATGGACAGAGCGGGCGAAAAGTGGGAAATATTTCCAAATTTTGCAGCCTGTTCTGCAACTGCATTTTCAATTGAACCTGCCAGTCCGAGACCAATCTGCTTGGTTTTTAAAAAATAGGCGGCACTCAGATAAAGTCCTATTCCTCCGGTTTCTCCACGATAAATACTGTTGGACAGGTTATGTGGCAGCAGCAGTATGCCATCGGCTTTCTGCTCACGGATCAGCTGCTCAGCAGCAGCAAAGTTTCCTGTAATGGACTGAATACGGACATTGGGACTTTTTGAGACTTCCTGAATAATCGTGGAAGTCATCAGGCTTTGTTCTTCATCAACAATCACGATCGGCAGTGATTCTGCATGTTCTGCTTTATAGGCGGTGGGATAAAAAAAACTGTAGAAAAAAACTGAAAGAATAAGAGTCGTCAGAATGGAACTGTTGGCGGCTATGTCTTTAAATGTTCTGATATAAAAGTGTAAGAAAGAGGTTGTTTTTTTCATTGCTTACACCTCAGTTTTCTTTTTCAGAACCAAGCTTGCGACTGCAAAATAAAACAGGCAGTAAAACAGTAAAACAGTAAAAGGAATGACAGAGATATTCAGCGGACTGCCAATCACCCATTGTTCAGTCTGCAGTTTTGCATAAGGGGTATAAGGAATAATATTCGCCCAGAATTTTGTGAATAAGGGTGCATTATTTAAGGGAAGGGTAACACCTGCAAAACTGAGGGAAGAACCACCATAAACCGCAATAAAGCCGAAAGTTTTAGCTAAATTTCCTGTTACCAGTACAACAGTCGCACTGATAAAGGCGTAAGCACTGTAAAACAGAATCTGAGCCAGCATGATCAGCCATAAGCTACCTGCGGTGAACCACCCACGAAACTCGATCAGCCAGATCATCCATAACCAGGTCCATAGTGTAAAGATCACCACATAGGTCATACATTTGGAAAATAAAGCTCCCCAGTGGGGTTGACCTGCTGTCCACTGATGCTGAGTGGAAAATTTGAATTCCTGTCCTACAGCAAAAGCAACACAGCAGCAGAGCAACAGATGTAAGATGGCTGGAATCATAAAAGGTTCAAGATAAAACTCATAACTTAAACCTGGGTTATACAGTGCTGAAATTTTGACATGCGGGGTAGGGGCTTGAATAAAAGGAATTTTCTGTTCAAGAAAACTGCTTCCCATAAAATCTGATGTTGCCTGTAATGTACTGACCAGCATGGCAGATGAAATAGTGTTGCCCACACTGAAATAACTCTGATTGAATGCAATTGCAATCTCAGCATCTTTTGCCTGAACAAGACGCTGTTCCGCACCAGGTGGAATCAGGACATAGCCCCAGATTCGGGTCTGATTCAGTAACTGTTCAGCTTCTTTTAAATTATCAGTCTGTATATAGATACTCAGTGTGTTGTTATGACTGATATATTTCTGAACAGTCTGACTTAAGGCACTGTGATCCTGATCAATCAGTGCAATGGGCAAGTGATCAGGTTTTCCCTGATAAAACATACAGCTGAATAAAACAATAATGAATGCAGGTACAACTGTGACCAGGCTGAGATCCCATTTATGACTGCGCAAATATTTTAATTCACGCAGAATTCCTGACCACAGTGCAGCAAACACTAGCGGGACTCCTGCACTTTGAAGAGTACACTCATGCCGACTTTCAGATCTGGAAGAGCTTGGACAGGTTCAAGATGGATTTTAAAACTGCGGATATCGTAACCCCCAGTCTGTCTGGTGGTTTTGATGGTGGCAAATTCACCTTCAGCTTCGATATGCTTAATTTTAAAACTGACGTTTTTCTTCAGGGCAGGAATATAACCTTCCATTGTCTTTGTTTTATACACCTGAGCATACTGATCTTCTCGGACATTCAGACTGACCCATAAATCATCGTCAAGCAGAATACTGACCACAGGTACAGCAGTAGCGACCAGTTCAGACACTTTGCCATACGTTTTGGATACGGTTCCATTCACAGGTGAAAGCAGCCGTGTTTCTGCTTCCAGAGCATTTGCTTCCGCAACAGCTGCATTGGCTATGGCAACCTGAGCATCTGCTCCTGACTGCTGTTCAGGGGTGCTTCCACGTTTTGCACGGGCATACTGCTGATAGGATGCTTCGGTCAACTGAGCTGCAGACTGAGCAGCTGCCTGCATTTCATCTTTACGTTGCCGTGAAATGACACCTTCCTTAAACAGTTTTTCTCCACGCTGGAAGGTTGTGACAGCCAGATGTTCCTGCGCTTTCATGCTTTGCCAGTTGGCATACAGTGTATCTATATTTTCCTGTTGTGAGCCACGTTCTGCGGTGGATTGAAGGGCGAGCGCAGACTGAAGCGCAGCAAGTGCCTGTTGTTTTTTTGCATCAACTTCAGGACTGAACAGACGTACAAGAGGCTGGTTCTTAGTCACTTTCTGACCGTCATGTACATAAAGTTCTTCAATACGGCTGGGTATTTTTGTGCTGACATGAACTGTTTCAGCTTCCACCCGACCCTGTAATTCTACGGTTTTAGGCTGATAGCTTTTCCACAGTCCAAAGGCAATCAGTCCCAGCAAGGCAATAATGATGATTGCAATGACAACTTTTTTCAGCGGGGACCCTGGATTGTCTTCGGTTGTTTCTGAAACTGCCTGTCCATTTTCTGTTGAAGGTGGTTCATTCACAGTTTCAGTATTTTCAGTTTCTAAATTTTCATTCGGTTGATCTGAAGTGGAGGAAGTGTTGTCCAGATCAGATGATGCTGAGTCATTTGTCATGATGTTTCTTCTCCAGGTCAGCGAATATAAATCGTATTGGTCTGATTCACATAGCTCTGAAACTGATCTATGGAACCATGGCTCTGTAAAAGCGCAGCGAGCGAAAGAATGTATTTATAGGCATTTAAAGCCTGTTCAGACTGAAGAACTGTCAGTGAGTTCTGCGCATCAACCACCTGTGTTGCTGTTCCCATGTCTTCTTTAAATGACAGCTCCTGAATTCTTAAATTTTCCTGAGCTGCTTTTATATTCTGTTGAATCAAAAGGTTACTTTGCTGTGCTGTAGCGATTTCAGTATAGGATTTAAAAATAATGTTTTCAGTTTCCTGTCGGGTGCGTGCTGTCAGTAACTGAGAGGCATAGCGTTGCAGCTCAGCAGCCTGAATGTTTTTGTTTTTATCAACACCCGAGAACAGGTTATAGCGTGCAACAACGCCTACAATCCAGTTCTGTTTTTCATCGAGGCTGTATTCACCAAATGCGAACAGATTCGGTTTTTTGGCTGCACTCTGCGCTTTTACATTGGCACTGGCAAGTTCAGTATCCAGCTGCATTTTACGGATCAGTGAAGATTGATCCTGATAGGTTTTCAGTAAAGTGTTTAAAGACTGATTCTGAGTTGAGTTAATAAATAAAGGGGTGTTCAGATCGGTGATCTGACTGCTTTGCATTAAGTTATTCAGCTGGAACAGACCGGCTTTCAGATCAGCCTGGGTATTTTGTAGATTTCGTTCGGCATTGTTTTTTGCAACTTCAAACTGCATCCGCTGTCCTTTACTGATGAAACCCTGATTTTCCAATTTTAAAGCATTGTTATAATGTTTCTGCATTGCATTCATATTGAACTGAGCTGAATGCAGCAACTGTTTTTTCAGCTGTACACCAAAATATACCTGAATCAGTTCAAATCGCTGTACATCCTGTTGCTGTTTCGTGGTCAGCTGACTTCTCTGGGCTTTAATTCCAGCAATTTCTTTGGCGGATGTGGTCAGTCCTCCTGTATAAAGGGGCATCAGTACAGAAACAGTGGGACGGATCACTTCGTCTTCAAGTACGACATTTGCTGAATCAGGAAATAAACCCATACCACTGTGGATGGTCTGGTTCAGTCCCTGTTTAAGTGGATCAGCGATACCTGAAGGTAAATTCTGTTCAGTTTGCCATTGATTGACTTTGTCATTGACCCCTTGAGAGAGCGTATGTTCCAGATTGTTTTTAAATGAATCGAGTGGAATATCGACTTCATTATGAAAAGCATAAGCACGGACATTTAAGTCTACACGGGGCAGTCCCAGTCCTTTGACTGCATCAGCCTCAAGTTCGGAAGCTTTCTGTAAAGCCTGATTTGCCTGACTGGTATAGGAGTCCTGTAGAATCTGTTGTTCTGCCTGAACATAACTCAGACTTTCAGCATGCAGGGAACTGCTGAGCAACAGGCAGGGAATGATTCCAAGACAGAAGCAGAACTGTACGGCAGTTGATAAGACTTTTTTATGATTTGCTCTTTTTATCTTCATCGGAAAGCTGTCGGCATCTGATTAAATTTAAAATTATTTTACCTTTAAAAATGTAGTGCAAATAATCTAAAGGTTCGGACTGAAATGTATATATTTTGTAGTATGCCATGCTTTTAGCATCGAAAAATTCAGATTGTCATATTTTTCTGTGCTTGAAGCTGTGAAACGTCATGGAATTTTATTCTGAAAACTCAGATTTTCAGTGCAGGATACAGAAATAATCAGTTCATAATATTCTAAAAATACAGAGAAAAATCTTCTTTGATTCAGTTTTTCTTATTGAAATATCAGCTCTATTTCAGCATTCATATTGAAAATATTGACTGACAAAGCTACTGCAAGAATAGCTGATTTGTGGTTAAATGCGCCTATTTCATTCGTTTCACTTCACAAAAGGGAAAAATCATGCGCGCGTACAATTTCTGTGCTGGTCCTGCTGCATTACCTACTGCCGTTTTAGAAAAAGCTCAGGCTGAAATGCTGGATTGGCAGGGTAAAGGCTTATCCATCATGGAAATGAGCCATCGTAGCAAAGACTATGTGGCTGTCGCTGAAAAGGCAGAAGCTGATCTTCGTAAACTGATGAACATTCCTGAAAACTACAAAGTTCTGTTTTTACAGGGTGGTGCATCCTTACAGTTTTCTGCTATTCCTTTAAACCTGCTGGGTAAAAATCCTAAAGCGGATTATATCCATACGGGTATCTGGTCTGAAAAAGCAACCAAAGAAGCTCAGCGTTATGGTGATATCAATATCATCGAAGCAGGCACAAGTATCGATGGTAAATTAGCGATCAGCGATCAAAGTAACTGGAACCTGTCGAATGATGCAGCTTATGTGCATTATGCTGATAATGAAACTATTGGTGGCATTCAGTTTGCCGGTATCCCTGAAACAGATAAACCTTTAGTTTCAGATTTTTCTTCAAGCATTTTATCTACGCCATTGGATGTATCAAAATTTGGTCTGATTTATGCAGGTGCGCAAAAGAATATCGGTCCAGCTGGCTTAACTTTAGTGATTGTCCGTGACGATTTACTGGATCAGGCAAAACCTGAAATTCCAAGTTTATTGAAATATGGTTCGCAGGCTAAAAACGATTCCATGGTCAATACACCAGCAACTTATGCATGGTATTTATCTGGTCTGGTATTTGAATGGTTACTGGAAAATGGTGGTGTGGATGCAATGCACAAAACCAATCTTCAGAAATCAGAACTGCTTTATGGTTATATTGATGGAAGCGATTTCTATAATAACCCAATTGCTGTACAGAACCGTTCGATTATGAATGTACCGTTTACTCTGGCTGATGAAGCGCTGGATAAACTGTTCCTGAAAGAAGCGGAAGAAAATCATCTGCTAAATCTTGCTGGTCACCGTTCAGTTGGTGGTATGCGTGCAAGTATTTACAATGCTGTTCCACTTGAAGGTGTACAGGCACTTGTGAACTTTATGGATGACTTTGCAAAACGCAACGGTTAATTCAGACAGTCAAAAAAAAGCCCATCTATAGATGGGCTTTTTTTTATTGGTTATATTCAGAAAATAAAATGATGAGCAATAAAGCCTGAGATCATCATGCCTAATATAAAAAACAGACAGGAGTGTAGATCAAGCGGATAACGCTTGATTAAATGATGTTCAACCTGTTGCATGTTTTCTTCTTGTACGATTTTCATAGATATCTCTTTTCCGATCTATTTATCGTTAAATCCTATTTCTTGGACATATTATATGCATAAAAAATTGATTAAATAAAGTACTAATGCAATTAAATATAATAAAACATACATTTTTATTCTGGTTATTTTATTTATTTTATAAGCTATTGAAAATATAAAATTTTATTTATTTATACTGAAAATCATCTGGTTTAACAGGCAGTGGATAAAGATTATAAAATCCGGGCTTTTTTGAATTTAAACTGTGGATAAGTGTAGCTTATTATGAATTTAATAAATTTGAATAATCGTATTTCTGTGGATAACTTATATGGTGAGGTAAGGGAACTGCTGGAAAAATAATAAAAAAACAGCTCAGAGTTAAAATAAATCTGAGCTGTGAAATGGATTCTTTTAAATTTAAATCAGGATTTTTTAGCGTAGATATAAGCCTGAATCCAGATGTTACCTCGAATGAACTGACCAATCTCAAAGTCTGCATAAGCAGGGTCACGTGTTGCTATACGGATCAGCACAGCTTCCTGATCGTGTTCATGAATCAGGGCGACATCATACAGCGTGTATTGCTCATTCATAAACTGCATGGATGTTTTACCCACGATATTGCCCTGAAACCAGGCTTCATCTTCCTGTCCGAGGGTTTCTCCATAAAGGTAAGCAACCATTTTTGAAAAATCGACGGTTACAGGTGCTTTGTCATCTTCAGATGTCGGTTCCCATGCATCAATCTGTTCCTGAAGGTTTTCAGGCGCAATACCATTGTTGGCAGCGAGAATATCATTGAGTGCCCGATGGTGTTTAATGGAAGCCGGATCATCCACAACCAGCTGTTCATGCTCTGCGACTGTTTCAAGCTCATAAGCCCATGCATTCAGATGAACTGTATACTGCTGATTTTTTTCATAGTGATCGTGATTGACGCTGTATAAGCTGTCAAATGCATAAACCACTGTATTTGAGCCGAGATTCAGCTGTAGCACAGCCTGGGTGTTGGTGTGACAGGTAATGATACGATCTATACTTGCAACGGTTTTATAAGGGCTTTCAAAGCACGGAAATGCAGTTTTTACTGATTTTGGACGGTTGTTCTCAACAGCAATGACCTGTGAGAGCTGGACAGGAGATTTGCCTGGTCCCTGAATAAACCAGCTGCTTTCATCCATATCGCATTCTTCAGAGCATAACCCCATTGGCATGACGGGTTCATCCAGTGCCAGACTTAACCATTTGGGAACATCCTGTGTGGGTTGATCTGTCAGAAGGCTCCAGTGCTCTACATGACTGCCAAAGTGCTGATCTTCAATGGTGATAACTTCTGGTCTGTTCTGATTTTTCATATGCACAATTGATGTTGGGTTATATGTATATATTAAATCGAGGGTTAATGTCAGATTTCAAGTCCCTGTGCGTAAATTTCATGACTTAGATATGAAAACAGAGGCTGAAAAAGGGACAGGAAGCCTGACTTTATCATTTAGTCATACAGACTGATGGCTGGATTTGATAGAATAGGTGCATATTGAAACAGGATATCAGACTCAGGTGCTGCCATTTAAATTATGGGTGGATGCAGACGCACTGCCCAGAATTCTCCGTGATGTGATTTTACGTGCTTCTGACCGTTATCAGCTGGAAGTGACTTTTGTGGCAAATCAGAATGTGGGTGTCACCCCATCAGTCAGAATCAATTCCATTCAGGTGATGCATGGTGCGGATGCTGCGGATCAGGAAATCGTGAACCGTATGCAGGAACATGACATCGTGATTACTCAGGATATTCCACTGGCGGCTCAGGTCATCGAAAAAGGCGGAATCGCAATTCATCCCCGTGGTGAAATTTATACGGATGCAAATATTAAAGCCCGCCTGCATTTGCGTGATTTTATGGAAACATTAAGAGGTGCGGGCGTGCAGACAGGTGGACCTCCTCCAATTTCTGAACGTGATAAACGCGAGTTTTCAGGTTCTCTTGATCAGACCATTCAGAAACAGAAACGTAAAACAGCTTAATTCATCAGGTCAGTCATGCCATCCAGATCGAACATTCTGTTCACCTATATCCTGTTAATATTTATATGGGCGACTACGCCACTTGCCATTGTATGGAGTGTTTCTGACCTGCATCTGATGTGGGCACTGGTATTGCGCTTTTTTATTGCATTGCCGATTGCTGCTGTACTTCTGGTTATTTTAAAAATACATTTTCCTGTCGATAAAGTTTCATTGCACAGTTATCTGGCAGGTTCTTTCAGTCTGATCGGTTCACAGATTTTTACTTATATTGCGACGGATTATCTCAGTTCAGGCATTATTGCTCTGATGTTTGGTCTGGCACCGATTATGGCAGGCTTAATCGGTCGTTTTGGATTTCAGCAACATCTGAGCCGAATGCAGTGGACAGGGATGCTGATTGCAGTTGCCGGTCTGAGCATTATCTGTTTTGGTGGGGAAAATCAGCATATTCAGCCCTTTGGTATTGGGTTGATGCTGATGAGTGTTTTTACTTATTCACTGTCCATCTTCTGGGTCAAAAAAGTTAATGCAGATGTTGAGCCCATGGCGCAGGCAACAGGTTCAATTTTAGTCTCGACAGTGGCTGCAATCTGTCTGCTGCCGTTTATCTGGCAGCATATTCCAGACCATATTCCATCTGCTAAATCTTTAATGGCACTGTTCTATGCTGTGATCATGGCATCACTGATTGCAATGTTCTGTTATTTCAAACTGGTACAGAATATTCAGGCAACCACACTTTCGCTGACAACGGTCATGACTCCCATGATTGCACTGTTTATTGGTGCTGTGTTGAATAATGAGCAGTTATCGGTCATGGTATTTGCTGGTGCGTTTGTGCTGTTGTTCGGTCTGTTTGTTTATTTTTACCGTGATCTGAAAGCCAGCAGAGAACTGGCACGCAGAACTGCCCGGAAATAAACAGCACTGTTACTGTTTATTCTGAGTCAGTTCTACACATTCACCTAATTTTGAACGGTCCTGCGGATGCAGCGTGATGAAATATGCACCGGTTCGGTATTTTCCGTTTTCTTCCTCACGGCTGTAAACAACCTGAGCTGTTGCAGCGATGTGGAAAAAGTTTTCAGGATGGCTGAGGGTGAGGTGAATATAGGTTCCTTCAGCAATCAGACGGTCGCTGTAAAAGCTTAAACCGCTCTCTGAAAAGTTGACCTGTTCAGGGACTGGTAACATGGATTGTACAATTGCATCGTATAAAGACCCAGTGATAAGGTTTAATTTCTGGTTGAATAAGGATAAGATTCGAGCAATTTGTTGATCTTTTTCAGTTAATTGTTCTAATTCGTAGTTTAGTGCATGATCAAATTGATCTAATTCTGCGAGTAGTAGAAAATAACGTGGTAAAACAAAGTTAGGATCGTAAGGATCATTCAGAGCAACTTCATCAGAGATAATCTGATAGTTGATTCTTAAGGCAGCATCGATTCTGGACATCACACGTCGTTCAGTCGCCGCGTTTTGATGCTGTAAATTTTCCATAATGTATTACCTCGGACTAGATGGTATGTTTAAACCAATCTCGCTTTACATAGGGTTGAGATATACTCGCGCTCGGCGCAGTAACCACTTTATTTCTTTTATTGCTCTCGTTTCCATGATCGGCCTCACCCTTGGTGTCGCTGTATTGATTACAGTCCTTTCTGTTATGAATGGATTTGACCGGGAGCTGAAAAACCGTGTATTGGGAATGATACCTCAAGCCACTGTTTCTTCAACACAAATTTTAACAGATTGGCCGCAACTTGCAAAAAAAGTTGAACAGCACGAACACGTGACAGGTGCAGCACCTTTTACCCAGCTTCAGGGAATGCTGACTGCGCAGGGGCAGGTGGCTGGAATCATGGTCACGGGGATTGAACCAGAATATGAGAAAAAGGTTTCAATTATCCAGAATCATATGGTTGAAGGCAGTATCGACAATCTGAAAAAAGGTGAGTTTGGTATTGTGCTGGGCAAGCAGATGGCAGAGTCAATGGGTTTAGGGCTGAATGACAACATTACCCTGGTCCTTCCTGAGGCGACGCCATCTCCAGCAGGTGTTGTACCCCGTTTCAAGCGTTTTAAAATTGTCGGTATTTTCAGTATTGGTGCAGAAGTTGATTCCATGATGGGCTATATTGCGCTGAATGATGCTTCGACACTGCTGCGACTTCCGGACGGTGCGCAAGGTGTGCGGATGAAACTGGATGATATTTTTGCTGCCCCTCAGGTTGCCAACGATATTGTAAAAGATCTGCCTGGAAACTTTTATGCATCTGACTGGACGTTTACTCACGGTAATCTGTTCAGTGCCATTCAAATGGAAAAAGCGATGGTCAGCCTGTTACTGTTCCTGATCGTACTTGTCGCTGCATTTAATATTGTTTCATCACTGGTGATGGTGGTGACAGATAAAAAATCTGATATTGCAATTTTACGGACACTGGGTGCTTCACCAGCCACGATTACCCGTATCTTTATGGTTCAGGGAACCGTGATTGGCGTGATTGGGACTGTTTCAGGTGCAATTCTTGGAATTATCTTTGCCTCAAGTATCAGTACGATTATTGACTGGTTGAACACGGTACTTGGGCTGAATCTGTTTGATGCTTACTTTATTAACTATTTACCTTCATATTTAAGATGGCAGGATGTCACACTGATCGTGATGGTTTCACTGGTATTGAGCTTCCTGGCAACTGTGTATCCGGCATTACGTGCTGCAAAAATTCAGCCGGCGGAGGCACTGCGTTATGAGTAAATATGTACTTGAAGCCAAAAATGTTTCAAAGCATTTTACCGATGGAAAAACAACTGTCGAAGTGATCCGGGGGCTGAATTTAGAGGTGGAAGCTGGGCAGTTTGTATCCATAGTAGGGTCAAGTGGTTCGGGAAAAAGTACCCTGTTGCATGTACTGGGGGGGCTCGATCGTCCAACTGAAGGTCAGGTTTTTTTAAACGGACAGCGATTTGATAATCTGAGCGAAGCAGAACGGGGTTATCAGCGTAATCTGCATCTTGGATTTGTGTATCAGTTCCATCATCTGCTGCCTGAGTTTACTGCACTTGAAAATGTCGCCATGCCTCTGATGTTAAGAGAGGGCACGCATTATAAACAGGTCAGGGAGCAGGCAGAGTTTTTACTGGATCGTGTAGGATTGTCTCATCGTCTGACTCATAAGCCTGGTGAACTGTCAGGTGGTGAGCGTCAGCGTGTTGCACTTGCACGTGCGCTTGTTGCGAAACCGGCATTGATGCTGGCAGATGAGCCGACAGGAAACCTGGACCGTAAAACGGCTGTCAAAATTTATGAGCTGCTCGCTGAACTGCGTAAAGAATTCAATATGGCAATGCTGATCGTGACGCATGATGAACAGCTTGCGCAGGCGGCCGATGTTATTAAACACATGCAGGATGGTATCTGGATTGATGACTGAGATGCTGATGCATTGATAGTGGATAAGTAATCCTTGATTGAAGCTCACCTCGGTGGGCTTTATTATTGCGCAAAATAAAAATGATAATAATGATATGGTTCAGCTTATCTGTATCGGGTGGATACTGGGAATTGCTTTCATGGGGACATCCATGACAGATTTTGGTCTGTCTGCCTTACCTGTACCTGCATCTTTGACCATACTGGTATTGTCCCTGGTAATTACACATCGCTATAAAGCAAATCTCGGACTGAAATATGTCTGCTCATGCATGATACTGGTCAGCAGTCTGCTGGCAGGATATCAGTATGCTGAAAACAGACTGACAGAAAGACTGAAATTTAAAGAAGAAAAGCCTGAACAGACAGATGTAATTGTCTATGTAAACCGCCTGAATGAATTGAAAGAAAAATCAGTCAGTCAGAAAATTACAGTACTTGGGCGGCACCCTCAGCCTGTGCAGTGGATTTCTTTCAGAAAACGGGAGGTATCAGAAGGACAGGATTCTGTCTCACTGCATCCTGGCAGGTATTATCATCTGACAGGAACTGTCAGACCGGCACACAGTTTTGCCGTGCCTGGCGCATTTGATGTAGAAAAATGGTATCTGCAAC
This sequence comes from Acinetobacter chinensis, assembly GCF_002165375.2. Lineage (NCBI taxonomy): Bacteria > Pseudomonadati > Pseudomonadota > Gammaproteobacteria > Moraxellales > Moraxellaceae > Acinetobacter > Acinetobacter chinensis. The sequence continues at coordinate 1,221,242 of NZ_CP032134.1, forward strand.
AGAACATCATGTCGGGATTCAGTATCCATGCTGTTCAGGAGCTGACTGAGCAGGATGTTTACAGGGCAGGTCATGCAGATTTTCTGCATCAGCAACGCTCAGTCTCTTCCCGTGTGCTGCTATGGTTTGAACTGAAGCGACTGGAAATACGTGAATTTATTCTGGAACATTCATTTGGCAACAAGGGATTATTACTTGCACTGCTGACTGGTGATGAAAGCCTGCTGGATGATAGTACTAAAACTCAGTTTCAGCGTTTTGGTATGAGCCATCTGCTTGCGATCTCGGGACCTCATGTGCTGATCCTGGCAAGTATGGTCTGCTGGTGTCTGATCTGGCTGATCAACCGTTATAAAGTGACTGTCTATCTTCGTATTCCCAGACCCTATTTTGTGATTGTTCCTTTTCTCAGCTGTGTAGTGCTGTACTGTGCTTTTGTCGGTTTTGAAATACCGGCTCTCAGGACATTATTCAGCAGCCTGATTATTGGAGTGGTACTGTTGCTCAGGCAGAAGCTGAAACCACTGAGTATTCTGTTGTTCAGTGCGTCTGTTCTGTTATTGATGGATCCATTCAGTATTCTGTCAGCAGCATTCTGGTTGTCCTATGGCGCATGTTTTGTACTGTTAAGAATTTATCAGACGGTGCAGCGTTCAGAAAAAATACAGCATGAAGTGTCAGATACAGGATTGTCACAGATCAGGCGGATGTTGGGCATTCTGTTTATATCGCAATGGAAAATATTTTTTGCATTGCTGCCGTTTATGATTATTTTCTTTAAGCAGATTGCCTGGATTACACCGTTCAGTAATCTGTTTGCTATTCCATGGATTGGGCTGGTGATTGTGCCACTTGATGTCATTGCAGGTCTGAGTTTTTTTGTCTGTGAGCCTTTGACCAGTGCGGTTTTCTGGCTGAATGATCAATGCATTGCATTGTTACTCTGGTGTCTGAACCTGCTGGATATGCTGTTTCATCCATCTCTGATTCCCATTGCCATGGATACTTCGGTGTTGTTCTGCCTGATCCTGGGGCTGATTCTACTTTTCCTGCCATTGGGTGTTTTACCTAAAACCTGGGCAGCTTTGTGCTTTCTGGCTGTGTTTTTGAATGATGATACACGGCATGGTTTTGAACTCAGTATTCTGGATGTAGGGCAGGGGCAGTCGGTGTTTATCCGCAATCAGGATCAGAGTCTTATGGTGGATACTGGTGGGAGTATGGACGAAACCCAGTTCAGTATTGGTGAGCAGATCATTCTGCCGTTTCTGTCTGTAAAGGGGATCCGTACTTTGGATTATATGGTGCTGACTCATCTGGATCAGGATCACAGTGGTGCCTATGAACATATTAAAGACAGGCTTCTGGTGACAAAGTTGCTCTCCAGTGAGCAACTTTCTGTCCCTGTAAAGACACAGTTTGAATATTGCAGTCAGGGACAGCAGTGGCAAATGGGTGAGGGGGTGACCGTACAGGTTTTATTGCCCTTAGGTGAACAGCTGGCTCAGGCTGCACAGGAACGTAATGAAACTTCATGTGTGCTGTATGTACAGGTCAGACAGGCAATAGGGGTACAAAATTTTCTGCTGATGGGCGATGCTGGCTGGCCTACAGAGTTTCAGCTTTTACAGCAGTATCCTGAACTGAAAGTGGATGTACTGGTACTTGGGCATCATGGCAGTCGTCACAGTTCAGCCTATGCTTTTTTAAAGCATTATCAGCCTGCTGTGGCAGTTGTTTCCGCAGGCAAGGATAATCGCTATGGTCATCCGACTCAGGAAGTGATACAGCGCCTGAAAGCCTTGAATATTCCCTTATACAGTACTGTTGAAAAGGGGACAGTCAGTTTTAGAGCAGTCCCAGGAAAAGCCATGCAGATGAATTTTTACAGAGATAGCTTGCCCTGGATGATCAGCCAGAATGATCCTTAGCCGTATTCCTGACCTGATTGACCTGTGCAAGTGCAGTATCACGATCAATATCATAAATTTTTCTTAAGTCAGGATGTGCTCTGAAGCGTTTGTAGCTCCAGTGATAATGCTCAGGAAAACGCTGAATCAGGTTTTCAATTGCCTGATGTATCACCAGTGTGCCGTCATTTGCTGTTCCCTGATAGATGCTTTCATCCATGGGTTCAATAAACATATCAAAGCCATGGTTGTCATTTCTCAGTGCATACAGGAACAGGGCACGGGCTTTGGTTTTCTGAATCAGTTTGGCACTTAAATTACTCGATTCGAGTGGAATGCCGAAATACGGCACGGGTTCACCGCCATGATGAGGCGTATGATCAGGAAGAATGACCGTTGTACTACCCTGTTTCAATGCTTTAAAAATCTGGCGGACGCCTGATTCATCGGTAGGAACCAGGGTTGCATTTTCACGGCTGCGGGCATTGCGTACAAACTGATCGGCATCAGCATTTTTGACAGGTTTGTACATGATCGTCATATTGGTATGCTGGGCAATGACAGAATTCATAACTTCCCAGGTTCCAAAATGAGGAACAATCAGTACCAGTCCTTTTTTTTCAGCCAGCGCATCGTGTACCAGCTGTTCACCTGTAATGCTGTGAACACGGGAAATATTTTTCTCGTTGGATGATCCCCAGATGCTGAAAAACTCGAAGTACGAGGTCAGTTCATTACGGATGGTCTGTGCTGTGATCCGTTCATGTTCAGACTCTGTCAGATCAGGCAGGGCAATTCTTAAATTCAGACGGATGATCTCAGAAGTTTTTGTAATTCTGAGGACATTGACGAGACCCGCAAGGTTGCGGGCAATAAAACGGCAAATCTGAATAGGCTGGCGACTGATGAAATTCAGTACATGATAGATTAAGCTCTGTTGGTTTTTATCTGTCATTATGCTGTGTCGAAGTAAAAAAATTGCAAAAAAGAGAAAATATTATAGGTGAAAATATTCTGTTTAAACAGTTTGGGCAATTCCTGTGTATATAATGAGAGCAAATTTACTGATTAATGGATTGTTTTTATGTCCGACTGGCCACCAAAACCACAAAACGAAACGCCATCTGCCCAGAACCATGGACAGCAACCTACAGGCAAAGAATGGCAGATTCTTGAAAAAGCTGTACTCGCTTCGGTTGAGGAACAGCGTAGAGCGCGCCGCTGGGGAATCTTTTTTAAACTGCTGACCTTTGCTTATGTGCTTTTTGTACTGGTGATGCTGGGTAAAGGTTGCAGTACAGCAACTACAGATGCGACTTCAACCGCAGGTTCGCATATTGCGGTCGTGGATATTATTGGGACAATTGCTGCCGATAAGCAGAGTGTAAACAGTAGAGACACGATTAAATCGCTGAAAAAAGCGTATGAAAACAGCAACAGTAAAGCTGTGGTGCTGAATATTAATTCACCTGGAGGTTCACCGATTCAGTCTGATGAAATATGGCAGGAAATTCAGTATCTGAAACAGCAGCATAAAGATAAAAAACTGTATGCAATTATTGGTGATACTGGGGCTTCGGGTGCATATTATATTGCTTCTGCAGCGGATGAAATTATTGTTAATCCATCAAGTCTTGTGGGTTCAATCGGTGTCATTATGCCAAATTATGGGGTAAATGGACTGATGCAGAAACTGGGCGTAGAAGACAGAACCATGACTTCTGGTGAAAATAAAGCATTACTCTCCATGACTCAGCCGGTCGATCCAGCTCAAAAAGCGCATGTACAGGGTGTACTGGATAATGTTCATGAGCATTTTATCAATGCTGTGAAAAAAGGTCGTGGCAGTAAACTGAAATCTACAGATCCAGCTATTTTCTCAGGTCTGTTCTGGACTGGTGAACAGGCTGTAAAACTGGGTATTGCAGACCGTACCGGCAGTTTACAGACACTGAAACGTGAGCTGAAAACAGACAAAGCCCTCAACTATACCATTGAATATAACCCATTGGATTCTGTACTTGGACGTATGGGAAGCAGCATAGGTCAGGGTTTTGCATCATCAGTTTCACAGCAGATCAAGTCTGAACAGGCAACAGAGTTACGATGAAACCATTAATTCATTTTGCCCATGCCAATGGTGTGCCATCAAAAGTTTATCAGAAGCTGTTTGATCTGCTGAGTGATGATTATGATGTGATTGATGTGCCATTACTTGGACCTGATAAAAACTACCCAGTGGATAATCACTGGGAAAGCCTGACCAGACAGGTCATTGACAGTATTGTTCGGCAGGCTCAGGGACGTAAAGTGATTGGGCTTGGACATTCACTGGGAGCTGTGCTGTCATTTAAAGCGGCACAACAGCGTCCAGAGCTGTTTTCTCAGGTCATCATGCTCGATCCACCTATGATTATGGGGAAGGATTCAGTTGCCTTGCATATCGCAAAACTGCTGAAACTGAAAATGGTCGATACCATGTCTCCTGCATCACTTTCGCTTCGTCGCCGTGATCACTGGGACAGTCGGGAACAGGCAGCAGAATTACTGCGCCCAAAGGGCTTTTATAAAGATTTTGATGCGGACTGTTTTCAGGCCTATATTGATTTTGCACTGACAGATGATTATGCGCGTGGTGGTGTGGAACTGACCATTCCTAAAATGGATGAAGTCAGTATTTTCAGAACCAATCCATCACTGTGGTGGTTGCCTCAGTCTGAACTGAAAGTTCCGGTTCATCTGGTTGCAGCTGAAAAAGGTCCTTTTATCGGGCGTCGTTATCCACAGCAGATGAAGAAAAAGTTTAATGTTCCTTATACTGTCGTTCCAGGCAGTCATATGTTCCCGCTGGAACATCCTGTGGAAACAGTAGCTTTGATTAAAAGTCTGATTCAGTCTTAACTGATCTGAGTTTCAGCTGAAACTTATAAAAATGCATCTCAGGATGCATTTTTTTATGGTTTGTTTTTTTACAGATATTCAGGTTTTCAATTAACAGTGGCTTGGTGGAGGAGCGCCTGAAAATAAAAAACGCATCCAGGGATGCGTTTTAAATCTTGCTTTTAAGTTGGCTGAATCAAAAGTTACAGAACTGAACAGGGCTGGTTAAAGGCTGTCCTTTATAGAGCACCTGACCGTTGTTCAGATGCTGAATGGTTCCATTACAGATCCATTCAACAGCCTGAGGGTAAATCAGATGTTCAAGTACATGAACACGTTCTGCCAGGGTCTCAGCAGTATCTTTATGACTGACGCTGAGTACACCCTGAGTCAGTGCCTGTCCTGCATCAAGTTCAGCTGTGACGAAATGAACCGTACAGCCATGCAGTGTATCACCTGTTTTCAGCACACGCAGATGAGTGTGCATGCCTTTGTATGCAGGCAGCAGAGAAGGGTGAATGTTGACCATTTTTCCTTCCCATGCCTGAACAAATTCAGGGCTTAAAATCCGCATGAAACCGGCGAGAATCACCAGGTCCACATTCCATTCAAGTAATTGCTGATGCATGACATCATCAAAAGCCTGACGGCTTGGATACTGCTTATGTTCAATAACGGTGGTCTGAATGCCAGCCTGTTCAGCACGCTGAAGTGCATAGGCTTCAGGTCTGTTGGAAATAACCCCGACGATTTCACCAGAAAGATTTGCATCAATCAGTGCCTGCAGGTTACTTCCACTGCCTGAAACCAGTACCGCAATTTTGATCATCAGGTTTTACGCAAAAATCACACGGATTTTTTCGTCAGCACCTTCAACGGATTCAGCATTGTCTGCAATGTGACCCATTGTGAAAGCTTTTTCACCCAGGCTGTTCAGCAGTTCAACAGTTTTGTCAGCATCTGCTGCATCAACCACAAGAACCATACCTACGCCACAGTTAAATGTGCGGTACATTTCAAACTGTTCAACACCACCTTCACGTTGAAGCAGTTTGAACAGTTCTGGCCATTCCCATGATGCTTCATTAACAACAGCCTGAGCACCGTTTGGAAGTACGCGAGGCAGGTTGCCCGGTAAGCCGCCACCTGTGATGTGAGCCATTGCGTGAACATCAACTTCTTTCAGTAACTGAAGAATAGGTTTGACATAAATACGTGTCGGTTCCATTGCAACATCTGCAAGTGGGCGACCGTCAACGATCTGAGTCAGATCAACGTTTTTCACGTCTAAAATTTTACGAAGAAGAGAGTAACCGTTTGAGTGTGCGCCTGAAGAAGCAACACCAACCAGTACATCACCAGCTTTCACTTTAGAGCCATCAATAATTTTGCTTTGCTCAACAACACCGACACAGAAGCCAGCAAGATCGTAGTCTTCGCCTTCGTACATACCAGGCATTTCAGCAGTTTCACCACCGACCAGTGCACAGTTGGCGAGTTCACAACCAGCGCCGATGCCAGTAACAACATTGGCAGCAACATCAACATTTAAGTGACCAGTTGCATAGTAGTCCAGGAAGAACAATGGTTCTGCGCCACAGACCAGCAGGTCGTTCACACACATTGCAACCAGATCCTGACCAATGGTGTCATGGCGGTTCAGATTCAGTGCCAGACGTAATTTAGTACCAACACCATCTGTGCCAGATACGAGAACAGGTTCTTCATAACCTTTAGGAATTTTACAAAGTGCGCCGAAGCCGCCTAATCCACCCATCACTTCAGGACGGGAAGTACGTTTCGCTACAGATTTGATTCGATCGACAAGTGCGTCGCCCGCTTCAATATCGACACCAGCGTCTTTATAGCTTAAACCAGTGTTTGGGGAAGAAGTTGAGTTGCTCATAATGAAGTCTCCGCATTTGCGCGGGGATTATAACCCGAATATACGAAACTCTTATGTTATTTATGCGCTAAAATGCTATCTTTACTAAAATATTTTATGTTCCATAACGATTACACTTAAAAAAGGCGGATTCTTATGGTTGACCGCAGTTTACAGCGCGTTTTCATCCTGGCAGGCATTGCTCTGATTCTGTGGATTTTATATTTACTTAAGCCTGTAGTTATTCCTTTTATAGGGGCTTTCCTGCTTGCCTATCTGTTCAGCCCCCTGGTACAGAAACTGAGTAAGCTCTTACCGCGCTGGCTGGCTATTTCTACTGTCTTTGTTGCCATTGGTGTTGTACTGACCTGGGCGGTATGGTTCGTTGTGCCGCTGGTATGGAAACAGCTGATATATGCGCGTGACAGTATTCCTGCCGGTATTCACTGGATCAACTATACTTTTTTACCGTGGGCATCGCATACATTTAACCTGCAACCTATGGAAATTGATGTGGATCAGATTTCTAAAGTCGTTATGGATTATGTCCAGACGAACTACAGTGCAGACAGTATCCAGACCATGGCACTGAAAATTGCACAGTCTGGTCTGAATTTCATTCAGATTGGCGGTGTGGTTGTACTGATTCCTGTGATTGCGTTTTACTTCCTGCTGGACTGGGAGCGTATGCTGGACAGTATGCGTCGTCTGATTCCCCGTCGTTATGAAAAAAATACTTTAAATATTGTAGGTGAATGCCACAGCGTACTGGGGGCTTTTGTAAAAGGTCAGCTTCTAGTGATGTTCCTGCTTGGTGTGGTATATGCAGTGGGTTTACAGCTGATTGGTCTGGAAGTTGGTTTGATTATTGGCATGGTGGCGGGTCTGTGCAGTATCATTCCTTATCTCGGATTTGGTGTCGGTATTATTGCTGCTGTCATTGCTACTCTGTTTCAGTTCGGTATTGACTGGATGCAGCTGGTATTGGTCGGTGTGGTATTTATGATTGGTCAGGCAGTTGAAGGCTATATTCTTCAGCCGTTTCTGCTGGGGGATAAAATTGGTCTGTCACCTGTTGCAGTCGTATTTGCTGTCCTTGCCGGGGCGCAGCTTGCCGGTTTCCTCGGTATGCTGATTGCACTTCCTGTTGCAGCGGTGATCGTCGTTCTGCTCAGACATGCCCGTGACTGTTATGAACAGAGTCGTCTGTACTCAGTGCCTTTACTTGCTGTTACTCAGGATGCTGAAACAGGAAGTATCAGTGTGGAAACTGAAAAGGTGAATGTGGATATTGAAATTACACCCGAACCTGTAAAAAGTCTGAAAGATACTGAAAAATCGAGTAAGATTGACCCATTGGATGAAAAAGATAAATAGGGCTATTCAGAATATATGCGTCAACTGCAGCTTGATATTGAACCACAACTTGATGCCCGGATCAGTGATTTCTCAGGTCCAGGATGGGGACATGTCATCGATGCAATCCGCCAGTTACATGCCGGGTTAATGAACAGGTTCTACGTTTATGGTGGGGCAGGTACAGGCAAAAGTCATCTGCTTTCAGCAATTTGTGATTCCTATCTGGAAATTGGTAAATCAGCAATTCAGGTTTCATTACTTGAGTTGCTTGATGCTCCGACGGAAGCCATTACTTCACTTGAGCGTTATGACCTTGTTGCACTGGACGATATAGAAGCAATCAGTGGTGTTCCGCATTGGCAAAAGGCAGTTTTTCATCTCATTAATTATAACAATGAAGAAGGTGGACAGCTTGTGTTTTCGTCACGGGTTGCACCAATTGAGCTGAAATTGGAACTTCCGGACCTTCAGTCACGCCTGACTCAGGCTGTCAGTGTTAAGGTTCCGAACGGTAGTTTGTATGCAGACAGACATGCATTGGTGACTTCAGTGCTGAACCGTAGAGGGATTCACATTGATCAGCAGATAACTGATTATCTGCTGTTACATGGTCCGCATCAGGCATCTGTTCTGTTGCAGTCTTTAGAACAGCTGATACAGTTGTTAAAAGGTGAAAAAACAAAGCTGAGTACAGCCACAATCCGCCAGATTTATGCCTTGATTGATGAATATCATTAAAACATAAAAAATCTTGAGTAATTACTCAAGCTATGACAAAGTACACGGAAAATTGTTCCATGTTGCACGGACTTTGCAACTGAAGAAAAAAAAGAACATTAAAAAATCAAGGAGAAGGAGATGCTCAAACGGAGCATAGCTATCGGTTCGCTTTTTATAGCGGGACATGCTTACAGTGCCAATATCACAGTAACCTCAACTGAAGATGTCGTTAAGGATGATAAAGAGTGTTCTTTACGCGAAGCGATTGAATATATTAATCAGGGAATGAAAGAGGAAGGCTACTATGGCTGTGGCGGAAAAGACGCTGCAAATATCATTGAGCTTAAAAGCAGAACAGTTTACAGACTGAACAGCCAGATTCGGATTTCAAAAAGTCTGAGCATACGGACAGTGTATTCCTCCACGACTGAAAATGGTGAAGAACCGGTTAAAGGCTTGCTGAATGCGACACTTCAGATGGTGGGGACAGACCGTATTTTTCAGATTGAAGACACTAAAAAAGCAGAAGACAAAGAAGGTAACGAAATTGATTACGACAATATTCTGTCGGTCAATTTAACTGAAGTCAATCTGCAAGGATGTGGTGACAGCAAGTGCAAGCAGGATAAAGGTGGTCTGATTTATAATGATGAACTGCTTACACTTGAATATGTCAAACTCAGTGGTGGACAGGCGGCTAAAGGTGGTGCGATTTATAATGTAGCTGTACCTTATAAAGAGGGCGGCACTCTCAGTCGGGTTTCTATCAATGATAGCCTGTTTGAAAAAAACACAGCAGACCAGGGGGCAGTTCTTTACTCCATGGTGCCTCTGTTTATTATGCAGCGTGCATTGGTCATTGATAATGAAACGACCAGTACTGCCAGTGCAGCAATTGAAACTGAAAAATCGCCTGCCGATGATAAAACTGAAGATTTCCCTAAAATGAAATATTACGTGCTAAACACAACGTTTATGCGCAATAAAGGAAATCTGATCCGTCTCCGCGATGAAATGGGACTGAACAACCTGACAGTTGTCGCCAATACCGGGGGGATTTTACTGGATGCTCCATTCGGTAAAGCATACATGGCAAACAGTATTGTTGTGGGCAATCCTTATCCTGTCAAACAGTCTGTGGACTGTACAGTTGTCTCCGGTGATAAAAGTATTCTTCAGAACAACCTTGCAGGTGCAAGCTGTGGAACAGGCAGTTCAAAATATCCAAATGAAATCTGGTCAGGGACTAAGCTGATCGCTGGTGATGAACTGGAAGGCAGCTGTAATCCTGTCTATACAGATAAAGAAAGCCTGTTATGTCCTTTAGTGCGTAATGACAAAATGTTTCTTGGCTACTTACGTCCACGGATTCCTTTAATTTATAAAACACTTGCTGAATCCGTCATTATTGATAAAGGAAAAGCTCAGATTGGTACGGATTCGCTTATCACCTGCATGGGAACTGATCAGCGTTCAGTCAACAGACAGGCTGATTATATGTTATGTGACCGTGGTGCCATCGAAGTTGTTGTTCCTGAAAGTCTCGGCACGTTGGGCGATGAGTTTTTACCTGGACAGACCATTAAGCTGAGTATTGCAGAAGCTTTGGGTGATATAGATCTGCTACCAGCGGATCAATGCGATGCACTGGTTGGGAAAAGACCAGATGGCGAAGCATGGCAGGCGGGCTGTATGCAGGTTGAGCAAACTCATACTGCATCTAAAGGCCGAGTCAGTATTGATAATGATGGCAATATCACTTATGTCCCAAATTCTGCATGGAAAGGTGCAGATACCTTCAAAATTAAAGTTATTACCACGGCAACCCGATTTAACCTGACAGATAAATATGTACCCGTAAATGTCAATATTCTGGTTGAGCCGGATAATGTAATGGAAAGCAGCAAAGTAAAAACTTCCGGTGGCTCTTTTGGGTGGCTGGGAGTGTTAGGAATGTTTGCTTTGGCAGGATTGCGCCGCTTTAAGAAATAAGCAGGGAAAGATCATGAAAAATTATAAAAAAGGAATATTATGTCTGGCGGTGCTGGCAGCAATGCCGTTGATTGCAGCCCAGGATAAGACTATTTATGTCAATACTTTTGCTGATGAAAATGGTGAAAACCCAGCAAACTGTTCTTTGCGGGAGGCAATACAGACAGCAAAAGATAATAAATCTTTTGGTGGCTGTACTCCTGGTAATACAGCGAATGGACAAACTGACATTATTCAGCTGGAAGCAGGAACGTATCTGCTGAATGAAGAGTTGAAACCTCAGTCTACAATCAGAATATGGGGCAAAGCGCCCGTTGACTTTACGCGTAAAGATCCTATTACACACGAATATCCGGCTTTTACGGAAACGAAAACAATCATCAGTGGTGGTGGAAAAAGCCGTATATTCAATACAGCGAACTCTGGTACAAGCGTTGAGCTTACACATATTACCCTTACGGATGGCTACTCAGCTGACTATGGTGGTGCTGTCTTTGCTGCAGGGCCGTTTTCAGTAATTGATGGTGCAATCCTGAACTCCCGTGCAAAAAATGGCGGTGCAGTTTATTCATTTGCAAGACAGACTGAAAAAGAAATCAGTATTTCAGGTTCGCGTCTGGAAGGGAATAAGGCAGATCAGGCGGGTAGCGTACTTGCCATGGAGTGCGGTGCTGATTTAATGAATACTCAATCAGCGATTACCATTTCAGCCAGCAGTATTATACGCAACGGTTCGGCTGCAGATCCAAGTATTATGGATATCTGTGGACAAGCGACTGTTAGAATCAGCTCCAGTACAATTGCTGAAAATACAGTTAACCCTCAGTCCGGGAGCATCATTAAAGCAATTTCAACAGATGGACATACTTTAAGTTCATCGTCAAAAATGGAATTGCTGAGTAATACCATTGTCAGCAATAAAGCATTCAGCACATTGTTGTATGATGATAATGGGTCTAAAGCACTGGTATATAATGTACTGGCATTTAATACAGGAAAATCCTGTCGCTATGCACTGAATGGTGGGGATGTTGCAGAAATTACCACTGCAGGTATAAGCGCGGTTAAGAATGCATTTCAGACTGATGGTGTTGAAGGTGCCTGTGATTTACCTGATGCACAGCTCTACGATACAGATACATCAACGAAAGAGAAGAAATTCAGGCACATTAAGCTGAATGGAATGTCGTTGAGTGATGTCCTGACTCCAATGCTTGTTCCAAATGAATACAATGCATATCTTCCAATGTACTATCCAGTGAATCATTCAACAGAAACGGATCTGGTGGATGTTGGTGGAGATACCTGTGGTATTGATCAGCGTGGCCTTGAGCGTGTGACTAACGGTACTTTAACGCTTAATCCAGATGATAAGAATACCTGTGATATCGGTTCAATCGAAAATATGCGTCTGACAGCTGCAGACTTAAAAAGTCTTAAGAATACTTCTTATGTGACTTTATTAGATTATTATCAGGCTGAAATTGACTATGCGACTCAGATTTTAAAATATCCTGTAGAAAATAAGGATCTGATAGCAGCATATACTGAAATTCTTAAGGAAAATACAGAATTACTTGCTGCTACAAAAGCAAATGCCAAATACAGAGCGATTTATCTGGATCCATTTGCGCAGGCACTGCCAAATGCAGTTCTGAGTACCGACAGTCAGGGAAATGTGATTGCAAAACCTGAAGAACTGAATACTGATAATTATACAATTACTGCTGAAGCGATTGGTGTTGGCAGTATTTCGGGAGAAGGGAAAGAGTTTAAGTTTACAGGAACCAAAGATCCAAACATGAAGTGTGAGTGGGTTCCAGCAGTTAAACGGATTATGATTTACAGACTGGACGATGAACTTACAGGCGGTCTGGGTTCTTCATACTGTAAATACACCATTACCTCAAAAGTGGGTCATCAGACTTCGACGGGTATATTAAAGGCAGACTTTGTCAATATTGCACCTATAGCGAAAGATGATTCCTATGTCATAAAATATGGTTCTGATCTTGCTGTAAGTGTAAATCCTTTGGAAAATGACAGTGATGATGGTGATGGTCCGGTTTCAGCACTGCTGAATCCAGATAAGCCACCATTTTTCAAAGGTGCAGATGGTAAAGATCTTGCGATCCGAATTGTGAATCAGCCATCCAGTATTGTGATTAAGGCTGATCGTAGTGGTCCATGTCCAACGGACTATATACGTGATACCTGTTATGGTGGAAATCTGAATATTCAGGTTAAAAATAATTTCAGTCCATTCAGTTATGCAATTGAATACGATATTTTTGATTCTGAAGGATTACAGTCAACCAAGACGGCGAAGATTTATCTGAACAATACCTCTGTTGACTCAAATACCAAAGCAGATGGTGGTGGTGGAGGCAGTGCTGGAGTGCTAGGTGTGTTCGGTTTGATCGGAATGGCAGCATTCAGGACATTCCGGCGTAAACAGAAGTAACTGACAATAAAAAGCCTCCAGTCTGGAGGCTTTTTATTGAGATCATGCTGGTACGCAGCAGCTGATTTGACTGTTACATCATGACTTTCAGTGGCTTGCAGTACCTGGCTGTATATATTTGTTGATATATTCTTCGCGGATTGCTGCACGGTCTTCTGGGGCCGCTTTGAGCATACGGGTACGTAAATCTTTACGTTCCATACTGCTCATTTTCTGCCAGGTTTCACGCATTTTCTGTTTTTCCTGATCAGGCAGCTGAGTAAACCAGTCCATACGTTGCTGTAAGGCACTGCTTTGCTCATCGGGTATTTCTTTTAAAGACTGATAGCGTTTAATCAGAGCAGCCTGTTCCGCATCCGAAAGAGAGTCCCATGTTTCAGAGATCTGAGTATCGGCATCTTTGGAGAAAATCCAGAAACGTTCAAAACCAGCAAAACTGGTCTGTAGAAAACCTAAAGCACAAAAAGCGAGTGCTAATCTTTTAGCTGCCATGTGGATTTTTGTCCTCACCCAGAACCATCAGCATTTCCATGTCTTCCACCATCTGAGGTGAAAGTTTTGGTGTTAATGTGACCTGATTCTGTGGTTTAACCGTCATTTCTGCAGAATTTGGCAGTACAACAAAACCTGCAATTGCGGCAGCCAATGCAAATCCAGACATTTTCCATAGACCATAACGTGAAGTCTGTCGGTCCTGGATTTTGTCCAGAACGTGGTTCATCACGACAGGCTTGCCTTTATGACTGTGTGCCAGTCCGTCAAGTCTGGAAGTAACCTGTTTCAAGAAATCATCCTGTTTCATTCTGATGACCCTCCCAAATATGGGTTTAAATGTGCTAAATAAGTTCGAAGACCTTGAATGGCGCGGTGATAATGTGTTTTTACGCTGCCTTCAGTACAGTTCATAATCTGTGCCGTGGTCTGTGTATCAAAACCTTCCCATGCTCTCAGCATAAATGCCTGCTGCTGTCGGACAGGGAGCTTTGCAATCGCTTCCTGTATTTCTTCTGCGGTTACAGCCTGATCCAGGAAGGAAGATGGGTCAGGTGTGGATTCATCAATAACATCGTTCAGTTCAATGTCATCGTCATCAAGACTGACTTTTCGGAAAAATGACAGAGGTTGAGCTCTGCGAACTTCCTTTCTGCGCCAGTCCTGCAGTTTGTTGTTCAGTATGGTATAGAAAAGGGGGTACCATTCTTCAGTGGTTTTGTCTGAGTAGGATTTGTGCAGGGAAATAAAGGCTTCCTGCACCAGATCCATGGAAATACCCTGTTGACCCTGGGTTGCACTTTCCATCATCACCAGGGCACGTCCAGTCACATCCTGCATGAAATTTTTCAGGCGTTGTTCAGCCGTACTCTTAAGAGCACTCAAATCTTCTGATTTTGACTGTTTTGGCGCTAAATCCATAGAGATGGAAAATCCTGTCATCGGATACCCACCATTATTTCCATTTTCATATACATATAACGTTGAAAATAATGGTTGGGTTGACAATATTTGTGATTATTTTTCTAGTGTAATCTATTTTTTAGGCAAGGCGAGCCTGTTTAAAATAAAATAACGATTTAAAGACGTTGTCTGACCATTTCAAAGAAACAGACTGAACCTGCAACGGCTACATTGAGTGATTCCTGTCCACCTGGTTGAGGAATACAGACCGCATCGGCGTGTTTCAGTGCAAAATCGGATACGCCTTGACCTTCATTTCCTAAAATCCATACGCATTGTTTACGCAGATTTTTAGAGTACAGGCTTTCGGCTTCGTGGGAACTGGTGACATAGACCGGTATTTTGAACTGTTTCAGAAAGTCTTCCAGCTCAATGTTTTCATAGGTATGCAATGAAAAATGCGCACCCATTGCAGCACGTAGAACACGAGGTGACCATAGTGATGCAGAACCTTTGGTACAGACAACCTGTTCAATTCCAGCCGCAGCCGCAGAGCGGAGCAGTGTTCCAACATTTCCAGGGTCCTGAATGTTTTCCAGAATCAGCGTATCTTCAGTGAAGTTCAGGGCAGGTGTATTGGTTGGCAGGTCTACAATAGCAAGGCAGGCGAGTGATGTACCCAGTGTGCTTAAATCTTTGTACAGGGATTCACTCAGTACAAAAACAGTCCCTGGATAATGAGAGAAAATTTCCTCAAAATCAGGATGTGCAAGCGCATGCTCGGTTGTAAATATGGAATTGATTTTACGGTCTTTTTCAAGCCACGCCATCACCAGGTGAGTACCTTCAAGAACGGTCTGTCCCTGTTTTTTGCGGTAAGTGTTCTGCTCAATCAAGCCTCGTAGATGCTTAATTTTAGGGTTATCACGTGATTCTAAAAAAATCGTGGGCATGGGAAAGGTATCCATCTTAAGTAAGTCGGGGCTGTGCATGACACAACCCCGAATATGAACATTGCTGAATAATGCCGTGTTCAGTGTATTGGTGACTCAGCTTCAGAGTCTGATTCAGTGATGGTATGAAGTGACCAGTTCGACTTCATTTTTTGAACCAATCACAACAGGTACACGCTGGTGTAATTCAGTAGGCTGAATGTCCATGATACGGATACGACCTGTGGTGGATGAACCTCCAGCCTGTTCCATCAGCATACTCATAGGATTTGCTTCGTACATTAAACGCAGACGACCTGCTTTCTGTGGATCTTTTGTGTCATATGGGTACATGAAAATACCGCTGCGACAAAGAATACGGTGAATATCGCCTACCATACATGCCACCCAGCGCATATTGAAATCTTTTTCACGAGGACCTGTTTTACCCGCTTCAAGTTCATCAATATAACGTTTAACCGGTGCTTCCCAGTGACGTGCGTTAGATGCATTGATGGCATATTCTTTCGTGTCAGTGGCTACCTGAATGTTTTCAGTTGTCAGAAGGAACTGCTGAGTTTCAGGATCGAAGGTGAAAAACACTGTGCCGGCACCCACTGTCAGCGCCATCATGGTTGATGGACCATACAGTACATAACCTGCAGCAACCTGTTGAGTGCCTGCCTGCATGAAGTCATCTGCCTGAGTAACTGCATTTTTAGCAGGTAAAACAGAGAAAATCGTACCTACACACATGTTGATGTCGATGTTGCTTGAACCATCAAGTGGATCAAACAGAACCAGATACTGACCATTTTCCTGAGCAGGGGTAAAATCATCGAGCTCTTCAGAAGCAAGACCACCAACGTGTGGATGTACTTTCAGCGCATCAATAAGATAATCGTTGGAAATGACATCGAGCTTTTTCTGGGTTTCACCCTGAACATTTTCATGTTCAGCACTTCCCAGTACGCCTGCCAGTGCGCCTTTTTGCAGAGCCTGATCAATCGTCTTGCAAGTATCTGCAATTGTTTCAATTACTTGAGAAAGTTCAGGCGTTAAGTTCCCGCTTTGTTGTTGTAGAAACTGGGAAAGGCTGAGGTTAGACATAACTGGATGGCTCCGAGGTCAAAACGAATCAAAATGAATAAAAAATCAATGCGCTCTATTTTAGATGAGAACGAGCTAAAAGAAAAATTAAACTGGACTATTTGTCGTGATTTTACCCTTGCAAGTCCTGTGGAAAATGCTATGTTGATGGAAAGGATTTAATTTTCAGTCAGGAGCACAGAAATGACTACGAAGAAATTTGATGCGACTCCAACCCCGAATGAGGGGATCAACTTTGATGAAATTTCTGATGATAAGGTGAAAGAAGCCTGGAAAGGGTACGAATCCAAAGCAGAATACAAAGATTTCAACAAACATGATCTGATTGAGTCTTTACAGACTCAACCGGTAGAATCAGAAAAAGTCTGATAAAAAAAGCACCCTGAAGTGGGTGCTTTTTTTATCTCAACACTTTAATCAGAGTGAAGAGAATGCCTGTGAATTATTTCAACAGCGGCGGAACAGCTTCATAGTTGATTTCTACGCGACGGTTCTCTTTCCATGCACTTTCATTATGACCGGCATTGACAGGCATTTCTTTACCATAACTGACAGCTTCGAGCTGTTGTGGTTTCACACCGTTGGTCACAAGGAAGCTTTCAACAGCTTTAGCACGACGCTCACCTAAAGCCATGTTGTATTCACGGGTACCACGTTCGTCGGTGTGACCAGTCAGCGCAACTTTAGAGTTGGCGTTTGCAATCAGGAACTGAGCATGTGCCTGTAAAGTCTGATAGTCGTCATTGGACAGATCACTGCTGTCATAATCAAAATGAACAACACGTTTAGCAAGAAATGCTTTATTTGCAGCGGTAACACCCTTGGATGAAGCACCTGCAAGATTTTGTGCGTTGATTGCGGCATCTTCGCTCAGACCTTCAGTGTTGACTGTGCCTGAACCTGATGGGTTCTGAGCAGCTTCAACAACACCAGCCGGTTTACGGCTGGCACAACCGGTCATTACCAGTGCTGTTGCCAGAACGGGTAGTACAAACAGTTTGATTGCTTTCATTATTATCTCCATGAAAGTTAATTATTGATTGATCTGTTGAAATTATTTTGGTGCCCATGCAGGTTCGCGGACTTCACCCTGTTCACTCGGAAGATTCATACGGAAACGACCATCCAGTGACATGATGGACAACAGTCCACGGTTTCCTTCACGTGTTGCATAAACCACCATCTGTCCATTTGGAGAGAAACTTGGAGATTCGTCCAGACTGGTTGGGGTCAGAATATTGGTAATACCGGTGTTGATGTCCTGGATGGCAACTTTATAGTTGCTGCCACTCGGACGATGAACCAGTGCAATCTTTTTACCATCTGCACTGAGTGCTCCACGGGCATTGAATGCTCCACGGAAAGTCAGTCGCTTTACACTGCCATCAGCAAAGCTGTAAGTATAAATCTGCGGAGAACCACCACGGTCAGAAGTGAAGATAAAGGATTTACCATTTGGGGCATAACGGGCTTCAGTGTCAATTGCACTGTCATTGGTCATACGCTCCAGTTTACGGGTTTCCAGATCCATTTCATAAACTTCAGGGTTGCCGTGTATGGAAGCCGTAAACAGCATTTTTTTGCCATCAGGAGAGAAACCTGGTGCGCCATTCAGACCACGGAAACTGGCTACTTTTTCACGACTGCCACTGGCAAGATCCTGGATGTAAATTGCTGGGCGTTTGGTTTCGAAAGAAACATAGGCAATTTTTTTGGCATCAGGTGTCCATGCAGGGGACAGGATAGGATCACGTGAGGTCAGAATGGTTTTAGGCTGTTCACCGTCAGTATCCGCAATCTGAAGGGTATAACGTTGTTCGGGGGTAGCAGGGTTACGCAGTACATATGCAATACGACCACTGAAATCGCCTTTGATACCCGTCAAAGCTTCAAAAATAGCATCACTGATCATATGTCCTGCCTGGCGGACGCGGGATGCTGGAACAGTCAGCAGTTCATTCAGTAAATACTGCTGTTTTTGCACATCGTACAGCTGATAATGAACTTCAAAACCACCACCGGCTGCCGGTTTTACATTACCTGTAACAACGTAAGGAACTCCCGCAGCTTGCCATGCAGCAGCATTTGGGTTGTTCATATCAGCAGTTGCTGGCAGGTTTTTTGATGAACTTGTAAATTTACCAGAACGGTTCAGGTCATTTTCTACAATTGGATAAATGTTCTGATCACCACTGAAAGGCAAAATTGCAATTTTAGGCGCTTCTTCTGGCGCTTTGGTGATTTCCAGGTACAGATGAGCATATGACTGAGTGATCAGTACTGGGCTCAGTGCAGTTAAAATGGTTAAACAAAGTAGATGTTTGCGCGTCATTTCCATCATTCGCTGTTCACTCTGAAGCTGTGAGTTATTGTCTGTGTCATTGGGTCACATAATGGCATGATTATGGATTATTTAAAGCACCAAAATATGACTGAACTGTTATAACACTGTGAAAAAGTGAATAAATAAGCTGATTGTACCGAAAATTTATTTAAATTCTGAATTCTTAAATAAAGAACCACAGCAAATGGATTAACTGTGGTTCAAAAAATTACTTCGCAGCATTCATTACAGATGTATAGGAACGTGCCTCGCGTCGCGCATCCGGATCTGAAGGCATTGGGTACGGCGCAGCAGCTCGGACAGCCGCCTCTATACTGGCTTTCAGGTCAGGATCATTTGATGTAGCTACAACGGATAATACAGCACCACTGTCACTTAAAGTAACACGTACGGTAGCCTGTTGACCGCGTGAAGCTGGAGGAACTTCCCAGACGCTGTAAATACGTTTTTGAAAATCACGCTTTGCAGAGGATGCAATTTTTTTAGCTTCAGCCTTTTTGTTGGCTGCTTCCTCAGCAGCTTTTTTAGCAGAAGATGCACGGGCTTCTTCTTCTGCAGCAGCTTTTGCTTTTTCAGCTGCATCTGCTTTACGTTTTGCTTCTGCCTCACTACGGGCTTTAGCCTGAGCGTCTGCTTTAGCTTTGGCATCTGCCTTCGCTTTTTCAGCTGCATCTGCTTTACGTTTTGCTTCTGCCTCACTACGGGCTTTAACCTGAGCGTCTGCTTTAGCTTTGGCATCTGCCTTCGCTTTTTCAGCAGCTTCAGCTTTACGTTTAGTATCCGCCTCACTCCGGGCTTTGGCCTGAGCGTCTGCTTTAGCTTTGGCATCTGCTTTGGCTTTTTCAGCTGCATCCGCTTTACGTTTAGCATCCGCTTCGGCACGGGCTTTAGCCTGAGCGTCCGCTTTAGCTTTGGCATCTGCTTTGGCTTTTTCAGCAGCTTCTGCTTTACGTTTTGAATCTGCTTCAGCACGGGTTTTAGCCTGAGCGTCCGCTTTTGTTTTGGCATCTATTTTGGCTTTTTCAGCAGCTTCCGCTTTACGTTTTGAACCCGCTTCCGCACGGGCTTTAGCCTGAGCATCCGTTTTAGCTTTGGCATCTGCTTTAGCCTTTTCAGCAGCTTCCGCTTTGCGTTTTTCATCTGCTTCTGTACGGGCTTTGGCCTGAGCATCCGCTTTTGCTTTGGTATCTGCCTTCGCTTTTTCAGCAGCACTTGCCTGAGCACGCTGTTTAGCCTGTTCTGCTGCAAGTTTCTCCGCTTTTTCCTGAGCTTCGGCAGCAGCTTTTGCAGCCAGTGCCGCTTTTTGTGCATTCAGTGCCGCAGCTGATTCGGTTGGAGTCGTCACAGGAACCTGAGGTGCAGGTGTTTCTACAGGTTCGGCTGTCTGAGTAATTTCAGGAGCTGTATTGGTATGTGTTGTTTCCGCAGAGTCAGTCTGTTCCAGTACTTTGGGTTCAGGTGGCGGTAAATCTTCAGGTTTCACCAGCACAGTTTTGATCTGTTTGGGTGGAACTGGAGGTTTACTCATGCCGAGATACAGAAAACCCACGACTGCAATCAGATGTACCCCGAGGGTAAATCCGATGGCAACAGCATTTTGTTTAAACGGCGGTTTTTTGGAATATTTCATATTACTTTTCTGACTTGGTCAGTAAACCTACCTGGCCTAAACCAGCATCCTGTAATGCAGACATGAGTTGCATGACTTCACCGTATGGGCGTGATTCACTGCCGTTGATCAGTACAGTCAGCTGCTTTTTACTCGCTTGAGCCTGTTCCTGACTTTCGGACAGAACTGTTTTCAGTTCATCCAGTGTCATGACGTCATTTGGGTGGTTTTTATCTTCAAGAAGAAGCGTGCCATCGTCTTTTAAAGTGACTATAGCAGGGCGGTCTTCAGACTGAATCGGATTGTTGTTTGCCTGAGGCAGGTCAACTTTGACCCCAGTGGTAATCATTGGGGCTGTCACCATGAAAATGACGAGCAGAACCAGCATAACGTCAATATAGGGTACGACGTTCATATCACTTTTCAGTGGTTTTTTTATACGCTCAAAGCGTCCTGAACGCTGAATAGCCATCAGTCCTGTTCCTTTGTGCTGTCCAGGGACTGACGTTGCAGCAGTGCAACCATTTCTTCGGCAAACAGGGCACGGTCAGAATAAACACCTTCACCTTTAGATGTGAAATGGTTAAATGCCAGTACAGCTGGAATAGCAGCAAACAGACCGATTGCTGTGGCAATCAGCGCTTCTGCAATACCAGGGGCTACAGTTGCAAGGGTAACCTGTTCTACATCTGCCAGACCAATGAACGCATTCATAATCCCCCAGACAGTACCGAACAGACCGATATAAGGAGCAACTGAACCGATACTTGCAAGTGCCCCCAGACCCTGTTCAAGACCGGACTGATCACGGCTGAGACCCACACGTAAAATACGCTCAGTTCCTTCAATAGTCTGAGTCTGTGGTGCATTACGTTTTTTCAGTTTAAGAAACTCACCCAGTCCCTGATAGAAAATATCTTCCAGTCCACGACGTTTTGAATTGAGTTGAGCATTGTTGTAAAGAGTATTCAGTTCAGCGCCAGACCAGAACATTTTCTGAAAATGATCATCATCGGTCTGGGCTTTTTTATAACTCATATGTAACCTGGCAATCAGATACCAGCTGTAGAGTGATGCCAGAAGTAAAATCAGCATAACCAGCTGAACCACAGGACTTGCCTGTAAAATAAGATCTGAAATGTGAAGCGTGGATTCTATTTGAGTTGCCATAGTTACATGTGCCAGTAGTAATTTTTATTCGTGATCGAGTTCTCGCTGAATCAGATCACGGATTTCATCAGGAATTCGGCTCGGTCTCATTTCATTGCTGATGCAAGCCAGTTCAACCTCGCCAGAAGCTAGCATAATTTCACCACGATAAATATTTTGTTGCAATACAAATGACGTAGCTTTACATGAAACTACACGTGCAGTAACAGTGATGAGATCATCCATCAATATAGGGCGTGAATATTTCACATTTATTTTATGTACGACAAAATTATAATCTTTCTGGTGCCAGTAATGGTCAATACCTGATGCTCTCAGCCATTCGGTACGGGTACGTTCCATAAAGCGAATATGGTTGGCGTGATAGACAATACCACCTGCATCGGTATCTTCAATATATACACGGATCTGAAATTCAAACTTATTCGCCATGATGCTGTTCCACTGTGTTTCTGTTTTGAAGTTTTGAGTCCTGTTTCATACTGAAAGAGGTCATGACTATGACTCAGAATTCAGTGGAAGGTCAGGTTTCTGCAAGTGTGCAGTTTACCATAACGCCTTTTGACGCCTATGGCACAACAGATCAATACTCAGGATCTTATTCGGACGGGTGTTGTAATATTGTGTGAAAAATCAATAGATGTTTCTAGTGTGAATGGGTGAGGGGAAGTCCAACAGAATGATATTTTCAGACGGATTTTGAAGGATAAAGAAAGAATATTGTTTTATAGATAAAAAATCACTGTAATTTAAGGTTAAATTACAGTGAAATATATAACAAATATCAGTGTCTCAAAGATAAAGACATCAGGATTTAAAAATAATAACCGGCAGATACAAAGAACAGTTGACTGGCTTTGTTGTGATCTCCCTGTCCAAGTGACAGACTGCTGCCTCCTGTCATAGGGTCATTTTTACTGCGTATATATTCTGCCTGTATGCCTAAATTTTTATAAAAAAAGTAAAAACCGGCATTCAGACGATCTGAGTCAATAAAACCAGACTGTTGCTTGTTATAGGTACTGTAAGTCAGATAAGGCTTAATTTCACTGATATTTTTAAAAGGTTCTTTGATGGAGTAACTGATTTCAGTTGCAGCAAAACGGGCTTTGTTTGCCACCTGATAAGGGTAGTCAAAAGCACCGATGGTTGAGTCAAAAGGATGATTGGGATCATTGGTCTGAATATCCTGTTCCCCAATACTCAGCATCCATTGCCAGTTCTGATAGTCTGTAACAGCAAAGGCATTCCATGTTTTGCGGTGTCCATCCTGAGGGCCGATCTGATTTTCAAGTTCTGAGTACCAGTAGGAAGCCCCTATTTCTGTTTTAAAATTCTGTTCAGAATTGATGGAAATATTCCTTGAAATACGTCCAATCCACATATTTTTTTCTTCTATGTCAGTGCCTGTGGACAGATCATCTGCCTGAACAAAATTGCCTGAATAGCGGCTGGAATCTTTGGTTGGACCTTTATAATTTCCTCCATCCCGTGGATAAAACCCCAACGTAATATGATTTTTATCATCGTTGTACTGATATTTTATACCGGTGTTCTGGATGTCTTCGATACCGACAGTATTGAGAATAGTTTCATAATAACTGTTGCCCCATAGTCTGGCATAACCAAAATCTACAGACTGTAACCCCACATTCAGTCGGTGCTGATCAGAAAATTTATAACCCAGCCAGGCATCTTTCAGAAAGATTGCATCACACAGACGTTCATACTGGTAGCAGCGGGTGTCCATTGAGGCAATCCAGTCTGGATTTTCATAAGCAACCACCAGTTTGATATCGGCAAGTTTCCAGTCCCCATTGGCAGAGCCTTCGTTTGCAGAATCTGCATAATCCTTATAGAGATAACGTGTCCGTACAGCACCGGAAATATCCAGTTTTCCTGTTGCTGTGTCTGCATTTCCAATATGGAGAGTCCCCGCGGGTGTAAGTGTGCTGATCAGCGCCGTGCTAAGTCCAATCAATGCAATAATTTTTCTCATCCTGAGCTTCCTTGTTGTCAGAGCCTGGAAAATGACCTGGATGAGGTAGAACGATCAATATCCTAAGCAGAAATACACTGTTTACGATTGATTGAAAATGCAGTGCTGCAAGGCATCCGCAGGCTGAACTCAATGAAATATCAGATGAAATGCAGAGAGTTATGCTTCAGTGTTGTACTGATTTTTAAGGAATGGGTGTGCCTGGTTTTATACTGGTTAATGGTTCAAGACGGTTTTGTAGTTGCTCACGGATAAATTCTATACAGACCTGCAGGCGGGAGGAACTTTGCAGGCGTGATGGATAGACTGCCCAGATATCTGCATCCTGCCAGTAATCCGTTAAAATATGCTGTAGTTTTCCAGTTTTAAGATCTTCTGCGACATCCCAGATGGAACGTAAAATAATACCTTTTCCATCCAGTGCGAGCTGACGGATGATTTCACCGTTATTGGAAATAAAGTGCGGCTCAATGTGTGTGATGCTTTCATCTGTGCGGGATTTTAATTTCAGAACCACTGAAGCCTGATCACGTTCACTGATCCCAAGATAGTGATAATTTTTCAGATCATGAATGGATTCAGGCTGACCGTAATGTTGTAGATAGGCAGGGGATGCACACAGTATTCTGAAGTTGGACATCAGCTTACGTGCAATCATGTTATGTGCAATGTCATTACCAATGCGGATATCCAGATCAATACTGTGTTCAATCAGATTTCGGGTGTTGTCGAGCAGATCAAAATTTACTGACAGTCCAGGGTGAATCTGTAACAGTTCAGAAAGAATGGGAGCAATATGTTTTCTGCCAAACCCAAAGCTGCAGACGATATCCAGGTGTCCGGACGGATGTTCCGCTGTACTGGTCAGCAGATCACTGATGTCATCATAACATCCTAATAACTCAGCTACTTTATCCAGAATCAGTTTGCCGTTGTCAGTCAGACTGACATGCCGTGTATTGCGGTGAAACAGTTTGCAGTTGAGGGTCTGTTCCAGAATATGAATACGTTTACTGATATAGGCAGGTGAAGTGCCCAGTTCTTCAGCTGATTTACCGAAACTTCGGTTCAGAGCAACTTCATAAAAAACTTTTAAATCCGCAAGATTAGGTAGATTCTTCACACTCTGTGTCCAATGGCTTGATAGTTTGCTGGTTGATCAACCGTGTCGGGAAAAGCATCTTAAACAGGTTAGGGAAAAACAACTGGATGCGTAGATACAAGTGATGACACAGAAATTTAAGATTGCGACAATTGCAGGCGATGGCATTGGTTTAGAGGTTTTACCACAAGGCATTCGGGTAGTAAAGGCTGCAGCCGAAAAGCACGGCATTGATCTTCAGTTTGATGCTTTTGACTGGGCGAGCTGTGATTATTATCTCGAGCATGGAAAAATGATGCCGGATGACTGGTTTGAAACCTTACAGCAGTACGATGCCATTTACTTTGGTGCGGTCGGATGGCCTGACAAAGTGCCTGACCATATTTCTTTATGGGGTTCACTGTTACAGTTCCGTCGCCGTTTTGATCAGTATGTCAATTTGCGACCTGTACGTCTGATGCCAGGGGTAAAGTCACCACTTGCAGACAAACAGCCTGGGGATATTGATTTTTACGTAGTCCGTGAAAACAGTGAAGGTGAGTATTCTGCTATTGGAGGAAAAGCTTTTGAGGGGACTGAGCGTGAATTTGTATTGCAGGAAGCGGTATTTACCCGTCATGGCGTAGACCGTATTCTGAAATATGCTTTTGAGCTTGCCCGCGAGCGTGATGCTAAAAAAATTACCGCTGCCACCAAATCCAATGGTCTGGCCGTCAGTATGCCGTACTGGGATGACCGCGTAGATGCCATGGCAAAGCAGTATCCTGACATTCAGGCGGATAAACAGCATGTGGATATTCTGGCAGCACGTTTTGTGCTTCAGCCAGAGCGTTTTGATGTTGTTGTAGCATCCAATCTTTTTGGTGACATTCTGTCCGATCTTGGTCCGGCATGTACCGGTACGATTGGACTGGCAGCATCTGCCAACCTGAATCCTGAGCGTAAATTTCCATCACTGTTTGAACCTGTACATGGTTCTGCACCGGATATTTATGGGAAAAATATTGCAAATCCTGTGGCAGTAATATGGTCAGGCGCCATGATGCTTGATTTCCTGGGGGATGGAAATCCGCAGTTTGATGCAGCCAGTCAGGACATTATGCAGGCTATTGAATATGTACTTGTTCATGGTCCGAAAACGGCTGATGTAGGTGGAAGCGCGGGAACAACTGAAATGGGTGAGGCAATCGCAACATTGATTACTCAACTTTGACAATCAAGGGATACTTCATGAAGAAGTATCCCTTTTCTATATGGATTTGTGGATATGGATAGCAAAACAACAAAAATCTATACAGACAAGGTACTGGCAGTCACGAGTCTCTCGTTTGTCTTTATCCTTGTTGCTGGACTGGCGATGTTTCCATCGGCATCTATTGAATTTGCTGCAAAACTGATGCACTGGACGACATCAGTTTTTACAACGCCTGTGCTGTTATTTACCTTTCTGTCCATTATTTTTACGATTGCACTGGCATTCAGTAAATATGGAAAAATCAGACTCGGTGAAGGTAAACCTGAATACAGCACCATGAGCTGGATCTTTATGTTTATCCTCTCAGGTATTGGCTCATCCAGTCTTTACTGGGGGTTCCTGGACTGGGCTTATTATTATCAGACACCAGGGCTGGGACTTGCACCTGAATCTCAGGATGCACTGAAATACAGTGTTGCATACTCATTCTTTCACTCAGGTGTCAGCGCATGGTCCATCTATGCACTTGCCTCCATTTCATTGTGCTACAGTTTTCATGTCCGGAAAAATAAAGGTCTGAGTTTGGCTGCCATTGTGGAAGCTGTGACAGGCTATAAAGCAACCGGAGTGGTCGGTCGTGTTGTCGATGTACTGTTCCTGTTGTGTATGTTTGGTGCACTGACAATTTCACTGGTACTGACCGCCGTCACATTTACCAATATTCTGTCTTTGCTGACAGGTATTCCAAATACCTTTATGACCAAGGTCATTATTATTCTGGCTGTTTCAGTGGTGTTTGCGCTGAGTTCCTATGTCGGGATGGAAAACGGCATGAAGCGTCTGAGCCATATGGTCTGCCTTGGCGTGTTGCTGTTTGCTGTATATGTACTGTGTTTTGGTCCAACTGAATTTATTCTGAACAATACGATGATGAGCCTGGGGCTGATGGCTTCACACTTTGTTGAAATGAGCCTGTTTACAGATCCTATGGGCGATGGAAAGTTCACTCGTGAATGGACTGTTTTCTACTGGTTGTGGTGGATTTCTTATGCACCTGGTGTTGCGTTGTTCGTTACACGGGTTTCAAAAGGCAGAACCATTAAAGAAGTTATTTTTGCCATGGTACTGGGCGGAAGTGCAGGTTTATGGTTTATTTTCGGTGTTTTTGAAAATTACAGTGTTTACAGTTTCATCCACGGACTGGTCAATGTTCCGAATATTCTCAGTACTCAGGGTGGAGAAGTTGCGATAGGACAGCTGCTCAATCTGTTGCCAATGGGTAAACTGGTTATGTGGTTCTTCCTGATCGTGATGGTTATTTTCCTTGCTGCCCATATGGATGCTGTTGGTTATGCTGTTACAGCAACCTGTACACGCGGACTGGAAGAAGGGCAGGATCCGTCACCGAATGCACGTCTGTTCTGGTGTGTCATGCTGACACTGGTCCCGATTGCGATGATTTTCTCTCATGCACCGCTGGATACCATGAAAACAGCGACCATTGTGACGGCACTGCCTTTTATTGTGATCATTCTGGTTCAGACCTATGGATTGATTAAGTGGTTAAAAGAAGACTATTCCAATATACCTGCACATCTGATTGAACAGCAGCATGCTGATCCTGTAGAGATGTCTGACAATATGCAGGCGTTACAGCACAGAACTGAAAGCTCTCAGCCTGCCAATGAACAGGTCTTTGAATCGGTTGCACCATCTGTAAAAGGAGATGCTTCATGAACATGAAATCTTATGAGCTGAGTCCAGCAATGCAGAATCTGGTTTACTGGAGTGGGGTTTATACCCCTGCCGGTCAGGATATTGAGTCTGTACGTGCTGCCTATGATGCAATGTGTGAATACTACACGCCTGAGCGGGATGGGCTGGTTAAAATTCAGGATCATGTTGTGCATACTGCAGAATATGATGTTCCAGTACGTCTGTATTTCCCTGAACAGCAGAGTGTGCCTGAGCAGGGATGGCCCTGTATTCTGTATATGCATGGCGGTGGGTATGTTGTGGGTGGGCTGGATTCACATGAGTTTTTTATCCGCCATTTGTGTGCAGACCTGAAAGTTTCAGTGGTCAGTGTGGACTACAGACTGGCACCTGAGCATGTTTTTCCTGCTGCCTACAATGACTGCATGGCGGTCTATCAGTGGATCAAAACTCAGTCCGCGCAGTGGCAGATTAACCCTGAAAAAGTGATTCTTGCAGGTGACAGTGCCGGTGGAAATCTGTCCACAGCTCTGGCGGTCAACCTGCAGCATACAGGTCAGCAGGCTCAGGGACTGGCACTGATTTATCCAGGTCTGAACACGGGGTGTGATCTTCCTTCTTATGTTGAGCATGCCCATGCGCCATTGCTCAGTACTGAAGATGTTCATTTTTACCTGAAAACCTATGCACCGGATGAAAAGGACTGGAAGGACACCCGACTTGCACCGCTGAATGCAGCAGACTTTTCAGATATGCCCGCCAGTTTTATCTCTGTCGCAGAATATGACCCCCTGCGTGATGATGGCAAAGTACTGGCGGAACATCTGCAGCAGGCTGGCATCGAATACAGCTATTTTGAAGCAAAAGGACTTTTGCATGGTGGATTAAGGTCACTGACTGAGTGTCCTGAAGTTCAGACCTTATACCAAAAGATGGTACAGGCAATTGGTAAAATGCTTGATTAACATCAGGATAAAAGTAAAAATTTAAAAATTGGAGAAAACAGTTGTGAGACAGATGGAAAAAGTACCTGAAAACTTTTGTACAGACCCGGAAAATGCATGGACCTTGCCAAAAGTTTTTTATACCTCCGGCAGTGTATTTGAACGTGAGAAAGAAGAAATTTTTTCTAAAAGCTGGATCTGTGTAGGTCATTACAGCGAAGCTGCCAGTGCCAATCAGTATTTTACCCGCAAGGTGATTGGTGAAAATATTATAGTCATCCGTGGTAAGGATAATGTTCTTCGGGCATTTTACAATGTATGTCCACACCGTGGTCATGAGTTGCTGACAGGAGCAGGGAAGTCCAAAAATGTAATTACCTGCCCATACCATGCATGGACATTCAAACTTGATGGCAGCCTGGCGCTTGCACGTAACTGTGAAAATGTTGCAAATTTTGATAAAGAAAACTCAAACCTGGCAGCACTGAAAGCTGAAGAGCATGGAGGTTTTATCTTTATCAATATGGATCCAGAGGCGACCTGTGTTGCAGATCAGCTTCCAGGTTTTGCAGAAAAACTCGGTGAAGCGTGTAAGGTGGTTAAAGACCTGAAACTGGCAGCCCGTTTTATCACGGAAACGCCTGCCAACTGGAAAGTCATTGTTGATAACTATATGGAATGTTATCACTGTGGACCTGCTCATCCAGGTTTTTCAGACTCCGTGCAGGTGGATAAATACTGGCATACATTGCATGAAAACTGGACTTTGCAGTTTGGTTATGCACGTTCTTCTGAGAAATCTTTCAAGCTCGACCCTTCAGTGGTTGATCCGTCTTTCAATGGTTTCTGGACCTGGCCAAGCACCATGTTTAATGTACCACCAGGTGCAGATTTCATGACGGTGATTTATGAGTTTCCTGTAGATGAAGAAACTACACTGCAACATTATGATATTTACTTCTTAAATGAAGAACTGACTCAGGAACAGAAAGATCTGATCGAATGGTACCGCCATGTTTTCCGTCCAGAAGACCTTAATCTTGTGGAAAGTGTACAGCGTGGTCTGAAATCACGAGGCTACCGTGGTCAGGGACGTATCATGACTGACAAGCAGCGTTCAGGCATTTCTGAACACGGCATTGCATATTTCCAGAGTCTGGTGGCAAAGCATTTCCAGTAAGGTTTTTCAGACTTTAAGATAGATCATCTGGATGTAAAAAGAGCATGGAATTTTATATTCAATGCTCTTTTTTTTGAGTGTCCGTGCTTCAGGCTTTAGGTTCAGGCGGAGTCATTCCAAACTGTAAATAGGCCTGATTGGTTGCAATACGTCCACGGGCAGTCCGCATGGCATAACCCTGCTGGATCAGATAAGGCTCAATCACATCTTCCAGTGTACCTGAATCTTCTGCCATTGCAGCAGCTAAAGCCTCAACACCAGCAGGACCACCATCAAAGCGTTCCAGTAACATACTCAGATAACGGCGATCTAGCGTGTCTAGACCATCTTTATCAACATTGAGCATATCCAGCGCACGCTGAGCCATTTCCTGAGTGACTTCACCAGTCCCTTTGACCTGAGCATAGTCACGTACGCGACGTAATAAACGGTTGGCAATACGCGGTGTCCCACGGGCACGACGGGCAATTTCCAAAGCACCATCCGGTGTGGTTGGAACATCCATGAGTGATGCTGAACGCGCTACGATATGCGTCAGGTCTTCAACTGAATAAAATTCGAGACGCTGTACAATCCCAAAACGGTCACGTAAAGGTGAAGTCAGCAGACCAGCACGTGTGGTCGCTGCAACCAGTGTAAATGGAGGTAAATCCAGTTTGATGGAGCGAGCAGCAGGACCTTCACCGATCATAATATCCAGCTGGTAATCTTCCATAGCTGGATAGAGAATTTCTTCAATTACCGGTGAAAGACGATGAATTTCATCAATAAACAGTACATCGCCTTCTTCAAGATTAGTCAGCATAGCTGCCAGATCGCCTGCACGTTCCAGTACTGGACCTGAAGTGGATTTGAGATTTCCACCCATTTCACGGGCAATAATATTGGCGAGTGTGGTTTTACCTAAACCTGGTGGTCCAAAGATAAGTGTATGATCCAGTGCTTCGGCACGACCACGGGCTGCACCAATGAAGATTTCCATCTGTTCACGGACGACCGGCTGACCGATATAGTCATCGAGTGAGGTAGGACGGATGGCACGATCAAAGTGATCTTCGGGTTTTTCAGAACCACTGATTAAACGGTCTTGCATAGCGTTTATAAATCTAATTTCCGGAATTGTTTTGATAATAATGCCATTATGAATTTTGATAATGGTCATTACTGAGGAGTCTTATCGATAAAGTTTAAATTTTAGGTTAAACCTGCGGTTCACCTTACCTTGCGAAATATATTTCTCATTCGCCAAAATGAGAAGCGAAGCTTCGCAAGAAAAGCACCTTGCGGAGCGATGCTCCTCACCGCAAAACTCGTCAACTACCGAACTGTTTCAAATATATCGCAGAAACATGTTATTTCAAAACTTGCGCCTTTACTGGCTCATGCCTCAGACAGTTGCGGATGACTTTTACGCGTATCAAATATTTGCTAGAAGTTTATAGTTTAAACTACTTATTCATCGATTTAAGTGCTGCACGGATAATATCACTGGCTTCAGTAAAATCACCTTTGGCAGCATTGACCAGTTTCTGAGCTTCCAAAGGTTTGTAACCTAATGACTGTAGTGCTGCTTCAGCTTCAGCAACCGCAGAGTTCCCAGTAAACTGGATCTGTGATGCAGTTGAAGTGGATGATGTTCCCGCAGAAAATGCTTTAAAACGATCACGTAATTCTATCATCAGGCGTTCAGCAGTTTTTGCACCGACACCAGGAACTTTGACCAGTGTTTTAACATCACCATTTTCAACAGTATGAATCAGCATTTCCACGCTTAAAGTGGAAAGAATACCTAAAGCCATTTTAGGGCCGACACCATTCACTTTGAGTAAGGTGCGGAAAATGATTTTTTCCTGCTGATTTAAGAAACCGTACAGAAGCTGGGCATCTTCACGAACGGCTAAATGCGTCCATAGCGTGATTTTCTGACCTTTTTGCAGCTGGCAGAAGGTTGAAAGTGGGGTGTCAATTTCATAGCCCACGCCATTTACATTTAAAAGTACAGTCGGTGCTTCCAGAGCTAAGACTTCACCAATCAGACATCCGATCATTATGTATATTCACTTCTATGCAGTTAGTTCTTTATGCTTTGATTTCGTATGGATACAAAGCAGGGTCTTTATGTGTTCAAATGGGTTGAGAGTATAACGAAGCCTGAAAAATTACCAATCATTCAGGACTTGATCGTTTTAAAAAAATCCAGCTTTATTGCCTTGTAATTCCTGAGCAAGCTGATACGCCTGATGATCTGAAAATTTACTGACAATATCCAGCACCTGCATAATATTGTCATAGTGATCATGGCTGAATCGTGCGCCAAAACGCTCCAGTATGGATAACAGACGCCCATCTTTGAAGCTCAGGGTTTTATGGGGTGTGGTGAGTGGAATGAAGGCATCCAGAATATGTTGCAGGCTTTGATGTGCAATAATTTCCAGACCAGACTTTTGCGGATGTTCAAATATTTTTTCACGCGCCAGGTTTTTTGCACGGTTGATGCCATTTTCAATATCTTCGGAGCAGTACTGAAGTAAAGAGCCTTTGAGCTGACCGGATAAAATCTGAAAATGCTGTCTGGCAAATGCTGTGGTTACCTCATCCACCAGGCGTTTCATTACACGACCACGCAGGGCTGCAATTTTTTGCTGCCAGGTGGTGTAAGGCATATTGAGTTCAGCAGGAACACCAAAATCGCCCAGCAGATCAAGGAATATCGGTTCCACTTCTTCATAGGACAGCATGTTTAGAATAATGCCATCTTCAAGGTCAATCAGCGCATAACAGATGTCATCAGCTGCTTCGAGCAGATAAGTCAGTGGATGGCGACACCAGTGGAAGTCACCCAGCTGTATCAGCCCCAGCTGCTGGGCAATCTGTTCAAGAATGTCTTTTTCAGCCTGGTAACAGCCAAATTTGGCTCGTTTGCTTGCAGGCGTATTACCCTGAGATTCAATGGTTCTGGATAACCATGGGTACTTTAAGTAAGCCCCTAAGGTTGCGTAAGTCAGACGCATACCACCATCATTGGGATGGTAATCAATTTTAGTAAGCAGTCTTAAACCCTGGGCATTGCCTTCAAACTGGCGGACATCAGCCTGTTGTTCAGGGCTTAAATCTTTCAGAAAATCGGTATGTGAAGCATCATCAAACCATTCACGGATTGCATATTCACCTGCATGTCCAAAAGGTGGATTGCCAATATCATGTGCCAGGCAGGCTGCCTGAATGATTGCCCCAACATCGGCAGGGGAAATCCATACGGGTAATTCATCCTGAATTTTTTCGGCAGCAAGCATCCCGAGTGATCGCCCAATACAGGACACTTCAAGGGAATGGGTTAAACGTGTGTGAATACCGTCATGTTGCGTCAGAGGGTGAACCTGAGTTTTACGGTTCAGTTGCCGGAAACTTTGTGAAAATATAATGCGGTCATAATCTTTGTGAAATGGGCTGCGTGCCTGTTCTGTACTTTGTTTTTTACTGCCTAAACGAACTGTGGACAGCAGTTCTAACCAACGCATCTGAGTCATTTATCGTTATTCACTGAATGTTTCTGTTACTGCTTTGCATCATGCCAAATTTCACTGTAAAGCACCAGTGGAGTGCGACATCAGTTGTCATGTCTTTTCTTCATTTTTAGTCATTTGCGGATGCTGTCGGGCGACATTCAGGCTTTCCAGGGATGTTTTTCGGTGTGATTCAGCAGATGTGCTGACTCCTAGGGGACTGATGATGAATTTTTTCATCATTCCGTTTGAATATCATCATTGCTTTTTGAGTGTTAAACAAAATAAATGAATAAAAACAGTTGGTTGTTTTGATTTTAATGGTTGGCATGCATTTTGATATATGAAAGGTCGGAGACTGATTAAAGAAAGATGGACAGGAAATCCATCAGCGGTCTTGAAGATTTTTGAATATGTGAAGGGAAGTACAGCATGCCAAATTTATCTATTTTTAAAAGTGCCGGAAGACTGGTGACAGGACGGGATGCGCTGGACAGTCTACAGAGTGTGCTTGAAAAAATGAATGCAAAACGTGCATTTATTATTACTGATCAGGGTGTTATGAACTCTGGAACGATCAACAGAGTGCTGGAAAAGCTGAATATTCCTTTTGATATTTATGATCAGGTCAATCCAGAGCCTGAGCTGGAACAGGTTGAACGCTGTATTGAGTTGTTTCATCAGCAGAAAAATGATGTGCTGATCGCCGTGGGCGGTGGCAGTGCAATGGACGTTGCAAAATGTACTGCTTCACTGTCAGACAAGCCTGGGACGGTCAGGGATTATATTGGTCTGGACACCATCAGTTCACGCAATATTCCTTTGATTGCAATTCCAACCACATCAGGTACAGGTTCCGAAGTGACCAATGTGGCAATCCTTTCAGATACCGCAAAACAGACGAAAGAAGGCTTTGTTTCTGAAGCACTGCTGCCGGATATTGCGATTGTTTCTCCTTATATGTCTTTAACCTGTCCAGCATCTGTGACGGCTGCAAGTGGTGTCGATGCTCTGGTACACGCAGTTGAGTCCTATATTTCACTGAACCGATCAGAAATTACCGATGGTCTGGCATTGAAAGCCATTCAACTGATCTGTGAGTTTTTGCCGCAGGCTTATACCAACCCTGAAGACCTGACAGCCCGGGAAAAAATGGCAACGGCAAGTCTGATAGCAGGGCTGGCTTTTGGTAATGGTGGTGTAGGTGCAGTACATGCACTGGCTTATCCACTGGGTGGAAAATATAAAATGTCTCATGGGGTCAGTAATGCATTAATGCTGCCTTATGTCATGAAGTGGAATGCTCAGGGATGTGAAGAACGCTTTACAGATATTGCGGTTGCAATGCGGCTGGAAGTTTCAGCAGATCATGCAGAAAACGTTCAGAAAGTAGTTGCTTATTTGCATGATTTTTGTCGTAATTTAAATATCCCTTCAGGTCTGAAAACTCTAAATATTCCTTTTGAAGATATTCCATATCTGGCAGAAGAAGCTATCAATGTTAAAAGGCTTTTAAAGAATAATCCCCGAGTTTTGAGTCTTTCAGATATTGAGGAAATTTACCGCGAAGCATATTAAAAGGAACTTTATATGCAACAACTTTCAACTGATTCTGTGCAGGAATTAGGGCAAAAACTGATTCGTTTCTGTAAGTCTGATGATGCCTTTGTTTCTGAACCGGTGAACTCGATTCTTGAAGCTATTCAGGATGGTCTGTACATCACTGATAAAAATGCAATCACGGTTACTGTGAATAAAGCATATGAGCGGATTACAGGTCTGGACAGGAAACTGCTGATCGGTCGCAGTATGGATGAAATTGTGACCCAGGGGTATCTGACCAACTCGATCAGTGCGGATGTTCTGAGAAAAAAGGAAGTGGTCACCACTGTCCAGACCATCAATCAGAATCAGAAAATACTGGTAACAGGGAGTCCGCTTTTTGATGAACAGGGAAATGTCAGTTACATCATCAGCAGTGTGCGGGATGTAACCGAACTTGTTGCTGCAAAACATGCTCAGGAACAGCTGGAAAATCTTTATAAAACCAAGTCTCAGCATAAAGTGCAGTGCAGTGACACTGATTTTATTATTTCCCGACAGTCACAGGCTGTTTTTGACCAGGCAACGCATATTGCTCAGTTTGACTGCAAAGTACTGATTCAGGGCGAAACAGGAACAGGGAAAAGTAAACTGGCTCGCTATATACACAGTTGCAGTCCTCGGGCTTCTGAAGTGTTTATGGAGCTGAACTGTTCCGGTATTCCTGAAAATTTACTTGAAATAGAACTTTTTGGTTATGTCGCAGGTGCATTTACAGGAGCATCTGCCAAAGGCAAAAAAGGTCTGCTTGAAATTGCACACAAAGGCACACTTTTTCTGGATGAAATAGGTGATCTGCCGTTGCCATTACAGGTCAAAATCTTAAAGGTTATTGAAGAACAAAGGTTTATACCGGTCGGTGCGACGGAATATAAAACTATTGATATCCGGGTTATTTCAGCCACACATAAGCATCTGAAAACTCAGATTTCTAAAGGTGAGTTCAGGGAAGATCTGTATTATCGCTTAAATGTGGTGGAGCTGGAGCTTGCACCTTTAAGAGAAAGACGGACAGAAATTATTCCACTCATACAGTTTTATAAAAATCACGTTAATCAGAAATATGGGCTGAATACGGAGATTGAACTTGAAGTACTGGAGTTTCTTTCCTGCTGGAACTGGCCCGGTAACATCAGAGAGCTGATTAATCTTGTGGAACGGCTGCTCGTATCCAGTACAGACCGGATGATTACACTGAATCATCTGCCGAAAGAATTTACTGAATTTGGATTAAAAAAAGCAGTATCCACATCCTTGAAAGATCGCATGGTTGCCTATGAAAAGAGCCTGATTATTGAAGCCATGAGTAAGTTTTCTTCAATGCGTCAGGCAGCGATGGCACTTGGGGTGGATCAGTCCACCCTGGTGAAAAAAATAGCCCGTTATAAGCATGAACCCTAAGCATCACTGAGCAGGGAAACAGGGAAATACAGTTTCAGGAGTAAGAAAATGGATGTTACGGCGTTATCGGTATTTGAAAACCGCTGTCTGATTAATGGTCAATGGATTGAAACAGGGGAAACAGCTTCTGGGCAGCGAATAGACGTTACAAACCCTGCCACAGGGGAATTGATCAGTTCTGTGCCTGTACTGTCTGAAGCTCAGATTCATGAGAGTGTTCTGACGGCACAGGCAGCTCAGGTGCTGTGGAAAAAATATTCTCCACAGCAGCGTGCGGATATTCTGAAGAAATGGTTCAACCTGATGCATGATCATAAGGACGAATTGGCGACTTTACTGACTCTTGAGCAGGGTAAGCCTTTGAAAGAGTCCAGAGGTGAGATGACCTACGCTGCCAGTTATCTGGAATGGTATGCAGAAGAAGGCAAGCGAGCGTATGGGGACATTATTCCTTCTGCGGACAGCTCAGAAGTCCTTGTTTTTAAAGAGCCAATCGGGGTCTGTGCAGCAATTACACCGTGGAATTTCCCTGCGGGCATGATTACCCGTAAGGTCGCGCCTGCATTGGCTGCGGGCTGCACCATGATTTTAAAACCGGCATCTGAAACACCTTTAACCGCACTGGCTTTGGCAAAACTGGCCACTGAAGCAGGGGTGCCTGCAGGTGTTCTGAATGTGGTGACAGGTTCTTCGACATTGATTGGAAAAATCCTGACTGAAAGTCCTGTGGTTAAAAAGCTGAGTTTTACAGGGTCTACACCGATTGGCGCAAAACTGATGGAACAGTCTGCACCGACCATTAAAAAACTGTCACTTGAACTGGGGGGGAATGCACCGGTACTTGTTTTTAATGACTGCAATCTTGAGCTGGCAGTTCAGCAGGTACTGGACTGTAAATTCAGAAATGCAGGTCAGACCTGTGTCTGTGCCAACCGTATTTATGTGCAAAGTGGAATTTATGATGAATTTCTGGAAAAACTGGCACAGAAAGTTTCGCAGTTAAAAGTGGGTAATGGACTGGATGAATCAACAACAGTTGGACCTCTGATTAATGCCAAAGCCACACTGAAAGTTCAGGAGCAGATCGATGATGCACTGGCAAAAGGAGCAGAGCTGGTTACTGGTACAGTTGTGCAGCAGCCTGGGAACTGGTGCGTACCGACTGTACTGAAAAATGTCAGTC
The DNA here is from genome assembly GCF_002165375.2 of Acinetobacter chinensis. Taxonomy (NCBI): domain Bacteria; kingdom Pseudomonadati; phylum Pseudomonadota; class Gammaproteobacteria; order Moraxellales; family Moraxellaceae; genus Acinetobacter; species Acinetobacter chinensis. Next base: position 1,258,837 of record NZ_CP032134.1, read on the forward strand.
AGGACATGCTGTGTGCAAAAGAAGAAACCTTTGGACCTTTGGCACCGGTTTTTGTATTTGAAACTGAAGATGAAGCAGTGCAGTACGCAAATGATACTGAGTTTGGACTGGCTTCTTATGTCTTTACTCAGGATCTGAACCGGTTTATTCGGGTTTCAAGAGCACTGGAATACGGCATGGTTGGTGTAAATACAGGCATTTTATCCAATGAAGCTGCGCCATTTGGTGGTGTTAAGGCATCAGGACTGGGACGTGAGGGAGCAAAATACGGTCTGGAAGACTATCTGGAAATTAAATATGTATGTGTAGGGAATATCACATAAAAATCAACAGTTTTTGCTGAAAACGGTTCTAAAAAATTCAGCTGCTGTTTTATGGAAATGAAGAAGGGAAAAATAAAATGGAATTGACAACAGATAAGTCTGCTGCACTGGAAAGTGCAGCAAAGGATAAAGCATCCATTCGGAAAGTGGTTGGCGCCTCAATGGCAGGCACAGTGGCTGAGTGGTATGAGTTTTTTATTTACGGGATTGCAAGTACGCTTGTATTTTCCAAACTTTTCTTCCCATCCAGTGGGGTTGGGGTTTCTGTATTTGACGGGATTATTGCCGCGTTTGCAACCTATGCCGTGGGCTTTCTTGCACGACCAATCGGTGGTCTGGTCTTTGGTCATTTTGGTGATAAATACGGTCGTAAAAAACTTTTGCAGATCAGTCTGATCCTGGTTGGGGCTTCAACATTTCTGATTGGCTGTATACCAGGTTATGCCTCGATTGGTTATATGGCACCCGTACTGCTGGTCATTTTAAGATTTATACAGGGCTTTGCTGTCGGTGGTGAATGGGGGGGTGCAATGCTGCTGGTCAGTGAGCACAGCGATGAAAAGCGTCGTGGTTTTTACTCCAGTTTTCTACAGGCAGCTGCACCTGCGGGAAGTGTTGCAGCCAGTCTGGTACTGCTGACACTCTCTATGACACTTCCAGAAGAATCATTCCTGGCATGGGGTTGGCGGGTTGCTTTCTGGCTTTCAGCAGTCATTATTATCATTGGTTATTATATCCGTAAGAATGTAGAAGAATCGGACGTCTTTAAAGCTTCACTTGAAAAGCAGGAAGCGACCCGAAAATCCTCAGCCGGTCTTAAAGAAGTACTGAAATATTATCCAAAGCAGGCAGTCTGCGGCATGCTGATGCGTGTGGGTGAAAACTCGGCTTATTATATTATTGTGGTTTTCTCGATCACCTATCTGTCGGTTCAGCATCATATTGGTTATACCACCATGCTTTTGCTGCTCCTGTGTGCCAATACCTTCCATTTTTTTGCCATGATTTTTGGTGGTCATCTGTCTGATAAGTTTGGTCGTAAAAATATCATGATGTTTGGCTATGTCGGTATTTTACTGTGGATGCCATTCTATTTTCATGGACTGGATCAGGGAAGTTTTGCGGTCACTCTGTTTGCAATGTGTGTCGGTTTATTTTTCCAGGGCGTGACGTATTCAGGACAGGGCGCAGTACTGGCGGAAATTTTCCCGACCCGCATGCGTTATTCAGGTGTTTCGTTCTGCTATCAGGTTGCCGGTATTCTGGCAGGTTCAATTGCACCAATGATTGCTACAATGCTGTGGAAAGAGTTCGGCAGCACTTTACCGGTTATTATTTATATTATGAGTATCAGTGTGATGTCGATGATTGCTATTTTCCTGCTGAAAGAATCCAAGCATAAATCACTGAAAGAAATTGATCTCGAAGACCGTAAAAATATAGCTTAGTACTGAAATTTTTAATCTGATTTTCAATAGGACAGGACTGAATCATCCAGCAGATGTTTCAGTCCTGCTTTTTATGCAATAGATCATATTTCATAAAGACGGTTTCATTCAGATATGCAGCCGGTGTTCCTGAATTATCTGGATACAAACAGTCTGAGCCTTTCTATTGCTGTAGATTCAAAACTTTTATCTGAAAACAAAGCAGTTCTTTGAACTATTATACGATTAGCTTGCAGATTCGTGATTTTCCATCTAGCTGATTTGAGTAATACACAGTAGAATATGCGCTCTCTTCAAGTCACATTGCGGTGGGATCTTTTCGACCTGCCCGTGGAGCCAAAAACAGCATGTTTATCGTTGCCGGTGCACCTGCACACTCTTCTTTTAAGCAAACACAACTATTAGCACGCCTGGCGTCAATCAGTTCTGTTCAATCAATAGAAAGCCAATGGGTTTACCTTTTCGACCAAGCGCTCAACGAGCAACAACAGCAATCTGCTTTACAGCTTTTAAACGATGGCGCATCGTTTGAAGTTCGTCAGGCTGCAAGTGATGAAGTCCAGATTTTAGTGACACCTCGTGTCGGTACAATTTCACCGTGGTCATCAAAGGCAACTGATATTTTTGCCAACTGTAATACACCTGTACACCGCCTAGAACGCGGTGTTTTGTTTACTTTAAAGGGTATTTCTGACGTATCTGATGAAGTTAAACAGGTTTTACATGACCGTATGACGGAAAGTGTTTTTGCTCAGATTGATGATGCTGCTGCATTATTCTCTGAAACTGCACCAAAACCTTTAAATTCAATTGATATTTTAGGTCAAGGTAAAGATGCATTAGTCAAAGCAAACTCTGAGTTTGGTTTTGCGTTGTCTGACGAAGAAATTGATTATTTAGTTGCGGCATTCAATAAACTGGGTCGTAACCCACATGACATCGAACTGATGATGTTTGCTCAGGCAAACTCTGAACATTGCCGTCATAAAATCTTTGGTTCTGAATGGACAATTGATGGCGAAGTTCAGCCATTGTCATTGTTCCAGATGATTAAAAATACGTATAAAGAATCTCCTACTGACGTATTGTCAGCATATAAAGACAACGCTTCTGTAATCGTGGGCTTTGATACTCAACGTTTCTATCCGAAAAAAGACGAAGCGACAGGTCACCACGTTTATAAATACAAGAGCCAAGCCGCTCACATCCTGATGAAAGTGGAAACCCACAACCATCCAACAGCGATTGCACCATTTGCAGGCGCTGCGACAGGTTCAGGCGGTGAAATCCGTGATGAAGGCGCAACAGGTCGTGGTGGTAAGCCAAAAGCGGGTTTAACAGGTTTCACTGTTTCTAACCTGAACATTCCTGGTTTTGAACAACCTTGGGAAGACAACTACGGTAAACCATCCCGTATGGCTTCACCTTTACAGATCATGATAGATGGTCCTTTAGGTGGTGCAGCATTTAACAACGAATTTGGTCGTCCTGCACTGAACGGTTACTTCCGTACATTTGAACAAAATGTCAATGGTGATGTGAAAGGTTTCCATAAACCAATCATGATTGCAGGTGGTTACGGTAACATCCGTCCTGATCATGTCGAAAAAGATGCAATTCAACCAGGCGATTTACTGATCGTACTCGGTGGTCCTGCAATGCTTATCGGTTTAGGTGGTGGTGCAGCGTCTTCTGTAGACAGCGGTAAACTCGGTGAAAACCTTGATTTTGCTTCAGTTCAGCGTGAAAACCCAGAAATGGAACGCCGTTGCCAGGAAGTGATTGATGCCTGCTGGAGAATGGAAGATTTCAACCCAATCGTATCTGTACATGATGTCGGCGCGGGTGGTATTTCCAATGCAATGCCTGAACTTGTTAATGATCACGAGTTAGGCGCAATTCTTGATCTTCGTAAGATTCCATCCTTAGAGCCTGGCATGTCTCCAATGGAAATCTGGTCAAACGAAGCTCAGGAACGTTATGTCCTTGCGATCAAACCAGAATCTTTAGAATTGTTTGAATCCATCTGTGCGCGTGAACGTTGCCCATTTGCCGTTCTTGGTGAAGCAACTGAAGCACGTCAGTTGACTGTAAACGATCCATTGTTTGATAACAAAGCTGTGGATATGCCAATGCAGGTAATGCTTGGTGGTACTCCACGTATGAGCCGTTCATATGAAACTGTTGAACGTAAAGGCGATGATTTTACTGCTGCACAAGTAACTGATTTAAAAGATGCGATTTTCCGTGTCTTAAAAAATCCAACGGTTGCATCTAAATCATTCCTGATCACCATTGGTGACCGTTCAATCACAGGTATGGTTGCACGTGATCAGATGGTGGGTCGCTGGCAGGTTCCGGTGGCGGATGCTGCTGTAACAACCACAAGCTTACAAGGCTATACAGGTGAAGCAATGGCAATGGGTGAACGTCCACCTGTTGCATTGTTGAATCCTGCGGCTTCTGCTCGTTTATCAGTTGCTGAATCCATTTCTAACATCATGTGTGCCAACATCGAACAGATCAGTGACATTAAACTGTCTGCAAACTGGATGGCGGCTGCGGGTCAGAAAGGTGAAGATCAGGCATTATTCGAGGGCGTAAAAGCCATCGGTATGGAAATGTGTCCTGCACTGGGTATCGCAATTCCAGTCGGTAAAGACTCATTGTCTATGCGTACCACCTGGAATGACGAAGGCGAAGACAAATCTGTAACTTCACCAATGTCTGGCGTGATCACTGCATTTGCACCTGTTTTAGATGTACGTAAAACATTAACACCTGAATTGAAAAATGAAGATTCAGTACTGGTTCGCATTGATTTATCTAAAGGTCAGTTCCGTTTAGGCGGTTCGATCCTTGCACAGGTTTATAAAGCAATCGGTTCAGTGACACCTGATGTCGACAGTTTTGACGATTTCAAAGCATTTTTTGCACTGGTTCAGGACTGGAACAACCGTGGCTTGATTAAAGCGTACCATGACATTGGTGATGGTGGTTTACTCGCAACTGTTGCAGAAATGATGTTTGCTTCACGCTTAGGTGTAGCACTTGAAAATCAATCGACTGAAAGCTTATTTGCAGAAGAAATTGGTGCAGTATTGCAGATTTCTAAAGCAGACTGGGCAACATTGGCTGATGAAGTTGCTGCTTCAAGCTTGAAAGATGCGATTGCTGTTGTCGGTACAGTGAGTGATTCAGACACATTGTCTGTGAATGGTTTAGTACTTGAACGTGCTGAATTACAACAAGCTTGGACTGAAGTTTCACATCAAATCCAACGCTTACGTGATAACGTTGAAACAGCTGATTCTGAATATTCATTGATTGCTGATAAAAATCATAAAGGTATCATTGCATTACCAACATTCGATTTGAATGAGCCTGTAGAAGCGCCGTATATCAATGAACGTCGTCCGAACATGATGATTTTACGTGAACAAGGCGTAAACGGTCATGTAGAAATGGCTGCTGCATTTGATAAAGTTGGCTTTAACACTGTCGATGTTCACATGAGTGATTTACTTTCAGGTCGTATTGATTTAGACGACTTTGAAGGTTTAGTGGCGTGTGGTGGTTTCTCTTACGGTGACGTATTGGGCGCAGGCGGAGGTTGGGCTAAATCAGTCTTGTTCAATCCAAAACTGCGTGATCAGTTTGAAAAATTCTTTAACCGTGACAATACTTTCTCTGTCGGTATCTGTAATGGTTGTCAGATGCTTGCACAGCTTGCTCCACTGATTCCAGGTGCAGACAACTGGCCTCGTTTCCGTCGCAATACGTCTGAAATGTTTGAAGCGCGTGTTGTGAACGTTAAAGTTGAAAAATCTCCATCTATTCTTTTAGAAGGTATGGAAGGTTCAATTTTACCAATCGCTGTGGCGCATGGTGAAGGTCGTGCAGATACTTCTGCTGAAAACTTTGCATCGTTGAATGCGGGTAATCAGGTGATCTTACGTTATGTAGACAGTCAGGGTAATGCAACTCAACAGTATCCGATGAACCCGAATGGTTCGCCTGAAGCGATTTCTGGTGTGACTTCAAAAGATGGTCGTGCAACGATTATGATGCCGCATCCTGAGCGTAATTTCCGTGCGATTCAGCATTCGTGGAAACCTGAAGAATGGACTGAAGATGGTGCATGGTTACGTATGTTCCGTAATGCACGTAAGTTTATTGGTTGATTGATTTAGTTATCAATTGATTTGAAGAAGCCCCGAAAGGGGCTTTTTTGTATGTGATTAGCTTAAACTATTTAATATGAAATATGGTTTTAAAAATATGAGTGAATTAATTGAAAAAGTATTGTCAATACAAGAACTTCTTATTGCTCGTGCTATGGATGAACATCATCAGGGAGCGAATGACACATTTTTAGAACTGCGTAATGAGATAATTGCAATTAAAAGCTTAAGTCAATATATACCTAGCATACTAAAAAATTCACGTTCATTAGATCAATTTTCTGAGTATTTAAAATATAATTTTAATAGTTATCAAGATTGTAAAAATCTAATTTATAACGAATTTAATGAACTATTTGATGTGCTTGAAAACTTAGATACTACTCCTCTGGATCAACTGGTAATAAGTACTTTAGATAAACTTAGTTCAGATTATATTCATCAGATATGGCAAAAAGCACTAGAGCGTAGGAACTCTGATCCTGAGGGGGCAATTACTATAGCTCGTTCACTATTAGAATCTACATGTAAACATATCCTTGATGATATGCAAATTGATTATGGTAATGCACCTGAAATAAATCATCTTTACCGTTTAGTTAGTAATGAATTAAATCTTGCTCCATCGCAGCATACAGAAAAAGTTTTTAAACAAATTCTAGGTGGTTGTAATTCTGTTGTGGAAGGTTTAGGTGCTTTAAGAAATAAAGTAGGGGATGCACATGGTCAAGGAAAGAAAAATTTTAAACCATCTGCAAGACATGCAGAATTAGCTGTGAACTTGGCAGGCACTATGGCAGTTTTTCTTTTTTCATCGTGAAATTTAAAAAATGAATAAATATTGTTACATTTGAAACCTTGGTTTATTTTTTGCTTCATTTAAATTGTTTAGATAAGGATAGATTTTTTGCTCCATATCTTATCAATTCAGTGAAGAATAAATGAGGGTGCTAAAATGATAAAAACAGTCAATTATCAAAGTATAGATCGGGTCGCATTACGCCAAAAAGGTTGGTTGTGGTTTGGGATTATCATGTGTTTACAAATATTTATGATTTTAACGGCTTATTTGTTTGCATAGATTTGTTGTATGGATTAGCAAAAAGACAGCTAAATTTTGTACTTTAATAAAAAAACCACCCGAAGGTGGTTTAAATTGATCAAACAGATAATTGAATCTGCCCCAATACAGCCTTCAATGTATTTGCATAGTCAAAAGCATCATTTGTGCTGTCCTGATAACGCCATGCGACATAGCCATCAGGGCGCACCAGTACTGCACCAGATTCATGAATTTCAGATATTGCATTCCATGTGCCATAAACATCACGGTAGTCACGTGAGCCAATCTGAATGACATTCATATAAGGTAAATCCAATGCTTCAACTGCTTTTTCCCAGCCTTTACCTGACAGTCCTGTGATTAAGGTAAAATGCCCTTTACCGCTGATATCCAGTGTTGAAAGTTTCTGACCTCCGGCATTAACCAGCCAGGCATGCGGTACTTTTGCACCTGGACGTGTGGTTGCCTGTAAGTACAGTTGTTGATCTTTTTCAAACACTTCAGGTTCAGACTCAACAATCACTGCATTTGAAGCATAACGCTGATTCAGCTCTACACCCTGAGCATTAAACTCAAAGTTTTTAATTTCCAGTGCCTGATACAGTTTCTGACGGATTTCAGCACCTTGTTCATTTTCAGCGAAGATACGTTCCAGCATTTGTTTTTGCGTGGTCACACCCTGGTCAAAGCCAAAAACTTCTTTGAGATGTTTGTAGTCAAAGCGTGACTGGTTGGCACGCGCTACAATCTGTTTGCCAACAGGAGCACGCTCCAGTGTATAAGAGTCAAGCAGAGCAGGTTGAGCCCAGCCTTTCACTGCGTATGCGAGTTTCCAGCCCAGGTTAAAGGCATCCTGCATACAGGTATTTGAACCTAAACCACTGGAGGGTGGATGACGGTGTACTGCATCACCGCCACAGAATACACGACCTTTGGAATATTCGGTTGCCCAGGTCTGGTTAACGTACCAGTATGACAGTTTCTGGATTTCGACATCTTCAACTTCAGTACCCACAAAAGTATTGAGACGAGCACGAACCTGCGCTTCTGTGACTTGTGGTTCGCCTTTGGATATGTCAAAACCCCAACCCATAATCCACTCATTCCATGGCGTTATGGCACGCAGCAAGCCCATTCCTAAGTCACCAAAACTTGCTTCAGGATTGACAATCCATTGCAGAATAGCAGGGCGATGCTGAACGTATCTGGATAGATCTGCTTTAAAAGTCACATAAACTGTACCTGCACGGGACATCACGCCTTCAAGTGGTAAATCAAGCTGTTCAAGAACACGTGACTTAGCCCCATCCATGCCCACTAAATATCTGGCACGCAAGCTGAATTCGGTATTGGTGATATGATTTAAAAAGGTTGCAGTAACACCATTTTCATCCTGGACATGCGATAAATATTCAGTGTTGAAGTTATAGATTGCGCCTCGTTCACCCGCATTTTTGACCAGTAATGCTTCCATTTTGGGCTGGATTAAATCCACCAATGGACAAGGACTGCCCTTAATATAATCCCCGTGACGTTCATCTCCAGTACCCCAGGCACTTAAACGGGCAATTTCTTCACCAACCAGACTAGTGGTTACCAGACTTTCCCCCATCTGTTCCCAGGGAGTGGCAATTTCCTTAACCTGTTCTTCAATGCCTAAATCACGTAATACTTCCATGGCACGCTGGTTGGTAATATGCGCACGTGGGCTGTTGGCTAACCAGTTAAACTGAGTAAAAAGCTGAACCCTCACTCCATAACCTGCCAGTGCTAAGCCCAGGGTTGAGCCCGCAGGTCCCGTACCAATGACTAATACATCGGTATCATATGCTTGTGTCATACTTAAATCCGTCTTTTTAAAATCCAGTGCAGTCTTTGACTGGTGCAGCACCTGAGTCTATGCAAGAACTTCGGGTTATGAAATGCGTATTGGTTTTAAGTCTGGGTGTATATGGATTTCCTCTGCATACGTTTGATGATGAGGGAAATAATGAATAGGTTGTACGATGGAACTGCGTCATTTACGTTACTTTTTAACGGTTGCTGAAGAGCAAAGCTTCACCAGAGCTGCGGAAAAACTGTTTACGGCTCAGCCATCTCTGAGTCAGCAGATTAAAGATCTGGAGCAGGAAGTGGGTGTCGCGCTGTTTGAACGTTCAGCACGGAAAGTTATATTGACGGATGAAGGGCAGGCTTTTCTCATACATGCAAAACAGGCTCTGGAGAGCAGTAAACTGGCTGTGGCAGCTGCCAGGCAAGTGGCACAACAAAAGAATAATCAGATTCATATTGGCTTTTTAAATGTTGCGGAAATTAAACTGATGCCAGGTATTCTGGCACAGCTGAAAACAACCATTCCTGATTTAAAAATTCATCTGCACAGTCTGACCTGTTCAGAGCAAATCCAGGGACTGAAAAATGCGGAACTGGATTTAAGCTTTACCCGTTATGAGTTGAGGCATCCTGATTATGAAAATATTCACTTAATGAGTGAGCAGATTTATCTGGTCGCTTTGGACAGTTTGCATCCAGCAGACCGTCCTTTGAAACTCCAGGAACTGAAAAATCATACCCTGATCATGTGTGAGCAAAATGCTTCACCAGTTTTTTATGAAGAACTGAATGACATTATTCCATTTGATCAGCAAAGCCATGATCAGATGTTGTGGGTGACCAATGTGATGCAGCATTTAAACCTGATTAATATGGGAATGGGCTTTAGTTTTGTACCTGAATATTTATTAAAATTTTTAAATCCTCAGGTTAAAATTATTCAGACCGATACAGTTTTACCTGAGCTTGGTTTATATGCAGGCTATGCTAAAAATACCAGAAATACCGCGCTGAATCTGATCATAAAAGCCTTAAAACAGGATCATGCTGTTACAGAGGGTAAATATGCTTAAACTCATTTACTATGTTCCTGAATCACATCTTGAACCCACCAAACTTGCGATATTTGCAGCGGGTGCAGGTGGAATCGGTAATTATGAACACTGTGCCTGGCAGGTTTTAGGTACAGGGCAGTTTAAACCTGTAAAAGGAGCCAATCCGTTTATAGGTGAACTGGATACTTTGGAGAGTGTTCCTGAATGGCGGGTGGAAACGATAGTCCCTGAAAATAAAGCAGGTGATGTGGCAAGGGCTCTAAAGGCGAGTCATCCTTATGAGGAACCTGCTTTTGAGTTTATTCAAACCGTGGAAGTTCATTTTTAATGATTTAAGCCAATATCATTGATTCTGCTGCTCTAATTTCCTATTTGAGTGTAGATGATTTTTACTTTTCACGGGCGAAAAGTAACAAAAGCCCTTTATTAGACTGATGGGACGTCCTGTCCCACAGTCTAACGGGCGACATCCATGTCGCCTTACGCGTATCCAATTATGTTGATAGGCGGAAATGTTAAATCAAACCTTCTGAATAAATAAATCACGGTCAAAACGATACTGCGGAAAGAACACACCATCAGTTGCACGTTCACCAGCTCCAATCACCATCACAGGATATTGCTGATCATTCAGATTTAAAATCTTTTGCACCAGTGGTTAATCAAAACCTTCCATCATACAGCTGTCAAAACCGTAAGCACGTAAAGCCAGAACCAGGTTTTCACAGGCAAGCGCAGTGGTTTTGCTTGCCCATAATTTAGCATCAGCCTGATTAAAAGCAGTCACAGGCAATTGTTTATCAAGTGTACGTGCAACTTTGAAAGCTACTTTCTTAAAGTTACCAAGTGAGTTGAAGTAACCTGTTTTATAATTATATGGAATAAACCTGTAATACTTCTGCACTGCAGCAGGAGCTTCAGGAAAGGGAAATTCTGAAATATTACGCTTTGCCATTTCATCGACACGGTCGGTACGTGCTACACAGACGATCAGTTCAGCCGCAGTTTTTGCAGCCAGCTGTCCTAGACATGCTTTTACGAGCAGCTTCTTTTTAGCAGGGTTTTGCACCACATAAAATGTCCATGGCTGTAAGTTGGATGAATTGGGTGCCAGCAGGGCAAGGTCCAGACATTCATCCAGAATTTCAGCAGGAATTGCTTTGTCAGTAAATTTACGTACAGAGCGGCGGCTTTGAATGACTTTTTTGAAATTTTCAACATCTATGTCTGTCGGTGCTGCTTCAAAATAGCGTTTCTTTTCGGTTTTAGCTTGTTCAGTCATGGTTTATATATTCACGAAAGGATTTGAAGTTTTAATGGGGATCAAACATGAAAAAACCACTTAACACGTACTGCTAAGTGGTTTTTATCTCAATGAACAGAATCAGTTGAACTGAGCAAAATCAGGTTTCCGTTTTTGCATAAATGCAGCAACGGCTTCAGCCATTTCAGGTGACTTGACACGCTGCATGAAAATGACAGCTTCATCATCAACACACTGAATGATTTCTTCCAGATTATGTTTCATCATCTTTTTGGTCTGTACCAGAGATGCCAGTGGTAGTGCAGCCAGAGTCTGAGCCTGACGCAGTGCATGACCATAGACATCATCTTCAATGCTGTTGATCAGACCTGCTGCCAGTGCTTTTTCACTGTTGAACTTCTGAGCTGTCAGTAACAGTTCAGCTGCTTTATGGTAGCCAGCCTGCTGAATCAGCAGTTTACTGGAAGCACCTTCGGGTGACAGCCCTAAGCTGACAAACGGAATCTGGAACAGTGCGGTTGAGTCACTGTAAACAAGATCTGCATGAAGAAGAATCGTCACCCCAATGCCAATTGCAACACCACGGATCGCACAGATGAGTGGCTTGGACAGTCGTGCAGCAGATTTCAACAGTACAAAAGGAGGACCATCACCTTCTTTGCCCACTAAAGGCTGGGAGATGAATGCCATAAAATCTTTCATGTCATTGCCGGCACTGAAATCAGCATCTGCACCACGTAAAATGACGACACGGACATCACGATCCTGATCGGCTTCATCAAGTGCTTTAGCAATCCATAAGTATAATTCACCATACAGAGCATTTTTAGCTTCTGGACGGTTAATGGCGAGTGTAAGAATGCCATTTTCAAGATTTGCGTTTAAATGTTGATGTGGTTGTTGAATACAACTGAGTGTCATCGTACTATCCTTGCTTCAATCTTAATTAGATTTTATGCCCTCATTATGTCGCATATTTTATAACGTGGCACAACTGGTGAGTTCATAAAAAATGAATCCATGAACTATACATTTGATTATCTTGTTTATATTGGACGCTTCCAGCCTTTTCACCTGGCGCATATGCAGACCATCAATATTGCATTGCAACAGGGGCAGCATATTATTCTGGCACTGGGTTCCGCTCAGGATGAACGTAATGTCAAAAATCCATTTTCGGCATCTGAACGGGAACAGATGATTCTTTCAAATTTTTCTGAAGATATGCAGAAACGTATTCATTTTGTTCATGTGATTGATGTCTATAACGATGTGAAATGGGTCAGACAGGTTAAATCGCTGATTGCAGAGGTGGTTCAACCCTCTGATCGGGTAGGATTGATTGGACATTTCAAAGATGATTCCTCTTATTATCTTGCGCTGTTTCCAGAATGGCCTTTGGTTGAACTGGACAGTCTGAAAGGCTCAATTTCAGCGACACCGTTACGCGAAGCGTATTATCGCGGTGAAATCATGCGGGCAGAATTTCCGCAGGGAACGATCAGTTTTTTGGAGCAATTTCAGAAAACTGAGACTTATCTTGAACTTAAAAATAAGTTTATGAGCGGTGATGCTTCAAATTTATAAAGACTCAAATAGCGGTCAGTAAAATTTGTATCTGTATCATCAGAATTAACAGAACGGGTTGTTAAAATCATTCATGATGTGTGGAATTACATGCCGTGAGTAAAATGATATGAACAACAGCATTTCAGAAATTCAGCAGTTGATACAGCATTATTTTGATGGTCTGTATCGTTGTGATGTTGCATTGCTCAGTCAGATTTTTCATCCCGATGCACGCTATGTCACGGCGACTGAAACACCTCCTTTGATTCTGTCTGTTCCTGAATATTTTAAAATTGTTGAACAGAGAACCTCTCCTGAGTCTTTAGGGCAGGAGAGACAGGATCAAATCACCTCTATTCAGATTTTAAGTGAAACCACTGCTGTGATAACGCTTGAATGTGTGATTGCACCCAGATATTTTTATGATGTGCTGACATTGATTTATATGGATCGGCAATGGTGGATTATTTCCAAAGTGTTTCATTACAAAATATTCAATGAACAGATACAGACTCATTTTCAGTAGACAATTAAGGTATTTTATTGATTTTCATTCATGAAGAAATGAATTGTTTATGCGGAAGATTCAGTTTTTGAAAAAAAATATGTTATTGAACAGTGCTGTAACTCTGATGGTGCTGAGCCTGCTAACATCAGCAAATGCCGGGACTTATACACTGGCTCAAAACAGTCATGTTGGCTTTCACATTGAATCCATGGGTGTCAATATTGTGAAAGCCCAGTTCAGTAAAGTTCAGTCATCTTTGAATTTTGATGTGAAAGCGCCACAGAATGCTTCAACCTCTTTTGTCATGGATGTAAACAGTCTGAGTGTGAACAAACCATCTCTGAAAAATATGATTATGGGGCAGGATCTGTTTTATGCTGCGAAATACAAAACCGTCAGTTTTAAAAGTACTGTATTTCAGCCCCTCGGTGGTCATCATTACAACATTCAGGGTTATCTGACTTTAAGGGGAGTTACCCGACCGGTTACTTTTACTGCAACCATTAAACCTGTTGTGGCAGATGCCAGTGTGATGGATTTTAAATCTTCCACCACGATTAAGCGCAGTGATTTCGGTATGAAAAAAGCAGTGGGTGGTGTTGGTGAAAAAGTCAGTATTGATGTTTCAGGACAATGGAAAGCTCAGTAATTTTCAATGAAAAACCTGAAAATGGCGAATGAATCTGTTCGCCATTTTTTCTGTCTACAGGTTTTGACTGATCTGATGGAAATAAACCATCAGCCATTTAAGAAATACCTGGCTTGCGTGGTCAGTAACTGAGTCAGGCTTTGTAATGGTGCAGACTGCTGTTTCCAGTGATGCCAGTATAAAGGCAGATCAATGCAAAGTTCAGGGGCAATTTCCAGTAATGTTTTATCCTGAAAATATGATTTTGCCTGGTGAAAAGGCAACCAGCCATAACCCAGTCCCATTGTAACTGCATCAACAAAAGCAGTGGATGACGGTACAAAAAAATGTGGGTATTGCGATGAATGCAATCCAAACTCGCGCTGTATGTATTCGGTATGCATTTGATCCTTTGCATTGAAAATAACGGCTGGAGCATCGCGGAGAGTCTCCCTGTGTACGCCGTGGCTAAACCATTGCTGTGCAAATTCAGGTGTACAGCAAAAATGATAATGCATGGTGCCCAATGGACTCGCGACACAGCCTTTCATGGCACTGGCTTCAGCACTGACACAGGCATTGACCAGACCGGCTTCCAGCAGGTGATGTGTTTCAGACTGATCATCCACATGAAAATGCAATGTGATTTTTTCCTGGATAAGTGTCTGCTTCAGCAGAGGGAGTAACCAGGTGGCCAATGAATCTGCATTACTGGCAATTTTCAGCTGATAAAAAGCAGAGTCTGAAGACTTTCCCTGTAACTGCTGAGTCAGGTGCTGTTCCATCAGTTGTATCTGTTGCAGATGCTGCAACAGTTCCTGTCCGGCAGCAGTTACACGGCAGGGACGATCCCGCACGATCAGTACCTGTCCCAGCTGTTTTTCCAGATTCTGGATACGTAAAGTCACTGCGGAAGCTGTGATATGCAGTTTGTCTGCCGCCTGCTCAAAACTGCCACACTCTGCAAGTGCCAGAAAGGCTTCACTTTGCCTGCTTTGTAATATAGACATGACGGGTTTTAAACTAAAAAAAATTTAGTTTAACTGATATTTATTTAAAAATATTTAATATGATGAAAATTTACGGATAATGGCTGCATTGTAAAATTGATGAATTAATCATGTTAAATGCAGTGACTCAAGGCTTTCTGGTGGGGCTCAGCCTGATTGTAGCGATAGGGGCACAGAATGCTTTTGTACTCAAACAGGGGCTGAAAAAGCAGCATATTTTCTGGATCTGTCTGGTCTGTGCGCTGTCAGACTCATTACTGATTTTATCAGGGGTTATGGGCTTTGCTCGGATCATGATTCAGTATCCTGCGGTTGTGCAGATCAGTAAATTTGCAGGTGCTTTGTTTCTGATCGTATATGGCGCACAGCATTTTTATCATTCGTTTAAGCATAGTGCTGTGATGCAGGAAAGTGGTATTCACAAGCAGCATTTAAGTGAGTTGTTACTGATCTGTCTGGCTTTAACCTGGCTGAATCCGCATGTCTATCTGGATACAGTTGTTTTAATTGGTACGGTGTCCACTCAGTTTGTAGGGCAGGAGATGGCTTTTGCAGCAGGAGCAATCACGGCTTCCTGGTTGTTCTTTTTCAGTCTGGGTTATGCCGCCAGGTGGTTGCAACCTGTATTTACACATCCAGAAGCATGGAAAATACTGGATTTTCTGATAGGTGTTGTGATGTGGTCAATCGCAGTTTCACTGCTTATATAAACTCAGTACCTGTATGGAAGGGAACGGTACATCTGCTGAACAGACACAAAAAAAGCGAAAGATATTTTTCGCTTTTTTCAGAACTGTAGGGCTTATGCGTTTTGCAGAGCTTTTAGATCTTCCAGTACTGCTTCAGCATGACCTGCTGCTTTAACTTTACGGTATTCTTTCACCAGCTGACCTTGATGGAAAATGAAAGTTGAGCGTTCGATGCCCATGACTTTTTTGCCATACATATTTTTTTCTTTAATCACATCAAAGTGCTTACACAGAACTTCTTCTTTATCACTGATCAGATCAATGCTCAGGTTCTGCTTTTCAGTGAAGTTCTGATGAGCTTTGACAGAGTCACGGGATACACCATAAATATGGCAGTTCAGTGCTTCAAACTGATCTTTCAGACATGAAAAACCAACTGCCTGAGTGGTGCAGCCTGGGGTATTGTCTTTGGGGTAAAAATAAATAATCAACCATTCGGCAGCTGATGTTGCTAGATTGATTTCTCCATTTGTTGTTGGAAAAATTTGATCTGGAAGTTGAATGCTGTCAGACATATAAATAATCCTTCATGTTCATTTTGACGATGAATGAATGCTAAAAGTATTTTTCAGAACCAAGAATATCATCTTTATATGAAAAATTGCTTTGAAGTGGCATTGTTCATACATGATGTATTTTGAGTTTATTCAGGTTTAAACGGATAGGCAGTGAATACCATGTGCTTGAGCATAAAAAAGCCCGCATTCTGCAGGCTTTTTTATATTTGAACACTTAGTTTTTCGCTTGTGCAGCCTGAGCAGCTTTCATTGCTTCTTCAGTCAGGTTTTTCAGTTTACCTGTTAACTGAGGACCAAAGCATGCCTGTAAATCTTTATTCTGTTTCTGTACAAAAGCTAAAGTTGCAGGGCTTTTCTTCTGATTGATTGTGCTTTGAATTTCCCATTTCTGAGCATTGGTCAGACGGCCATCCGCTTCAACAGCACATGAACAGTATTTACTGACTTCAGCAGCAGAAAGTTTTTTGCCTTTAGCTGTTTCATCTTTACAAACATTAATCAGCGCTGCTTTTACATTGGAGCTTTTATAAGCTTCCTGCAGTTTATTGGATTCTGCTGCATGAGTCGCAGTTGCAAACAGAGCGACAGTTGAAAAACAAGCAGACATAATAATGTTTGATTTTAAAATATTCATAAAAACTACCTTATTAATTCGGTATGTAACGAGTCGGGTCCGCAACATCTGCATCAGCAAAACCTTGCTTACGTAAACGACAGCTGTCGCATTTACCACAGGCTCGCCCCTGGTCATCTGCCTGATAGCAGGACACTGTATTGGCATAGTCTACGCCATGTTCCATACCTAAGCGAATGATATTTGCTTTGGATAAATGTAACAGAGGTGTTTCAAATTTAAGAGGTTTTCCTTCAACACCGACCTTGGTTGCGAGGCGTGCCATGTTGGCAAAAGCGTCAATAAATTCTGGACGGCAGTCCGGATAACCCGAATAGTCCACAGCATTAATACCAATAACAATTGCTTGTGCATCAAATACTTCTGCCGCTGCCAGGGCATAAGATAAAAAGATGGTGTTACGGGCCGGAACATAAGTAACAGGAATGCCTTCCTGCTCGTGATCAGGTACTTCAATGTTATGGTCTGTTAATGCAGAGCCACCCAGGTTACCTAAATCTATATTAATGACACGATGTTCTACACCAGCCTGTTTTGTCAGTGCGCGTGCAGCATCCAGTTCAGTTGTTGAACGCTGACCGTACATGAAACTCAGAGCAATACATTCGTAACGAGCCTGCGCCCATGCCAGACAGGTGGTTGAGTCAAGGCCGCCAGATAATAAAACGATGGCACGTGGGCGCATACTGAAATCTCCAGAAAATTGAAATCAAAAGGGTTTAACGACCAGTTTCGTCATTCCACAACAGTTTATGTAACTGTAACTGGAAGCGAACAGGGAGATGGTCTTCAAGAATCCACTGTGCAAGATCACGGGCAAGCTGAGGCAGTTTTACAGCACCTTTTTCGACAGCAAAAGCAGGGGAAAACCACACTGTGCTTACTTTTTCATTCAGTTGATACTGTTCGAGCTGCTGTCTGGACCATTCATAGTCCTGACGGTTGCAGATCACAAATTTGATCTGATCATGCTGTGTCAGATAATCCAGATTACTCAACAGATTACGGTGATCTTCGCCAGAGGTTGGTGTCTTTAAGTCTAAGACCTTAGACACTCGCGGGTCAACCCGGGACACATCAAGTGCTCCACTTGTTTCTAAGGAAACTTCGCAGCCGGCATCTACCAGTCGCTGCATCAGAGGCAGGGCATTGGGTTGAGCTAAGGGTTCACCACCTGTTACACAGATATAAGGTGTTTTGAAATTCAGCGCAGTTTCAATAATCTGATCGAGGGACTGCCGTTCACCACCTTCAAATGAATACGTCGTGTCGCAGTATGTACAACGTAAGGGACAGCCCGTCAGACGGATAAAAACAGTGGGTAAGCCGGCAGCGTTGGCTTCACCTTGCAACGAATAAAAAATCTCCGTAATGCGTAACCCCGCAGACGGATCAGAAACAGGAATAGCGGAAGATCGGAGCGAATTCATAGCAATATTTACCATACTTCTTAAAAACAAAAATCCCCACGGCCATGACTGACCGTAGAGATGAGAACTTTACAGTTCCGCAGAAAAGGGTGAAATCAATCAGTCTTCACGAAGAAGTTCGTTCAGGCTGGTTTTAGCACGTGTTTTAGCATCAACTTTTTTAACAATAATAGCTGCATAAAGATTGCAGGTACCGTCTTTGGAAGGCAGGCTGCCAGAAACAACCACAGAACCGGCAGGTACACGGCCGTAGTGGATTTCACCAGTTTCACGGTCAAAGATTTTAGTGGACTGACCAATGAACACACCCATTGAAATCACAGAACCTTCTTCGACAATAACACCTTCAACAATTTCAGAACGCGCACCGATGAAGCAGTTATCTTCAATAATGGTCGGGTTTGCCTGAAGTGGTTCAAGAACACCACCGATACCTACACCACCAGACAGGTGAACATTTTTACCGATCTGTGCGCATGAACCAACAGTTGCCCATGTGTCAACCATAGTGCCTTCGTCTACATATGCGCCAATGTTCACATAAGAAGGCATCAGCACCACATTTTTCGCCTGGAAAGAACCTTTACGGGCAACAGCTGGCGGTACTACACGCACGCCTGCGGCTTTAAACTGTTCTTCAGTCCAACCGGTGAATTTAGTGTCTACTTTATCATAGAACTGAAGATCACATGATTCGATCGGCTTATTGTCATTTAACTTAAAAGACAGCAGCACTGCTTTTTTAAGCCATTGATGAACAATCCATTCACCATCAATTTTTTCTGCTACACGAAGTGCACCGTTATCAAGTCCAGCAATAGCCTGCTCAACTGCCTGACGGATTTCAGCAGGGCAATCAGCCGCTGTGAAATTTGCACGGTCTTCAAACGCCTGTTCGATGATAGTAGAAAGCTGAGTCATGGTCGTCCTTCCAAAAAAATTTTCAAGATTTTACACTAAATTGTGACGGAGATAGATGAAAAAACCACAGAAGATCGAAAAAATATAATCAAGCCAGGTTGATTTATCCTGTATTTACAGCATGTTTTTTCTTCATTATTTAAAACCTGTTCTAAAAAACAGGTGATTTTTCAAGCGGAAAAGTGAAATTGTATCAAAAAATAACAAAAACTAAGCAAAATTTGAATAAACAGTGATCAGGTTCTGCATTATAGTTCGCCATATAGAAAAACCAGTAATAAGTTTAAAAACCTTTTTTGAGGAGAAACACAATGAAAGCTTTACGTACTCTTTTAGTTGTATCCGCTTTAACAGCAGCTGGCACAGCAATGGCTGATTCATCTGTAGTGAAAGATGGTTATCAGTTTGCACCAAACCAGCTTGTTCCAACAGGTGTACGTGCTGAAGTTGGTACAACAGGTTATGGTGCTGCATTCCTTTGGACTGCTAACCCATACGTAGGTCTTGCGCTTGGTTATAATGGTGGCGACATTTCATGGTCTGACGATCTGTCTATTGACGGCACTAAATATGACATGGATATGGACAACAAACTTGCATATTTAAATGCTGAGATTCGTCCTTGGGGTGCCAGCGACAATGTATTGGCTCAAGGTCTGTATGTTGCAGCAGGTGTTGGTTATGTTGATAACGAATACGGCCTGAAAAAATCACTGCACAATTCAAATGACGTGATTAAAATTGATGGCAAAAACTACAATGCTCCATCTGGTAGCGGTAGCATCCAGGGCTCAATGAACTATGATAACCAGTTTGCTCCATACGTTGGTTTAGGTTTTGCACCTAAAATCAACAAAAACTTCGGTTTATTCGGTGAAATTGGCGCATACTATACAGGTAATCCATCTGTAAATCTGACTGCAACTGGCTTGAAAGAAGTTGGTGGTACTGGTACTGGTGCTGAAGCAGCGGATCGTCTTGAAGATAAAATCCGTAACAAAGATAAATATGAATGGTTACCAGTTGGTAAAGTTGGTGTGAGCTACCACTGGTAAGTTCAACACTGATTCATTCAGTATAAAAAACGGGCTTTGGCTCGTTTTTTTATGTCTGCAGTTTATTAAAAATGAAAGCCTGTTTTAAAACCATAAATAATGGCGTGGTTATTTTCAGCTTCAGATAAAGAGGCGATTACATTTGAATCTGTACTTTTTTGTCTGGAAGCTTTTCTGAATCTGATGTAATGCAGTCCAGCTGCGAGAAAGATTTTTTCATTGTAATGATAGATCAATCCTCCTCCAATGCCCAGATAGCCATTACTTGGGTTGAGTGTGGATAATGAATCATCTGTCCCAGAATCCCATGACAGCTCGTGTGCAGTGGACCAGTCTGAATTCCACTTGTGTATCAGACCTGCTTTGGCAGACAGCTGATTCTGATTGTACTGAATCATGCTGACGTTTTTTAATGAGGAATCGTAGACTGAGTAAGCATTCAGAACCTCTTGAAAGGTTGGTGGCTGAACATAAAAGTCTTTCCATTCCACCCATCTTAGTGATGCATAAATGAGATCGGTTGTACTGACCGCAGTCTGAATATCAAAATTGACGGATTGAGGTGTTTTGACGGTGGTCTTACCTGTCAGTGTCACTGGTGTGGCTATGGGCAGCTGTTCCTGAACATCAAAAGTATGTTTGACAGGAGAGCGGTAACTGAGACTGGTTCTGAATGCAATTTCAGGAATCTGATAACTGAGCCCAGCCAGCCAGCCCATTGAAAAATCCTGCTTCAGGTCAGAGGTGTATCCGTTCAGTAAATAATAGTTCTGTCCGCCCAGTTCAACCTCTCCTTTCAGCGTCTGTAAGACTGGACCTGCAAAAAAGTTCCAGTGAGCATCTGGCTGATACCCAACAGGAATGCTGATATTGTTACTGTCAAATTTGACCCTGACGGATTCAATATCTAAAGGCCCGATGACAGTTTCTGGGCGGTAACGATAGTCCAGATCAGTTCCAAAAGGTTTGTCAAACAGGAATCCGACGGATAGATCAGGACGTAGTTGTAGTTTTACTGCCCCTGTAATGAAAAGATAGTTTTTGTTGACAAGGTTTCCAGTGGAAAAGTCTGAAATACCAATCTGTGCGAGGGAATCCTGATTTTGCACCTGACCTGAAATGTCAGCTTTAAGCTGTGCAATCCCAAGTTCTGCATAATTCTCTGACTCAAGAAAAGGCATGATTGTCTGGCTTGATTTTTCCATACCCGCTGAAAACGAAGTCTGTGCGAACAACAGTAAAACTCCAGACACAGCAAGTGCTGAAATATTCATGTGTAGACCCCGGCGATGTGATTAATTAATTATTTTTGGAGGAATTTTGATAAATCCGAATGTAATGTATTGTAATTCTCATTTCGGTACAAGATGAAGCATGATTGGATTTACTGGTGAATATGATTGATTTTATTAATATTATAAAAAAGGACAATAATGCTGTTCATTATTGTCCTTAAGTTTTTAGTCTTCAGGATATGCGACTTTTTTCAGGGCTTTAATATCTGCTTCTGGTGAGCACAGAGAGATAAATTCATAGCCATAGCCACGCAGCAGATGACCTTTACGGACTGCAATCCAGGTTGTATTGACCCCAAAAATATCTGTTGGAATCTGTTTCAGACGGTAGTCACGCTCTTTGTCATAGGCGACAGCATTGACAATACCCACACCCATGCCAAGTTCGACATAGGTTTTGATGACATCGGCATCCAGAGCAGACATGACAATATCTGCATCTACGCCCGCGTCTTCAAATGCTTTATCAATTTTGGAACGTCCTGTAAAACCACCATGGTAGGTAATAATTGGGTGTTCAGCGAGATCTTCCAAGCTGATATTGTCTTTGGTCGCCAGAGGGTGGTGTTCAGGAGTAATGATGCTGTGCTGCCATTGATAATAAGGCACACTGGCAAGATTTTCTTCTGTGGTTAATGATTCGGTTGCAATCCCCAGATCGGCCTCACCCAGTAACAGCATTTCTGTGATTTCCACAGGGCTTGCCTGTTGTAAAATCAGATGAACTTTTGGAAACAGTTTTTTGAATGCATTGACAATAGGTGGAAGCACATAACGTGCCTGCGTATGTGTCGTGGCAATGGTCAGTGTACCTTCATCCACTTTGTTGAAGTCATCTGCCAGGCGTTTGATGTTGTCTGCATCGACCAGCATGCGTTCAACTATGCCGAGCAGCGACTGTCCTGGTTCTGTCAGACCCAGTAAGCGTTTACCTTTACGGACAAACAGCTGTACGCCCAGTTCATCTTCGAGGTCTTTGATATGTTTACTGACGCCTGACTGAGATGTATAGAGTGCTGCCGATGCTTCTGTCAGGTTAAAATTCTGACGCACTGTTTCCCGTATAATTCTTAGTTGTTGGAAATTCATAATTTTATTACTCTGGTTGGATGGGGGAGTTGCCCCCATCGGCATATTTTTATGCTACTTCATTTGCGAATAAATGTAATGCAGAAAGACTGATCCAGACGGTCTGATTCGGACGGAACTGATGCAGTTTTGCTTCTTCAGCCGACAGATTGATTTCAATCAGATTGCCCTGACGGTCAGTCAGTTCAGCCAGTACCTTTCCTGCAATCCAGACTTCACGCAGGAAGGTCGCCTGAATGGCATTTTCCTGAGGCTGAGCATGAATCTGCATTTCATCAGGACGGGCAAAAGCAATCACGGAACCCTGAGCTGCATTTTTAGCTGAAGCGAGCTGAATGGTGTCCTGACCAATCTGAACAGTGCCGGAGTTATTCTGTCCCTCAAAACGGTTTGCCTGACCTAAAAAGTCAAAAACAAACGGTGTTGCCGGTTTTTCATAAACTTCACGTGGCGAACCAATCTGTTCTACATTTCCTTTATTCATTACGATGATCTGGTCAGCAACTTCGAGCGCTTCTTCCTGATCGTGAGTCACAAAAATAGAGGTAATATGCAGTTCATCGTGCAGTGTACGTAACCAGCGGCGTAATTCTTTACGGACTTTGGCATCCAGAGCACCAAACGGTTCATCCAGCAGTAATACCCGTGGTTCTACAGCCAGGGCGCGTGCCAGTGCAATACGCTGACGCTGACCACCGGAAAGCTGTGCAGGGTATCTGTCAGCCAGGAAGCCTAACTGAACCAGGTCCAGCAGACGGGTGACACGTTTTTTAATTTCAGCTTCGTTTGGGCGGGTTGCACGTGGGCGTACACGCAGACCAAAAGCAATATTGTCGAAAACGGTCATGTGGCGGAACAGCGCATAGTGCTGAAATACGAAACCGACTTCACGTTCACGGACATGAACATTGGTTGCATCTTCGCCTTCCAGAATAACCTGACCACCATCAGCAGATTCAAGACCTGCGATGATGCGTAGCAGTGTGGTTTTTCCACAACCCGATGGTCCAAGCAGGGCAACTAGCTGTCCATCTGGAAAATCCAGAGAGATGTTTTTCAGTGCATGGAATGCACCAAAGTGTTTTTCAATATTTTTAACTTGAATACTCATGAGGTCATTCCTTAAGAAGCTGTTGAATCATCATTACGGGCGTTCTGTTTTTCCTGGCGTAACTCAACCCAGGTTTTCAGAATCAGTGTCACAATTGCAAGTAATGCAAGCAGTGAAGACACGGCAAATGCTGCGCTGAAGGTATATTCGTTGTAGAGAATTTCTACATGCAGTGGCAGGGTGTTGGTTTCGCCACGAATATGTCCTGAAACAACAGAAACAGCACCGAATTCACCCATTGCACGTGCATTACACAGAATGACACCGTAAATGAGACCCCATTTAATATTTGGCAGGGTAACTTTCCAGAAAGTCTGCCAGCCTGAAGCACCCAGTACAATGGCAGCTTCTTCTTCTTCAGTTCCCTGTGCTTCCATTAAAGGAATCAGTTCACGGGCAACAAAAGGAACGGTAATAAACACAGTTGCAAGAACAATAGCAGGAACGGCGTACAGAATTTTAATGTCATTGTCCATGAGCCATCCGCCAAACCAGCCTTGCGTACCGAAAATCAGCACCAGCATTAAGCCTGCAATGACTGGAGAAACAGAAAAGGGCATATCAATGATTGTGGTCAGAATGGATTTGCCACGGAAGTTGAACTTTGCAACACACCATGCAGCGGCAACACCAAAAACAACGTTCAGTGGAACGGCAATCACAGCGGTCAGCAGAGTCAGTTTCACTGCGGACAGTGTATCTGGATGAACCAGTGCCTGAAAATAAACACCGACACCCTGTTTAAATGCTTCAACAAAAACCAGTACCAATGGCAGAATCAGGCAGCTGATAAAGAAGATCAGTGCAATGATAATCAGAGTATTGCGTACCCATGCCGGTTCACGTGTTGCATCACGGGATTGCAGTTTCTGGGCTAATGCATTGCTGTTTGTATTCAGACTCATTTTACAGTCCTCCCTGTGCGACGGCTTGCCCATGCCTGAACCAGGTTAATCAGGAACAGAATGGCAAAGGAGATGACCAGCATAACCACAGCAATTGTGGTTGCACCTGCATAGTCATATTCTTCCAGTCGGGAAATAATCATGAGAGGAGCAATCTCTGTTTCAAAAGGCTGGTTACCGGCAATGAAAATTACAGAACCGTATTCACCAACGCCACGAGCAAATGCCAGGGCAAAACCTGTCAGCAGTGCCGGAAAAAGTACAGGCAGAATGACTTTGGTAATAATCTGGAAGCGGTTGGCACCTAAGGCAGATGCAGCTTCTTCAAGTTCTGTTTCAAAGTCACTCAGAACAGGCTGAACTGTCCGAACCACAAAAGGAATACCAATAAAAATCAGAGCAAGGGTAATCCCGATAGGTGTATAGGCAACTTTGATTCCGATCGGTTCCAGATACTGACCCAGCCAGCCTGTCGGTGCGTAAAGAGACGTTAAAGCAATACCGGCTACGGCTGTAGGCAGGGCAAAGGGTAAATCCACCAGTGCATCTACAATACGTTTTCCGGGAAAACTGTAACGAACCAGACACCATGCCAGCAGCAGGCCGAAAATGACGTTAATAAACGCAGCAATAAGTGCTGCACTGAAACTTAACTGCAAAGATTTTAAAATACGTTCTGAGCTGAGAATTTCCCATAAACCATCCCATCCGATACCTAAAGATTTAATAAAAACCGCAGATAAAGGAATCAGAACAATTAATGATAAATACGCAAGGGTAAAGCCCAGTGAAAGACCAAATCCAGGCAGCACTCGGGATCGCTGCGACATGATTACTCCTCAGAGAGAGAATACTGACCGAAGTCGGTCAGTGAAGATAAAATTCAATTTCGGCACAAGCATAATTTGCAGCTCTTAAATTGCAAATTTAAATAAATACTTCCTATCATCAGTATTGCTGATATAAGGCAGAAAATTTTCTGAAATCAGGAAATTCTGAAGTTGCGGGAATGTTCCAAAACCAGAAGCCACATTGATATGACCTGCCAGCCCAATATTTACAGGGGTCAGATCCCAGGCGTCAGCCAGTTGCAGTGCATCTGAAAAATTCAGCCAGGGATCGTTTTCACTGATGATCAGGGTGGTCGGAACATGAATCTTCAGATTATGAAAATAAGCCTGATAATCCGTCCGACTCAGTCTGGCAAAACCTGCTTCTCCAAATCTTGCAGGATTTGCAGGTGCAACCAGGATGACACTCTTAATTTTTTTTGCTAAGCGTGGATGCTGTGCCAGTGCGGCAACTGTGGTCAGACAGCCAAAACTGTGTGCAACAATCTGGATATTCTGTTGAACGGCATCTACAGTATTTACAAACTCTGCGATCCAGTCTTTCAGAACAGGAAGATTCCAGTCCTTCTGTTCAACACGGGAGCAGGACACAAGCTGACGCTGTAAAACTGACTGCCAGTGATCGTGTTCACTACCACCTACACCAGGTACAATTACGGTATGTATCATGTCCATGACTCCTTTGCTGATCTCAGGTCAGATTATTTGCTGGCACTGTTGGCTTTGACGATCTGGTCAAAAACACCACCGTTTTCAAAATGCTGTTTCTGAACTTTTGCCCAGCCACCAAACTCTTTATCAATTGTGACGAGTTTTAAAGGCTTGAACGTTGCTGAATATTTTTTCAGAACAGCTGCATTACGTGGACGGTAGAAATTCTTTGCCGCAATTTCCTGACCTGCCGGTGAATACAGATAGTTCAGATAGGCTTTGGCAAGATTCAGTGTTCCGTCTTTCTGCGCATTTTTTTCTACAATCGCAACAGGCGGTTCAGCCAGAATGGACAGAGACGGGGTAATGATTTCAAATTTACCCGGTTGTTCGCGGGTTGCCAGGAATGCTTCATTTTCCCATGCCAACAGAACATCACCAATGCCACGCTCTGCAAAAGTGGTGGTTGAACCACGGGCACCTGAGTCAAGGACTTTTGTCTGTTTATAAATCTGACGTACAAAGTCCTGTGCTTTTGCATCTGAACCATACTTATGTTTAGCCCATGCCCATGCGCCTAAATAGTTCCAGCGCGCACCGCCTGAAGTTTTAGGGTTGGGAGTTACAATTTCCACACCTGGTTTAACTAAATCGCCCCAGTCTTTAATCCCTTTTGGGTTGCCTTTACGCACTAAAAATACAATGGTGGACGTATATGGTGTCGAGTTCTGTGGAAATTTCTTTTGCCAGTCTTTTAGAAGCAGGTTACTGTTTTCTGCAATCGCATCAATATCAGCAGCCAGTGCCAGTGTTACAACATCGGCATTCAGACCATCAATGACAGCACGTGCCTGTTTGCCTGAGCCGCCGTGAGACTGTTTGAAATCAATGTCCTGACCGGTTTTTGATTTCCAGTAGCTTGCAAACTGTTTGTTGAAGTTGTCATAAAGCTCACGTGTTGGGTCATAAGATACATTCAGGAAATCTTTAGCCACTGCGCCAAAAGATACCGCTGAAATCACTGCTGCCAGAACCCCGGTTCTTAATGTTTTGAATTGCATGTTCATACCTCGGAAATTTTAAATTTTTTAAATGTTTTGTAACGTGAGGCAAGAATACATCTGCTTACTTTGCATAAAAAATAATAAAAAATGAATTTTATATGAATAAAAATGAAATATAAGATTTCATGATTTTCTTTTACACTATGGGCGGATTCAGCAGGAGCTTTCCGGTATGCGATGTTTCAGAAATGGTAAAGAGGTCAGTGACATTCATGTGCTTGATCGGGCATTTCATTATGGTGATGGCTGTTTTACAACAGCAAGGATACGTAATGGTCTGATTGAAATGCAGCAACGGCATTTTACCCGCCTTGGAGACAGTTGCAGCCGGCTCGCTCTGAAAGCAGATCTGAAACACATCACACAGACCCTTGAATTACTGGCGCAGACACAGGAAAGTGTTACTGGAACGCTGAAAATTCTGATCAGTCGTGGTCAGGGGCAAAGAGGTTACAGCCTGCCTGATCATCCGGCTGATGTATGGGTTTATTATTATCCGGCTCAGATGCTTGAATTTACTCATGACAGTATGACGACGGGTGTGCTGAAACAGTCCCTGGGCTTAAGCATGCCAGCACTGGTGGGACTGAAATCTTTAAACCGCCTGGAACAGGTGATGCTTAAAACAGAAGCAGACCTGCACGGATGGCAGGAAGCACTGGTCACAGATGTACAGGGTGCGGTTGTTGAAGGTGTGAGCAGTAATTGTTTCATGCGTATAAACGATACATGGATTACACCAGAACTCCGCTATAATGGCGTACATGGCGTGATGCGTGCAGAAATACTGGAGCGGATGCAACAGTCTTCGATTGTCTGTGAACAGCGTTATGTCGATATGGATGAAATCCGCCAGATACAGAGTCTGTTTTTCTGTAATGCGCTTCACCCCATGAAAATTGCAGCGGAACTGAATCAGCGCCAGCTGGAAGTACAGCCGTGTATTGACCTTTTTAATGTTTTACAACTGAATCAGATTCATTGATATGTCCACACCCAAAAAGAAAACCAGAAAGAACGCTCAGAAAAAAGCAGCAGGTCTTCCTTTCAGTATGAAAGGTGTGCTGATTGCCTGTGCAATATTTTCAGTGATGATCATTGTGATTTTAAAGCTGAGTCTGTTTAAGGACTATCCTGTAGAGGGTAAAAAACAGATGCTTGCAGTGGGTGCGGGAGATACCTATACAGGCTTTATTGACCGGCTGGCAAAGGAAAATAAAGTCAGTTTTCCTGCGGTGCTTAAGCTTTATCGAAAGCTGATGATTCATGACACGATGAAAGCCGGGGTCTATGAAGTCCGTGCAGGCATGAGTATCCGCCAGGTACTGGAAATGATCTCAGATGTAAATAATGCTCAGATGAATCGGGTACTGATCATTGAAGGGACAACATTCAGACAGCTGGTCGATGCACTGAAAAAAGATGATCTGGTCAAAAAAGAAGTGATCAGCTTGCCTTATGATCAGATGCTGAAAGCACTGGATATTCCATACAGTCATCCTGAAGGACTCTTTGCACCGGATACATATTTTTTTGCCAAAGGTGAATCTGACCGTAAGATTCTGACAGATCTGTATAAACGTCAGATGAAAGCACTGGATGAAGCATGGGAAAACCGTGCCTCAGATCTGCCTTATAAAGATAAATATGAAGCGCTGATTATGGCTTCCATTATTGAAAAAGAAACCAGCCTGGACAGTGAACTGGAACAGGTTTCGGGTGTGTTTGTCCGTCGTCTGAAAATGGGGATGCGTTTACAGACAGACCCAACCGTGATTTACGGCATGGGTGAACGTTATAACGGTAATATCACGCGGAAGGATTTAAGGACACCAACGCCTTATAACACCTACACTATAAATGGACTTCCGCCTACACCGATTGCGTTGCCTGGTGCAAAAGCAATTCAGGCTGCTATGCATCCGGACAGCTCAGACAATATTTATTTTGTAGCCACAGGAAACGGTGGACACAAATTCAGCGCCAGTTTAGCAGAGCATAATAAGGCGGTTCAGGATTATCTTTCAGTCATTCGTTCAAAAAATTAAGGAATCTGCATGTTTATCAGTTTTGAAGGCACTGAAGGTGTAGGAAAAACAACGCTCATTCGCAGTCTGTATGAATATTTTCAGCAGCAGGGACAGGATGTGGTGCTGACACGTGAGCCAGGTGGAACACCTATGGCTGAACAGATCCGCTCTCTGTTGCTTTCAGTCAATCATGATGAACAGATGAGCAATGATACCGAATTGCTGCTGATGTATGCGGCACGTGCACAGCATCTTGAGCAGGTGATTCTTCCTGCTTTGCAGGCAGGAAAAGTGGTTCTCTGTGATCGTTTTACCGATTCCAGTTTTGCATATCAGTGTGCAGGTCGTGGTCTCAGTCGTGAAAAACTGCAGTTATTGAACAATAATTTTGTGGTGAAAATGCCTGATATTACCTTCTGGCTTGATGCACCTACTGAGCTTGGCATGAGTCGGGCACGTGAGCGAGGTGCACTGGATCGTTTTGAACAGGAAAAAGTCAGCTTTTTTGAAAAAGTCCGTTCAGGCTTTGCAGAGATTTATCAGAATGAGCCTTTAAGAATGAAGCGTCTGGATGCAACTCAGACACCTGAACAGGTGTTTAAGGATGCCCTTGAGCTGATTCAACTTAAGCTCTGAAGATAACTGAATAAAAAAAGCTGACCTGAGTCAGCTTTTTTTATTTGAACTGGCTTGTTTGCGATATTTTATGGCTGAATCAATCAATCATGAGTTTTCTACATTGATACAATAAATGAGAATTATTATTGATAAAGGTGGGATTCATGTACATTCATCGCGTTGAAAATTTTCCTGTTGTTGAAATCGACTGTTCCAGGTCTATGCCTGTCGATGAGTCACTGGCTGTTTTTTCAGAGTTGCTTTTGCGTAAGCAGCCATTTGTCTTTATCGGTTCGGGTTCATTTCAGGACGAACAGAACAGCCATGAAGACCGTAAAAAAGTCGCTTTATGGGTGAAAGCGCATAAAGCGGAACTGACAGCATTTGTTCAGGCAATGATTTATATTCAGCCTGATAAAGCCATCCAGGCTGTTTTGAGACAATTTGCAGAAAACTATGAAAAATTTTCGGGTTATCCCATGATCATGGTTGAAAATGCAGAGCAGGCGAACCAGACTGTTCAAAGCTTATTATCTGCCTGAGTTCCGAATTATAAAATGAGTCAAATCCATCCACCCTTCAGTGTTACAGAACCGGATTCGATTGCGCGACCTGTGGCAGTGATGGCAATGGGTGGTGAAATTCCTGACTGGGAAATGGGGGCGCATACTCATCTTAAATCTCAGCTTATGGTGACTCAGTCCGGTATGCTGACAGTGGGTACAGCGGAAGGCATGTGGGTCGTTCCACCACGGACAGCCATCTGGATACCTGCGGGTGTGAGTCACTCGGTCACCAGTTTTGGTCTGTCTAAAGGGATTGTGGTTTTTCTTGATTCTGAGATTGTTTTTGAACATCTGCGCTTGTGTACCGTGCTTGAGGTCAGTACATTTTTGAATGTGCTGCTGGAGCGGGTCATTGATATACCGCAGCTGTATGAGACTGAAGAAGATATTCGTTTGATGCAGGTCGTTGTTGATGAAATTGCTCAGGCACAGCAGCAGTGGTTTTATTTACCAGTTCCTAAAGACAAACGTCTGAAAAAACTGACTGATGAATTAATCCGAATGCCGGATATGGAGCTGCGTCTGGAACTTGCAGCTGACCTGTGTCATATCAGTCAGCGGACACTGACCCGACTGTTTCTGAAGGAAACTGGGTTGTCACTGAATGACTGGAAAAGGCGGCTGCATATCCTGCTTGCGCTGCAATGGCTGCATGAAGGCAAGCCTGTTCAGATCGTGGCTCAGTTACTCGGTTATGAAAGCGATTCGAGTTTTATTGCCATGTTTAAAAAAATTATGAAAAGCCCACCTAAAAAGTATCTAAAACAATAAGGTGCTTGTTATTTGTCAGGTCAGCGATTTATATTAAGTCAATCATATGAGCGTAGATAAAAGGATTTATGAAAAGTTCAAAAGATGAAATCAATGCTTTCCTGGAAAAGGAATTTCCACAAAGTTTAAAAAAATGTGAAATTGAATCTGTGTCAGATCGGGAAGCAACGGTTATTTATCATGTGGATGAACATGATCTGAGACCAGGCGGAACAGTTTCAGGACCTTCCATGATGACAGTTGCTGATTATGCTTTGTATATCGCTATTTTGGGTGAAATTGGCATTGTGGGTCTTGCGGTAACAACCAATCTCAGTATCAACTTTTTAAGAAAACCGACAGCCAATCAGGATATCAAGGGCGTATGTACCCTGATGAAAGTTGGCAAGGCTCTGGCAGTGGGTGATGTCTGGCTTTACTCGCTAGGCAGTGATGAACCGATTGCGCATGTGGTCGGGACATATTCCATTCCACCGCGCTAGTTTTTTTATGCAGTACAGGGCAAAAGCATCTGTGCTGCAAAACCGTATTATAAAATTAAAAAAATCAGAAAAAAGAAGCTTTATTTCTATAAAAAATGACAGGGGTAGGGGAATGACACAGGATCATGAAATTATCAGCCTGTATAAGGCAAAGGGCTTTGCGCTGTCTGCCACACTCACAGATATGCTGAATGAACTGTATATACATCGGACTGAGCGCAGAGGGTGTGGCTATACTCAGTCAACCCGACTGCTTGCAGGCTATATCAATGTTTCCCGAAACGCAGATGATTATTCAGACCTGAAACTTTTCCTGGATTACGACATCCGTCCCTTAAAACGGATAGTGGAGCTGTCCCGTGTTTCAGGCTTAAGTTTACAGGACTGGCATAACCTGGATATCAACAGTGAAGTCCAGGCATTTATTCACAGCATAGGAGACGGTGAGCTGAAAAACCTGTTGCAACAGCAGTCGGATTTTCAGTCTTTGCTCAGACAGACTGCATTAGAAGTCAGTCTCGAAGAAAGTAAACTGTTATGTGGTCTGATTCAGGATGTTATTTTACCTAAAACATCACAAAGTTCAGGTCTTGTAGAACTTAAACCGCTGGATGAAAAACCGAAAGTCGGTTCCTGCCCAATGGCTGAACAGTTTTTTCTGAAAATTGCACATAGACGGGTATTACGTCAGGGCGAGCTGAATGTATTTGTCGATGCTGAGCAGCGACCTTTACTGCTTGAAAAAATGAATATGGGTGATAATCATTCATGTATCAGTCTGCAACCTCTGTTAATGAATGGCGTACAGTTGCCACCTGGGTCACTGTTTTCAGTGGATTATGACCGTGATCTGATACAGAACAAAATACCGAACAGAGAGTATACAGGGTTTGTAATGCCATTTTCAGAAATAAGTGGATTCTGGTTTTTGCGTTTTACAACGCTGGCAATTTCACCTGAAAACCGAAAACGTGCGTTTACCACACATTTTGAGCAGCAGGTCGCAAACGGACTGTTCAGTCCAGGTGTGACTCAGCTCCAGCAGCTGATAGATGTGGCTCAGGCTCAGATAAGGTGATGAAATATGCTCAATGTCTGTTATTCACCTGACTATTTTGCTCAGACACATACCAATAGTATGGAAAAATTAAAAGCAGTTGCTGATGCACTTAAAAAATCTTCTGTAATTTTATGGAATGAGCCTGAAGCCGTCAGTACCGAACTGCTGTACGTGTTGCATGACCCCGCTTATGTCGATGCTTTTTTAACAGGCTATCCTGAAAAACTTGCCACCTTTGCAGGGTTCAGACCGTGGAATGAACAGCTGAAAAATGCGGTGCTGAAGATCAATGGAGGGCAGCTTCTTGCCGCAGAACTGGCTCTGGAATATGGCATTTCAGGCAATATTGCACAGGGCTTTCATCATGCACAGTATGAATATGGCGGATCATTCTGTACTTTTAACGGGCTGGCACTGGTGGCTCAGAAATATCCAGATAAACGTATCTTTGTACTGGACTGCGATCAGCATGGAGGAGATGGCACGGCAGAATTTACCCGCAGACTCGAAAATCTTTTTAATTTCAGTATCTATGGGCTTGCATGTGACTGTGCCACTTATGAACGTTCAGAAACCCGACACATTCACCGTGAACAGGGAAATTTTGCACGCTATACCATGGCAATTCATGAAGCATTCAGAACAGCTTCACTGTGGCAGGCTGATCTGATTATTTATCAGGCGGGAATGGACTGCCATCAGGCTGATCCTTTTGGATCGGCATGGTTCAGCTCTGAATTACTGCACAAACGTGATGAAATGGTTTTCAGTCTGGCAAAAAAGCATGATATTCCCATCATGTTTGTTCTGGCAGGGGGCTATCAGCCACTGGAAGACCTGGTCCGTCTGCATTTACAGACCTTTGATGCAGCTCTGGATGTCTTTTACGCCGTATAAAAAAAGCCGAATGACAGTGCATCCGGCTTTTTGATTTAATTCATGCTGTATTCAGCCTGATCGGTATTGACCAGTGGCTGTTCGACTTTAAAGTCAGGTGGGGTCAGTACAGTTTTGCGCAGTTCACCTGAGAGTTCAGGATAGTCCAGAGTGAAGTGCAGTCCTCGGGACTCTTTACGCTGCATGGCACAGCGCACAATCATTTCTGAAACAAGGACAAGGTTACGCAGTTCAATCAGGTTTTTACTGACCTGATAGTCCTGGTAATACTCAGTAATTTCCCGTTTCAGCATTTCTATACGGTGCAGGGCACGTTCCAGGCGCTTGGTGGTACGGACAATTCCGACATAGTTCCACATGGTGGCACGCAGTTCATCCCAGTTCTGTAAAATGACGACATCTTCATCCGGGTTTGTAACCTGAGTGTCATCCCATGCAGGAACAGCAGGGGATTTATAATCTGCACTGAAATTCTGTTCAATATGTCGGGCTGCACTCATACCATACACAAAGCACTCCAGCAGAGAATTGCTCGCCATCCGGTTCGCACCGTGCAGACCTGTATATGAGGTTTCACCAATCGCATACAGTCCATCAATGTCGGTCTGACTGTTTGCATCAACCATGACACCGCCACATGTGTAATGTGCAGCAGGTACAACAGGAATCATGTCTTTGGTAATATCAATGCCAAGTTCGAGCAGGCGTGCATACAGTGTAGGGAAGTGCTCTTTCACGAACTCAGGCGATTTGTGGGTAATGTCCAGCCATACATGACGGATGCCGAGGCGTTTGATTTCAAAGTCAATTGCACGGGCAACGATATCACGTGGTGCAAGCTCAGCACGCTCATCAAAGCGCAGCATGAAACGTTCACCATCAGGAAGTCGCAGATATGCACCTTCACCGCGCATGGCTTCAGTAATCAGAAATGATCTTGCCTGCGGATGATAAAGACAGGTCGGGTGGAACTGATTGAATTCCATATTTGCAACACGGCAACCTGCACGGTACGCCATGGCAATACCATCACCGGTTGCAATATCAGGATTGGAGGTATAAAGGTAGGCTTTCATTGCACCACCACAGGCCAGTGCTGTAGAGGGTGCCAGGAAAGTATGGACTGTTTCAGTTGTTTCATCTAAAGCATAGAGACCAACCGCACGGTTATCCTGTTGCTTAAGTCCCAGTTTATGCGATGTGATCAGATCAATCGCGATGTAATTTTCAAAGATATGAATATTGTTCTTTTCCTGAGCTCTTTGAACCAGGGTTGTTGAAATGGCTTTACCTGTTGCATCAGCTGAATGAATGATACGGCGCTGAGAATGCCCGCCTTCACGCGTCAGGTGCAACTGTTCCTGTTCATCCAAAGTGAACTGAACACCATGTTTCAACAGGAAATCGACTGAGGGTTTCCCACCTTCCACTGTATGTTTAACCGCATCAAGCTCACATAGATGTGCCCCTGCAATTATTGTGTCATCAATATGCTGTTCAATGGAATCTGTTTCATCCAGTACAGCGGCAACACCACCCTGAGCGAAGTATGTACTGGCATCCGTCAGGGTTGATTTTGCAAGAACGGCAATATTGAAATGCTGTGGCAAAGATAAAGCCAGACTGAGACCAGCGCCACCACTACCCACAATGATCACATCAAAATGAT
The DNA here is from genome assembly GCF_002165375.2 of Acinetobacter chinensis. Classification (NCBI taxonomy): domain Bacteria; kingdom Pseudomonadati; phylum Pseudomonadota; class Gammaproteobacteria; order Moraxellales; family Moraxellaceae; genus Acinetobacter; species Acinetobacter chinensis. The sequence continues at coordinate 1,294,088 of NZ_CP032134.1, forward strand.
GAGTTGTGCTTAAATTAGACATGTCCATCAGCTAATTTGAAAAAAGTCCGATAATGACACCCCTTTTTTATAAAAAAGGCAATAGCCAAAAAGCAGTGTATTTATGATAAAAAGCAAATAAGTCACATTATTTTAATAAAATATTTAAACGGTTGTTTTGACAGAACATAATCAAACATATTATTACGCAAGATATACCTGGATTGTGATAAAAAAAGATTGTTCAAATTTTAAAACAATTGAGTGAATGCATTAAATGAAAAATCGCTATTTACAACAGGGCTTATATGCAGCTGTATTCACCATGGCTGCGGTACAGACACAGGCTTCCTCGGTGGATTTTTCCAACCTGGTTGAGCAGGTCAGTCCAGCTGTGGTCAGTGTCAATGTTGTGAAAAAAATGACTCAGGAAGAGTTACTGCAGCAACAGGTGCCTGAAATCTTAAGACGCTTTTTTGGAAATCAGGTGATTGTTCCACAGCAGCAGGTCCCACAGGAAAAAACGGGCTACGGCAGTGCATTTTTTATTACTAAAGACGGTTATCTGCTGACCAACCACCATGTTGTTGAAGATGCTTCCAAAGTTACGATTGTACTGAATGACCGCCGTGAAATAGACGCAACTGTTGTAGGTAGTGATGAGCGTACAGATGTTGCACTGCTGAAAGTGAATGGAAATAACTTTCCTGCGCTGACCACAGGTAATGTTGATCGTCTGCGTGTAGGTGAACCTGTTCTTGCCATTGGTTCGCCATTCGGTTTTGATTATTCTGCTTCTGCAGGTATTGTCAGTGCGAAAATGCGGAATATGATGGGTGAGACATCAGTGCCATTCATTCAGACCGATGTTGCACTGAACCCAGGTAACTCAGGTGGTCCACTGTTCAACCAGAAAGGTGAAGTGGTGGGTGTGAACTCCCGTATCTTCAGTGGTACAGGCGGTTATATGGGGCTTTCGTTCTCTATTCCGATTGATGTTGCGATGGATGTAGCTGATCAGTTAAAGAAAAACGGTAAAGTCACCCGTTCTTATCTGGGCGTTATGCTTCAGGATATTGACAGAAATCTGGCAGATTCATATAAACTGCCAAAACCTGAAGGTGCGCTGATTACTCAGGTCACACCGGGTTCTCCAGCCGATAAAGCCGGCTTCCGTTCTGGTGATGTTGTTCTGAAATTTAATGGCGCCGCTATTTCCAGAACTTCAGATCTGTTGAACTATCTGAACAGAACTGTACCTAAACAGTCCATTCAGCTGGAAATTTTACGTGACGATAAAGTCCGCTCTATCTCTGCAACCCTTGAAACAGCACCAGATGATACGCCAGCTAAAACAGTCAGTCCTGCAAAAACCAAAGGACCGGTACTGGGTGTTGCAATCCGTAATCTGACTGCTGCTGAACTGAGTCAGCTGGATCTTAAAGGTGGAATCCTGATTCAGGAAGTCAGCCGTGGTGGACTGGCATCTCAGTCTAAAATCCTGCCTGGCGATGTTATTATTCAGATCAACAACAAAGCAATCAATAATACCAATGAGTTTGTCAGCGTTGTTTCTGAGCTGAAAAAGGGCACAGTTGCCAGAGTGACCATTGTGCGTCAGGGGCAGCGTGCCATGTTGGGTATGCGTATTCCTGAGTAAATGAAACATCAGTAAAAAACCACTCGATTCAGAGTGGTTTTTTATATTTTGCAATTTGCAGCCTGGCTGTAAATGCGTAGACTGTACTTTAAATGGCGGTACTTTTATAAGACTCAGTTCTGACAGAGCTGATCAGCAGGACTTAATAGAACACCCCATCATACTGTATAGCGAAACAAAAGAAGTGGAATGAAATGAGTACTGTTTTTGATATGAAGATCACTGTTCAGCCTGAACATATTGATGTACTGGGTCATGTAAATAACGTGGTCTATGTTGGCTGGATGCAGGATGTAGCAACTGCTCATATCAGCGAAACAGGTCTGGGGCTGGAGCAGTATCTGGAAATGAATCATGCTATGGTTGCTGTGGAACATCATGTGCAGTACCGTAAGGCAGCTGTGCTGGGAGATGAAATTATTCTTAGGACCTGGTTTTATGATATCAATGCGCTGTATTCATTCAGACAGTATGCTTTTTTTAAGGAGGAAGACAAAAGCCTGCTGTTTACCGCAACGACAAAATGGGCATGTGTGGAAATTTCTACAGGAAGAGCAAAACGGATGTCACCGACTTTTATGCAGGCGTATCAGCCACTGAATTCAGATATTGACCCGTTTCAGCTCTAAACTTCTTAGTGTATCTATAAAGATGCCATGCGGTATCAGAGCATATTAAAATATGATGGCTTAAAACGACTGCAATTGCTGTGAAAACAATCCCTGATGCTGTGCTCTGAATGCTTCAGAAACAGCATGCGGTCACTTTTTTGCATGGAAGATATTTTCTTGGGTGGATTCATTAATATGAATACATTGAAAATACCATCTGCTATAATCCACGGCAATTTCTTAAATGCTTTTGCTATGTAATGCAGTTTCATACATAGCGCACTTTATTTGTTCAAGGTAGCCCATGGCGCAAGCTAAAAAATCTGTCGATATTAAAAATATCCGAAACTTCTCGATTATTGCTCACATCGACCACGGTAAGTCGACACTTGCTGACCGTTTTATTCAGACCTGTGGTGGTTTACAGGATCGTGAAATGCAGGCTCAGGTTCTCGACTCAATGGAACTGGAACGTGAGCGTGGGATTACCATTAAAGCCACTTCTGTGACTTTATACTACACACATCCAGATGGTCAGGAATATCAGCTGAACTTCATTGATACCCCAGGACACGTGGACTTTTCTTATGAAGTGTCACGTTCTCTGGCGGCGTGTGAAGGTGCATTGCTGGTTGTGGATGCCGCACAGGGTGTGGAAGCACAGTCTGTTGCTAACTGCTATACCGCGATTGAACAGGGTCTGGAAGTTCTTCCGATTTTAAATAAAATTGATTTACCGCAGGCAGAGCCTGAGCGTGTGATTCAGGAAATTGAAGACATTATCGGGATCGAAGCAACTGAAGCGCCGACGTGTTCTGCAAAAACCGGTTTGGGCATTGAAGGTGTATTGGAAACACTGGTCAATGTCATTCCTGCACCTGAAGGTGATCGTGACGCGCCTTTACAGGCACTGATCGTGGACTCGTGGTTTGATAACTACTTAGGCGTTGTGTCTTTAGTACGTGTTAAACAGGGGCGCGTGCGTAAAGGCGATAAAATGCTGGTCAAATCAACAGGTCAGACGCACATCATTACTTCTGTGGGTATTTTTAATCCAAAACATACTGAAACCGGCATGCTTGAAGCGGGCGAAGTTGGCTTTGTGATTGCAGGGATTAAAGACATTTTTGGTGCGCCAGTGGGTGATACCATTACCTTATCCACTACGCCAGAAGTTGAAACATTACCTGGTTTTAAAAAGGTTAAACCGCAGGTTTATGCTGGTTTGTTCCCAATTGATGCCAGTGATTTTGAACCATTCCGTGAAGCTTTACACAAACTGCAGATTAACGATTCGGCATTGTTCTTTGAACCTGAAAGCTCTGATGCTTTAGGTTTTGGTTTTCGTTGTGGCTTCCTGGGCATGCTGCACATGGAAATTGTACAGGAACGTCTAGAACGTGAGTACGATCTTGACCTGATCAGTTCTGCTCCAACCGTAATTTATGAAGCATTCATGAAAAACGGTGAGACGAAATATATTGATAGCCCGTCAAAAATGCCTGATGGTTCGACTGTTGAAGACCTGCGTGAACCAATTGCTGAATGTCACATTCTTGTTCCTCAGGAATACCTGGGTAATGTCATGACATTGTGCGTAGAGCGCCGTGGTGTGCAGAAAGACATGAAGTTTATGGCAAATCAGGTTTCCATTACCTTTGAAATTCCAATGGCGGAAGTAGTCATGGATTTCTTTGATAAGCTGAAATCCTGTTCGCGTGGTTTTGCATCACTGGATTACAATTTTGTACGTTTCGAGAGTTCATCTTTGGTTAAGGTTGACGTGTTAATTAATGGCGATAAGGTCGATGCCTTAGCCATGATCTGTCACCGTCAGGATGCCCGTCATCGTGGTATTGCCCTCGTTGAAAAAATGAAAGACCTGATTCCCCGCCAGATGTTTGACGTCGCGATTCAGGCTGCCATTGGTGCACAGGTGATTGCACGTTCAACTGTAAAAGCGATGCGTAAAAACGTACTGGCGAAGTGTTATGGTGGTGACGTTTCACGTAAGAAGAAACTGTTGGCGAAACAAAAAGAAGGTAAGAAGCGCATGAAGCAGGTGGGTAGTGTTGAAATCCCACAGGAAGCGTTCCTTGCTGTATTGAAAGTAGACAGATAAAAAAACTGGAGGGCTCATAGCTCATGGATTTTGATTTTAATTTAATCCTCGTACCCGTCACGCTGGTATTCTTTCTGGTGTGGTTGCTGGATAAGTTTGTTTTTAAACAAAGACAGACCAAAGGCAGAGGAAATGAAAATTTTATCATTACCTGGGCATATGACTTCTGGCCAGTACTGGCTGTTGTGTTAGTGCTGCGTTCTTTTCTGTATGAGCCGTTCAACATCCCTTCAGATTCAATGGTTCCGACCCTTGAAACCGGGGATTTTATTCTGGTCAATAAGTTTGACTATGGTGTCCGCTTACCGATTATCAATAAAAAAATTATTGATGTGGGTGAGCCGGAGCGTGGTGAGGTGATCGTATTCCGTTATCCACCACAACCAACCATCAGTTATATTAAACGTGTGGTTGGTTTACCTGGGGATCACATTGTTTATGATCATGGTCAGTTAAGTATCAATGGTCAGAAAGTGCCAAAAGCACCTGTTCAGTTCAGTCGTGAAAAAGACAGTCAGGATACACCGACTTCTATTTATCATAAGGAAACACTGGGTAAGCATACTTTTACCATGCGTGAGCTGGAAGGTATGAATATTGCCCGTCAGGCGCCATTTATCAATTATGTTGAAAATGGTAAATACTCAACTGAAAATGGTTTATACTGGGAAGTGACCGTTCCAAAAGGGCACTATTTTGCGATGGGGGATAATCGTGATCAAAGTGCTGACAGTCGTTTCTGGGGATTTGTTCCTGAAGAAAATCTGACTGGTCGTGCGTTCTATGTATGGATGCACAAGGAACCTGGATTCCGGATACCATCATTCAGTCGTAACGGAAAAATTGATTAATAGCGAATCAGGAAAATAATAAATGCGTCAACATCAAAAAGGTGCATCGTATATTGCTATTTTAATTGCAATTATTGGTTTTGCGTTTCTTGCAAAAATCGCAATTGCAGTTTGGGGACCATATTGGGATGATCGAGTGGTGGATACTCAGATTACAGAGCTTATGCAAAGTAGTCCGAAAAATATCGCTCCTTCTAAGTTTGTAGGTCAGATGAGTCAGCGTCTGGATATGAACAATGTCCGCGATCTAAAATTCGAGGAAATTGCTCAGGTCACAAATGTTGAGGGCTTACAGGTTAAAAAAGCATATGAAATAAGAAAACCTTTCTTATTGAATATTGATTTAGTGTTAAAGTTCGAGAAAAGTTTTGATCAAAGCTCACTCCCGGCTAAGTGATGCTCGCTTGGCAAGTCGTATCGGTTATCAGTTCAAACAGCCTGAATTATTGCAGCTTGCGCTGACACACCGATCGGTGAGCCATAAATACAATTATGAACGTCTGGAATTTCTGGGTGACTCATTGTTGGGCATGATTATTGCCAACCATCTTTATCATGCATATCCGCATGAAAATGAAGGACGTTTAACGCGAATGCGTGCAACGTTAGTCCGTCAGGAAGCATTGGGTAAAATTGCCAATGACCTGAAACTCAGTCAGAATCTGATTCTGAGTACAGGTGAACTGAAGTCTGGCGGACATCACCGTGAATCCATCCTGGCTGATACTGTTGAGGCAATCATTGGTGCTATTTTTGTCGATTGTGAAGACCTCACGGTTTTAAGACCAATCGTGTTAAAATGGTACGAGCCTTATCTGGACAATATGGAACCAACGGACCAGCTGAAAGATCCGAAATCGCGTCTACAGGAATATTTGCAGGCGCGTAAAAAACCTCTTCCAGTTTATGAAGTGGTGGATATTCAGGGCGATGCTCCAAACCAGCATTTCAAAGTTGAATGTGCGGTTGAGGGGATGCCGGTCTTTAAAGGTGAAGGTTTAAGTCGTAGATTTGCTGAACAGGCAGCTGCGGCAGATATTTTAAAATTACTGGAGCAGTAATCTGCATGACCACAAATTCCGATCACAACGATGCTGATCACGAGCCACAGACAAACAGTGGCAATGACTTAATTAATCAATTCTTCAGTTCACAGGGAACAGAAATTCCTGCGGACTATAAAAGTGGTTTTGTTGCAATTGTAGGTCGTCCAAATGTCGGCAAATCGACATTGATGAACCACCTGCTGGGACAGAAGTTATCCATCACTTCACGTAAGCCACAAACGACCCGCCATAAAATTGTGGGAATTGACAGTCGAGAAACATCTCAGGCTGTATTTGTGGATACCCCAGGTATGCACAAAAAAGAAGTGCGTGCCATCAATAAAATGATGAACAAAGCGGCACATTCGGCGTTGCGTGATGTCAACCTGGTTCTGTTTGTACTTGATGCAGACAAGTGGACACAGAATGATGAACTGGTATTGGAAAAACTGAAAAATGCAGAGATGCCAGTGATTCTTGTGATCAATAAAATTGATACACTGGAAAATAAAAACCATGCTTTGCCATTGATTCAGGAACGTGCAAAATTAATGAATTTTGCTGAAATTGTTCCTGTATCTGCTTTACGTGGTGCAAATCTGGATCATTTACGCAATACCATTGAAAAGTATCTGCCATTCCAACCACCATTGTATTCACTTGATCAGGTCACTGACCGCTCTGAAAGATTCCTGGCTTCTGAAATTATCCGTGAAAAAATCATGCGTCAGTTAGGTGAGGAATTACCTTATGATCTGACCGTGCAGATTGAATCGTTTAAAACTGAAGAAGCGACAATCAACGAAAAAACGGGTCGCCCTAAAGCAGCCTGTACGTATATTGATGCCACCATCTTTGTTGACCGTCCTGGACAGAAAGCAATTGTGATTGGTGAAAAGGGTGCCAAGCTGAAAAAAATCGGTATGGATGCTCGTGTTGATATGGAAAAAATGTTTGAACAGAAAATTATGCTGACACTTTGGGTGAAAGTAAAAGGTGGCTGGTCTGATGACGAGCGTGCTTTGAAAAGCCTTGGGTACAGCGATATCTGATGATCTTAAACAGGAGCGGAAATGATTAAAGTTCTGGCTGTAATTGCGTGTGTCGTGTTTTTACAGGGCTGCATTCATAAAATTGTGACCGTTCCTGTTAAAGTTGCCTATAAAACAACGAAAGGCGTGGTGAAAGGTACTGCTGCTGTCGTTGGGGCTGTCATTCCAGATGGGGATGACGAAGAAAATGAAGACAAAGATCAGAAAAAGGATTGATTATCTGAATCATGCGCAATGAAATTTTGCATGGTTATCTGATTCATCATCGTAAATACCGTGAACGCAGTCATATTGTACATCTGTTTACTCAGGAATATGGCCGTGTTGACGGTATTTTGCGTCAGACACCTCCTCCTCAGTATCAGCCAGTTTGTGTGCAGGCATCAGGAAAGTCTGAGCTGAAAAATTTCAGCCAGCTGGAAATTGTGAATCAGCCTGTATTTTTCTTTGGTGATGCTTTTTTTTCAGGTTTTTATCTGAATGAAATTGTGCTGAGATTATGTCCTGCGGAAGTGGAAATGCCGCAGACTTTTCTCCAGTATGCTTCAACCTTGTCTGATTTGCAGCGGATGTCTGAACAGGAAAATCCAGCTTTATTTCTCCGGCAGATTTTAAGAAAATTTGAACATGAATTACTGCAAGAGCTTGGATTTTATCTGGACTTTGCTTCGGATACTGCTCAGCAGGAAATAGATCCTGCTCAGTATTATGTATTTCAGATGGATGAGGGATTCATTCCTGTTATTCAGCAAAACCGATCTGCTTTTTCGGGAGCATTGATTCTGTCCATGCTTAAATATGAAAAGGGTACTGATTTCAATCAGGAACAGTTACAATTATTGTCCCGACTGTACAGACAGATGATCAGCTCCTTACTGGGTGACCGTCCACTGAAAAGTCGGCAATTATGGATTCAGAATACTCAATCTTAATCAGGAAATTGTTATGGCTGCTTTACTGGGTGTAAATATTGATCATGTTGCGACATTGCGTCAGGCGCGCGGGACTGCTTATCCAGATCCTGTAAATGCAGCATTGATCTGTGAACAGGCAGGTGCTGAAGGCATCACTTTGCATTTACGTGAAGACCGTCGTCATATTCAGGATGATGATGTGCGCCGTATGCGTCCATTGCTGAAAACACGTATGAATCTGGAAATAGCGGTTACAGCTGAAATGATTGAGTTTGCAAAAGAAATCAAACCGCATCATGTCTGCTTTGTTCCAGAAAAACGCCAGGAAATCACCACTGAAGGCGGTCTGGATGTTGTTGGGCATTTTGAAGATGTCAAAGCGGCGACTCAGGCGCTGACAGCGATTGGCTGTGATGTATCGCTGTTTATTGATGCTGATATTGCTCAGATTGATGCTGCGGTTGCGTGTGGCGCACCTACGATTGAACTGCACACTGGTGCATATGCGGATGCTGAAACAGCAGAAGCACAGCAGCATGAACTTGAGCGCATTATTAAGGGAGCTGAATATGCTGCATCCAAAGGGCTTGTGGTGAATGCAGGTCACGGGCTGAATCTGGAAAATGTGACACCAGTGGCTCAGATCAAACAGATCCACGAGTTAAACATTGGTCATTCTATTATTGCAGATGCTGTGTTTGTGGGGCTTGCTCAGGCAGTTCAGCAAATGAAAGCAGCTATTCAGGCTGCACGTTAATTTTTTAATTTTGTTTTTAGATTATGTCTACGATTGATTATGATGAACTGATGAAACCTGTCAAAGGTTTCCTCGGTTGTGAAACTCCCCAGGCGTGGCTTGATGAAGCATTGAAGAATCTTGATATTCTGATGCAGGATCATGCCAACTGTGAGAAAAAAGCAGCAGGTACAGCAATGAACCTGATGTTCAGATACAGCTTTTTTACTGATCTGCAGGTTAAACTGGCGCAACTGGTGCGCGAAGAAATGCTGCATTATGAGCAGGTTCTTGAATTTATGACCAAACGTGGTCAGGAATGGAAAGGGCTGAGTGCAGGGCGTTATGCAGGTGGATTACGTAAGGAAATCCGTACTTACGAACCTGAAGCGCTGATTGATGTGCTGGTAATCGGTGCATTTGTGGAGGCGCGTTCCTGTGAGCGTTTTTACGCACTTGCTCCTGTGGTTGATGATGAGTTGGGACGTTATTACCGTTATCTGCTGAAGTCTGAATCACGGCACTATGAGGATTATCTTGCTTTGGCACTGGATGTTGCTAAAACAGCAAAACTCAAAAATCCTGAAGAAGATATCCAGCAGCGGATTGAACATATCCGTGAAGTTGAAAAAAATCTGATTCAAAGCCCTGATGAGACTTTCCGTTTTCACAGCGGTGTGCCTGTTTAAGTTATTCTTGTATTTTAAAAGGCTGAATTAATATTCAGCCTTTTTTTATGGGATATTTTCAGGAGTTGCGAACTTGCATTGACTGCAATTCATCAGTCAGCAAATACCGCATTGATGTGATTTATCTTATTTTTCAGATACCGATAACATGATAAATTCCAGGCATAAAAAAGCCCACTTCATTATGAGTGGGCTTTTTAAAATATGGCTCTCCAACCTGGGCTCGAACCAGGGACCTGCGGATTAACAGTCCGTCGCTCTACCGACTGAGCTATTGGAGAATCTGCATGCGATTATAAGCAGATTTTGGGAGGGGTCAAGTTAAAAGTGTCATCAGGACTTCATTTTTGTTGCATATGCTTTTTATTTGAGCAGGAATGGTGAAATTGTTAAAAAAACTTGCACAGTCCTGTCAGGCTTGTTAGATTTAATTCATAAATAGTATCTGAGTAACTTCAGACAGTGTGGATTTAAACCAACTTGCCAGCACTAAAATGGCTAAACAGGAGAAAGCGAATGAATGCGCTGACTATTTCGTCTATTATTAAAAATCTTCATATTTATCAATCCCAGTATCTTGAAATCATTGCAACTTCAGAGTGGTATTTTACACCTGTTGAAGATGCATATATCAATTTATGGCCTTTGAAAAAGCAACAGTTGTTTCTTGGTGATCTGCTTCAGTTATGGTTTTCCAGAAAGTGGTGCCTGAATGTTCCTGAAATTCACTTTTTTGAAGCTGTTCATCAACAGGATTATCTTGCTAGGTTTTCAAAACAGGATGGTCTGCTGTTTAAAATCACGGGCAATCTCCTCACGGGAGAAGGGCGTGCCGATGCATGGCAGGATCAGCAGCTGATATCAGAATCTCATGCATCTATATTCAGAACGCTATGTGAATATAAAGCTTTAAAACGACCTGAAGTATCTGTTCAGCATGGCTTATTTAAAACTGAAAAACTTCAGCATATCAGATAGTCTCTTTTTATTTTGTCTGCAGTCAGTTTGACAGCGTGAACCAACGGTACAGAAAGTCAGCTTGAAACAGAGCAGACAACTGATTAAGCTGGTTTGAGCCTTTAAATTTATTGCGGGGAATACATCGACATGGATATGTCAGTTACAGATTTTCAGATTCCTTTTCAGTCAGGTCAGTTGTTTGCCAGGAGATGGCAGGTTACAGATCTGACTACAGTTCCGATTGTATTAATGCATGATTCACTTGGCTGTGTAGCATTGTGGCGTGATTTTCCAGAACAGCTTGCACAGGCAACGGGTAGAAATGTAGTGGCTTATGACCGTTATGGTTTTGGGCGTTCAAGTGCCTGCCAGGAGCCATTACGAACCGACTTTGTAAGGACTGAAGCATCTGAAGCATTTCATGCGGTCTGTCAGTTTTTTGAAATTGAAAAATTTATTGTCATGGGGCATAGCGTTGGTGGTGGAATGTCTGTCTGCTGTGCGGCACAGTATCCGGATCGCTGTATGGCTTTAGTGACGATGTCAGCGCAGGCTTTTGTAGAAGACAGGACACGTAAAGGCATTATTCTGGCAAATGAAGCATTTCAGGATCAGCAACAGTTCTCCAGACTGGAAAAACACCATGGCGGACAAGCTCAGTGGGTACTGAGTGCATGGGTGGATACCTGGCTGTCTGAGCCGTTTGCAGAGTGGACGATAGATACTGAGTTACAGCAGGTTCAATGTCCCGCTTTAGTCATACATGGGGAGCATGACGAGTATGGTTCATTGCTGCATCCACAAAGATATGCAGAACTGATTCCGGTTCAGACTGAAGTACGGATAGTTGAAGGGGCATTTCATATGCCGCATAAAGAAAAAACAGCAGAAGTTCTTCAGTATATACAGCAATTTTTAAACGGTATTGCTTAGTTTTCCAAGGGGAAAAGGGAAGTATTATCCTTCCCTTTATAACAGTAAATTTATGGATGGATAATCATGCAGGTTGCAGTGGCATGTGCATACAGTTTGCCATCTTCATCAATCAGCTGACCTTCTGAAATTGCCAGATTTTTACTTAAATTAATGACTTTACCGACTGCCAGCAGCGTTTTGTCTTTGGGTACTGGGCGACACATTTTTACATTCAGATCAATCGTGCCATATCCGACACCGGCTTCAAGTGTGGTATGTACAGCACAACCGGTTACAGAATCAAGCACGGTGGCAGCAAAGCCACCATGCACCCCACCGAGCGGATTTAAATGTCGCTGGTCAGCCTTGACGTTAAAGCTTGCTCCACCTTTTGAAATAGAGTGCAAATCCATGGGGATGGTTTCGCTGATACTGGCTCTGGGGATATGACCATCAATCATTGCCTGTAAAAACTCAAGTCCAGTCATTTCTTTTGGGTGTTTCATGCTGCTATCCTTATGCAAGTTCTAAAAAGGAACCTTTTAACAAAAATAGGAGATACAGATCTGTCTGTCAATTTATTTTGTGAGTGCTGCTTATATTAAAAATGAAAAATACATTGATTTATATCGTAAAACTGTTTCCATTATGATGGAAAATAGGTCAGTGATTCATCTGATAAAATTTTTCGATATGATCTGAGCGATGAATAATTTTTAACTCAATTTTTTCACCTGTAGCCCAGGTTGCACTCGAATCGCTGAGATCAACATCAATAATATCCAGCTCTTTGCACAGCGTCCTTGATGTCTCTATCACAATGAACTGCGGTGTCTGATTTTTCAGGCATCTGGCAATATAGCGGTGGATATTATTTAAAGGATACACATCAATAATTTTATAACGCATATTTTTTCCAGATATTATAATTAAGTTATTGTAATTTTATTAGAAAGCAAATTATTTTATTTTTCAAATAAAAAATGAATCAAAAAGCCTGTTTGATTATTTACTGACAGAAAGGGCTGTATATAGGAGGATTGTATGGGTTTCAGCAGACTTAAAAAGCCAGTATTTTAAAAGTGCAGATTCATGGTTAAGCTGAATTTTAAATAGCCTAAGCTTTAGGCTGAATCCTTTATTTACAACAGGAATATATTTTCAGCGAAATGGAATGAAATCTACTTTTGTTTATTCAGCAAATTTAATTTGTTGGAGGATGAGCATAGTTGTTGTAATTTACTGATATGAATATCAAACAGTTGAGAATAAAAATGAAAGGACAGTGTGTCTGTGGTGAGACTGCATTTACCGTTACGCTGAAAGACCATAATGTGCATGTATGTCACTGTTCAATCTGTCGCAGGCAGACCAGTGGTGTCATTATGACTGTGGATACGGTTCAGGGCAGTCTGAATTTTGACAAACAGAAATATTTGTCTGTATACAGTTCTTCTGATTGGGGTGAGCGCGGATTTTGTAATGCCTGTGGTACTAATCTTTTCTGGCGGACAAAAGATCACAGTTACTGCAATATTAATGTGTTTTCTTTAGAAGAAGCACCTGAGGATCTGAGGCTTGATATGGAAATTTATATTGACAATAAACCTGAGTTTTATTCATTTTCAAACAGAACTCAAAAGATGACTGAGGCGGAGGTGGTTGCGCTGTTTTCTTCGGATCAATAAGAGAAGGAGTTGATGGTGATGCTAAAGCCGTGTTTTACATCAGTACTATTGATAAGTTTGATGAGAAAAATGCTATAGATTTAATAAGATATATTCGATATATCTAAAGCAGACTGTTGAATAAGGATGCTCAGACATGCTGCTTAAAATAGTGATTGCCATGCTGGCATTTGCTGCAAACTCTGTATTGTGCCGTTTAGCACTGGCTGAACAGCAGATTGATCCTATGAGTTTCAGTCTGATCCGTGTATGCAGTGGTGCAGCAGTATTGTGGGGACTTTATCAGTTTTCTTCAAACCAGGCAAAGATCGAATGGAGCGTGAAAAATGGATTTTTTCTCGCCTTATATATCACCGCTTTTTCTCTTGCTTATTTACATATTGATGCGGGTGTGGGGGCATTACTTCTCTTTGGTACAGTTCAGCTCAGCATGGTCGGCTATGGTTTGTGCCACGGTGAGAGGATAAATCTGCGTCGCGGTACGGGACTGGTCATTGCGATTACGGGGATTCTGATTTTGTTATTGCCTGGAGCATCCGCACCTCATCTGGGCTATGCTGCAATGATGGTACTTTCGGGTATAGGATGGGCAATGTACAGTATCGCAGGAAAAAATATGCATAACCCACTGGCAAGCAGCCTGGGGAATTTTGTACTTGCGATTCCTTTTGTATTGCTGGTATATCTGGTTTTTTACACACAGAGCTTTATCAAACCGCAGGGTGTGCTTTTAGCACTGTTGTCGGGCGGTCTGGCTTCCAGTGGTGCCTATGTACTCTGGTACGCCATAGTGAAGCAGATTGATCGTGTGACAGCCAGCAGTGTGCAACTGTCAGTACCATGTCTGGCTATTCTGGGGGGAGCCTTGTTTATTGGCGAAGCACTGAGTTTCAGAGTTGTTATTTCTGCAGTCATTGTTCTGGCTGGGATTGCTTTGGTGATCAGGTCTTCATCCGACAGTCAGCATTTGAACAAAACGGTTTCGGCTGATTCGACAGGTTTGTAAAAGAAGTTGAAGTAAGGTTATCTCAGGTCTGTTAATAAAAAACCCGCGATATTCGCGGGTTTTTTAAATCTGATATTTAAATCAGATTATTTTTCAGCAGCAATTGAAGCAATTGCAGCATCAACGCCTTCGATTGAATCAGCAGCTTTCTTGATACGTGCAAGTGCATCTACAAGAACTTCATCAGCAGTTGCATAAGAAATACGCATATAACCGCCTAAACCGAATGCATCACCAGGAACAACAGCAACACCAGTTTCTTCCAGTAACCATGCAGAGAATTCTGTGCAGGATTTTAAACCTTTTGCACGGATCAATGGACGGATGTTCGCATATGCATAGAATGCACCATCAGCAGGAAGACAAGTAATGCCTTTAATGTCATTCAAGCCATTTACCACTAAGTCATGACGACGGTGGAACGCTTCGATCATAGGTTGAAGAACGTCCTGTGGACCATTCAATGCAGCTTCAGCAGCAACCTGTGAAATAGAAGTTGGGTTTGAAGTTGATTGAGACTGGATTTTTTTCATTGCGCCAATCAGTTTAGCAGGACCCGCTGCATAGCCAATACGCCAGCCAGTCATTGCATACGCTTTAGACACACCATTTAAAACGATCGTGCGGTCATAAAGGTCAGGAGCAACAGTTGCGATGTTGTAGAACTCATCATCCCAACGGATTGGCTCATACATATCGTCAGAAGCAATAAATACTTCAGGATATTTACGAAGTACTTCAGCCAGAGCTTCAAGTTCAGCTTTGGTGTAGATCATACCTGTAGGGTTAGAAGGGCTGTTTAACACTACTAAACGGGTTTTGTCAGTGATTGCAGCTTCAAGTTGCGCAGGAGTAATTTTGAAACGCTGTTCTTCACCACATTTCACAACAACCGGTACGCCTTCAGCGATGATCACCATATCTGGATAGCTTACCCAATACGGTGCAGGAATGATGACTTCATCACCTTTGTTTAACAGAGCAAGTGCCAGGTTAAAGAATGACTGTTTACCACCGCATGAAACCAGGATCTGGTTTGCAGCATATTCAAGATTGTTGTCACGTTTTAATTTAGCAATAATTGCTTTTTTAAGGCCTGGCGTACCATCTACAGCGGTGTACTTTGTAAAACCGTTGTTAATTGCTTGAATAGCAGCATCTTTGATGTGTTGCGGAGTGTCAAAATCTGGTTCGCCGGCGCCCAAGCCAATTACGTTCTTACCAGCTGCTTTTAATTCAGCAGCTTTGTTGGTAACAGCAAGTGTTGGGGACGGTTTGATGGCATTTACACGATCAGAGAGACGTACGTCCACGGCAATATTCCTTCTTATAGGGATAAAAAAATAAAAGCACACTATCTTAGCCTAAAACGGTGTGTTACGTCGCCCAATATATGAAGAAATGTTTAAAAAAATGAATCAAAATGGAAAAAATCTGTTTCAAAAAATCAATTTATCCATTACTGCACGCCTGACTCGCATCAGGATGCAAATTTACGTACAATACAGCGAGCTGAAATTGAGTGAATCACATGACCACCCAAAATACTCCCAAGAAAAAGCCATTGGTTAACTTACCTTTTCCAGTGCAGAAAGTGAATGATGCTACACCTGCGGACGAGGAAATTGAAGATATGCGTCCAAAGCCACAGCGTTATGCAGACCGGACATGGATGCCTCCAAGAGGTACACGTCGTTCGATGGGCAAGCGTTAATTTAGACGCGAATTAAAAATAGGTGCTGAATGCGCCTATTTTTATGCAAAGAAGATCTATAAGTCTGGAGCTAAAATATTTTCAGGTTGTCATATAATTACAAATTGGCGTCTTTTGCTTTAATTTTGAATTGACTCTTATTTAAATGATTTATTGGATATCTGAGTTTTTAAGAGTAGCTCTTAATTTCAAAATTAATCTTTTAAAGATGCGTTATAGAAAGCCTGTTTATTGCGATACATAATTGCATCAGCTCTTTTGAGTAATTCCTCTATGCTTTCATCCTGTTGTGTAGTTGCATAACCCATCGCAACATGAATTGGAAAATCAGGATGTTTGATCTGGTCAATTTCAAGTTCACAGCGAATCCGATCTAATAATCGAATGATTTGAGTCTGTTTCGCTTTGGGCATCAGAATGACAAATTCATCACCGCCCAGTCGTGAAGCTGAAAAAGTTGTCTGTGTAAGTGATGTTTTTAAAATTTTACCAAACCGTCTTAATATCTGATCGCCCTGGTCATGCCCATAGACATCATTAATTTCTTTTAAGCCATTAATGTCTAAAAATATACAGGAAACAGGATGATCCTTTTTCGCCTGAATATTAATGACTTCATCATTAAAAAAAGTACGATTATAGAGTTGGGTCAAATGATCATGTTTACTGACATGAAGTAAATGATTTTCTAATTTTTTACGTTCTGAGAAATCTGTAAAGGCGATCTGCACTGTATCCCAGTTATGGTGAGAATGAGGAAAGATCACCAGTTGCTCGCGTATATTGAGAATATCACCGTCAAGGGTTTGATATTCACACTCACGAGTTTGCTGGTGTTCACCATTCCAGAGTGCCAGTAATTGGGTATGGAAATTCTGCTGACTTGATTCACGTAAAATCTGCCATAAATTTTGCAGGAAACTTTGCTTACTGTCGGCTTTAAACAGTTCTAAAAGTGCCTGATTTACACCAATATTCTGAACACTTTCAAAGCACATTCTGACAAAGTCAGGATGTCGGATCATATAATTGTCTAAATCATTGATTCCTTGTTGCTTTAAACGATCAAATATCAGTTTGATCTGACTGTAATCTCTGACCCACAATGCTGTAGGGGAGTGTAAAAATAAGGACTCCGCAAATCTACGGGCATTCTGATAATCGGAAATATTTTCAGTCGTGAGTAACAGACGTTCCCAGTCATCTTCATGTCCAGGCATAAAACTGGCTTTAAGCTGAATATCAATTTGTTTGCCTTTGCAAGTGTAATTGACTGAAGGGCAAATGTACTGGGTTTTTCGGTTCCATAAGGCAATAAAAAAATTAACTTTTTCTATACTGACTTTTTCTGCATGTAAGCTTGCAAAGCTTTGTAATATTTCATTTAAATCTGAAGCTTCATACAGATCAAGGGTACTTTGATTGATCTGTATGGTCTGGATTGCCATTAAACAGGGCTGTAAGCGTTCGGGGTCTTCAAGCAGATATTGCTCCAGGTCTTCAATGCCTTCATCTGTCCATTGCTGAAAGATTTTTTTGACAGCACTGAAGTCCTGAATCCACATCGCCATGGGAGATAGGTGAAAAATGGATAAATCGACTTCCTCCATAATATTCTTCCTTCTCACCAGTATTGTTTATTGTTAAAACTGCTTTGTTCAAACCGTTTTATCAGTATCAGTTATTTTTTTGCACGATGTGCAGCTTTTGGTGGCATCACTTCTTTTTGAGCATTCCACGTTTCTATAAAATCATGCTCGTTGATATTATACAACTCTAAAATTGCTAAAATCACACCACCTAAAGTCTTGGTTTCATCACTCTGAATGTCATCTGTTAAAACATTTTTGCTTTTGAGTGTATTTAAAATATCGCTGATTTCGTAACTGCGATCCCGACCATTACTGTCCGTTGGATACATCGGGATATTGATCACAATCGTTGCAAGGGTTTTTTCTGCATCGCTTAAATCTAAAGTCTGAATTTTTTCTTCGACATCTGCATGAAAGATCACTTCATTGCTGAGAATACTTTGCAGAAATTTCTGAGTCAGTTTCGGTAAGGTTTTTTCCACGAATGGACGAAAGGAAACAGGGAAGATTACGTTACGTGAAATTCCTTTAAACATTGGAGCGATTTCTTCAACTTTGTAGCCTGCAACACCACAACCAACTGAAGTAATGAAATACTTCATTTTGAGATGGTTTCTGGTATAGATTTTAAAATCATCAATATAATGCTGAATTTGCGAAAGCGGCATCTGCTGAAGATGTTCATTCATGGTTGGAATGGCAAAGCTTTGTCCTGCCCAGCCCCGTCCGACACCTTTGGTCGCACCAAAGTGTAACAGTGCTGTTTTTGCAGCCCCCCCCTGGTGAGTACCCGCCATATTGCTTCCAAAGACAAAGACTGTATCTTCAGGTAAATCTTTGATTATGCTTTCATCATGATATTGATAAGTCATGTTTTCAATCTTTTAGCCGGCTTGTTTCAATGTTGCTATCGAAATAAAAAAGGGTCAAGGGTATTTGTTGAATATTGTGTAAAAAGCCCCATTAAAAAACAGTGTAAACCGTAGTTTGCGTGACATTCTGTTAAACTATCCTGTGCTTCTTAGCCTGGTCAAAGAGTGAATTATTGTGAGTGAAAACCAACCTTTTGAACTTGTGACAAATTATCAACCCGCAGGGGATCAGCCACAGGCGATTGCAAAACTGGTTGATGGGGTAAACAGAGGTTTACACGATCAATTGTTATTGGGTGTGACAGGATCCGGTAAGACTTACACCATGGCAAATGTCATTGCGCAAACACAGCGACCAACCATTATCATGGCGCATAATAAAACCCTGGCAGCTCAGCTTTATGGTGAATTTAAAGCATTTTTTCCAAATAACGCTGTTGAATATTTTGTCAGTTATTATGACTATTATCAGCCTGAAGCCTACGTGCCATCTTCAGATACATTTATCGAAAAAGATTCAGCCATTAATGATCATATAGACCAGATGCGTCTTTCAGCGACCCGGTCACTGCTGGAACGACGGGATGCCATTATTGTCGCATCGGTTTCAGCCATTTATGGTCTGGGCGATCCGAATGCTTATATGAGCATGCTGCTGCATGTGGTTCAAGGAGACAGAATCAACCGTGATGATCTGATCCGTCGGCTTGTGGAAATGCAGTACACACGGAATGAACTGGAATTTTTGCGGGGTACTTATCGAATCCGTGGAGAAATACTGGATGTTTTTCCTGCTGAATCTGACCAGTATGCCATCAGGATTGAACTGTTTGATGATGAAGTGGATTCGATCCGCTGGTTTGATCCTTTAACCGGTAAACTGGTACGTAAAGTGCCAAGAGTGACGATTTATCCTAAAAGTCACTATGTCACGCCCAAAGATAATCTTGAACGGGCAATAGGCACAATTAAAGAAGAACTGAAAGAGCGTCAGGTATTTTTTAAAGAACATGACAAACTGATTGAATTGCAGCGTATTGAACAGCGAACCCGCTATGATCTGGAAATGATGCAACAGTTGGGTTATACCAACGGGATTGAAAACTATTCAAGACATCTGTCTGGACGACCGGCTGGTGAAGCACCGCCAACGCTGTTTGACTATATTCCTGATGATGCTTTACTGATAATTGATGAATCGCATGTGACGGTTCCTCAGATTGGTGCTATGTATAAAGGTGACCGTTCACGTAAAGAAAACTTAGTCAATTATGGATTCCGTCTGCCCAGTGCTCTGGATAACCGTCCAATGAAATTTGAAGAATGGGAGCGGATTGTACCGTCAACGATTTATGTCAGTGCAACGCCTGCCCTTTATGAACTGGAAAAGTCCGAGCAGGTCGCAGAGCAGGTGGTACGTCCAACAGGTCTGGTTGATCCTGTTATTGAAATTCGCCCGGTACTTACTCAGGTCGATGACGTACTTTCAGAAATTAATATCCGTAAAGAACTGGATGAACGTGTACTGGTTACAACTTTAACCAAACGTATGGCTGAAGATTTGACCTCGTATTTAAAGGAATACGGTGTAAAAGTAGCTTATTTACATTCAGATATTGATACTGTTGAACGTGTCAAAATTATTCATGAACTTCGGACAGGTGTGCATGATGTGCTGGTTGGCATTAACCTGTTAAGAGAAGGTCTGGATATGCCTGAAGTATCCCTGGTTGCTATTCTGGATGCAGATAAAGAGGGGTTTTTACGTTCGGAACGCTCACTGATTCAGACCATTGGTCGTGCCGCACGTCATGTGAAAGGTAAAGCGATTCTGTATGCAGATCGTGTGACGGATTCGATGCAGAAAGCAATTGATGAAACTGACCGTCGCAGAGCGAAACAGATTCAGTTCAACGAAGAGCATGGCATCATTCCACGCAGTGCAAAACGGCAGGCTATTAAGGAAATTGATACGGGCGAAGTGTTGACTGATGAACAGATCGAAGTTGGGGCTTTAGAGCAGAACAATGTGCTCACTGCAGATGAACGACACTTGCTTTCAGATCCTAAACTGCTTGCGAAGCATATTGCAAAACTTGAAAAAGATATGCTTAAAGCATCCAGAGAGCTGCAGTTTGAACAGGCAGCTCAACTCAGGGATGAAATTGTCCGCCTGAAAGCACAGATGCTGCAATAATTTTCAGATTGTCAGACATCTTACATAACAATACAGTATGAGGAAAAAATAATCGTTATTTTAATGATAGTTACATCAGTTTAAATAAGCTGGGATCAGACAGGTAATATCATGATAACGAAAAATATTCCTCGTGCAGGTTATACATTGGCAAAAATTGCGGTTGGTGGCGTGCTGCTAGCGGGGCTTGGAATAGCTGCAGTGAGTTATGCACAGTCCAGACCTTTAACAACCGTGGATAAAATTGAAATAGACCGCTATTTAGGGGTGTGGTATGAAATTGCCCGTAAACCCATGTATTTTCAGAAACAGTGTGACCGTCATGTCACGGCAACCTATACCTTAAACGAAAATGGTAATGTGGATGTGCTGAATCGTTGTCTGAGTGAGGATGGCACAGTCAACCAGGTCAAAGGTGAAGCTTTTATTCAGAATGCACCGTTTAACAGTAAGCTAAAAGTCAGCTTTCTGCCCGAAGTGGTTCGCTGGTTGCCGGTTGCCAGAGGGGATTACTGGATTCTGAAGATTGATGATGATTATCAGACTGTACTGGTGGGAGAGCCTAAGCGTAAATACATGTGGGTGCTGTCCAGAACACCGGATCTGAATGAAGCCAGGCTCAACGAATACCTGCAGTATGCTCAGTCGCTGGGTTATAACATCAAAGATCTGATCAGGACAAAACAGTCACTGAAACTGTTGAAGGAAACAGAGCAGTAGTTTTAATAATTGATTGATTTATATTCAGGTGCTTTTATTGCCTGGAATATAATTTAAATTGAATATTCATGTTTTAGTTGCTTTAAAGCCATTATACTGATCTGCCCCATATCTCAGGAGTCAAAGATGTATAAAGGCGTAGCGCTGTCTGTATTGGCATCTGTAACTTTTGGGATTCTGTATTTTTTTACAACGTACCTGAAACCGATGGACAGTGAGCAGACCTTTGCCTGGCGAATGTTTGCAACAATTCCTTTTCTGACCCTGTTTATGTGGTGGTCAGGCGATCTTAAAAATATCCAGTCCATTTTCAGGCGGATACTGGATCAGCCGGTCTTTTTAATCTGGTTGCTTTTCAGCTCGTTGCTTTGTACGACTCAGTTGTGGCTTTTTTTATGGGGTCCCATCAATGGACGGGGGCTTCAGGTATCTTTGGGCTATTTTTTATTGCCCTTAGTTATGGTGCTGGTCGGTTGCCTGGTTTACAAAGAAAAACTGTCCAGATGGCAGCTTGCGGCTGTGGTTTTTGCAGTGCTTGGCGTTGCGCATGAAATATGGCGTATTGGCAGTATTGCCTGGGAAACGGTTTATGTGGCTTTGGCATATCCTTTGTATTTCTTTTTAAGACGTTATTTTAAAACAGATCATTTAGGTGGTTTCTGGTGGGATCTGTTTCTGATTCTGCCCGTAGCGGTCTATCTTGGGTTCAGCCTGAGTGATTCAACCGGACTGATTGCTGCCTTTCCACATCTGATCTGGGCAATTATTGTGCTTGGTTTCTTAAGTGCGCTGGGACTGGGAAGTTATATCCTCGCCAGTCGTTATCTGCCATTTGTCATTTTTGGATTGTTGAGTTATCTGGAACCTGTGTTACTTGCACTGGCTTCAATCGTTCTGGGTGAGCGGGTGGAAGCAGGTGAGTGGCTGACGTATATTCCAATCTGGTTTGCTGTTTTACTGCTGGTTATTGAGGGTGTTCTGCACATTTTCAGGCAAAGACAGAAATCACAGGAACTGGAATGCAAAGCGGTTAAGTATCTGGATAAACAGAACTGAACAGTAAATGAAAAGTCATAAATAAATTAAGGGTTTAGCTGAAATACCTTGTGTCGTCAGGAAAATGCATTCTGTCGTAAAAATAAAGCAAAAAGCCATTCATTGTGCTATTTGATTGGATAGAAGAATCTGTGTTTTATTGCTTATTGAAAATAAGCAATTGATTCACTAACATGATGAATATATTTAAAAAAGATAATCTAAAAATAATTCAGCCGGGGATAAATTAATATGCAGCCAGCAATGATCCCATTTCATATCCGGGAAAAATTATTACAACTTGAGCCAGGTTTTGAACCTGGCTGGCAAAGTGTGCTTGAAAGTGTTTTTTCAGAACAGGATTCAGCCATTCAGGATATGCTGAATCAGCAGTTTTTAAAGGCTAAGGAAATTGTCTGGGACAGGGAAGACAACAGTTTCAGTTACAGTTTTACGACTGCCTTAAATATTCTTAAACATTGTGTCAATAATACAGAGTTACAATTGCTCGCGGATCAGCTGAACCAGGATCTTGAGGCAATGAAACTCAGTTCAGATGCTATGGCAGTTGCATCGTGTCTGGAACAGGGCGTTGCAGCAATCAGACAATTGCAGATGAAGGAAGATCAGTCAGGATGGCGGGAAAAAAACCTGTTGCTGAAAACATACCTGATTCAGGCAGCACAGATTGTTCTTGCCATGACAATAGTACCACCTACAGGTCTGAGAGAGCTGACCGAAGATCAGATCAGGCATTTTATTGTTGATGTTTTTCTGCGCTACCAGCTGCCGGTACCCTCTATAAAACCACAGTTCAAAGAAATTCAGGAGCTGAAAAAGCACCCTTTTTTCCGTTATTCCCTGAACAGAAAACAGGAGCTGAAACCTGTAGAACTGATCAGATCCGCCGACTATATTTTTGTCATTGCACCGAGTACCGATATTGAACAGAACCCTTATTCAATCAGCCGTTTTCTCAGGGAAACAGACAGAACAAAAGGTATGGAATGTTGTGTACTTGTGCTGGATCTCGAAAAATCACTTGAAAATGATTATATGGAGAGATTTCAGTCATTATTGCAGATGATCCCAGAAAGTGTTGCAAAACTGAGCCCGAAAGCTTTTGAGCAGATTCAGCAGATGAATGAAATATGCGAACAGACCATTTTTCCTTTACTGACTGAGTCGGTACATCTGGAAGAAAAAAGTTCGGATGTTTTCGTACAGCAGCATCTGAAAGAGCTGGAAAACACTTTGACTGAAAAATTGCTGATTCCACTGGCAGATCAGCTGAAAGAAAATATATTTTCTGCTGAAGAATCAGCCGTGCTTTACTGGAATCTGAACCGCCTGTTTACAGAAATGTATGCTTATTATCGGGTGTTCTGTGCCCAGCCTGCTTTAAAGTCCAGTCAGGGAATAAAAGCATTTGAATATAAGTTTGTCTCATTGGTGCGTTTACTGCAAAAGCGCCGTGCGCAGATTTTTTCTGTTGCGACTGCATCTGAATGGCAGAATGCTCACAGCGAATCAACCGGACCTGTTCAGGGCATGATTCAGATCATGAATATCTGCTTGCCAGAATACAGAGAACTGAAAATCCGCCTGAATAAATTGCGGAGAGAGCTTTCAGAAGCTAGAAATTCTCTGTTTAAAAGAATGATTAAAAGCGACCAGTATGAAAAAGATATACAGCAGATCAGTGAGGAAATGCAGTTACTGAAAAGGCAGATATTCACCGACATACGTCGGTTGCTTGAAGCCACACGACGTAACATGATTCATCTGGAAACAGAGAGTATGCTGAGCTTTACTGAAACTGCGCGTCATTTTGCATTTCCATGTGGGGAGAATGGGCTGAGTCGTTTGCCGGTTGTGATTAAACTGCCTGAATCTTTCCTGGATTTTGATGTAGAAGTCTTCAATGCAAAATTTAATTATGAACTGAATTTTTCTGAAGGCTCAAAGGTTGAAAAAGAAATACAGAATCAGTCAGACAGCATGATGTCCTGATAGATTCCTGGTTCTGTTGGATCAGATTTTTTTTGATGACATGGAAGTATGAAAAAAACAGTAAAATGATTGGTATATGAAAATCATAAAAATAATTACAAGTATTTTTAAAATTTATAGTGAATATATGGGAAAATAAGCACCGCTTGAACAGCTTTTGATTCAAACTTTTCGATAATTCCATTACAATTGTCGGGTTTTGAATTTTATGCCTAGATTTACAATTAATTAGAGGACGTTTCTGTGAGCAAAGAGACTATCATCGCCCTACACGCAGAGCACCAGGGTCGTTGGAAAAACCGTGAAGAAATCGCGGAACAAATGATCGCTTTGATTGGTCAGCTTTACCGTGAAAAAAATATTGTGGTTTCAGTGTTTGGACGCTCTTTGGTTAACCGTTCAGTAATCCAGATTCTTAAAGCGCATCGTTTCACCCGTATGATGGATGTTGAACTTTCAGTTGTACATACATTCCCGATTCTTGAAGCGCTGGCTAAAATTGAAAATATTGGCACTGCTGAGATTGATCTGGGCAAATTAGCCGTTGCTTTCAAAGAGCAAGGTGGCGATGTTGATGCCTTTGTTGCAACTTCAGTTAAATCAGTTGAAGGTCGTGCGACTTCTGTAGAAGGTCGTGATGTTGTACTTTACGGTTTTGGTCGTATCGGTCGTATTCTGGCTCGTCTGATGATTGGTCAGTCTGGTCTTGGTCGTGGCTTAAACCTGAAAGCAATCGTTGTTCGTAAGTCATCTGATGGTGACCTGGAAAAACGTGCTTCACTGTTACGTCGTGACTCAATTCACGGTCCATTCTCAGGCACTATTTCTGTTGATGAAGAAAACGAAGCAATTATTGCTAACGGTCAGTTCATTAAAGTGATTTATGCATCCAACCCGACTGAAGTTGATTACACAGCTTACGGTATTGAAAATGCACTTGTGATTGATAACACAGGTAAATGGCGTGATTCAGAAGGTCTTGCACAGCATCTGAAATGTCCTGGCGCTGCACGCGTTATTCTGACTGCACCTGGTAAAGGTGATATGAAGAACGTTGTATATGGCGTAAACCAGACAGACATCCTGGATGAAGATGCGATTATTTCAGCAGCAAGCTGTACAACCAATGCTATCACTCCAACTCTGAAAGTTTTACATGATAAATACACAGTATTGAATGGTCATGTTGAAACAGTTCACTCGTTCACAAACGATCAGAACTTAATTGATAACTATCATAAAGCTGATCGTCGTGGCCGTGCTGCAACACTGAATATGGTAATCACTGAAACAGGTGCGGCTAAAGCAGTTGCTAAAGCACTTCCTGCACTTCAGGGCAAACTGACTGGTAACTCAGTACGTGTTCCAACACCTAACGTATCTCTTGCTATTCTGAACTTAACTTTGGATAAAGAAGTTGATCGTGATGAAGTGAACGAATACATCCGTCAGATTTCTATCAGCTCAAGCCTTCAGGGTCAGATTGGTTATACCAACTCAACTGAAGTTGTATCTTCTGACTTTATTGGTTCACGTACAGCAGGTGTATTTGATGCTCAGGCAACAATCACTTCAGGCAACCGTCTGACTGCTTATGTATGGTATGACAATGAAGTAGGTTACAGCTGCCAGGTACTGCGTATTGCAGAACAGATGGGCGGTGTAAGCTATCCTAAGATTCCTGCAGAAAAAACTGCATAATCTTTAAATAAAAAAGAGCTTCTTCGGAGGCTCTTTTTTTTGCCCGTTTTTTATGAATAAAAATATGGCGTATGTCTGAGGTATACGGGCTGAGACAGGGAGATTCAGAAAATCAGTTATTCAGAGTAAAACAGAGGAGTGTACAAATGTAATAGACTCTTATACATAAAAAAGCGATTCAATTCACAATAATAATTAAAATAATGAAAGGAAATGGAACTTAAGGATAAGTTTTGCAACTGAAAAATGTATTGAGCATTATTGTATTTATTCTGCTGACCAGTATCTGTGGAATTGTGCTGGGAATCTGGGCTTTTAAGCATTTCAATATTTATATTCCTTTAGAGAATCAGCAGGTCAATATTGATTTACAGGAACCTCTCCAGGCTCAGGTTCATGTCAAAGATGCACTGGATGTGGATATATCAGGTCGGATCAATGCAGAAATTCCGATTGATGAAAAACTGAATATTCCACTGAAGCAGACTCTGACTCCTCGTGTATATTTTGATAATCAGGTGCCGATTAAAACCACGATACCAGTCCGTGAGGTCTTAAAAATCAGGCAGGATATGGCAGTCAATACCAAAGTACAGACGACAGTGCTGGGTAAAGAGATTACTTTGCCACTGAAAGGAACCATTCCGATCCAGCTGGATGTTCCGATTGAGCTGAATGTCCCTCTGGCACAAAAAGTACATTTGAAGTTTGATGCACCTGTCAGAGTGGAGCTAAAGGAAAATCTGCATATTCCCTTAAAGACGACACTGAAAACCATAGTTCCTGTGAGTGGTCATTTGAATGTGCCGGTGAAATCTGCCTTGAATGCTTCGGTTGATGTTCAGAATACACTTCCAGTCAAAATCAGGCAGGGTGAGCTGCGTATTCCATTAAATTCAGTGCGTATAGCAACATTAAAAAATGCTGAAACTGAACCTGTACAGGTAAAGTGATATGCGAATATTTTCTTCTCCGAAGCTGTGGATGATCAGTTTTATTCTGACAGGATTGCTGATTGCTTTTTTATTCTGGCTGTATCTGAATGTTGTGGCTTCCATGCATGTCAGTGCTCAGCAGGCAGATATTCAGTTACCGCATTCCTTACCGGTCAGAATCAATGTGGCTAATCATTTACAGGCAACTTCGCTTGGACAGGTGGATACTCAACTGACGGTGGATAAAAAGTTACTGTTGCCTTTAAAAGGAAAATACAGGGCAAAACTGGGCTTTGAAGTGGAAGTTCCTGTTTCTGTGCAGATTGATTATCAGACGACCATTCATATCAATCAGAGTATGCCACTGAACACAACGACGGACCTGATTTATCAAAACAGGCTTTTACCTGAGTTTCCTTTAAATCTCGATATTCCAGTCAGACTGGACGTGCCGTTTGAGTTAAAGAAAACCTATCAGGTTCCGATCAGAATTGCATTTGATGGTCCGGTTGATCTGGAGTTCGATGAGCCTGTAAGTTTAACGGTGCTGCATAAATTTGCGCCGCGTCTGACTCTCAATGATCCTGTCAGTATGCATAATATTGCAGGTTTTAATGCTGTAATGACAAATGATGTACGGGATACTGTTGCTGCACTGGAGATGAAGATGGCATTACCTGTGCGTAATATCCATCCTTAAACAGTAGGAAAAATAATCATAATTCAGCTTGATGTTTAAAAAATAATCATTTAACTTACTTATTGAAAGTTTATATTTAAAAGTAAGCATTTTAATCAAATGAGAATCAGTTTATGAGCCAGTATGCAACAAGTCAGGTACTTGGGCAGGTCTTGTCCAGTGAGTGTCCATCGAGAGAGTTGCTTGAACATATTACCAGTAAGTGGTCATTGCTGGTTTTACATTGTTTAAGTCAGGGGGTTCATCGTTTCAGTGAGCTGAAACAGAAAATTGATGGTGTCAGTGAAAAAATGTTGTCGCAGACCCTGAAAGTACTTGAACAGGATGGACTGGTGCTGCGAACAGTGTATCCCGTTGTTCCACCAAAAGTAGAGTATCAGCTGACGTTTACCGGTTCTCAGACGGCAGAAAAAGTGAATATTCTGATCAGCTGGATAGAACGGAATTTACCTGAAATATTAAATAATAAAGCGCAGTTAATGAAATAAAACAGCTGTTTAGGTTGCATGACTGAACAGTATGGGCAGCTGGATGACTGCTTCTGAATATTATTCGAATGATTTTTACTGCAAAGAGACTGTTTTATCATCAGGTGGGGCATTTTCAAAAAGTCAGAGTGAACTTTTGTTCAGTCAAATGGCGTTCATAAAAATTTAAAACAGATAAAAATAAATAAAATGAATCATATTTCAGTCTGAGCTGAATAAATCTATTCGAGAAAAACTTTAAAATATGGCAGAATAGGCGGTTTTTAAAGTTTTTAGAGGATTGGCAATATGCGCTTTGTTGATGAAGCAGTCATTACCGTAGAGGCTGGCGACGGTGGCAATGGCGTAGCCAGTTTTCGCCGAGAGAAGTTCGTACCGTTTGGTGGTCCAGATGGTGGTGATGGTGGTCGTGGTGGCAGCATTTATATTCAGGCTGAAGACGACACCAGTACACTGGTAGATTATCGTTATACCCGTAAATTCCGCGCTGAACGTGGTAAAAATGGTGCAGGCGCAAACTGTGCTGGTCGTGGTGGTGAATCCGTGATTCTGAAAGTTCCAGTAGGAACAACCATCGTAGATACAGAATCTGGCGACATTATTGGTGACCTGATTGAAGATGGTCAGAAAGTTCTGGTCGCTGCGGGCGGTGATGGTGGATTGGGTAATACTCATTTCAAATCATCCACAAACCGTTCTCCACGTAAATGTACACATGGCTTTAAAGGTGAATTCCGTGAAATTCGCCTGGAGCTGAAAGTTCTGGCAGATGTTGGTCTTCTGGGTATGCCGAATGCCGGTAAATCCACATTTATCCGTGCTGTTTCGGCTGCAAAACCTAAAGTTGCAGATTATCCATTTACAACCATGGTACCAAATCTGGGTGTGGTGGATGCGGACCGTCACCGTTCATTTGTTATGGCTGATATTCCAGGGCTGATTGAAGGTGCAGCTGAGGGTGCTGGTCTTGGAATCCGTTTCCTTAAACATCTGGCGCGTACCCGTATTCTTCTGCATATTGTGGATGTTCAGCCAATTGATGGTTCAGACTCCGCTTACAATGCTAAGGCAATTGTTGCTGAGCTGGCAAAATTCTCTCCGACACTGGCGAAACTGCCTGTTGTACTGGTGCTGAATAAGCTGGATCAGATTGCAGAAGAAAGCCGTGAAGAGTGGTGTAAGCATATTCTGGATGAACTTCAATGGGATGGACCTGTATTTAAAACATCTGGTCTGCTCGAAGAAGGAACCAAACAGGTTGTTTACTACCTGATGGATCAGATTGAACAGCAGCGTGAGCGTGAAGAGGAAGATCCGGAATACGCAGCAGAAGTGAAAGCATTCCGTGATCAGCTTGAAGTTGAAACGCGTGAACAGACGATTGCTGCAAAAGAAGCGTATCGTGAAATGCGTCGTCAGCAACGCCTTGCAGGGCAGGATGATGATGATGACTTCGATGATGAAGATGACGGCGAAGTGGAAGTACATTACGTACGTTAATCTCCTGGTATAAAAAAAGTCACTGAGGACAAGATGATAGAAGTGGTGGATGGGCAGCGTCAGCTTAAGGATTGTAAAAGGATCGTAGTTAAGATCGGATCATCTTTACTGACAGCAAATGGCAAAGGTCTGGACCTGGATGCGATTTCGCACTGGGCCAGACAGATTGCAGACCTGCACAGTGCAGGTCATGAAATCATTCTGGTTTCATCAGGGGCTGTCGCGGAAGGGATGGTCAGAATGAAGCTGGAAAACCGACCCACCGATCTACCCAGTCTTCAGGCCTGTGCTGCCATTGGTCAGATGGGGTTAATCCACACCTGGTCCAGTGTGCTGGATAAACACAGCATTCAGACAGCTCAGGTTTTACTGACTCATGATGATCTGGCTGACCGTCGTCGCTATCTGAACTCATGTGATGCCTTGCAGCATTTAATTGAATGGCGGGTTATACCTGTGATCAATGAAAATGACACTGTATCTACAGATGAAATCCGCTTTGGTGATAATGACACATTGGCTGCGATGGTTGCAGGGCAGGTGCATGCCGATCTGCTGATTATTCTTACAGATCAGCAGGGAATGTTTGATTCAGATCCACGTTCCAACCCTGACGCTAAACTGTTCCATACCGTTCGTGCGCTTGATGAAAGCCTGTTTGATATGGCAGGTGGCGGTGGAAAATTTGGACGTGGCGGTATGCTGACCAAAGTTCGTGCTGCCCGTCTGGCCGCCAAGTCAGGCTGTCCAACTTTGATTGCCAGTGGTGACAGTGATCACGTGCTCTCCCGTCTGATGGGTGGTGAGATGCTGGGTACGCTGTTTATCACAGACAATGACAGAATGACAGCTCATCAGCAGTGGCTTGCTGCACATCTGCAGACCGCTGGACGTCTGGTGATTGATCAAGGTGCTGTAAAAGCAATCAAAGAAAATCACCGCAGCCTTTTACCTGTGGGTGTGAAAGCGGTTGAAGGTCACTTTGAGCGTGGTGATGTGGTTGAATGTGTGGATCAGGATGGACATCGTGTTGCTGTGGGGCGGGTCAATTTCAGTTCCCGTTCTGCAGAAATCGTTAAAGGTCTGGCATCTGACAAAGTGCATCAGGTACTTGGAGAAGCCCGTTCTCTTGAAATGATTCACCGAAATCATATGGCGATCTATTAGTAATTACGTATCATAACTGAACATAGCACCAAAGCTTGATTCCGTAAGGAGTTGAGCCTTTTTACTGTGCTATGAGCTGTCGAAAATTATCTGTAAGGTTGTTCTCGGAATAAAAATATTATTTTTTCGCAACAGGAACCAATGTTTCTTTTAATGATAAAAGATCATCAGGGGTTACGTGGATAACCCCTTTTCCTGGTACATCAATTTCTGAAATGATAAATAAGGATAGAGTAATTAAAAATGGTAAAACCAGGATCATCAGATTCATTTTCTGCTCCTGTCGGGCATTGTAGCCAATCAAAATATTGGATACGACTGCAAAGAAGATAAGTAAAGCCCATACGATCTTAGGAATCTGATCACGCCAGCTGACGCTTGTTTTTTCCTGAGCAAGGTATAAATCACTGTATGAGCTTAGAACAGAGTTAATGACAGGATTAGGTGCTTCTCTTGCCTCAGTAACAGCGATTTCCCAAAGTTGTTTTTGCTTTTCTGTAGAGGTTGTTCGCCACTTTTTATTTTCAAGAAGGTTATCAGCATTAAAAAATTCAATTCTGGCATCTAAATATTCATGCAAAAGTTTTTCAGCTTGATCTTTCTGAGGTGAATTTAAAAGTTGAGTACGCTGCAGTGCTGAGCCGATAACGAGCATTTCATTTTCTTCTGTTTTTTGCCTGTCGTTGTATCCATTAATAGAGATCGAGAGTACAAAGCCTATAAGTAAACCCAACAGGGACAATATTGCGCCAAGTACGATTTTTGCCTGGTCATCACTAAAGGTGGGATTATGGTTTTTAAAGAAGAATTTACCGGCATATGCCGCACCGCCCAATAGAATGAAAATAGTCCAGAAATTTGAAGCCGAGTTTATGGATAGTTCGCTTAAAAGATTTTGTATCCATGACATATTAGCGCCCCATTGAAGGTAAATAAAATGTGAGTAATTTAAAAATCAAAGTTATTTAATTTAAGTTAAATTGTTGAAAAAAGATATGATTTTTATGAGGGAGAAACCTTTGGGTAACGTGTGTAATAAAATACTTCATCTTTGATAAGAAAATATAGCGTTGAGTGATTTCCCTGTCATTTACAAGAATTGTGAGTTCTGCGATAGTCGGGAAATAGAATAAATACGCACATAAAATGATGACGGGATATCAAGCTTTTTTTACTTTTTTAATGATATGTCAGTAAGGGCATTTAATTTTGGGCGCAGTGGAAATGATCATGCCTATAACAGGATGTGGTAGAAATATATAGAGAGCTTAAACAGGAAGCTGACACTTATATCAATTAAAATAATTGGATTAAAGCAACTGCTTAAGTTTTTTATATATTGTAATTTACTGAACCACAAAATCTGTAAAGCCTGATTTATAAAAAATGCCCACCATGATGTGGGCATTTTTTATCTGACAAAACCTTTTTCAATCAGTTTTCTGAACAGGTATTCGTACATATACAGTACGTAATGCAGAAGACTGTTTTTATAACGGTTCCATACTGAGAGACCCAGAAGGTTCAATGAGAATGCCAGAAGGAAGCCTCCAAGCATGTCCAGCGGGAAGTGTACACCTAAGTAGACACGTGACCAGGCAACCAGCCAGGCAAGTCCGATCAGGAAAATGCCTGTTCTGCGCTGAATGGAAAAGAAATAAGAAAATGCGATACTGCTGAATATCAACATGTGGTCGCTGGGAAATGAACCATTGGGAACGTGATATATCAGAGTTCGACCAACATCCATAACAAAAGGTCTTGGATGATAAAAAAACTGTGAAATACACTGGCTGATCAGTACAGCCATCACAGTAAAAATGAAAGCCTTCAGAATATATTTTTTGACAGTATAACCACCTCTGAGCCAGAACCAGGCAAATACTGCAATCATGATATAGAGCAGATCATTTGCGATGAAAATGGCAAGGTTAATCATAAAATCTGAAGCCTGTGGTGAGGCATTTATTATTTTAAAAAGATATAGATTCAGTTCAGAAAGCGTCATCATTTTGAAGACAGGAAGTAAATGAAGGAAGCTTACTGTAGAAATAAAATGGGATGGAGTAAATGCAAAAGACTGTCCGGAAACAGTCTTTTTACGAAAATTTTACGTGTTGCATGTGCAAATATTATTTGAACTGGATTGTACCGTTTGCATTTACAGTGATTTTGGATTCGCCTGAAGCGACATTCTGTGCAGCAGAGTCTTCAGCTGCAAATTTAGCCATGCTTGCCCGCATCATAACAGGCTGCGGATAGTTGCTGCTTGTATTCAGGTTCAGATTGACCAGGTTGTAGCCTGTTTTACTCCATGCCTGAGTCAGCATCTGTGCGCGTTGCTGAAAGTTTTTTGAAGCCTCAATCATCAGCTCATTTTCCACTTTTTTGCGCTGTGCATCGGACACACTGAAATTGATGGATTGTGTCTGGAAATTCTGTTGCAGTTCGCTGACCAACTGGCTTGCCGATTTAAAGTTGGTACTTTCAATATTGATTTCAGCACGGCCACGCCATTCTTTAAGTTTACGGCTATCATTATCGTAGACAGGGTAGGTGGTCTGTGAACCCGTTTCAATTTTCACATCAGGATATTTTTTTGCGGTTGCAATCGCCTGATTCATCAGTTGAGTGATCTGCGCTGCAAGTTCAGCCGGCTGTTTATTGCTCTTTTCTATATATAAAACAGCATGCATTTCATCATTGGATACCTGGCGGGTGGCTTCCGCCTGAACGTTGACAAGATTGTAATTCAAGGTTTCGGTTTCTGCTGCAAAGGTCATGGTGCTGATCGCTGTTCCTAATATAATGGAAGGTAGAGTGAAATAACGCATGAGATTTCCTTTAATGAAGAGATTGAGCATTTGATTGACATAAATTGATACTAAATGCGGGACTGGGATTTCTGAGGGATAAATTGTGGTGCATTTGTAATATCTGTACAAAAGACGTAATCTATAACCTCCCAAAATACAATTAAATATTAAATTCTTATTTGTGATATTGGAATCGGTTAAGTCCGGCTGAAGTAAAATTTCAGTAAAATATGAACAAAGCGAAAAATTCATGATTTTCTTCTCTTTGTCACATAGTATGATAATAATTCAGGTTTGTGGTCAGATGAATGTTTTTTTCAATCAACAGATTGTCGATAAGTACATAAAAGATATTTATTTTCTTAAAAAAAACTGTATTATCGCGCTCCTGGTTATGAATAAATAAAGCGATTTTCTGACCAGAAACTCTATAAAGCACCGAGTCAAAGGACCGCAAGTCACCCGACTTATTTCTTTCAACCCATATCAGAGATGGTAATTCGATATGAGCGTTTCTTCTGTAAATCCTGCCCCTAATTCTACTAACGAATACTACCTGACTCGCCAAAGTCAGATGGAGTCAAATGTTCGTAGCTATCCACGCAAATTGCCGTTAGCGATAGCCAAAGCTTCAGGGTGTTGGGTTACTGATGTAGAAGGTACTGAGTACCTTGATTGTCTGGCTGGGGCAGGAACACTGGCATTAGGCCATAATCATCCTGCGGTGATTCAAAGTATCCAGGACACTTTAGCAAGTGGTTTACCTTTACATACTCTGGATTTAACAACTCCTTTAAAAGATGCTTTTACTGAAGCATTACTCGAGCAATTGCCTGGTGGCAAAGAAGAGTACTGTCTACAGTTCTGTGGTCCATCTGGTGCAGATGGTACAGAAGCAGCAATTAAACTGGCGAAAACATATACGGGTCGCAGTACAGTTATCAGTTTTTCTGGTGGCTATCACGGTATGACTCATGGTTCGCTTGCAATGACAGGTAACCTGTCTGCGAAAAATGCAGTCAATGGCTTGATGCCAGGCGTACAGTTCATGCCATATCCGCATGAATACCGTTGCCCATTAGGTCTTGGTGGTGAAGCTGGTGTAAATGCACTGACTTATTTCTTTGAAAACTTCATCGAAGACGTAGAAAGTGGTGTTACAAAACCTGCTGCCGTGATTCTTGAAGCGATTCAGGGTGAAGGCGGTGTTGTTACAGCTCCTGCAAAATGGCTGCAAAAAATCCGCGAAGTGACTGAGCGTCATAACATTGTGCTGATTCTGGATGAAGTTCAGGCTGGTTTTGCCCGTTCAGGCAAAATGTTTGCTTTTGAGCATGCCGGTATTGAGCCAGATGTAGTCGTAATGTCTAAAGCGGTGGGTGGTAGCCTGCCACTGGCCGTACTTGCAATTAAGCGTAAGTTTGATGCATGGCAGCCAGCAGGTCACACGGGTACTTTCCGTGGTAACCAGCTTGCAATGGGCACAGGTCTTGCAACGATCAGAACCATTAAAGAACAGAATCTTGCGCAAAATGCACATGACCGTGGTGAATTTTTACAGGCTGAACTGAAAAAATTAGCTGCTGAATTCCCATGTATTGGTAATGTGCGTGGTCGTGGCTTAATGATTGGTGTTGAAATTGTTGATGAGCGTCAGCCAGCAGATCATATGGGTTCATTACCTGCCGATTCTCAGCTTGCAGCTGCGATTCAGACAGCATGTTTCAACAATAAATTATTGCTTGAAAAAGGTGGTCGTGGTGGTACGGTAATCCGTCTGCTTTGTCCACTGATTATTACTCAGGACGAATGTGTGGAAGCAGTTGCACGCTTTAAGAAAGCACTTGCTGAAGCTCTTGTTGCGGTTCGAGGCGCATAAAATATGGTAGATTTTGCAGAACACCGTAAAGCGTTACTCTGCAATGATGCTGAGTCAATTGCTGACTATGAGTCAGCAATGGGTGAGGCGACCAAAGCGGTCGCAGCATGGTTGCAGAACGATAAAATGTATACAGGTGGCAGTATTAAAGAACTTCGCCAGGCGATTTCTTTTAACCCATCGAAAGAAGGTTTAGGTTTACATCAGTCGCTTGAGCGTATGGTGGAACTTTTCCTCAATAAAAGTTTAAAAGTACATCATCCGCATTCTTTAGCACATTTGCACTGCCCAACCATGGTGACAAGCCAGATCGCTGAAGTGTTGATTAATGCTACTAACCAATCAATGGATTCATGGGATCAAAGCCCAGCGGGTTCTTTGATGGAAGTGCAACTGATTGACTGGCTTCGCCAGAAAGTCGGTTATGGTGCAGGTCAGGCAGGCGTGTTCACTTCAGGTGGTACACAGTCGAACCTGATGGGTGTACTGCTTGCACGTGACTGGTGTATTGCGAAAAACTGGAAAGACGAAAACGGTAATCCGTGGTCTGTACAGCGTGATGGCGTGCCAAATGAAGCAATGCGTAATGTCAAAGTCATCTGTTCTGAAAATGCACATTTCTCGGTGCAAAAGAACATGGCAATGATGGGTATGGGCTTCCAGTCTGTTGTGACGGTTCCTGTGAATGAAAATGCACAGATGGACGTTGATGCACTGGAAAAAACCATGGCACACCTTCAAGCTGAAGGCAAAATCGTGGCATGTGTGGTTGCAACTGCGGGTACAACTGATGCAGGTGCAATTGATCCATTGAAAAAAATCCGTGAAATTACCACTAAATTTGGCGCGTGGATGCATATCGACGCGGCATGGGGTGGGGCATTGATTCTGTCGAATGATTACCGTTCAATGCTGGATGGTATTGAATTGTCAGATTCGATCACACTGGATTTCCATAAGCATTATTTCCAGAGCATTTCCTGTGGTGCATTCCTGCTCAAAGATGAAGCGAACTATCGTTTCATGCATTATGAAGCAGAGTATTTAAACTCAGCTTATGATGAAGAGCATGGTGTACCGAACCTGGTATCTAAATCTCTACAAACAACACGTCGTTTTGATGCGTTGAAACTGTGGATGACGATTGAGAACTTAGGTGAAGAGCTTTACGGTTCAATGATCGATCACGGTGTGAAACTGACACGTGAAGTTGCAGATTATATCAATGCAACAGATGGTCTTGAAATGCTGGTTGATCCACAGTTTGCATCAGTATTGTTCCGTGTGATTCCGCAAGGCTATCCTGTGGAATTGCTTGATACCCTGAACCAGAATGTGGCAGATGAACTGTTTGCCCGTGGTGAAGCGAATATCGGCGTGACTAAAGTCGGCAATGTTCAGTCATTGAAAATGACCACTTTAAGCCCTGTTGCAACTTTGGAAAACGTACAGAATTTGCTTGCACTCGTGCTTGCTGAAGCTGACCGTATCAAAGATGCAATCGCGGATGGTACGTATACGCCTGCGATTGACTGATCAACCGTTTGGTTGAACAGACAGCATCAAACATAAAAAGAGGTCCTGGTGACCTCTTTTTTGATCTGTGATTATTGTGACAGTCAGCCTGAAATAATGTGTTTTACTGAGGGCAAGGTAATACCGATGTTCAGTAATTATGACATTTAAATGAAATATTACATTTAAAATCTTCCTGCCTAAGTTTGAAGATGTTTTTTCACAGTATTTTACATATTGAATTTTAAAGAAATTTAAATAAATCAAATACCAGACATTAATTATCATTAAAGCGTCATAAAGCTGTAACTTCTTTGTCATATTTTAAAATCAAAATGCAGTTATCCGAAAAGTACAACACAACAAACAAAAGTGGCGTGCTTCAAAATAACGGCTTTATTTAAGAGAGAAAAGAATGCGCTTTAATCATATTGCACTTGCTTTAGCGGTTTCAGGGGCAGCTGTAGCGACTACAGCTAATGCAGCTCGTGATACTATCCAGATTGCTGGTTCTTCAACTGTACTGCCTTTTTCAAGTATTGTTGCTGAAGAGTTTGGTAATACTTTCCCACAGTTTAAAGCACCGGTTGTTGGTTCAGGCGGTAGTTCAGCAGGTCTGAAACAGTTCTGTTCAGGCGTGGGTGATAACACGATCGACATCGCAAATGCTTCACGTAAAATTAAAGATACAGAAATTGCAGCGTGTAAAAAAGCTGGTGTAAATAAAGTCCAGGAAATCAAAATCGGTTATGACGGTATTGTTTTCGCTTCCAACTCGACTAAAGCGGCTTATAAATTACGTCCACAGCACGTTTTTGCAGCACTTTCAGCTGAATTGCCATCAAATGGTAAACTGGTTCCAAACCCTTATACCCGCTGGAATCA
Source organism: Acinetobacter chinensis (assembly GCF_002165375.2). NCBI lineage: Bacteria > Pseudomonadati > Pseudomonadota > Gammaproteobacteria > Moraxellales > Moraxellaceae > Acinetobacter > Acinetobacter chinensis. The sequence continues at coordinate 1,332,046 of NZ_CP032134.1, forward strand.
GATTGACAAATCACTGCCGAATGAAGCAATTACTCTGGTGATTCCTGCATCTAACCACGGTACTCGTGAAGTGTTCCAGGAAAAAATGGTTGAAGCAGGCTGTGAAGCTTACGATTATTATAAAAAGTTAGATAAAGATGCTCAGAAAAAAGCATGTTCAACTTTCCGTAAAGATGGAAAAGTGATTGAAATTGCAGGCGACTATACAGAAACACTGGCACGTCTGAAAACTTCACCGAATGCGGTAGGTGTATTTGGTTTAGGTTTCTATGATCAGAACCGTGACAAGTTACGTGTTGCAACAGTAAATAACGTTGTTCCTTCTGAACAGACGATTTTAAATGGTTCTTATCCTGTATCGCGTCCACTGTACTTCTACGTGAAAGGTGAGCACATTAAATCAATCAAGGGTCTGAAAGAATTTACTGAATACTTCCTGAGCAAGAAAGTATCTGGTAAAGGTTCAAAACTGGATAAAGCAGGTCTGATTTCTCTGTCTGATACAGAACGTGCAAAAGTACTGGCTACATTTAAAGCTGGTAAATAATCTGACAGTCATTTAAAAAACTGATGGCGGTAAACTGCCATCAGTCTTTTTGTTCAGTAAAGTTTTTTCTAAGAATAAAGCAGAAAAAACGATGGAGATAACATGAATCTGCTTCTTGTAGGCATCCTGTTGGCACTGATCGCAATCGCATATCAAATTGGTCTGCGTAAAAGCAGAAATTTGGCAGGTGATGGAAACAATTCAGCGATATTACATTCCCGCCCGGGCTATTATGGTTCGCTGGTGGCTTTATGGTGTGGTATTCCTGCATTTTTTATTTTGATTGTCTGGAATCTTGTTGAACCGAGCGTTTTACAGCACTTTATATTACAGAATGTACCTGCCAGTGTTGTAGGTGGTCTTGATGAAGCAGGCGTAGATGTACTTGTAGACCGGGTGCAGGCTATTGCATCAGGCTTTGGGGTAACAGATATACCGACTGCTTATGAAGTCGCAGCAGCTGAACAGCTTGCTGGATTCGAGAGGATTGCTTCTTTTGCTAAATTTGCAATCGTTATCTGTGTTGCAATTCTGGGTCTGATCTGGGCGAGAAAAAAAGTATCTCAACAATATCGTGCCCGTAATCAGGTTGAAAAATCAATTAATGTTGCATTGATCCTGTGTTCAAGTGTCGCGATCCTGACAACTGTCGGCATTGTGATGTCAATGTTCAGCGAAGCACTCCGCTTTTTCCAGTTTGTCAGTCCAGCGAGCTTTTTCTTTGGTACTGAGTGGAATCCAGGTTTCAGTACATCAGGAAATGCAGAAGGAAGTTATGGTCTGTTACCGTTACTGTGGGGAACACTCATGGTCAGTGGTATTGCCTTACTTGTTGCAGTTCCATTGGGTCTGATGATTGCGATCTATCTGGCTGAGTATGCCTCACCGCGCTTTCGTTCATGGGCAAAACCGACCATTGAAGTGCTTGCGGGTATTCCAACCATTGTTTATGGTGTTTTCGCCATCATGGTGATTGGTCCATTTTTCAAGTCTATTGGCGATGCCATCGGTCTTGAAGTCAATGCGACCAGTGCTTTAACAGCAGGTTTTGCAATGGGGATTATGATTATTCCTTTTGTATCTTCATTGTCTGATGACATTATTACTCAGGTTCCTCGTTCATTACGTGATGGTTCGTTGGGTCTGGGCGCAACCAAGTCTGAAACGATCCGCCGTGTGGTTTTACCGGCAGCTTTGCCTGGTATTACAGGTGCATTCCTGCTGGCGGTGTCCCGTGCAGTAGGCGAAACTATGATTGTGGTACTGGCAGCAGGGAACAGTCCATTACTGCATGCGAACCCGCTTGAAGCAGTTTCAACAGTGACGGTGACCATTGTCAAACAGTTAACAGGTGATACTGATTTCGCAAGTCCGCAGGCACTGGTTGCCTTTGCACTGGGTCTGACACTGTTTGTCATTACGCTGTGTCTGAACATTATTGCACTCTACATTGTGCGTAAATATCGTGAGCAATACGAATGAGTACATCAAATACATCTCCAGCGGATCAAAATGTATTTGATCCTCAGGTTGCAGCAGAATTACGTGAAAAACGTAAACAGAAAGTCGCAAGTTCACTTGCGAAAAGACACCGCACAGAAAAGGCATTCCGTTTCTTTGGTTTCAGTTCAGTGATTGTTGGTCTTGCATTTGTAGCCTTACTGTTTGGCAGCATCATGTACAAAGGTATGCCTGCTTTCTGGCAGGCAAGTATGACTGTTCCGGTCTTCTTTGATCCTAAAATCATTGATGCAGGACCTCGACCTGTTCAGACTACCGGTGAGTCTCCAGCGCATTTTGAAGAACGGTTTGTCGAGTGGCAGACGAAGATGGGTATGGTGGACTGGGATGCACTGATTGCAAATGGTCTGATTGCTAAAGATCCATCACTGGAAAGTAAACGTGATGAACTGAGCAGTCTTTACACCAGTTCAGAAGCTTATCGTATCCGTGACATGGTATTTAAAGATCCTGCTCTTGTAGGTAAAAAAGTTGAGCTGAATCTTCTTGCGGATGCCAATATTGATGTCTGGCTCTCAGGTAATATTGACCGTACCTTGCCTGATGATCAACAGCAGTTAAGTCCTGAAGTCCGTCAGCTTTCAGATGATCTTGCAGCCAAAGGTGTGCTTGAAAGAACATTCAACACTCAGTTATTTACCAACCCTGATTCACGCAGTTCGCCAGCAACGGCGGGTCTGGCAGGTGCATTCATGGGTTCACTGTTTATGATGCTGATTGTTATTGTAATTTCCATTCCTTTGGGTGTGGCAAGTGCGATCTATCTGGAAGAGTTTGCACCAAAGAACTTTATTACAGACATTATTGAAGTCAACATCAACAACCTGGCTGCTGTACCTTCGATTGTCTTTGGTTTGCTTGGTGCGGCTATTTTTATCGGATGGATGCATTTACCGATTTCAGCACCCCTGGTCGGTGGTCTGGTCCTCAGTCTGATGACTTTACCAACGGTTATTATTACCACACGTGCTTCTTTGAAAGCGGTACCACCTTCGATCCGTCAGGCAGCACTGGGTATTGGCGCATCACGTATTCAGACTGTATTTCACCATGTATTACCTTTGGCGCTGCCAGGTATCATGACAGGTGCGATCATTGGTATTGCACATGCATTAGGTGAAACTGCGCCATTATTACTGATTGGTATGAGTGCATTCGTTGCGAATATTCCGATGTCTCCTCTGGATCAGTCTACAGCATTACCTGTTCAGGTTTATCTGTGGCAGGGCAATGAGCTGCGTAACTTCTTCGAAGGGCGTACAGCTGCAGCCATTATCGTTTTACTTGCCTTGATGGTGGGACTGAACAGTCTTGCAATCTGGTTACGTAAGAAATTTGAAGTTCGCTGGTAATAGAGGGCACAATATGAACACAGTAGTTACAAACACCCAGAAACAGGATAAGTCAGTGAATTCAGAACAACAAACACAATCCACAACGCCTGAAACTGAGCAGAAACGCAGCACTTCTTTTGTTTCTCAGTTTGATACGCAGCCATCTGCAAAAAATCAAAAGCAGACAGCAGATGTTAAAATCAGTACTTCCGATGTACATGTGTACTATGGTGAATCTGAAGCGATCAAAGGCATTGATTTAAATATTTATGAAAATGAAGTAATTGCTTTTATTGGACCATCGGGTTGCGGTAAGTCAACTTTCCTGCGGACACTGAACCGGATGAACGATACGATTGAATCATGTCGTGTTACGGGTAAAGTGACGCTGGATAACCAGGATATTTATGACCCGAACCTGGATGTCGTATTACTACGCGCACAGGTTGGTATGGTGTTCCAGAAGCCGAATCCATTTCCAAAGTCTATTTTTGATAACGTGGCTTATGGTCCTAAACTGCATGGACTGGCGCGTGATAAATATGACATGGAAGAAATTGTGGAAAACAGTCTGCGTAAAGCAGGTCTGTGGGATGAAGTGAAAGACCGTCTGAATCAGCCTGGTACAGGTCTGTCAGGTGGTCAGCAGCAGCGTCTGTGTATTGCACGTACCATTGCTGTTTCGCCAGAAGTGATTCTGATGGATGAGCCTTGTTCAGCACTTGACCCTATTGCAACAGCAAAAGTGGAAGAACTGATTTCTGAGCTGTCCAACCAGTACACCATTGCGATTGTAACTCACTCGATGCAACAGGCGGCACGTGTTTCTGACCGTACAGCTTACTTCCATCTGGGTGATCTGATTGAAGTGAACTCGACTGAAAAAGTCTTTACTCAACCTGATCATCAGCTGACAGAAGCATATATTACAGGTCGTTTTGGTTGATTTCAGTATCAATTTAAAAATTAATAAAAACAGAGCTTTAATGCTCTGTTTTTTTATTGTGCTTATGAGGCGATATTAAAAAAACAGAATGGAAAATTCAAAAATCCAGCATTCGTCCGAAGACATTAAAAAACTTAGATATACTGCATTATTCGGTACGGAACATGTTACTGGATTTTAACCTGATGGCCGATTAATGCCGTGATGATTGCATGTTTGTATTGCAGCCGGATTTATGTTTTTCTTTCTATTTTCATTGTTGAAGATATGAGTGTGCATTTTCTGAAAATGAAACTTAAAGCAGAAAGGCCGTTGAAAGCAGGTCTGGCACAAAAAACCATATCAAAAGAAAAGCCGCAGGAAAATGATTCAAATCATGATTTGTAATTTAATCAAAGATTTAGCTGTTTTTATCAAGCAATGAGTGTTATTTGCAAATATTCCATTGAATTTCTGGAATATAACCCACATCTTATACAGCATAAATATGAATTATATGAGTTTATGCCTTTATGCTGTTTCATAATCCTAAGCTGCCTGCTGAAATCCGTATCAGCCATTTAAATGCACGCATCAACGAACAAAGAAAGAAAATCGCTCAGACGACTGCATCCCGACTGGAGCTGCTACAGCTTGCACAGCAGCTGGCAAAAGAAGCAAGAAGCCGTAAAAAAAATAATCAGAAGATATTTGTTCTTGATTTTAAGGGTGATACAGCAGCATCAGCTGTAGAGCAGTTACGTGAAGAAATTACTTTAATTCTTGCAACTGCAAAGTCAGGTCGTGACCGTGTAGTGGTGCGTCTTGAAAGCCCAGGTGGTATGGTTCATGGATATGGGCTTGCTGCTGCGCAGCTGGTACGTCTGCGTGATGCAGGCTTTCATCTGACCATTTGTATCGATAAAGTTGCTGCCAGCGGTGGATATATGATGGCGTGTATAGGCAGTGAAATTGTATCTGCGCCATTTGCTGTGGTCGGATCAATTGGTGTTGTCGCTCAGGTTCCAAATTTTAACCGCCTGCTGAAAGAGCATCATGTGGATTTTGAACTGTATACAGCGGGTCAGTTTAAACGGACAGTCACCATGTTCGGTGAAAACACACCTGAGGGCAAAGCTAAATTTGAAGAAGAACTTCAGCAGACACATCGGTTATTCAAACATTTTGTGGAAAAGTACCGACCAAAGCTGAATATTGAAAGTGTTGCAACAGGGGAACACTGGTATGGTCAGGATGCACAGAGCCTGAATCTGATTGACAAAATTCAGACTTCAGATGAATACCTGCTGGGTTTATTGCCTCAGCATGATGTATATGTCATCACAACGCGCCGTAAACCGTCACTGGGCGAAAAACTTGGCTTGCAGGCTGCTCAGATTGCAGACAGTCTTGTGCCGTCTCTGGTGAATAAACTAGTGGATGTACTGAGTCAGAAAAATGCTGACCTGGTACAGGTGCGAGACCCAAAATTTTAAATTGATTGTGAATATCAGAAACCAGCTTCGGCTGGTTTTTTTTATGAGAAGCAGTTCTGTAAGTTATTGTGAAAAAAATCACACAATTTGCTCATTGTATGAAGCTTCATGTTTTGGTAATTTAAAAATAATTCTAATTCAAACACTTTTTATTTTAAAAAGCATATAAAAAATATTCTTAATGAGGATTACATGACAAGAATTGTAGTGGCTTCCAAGCAAAAAATGAGTCTGTTGCAGGATACACAGGCTGGAAGCGTGGTTCTGGAACAGCCATCCATTATTCAGATTGGAATAGCAAAAGAAAATATTTCCTCAATGGTTCGTTCAGGTAACAGTCTTCAGATTACCCTGAAAAATGGTGAAAAAATTGTCCTGGAAAATTTCTTTACTGAAAATGGAAGTCCTCACTCACTGGCATTCCCTGATAAATCAGGGAAATTTTTGGTTGCGGAGTTTGATGAAGCAGGCAAGCTGATTAAATATAATCCTGTAGATCATCTGAGTCAGCTGGGCAGCTCGATAAACAGTACAGGATTGACTGAAACTCAGCAGACCGCTGTTGTCACTGATGGTGTGGATGACGGTGGAATCGCGTGGTCGTCGGTATTAAAAACAGGACTGGCTGTACTGGGGGCAGAAGCGGTTTACCTTGTTGCATTTGATAAAGATGATGACAAAGATAAAGACAACACAAATGTAGATCTGACACCACCTGCTGCTCCTGTCGCTGCTCTGGATACTGATGGAAAAGTAATGTCTGGTACAGCAGAGGTGGGTTCAACAGTCTATGTAAAAGATCTGCAGGGAAATATTCTTGGTCAGGCGGTTGCAGACAGTACCGGCAAATATGAAATTAAGCTGGATAAGGCTGTTACAGATGGCGCTAAGGTTATTGTTACAGCTAAAGACCAGGCAGGAAATGAGTCAAAACAAACTGTTGTGACAGGCACTAAAGATACTGTCAGTCCAGATAAAGCCCAGGCGCAGGCGAGTGACAGTGGTTCAATTGTCACAGGTAAAGCTGAAGTTGGGGCAAAAATATATGTCTATGGTCCAGATGGTAAAACTGTGATTGGTGGACCTGTCACAGTGGCGAGTGATGGAAAGTTTTCCGTAACGGTAACTCCTGCACTGAAAGCCGGTGAAAAAGGAACGGTGGTCGTAGAAGATGGCGCTGGTAACAGATCTGAGGCTGCTGAAGTGGAAGTTGGAAAGGATACTTTACCACCCGATCAGCCAAAAGTGACCGTCAGTGACAAAGGTGATCTGATTAAAGGGATTGTGGAGGCTGGAGCAAAAGTAAAAGTAATGGATGCAGCGGGTAAAGTCATTGGGGAGGCAACAGCGGATAACCAGGGTAATTTTACAGTGACACTGAATCCGCCACTGACCGATAAAGCAAAAGGTACAGTTGTTGTTGAGGATGCAGCAGGTAATCAGTCCAAATCAATGGAAGTGATTGCAGGTAAGGATAATATTGCCCCTGATGCGCCAGTAGCTGTGCTGAATGATGAAGGAACAATTGTAACGGGTAAGGCAGAGCCAGGTAGCAAGATTGAGGTGCGAAGCAGTGCAGATGGTACTTTACTGGGTTATGCAGAAGTTAAAGATGATGGTACTTATACGCTTACCTTATCCAAAGCTCTGACGGATAATACACTGGCAAAAGTCTATGCTTCAGATAAGTCTGGAAATCAGTCTTCAGCAACTGAAATTAAAGGCACCAAAGATACAATTCCTCCTGGTAAAGTGGAAGAAGTAAAGGCGTATGATGATACAGGTTCAACAAAATTAAATATTGGAAATGATGGAAAAACCAAAGACAGTACGCCAGTTTTTGAAGGCAAGGGTGAAGCGGGTGCAACGGTATACATTTATCAGGATGGAAAACCTGTTGCTTCTGTAAAAGTCGATGAAAATGGTAAATGGACGTATACGACAGATGAATTGGCGCCTGGCAGTTATAGTTATACATTCAGACAGGTAGATAAATCAGGTTTGAATGGTCAGGAAAGTGATCCGTTTAAATTTACTGTGGAATCTACTGTTAAAACAGCTGCACTTGAAAGTCATGATTCAGCTGTGTCCTCTGACCAGACTGCCGACACTGTAAATGATCAGAGTCTTGCCAAACTACTTAATGCTCCCGTTCCTGTTATGGACTCATTCAGCATCGCGGAAGATCAGAGCCCACTTAATTCTGAGACGCTCCAGATACAGCAGTTATTTAAAGACACTGCTTCTGGTTCAGATGCAGGTACGATAGATTTATCGACTGTATTGCCGGAAAATGCAATGGCAGCCAGTCAGGGTCAGTCAGCACCGACTCAGACAGAGCCTGTGACGGTCAGTATCAGGATTGATCTGAATGAGTTGCTGAATCAGAATATCCCTCTGATATAAGCGGAAACACAGAAAAGCACTTACTCTGTAGGTGCTTTTTTTATGAGCATATAAATGCCTGTAATGATTGCACCAATGGTTGCCAGGAACATATCTTTATGAGCATCCCAGATATCACCTTGCTGACCGTTATAGTTTTCAGCTTCTTCAGGGGATAAACCAATGGCGATCCACCATTCAATCCATTCATAAAACAAACTGCTTGCCATGACAAACTGAATAATTAATAAAAATAATACTTTGGGTTTTAAACTGGGCAGCCAGACCTGGAACAGGCGATAGAAAAATGGGTAAAGGAATAGCCCGTAGAAGAAATGGACAAAGCGGTCGAACATATTGCGTGTCCAGCCCATGGCTTGATTTAAATCAAAACCGAAGTATTTGATTGCCCAGTCATTATAAGGCACATAGGAATACAGGTAATGCGCTGCGATGACGTGAATGAGTAAAAAACCAGTATACAGTGCAAATGAAGAAAAACTCAGTCCGATTTTTTTTAAGCAGTAAAACAGGGCAATGAGCATCAGTACTGTGCCGACTTGATGCAACAGATAAGATTGAAATTCCAGGGGATTGATGCTGGCTAAAATAATCGCGATTGCGAGTACGGCAAGAACCAGCCAGTGTTTTTGAGTGAGAGAATGATAAATCATTAAGTCTTTTTTCTTAAATTTATTACAGATATTGTAATCAAAATGCAAAAAAATGCGAAGTCAAAACACTGTGACTGATGCTTGATTTAATTCCAGACAGATGATCATTTCAGAGCTGAGCAGTAAATGGATCAGGTGTTTTAACTGATAAATCAGGATATTTACAGATTAAATCCGCTAAACTGTATTTTTAAAATTTTAGAGATCAGGCATGGCGGTGATTGAGGCATTTGAGGCGAAGCAAAATTGTTATTTTAATTATGATTTTGAAGAACTGTATCAATTGACAGATGACTTTCCTGAAGAGCTTTATGTGTCCTTACGTGGAATGCTGTATCGGCATGAGATTCAATATCCTGATACGACGTATTATATTTATTTCAGTGATATTTTGACGGGTGAGGAGCTTAAGAAAATGAAGGCGGATTGGAAGCGTTATTGTCCGATATCTGAATAAAAATTATAGATGTAAAAAAACGAAGCCTAAGCTTTGATGCTGATCAGTTAAGCAAAATGATTGGATAGATTCCTAAATCTCCCCTCTTGTGAAGCTAGCTTCTCATCTTTGAAAAAGAGGGGAACTTCTTGTAACTAAAATAATTTTTAGTATTGAAAAGCCCCCTCCTTTGGAAAAGGTGAGGAACATGTTCCGCAAGGGGAGGATTTAAAAAGCCAATAAAAAACGAAGCCTAAGCTTCGTTTTTTTACTTTAAGCAAATTTAGATTAGATTTTAGAAATCAAATCTTTAATTTGTTTTGCTTGTTCAGCAGCATTACCTGTATATGTAGCAGGTGTCATTTCAGCTAAACGTGCGCGATCCGTAGCAGGTACAGCTTCAAGCTCATTACCATTGACGAAATCAACCATCATGTCACGTGTCATTGCTTGACCACGAGTTAATGCTTTTAATTTTTCGTATGGTTTTTCAACGTTATAACGACGCATAACAGTTTGAATCGGTTCAGCTAGAACTTCCTGAGCATGATCAAGATCTTCAAGAATACGTGCAGCATTCAGTTCAAGTTTACCAATACCTTTTAAGCAAGCTTCAAAAGCGATTAAGCTTTGCGCCAGACCAACACCCATGTTACGAAGAACAGTAGAGTCAGTAAGGTCACGCTGCCAGCGGGAAATTGGAAGTTTTTCACCTAAGTGTGCAAGTACAGCATTTGCGATACCCAGGTTACCTTCAGAATTTTCAAAGTCGATAGGGTTTACCTTATGTGGCATAGTTGAAGAACCAACTTCGCCATCTTTCAAACGTTGCTTGAAGAAACCTAAAGAGATATAACCCCAGACGTCACGGTTAAAGTCGATCAGTACTGTGTTGAAACGACGTAAAGCATCGAACATTTCAGCGATATAATCGTGTGGCTCGATCTGAGTGGTATACGGGTTGAATGTTAAACCTAAAGATTCAACAAATGCCTGTGAGTGCGCAGGCCAGTTGATTTCTGGGTAAGCAGAGTAGTGCGCATTGTAGTTACCTACAGCACCGTTGATTTTACCGAGTAATTCAACCTGGTTGAACTGTTTGATCTGGCGAGCAAGGCGATATGCCACGTTTGCCATTTCTTTACCCAGTGTTGTAGGGCTTGCAGTCTGACCGTGTGTACGGGACAGCATTGGTTGTTCTGCATGAGTTTCAGCCAGTGCAGCAATCGCATCAACGATCTGTTGCATGGACTCAACCAGAACAGCACGACCATTTTTCAGCATTAATGCATGAGATAAGTTGTTGATGTCTTCAGAAGTACATGCAAAGTGAATGAATTCACCGGCATTTTTTAATTCTTCAATATCAGCAATCTGTTCTTTTAAAAAGTATTCAACTGCTTTTACATCGTGGTTGGTTGTGCGTTCAATTTCTTTAATGCGGTTTGCATTGTCTTCAGAAAAGTCTGCAACAATTGCATCCAGTGCAGCATTGGTTGCAGCAGAAAATGCAGGAACTTCTGTAATTTCAGGATGGTTAGCCAGTGCCTGTAACCAGCGTACTTCAACAGTCACACGAGCATGGATCAGACCAAACTCAGAGAGGAAAGGGCGCAGCGCATCACATTTGCTTGCGTAGCGTCCATCTAATGGCGAAAGTGCGGTTAAAGCGTTCATAGCGATTCCTTAAACATTGGAATTAAACGTAAAGTAATTTGTGTCATGGTGGTCAGACCACCTGATACTGCAGGCGAGCTAAATCCTGAATATCCTGAAGAAGTTTGCGCTTACTGAAAATCATGCCCCAGGAGCTTCCTCCCAGCTGACGCCATAAATGCGCCATTTGCAGACCAGTGAAAAGAGATGCGCGAATCCGGTTGGTATGAGAGCTGTCTTTAAAGGCTTCTGCATTCCCCCGAACCATAATCCGAGGGTTAATCTGTCCAGCAGTCTCGACATAAGTCTGAGCCAGATTGGCAATAATGCTTGGATGTAAATAATTATTATCAAAAAAAGACAGCTGCTTCAGAATTTTTTGTTGAGACTGTTCAATGATTTTGACAAATTCCGGATTGCTGTAGACTTTCTTTTCAAGCTGCAGCAAAGCCATGGCATATGACATTGGCAGTTTGGTGTTTGCAAGTTTAGGCAGTCTGGATTTTGGTGATACGGTAAATGGTTCGTTAATGCTGCTTTCCAGTGTTTTTAATCCAAGGGAAATATCGGCTAACTGGGTAAAGAAATCCAGGGTCTGGCAGGAGCATTTGCCTGCTGGACGGATATTCAGGCTGGCTTTGATCAGCTGTTCCAGATAAAAATTTCCACTTTCACCAATACTTTGTCTGCCTGTCAGTGCAGTCATATGAGTCAGTTGAGTGGCCTGAAATACACCTGCCAGTGCCAGCGCCCGATTCTGACGCGGGTTTAAAGTCTGAGGCTGTTGAAAGGGCAACTCAACCATGCCTGGATTCCTTTAGAAAATGGATTGCAGATTATTCAAGAAAGTCTGGTTTTGGAGCATTGGTATGATGAATCACACCACCACCCAGACAGACTTCACCATCATAAAACACAACACTCTGACCTGGTGTGACAGCACGTTGCGGTTCATCAAATTCTACACGGACACCATTTGGGGTATCTGCATCTTTATAAATTGTACAACGCTGATCATCCTGGCGGTAACGGGTTTTTGCCGTGCATCGGAAACCTGCTTCAGAAATGTCCTGTTCACCAGCAACCCAGTCGATGGCTTCTGACCATAAAATAGTACTTTGCATAAGCGGGTGTTCATGCCCCTGACCGACAACTAAACGGTTACCTTCGATATCTTTATGCAGTACAAACCAGGCGCCTTCTTCAGCACCTTTTAAACCGCCAATACCAATACCACCACGCTGACCGAGCGTATAGTACATTAAACCGTGATGATCACCAATGACTTTACCTGTATCCAGTACGATTTTACCAGGTTGAGCGGGCAGATACTGTTTTAAGAAATCATTAAAGCGACGTTCACCAATAAAACAGATACCCGTTGAGTCTTTTTTCTTAGCAGTGACTAACCCGAGTTCTTCAGCTATTTTCCGTACCTGAGGTTTTTCAATTTCACCGACAGGGAACAGCGTTTTATTGATTTCACGACCATGTACGGCATGCAGGAAATAGGTTTGGTCTTTGTTATTGTCTACGCCACGCAGTAAAGGTGCATACTCTTCATCACGTGAATTGGTCGCAGTTTCACCACGGCGGCAGTAGTGACCAGTCGCAATAAAATCTGCACCTAAGTTCACAGCGTGATCCAGGAAAGCACGGAATTTGATTTCTTTGTTACAGAGGATATCAGGGTTAGGTGTACGACCAGCGGCATATTCTGCAAGGAAGTGCTCGAATACACGATCCCAGTATTCCATCGCAAAATTTGCAGTATGCAGTTTAATACCGATCTTATCGCAGACAGCCTGTGCATCGGCAAGGTCATCCATTGCCGTGCAGTATTCCGTGCCGTCATCTTCTTCCCAGTTTTTCATGAAAAGACCTTCAACGTGATAACCCTGTTGAAGTAAAAGTGCAGCAGAAACAGACGAATCTACACCACCAGACATACCGACGATGACACGTTGTTGCATAGGATCAGGCATCCAGATTTGAAATTAAAGGAGAGTTTTGGTGCTCATAAACGAGCGAAAGCGGGTATTTTTGCCCAGAAAGTGCATCTTGTACAGCCTTAATCACCAATGGACTGCGGGCACGGGCTGTTTCAAGTAATTCTTCGAGTGTCATCCACTTTGGACCTACGATTCCTGTATCGAGTTCAGCTTCCGGAAAATATTCCAGAACATGAGCCAGAAAACAGAATCTGAAATAGGTACGGTCAGGAAACATAGGCGGGGTATAGGTATAAATACCAAGCAGTGAATCTATTTCTACCGCATGTCCCGTTTCTTCCATCGTTTCACGGATTGCAGCCTGAATAACGGATTCACCACATTCAACATGACCTGCCGGCTGATTAAATACAGTATGCGTCACACCTTCTGTATGTTCTTCTACAAAAAGAAATTTTCCATCTCTTTCAACAACAGTTGCGACAGTAACGTGAGGCGTCCAGGAGGTCATAACCAGCACCGTGGGAAGTAAAGCGCTATTCTACAAAATTTTGGAGGTGGTGGCTATGACGCTCTATTTTTTCTTTGATTTTGTGCTCAGATACTGTCTGGCGGATTTTAAAGTGAATATGAATAACTGATAATTTTTCTTGTAAATGGAAATAATTCTTATTTAAATAAACTGCAATGCAGAAATGAATAGAGATGAGTCCGTGAAAAAGCTTTTTTTGTCTGTACTGGGAGCAGTTTTGATTTCAGCTTCTCCGAATATTACTTTCGCCAAACCTGAGATTAAGCCACTTGCACCTAATATCGCTGAGACTGGTTCTGAGTATTACCGTTTCAGTATAAAGACTTTTGAATCTACTGATAAAAAACGGAAGTACAGAGTCTGGTTGGGTATACCGACTCAGCTGAATCCTTTACAACAAAAAGAGGGTTATCTGTACAGATCAGTATTTATGCTGGATGGTAATGCTGCAATGTCTCACCTGGATGATCAGATACTGAAAAAATTAAGCGAGCGGGATGCACCTGTGCTTGTTGCTATAGGGTATGAAACTAATCTTCCTTTCGAAACCGTTTCACGTGCTCTAGATTATACTCCGGCAGATTTAAGGACAGGACTACCTGCGGCAGATCCACGTTCTCCTCAGAGAATGAGTGGTGGAAGTTCAGAATTTAAAAAGATAATAACCGAGAAAATTTCACCGTGGGTTGAGCAACAGATCAAACTTGATTCTTCACGCCGTGCGCTCTGGGGGCATTCTTATGGCGGATTGTTTGTGCTGGACAGTCTGTTGACAACAACCTATTTCAGTCATTATTTTGCAGCGAGTCCATCTTTATCGTGGGCAGATCAGCGGATGATACAGAAAATAGAAACGACAGCAGTTCCATTTCCTGAAAAAAAGCAGCTGTTACTGATGGAGGGGGATATAACAACGCAAGTGGGAACGGTACAAAGCAGTAACTTTGATACGTCTAGTATTAATAATAATCGGAAAGTTTTGTCGAAGTTTAAAGTTCAGGGTGTAGATGCGAAATTTTTAATTTATCCTGACTTAAAACACGGTGAGATGTTTAAAGCTTCTTTGCTTGATGTTTTATTGAATCGATGGATGTGATTATTTGAGTCATCGGCTGAAATTTCATAATGCGGTCTAATATGGAAGTGAACTGGTATTGGATCTGGAATAATGAAGTAGAGCTATGAAACAATGTCTGAATACAGGGTGTGGAATGTAAAAAATCAATGAAAATCCGTTCCAGTGCATGATTTAGTGGAATGGATTTACGTAAGATGTTGAGGGTGAAATTTAAGACTCTCCATAATAAGTATGATGTTAGCTACAGTTGGTTTAAAATATCTTTGATTAATGTGTAATAATAAAATGGTAGCTTAAAGATAATTAAATTATTCCGAGTAGAAATTTCCTCTTTTAGAATATACTCTCTTGTGGTCTTTAATAGACTATTCCTATTGATAGCTATATCTGACGTTCCTCCGTATAAATGAAAATAGAATGAACTTGCATCAAATCCTTATCGAAGCTTGCATAAATTGTCATGACATTATTAACGCAATTAGCTTTGTAAACTCGATCGAAATGATTTCCATTCGGTTGATTTTGGATTAATTTTAACTGGTTCAGTATTCCTTGTTTCTTCAATAAAATCGCGGCTTTGACTAAAGAGATACCATCAATATTTGTTTCAACTTTATCGGAAACACCATGATCAGCAATTTTTTCAATTTCTGTTACCAACTCCAAGGTCAGTAAAGGGAATTCATCATAAATTAAGCAGTCATTATTTCGTTTAAAGTTGGAATCATAACGTTCAGCGATACCATTCAAGATTTCTCCAACATTTGCATTACTTGAATTTGCAAGAACAGTAAAAGCTATATTGTCTTTTTCATATCGTAGAAATGCAGTACGAAAACCTTGCCATGATCCTTCGTGCCCGATTACTAACTGGTTATTTATGCTTTGAATATCCCATCCGAATCCGTAGGGATAACTCTGTCCATTATTTAGCTGCACTGGTGTCAATATTTGATCCCATGATTGTTGAGATAATATTCCTCGAGTAGAAATTATTGCATTCCATTTCAGGTAGTCTTCTAAAGACATATAGAGAGATCCTTCAGCTAATGTATTTGCTGAAGCTGATGTCCACTGTTGATTTTTTAATTCGCCATCAATGCTCTCGTAGCCAGCTGAACGATTCATAACAATATCGGTATCACTCAATATTCGAGCCGTATGCATACTTGCAGGTTTAAAAATCCGCTCTTCAAGAATTTGCCAATACTTTAAATTGGCAACATTGTTAACAATGAAACCTAATATTGAGTAACCAGTATTACTATACGACCAGCGTGTACCTGCAGGGAAATCAATAGGGGTGGAGTAGTGTTGTTCAAGGTACTCTTCGTCAGAATATTCTTGTTTCACATCTATATCAGTAGCGCCTAAACCGGCAGTATGGGTGAGCAAATGTCGCAGAGTTATTGGTTGCCAATCAGCAGGAGCGTTCGGTAAGTAATTTTTAATAGATTCATCAAGAATTAATTTTTTATCTTCTACAAGAATCATCACAGCCATTGCAGTAAACATTTTACCAATGGATGCGGTTTGAAAAACTGTATTGGTTAGTACGGGAACATTGTGTTCAATATTCGATAAGCCATAACCTTTCAAATGTAATGGCTTACCATTTTTAAAGATACCAGCAGCAATTCCTGGTATCTTTTGGCGGTTTAATTCAGAATTGACAAAATCATCAACTTTATACATGTTCACACTTATAAATTTAGTTGATAGTAGAGTTCTTCTTTTAGAATTTTACCTGTAAAGGTAAATCCAAAAGAAGTATATAATTTTTTAGCAATGATATTGTCATCATCAATCATGATGTTCACGGTTTTAATACCATTAGACTTAAAAAATTCCAAAATGGCTGCAAATGATTGTCGGCCATATCCTTTTCCAAGATATTTATGGTCAATCATAAAGCGGCAAACTTCTACTTCCGTATCTTCGGGAGAGAACTGCTTATACATAAAAAATCCAATCAGAGTATCGTTACTGTATAAGGCTTTTGGCTTACACTCCGGATAGAATTTTGATTCTGTTAAAGAAATAGCATTACAACAAAGAAAATCTTCAAAGATTGTTCCTATACCATCTTTATTTCCTGTAAGTTCGCAGACATCAAAGCAGTTGTCTTTATCAATTTCACGTATTTCGATCATAATAAAATTACTAAGTTTTCTTGAGATATAAAATAAACATCACACACATTTACAAAGCTGCATAATTTAGCATGATTGACAATCAGTATACGACAGCACTGATGTTTATGACAAAAGTAAGACTGTATCTTATTATTCGTTTAAGTACTTTTTACAAGCAACTAAATAGTAAATATCATTAAAATCTGACAATCATAGATATTTAAATAAGGATGCCTTGCGTACAGTATATTTATGCTTAGCTTAAATTTTTTATATGAAACAGACTTAAGCCTGTTCCATATAATTATTCGACACTTTTACATAGTTCTGAGCAGAGTAGGGCAAAAACTCTTTTTCCTTATCGGTTAAAGGACGGACTTTCTGTACAGGACTGCCCACATACAGGTAACCGCTTTCCAGCACTTTCCGTGGTGGAACAAGTGAACCCGCACCAATCATTACATCATCTTCAATCACAGCATCATCTAAAATAATGGCATTGATACCGACCAAAACACGGTTGCCAATGGTACAGCCATGCAAAGTCACATGATGACCAATCGTCACATCTTCACCAATAATCAAAGGTGAACCATTGGGTTTTGCATCATTTTTATGGCTCACGTGCAACATACAGTGATCCTGGACATTGGAATTTCGCCCGATCTTAATATGGTTGACATCACCGCGGATGACTGCGAAGGGCCACACCGACACATTTTCGGCAAGGGTCACTTCACCAATGACGACAGAAAGTTCGTCTATGTAACAGGTTGAATCAATTTTAGGATGATGATGCAGATATGGGCGGATATTCTTTTTCATGACATTCCATTGCAAAACTTTATATAGCGTAGAGTATAAAATAAAAAAGCATCCGAGCCGAGGCTGGGATGCTTTAGTCTAAGCTGAAAATCAGCCTGGAAAGATTTTAGAACAGGTTAGCAAAGAACTGCTTGATATGATCAATCATACGGGCAAAGAAACCGGCTTCTTCAACTGCTTTTAATGCAACCAGTGGTTTTTCAGCAATAACTTTACCATTGAATGTGGCAACGTATTTACCTACAACCTGACCTGCTTTTAACGGAGCAGTCAGCTTAGGCTGAACAACCAGCTGAGTTTTAATGGCATTTGCCTGACCTTTAGGCATAGTGACATTAAACGCTTCAGGAAGACCGATCTGTACGTCATTCTCTTTACCGAAGTAAACTTTGGCTTTAGCCAGTACCTGGTTTGCAGGTTGTACTTTGACTGTTTCAAAGTTTGCATAGCCCCATGCCAGAATTTCGCGTGTCTGAGAAGCACGTTGATTCATGCTTGGCGCACCAAAAATAACCGAAATCAAGCGCATTGGACCACGTTTTGAAGAGGTGGTCAGGCAGAAACCTGCTTCTTCAGTATGACCTGTTTTTAAACCATCCACACTTGGGTCAGTGTAGAGCAATGCATTTCGGTTACCTTGTCTGATGCCGTTAAAGGTGAATTCTTTTTCAGAATAGATCGGGTAATATTTAGAGCTGTCATGGATAATGTGCTGAGCAAGTGTCGCCATATCTTTAGCTGTAGAATAATGACCTTCAGCAGGCATACCTGTTGAGTTGATGAAGCTGGTATTGATCATGCCAATACGCTTTGCTTCTTCATTCATCATGTGTGCAAAAGTACCTTCATTTCCGGCAATATGCTCAGCCATTGCTTTGGAAGCATCGTTACCAGACTGAACAATAATGCCACGAAGCATCTCAAGTGCGGTTGCTGTTCCATTCAGAGGAACATACATGCATGATTCGGTGCTGCTGCCACGACACCATGCAGATTCATTCATCCGTACTTTTTCATCTTCCGTGAGTTCACCCTTCAGTAACTTTTGTTCAATGATGTAGCTGGTCATCATTTTAGTCATTGAAGCAGGGGCCAGTTTTTCATTTTCGTTTTTTGAAGCCAGTATCTGTCCTGTTTCATAATCCATCAGTACATAGGATTTATTATTAAGTTCTGGTGGAGAAGCCAGGACAGTTGCTGCATGGGAAAAACATGGTAATAGTAATGCGGCAGCAAGGGCGCTTTTTCGGATCATGCTGGGTGGTTCCAATATTTTGATATAGCACAAAGAGCCTAGCATTTTAGGATAAAGCAAAGCCGACTTCCACGGTAGAAATCGGCTTATTTTAAAAGTATTTGTAACCAATTCGTTTTATTTGCTGTAATTGGTCAGTTCCTGACAGATTTTAAGGTTGCCGGCATTGCCAGCGTTTTTAGCATCTGAACGGGCTTCTTTCAGAAAGCTCTGAAATTTTTTCTGTTTGCTCAGGTCAGCCAGGGCTGAAACAGAATCTTTTTCCTGCGGAAGATATTCTTTGGTCAGTTTTTGATAGCCCGCTGCAAATTTTTCTTTGTTGTCTACAATGGATGGGCAGACTTCAGAAAGCACATAAATAGCAGCCAGTTCTTCCTGTGTGATTTTCTGTACAGGTGTAACTTCAATATTTTCATCGGCTGGGCTGTTTGCAGAAACAGAAGTGGAGATGACTGAACATGCTGTCAGTGCTGTCAATGCAAAAGATTTTAGAACAGATAAAGTCATTTCAATATAAACCTGAATAATTACTGATAAAACATAAGCGGATTTAAGGGTAACCTGAATTTATGTAAATAAAACAGTAAAAATGTATAGGGAGTGCTGAATCGTGAAGAAGATATGTAGAAAATAAAAAAAGAACTTCAGTTAGGAAATTCTTTTTTAATCAAAGGATCTGAATTGTGTGGAGGATTATTCTGAATAGTTCAGAACATCATCACAGACAGATTTTTGCTCATCTTTAGATGTATCCTGAGCATCTTTGCGGGCTTCCTGCAAAATGGTTTTGTACTCAGTGTCATTTTGCAGTTTTTCATAGGTCATGGACTTATCTGAGTATTCTTTCAGGTAGCTGTCGATCAGACTTTTTACATTTGTTGCAATTTTTGCACTGTTTCCTGTAACGGCAGGGCAAACTTCATTCATAATCTGTGCAGCCGCAATATCTTCTTTGGCAATAGTGTTTGCTTCTTCCTGGCTGAGACCCTCACTGGCTGAAACCGCCTGAGTCAGTACAGCAGCAAAGATGAACCCCGATAAACTGCGGAAGAAAGTTGTGTATTTCATGCGAATCACTTTTTATGATGGAAGTTGATGCTAAATATATATAATTTCTCATATATTTCAATTGAATGATCTGATCAGTCATGGTTTTTTACAGCAGGATTTTTGTATAGTGAATATTTTAATTGCAAATGATGATGGGGTGCTTGCTCCTGGTATTCAGGCACTTGCACAGGCATTGCGTCCTTTAGGGCGGGTTGTCATCGTCGCGCCAGAGAGTGAACGCAGTGGATTTTCCAGCGCACTGACCTTGGACCGTCCATTAAAACCTGTACAGATTGCAGAAGATATCTGGGCAATCAATGGAACACCTGCAGACTGTGTTTATCTTTCCATGAACGGGCTGTTTGATTTTGAGTTTGATCTAGTGGTCAGCGGTATTAACAGTGGTGCAAACCTGGGTGATGATGTGCTTTATTCAGGAACTGTCGGGGCGGCATTTGAAGGACGGTTAATGAAACTGCCGGCGGTTGCGGTTTCCATGTCAGGACCTGATGTCCGTTCATATACCCAGCCTGAACAGTATGCCGTTGCTGCACAATGGGTACATGATTTTATTGCTGCAGGACTCCCTGTACTGCCACAGCGTCATATTCTCAATATCAATATTCCGGATATTGCGGAAATCAAAGGTGCAAAAGTGACTTATCAGGGACGTAAAAGTCAGTCAAAACCCATCACCAGTCATGTAGACCCACGTGGTCGTCAGGTGTACTGGATCGGTCTTTCGGGAGAGTCTGTTGCAGAGCAGAAAGAAGGGCTGAACGGAATTGAGTCAGACTTTTTTGCTGTGGCAAATGGCTTTGTCAGTATAACGCCTATACAGATGGATGCCACAAATTATGAAATTCTGAATACATTGAGTGCTCAGCTGAGTAAATAACGCCAATTAATGTTATAACTTTGTGAAAATACGCATGTTGACGCTATTTTATGAATGTTTTTTGCTAATCTAACCGCAAAACCTAAATATACAGAAATGCAGAGAGGAAGCTGAATGCCTTTGGTGTCACAATATCGCTTATTTACAGTATCTTCGGCTATGCTCAAGACTGTTGTACTGTCTTCTGCTGTGATTTCAACCGTCATTTTGAGCGGTTGTGCTTCGAAGCCGCAGGTCAATAATCCAACCCGTTACGCTAAAGCACCTGATTACTACACAGTACGCTCAGGGGATACATTAAGTGGAATTGCTGCCCGTTACGGATTGAGCTATACCAGTGTTGCAGATATGAATGATATTGCTGCACCTTATAGAATCTATGTGGGGCAATCCATTCGACTGAAAAGCTCAGGTGCCCGTAAAACAGCATCGACGGCTGCGGTTACTCAGACTGCACCTATTCAGCGCCAGACAATTGCATTGCCTGCTGGTCAGACAGCGCCAGTTGTTCCTGTGACACCTGTTTCTCCTGCAGCACCGGCTGGAGTATCCGCAGCTTCAAGTCTGAAATGGGTTAAACCATCCAGTGGTGCGGTTGTTGAAAGTTTCAATGCTGCAGCAAATGTGAAAGGTATCCGATATGGTGGCAACCAGGGGGATCCAGTCTTTGCAGCAGCGAATGGGCAGGTTGTATATGCTGCAGATGGCTTAAAGGAATACGGCAATCTGGTTCTGATTAAACATATTGATGGTTATATTACGGCTTATGCCCATAACAGTAAAATGCTGGTCAGTAGTGGTCAAAATGTAACGGCTGGTCAAAAAATTGCTGAGATGGGTTCGACGGGCGCAAGCCGGACAATGCTTGAGTTTCAGGTACGTTTGAACGGGAAACCGATCAATCCTGCGAATGTTTTACCAATAAACTGAATTTAGCTGATACAAAACACGAATTTCACCGTATAATACAATGAGTTGCTTTTATTGGGAGATAAGAGCACTCATAAGTTCAGAGGGAAATTTATGTTAGATCAACTTCGGGCAATGGGAGTATTTGCCTGTGTAGTTGAAAAAAGTTCGTTCAGTGGTGCTGCCCGCGAACTGGGTATTACTACAAGTGCTGTAAGTCAGCAGATACGTTCACTGGAACAGGAGATGGAAGTCACACTTCTGCATCGTTCCACGCGTAAGCTGAGTCTGACAGAAGCAGGACAGGCCTTTTTTCATAGCTGCAAGGAAATGCTGGCTGCTGCTGAGCGTGGAAAAATACGCATTAATGAATTACGTGATGACCTTGTAGGTGATCTACGGATTGCAACGACCCCGGAACTTGGTGCAAATCATGTTATACCTGCACTGTCTCACTGGATGCAGGCTCATCGTGGTCTTTCAGTACAGATCGAAGCAGACAATCAGTATATTGACCTGATTGAAGGACGCATTGATATTGCACTGAGAATGAGTTCAAAAATTGAAGACAGTAACCTGAATGTTATTCCGCTTGCGAGAGTGGAGCAGGTGTTGGTCGCTTCACCAAGTTATCTGAATCAGTCAGCTCCGGTTTCGCGTCCGGAAGATTTAAAAAATCATGATCTGATTCCTGTGAACCTGATGAAAAATTATCAACATTTTTCATTTACTCACGGTGTAACAGCTGAAGCGGTTTCACTGGAAATGAATACACGTTTGACCACAAATAATGTACTGGTTGCAAAGTCATTATGTCTGCATGGACATGGTATAGCCCGTATTTTATATCTGGATGTACAGAAAGATTTAGTCAATGGATCTTTGATGGAAGTCCTGCCTGAGTGGAAACTGCCAACTTTCACTTTGTACGCCATTACTTCAAAAAGCGAACAGCAACCGATGAAAGTGCATCGTTGCCTGGATGCATTAAAACAATATTTTTGCCAGCTACCAGGTGGCAGAATATACCAAGAAGCTTCATAAAAGCCTGTATATGAAAAAAAGCCGCTAAAAGCGGCTTTTCGTGTTTTTAAACCAGGAAAAAGTTTCAGGCAAGAAACTTTTTCACCATTTTAACAACGCGTTCAATGAGCTGATCAGCCTGAGCCTTATCAATATTCAGTGGTGGCAACAGACGGATGACTGAGCCAGCAGTTACGTTCAGAATCAGTCTGTATTCGTCACGGGCAATATTGACCAGTTCACCGCATGCTTTTGGCAATTCAATGCCGATCATCAGACCAAAGCCACGGACAGTAACATTCTGATCAGCCAGCTGTTCTTTAAACTGATTTACGATATAAGCACCCATTGAGGCTGCATTTTCAACCAGCTGTTCTTTCTGAATGGTATTAATTACAGTGTAAACCACACGTGAACCCAGTGCTGTACCGCTGTAGGTGGAACCGTGATTTCCGGCAGTCAGTACACCAACACCACGTCCCTGAGTCATGACAGCACCAATCGGGAAACCATTTCCCAGTCCTTTGGCTGTAGAGATTACATCAGGAACAATACTGGTGTGCTGGTAGGCAAAAAATTTACCTGTACGGCCATTACCGGTCTGAACTTCATCCAGCATCATTAACCAGTTGTGCTGATTACAGATACGACGGATGTCTTCCAGATAGCTGAAGCCCTGAGGTGCAGTATTTACACCACCTTCGCCCTGAATCGGTTCAATCAGAATGGCAACAATGTCTGGATGGTTGATTGCAGCTTCTTCAATGGCTTCGATATCGCCAAACGGAACACGGATAAATCCTTCAACAAGCGGTGCAAAACCTTCCTGAACTTTTTTATTGCCTGTAGCTGACAGTGTTGCCAGGGTACGACCGTGGAAAGAATGGTCAGCGACAATAATTTTAGGGTTGGCAACACCTTGAAGATGACCGAATTTGCGGGCAATTTTGATTGCACCTTCATTTGATTCAGCACCACTGTTTGAAAAGAAGACTTCTTCCATGCCGGCAACTTCTGCCAGTTTCTGAGCCGCAGCCGTCTGCCATGGAACTTCAAAAAGGTTGCTGGTGTGAATCAGGGTTGCAGCCTGATCAGCAATTGCTTCAGTCACAGCAGGATGTGCATGACCCAGACCACAGACCGCAATACCGGTCAGTGCATCCAGATATTCTGTACCGTCTGCTGTGTAGAGATAAGATCCTCGTCCTCGGACAAAGCTGATCGGCTGACGGCCAAATACAGGCATCAAATGTGATGGTTGATCAGTTTGTACAGGGGCAAGGGTAATGTTGTTCATGACTAACTCTTATCTGTCAGTGGGATTGAAAAAAGAACTGAGCGCCATATTTTACAGGTCTGCTCAGCAAACTCTATATAAGCAAAATATACCCAGGAATAAAAGTCCGATTGTAAATAAAACTGGAAATATTGCTTTAGAGATACTGTTTTGTCGAGTTTTGGGTATAATGCACGACAGATTAGTTGAGGATTTTTCAATGACTGAACAAGCACGTGATACTGAAGCGTTAATTCGTGACCAAATTGCTAAACATGCTGTATTACTTTACATGAAAGGTACACCGCAATTCCCACAATGTGGTTTCTCTGCGCGCGCAGTAGAAGCACTCAGTCAGATTGGTCGTCCTTTTGCTTATGTGAATATTCTGGAAAATCAGGATATCCGCGCTATTTTACCGCAGATTGCAAACTGGCCAACTTTCCCACAACTGTGGATCAATGGTGAGTTGATCGGCGGTAGCGACATCATGCTTGAAATGTTCCAGAATGGTGAGTTAAAACCATTGGTTGAGCAGTATAGCCCAGCGCCTGAAGCATAAGTCATGTAACAGATGATGTAAAAAAGCACCTTTTATGAGGTGCTTTTTTTATGACTGAAATAACATGAGCATTTCGGCAGCACCTGAAAATCTAAATGCTGCCGATTTGAGTTATCTGTTTTTATGCGCTTTTGCAGACAGTTCAGGCTGATCTGTGGTTTCAGCTTTTTCTTTCACTGACTTTGCACTTTTTTTCTTTTTCTTCTTCTTTTTCTTAGGCTCGACTGTAATCTCAGCACCATCTTCAAGTGCCTGCCAGTAGTCCAGCTGCGCCATAACTGCTGCATAAACAGAACCTTTGGTATAGCGTCCTTTTTTATCCAGAGTGCCGACCGGACGAGCCATCAGAATTTCAAGCGCCTGATCAATGGTTTCAATGGCATGAATATGGAACTTGCCAGCTTCCACCATTTCAGTGATATCTTTGCGTAACATCAGGTGCTGCATGTTCTGACGGGGAATAATCACCCCTTGTTTGCCGGTCAGTCCCTGCAGTTTGCAGGCATCGTAGAAACCTTCAATTTTAGCATTTACACCACCGATAGGCTGAACCTGACCCAGCTGATTCATGGAACCTGTAATAGCCCAGGACTGGTCAATCGGTAACTGACTGATGGCAGAGATTAAAGCCGAAAGTTCAGCGACTGTTGCGCTGTCACCATCGACCTGACCATAGCTTTGTTCAAAGGCAAGTGCCGCAGAAAAATGCAGCATCTGTTCACGCCCAAAGTGTGCTTTTAAGAAACTGGACATCAGCAGCACACCTTTGGCATGCAGTGAGCCACCAAGCTCCACAGAGCGTTCAATATCCAGAATGTCGCCACCCCCCTGATAAACCGATGCAGTCAGTCTGGAAGGCAGACCGAATTCAACATCTGCATAATGGATGACGGACAGGGCATTGATCTGTCCCAGGCGGTGTCCCTGAGTCTCAATGAGCTGGGTGCCACGGGACAGATCCTGCCAGTACAGTTCACGCAGATATCCAAGACGGTATTTACGATGGTCGAGGGCAGTATCAATATGACGGTCGGACACAATTTTATCATTTGCCTGAACCGCATGATGGTGTGCCTCACGGATCAGATCGCCGAGTGTTAATGCATGCAGTGACAGTGAGCTTTGGTCTTCCGCCTGACGGCTTGAATCCGTCAGCAGCGCTGCCAGTGCTGAACGGTCAAATGGCAGCAGCTTATCCTGCTGGACATAATCTGCGATCAGCTGCATATATGCCTGTTCATTGGCATCATTACGTTGCAGAGTGTCTGTAAAATCAGCGCGGATTTTAAAAATACTGCCCAGTTCTGGTTCAAGTTCCAGAATGTCATAATAAATTTCTGGTTCAGCCAGTAAAATCACTTTTATATTCAGTGGAATGGATTCTGGTTCAATCGAAATACTGCCCGTCAGCGTCAGCATATGTTCAAGAGAAGACAGCTTTAGATGCCCTGATTTAAGTGCCCGTTTAAGACCCTGCCAGGCATAAGGCTGTTCAAGCAACTGTTCAACTTCGAGCATCATAAAACCACCATTGGCTTTATGCAGTGTGCCTGAGCGGATCAGAGAAAAATCCGTTGTAATAGTACCATTCTGAGTTAACTGCTCTACATGACCCAAAAGGTTGTAGTGCGTTGGAAAGTCTTCAAAAATAACAGGCGCACCGGAGTTTGGCTTATGAGTGACCACAATGTTGGCCTGGTATCTCGATGGGACACGGCTGAACAGACCAGGAGTAAAGTCATCTTCTTCCTGTTCCAGAACCATTTCAACATTATTGATAATGTCTTCTGCATAATGTTTTAAATATTCACTCAGCCCACTGACTTCACTGAATTTGTTCAGAATGGCTTCTGTCCGAGGCAGGACCACCTGTTTGGCAATATCACGGTTCAGCAACTGAACTTTGTCACGGGCATCATCTTCCAGGTCACCAAGGTGTAACCCAAGACGTTCCAGTTTTTTGTCCATATACCGCATGTTGGATGCAATTTCTGCACGCTCTTTGCTGTTCAGTGCATTGATTTCATCCTGAGACATTTCCTGAAATTTATCGTCTTTCAGATGTACAGGTATAAAACAGTGTTCTTCATTACTGGAAATCAGTTTAAGGTCAAGTTCTTCACCTTCACGGGTCAGTTCCGCCAGTGCGAGTTGCTGTTCGTCACCTGTCTGCTGACGGATCATCTCTATACGGTTGTGATAGATTTCTGCTGTAAAGCGACGTTCAAGCTGTTTAAGAATGGTTTGCCATGACTGCTGAAGCAGTGCCTGAAATTTGGCTGCCTGACCGGCAGGGAGTTGCAGCGCAATTGGCTTCCTTGGGTTTTTAAAATTATTGACATACACCCAGTCATCTGGTGTAGGCATGGTTTTAGCGTGCTGCTGTAACAGGCGCTTCACCATTGTACGTTTGCCCAGTCCAGCCGTGCCTACTGCAAAAATATTATAACCTGAATAAGGCAGGGCGATCCCAGCCTCAACAGAAGCACGGGCACGATCCTGACCCAGGAAATTATTCAGTGGTTTAATGCGCTTTGTGGACGCAGGAATTTTATCCAGTGCAGGGATATGAGTCAGTTGAGAAGCCTGAAGTCCTGTTTTGGTCAGCGTTGCCTGAATTTCTGTTTGATCAAATGCTGAAAGTAAACTGTTCTGTATATCTTTTGAGTTTTCTGATGTTTGAGTGGTGGATGATAAAGAAGAGTTAATCTGATCGAGTTTTTGGGTCACTGTTTGATAATCCGGAACATGCTTTTGACTGAAGTTTAAAGGTATACAGGTTTAAAGGAAAATTTCAAGCCGATATGCTGCATTTATCTGCAATTTAAAATAATCATTTCATAAATATTGTTGAAACCAGTTGCATTAAGCGTTTGAATAACCATATTCATTTTTAGACAAAAATAATGTAATGACAACTCAATCTAAAGACCATTCCAAAGGATGGAAAAGTGCCTTTACTGCATTTCTGGATCGTAGAGCATTAATTATGCTTTTCCTGGGGTTCTCATCGGGGATCCCCATTTTTCTGATCTTCTCTACGCTGTCTTTCTGGTTGACTGAGGCAGGTATCAGCCGCAGTACCATTACCATGTTTTCATGGGCGGCACTGGCCTATGCATTTAAGTTTATCTGGGCGCCTCTGATAGATAAATTACCTATACCACTTCTGACTAAAATGATGGGGCAACGCCGTAGCTGGTTACTGATTTCCCAGTTGCTGGTCATCTGTGCAATCTGCTTAATGGCAATGACCAATCCAGATCCGAATACGATGGCTTTTGGTTCAGTCAGCAGCCTGACTTTTATGGCAATGGCAGCTGTATTTCTGGGTTTTTCATCCGCAACTCAGGACATTATTGTGGATGCCTACCGGATTGAACTGGCAGATGATCCTGATGTGCAGACAGTACTGGCATCCACCTATAACGCAGGTTATCGGATTGCCACTATTATCACCCAGCTGGGCGCTTTGCTGTTTGCAGCCTCGCTTGGAACTGCTGTTGGGAACTATATTTATCAGGCATGGCAGACCACTTATCTGGTCATGGCGGGTCTGATGATTGTGGGTGTCATTACAACTTTTGTCATTCATGAACCTGTGGTAAAACGCCAGAGCGATCATTATAAAAGCACGCAATATCTTCAGTTATTTTTAGTATTTGTTGTCTCAACGGGGATTTTTGTTACAGCATTCATTTATCTGGGACAATGGCTGAGTCTGTTGGCTGTTGAAGATGCATTTCTGAGTTTTGTCATTCAGGTCATACGATTTGTAGGAAGTGTACTTTGCGCCGTGGCAGTGGTTATGCTGCTGGTTCAGACTCCTTTGGTCGACAGCAAAATTGTTGTTGATACATGGGTTGCTCCATTTCTGGATTTCTTTAAACGCTATGGGCTGAAAGTAGCCCTGGCAATCCTGTTGTTGATCGGTTTTTATCGTATTTCAGATATTGTTGCAGGTGTCATGGCAAATCTTTTTTATCTGGATCTGAACTTTGATAAAGAAGAAATCGCCTGGTTCAATAAGTTTTTTGCAATCTTTTTTGTGATACTCGGTGGCTTTTTAGGTGGTTTACTGGCGCAGCGCTACAATGTCATGAAAATGATGTTGCTGGGGGCTGTTCTTGCCAGTAGTACGAACCTGATTTTTGTCGGGTTGGTCAAATCGGGTTCCACGATCAATGATGTTCAGCTTTCTGTAGGAACCAGGCAGTATACGGTTCATCCTGATGAGGTAGGGAACTGGAATATTAAAGTGGATGCAAAAGATTTTGCGGCATCTCCTCAGTTGAAAATTCAGGCACATCCTTCAGATACAGATCAGGCAATGGCGCTGACAGTTCCGGTTTCTGTATATCATGCTGGTGCTCAGCCACAGCTCATCGTTCGCGCGATTGGTGGAGATGATCAGTTACATCAGGATGAACTGAAAAAAGATGTGATTGTTCTGGGTTCACTGGTGAATTTGCCACAGCAGGCTACCGTTCAAAAAGTTCAGGTCAGTGTTCAGGGTGCAGAAGCTGTAGATGCTAAAATTGAAAATGGTTCATGGAGTGCGGTCATTCCTGGAGCACAACTGGCACAGCAGGATAAAATCAGCGTTCAGGCAGAATATCAGCATGCGGGACAGGTTCAGACTTTGACCCAGATGCATGCGTATCAGAATCTGAGCAATAAGCTGCAGCCAAAGTACCGTTTATCTGTGGCAGATATTCCATCGGTCAATATAGATCAGCGGGAACAGGTGGAACTGAAAGGTAAAGTGATTGTGCCCTACAGTAAAGTCTGGCTGGTGATGGGGATTATTTTTGATAATCTGGCATCGGGGCTTGCTGGTGCAGTCTTTATTGCCTTTCTGTCCAGTCTGACCAGTGTGTCTTTTACAGCGATGCAGTATGCAATTTTCAGTTCATTAATGTTGCTTTTACCTAAAATGATTGGTGGATATTCGGGTACAATTGTGACCAGTTTTGGATATTCAAACTTTTTCTTCATCACTTTTTTGATGGGAATTCCAATCTTCCTGCTGGTGCTTTGGGTTGCTAAGCTGTTAAGTGATCACAAAACACCATAATTTAAAATATTAAACCCAAGATAGGTGAATATTATGCGTATGCTGCATACCATGTTACGTGTAGGCAATCTGGAACGCTCACTGGCGTTCTATACTGAAGTCCTTGGTATGACTTTACTTCGTAAACGTGATTATGAAGAAGGTCGCTTTACCCTGGCATTTGTGGGTTATGGTGATGAAGAAAACAATACAGTGCTGGAGCTGACGCATAACTGGGATACAGATCATTATGAGCTGGGAAATGCTTATGGTCATATTGCAGTCGGTGTGGATGACGCCTATAAAGCCTGTGAAGAAATCAAAGCACGTGGTGGCAATGTCGTTCGTGAAGCGGGTCCTATGAAAGGCGGTGTAACAGTTATCGCCTTTGTTGAAGATCCGGATGGATATAAAGTGGAATTGATCCAGCAGGATCAGGATGCACGCAATAACTGATCTGAAAAAGGTCAGCTGTTAAGCATGTCTGATTTAAATTTAAGTGAACAATTAAGTAAAAGTTTAAGTGTCTGAAATAAATAGTGAACATTTTTCTCAGAAACTAGCTTAATTGAAACAGCCCAGTATGATGAATATTTACCCTGTGGTAAAACCATCTTCTGGGCTTTTTACTGCTCAGAAAAATCAGAAACACGACAGGATGTTGAATATGAATATATTAAAATTACTTGCACTTGATCGTTTCACAATTCTGTTGATCGTGATGGTCATACTGGCAACATTTTTACCTGTGTATGGACAGGCAGCCAGTATTTTTGGGGTTGTGACCAATATTGCTATTGCCATACTGTTTTTCCTGCATGGGGCAAAACTTTCGCGGGAAGCCATTGTGCAGGGGATACTGCACTGGCGACTGCATGGTGTGGTCTTTGCCATCACCTTTGCTGTGTTCCCCATTATAGGTTTACTGCTGAAACCTGTCATTGAACCTTTACTGGGACAACAACTTTACTGGGGTTTTCTGTTCATGTGCTTTTTGCCATCAACAGTTCAGTCTTCCATTGCCTTTACTTCAGTTGCTAAGGGTAATGTGGCAGCGGCAGTATGCAGTGCATCTTTTTCAAATCTTGTGGGTATGTTTATTACCCCAGTACTGGTCAGTCTGTTTATTTTTGGACAGAGTAAACATGAATACGATGCAACATCTTCCATCCTGGAAATTGCCTTGCTGTTACTGTTGCCGTTTATAGCAGGTCAGCTGTTAAGACCGCTGGTTTTCCCTTATATGGTGAAAATTCCGGGTATTGTAAAAGCATTTGATCAGGGCACCATTCTGATGGTGGTCTATGGAGCATTCAGTGGTGCTGTTGTGGCAGGTTTGTGGCATCAGGTCAGCTGGCAGACACTGCTGTTGTTAACGGTCATCTGTTCGCTGTTCCTGACCGTGATTATGTTGCTTGCATTGTATATTCCAAAATGGCTGGGCTTTAACAGAGAAGATCAGATTACGGTATTTTTCTGTGGGTCTAAAAAGACACTCGCCAGTGGTGTGCCTATGGCTCAGATTTTATTTGCCGGACAGCCTTTGGGTATGATTGTTCTGCCTATTATGATTTTCCATCAGATTCAGTTGATGGTTTGCGGCATTATTGCCAATTACTGGTCAAAGCAGAATACTGAACAGAGTGATGATGGCGGATGGTGAGTTTTACTCGCATATTGTTGGAATTGGCTGTATAATACTGTCCACTTGTTGTGCTTAGCTCTGACGGAAGCCGTCTCGGTGGGCCAAAAGAAATGGTCTGTTGTGGTGTTGGTCTGCACATTGTTCTGGATTTATCATCTGAATAATGCGCTTATTTCCTCATATTTATGAGAGTGATCAATTGCGATGACAGCGAAACCTTTCTTAACTTAGGAGAATCGACCATGCGCGCCGATATTCACCCAAAATATGAAACACTGGTTGCTACTTGTTCATGTGGTAACGTAATTGAAACTCGTTCTGCGTTAGGTAAAGAAACTATTTATCTTGACGTATGTTCAGCTTGCCACCCATTCTATACTGGTAAACAGAAGAATGTTGACACTGGCGGTCGTATCGACAAATTCAAACAGCGTTTTGCTGGTATGTCTCGTTCTATCAAACGCGACTGATCCATCAGGATGTAAAAAACGGGCAATTGCCCGTTTTTTTATGTCTGAAATTTTTAAACAGTGCCTGATGTACGCAGATATTTAAAAATTTCAGTGTCAGAAGTACAGAACCTTACTGGTCCTGTACATCAATTAAATGATCCAGTTTCTTCTGGAAATAATCACCCTGGATGAAGCGAGCATCGACGTTCCATGCATTGGCGAATAAAGTCATGTCATTCAGCTCGCGCAGCATAATCTGAACAGGTTTAATTTCATTGAAACGGGTCAGTTTTTCCTGTAACTCTTCCGTTGTCTTTTCACTTTGCAGCATTTTTGTCAGTGCATTGTGCAGAGTCAGAGAATTTACTTCGATCTGCTGAAGAATAGTCTCACTGTACATGGAGTTCCCAAAATCACGGATAGCAATTTCAGCACCATGCTGTCTCAACTGAATAATCTGTTTCTGTGCTTCAATCTGATGCTGATTAATATCTTCTTCAGCAAACTGTAAAATCAGCGGATGGCTTTGTTTACTTCCGATAATCGTAATCAGTTTTGCGATAAATTCAGGGAAAGTTTTGTCCTGTAACAACACATGTTTGTTCAGGTTGACGATCAGTTTGGCATCAGGATACTGAGTGATGAAGTTATGCAGCTGCTTACAGGATTCCACCAGTATCCAGCGATCAAGTTTAATGGACAGTTCTGGGTCTTCAGCAAGCTCCATCAAGCTTGAAAGTGGTTTTAGTGTATTTTCAAAAATAAAGCCACTGGTTACTTCATAGGTGTATAAATTGCTATCTTCTTTATCATACAGCTGTTGATATTTCAGGTGAATATCACCTTTTTCAAGACAGCTGCGTAAAGATTTGATCAGGGTTGAATCCTGTGAAGCAGGAGTAAGCTGAATCTGAGGAGCAAACAGTTCAATATCTGAAGTATCCAGGGAAATTTTCAGTGTTTCTTCAGACCCTTGATTCTGCGGTAATGCGGTGGTGTAGGCTTTTGCAATCAGTTGTTCAAACTGATGTTCATCCTTTATTTCAGATTCCAGCAGGGTATAACCAATTCTTAAATTTAAGGGGTAGGTTGCCTGATTGACATTGAGAAGTTGTGGCTTGCCCAGTGAGCTGAGACCGATCAGTTTTGATTCCAGACGGGCTTTGCTTTCCGCCTGGAAAAGTCCTGCAACAACCGAGGTATCTATGCTGAACAAAGGAACATTGGTCTGTTCTTTGATAAACTCTTTCATGTTTTTGAAATAGTTTTTAGAAGTGAGCCAGTCACTCTTAAAAATTTCATCAGGACATGAGTTTAATGAAAAAATAACCAGTGCATTGATATCAGATGGCTGTTTTGTTACGGTTCGGTTGATCTGCTGGAAGATGACAGGTTTCTGTTGTGCATGATCAGGAGAAGAAGTGCCTGAGGCAGACTCTGTACTGCTGGCAGTATCAATAGTGATCTGTAAGGCATCATCATCAGAAGACGGTAAAAATTCAAGTTTCAGAGGATTATGGCTTGCAACCAGTTCATTTGCAGTACTGATATCAAAGCGACCTAAATCGAACTGACCCTGAGAAATCTTTTTAAAGCGTAATTTGAAGTCATTCAGATCATTGGGCTGTAAAAGATCCAGTAATGGCAGGCCAATAATTTCATCTTCATTTTTAAAACCGAAAAGCTCCAGGTATTCAGGATTTGCATTGACATGAATCCCTTCCTGAATGATAGCAACTGCTTTATGGCTGTCTTCAACAAGTGACTGTGCCTGAGTCTGAGCCGTTTCCAGTTCTTCCATCAGGTGTTCCTGAGCCTGTTGCAGGCGGCTGAAAGACAGTGCGCGGATCAATCCCAGATAAAAGCGGTCTGTGTACTCCAGGTTCAGAATGTCAAACACACCTTTTCTGATATATGAGGTGTATTTTTCAGCTTCATAGTCGCTTGGTTTTAATAATAATAAAGGTAAATTAGGCTGTTTTGATGAGCGTATCAGTGGTAATGCCTGTTCAACTTTCAGGTCATAGGCCTGACCAAACAGAATTAAATCCCAGTTCAGATGAAGCTGTTTTTCAAAATTTTTAAGATCATCAAGCAGATAAGCATGTACCTGATGATCACTTTCCTGTAGCAGTTCACAGATTTTGTTATAACGGATCTGGTTATCGTCGATAATGAGTAAACGTGTTTCAGTACGTTTCAGTTTTTTGGATAGTAATGGATTTCTCACTTCAATGATTCCCATAAATCTTGATTTTTAATTTCACTGGCTTGTTTGCTGATGTAAGCATCAATCACAGATTGTTTCTGATCATTCAGTAGCTCAAAGTCAAAGCGCATAAAGCTTTGAGTAATAAGTAAGGGTTTTACAAGGTAAACTTTCAGTTCTTCTGTCCCCAGTCTGAGCATTACGGTCTGTTTGTCGCGAAGCATCTGTAGCCCAGGAAGAATCAGGCTGCTGCTGACTTCATCGAGCTGAGTGGTCTGAACCAGCAAAGCAGGGTGATAATTGCCATGATTACGATCAGATTTGACGTAGATTGAGCATGGGTAAATATCCTGAGCCAGCATTTCAAGTCCAAGCTCAAGGCTCTTCTCTGCAGACTGTTTAATCCAGCGGATGACACCACCTCGCCACTGACTCTGCGCATTTTCCTGGACAAGAATAAATTCACCGGTTTTCAGGTTCTTAGGTGTTGCGCCTGTCCATTTGATACGGTAACCATTGACACTGATATCCAGTACTTCTGTGGAGTAAATCTGTTTGGTTTCACGGTCCAGTGTTCTGGACGTGTTCATTTCAACAGGAATATTGGCACTCATTGAATTAATGAAATGACTTTCATTCTGGAACTGATAGTTTCCTGCATCGAGCTCTAAAGTTTCTTTGAAATTTTTACCTTTGGATAGATAAAAATGTGCAACAGTTAAGCCAAAGCAGATTTTCAGCTGTGCAGAATATTCATAACGTTCATGACGTCGCTCAGCGCTGTTGGTCAGAAGGTTATGGATGTGAAAATGCAGTGCTGGAGTCAGGAACAGTTTTTCATTTCTGGACAGGTATTCGCCATTTTTACCCTGAGCATTGTTCAGGTGCTCAAGCAGATCCTGTGTGGAGATATAAATTCCAGGCTGGAAATTACCTGACTGGTGAGCGTTATAAATGGGAGGATGATCTTTTGATGTATCGACAATATAACGTGAAAGCGTGGTTTCTTTTGGAAGTACCTGTACCAGTTTAGCCCAGTCAAAACTGCATAGATACAGTCCCTGAATTTCAGAAGGGCGGATCTGATGGGTATTGAAAATTTCAAGTAAAATCAGCTGGGCATAGGATTGATTGACAGACTGAAGCTGATGCTGTGTCCCCAGTAACTGATTAATATTGGTATGGTCATAGTGGTTCTGCAGAGCACAGTCCATGAGCTGATTGATGGTCAGCCACTGTCCAGGTAAGGGTGCGCTGTACTGAATCTGCTGTTGATACAGTAAGAGCGCCAGCTGCTGAAGAGCATAGTATGAAGAAACGATACGGGCTGTGTGCAGATTTTTTTTCTGATTAAATGCAAAAAATAAAAACTTATTGTTATTCAGCTGATAATTGCTGCGACGGGCTATATCAATATAAATCTTTGCAAAATAGCATCTGAGCAACAGAGCAAGTTCAATGATATGTTCATTACGGTCATTGGTAATCAAGCCTTGATTGAAAAAATGCTTTTCAAGGCTGCTCAGAATATTTTCAATAATAGGATGGATGGACTGAATCAGATCAAAACGTAAGGTTTCCTGGCATTGCAGTTCAGATATTTCGAGCAGAGCATTGAACAGTGTTTTTGAAGAATCACCAAGCTGCAGAATGGAAAGACCCGCAGACCATTCCTGCACACTTTTGACGGTATTCTGACAGAAACTCAGTTTCTCACGCCGTAATTCGGTTGGAATCTGGAAGATGTCTGAAGGATTCGTAGTCATCGTTGTTATTTAACTCAATAAGTTGAAACCCCAAAAAGCGGTGTCTTGTTTTTTTCGCCCGCAATTTCCCTGACGAGTTTAGGAACCAGATAGCCTGGCAGGTTCGCTAAAACGTCTTTATAAATAAGATCAATGCTGTCAGGCATCAGATCAAAATGGTGAGCACCTTTTACTTTATCTAACACATGAAGATAATAAGGCATTACACCCGCATCAAAGAGTCGGTAACTTAAGTCGGTCAGGACCTGAGCTGAATTATTTACCCCTTTCAATAAAACAGCCTGATTCAGTACAGTGATCTGTTGCTGAGTCAGCTCCTTCAGTCTGGAACAGGTAAAATCATCCAGCTCTGATGCATGATTTGAGTGTATCACCAGAATTATGCGTAGCCTACTGTTTTTTAAAATGGAAATCAGTGCTTCATCGACTCTGTTGGGGATTACAACAGGAACCCGTGAATGAATTCTCAAAAATTTTAACTGAGGAATGGACTCAAGTCGCTCTATCCACAACGCAAGTTTCCGGTTTGAGAGTGTCAGTGGGTCTCCACCGCTCAGAATCACTTCATTTATGTCGGGCTGACTTTCAAGATAAGCTTTAATATTAAGCCAGTCTTCATTTTTTGGCAGGTTTTCCTGGTAGGGGAAATGTCTGCGGAAACAGTAACGGCAATGTACGGCACATGCACCTGTTAATGTCAGTAAAAATCTGGATTTATATTTGTGCAGAACACCTGGTTGCTGGTTTGCATTTTCTTCAGCAAGTGGGTCTGTGACAAAGTCAGGATGTTCCTCCAGCTCAAGATGATGAGGGAGAACCTGGAGGAGCAGTGGGTCAAGTGGGTCACCTGTGACCATTTTTCCGACAAACGCTCGCGGTACACGTAATTTAAACTGTTCAGAAGCAAGAATTGCACCTGATAATAGTTGCTCAGGGGAGAGTCTGAGCTGTTCAAGCAATTCGAGAGGGTCTGTGATCAGATCACTGAGTTGAGATTGCCAGTTTTGCTCTTGGTACAAATAGTTTATCATGCCACGTGTTAAATAATGTTGGGTCAGGGATTGCAGGCAATTTCTGAAACCTGATGCGTTGTTGGAAAAATTGTTCAGAACAAGGTGTGAAACCTGCCATTGATGTTACCATGGTCAGAAATTGCGAACCTTGCTCAGACATTTTACCTGTAAGCCGAAGGCTCAGGGGCATTTTTTATATTGCTTTGCTGTGTGTTGCTTATTTAGAATACTAAACATTGCTCACGCGGTGGTTTCAGCACAGATGCTCTCTGTCGCTCAGCTGGTAAATCAGCAATATTCCTTCGCGTCCATAGATTAAACCAGTAAGTTTGGAGTGTGCCATTCATGGCCTATTATTCTACAAATGATTTCAAGTCAGGCCTTAAAGTAATGCTTGACGGAAACCCATGTTCAATCATGGAAAATGAATACGTAAAACCTGGTAAAGGTCAAGCGTTCAACCGCGTAAAATTGCGTAACCTTCGTTCAGGTAAAGTTTTAGAAAAAACATTTAAATCTGGCGAATCTTTAGAAGCAGCAGATATTGTTGAAGTAGAGATGGATTATCTTTATAACGATGGCGAGCTGTGGAACTTCATGGATCCAGAAAGCTTTGAACAGATTGCAGCAGATAAAACTGCAATGGGCGATGCTGCTAAATGGCTGAAAGACGACTCCAATGAAAAATGTACAATTATGCTGTTTAATGGCGTTCCATTAAACGTAAGTGCACCAAACTTTGTTGTACTGAAAATTGTTGAAACTGATCCAGGTGTCCGTGGTGATACTTCTGGCGGTGGCGGTAAACCTGCAAAACTTGAAACTGGTGCGGTTGTCCGTGTCCCACTTTTTGTTCAGCAGGAAGAAAGTGTGCGTGTTGATACCCGTACAGGTGATTACCTTGAACGTGCTTAATGCATGCTGATTCAGGTAAGACAGAAGGGATGATGAAAATCATCCCTTTTTTAATACTAAAGTATTAGATGAATAATGTGTGGGATAAGATAATTTCGAGAAGGAATGATCTGTTTAATAAAATGTAAACAACAAGAAATATATTGAAATTATCATGTGGAGATTGTGTTAATTATAAGCATTCAGAAGATTTTCATACCAAAGTATTGGGTGAAAAGTAAAGTATAAGGAGTACATTCGCAAAGGAAAAACAGCGGTACCTCGAACAATAAGAATTTCA
Source organism: Acinetobacter chinensis (assembly GCF_002165375.2). Taxonomy (NCBI): domain Bacteria; kingdom Pseudomonadati; phylum Pseudomonadota; class Gammaproteobacteria; order Moraxellales; family Moraxellaceae; genus Acinetobacter; species Acinetobacter chinensis. The sequence goes on from NZ_CP032134.1 coordinate 1,369,851, forward strand.
AGCTGATTTGATGCAACAGATATGAGGGATTGAGATGGAATCTATTCAAACAAAATCCAGTATGACAGCCAAAATCATCTGGTTTTTAGTCGCAATTGTGGGAGCAGTGTCGTTCGGGATTCTCGCTCTCAGCCGTGGTGAACATGTAAATGCGGTCTGGCTGGTTTTAGCGGCAGCCTGTGTCTACAGTATTGCTTATCGTTTTTACAGTCTGTTTATTGCAACCCGCGTTTTTGAACTGAATTCAAGAAGACTGACGCCTGCGCAGCGTCTGGCGGATGGTCTGGATTATGTACCGACCAATAAGTATGTACTTTTTGGACATCACTTTGCTGCAATTGCAGGAGCAGGTCCACTGGTTGGTCCAATTCTGGCAGCTCAGATGGGTTATCTGCCAGGAACGATCTGGTTACTGGTGGGCGTAGTGCTGGCTGGTGCGGTACAGGATTTCCTGGTTCTGTTTATTTCAACCCGTCGTGATGGACGTTCACTGGGTGAAATGGCGAAGCAGGAACTGGGGTCATTTGCCGGTGTAGTGGTCATGCTGGGTGCTTTAGGTGTGATGATTATCATCCTGGCGGTATTGGCACTTGTGGTTGTCAAAGCACTGACAAACAGCCCATGGGGTGTGTTCAGTATTGCCGCAACCATTCCGATTGCGCTGTTTATGGGAATTTATATGCGATTTATCCGTCCAGGTAAAATTGCAGAAGTTTCCATTATCGGTTTTGTTCTGATGATGGCAGCCATTATTTTTGGTGGTGATATTGCACAGCATCCTTACTGGGGACCATTCTTCACACTGACAGGTACACAGCTGACCTGGTGTCTGATTATTTACGGTTTTGTTGCTTCAGTTTTACCGGTCTGGCTGTTACTGGCACCGCGTGATTATCTGTCAACCTTCCTGAAAATTGGTGTCATTGTTGGACTGGCGATCGGTATTGTTGTTGCACTGCCTGAAATGAAAATGCCGGCAGTCACGCATTTTATTGATGGTACAGGCCCTGTATTTGCAGGCTCAATGTTCCCATTCCTGTTCATTACCATTGCCTGTGGTGCGATTTCCGGTTTCCATGCGCTGGTATCTTCTGGAACCACACCTAAACTTGTTGATAATGAGAAAAACATTCGTGTCATCGGTTATGGCGGCATGTTAATGGAATCATTTGTTGCCATCATGGCAATGATCTGTGCGACCGTGCTTGAGCCTGGTGTTTATTTTGCAATCAATGCGCCAGCCGCAGTACTGGGTACAACGGTGGAAAGCGCAGCAGAAGCAGTCAGAAATTTAGGCTTTGTTGTGACCCCTGAAGCGCTGACTTTACTTGCAAAAGAAGTGGGTGAATCGACTATTCTGTCCCGTACAGGTGGTGCTCCGACGTTTGCAATCGGTATGGCGCATATCATTACAGAAATCTTTAACAGCCGTGAAATGATGGCATTCTGGTATCACTTCGCAATTCTGTTTGAAGCACTGTTCATTCTGACTGCTGTGGATGCAGGCACACGTGCATGTCGTTTTATGGTTCAGGATACTGTTGGTATTGTTGTACCTGCACTGAAAAATTCACACAATTTTGTGGGGAATATGATCGGGACTGCGGTCGCTGTTTCAGGGTGGGGATTCTTCGTCTACCAGGGTGTGGTCGATCCATTGGGCGGTATTAACAGCCTATGGCCACTGTTTGGTATCGGTAACCAGATGCTCGCAGCAATGGCACTGATTCTGGGTACAGTCATTCTGTTCAAGATGAAAAAAGAAAAATATGTCTGGGTTACTATTGTGCCTACAGTTTTCCTTTTCATCACCTGTATGACGGCTGGCTGGCAGAAGATTTTTCACGAAAATCCTAAAATCGGTTTCCTGGCTCAGGCAAACAGATTTTCCGATGCAATTGCTAAAGGCGAAATTTTAAAACCTGCGAAAACACTTGAGGAAATGCATACGATTGTGATTTCCAACCAGATCAATGCGGTACTTTGTGCATTCTTCATGATTGTTGCGGTTGTTATGCTGTTGGCTGCAATTGGTGTCATTCGCCGTGCACTGGCAAATCCAGAGCCTACGGTAAATGAAGCTGAAGCAATATACAGCGATGAAATACCTGTTGCTGGAGAAGTGAAATGAAACTGAAAGAGCAGATCCGTCAGAAACTGGCTGTAGGTAAAATCATTAAATTTACACTGCTTGCACAACCGAAAAAGTTTTTAATGCTGAATGGCATCCGAACAATTCAGTTGATATGGCAGCGTTTACAGCAGAGCTTCCGACTGATGGTGGGTGTGCCTGATTATGCCAACTATGTTGAGCATATGAAAAAGCATCATCCTGATTTAAGCCCGATGGATGAAAAAACTTTCCACCGCTATTGTGTTGATGCCAGATATCCTTCAGCTGGTGGGACATTAAAAAAATGCCCTTGTTAAGCCTGGGAATCAGTCTGTAAATTAACTGATTTCTTTGGAAAAAACAGAAAACAGTGTATGTTGAACATGCACTGTTTTTTTATTGGGGAATATTGTGATCTGGGGCGCAAACAGGGTTCATAAAGAGGAATCCATAGATGGGCAGCATCTGCTGCAACAGCAGGTAGATCAATATGCACCTCGTATTCAGCAGTTTCTTCAGCAAATCAACACCATTATTCTGGATAAGGAAAAGCAGACCAGACTTTCATTGTGCTGTCTGTTTGCTGGTGGTCATATTCTGTTTGAAGATTTACCGGGTTTAGGGAAAACAACATTATCCAGTGCGCTGGCTCGTCTGGCTGGGCTGAAGTTCCAGCGGATTCAGTTCACCAATGACATGCTTGCCAGTGATGTCATTGGGGTAAATATGTTTAATCAGAAAGCGCATGAGTTTGAGTTCAGAAATGGCCCTGTGTTTACCCAGATTCTACTGGCTGATGAAATTAACCGTTGCAGCCCGAAAACTCAGAGTGCTTTGCTTGAAGCAATGGAAGAAGGTTTTGTGACTGTTGATGGTGAACGGCATGTCCTGCCAAAACCATTCTGGGTGGTTGCCACTCAGAATCCATTATTTCAAAGTGGAACTTATGCTTTGCCCGAGTCTCAGCTGGACAGATTTCTGATGCGTTTATCACTGGGTTATCCATCCCGAGCCGCAGAGAAACAGCTTCTTCAGCAGGGTAAACGCCATGATTTAATTCCTGCATTGGCTCATGTATTTAATGAGCAGGAAATACTTGAACTTCAGACACTGACTGAACAGATTTATACCGGCGATGCCGCACTGGATTATCTGCTGAATCTTGTCGAGGAGAGTCGTAAGAACAGACATGGCTTATCGACCCGAGGTGTGCTGGCACTGAAGAGGGCAGCTCAGGCGCATGCATTGATTGAGCAGAGAACCTTTGTGACAGCAGATGATATTCAGGCAGTATTTGTTGCAGTGACTGCACATAGAACAGGATTGTCAGATGATGAAGCAAAAATGCTGATGCAGCGGGTTTCGGTCAGCTAGGGTGCAGTCATGTTAAAGCGCAGATGGCAAAAGTGGATCTCAGGCCGGTTTCAGGTACAGGATCATAAAGTTTTAAAGCAGAATGATATTTTTGTTTTTATCTGGCAGCAGGGGTTTTTATACCTGGTACTGATTCTGATTACTTTTATTGCAGGTGTAAATTATGCCAATAACCTGATTCTAGGCTTTTGCTTTCTGATCAGTGCTGTTTTATGTGTCAGTTTCTATCTGACTTTTAAACAGTTGCATGAGCTTCAGATAGAACTGAAAGCAATGGATGTCAGTCAGGTCGGTCAGCCAGTGATAATGACACTCTATTTTAAACAGCCACGCTTACAGCAGCGTTATCTGTGGATACAGGCAGGTGAACAGCTTGAAAAAATAAAAATATCCGAGCTGAGTGAGCATATAGAACTTCATTTTCATGCAGCAGACAGAGGTCTGTTTCAATATCCGGATATCCGTCTGTATTCACTGTATCCACTCGGACTGGTGAGGGCATGGACCTATCTGTTTATACAGGCTGAAACATGGGTTGCTCCGAAACCACTCAGTCACAGTACTGAAAATAAAAAGTACCGTCAGAGCTTTCAGCCAGATATGGATGAATTTCGTGAGTTGCGTGCTTTTCAGGATGGCGACTCATTACAGGCTGTTTCCTGGAAACAGGCGGCACGTGGTCAGGGGCTGTACATCAAGGTATTTGAGCAGTATGAGGATCAGAGAAAAATAGAAATTCATTATTCGCAGATGCCGGCTTTTTCACATGAAGAAAAGCTCAGTATGATGATGGGTATAGTAGAGCAATGCGAGCAGGAGCAGCATGCTTATGCCATGTATCTGCCGAAAGCAGAGCTTGCTGCAGGTGTGGGACTGAATCAGCTGAATCAGGCAAAGCTGCTACTGGCGCAGGCTTAAACATGAATTTATCAATAAGAAACTCCGCGACTCTGACTTTAGTGCTTATTCTGCTGGCTCAGGTCATGTTCAGTCCCTGGATATTCAGCCTGATACTGGTGCTGATGAGTCTGTATTTCTACTACAGCCAGCGTAAACAGGATAGCCATATTTCAAAAAAATGGACCTATCTGCTGACTGTACTGGCATTGCTGAGTATTTTTTTCAGTTATAAAAGCTTTTTAGGTGTCGATGCCGGTGTTGCGACCTTAACCACTTTTCTTTTTGCAAAGGCACTGGAAACAAGGAATAGACGGGATCTGATTATTCTGTTTAATTTCGCACTTTTTGTCTGTGCCAGTTATTTTCTATACAGTCAGTCGATGTGGATGGCTGTTATGGTGGTGTTGTGCCTGGTCAGCTGTCTGATCGGTCTGTACAGAATTCAGACCACGGAATTTATTCAGCTAAAAAAGGGGACTCATACATTTCACCAGGATCTGAAAGATATCCTTAAATTTATTGGCTTTGCATTTCCATTTTTTTTACTGCTTTTTCTGTTTTTCCCTCGACTTCCGCCGCTGTGGTATATCCCCGTTCCAGATTCCAAAGGGGTGACGGGTCTGAGTGACAGAATGTCACCTGGAGATATTGCAGAACTCTCTCAGTCGAGTGAGCTTGCATTCCGTATCAGTGGAAATATTCAGAAACTGCCGCCTCGACATGAGCTGTACTGGCGGGCAATGGTACTGGACGAATATGATGGAGTGACCTGGACATCGGGGTTTATCAATCAGCAGCCCATGAGACTGATTGAACAGCCGACCCAGAATCTGTTGCAGTATCAGTATATTCCCGCAGACCCACAGCAGAACTGGGTTATGGGGCTGGAAAAATCATTACCGGCTACGGACAGATATCAGTTGAAGCAGGACTGGAGTATCAGCCCGTCAGGACTGCGGGGTGCCACAAAATCTATTCCTCTGATCTGGATTGGTACACAGGGAAATAATACTGCATCACGTGAAACTGCCAATGCCATGATGCTTAGAACTGCTACTGCAGTACCTGTTGCTGGTGATGAGCAGTCCAGACAGTTTGCATTAAAACTGTTTAAGCAAAGTGGAAATGATCCTGAGGTTTATATCAGCAATGTGTTGAAATGGTATCAGACGCAGAGGTTTGTCTATACATTGAGTCCAGGGCGACTGGGACAGAACCGTGTGGATGAGTTTCTGTTTAAAACTAAACAGGGTTTTTGCGAGCATTATGCATCCAGTTTTGCAATGTTGCTGCGTTATGCAGGTATTCCATCCAGGATTGTGGTTGGGTACCAGGGCGGTGAAGCAGCACCAGATCTGAAAAGCTGGGAGGTGAGACAGATGGATGCTCATGCATGGACTGAAGTCTGGTTGCATGGGAAATGGGTGCGATTTGATCCAACCGCTATTATTGCTCCGCAGCGTATAGATCAGGGCATGCAGAATTTAATCAGTGATCAGAGACAGATACTGGGAGAAGGAACGGCTGAATGGAAATATCGGCAGCTTCAAATTTTACGGAATATCAGAATCTGGAGTGATTATGCGAGCTATCAGTGGCAGAGCAAAGTTGTCGGGTATGATGCAGCAGCTCAACAAAGCTGGTTACAGCGGTTTGGACTGCATTCATCTTATTCATTAGCCGGTATTTTAGTAACAGCAGTTGCTTTACTCGCATTAATTTACGCAGCATTTATTTTTTTTAAAAGTCGGGTACAGTTGAGTTCAGATGATCTGCAGGTGCAGAATCTGTCCAATGCATTGTCTGAGCCATACCAGCGGTTGCCAGCTGAAACGGTGACACAATGGCTGACCAGACTGGCACAAGAGGTCGTAGAAAGTGATAAAGCTATATTTGCTGAAGCAGCATCTGTTTATGCTGAAAACAAATTTGGTGATATAAGCATCAGAAAAGAAAAGAAATTTAAGATTTTGATTAAAAGATGCACATACGTTCTGAAAAGTCAGGAAAAAGCTTGTTTTAAAAAATAAAACTGAATATCATGCTTCTCACATTAGGTTTATAGCTCAGTTGGTTAGAGCGCTACGTTGACATCGTAGAGGTCACCAGTTCGAATCTGGTTAAACCTACCAGAATTTGATGGTATATCAGTATATTAAAACCCACTAATTATTAGTGGGTTTTTTTATTTCAGCTTTTTTGTGTGTAAATTATTGTCAGGTATTTGTGCAGGATACATCTGATGATCAGTCAGTACTGTGTGAGTTATGGAGAGAAATAAAACCGGTCAGGTGACAGGATTTTAATTTTTGCTGTTTGTCAGCATAAATGTCGCCGGTTTTTAAATTAAGGCACATATATTTGATCGGCTACATAAGAAAAAAATAAGAGTAACTCCTTAAAAAATCATAATTTTATGTGGGGGGAATTACTGGAATAGTCACTTTTTACAATTAATTCTTAAACTGAATTTGTATAAAATTGATTTTGTATCAAAAACTTAACGTGATTTATGTATTCTCATTATTGTAAGGGTTGTGGAAAGCATTTCTATTCGGTCAGTATGAATGATAACTATTGTGCAGCAAATTGTGCCTCAAGTCATATAAATTATAAACGGCAACAGGCTGCAGATCAGGAGAGTTTAAGGTCGAACCGTAATTCAGATGCTGGAAATTATCATTCTGGCGGGGCTCAACCCGCGATTCCTATAGAGCTGATAGTAATAGGTACTGCTGGTTACTTTGTATGGGAAGTAATAAAGAGATGGGATGAATTTGAGCCTGTTACGCGCCATATTTTACTTATATTCCACTATATTTTTTATAAACCACTTTATTTCAGCACCAGTATTCATTCGTACTTAACCGAGGTGGATCAGCTCAATGAACTGGGTGTCTGGTTCTTTTTCGTCAAATGGTTTGCAATCATTTTTTATATTATGTTTGTCTTTTCTTTTTATATTGTAATCATTGAGGCTCTTAATAAGAAAGGCTTAATGTGGCTTTGGATTTCTGTCTTAATTTCGCCAGCAATTACACATGGGATCTGGTATTTTTTTATCAGATAAATAATGTGATATCTGTATTTTAAGCAGGATATTCAGATTTTCACTGAAGGGGGATCTGATGATTTTATTTCTTTGAGTGAAGTACCTGTAGCTTGTACTGTATCTGGGGGGATTTGATCACATGTTTAAACTTTTTATGAGCATCTGGAAGTTATTGCAGGTTTGAGTATGCATTAACTCAGAGCCATTGGTTTCAAAAATGTATATCTCAAATTCTGATGGCATTGTACAGATAGAAGCAGCCGATTATATGGAGAGGTTCATGTGGAGTGATCGGAAAAGTAAGTGCAGTGTTTGAGTTATTTTGAGCTGAAAACTGGATTGTAAATAAAAAAGATAGAGCGGACTCTATCTTTTTTTAAAAAATAGGTAAGTGTGGTGCAGGGGAGACATAACTGAAGCTGAAGCTGAAACTTAGTGCTGTAATTAAAATGACAGAGTATAAGAAATAGCGTTTAGCCCAGATCTGATCATTTTCAGCTTTGAAGCCAATGATGGACAGATAGACCCAGTATGCACACATCAGGTTAAAAATAATCAGAAAAAATATATTGGTATAGCCAAAACAATATAGACCATTCAACACTGCTGCAAAAAGCACAACATAAATCAGACTTTCAACTTTGGTCCGATGGATGGAGCGGGCAACAGGCAGAATAGGAATTCCTGCATTTTTATAGTCATTGAAACGGTAAACAGCAATTCCCCATGAATGTGGCATTTGCCATAGTGCATAAGCTAAGAAAATCAGCAGTGCAGCAACATCAAATTCATTGGAAACAGCGGTATAACCGATGACAGGTGGGCTTGCACCAGAAATACTGCCAATCACTGTCTGGTGAATGGTGGTGCGCTTGCTCCACAGGCTATAAAAAATAACGTAAACCACAAAACCAAGAGCAGCAAAACCAAAAGCGTATGCATTGACAAAAAACCACAGCAGGGCAAAGCCTGCAATTCCAAGTATTGCTGAGAAAGTCAAAGCAACAGATGGGCTGATGGTTTTTTTGACCAGGGCGCGATTCATCGTCCGTTCCATCTTTTGATCAATATCCTGATCAATGACGTTATTGACGACACAGCCTGATGCAACAACTAAGGTTGTACCCAGTAGTGTGATAAGGAGAAGAAGGAAATCTACAGACCCCTGAGCGGCTAAGAAGAAGCCGCCCAGAGTGGTAACGAAGTTACCAAAGAGAATTCCTGGCTTAGTCAGGAATAGATATTTTTTCAACATGACACCCTAGAGCATCATGTTTGAATGTAGGTAGTTCATGATCCATACAGAACCAATCAGTAGAACCGCAATACACATGATCGTATAAACGAATGCAATTACGTTCCAGCGCTGTTCGGATGATGAGTTCATGTGCAGGAAGAAAACCAACTGTACAAGAACCTGAGCAACAGCAGTAATTGCAATCGCTGCAACTACAACACCGCGGTCAATACCACCTGCCATCACCATCCCGAAAGGGATGATGGTTAACAGGACAGATAGGATGAAACCAATAGTGTATTGCTTTACATTGCCGTGCGAAGCACCAGCTGCGTTATGTTCATGACTCATTAGAGAACTCCCATCAGGTAAACTACGCTGAATACACAGATCCAAACGATGTCAAGGAAGTGCCAGAATAAGCTCAGGCAAGCAAGACGGCGGGTATTAGGAAGTGTCAGACCATTTTTCTTGATCTGATACATCAATACCAGCATCCATACAAGACCTGAAGTTACGTGAATACCGTGTGTACCTACCAACGCAAAGAACGAAGACAGGAATGCACTTGTGCTAGGACCGTGACCAGCGTGAACTAAATGATTGAATTCATAAAGTTCCATACCGATAAAGGTTGCACCGAATACCCATGTAATTGCCAGCCACATAATCACCTGGCTGACATTTTTCTTATATGAAGCAAGAACTGCAAAACCAAATGTTACAGAAGAAATCAGGAGTGCAAAAGTTTCTACAAGAACGAAACCTAAAGACTCACCAAATAATTCTTTTGCACTTGGCGTACCTGGTGGAACATGACCACTTAATACAGCGAACGCGATGAAGAGTGTACCGAATAAAATCAAGTCACTCATCAAGTAGGTCCAGAAACCAAAGACGGTCAGATCAGTATCATCGTGATGATGATCGTCATGTCCATGGTTGTCGTGATGAAGTACTTCAGCCATATCCTTAGTCCTTCTTCAAGTGTTTTTCAAGTAAAGCATAACGTTCGTTTTCGATGCGTTCCACTTCAGCTGCAGGAACATAGTAGTCCACTTTTTTCGTGAAAGAACTCACGATGAAGCTGATGATAGCACCAATGAACGTAGCGATAACCAACCACCACACATGCCATACTAAAGCAAGACCCATTACAGTAATGAACATTGCAATTACGAAGCCAGCAGCACGGTCAGTCGGCATATGAATATCTTCATACTTCGTTGGACGAGCGTATGCTACACCATTCTCTTTGTCGTTCCAGAAAGTATCAATACCATTGATTTTTGGAAGTTCAGCAAAGTTATAGAATGGAGCAGGGGATGAAGTAGCCCATTCAAGTACACGGCCATCCCACGGGTCACCTGTGTGATCCATGTTTTGTTCGCGTTGTAAGAAGCCTACAACAACCTGCATGATGAAGCAGAAGATACCAATTGCAACAAGGACAGAACCGAAGAGTGCAATAGCAAGGTACGGATCCCATTCTGGGTTGTCATATGTATTCAGACGACGGGTCATACCCATGAAACCAAGGATATAAAGCGGCATGAATGCAAAGTAGAAACCGAAGAACCAGAACCAGAAAGATGCTTTACCCCAGGTCTCATTCAGTTTCCAGCCAAACATTTTCGGCCAGTAGAAAGTGATACCTGCAAACATTGCAAATACTACACCACCAATAATAACGTTATGGAAGTGAGCGATCAGGAATAAAGAGTTGTGTACCAGGAAGTCCGCAGGCGGAACAGCCATTAATACACCAGTCAAACCACCGATACCGAAAGTCACAAGGAAGCCCAGTGTCCAGTACATTGGTGATGTGAATGTAATACGACCCTTATACATAGTGAATAACCATGAGAAGATTTTCACACCAGTAGGAATCGCAATAACCATGGTCATGATACCGAAGAACGCGTTAACGTTGGCACCAGCACCCATTGTAAAGAAGTGGTGAACCCATACTACGAACGCAAGTACTGTGATCGCGATGGTTGCATACACCATTGATTTGTAACCGAACAACGTTTTGCGTGCAAAAGTTGAAACGATTTCAGAGTATAGACCAAATGCAGGCAATACAAGGATATATACTTCTGGGTGACCCCATGTCCAGATCAGGTTCACATACAGCATTGGGCTACCGCCCAGGTCATTTGTGAAGAAGTGGAAGTCGAAGTAACGGTCCAGAGTCAGCATTGCAAGCGTTGCTGTCAGAACAGGGAATGATGCAATGATCAGTACCGCTGTACATAAAGCAGTCCAGGTAAAGATAGGCATGTCCATAAGACCCATGCCAGGCGCACGCATTTTAATGATGGTAACGAAGAAGTTAACACCAGTCAGAAGCGTACCAAGACCTGAAACCTGAAGTGCCCAGATGTAGTAGTCCACACCCACACCAGGAGAATACTGAATACCTGAAAGAGGAGGATATGCCATCCAGCCAGTTGCAGCGAATTCACCCAGTACAAGAGAAGCCATCATCAGACCCGCAGCGCCGGCAAACAGCCAGAAGCTCAGGGAGTTCAGTAATGGGAATGCTACATCACGTGCACCAATCTGAAGAGGTACAGAGATGTTCATCAAACCTACAACAAGACCCATTGCCACGAAGAAGATCATGATTACGCCATGCGCAGTGAAGATCTGATCGTAATGGTCAGGGTGTAAGTAACCTTCGCCGCCACCTTTAGCAAGGAACAGCTGAAGACGCATCATGATTGCATCTGCAAAACCACGCACAAGCATGACTACAGAAACAAGGATATACATGATACCGATTTTTTTATGGTCTACAGAAGTAAACCATTCGTTCCATAGGTATCCCCATTTTTTGAAATAGGTGATACCACCAAGAATTGCAATCGCACCAATTGCCATGATGATCATGGTAATAAGTACAATAGGTTCCTGGTATGGGATAGAGTCCCAGTTTAGTTTACCGAATAATACTGACATGTCTTATTCCTCTACTGAAGCAGTTGCATGTTCAGCAGCATTGGCAGTTCCATGAGCAGCATGGTCATCACCATGGTAGTTACTCATGTATGTTCTGATAATGCCATCGAACAGGTTAGGCTCAACTGAAGAATAATAAGTTACAGGATGAGGCTTAGTAGGGAATGGACCTTTACGTTCAGCTTCTTCTGCAAGGGCTTTTTCTTCTGGGGTGTGAGCATTTTTGACCATAGCTTCAATCTGGTGCTTAGAACGGTCACCATCTTTAAGCGCAGCCAACTCTGCTTGATCCAAAACAGGTTTCTGTACTGCTTCTGCATTTACAGTAGTACCGTTACCTGCTTTAACAGCTGCAACCCAGTTGTTGAAGTCGGCTTCAGTGACGCTGTGTGCTTTAAAGCGCATCTGCGTGAAACCGTAACCACTGTAGTTGGAAGAGAAACCACGGTATACACCGGTTTCATCTGCCAGCATGTGCAGCTGAGTTTTCATGCCTGCCATTGCATAGACCTGACCTGCCAGCTTAGGAATGAAGAATGAGTTCATTGTAAAGTTGGAAGTGATCTGGAAATTGACAGGAGTCTGCTCAGGGAAACGAACTTCGTTAACAGTTGCGATCTGCTGTTCAGGATAGATAAAGATCCATTTGAACTGCTCAGCAACAACCTGAACGGTTAGTGGTGCTTTCTCTGACTCAATCGGACGGTAAGGATCATATTCATGTGAACCTTTCCATGTTAAGTAAGCAAGAATAGCAATAATAATGACGGGAATACCCCAAACTACGATTTCAATAGTAGTTGAGTGTGCCCAGGTAGGTTTATAGTCTGCATCTTTATTCGACGCGCGATATTTCCAACCAAACCAAACAGCCATGAGTATTGACGGAATTACGACCAATAGCATCAGGTAGATCGCAGTCATCATGAGGTTACTTTGACCTTCAGCAACTGGACCTTTAGAGTTTAGAAGTACCATATCACCACCACACCCAGTTAAGAGTGCAGCAATCGTAGATAAAGACAATACAGCTAAAATCGTTTGTCTCATTTTACAACCTCGGTGAAGAGTCCCATTCCCTATATAAATATGGGATAGCGATTAAAGTGTCGCATGATTGGAAATGTATTTTCTGTAAACACGGAAAAACCTTCCCAATCATGAGACACCGCTACGTTGTAGGGGATTATGCCTTATATCGACAAACTAAGCTATACATAAAGACGCTTTAAATAACTGTTATAAAACCTGATTTTTTTACTCGGAATTAAAAATTTTTATGAGAATTTTATTGTAATATCAATTAAGTGTGTATTTCAGGAGATGGCTTTTCTCCTGAAATACAGCTGTGTTTTTATTGTTTTATAACTTTTGTTTTAGCCAGTCGGTCATGCAGCGTCTGACGTTTTTGCCCAAGTCCAAATGCATAATCTGCAATTGTGATAAAGGGTACCAGGAACAGGTTCAGTACAATAAACAGAACTGTCCGGATGGTAAATACCCGCATCAGGCTGACCTGACCGGCTGTATCTGCATCTACAATTTTAATGCGCAGCATCTTTTTCCCGATGCTTTGTCCCTGACGGGCAAGTAAAAAAGCCTGTAAAGCCAGCATGATGAACAGATAAATACCTATCATGATGAAAGCTTCATTCGGAATCATGGCAATCAGCTGATGCTGAAACTGTACAGCCTGTTCGGAGTTTGTTGCTGACTGCATCTGTTTTTGCAGAGCAGTTAACTGTTCAAGCTGTTCGGGCTTGAAAAAGAATGACGGAATAGCAAAGGCAGGGAACCAGAGAAACAGGTCTATAATTTTTGCCAGTACTCTGGAGTTGATGGATGCCAGTTCAGAGCTTTCTGCTGCTGGTCTGTTACTGAATCTGCCTGTGGTTGAACTGGTTTGTGCAGTTTCGCTGTTTGATGGAATATTCTGCTGGCTGAAAATATCAGTAGTTGTCTGCATGACAGGTTCATAGACCAGTTTACCCTGAGTGAGTTCACCCAGCGCCTTCCATTCAGTCATCCCCTGGTGCCATGCAAGATCAGTTAACAGAATCTGCTGACTTGCCAGCATCTGATTTAACTGCTCAAGGGTATATGGTCCAGCTTGTTGATTGTTACGTGCCAGGTAAATATGCATAAAACTAAAATCTCAAAAACGTAAATAAGAGTATAGATGAAAAAAAAGACCCAGATGTGGGTCTTTTTTTAACACAGATTCTTAAGCTTGTTGAGCTTTTTCTTCAGACAGGAAGAACCATGTGTCTAAAACTGAGTCTGGGTTCAGTGAAACAGATTCAATACCCTGTTCCATTAACCATTTTGCAAGATCAGGATGGTCAGAAGGACCTTGACCACAGATACCTACATATTTTCCTGCTTTACGGCATGCATGAATTGCCATGGAAAGTAATGCTTTAACAGCAGCATCACGCTCGTCAAACAGGTGGGAAACGATACCAGAGTCACGGTCCAGACCAAGTGTTAACTGAGTCAGGTCGTTAGAACCGATAGAGAAACCATCGAAGTGTTCAAGGAACTGTTCAGCAAGTAACGCGTTGGTTGGCAGTTCACACATCATGATTACTTTAAGGCCATTTTCGCCACGTTTAAGACCGTTCTGACCAAGTAATTCAATGACACGTTTAGCTTCAGAAACAGTACGTACAAATGGAATCATGATCTGAATGTTGGTCAGACCCATTTCATCACGTGATTTTTTCAGTGCACGGCATTCAAGTTCGAAGCAGTCACGGAAGTTATCTGATACATAACGGCTCGCACCACGGAAGCCCAGCATTGGGTTTTCTTCTTCAGGTTCGTACAGTTTACCGCCAATCAGGTTCGCATATTCATTTGACTTGAAGTCAGACATACGGACAATGACGGGTTTGTCAGCAAATGCAGCAGCCAGAGTTGAAATACCTTCAACCAGTTTTTCTACATAGAATTCGATTGGAGATGCATAGCCAGCAGTACGGGCAAGAACAGCAGCACGTGTTTCACGTGGCAGGCTGTCAATGTTCAGCAATGCTTTAGGGTGAACACCGATCATGCGGTTAATGATGAACTCAAGACGTGCAAGACCAATCCCTTCGTTAGGAATCTGAGCGAAATCGAATGCACGGTCAGGGTTACCCACGTTCATCATGATTTTGAACGGTAGTTTAGGCATGGATTCAATAGAGTTGCGCTGGATTTCAAAATCCAGAGAACCTTCATAAATAAAGCCTGTGTCACCTTCAGCACAGGATACAGTCACTTCCTGACCATCAGTCAGTACTTCAGTTGCATTACCGCAACCAACGATTGCAGGTACGCCTAATTCACGTGCAATAATTGCAGCGTGACAGGTACGACCACCACGGTTAGTGACGATTGCTGCGGCACGTTTCATCACTGGTTCCCAGTCTGGGTCAGTCATATCTGATACAAGAACGTCACCCGGCTGTACTTTGTCCATTTCTTTAATGGAAGTCACAATACGGACTTTACCAGAACCGATACGCTGACCGATTGAACGACCTTCACACAGAACAGTACCTTTCTGTTTCAGCAGGTAGCGTTCCATTGTGCCGACATTTTCACGGCTTTTTACAGTTTCAGGACGAGCCTGAACAATATAGATCAGACCATCATCACCATCTTTTGCCCATTCGATATCCATCGGAGCCTGGTAATGTTCTTCAATAATCAGTGCCTGTTTAGCCAGTTCCTGAAGTTCATGATCGTTTAATGCAAACTGCTGACGATCAGCTTTTTCAACGTCAACAACTACAACAGATTTACCTGCTGAACCTTCTTCGCCATAAATCATTTTCTGATGTTTGGAGCCAAGGTTACGGCGCAGGATCGAGTGTCTGCCAGCTTTTAAAAGTGGTTTTGAAATATAGAATTCGTCTGGGTTGACAGCGCCCTGTACAACCATTTCACCGAGACCATAAGAAGCGGTAATGAATACAGCATCACGGAAGCCTGATTCTGTATCCAGTGTGAACATTACACCAGCCGCACCTGTTTCAGAGCGAACCATACGCTGAATACCAGCAGAAAGGGCAACGATGTCATGTGCAAAATTCTGGTGCACACGGTATGCAATGGCGCGGTCATTATACAGTGATGCAAAAACTTCCTTGATCGCGATTAATACGTTATCAATACCACGGATGTTCAGGAAGGTTTCCTGTTGCCCTGCAAAAGAAGCATCAGGTAAATCTTCTGCAGTTGCAGAAGAACGTACAGCAACCGCAATGTCAGCGTTGCCACTTGAAAGCGCAGTGAAAGCTTCGCGAACTTCTTTTTCCAGTTCTGCTGTAAGTGGAGTGTCTACAATCCATTTACGAATTTTTGCGCCGGTTTCTGCAAGTGCGTTGACATCTTCAACGTCAAGTGCAGCAAGTTCAGCATTAATTTTAGCGTTCAGGCCACTTTGCTCGAGAAATTCACGATACGCATCAGCAGTGGTAGCAAAACCACCTGGTACTGATACACCGGCATTTGACAGGTGACTGATCATTTCACCCAGTGATGAGTTTTTCCCACCTACGAGTTCAACGTCGTGTTTCCCTAATTTTTCCAGACCAATTACGCGCGCTTCCAAAGTTGTTACTCCACTTTTGCAGTATTAATCACTATCTTGGCATTAAATTATAACAAATTCGCCCGGCTTTTTGCTTTTACCAGGGGACAGTTATCTAAGATCAGTTTACTATAAAGATTATATAGCACTTAGACAAATATTTAAGGAGAATTTTAATGTCAGAAGGTAAACAGATTCAGCGAAGTGTATTTTTTGTTTCCGATGGTACTGCCATTACCGCTGAAACCCTTGGACACTCGCTGTTAGCACAGTTTCCAAATGTTAATTTTGACATTCATATTATCCCTTATATCAGCTCGGAAGAGGCTGCAATGAACGTGGTTGCAGAGATCAATCAGCGGGCTGAAAAAGATGGTCAGTTACCCCTTGTATTTGATACCCTGGTAGACCCCGATGTCCGTGAAATCATCAATACGGCAAAAGCGGTAAATCTTGATGTTTTTGAAGGTCTTATTAGTAAATTGTCTGATGTTCTGGGCACTGCTCCTACAACTTTAGTCGGACAGACGCATGCAGTGACTGACTCTGAGTCTTATAAATCAAGAATTGATGCTGTTCATTTTGCACTGGATAATGATGACGGTGCCCGTACACGTCATTATGACAAAGCCGATCTGATTCTGATTGGGGTATCACGTTCGGGTAAAACTCCGACTTCAATTTATCTGTCATTACAGTTCGGTATCCGTGTGGCGAACTATCCTCTGACTGAAGAAGATCTGGACGATAACCGTCTGCCAGCCGTTCTGAAGGCACACAAGCATAAACTTTTTGGCTTAATGATTGATGCTGAGCGTCTTGTGGCAATCCGTACTGAACGTAAAGCGAACAGCCGTTATGCCAGTTTCAGCCAGTGCCAGATGGAATTGAGAGCGATTGAGGGTATTTATATTTCAGAAGGTATTAAATATCTGAATGTGTCTGAGATGTCGATTGAAGAAATTTCAACCCGTATTTTACAGATGACAGGTCTGAAACGTCGTATTGGATAAGCCTGTTTTGATTGTCAGGATGGCTTTCGGTGTCAGGGCAAAATTTATTTTGTCCTGGCAGATTGATTAATAAAATATTCATCAGTCAGATAAATAATGTATAAAAAACTGTCTGAAATTTGCACCGTAAAAAATGGCTTTAAAAAAGTCTGTCTGATTTGTGAACAGTGGAATAATAATTCTGTAGATGGTTGCTCATTTTTTATTTAAATCATTAAGCGAAATTTTAATATTGAAGCTCTGAATGATTCAGATTGATCATTATAAAAATGACATAAAGTCCGAAAAGGGCAGTTCAGTTGATCTGCTGCTGTATTAAAAAATCAGGTATTGATGGTATTAAAAAAGAGGCATTTATCTGCCTCTTTTTTATTGTTCCACTGAGATACTGGCAAGTGGTTGAATCAATAGGTGGTGATAATAATATCAACCAGGTGCTCAATGCCTTCCATGCTCTGTACTGCATCTGCGCTGATTTTAACCACAGGCCAGGTGATCAGTTTACAGTTTTCCTTTTGCAGAGCGGTGTAATAGCTGTCCGATTTAAGAAAAACCTTATTTGCAGCTGCGACATTTGGCGTCAACTGACGTCTGGTCCAGGCATCCTGAACCTGTGAATCCAGATAGCGTAAAGCGAGCAGACTTTTGACACGGCTGTTGAACAGTCTTCGGTTTTTGATCACTAAAGGATGATTGATCAGTTTTTGCAGTCCCCGTTCGGTATTGGGCAGCACAAAATGTGGTGTGATCTGAAACACTTTGATGAACTGAGCAGACTGGCTGATCAGTTCCAGGTGAGTGACTGTATGCTGGTCAGCACCAATGACGGCAACTTTTTTATCTTTAAAGTCCGTCTGTTTGATGTCATGTGAGGGAATGATTTTACCTCTGAACTGCTCAAAAAATTCGGCAGTGTTCTGAAATATTCCGTGCACATTTACTTCCTGTTTTTTTATGGCCATGATCGTTCCTGTCATCATTTTTGTTTTATTGCGTTGCTTTTGGTTCAGCTGTTAATTCATATATCCAGGATGGTATCTCAGGTAAAGATTTTTCTGGAATCTGGTCAGTCACTTTTACCATTGCATCAATTGGCATGTGGAACCATTTTTTATTACGGTCAACGACATTTTTACCGTGGAACTGAATAATCTGGAACCAGGGGTTACGGCGTCCTTCAGCAGTACGACCACCGATGCGGGAAAATTTATTCATCGCGGCGTACAGTTTTTCTTCTGGTAAGCCAAGTTTAATCACGTTATCGCGCATTTTATTAATGAGAGGAAGATACGCCAGAATACCCAACAGCATGCGTGGATCAAGTACACGGGCTGCCATCTGTCCCAGTTCTATCACGGTTTTATTGATGCCCTGTGTTTCCATGACACTGAAACCAACACCTAAATGTCGTGCTTCATCACCATTGATCAATTCAAAAGCCTGGTGACAGACCGGATCGTCAACGGTATCAAGCAGGAATGTACACAGCGCGCCATCGAGGGCAACTTCCAGCATAGGAATCACAGCACCTAATACATAAAAGGGCATATCATCTGCATAGGTATCCAGCCATTCAATAATTAAACGCAGATTTTTATTGGGTCTGGGAATGTCACCTTCAAGCATGCCCCAGCGTTTCATCAGTGCCATTTCAGCATTGGCATGACGCTGTTCTTCAGCATGGAAAATGGCATACATTTCACGGAGTGTTTCAGTCGGTGCTTTTTTTGACATTGCGGAAAATGCACGGGCTCCTCATGTTCAATCCACATCAGATCTGCCATGAAGTCTTTCAGTTTCGGCCATTGTTCAGCAGTGACCAGCTCACGACCTGGAGCATCCCAGTCAATGTCAGATAAAGTCCATTGGGAGTTTTTGACTTTATCCAGCATACGTTCAAGATCAATAGAAGCCATAATTTACATCCAGCAGGATTATGTTTGTCTGAAACAGTTTATGAGTTTGCAGAATGTTGTGACTTGCTGGAATGCTCAAACTAAAATGATGTATTTTGTCAATTTATTAATTAGCTGATTTATAAAGTGAAAAATAAAGAGGTGTTGAAAATAACTTTAGTCCCAATATCAGTTCAGGACAAAATTTATCACAGAGATACAGCAGATTATTCACACTGAAAAAAGGTGTGCAGAATTTATGGTTAACTGACGGATTAACCATAAATATAATGCAGCAGCGATGCTTTTACAGGATTGTATCAGGATTGATTATCATCAAACGGTTCACTGGAAATAGCAGGCATAGGATCATTGCTGGAGACATGGTGCTTTCTTAAATAGTCCATATCACGGATATTTTTCTGTACAGCAACAGCACCAAACAGACTTAATAGAAAGGCCATGATATAGAAGCCTTTTTCACTTAAATCCAGGGATGCGTTCCATAGTCCGATGCTCAGCAAAACCAGACAGATGACTACAGAAGCCCAGCAAAGACCAAAGTAGATTGGCGTAACGTGAACCCCTTCAATTTTATCCCGAACCACTTTCTGTAATGAAACAGCGGAAAACAGGCCGTAAAGAATCAGGATCAGATAGTAACCTTTTTCATTCAGTGCCATCTGAGCATTAAACAGACCGACACAGTAAGCTGCTGCTCCAGCAAGTAAAGCGACCCAGCTGGCAGCAATAAAAGCAGGGGTCGGCTTATTCATTAAATGATTCATTATTTGCCTTTGTTCTTTTAAATTCGATTTCTGTATTTTCCATTATGCATGTTCAGAACAGGATGGCAATTTGAATCAATATACAGTGGTTAATAATGAAAAAGCCGCAGTATTTAATTGCGGCTTTTGAACAGGTTGTATAGCTTAGTCAGACTGTTTGATATCCATCAATAAGCTGAAATTTTCAAGGCGCTTATCTGTGTCATAAATATCACAGGTAAAGATGAATTCATCAACATCATAGTTCAACAGTATTTTATTCAGTCCCTGTTTAACGGTTTCAGGAGAGCCGATCTGTGCCATTGCAAGGAAATTCTGCACCGCAATTTTTTCTGAAGCTGTCCATCGTCCATCCATACCATCTACAGGCGGTTTCAGTTTCAGACTCTGACCTGTCAGCAGAGCCTGAATACGTTGATAAACACTGGTTGCGAGGTATTCAGCTTCTTCATCTGTCTGAGCGACCACAGTCGGTACGCCCATGGAGACATAAGGTCTGTCCAGGTATTCAGAGGGCTGGAAGTTTTCACGGTACAGCTGAATTGCCTGTCCAAGCATACGTGGGGCAAAGTGTGAAGCAAATGAATAAGGCAGTCCCAGTCGTGCTGCAAGCTGCGCACTGAACAGGCTTGAGCCGAGTAACCACACAGGGATATGTGTACCTTGACCAGGGGTTGCACTGATACGCTGACCAGGCTGTCTGTCTCCAAAATACTGAAGAATTTCCAGAACATCCTGAGGGAACTGATCTTCGGTTTCCTGACGGCCACGTCTTAAAGCCCGCATGGTGACAGGATCGGTGCCAGGTGCCCGACCTAATCCGAGTTCCAGACGTCCAGGATAAAGTGTTTCCAGTGTACCGAACTGTTCAGCGACAACCAGTGGCGCATGATTGGGGAGCATGATACCGCCAGAACCCAGGCGGATTTTTTGGGTATTTGCCAGTAAATAGCCCAGCAGGACAGCGGTTGCAGAACTGGCAATACCATCCATGTTATGGTGTTCAGCCAGCCATAGGCGTTCATAACCCAGTTTTTCTGCATGCTGGGTGAGTTCCAGCGCATGTTGAAGGGAGAAGTTTACATCCTGATCTTCACGTACAGGCGCCAGTTCAAGAATGGAAAAACTTATATCCTGAAGATTACGCATTAAAATTCTCTACAATCTATATATCGAAATAATACGATATATTAAATCAGTTGTATATCGAATAATTTCGATATTTGTATACAGACGTAAAAAAAGCACCCGAAGGTGCTTAAAGGGATGAATCAGAAATATGGATTAATCATTCCAGCGGTTTTTCTTATACTGACCATAATGATTGCCATTGTTATGACGGTAGTTACGGTTGTTATAGCGGTAATTGTTGTTACGGTAGCCATAGCGGTTGTCGTAACGGTCATATCGGTCATAACGTTCGTCATCATAACGGCGGTCATCGCTGACCTGGCGTCCGAGGACTGAACCACCTGCACCACCAACAGCAGCACCAATATAACCACCATTGCTGCCAGCCATATTACGACCTACAGTATAACCACCGGCACTGCCCAGGGCTGCACCAATCGCTGCGCCATTACGGTCACGTTTGCTGGCAGATGCTGCTGCGCCACCTGCGCCACCAATTGCAGATCCAATCATGGCACCTGTAGAACCACCCATTTGCTGACCGATGGCTGCACCGACAACACCACCCAGTGCTGAAGTAATCGCTACGCGGGTATCACTGTTTGCCTGAACATTTGCAACGCCTAATACTGATGTAGTGATCAGGGCAGTCATGAGTAAATTACGGTATTTCATATCAAACTCCTTTTTGAAGTTTCTTTGATTTATCTGTCTTAGGGTTAATGTACTGCATGACTGCGATTTAAATATGGATATGGCTGTTGCTGTATTGTTTAATGATCTGCCATTTTTCTTCATGATTATGCATGGCTCAGTGGCTGAAAATGTTACCGTTGCTGAGTCAGTTCTGTTAAAGACAGCAGGGCATCTGAGTGAATCAGTAAAACCGTTCTGTTTTTATTGAGAAATAAACCGGTGATGGATCAGCTTTGATCTGGAAATAAAAAAGCACCTTAAAAGGTGCTTTTTATCACTGAATATCTGATCAGTTCAGTGGCGATGACGACGGTGTTTTTTCCATTTACGTTCCTGAGAACGGTCATAGTCTTTATCTTTGGAAATCTTATTTCCCAGTGCTGCACCACCAGCTGCACCTAGTGCGGAACCGATATAACCACCATTGGTTCCGCCCATGCTTTTACCTACGGTATAGCCAGCTCCACCACCTAATGCACCACCAATGGCAGATTCGGTACGGTTGCGTTTGTTACTTGCAACTGCTGTACCACCTGCGCCACCTAAAGCTGCACCAACGGTTGCACCAGTAGTTCCCCCCATGTTTTTACCAACAGCAGTACCGACTACGCTGCCTAAAGCACTTGCCGCTGCAACACGGGTTGTACTGTCTGCATGTGTGCTGACGGCCATCATGGATGATGCCGCAAGCACTGCACTGAACAGAACTGTATTAAGTTTCATAATGATTCTCCATGTCGCCAAAAAACTGGGACTGTTATATATCAGTTTCGTTGAGGCAAATGTAACAAAAATGTTGCGGCTAAATATGGAGAGATTTCTGCTTAATTTATTGTTTATGTGTCTGCTTTGTACGGTATTTAATAATACTGTGTACAAAAGAGCTGCTTTGGCTAAAGCATGAACTGAATTGTGAAGAGAAAGTGGGGAAAGCAGAATTTTAAAAGTGGGTAAGACAGGGCGTCTGTAGCGTATGGCTCCGTGGCTGATGAAGAATAATGATGTCAATTAAATGCTTAAAACGGTAAACTACAGGCAATTTTTTGAGTCAGTCCCGTTGGCTGACCATGTATTAGAGATATTTTGTAAAATGAAAGAATCGTTACGTTTACGATTGGATCAACTTTCTGACCGTCACGAAGAATTAAATGCACTTCTGGCTGATGTTGAAGTCATTTCTGATAATAAGCGTTTCCGTCAGTTGTCACGTGAGCATAGCGACCTGTCCGAAATTACAGAAGTATGGACAAAGTACAGACAGGCTGAAGAAGACATTGAAACTGCTGAAGCCATGTTGACAGATCCTGACTTTAAGGAAATGGCTCAGGAAGAAATCAAGGACAATAAAGCACTGATTGAGCAGCTTGAAGAACGTCTGAACATTCTCATGATTCCTAAAGATCCGAATGATGGAAATTCGGCTTATCTGGAAATCCGTGCAGGAACAGGTGGTGACGAAGCCGCGATTTTCTCAGGTGATCTGTTCCGTATGTACAGCAAATACGCAGAGACACAGGGCTGGCGTGTAGAAATCCTTTCTGAAAATGAAGGGGAACATGGCGGTTATAAGGAAATTATCTGTCTGGTCAGTGGTGAAGCTGTTTATGGACGCCTGAAATTTGAAAGTGGTGCGCATCGTGTACAGCGTGTGCCAGCAACTGAGTCACAGGGGCGGGTACATACTTCTGCCTGTACAGTGGCAATTCTTCCTGAAATAGATGTAGACACCACAGTGGATATCAACCCTGCAGATTTACGCATTGATACTTACCGTGCATCAGGTGCTGGTGGTCAGCACATTAACAAAACTGATTCGGCTGTACGTATTACCCACTTACCGACAGGAACAGTGGTGGAATGTCAGGATGAACGCTCGCAGCACAAAAACAAAGCCAAAGCGATGGCTTTACTGGTTTCAAGACTGGAAAATGCCAAACGTGCAGCAGCTGATGCAGCCACTTCTGAAATGCGCCGTGATCTGGTGGGTTCAGGCGACCGTTCTGAACGTATCCGTACCTATAACTACCCGCAGGGGCGTATGACAGATCACCGTATCAATCTGACTTTATATAAACTGGATGCGGTGATGGAAGGTGATCTGACGGAACTGCTGGACAGTCTGCAACGTGAATATCAGGCAGATCAGCTGGCGATGCTTGCTCAGCAGAATGGTGGCTGATGAATATTGCACAGGCGCTTTGTATACGCGGTGAAGCTGACAGCTATGAACGCCAGGAAACCAACTGGTTACTCGAACACCTTTTAAAACTGAGTGCGCTGGAACTGCGTTTTCAGAGTGAAAAAGAGCTGTCAGTCGAACAGGAACAGGCTTTTCTGGCAGGACTGGCACAGCTTGAAAAAGGTGAACCGCTTGCTTATGTAACCGGCTCACAGCCTTTCTGGACGCTTGATCTGAAAGTGACCCGTGATACACTGGTGCCAAGACCGGATACTGAAGTACTGGTGGAACAGTGTCTGAATCTTGAATTGCCGGAACAGGCATCTGTAATAGATCTGGGGACTGGAACAGGTGCCATTGCATTGTCTCTGAGCAGTGAAAGACCATTGTGGCAGGTGACAGCAACCGATATATATTTGCCGACTTTGCAGGTTGCTCAGGAAAATGCAGCAAAATATGAACTGTCCAGAGTGAAATTTGCTTGTGGTGCCTGGTTCAGTGCGCTTCAGCAGGATTTTGCAGATCAGCGCTTTGACCTGATTGTATCCAATCCGCCATATATAGATGCAGATGATGAACATATGCCTGCACTTGTATCTGAGCCTGAGCGTGCTTTAGTCGCTGCGGGTAAAGGACTGTCTGATATTGAAATTATTATTTATCAGGGACGGGACTGGCTGAATCCAAATGGATGGATCGCACTTGAGCATGGTTATGATCAGGGACAGGCAGTCCGTGATATTTTTCTGAATGCAGGTTTCTGTGAAATTCAGACCATTCAGGACTATGGCGGCAATGACCGTGTCACACTGGCTCAGTGGATGGATGTTGCTCTGGAACAGGGTGAAAACTGGTAATCCAGATGTAAAAAAAGCGATCATGTCATGATCGCTTTTTTTGTGAATTAAACTGGATAATCTTCCAGTAAATCTGAGACTTCCAGCTGGTGGAGAACATCTGTTTCCAGTGCCAGGCAAAGTGTAATGATACGGGTTGTATCTTCAAGATACATCTCATCTTTCAGTGAAGTGGCAGACAGTAAAGTCTGAACACGTTCTGGGTTGATATCCAGTGCATCTGCAATACTGACAGCATCCTGCTGGTTGAAAAAATGGGACACGGCCTTGTGTAGATCTGCATCTTCAGCATTGTTGATGCTTTGAGTCAACAGTTCAGTAAACTGTTC
Organism: Acinetobacter chinensis; assembly: GCF_002165375.2. NCBI lineage: Bacteria > Pseudomonadati > Pseudomonadota > Gammaproteobacteria > Moraxellales > Moraxellaceae > Acinetobacter > Acinetobacter chinensis. The sequence goes on from NZ_CP032134.1 coordinate 1,394,964, forward strand.
GGGCTGGGTTGAAACAGAACTGGAAAAATGTTGTACCAGACGGGGTCCGAATACATCAATCATCTTAAGCATGTCATTACCTATAAGGTGATTCAGGAGAGGGTGCTGTAACTGCAGGAGCAAAAATGCTCATAAATTGATTGAAAAGTAACCTTTTTTATAATGAATGGCAAATGGATTCAGATGTAATGCAGGCGCAGCATCAGTCATGATTTGTAAAATATCTTATTATTGTGATTTAAATCATGGAGCTATGACATAAATGTCTAAAATGACTGAGTCGTTCAGCTTTCACTCTTGTTCCGATAAATGCCAGGGCTGACCCCCGTCCATTTTTTAAAAGCGCGATGGAAAGCACTTGGGTCCTGAAAATTCAGCTCATCACTGATTTCCTGCAGTGACTGATCTGTTCGGGTCAGCAGTTCAATGGCTGTATCTCTGCGGATTTCATTTTTAAGCTGCTGATAACTGCTGCCTTCATTTTTCAGGCGACGCTGTATGGTTGCTTCAGAAATGTTCAGATACTGTGGCAGTTCACTCAGTTCATGCCATTCGGAAGGATGGCGGTTGATCAGATGTTTACGGATGATGGAGCTGAGTGCGAAAGGATTTTTGAAACGGACAAGCAGATTGTGAGGTGTCTGACGAATAAACTGACGCCATGAGCTTTCATCCTGTTTAATGGTAGTTTTTAACCATGTGGCATCAAACTGAATGTAATTACGCTCAGACAGATAACTGATTTTCTCACAGAAGCGTACTTTATAGTCGGTATCATCTGCTGGAGGTGCGCATTTCAGTTCAATGTGGTTAATCGGCACACGCTGACCGGTCAGCCAGCACATCAGACCATGAATCAGCATCAGGTATGTGGCATAGCAGAACATGCCTTTGGGTTGTTGATCATGTATGACGATATAACTGTAGTTTTCTTCAGAAAAAAGATTGCTCTGAAAATCGTCCAGCACAACATTCATGAACTGTAAAATCTGAATTAAAGCGGTTTCCATGTTTTCTGCATGCATCACCATTCTGGATAACAGCTTGTAGCTGCCCCGGCGCATGGCATGTGTATCCATACCAAAAAATTCATCATTCATACTGTTGGCGATTTCAATCCACAGCTGCGCATAGGCTTCAACTGAAACACGGGCAAGGGGAGAATGCAGGATTTCTTCTGCAATACCTGCTTTGTGCAGAATATCCGTAATACTGAAGCCTTTGAGCTGTGCAGGTTTCAGGGCTTCATGCACCAGCGCAATGGAAATGGTTCCTTTACTGTATTGCAGCAGTTGATTATTCACATCTTAATCCATTAATTTGTGGAAGACGGTCATTGTCCAAATACATCATTAAAAATGCAATATTTGGAAATTGTACTTGAGCAGGACTGCAATTACTCTGCATCTTAAGTCGGATGTCCTATATATAACGAACAGGAAAATAAAATGAATATTAAAGGAAAAGTTATCGTTGTCACTGGTGGAGCTTCGGGTCTCGGTGCTGCTACCGCCACGCATTTTGTGGGGCAGGGCGCGAAAGTCATTATGGTGGATATGAACCAGCAGATGGGTGAAGAACTTCAGAAAATACTGGGGGAGCATTCTGAATTTGTTCAGCTGGATGTGACTGATGAAGCAGCTGTACAGGCATTTTTTGAACAGGTTGAAGCAAAATACGGTCAGCTGAATGGGTTGGTGAACTGTGCAGGTATCGGTCCTTCAGCAAAAGTGCTGGGTAAGGATGGTATTCATGAACTGGCGCTGTTTCAGAAAGTTTTAAATATTAATGTGACCGGTACATTTAATATGCTGCGCTTTGCATCCAGTGTGATTGCAAAATATGAGCTGAAAGCAGGCGAAGAAGAACGTGGGGTTATTGTCAATACTGCTTCTGTGGCTGCATTTGATGGTCAGATCGGACAGACTGCTTATTCTGCCTCTAAAGGTGCAGTGGTGGCGATGACCTTACCTCTGGCACGGGAACTTGCACGTGAAAAAATCCGTGTGATGACTGTTGCGCCAGGCATTATGGAAACGCCTATGCTTAAAGCACTGCCTGAAAAAGTTCAGGATGCACTGGGAGCGATGGTACCGTTTCCTCCACGCCTTGCAAAACCTGAAGAATTTGCGCATCTGGTGGGGCATATTTTTGAAAATGCGTATTTAAATGGTGAAACCATCCGTCTGGATGGCGCAATCCGTATGCAGCCAAAATAATCAGGCTGTCTGATCAGACTTTTATTCCACAAATATACAGTTTTAACTTCTTTCAGAGCCTGTAAACAGGTTCTGAGGGGAAGTCATATCATTCAGTCAACCTGACATCCTGCAACTGAATAAAAAAGGAACTTTTATGATTTTAAATGAAGAACAGAAAATGGTTCAGGACATGCTGCGGAATTATTCGCAAAGCAGGCTTAAGCCTACAGCTTCTGAGCGTGATAAAACTTCACGCTTCCCTGCCCAGGAACTCAAAGAGCTTGGCGAACTGGGAGCACTGGGCATGACCGTTGCTGCGGAATGGGGCGGTGCAGGACTGGATTATGTGTCACTTGTGGCAGCTATAGAGGAAATTGCTGCGGGCGATGGAGCCATTTCCACCATTGTCAGTGTTCAGAATTCTCTGCCATGTGGAATTATTCAGAAATATGGATCGGAACAGCAAAAACAGAAATATCTGGGCCTGCTGGCAACGGGAGAATGGCTGGGCTGTTTCTGTCTGACTGAGCCGCAGGCAGGATCTGATGCAGGCGCACTTCTGTGCCGTGCAGAAAAAGATGGTAATGAATGGGTACTGAACGGAACCAAGCAGTTCATTACATCAGGACAGAATGCACAGCTTGCAATTGTATTTGCAGTGACGGACAGATCGGCTGGGAAAAAAGGAATTTCCTGTTTTCTTGTACCAACAGACACAGAAGGCTATGTGGTTTCACGTATTGAGGACAAAATGGGTCAGCACTGTTCTGATACTGCGACCATCGTTTTTGATCAGTGCAGAATACCCGTAGAAAACCTGCTAGGAACAGAGGGTGCAGGATATAAAATTGCACTGGCAAATCTGGAGTCCGGCAGAATAGGTATTGCAACGCAGTGCGTAGGCATGGCTAGGGCCGCACTCGATGCCGCCGTGGAATATGCCAGAGAAAGAAAGGCTTTTGGTGTTGAACTGGTACAGCATCAGGCTGTTGCATTCCGCCTTGCAGATATGGCGACTCAGATTGAGGCTGCCCGACAGCTGATTTACCATGCTGCTGAACTGAAAGACGCAGGATTGCCATGTCTGAAAGAAGCCTCCATGGCAAAACTGTTTGCCTCTGAAATTGCAGAAAAAGTCTGTTCAGATGCCATTCAGATTCATGGTGGTTATGGTTATGTATCCGACTTTCCTGTGGAGCGTATTTACAGGGATGTGCGGGTCAGTCAGATTTATGAGGGCGCATCTGATATTCAGCGTCTGGTGATTGCCCGTGAAGTCATTCATGGATAAATCGGACTGATTTTCCATAGATCATGCTCTAAGACAGCTATGTGTATCAGTTAAGCTGACAACTGGCAGTTTCTTTTATTTCTGAAAAATACAAATGGTACTGCACAGGGAAATCATCTTGTGCAGTACCATTTTTTTTTGAAAAGTCGAAAATTATAAAACGACACAGGAAATAAAAATTGCAGACGGTATTTTGCCTGAACGGTTATACACGAAACTTCAACATATTAAAAAACCAGCTCGGGTTAAATGGTGTCTGTCTGATCATGTCCCGAATATAACTGATCCCTAAGGCGTGAATGGCAAGTAGTCAGCCAAAAAGATTGAATCTAGTGGTTCTAGGCATGATTTTATTTTTCAAACAAACTAAAAGTAATAAACATACTATGGGTAAGTATGGTGTTTAAAAAGGCTGATGGATTTATACCCAAAAAAAGCAGTACAGCTGAGGTTTTTGGAAATTGTCGATCGCAGATATTCATGGTTATCTAAAGCAACAGAAAAATGAACATTGCATACAGTGAATGTTCCGGAACAACAACAAAGTGAAAAATGGACAGACAGAACAGTGACGTTTTGTACAAGGGATAGGAGTTCATCGTGATGAAGACACTGGAACAGGCACACCAGGATTTTAATCTTGAGCAGTTGATTGAAGAACAGTTAAGCGGTTCACCTCAGGCAATCAATGCCTATGTGGAATGTTGCGGACGTTATACAGGGCAGGACAGAACAGCACTGATCTGGGAAGGAAAAAACGGAGAGTTTCAGCAGTGGAGTTTTGATCAGCTTGCTGCGGCATCCGCTCAGATGGCTCATTATTTACAGTCCATAGGCATCAAAAAGGGTGACTGCATTGCAGGTTTACTGCCAAGAACTCCTGAGCTGCTGATTACGATTCTGGCAACATGGCGAATCGGTGCGGTTTATCAGCCACTGTTTACAGCATTTGAATCCAAAGCGATTGAGCACCGTGTGCAGACAGCGGCTACGCAACTGATCGTGACCTGTGAAGAACAGAGACCGAAACTGAACAGTATTGCTGTTCCTCATATATTGACGGTTCATTCAGCGCAGAATGCTGAAAAAAAGGATAATGACTTCTGGACTGAACTGGAAAAATATCAGACGGAATTTGAACCTGTCATGCTGACTTTTGAAGATGATTTCCTGATGATGTTTACTTCAGGAACCACAGGTCTTGCAAAATCGGTACAGGTTCCTTTAAAGGCGATACTGGCATTTAAGGAATATATGCGTCACGCTGTGGATCTGCGTGACAATGATTCATTCTGGAATCTTGCTGATCCAGGCTGGGCTTATGGTCTATATTACGGAATCACAGGACCACTTGGACTTGGGCACAGCATTATCATGAATGAATGCGCCTTCAGTGTGGACAATGCAGTACATCTGATTAAAAAATATAAGGTCAGTAATCTGACAGGTTCTCCGACAGCATTCCGTATGTTTTTTGGCTTTAAAGAAAAGTTTGATGAATCCATTAAAGAACATTTACGTGCGGTCAGCAGTGCAGGTGAACCATTAACCCCTGAAGTGATTCACTGGTTCAATCATGATCTGAATGTCAATATTTTTGATCAGTATGGACAGACTGAACTTGGTATGGTGATTGGTAATCATCATGCACTTGAGCATCCGATTAAAGTCGGTTCGGCTGGGTTTGCAAATCCAGGTCACCGTTTTGCTGTTCTGGATCAGAATCATCAGGAACTGGAAAAGGGTGGAATTGGAACACTGGCGATTGATTTTTCAGAATCACCGCTGACCTGGTTTAAAGGTTATGGTGGTGGTAACCGTAAGTCATTTGCTGGAAAGTATTATCTGACAGGGGATACAGTCAGATTAAATGAACATGGAGGTGTGGATTTTGTAGGGCGTGCTGACGATGTCATTACAACATCCGGATATCGGATCGGACCATTTGATGTGGAAAGTACTTTGCTTGAATGTGAAGAAGTACTTGAGTCTGCGGTTATCGGGAAACCGGATGCTGAACGCACAGAACTGGTGAAAGCCTTTGTGGTACTCAAGCCACAGTATCAGCCATCTGCCTCTGAAGCCTTAATGCAGAAACTCCAGGACTATGTGCGTTCACGTCTTTCAAAGCATGCCTATCCAAGAGAGATCGAATTTGTTGAGAGTCTGCCAAAAACCTCAAGCGGTAAAATTCAGCGTAATCTTCTGAAACAGCAGGAGATCGCCAAAGCACAGGAAACTGAAAAAGTAAACTGAACTGTTTCTGATAGATTTAAACGTTTATGCTCTTGCACCCGAAAGGGTGCTTTTTTTTTGCATTTTTAATACTGAATATCGAGCCTGAGCTTGGTTGTCTGAGCAGAAGTTGTGAGCTGTTGTTGTCATTACATTTTAGAAGTTAAAACGCAGACCCGCTTTATAAGTCAGACCTTCAGCATCCCCGAAAGTATCATTATAGTATGCTACACCACCATGCCAGTAGCATGTGCCATTTCCTGTGCTGTTACTTGGACTGCCATCGTTACAGACACTTTCAGATGTTGTATCCCATAACCATTTATATCCGACACCACCATAAACTGACAGTTCAGGTGTAAGGGAAAGCCCGACTTCAAGCCCTACAGGCAAAGACATAAAGTTGACGGTATTGTACATTTCAGGTGTTTCTGCCCATGCATATCCCACCCCGACCTGTCCAAGTACATACAGTCCCAGATAGTTGATGAAATTGATCTGTGCGCCCATGATAAATTCGTAATAATCGGCATCAAATTCGGTATTTTTCAGCGCTTCAAACTTTCCATAAAAACCGGTCAGATGTGGGTTAATTGAAACAGCCAGGGCAACACCATCCAGATCAATTTTAGAGCGGTCATCCAGAGTGGCTTCAAAATTTGAATATTCCGCAGATACTGAAAGTCCTAAGCCAGGAGTCTGTCTGCCTGGAAGTGACACAGCAGGAGTTGCTGAATAACTGGATTGAGCCGAAAGTGGCACAGGATTCAGTGGTTGATTTGCCATAGTGCTACTGGACAGTGCCAGTAAAGAAAATGGAATAAGAAATTTATGCATTGGATCCCCTGAATAAAATGGCATGTTTATTTTGAATAAAGTTAAATATGGATTTAAAGATTAATACGGTCTATCTGAAACACTTTGCTGTAGCAGATATAGACACGATATTCCTGTAAATCAATCCGATAGTTATATTCACGGGCAGAGCAGGACTGGTTATTTCTGTTGATATGAACTGAGTGCCTGATGGAGGTTTTTCCAGCTTTTTTCAGTAATGATGATTCGGAATCTCCAATACTGATAATACTGCCATTGATCCGCATGGAGTTGACTTCAACCGCCTGTACCGATGTATTGATCATGATTGTTATGAATGAAAGTAAAAATAATTTTCCCCACATAAAAAACCTGTAAATTTTTGTTTTATATATTTTAAATGAGCAAGATGACTGCACTCAAGTTTTAAATGACAGATTTCAGTGTCAGTCCGATGTTTAAACTTAATTTTGATGAAAAAGATGCAAAGGCAGTGTAAAACAGGAAAATTTGCCAGGATTCAATGAACTGATGTTGAGTTTTTTACTATAATCGATGCAAATGTAAAACTGGATGCAGGAACGCAATTGAGTATACCGTCTGATGCAGATTTTGAACTGAGTGATGATGAAATGCATCTGTATAGCCGACAGATTCTGCTGGATGGCTGGGATATTGATGCACAGGAAAAACTTAAACTGGCAAATGTCCTGATAGTCGGCTGTGGTGGTATCGGTTGTACAGCAGCAGAATTACTGGCTCGGGCAGGTGTCGGCAAAATTACGCTGCTCGATGCAGATACAGTTGAAATCAGTAATTTACAGAGACAGACCGCTTTCAGTTATGAGCATGTCGGGTTTTACAAAGCGGAAAAACTCGCAGAAAAACTCAGACAGATCAATCCTTATATTCAGGTGGAAAGCCATAGCTGCCATCTGACTGAGCAAAACGCTGATCAGTTTGTTGAAAGACAGGATCTGGTGCTGGATGGGTGTGATAATTTTAGTACCCGTTACCTGGTTAACCGTATCTGTAACCGATATGCAGTTCCTTTGATCAGTGCTTCGGCTATCGGTTTTCAGGGGCAGTTACTGATGGTGGATGCTACAACTGCGTGTTATGAATGCCTGTTTCCTAAAGAAGCCCATGACAATGAAGGATTCAGATGTGCAGATTCGGGAGTTCTTGCAACAACACCAAATGTCATGGCAACTCTTCAGGCACATCATGCCTTACTGTATCTGGGACTGGGCAAAACACCGCTCAGACAGAAACTGTTGTTATGGGATGGGCTGAATATGAAACAGCGCATTCTTTCCTTTGAAAAAGATGAGGCTTGCAGCTGTTGTCAGGCAGGATAATGCCTCTGAGCAGCTTTTTTTGCTAAACTTGTGAAAATTTTAAGATACAACGATATTATGAAAAACAATATTTGGCTGGACGGCTTGCGGTCGGTTGCCCGTGTTGGGGAAACGGCAGTCATTGCTGCAAAAGCAGGTATTAAATATGCCACAGAGAAACCCAGCAACGCAAAACTGATGCGTGAGACTTTTGAGTCCCTGGGATCTACCTATATCAAACTTGGGCAGTTTATTGCCAGCACGCCATCCCTGTTTCCTCGCGAATATGTAGAAGAATTTCAGGGATGCCTGGATCAGACGCCAACTTTGCCTTTCAGCTATGTGCAGGGTGTGCTGGCTTCTGAGTTTGCAGGGCGTGATCTGGGTGAAATTTTTGCATCCATTGATGAAAAGCCACTGGCTTCAGCTTCTATTGCTCAGGTTCATGCAGCCCGACTGGTCACAGGTGAAGATGTGGTGATCAAAGTGCAGAAACCAGGGGTGGAAACGATTCTCTACACTGACCTGAATGTTCTGCACTGGGCAACAAAACTGCTGGAACGTGCTGTTCCTAAAGTTAAATTTGCATCACTTGCCGATATTGTGGAAGAAATCAAAACGCGTATGGTGCGTGAAGTGGATTTCATTGAGGAAGCACAGAATCTGGATGATTTTGTGAATTATCTGAATGTTTCTCAGAATACAGCAGCAACTGCGCCAAAGGTTTATCACCAGCATTCAACCCGCCGTGTACTGACCATGCAGCGTCTGTATGGTGTACCACTGACAGATTTTGAAGTGGTCAAAAAAGTGTCTAAAGATCCGTCTCAGGTTCTGATTACAGCAATGAACACATGGTTTGGCAGCTTAATGCTCTGTAAATCATTTCACGCTGATCTGCATGCCGGCAACCTGATGCTGCTTGAAGATGGTCGTGTTGGATTTATTGATTTTGGAATTGTTGGACAGCTGAAACCTGAGGTATGGCAGGCATGTATGGCATTTATGGATGCTTTACAGCGGACTGATTATACAGCTATGGCTGAAAATATGCTGCACATGGGGGCAACCAGTCAGAAGATTGATACCAAAGTTCTGGCAGAAGATCTGGAAAGGCTGTTCAGTGGAGTGCTGATGGCTGATCCTCAGCAAATTCTGTCTTCAAACCCAGCTGATCTGAATGACATCATGATGGATATGGTGGGTGTTGGTGAGCGTCATGGTATCCGTTTCCCGCGTGACTTTGCTTTACTGTTTAAACAGATGCTTTATTTCGACCGTTTTATGCGCATTCTGGCACCATATACAGATATCTATGCAGACCAGCGTTTACAGATGGTACAGAACAGTCTTCCTGGGCTGAAGCATTAAGTCATTCCGTATTTATATATAATGATCAGCAGGGTTATCCCTGCTGTATTTCTTTCATTAAAATGCGGAATATTCAAATGAAAGATTCTGATAGGGCAAAACATGGATTCAATTCTTATTGAAGGTTTAAAAGTTGAGACAGTGATTGGCTGTTTTGACTGGGAACGACAGATTATTCAGCCTTTGATGCTGGATCTGACGGTCAATACCTGTCTGAAAAATGCGGCAGAGTCTGATCTGTTGAACGATACACTGAATTATGCAGAAATCTGTGAGCTGTCGGCTCAGGTTATCCAGCAGGCACAGCCAGAATTGATTGAACATGCAGCACACCTTGTATTAAAGGTTCTTTTTACTACCTTTCCTGCTGTTGAATCCATTATCATAACCATCCGTAAGCCTGCCATTATCGCGCAAGCAAATTCTGTAGGAATTCGTCTTGAACGCCACCGAAACGATTTTCGCCCTAGCTCTGGCGAGTAATTGCAATTCACAACCTAATTTTCAGAAAACATTTGCACAGATTCAGCGTATGGGCACATCCGTATTTTCAGCTGTATATCTGATTCCCTGTCGGGATGGCATCGGTGCAGATTACTGGAATGCTGCCTGTCTGCTGAAAAGTCAGTTAACGGTAGATGAAATGACTGCCATTCTGAAAAAAATGGAAGCAGATTCTGGGCGGGTGCGTCCATCGCATCATATTTCACTGGATATTGATCTGATTGCCTGGGGGGCGGATTTAACTGCCATGACGTTTAATCCTAAAAAACTTCCCCTGGCGCTGGATGTCAAAATCCCAATGATGGAGATCTGGCAGGATGATCAGTTCAGACATGCTGAACATGATTTTCCACAGGTTTCATTGAACATTCAGTGAGAAATAAATTGAATGGTCAGAACCTTATTTTACAGTGTGGTTTCAACAGTCATATTTCTCTCTGGATGCGGCACTACAAATACTGGGTTGGGAAATATCCAGTTTAGGGGGCAGGCAAATCAGCCTGAACAGAAAATCAAGATACAGGAACAACAGTTACAGCAGGCGGTCTATGCCTATACTCAAACGACTGCGCAATACGACTTTGCACTGACTGACCTGAATGCAGATGCTGTGGATGACGCTGCAGTTCTATTGAAAGGTATGGACTGGTGTGGTTCAGGTGGATGTACATTGCTGATATTTAAAGGAACGGCTTTGGGCTTTGACTTGGTCAGTAAAACGACTTTGGTGAATACACCTGTTGATGTTTCAGATAAACCTATCAATGGATGGAAGTCGCTGAGTGTTTACAGTAAAGGTACAGGGAATGTCCTGTTAAAATTTGATGGACACACCTATCCAGGAAATCCATCCATGATTCAGCAGAATAAAGAACAGTCCGACTTACAGATTCTGATTAAAGATTAAAATAAAAAATTTACGGCATATTTACGGCAATCCAGTTTTCCCGCATAGAGAGTTTACGCCTGTCTTTTTCATACTTGCATGTGGAATATCTCCGATGTAAAGGATAAAAAAGATGTCTGCTGAATTACAAGCGCATCAATTGCTGATACAGCATCAATCATGCTTAATTACGCTTAAAACAAATAATACAGATCAGGTTGTCTATAACCTGAATGTCCTGAATACACCTTCATTGTGTGAGGTGCATCATGACTGAAATGATACTGCTCCTGACAGTAGTCATAGTGCTTGCTGTTCCATTGGGGAAATATCTTGCTGCCGTCATGCAGAACAGACCCATGAAAACAGATCTGCTGTTCAGCTGGTTTGAAAAGCCGTTATATGCCTTACTTGGAACTGATCCCTCACGAGGAATGAATGCCAGAACTTATGCCTTAAGTTTTGCTGTCAGCTGTGTATTTCTGGGACTGGTGACCTGGCTACTGTTTATGGTTCAGGCAGCATTACCCCTCAATCCCAATAATGCACCCAATATGTCATGGGATCTGGCACTGCACACCATGATCTCGTTTCTGACCAACACCAACCAGCAGCATTATTCAGGTCAGGCTCAACTTTCCTATCTGTCACAGATGGTCGGGATAGTCGGTATGCAGGTGATTACCCCAATGATGGGACTGGCAATGGTGGTGGCTACAGTCCGTGCGCTGTTTTATAAACCAGAACCGCAGTCTGCTGAGAAAAAAAGCCTGAGTGAAATTAATGTCGGAAACTACTGGGCTGATGTCATCCGTCCAACCTTCCGTTTCTTACTGCCACTTTGCCTGGTATGGTCAGTGCTGTTGGCAGGTCAGGGTGTACCATCCACTTTTCAGGGCGGTCCTGAAGTACAGGTACTTGAACCGACTTCAGAAATGCAGACACAGAAAATACCTTTAGGTCCGGTTGCTTCCATGGTTGCCATAAAACAGCTTGGCAGTAATGGTGGCGGCTGGTATGGACCGAACAGTACTGTTCCGCTGGAAAATCCAACCCCATTATCCAATTTCCTGGAAATGATGGCGATTTTACTGATTCCAGTCAGTGTGATTTTCATGCTTGGTTTTTTCACACGGCGTGCAAAATTTGCAGGACTGGTGTTTGGTTCCATGCTGTTTATGTCTGTAGTTTCTGCAACAGCAGCGATCTGGTCAGAAAGTCTTTCATCTACTGCAAATCAGCTGTCCTCAATGGAAGGAAAAGAAGTCCGTTTTGGTGAATCATCTTCTGCACTGTGGGCAGCGGTAACCACTCAGGTCAACAACGGCTCTGTGGGCATGATGCACGATTCATCTGCACCGCTGACGGGACTTGTGAGCCTGTCAGACATGATGATCAATGCTATCTGGGGTGGTGTGGGTTGTGGGTTACAGCAGTTTCTGGTGTATCTGTTCCTGGCGGTATTTATTGCAGGATTAATGACAGGACGAACACCTGAAATTTTTGGGCGGAAAATTGAAGCTGCCGAAATTAAACTGCTAGCGGTACTGATTTTACTTCAGCCATTGGTGATTCTGGGCTTTACAGCAATTACACTGGCTGTTCCGTCCCTGACAGGAAACAGTAATCCAGGTTATCACGGAATCAGTCAGGTACTGTACGAATATGTTTCTGCCTATGCCAATAACGGTTCAGGGTTTGAGGGACTGGCGGATAACACCATCTGGTGGAATGTCAGCTGTTCGGCGGCATTACTGCTGGGACGTTTCCCTGCACTGATTATTCCGCTGTTCATCGCCGCACGACTGGCAACTAAAAGACAGGCACCTGAAAGTTCAGGCAGTCTGAAAATTGAAACTCCAACCTTTGCTCTGACACTGATTGCCATTGTAGTCATGCTGACATTACTTCAGTTCATGCCTGTGCTGGTTCTCGGTCCAATTGCAGATCACTTGTTGCTTGTTCAGGGTTAAGGAGCAGAAAAATGAATAAACAGATCCGTTCAGAAAATACCTCTGCATTTTTACAGCCTGAAGCCTGGAAAAATGCCTGTATTAAATTATTGCCCCAGCATGCGTTCAAAAATCCCGTAATGGCGATAGTATGGTTGGGTACGCTGATTACATTTTTCAGCACATTGATGGGCGCGGTAAATTTACTGTTTGGACTGTCAGTGACACTGATTCTGTTCATTACCGTACTGTTTGCCAATTATGCAGAAGCTGTTGCTGAAGCCAAAGGTCGGGGACAGGCATCTTCACTGCGTGCAGCCCGTCAGAATCTGACTGCCCGAAGACTTTCATCAGTTCATGATACTCAGGCTGTTCAGATTGCAGCAACAGATCTGAAAAAGAATGATCTGATCGAAGTCCGTGCTGGGGAAATTATTCCGTCCGATGGTGAAATCATTGAGGGTTTTGCTACCATCAATGAAGCAGCAGTGACAGGTGAATCTGCACCTGTTTTACGTGAGGCTGGTACTGATCACTCTGGGGTGATAGGAGGGACAAAAGTTCTGACAGACCGCATTGTGGTTCAGGTCACAGCAGAAGCAGGGAACAGTTTTCTGGATCGTATGATTGCACTGGTGGAAGGTTCAAACCGTCAGAAAACACCCAATGAAATTGCACTGGGAATCCTGCTGACCGTAATGACAGTGACTTTTATACTGGTGGTTGTGACCTTACCGTTTATCAGCCACTTTCTAGGTATCCGCATTGATCCCGTCTTACTGGTTGCTTTGCTGGTCTGTCTGATTCCGACAACGATTGGTGGTTTATTGCCTGCAATTGGTATTGCTGGTATGAACAGGGCTTTAAAAGCCAATGTTATTGCAAAATCAGGTAAGGCAGTGGAGGTGGCTGGGGACGTTGATGTGTTGCTGCTGGATAAAACAGGCACGATTACCTATGGTGACCGCCAGGCAACAGCATTTTATCCGGTTGCAGGAGTATCTGAATCTGAGCTTCGTCAGGCAGCGGTCATGACTTCACTGGCAGACCCGACACCTGAAGGGAAATCTATTGTTGCTTTGGCGAAAGAGCTTGGAGATCGTATAAATGAGCCTGTAAATGCTGAATTTATTGCCTTTAATGCTGCAACACGGATTTCAGGGGTAAATCTTCAGGAAGGACAGCAGATCCGTAAAGGGGCGATGGATGCCATTCTTAAATTTGTCGGTCAGAAAGAAGATCATACTGAGCTGATAACCCGTGTGGAACAGGTCGCATCAAAAGGTGCAACTCCGCTGGTTGTGGCAAGAAATCAGACTTTACTGGGTGTGATAGAACTGTCCGATGTGATTAAACACGGTATTAAGGAAAAGTTTGCCCGTTTACGTGAAATGGGTATTAAAACAGTCATGGTGACAGGTGATAACCCATTAACCGCTGCGGCAATTGCTGCTGAAGCAGGTGTTGATGATTATATTGCTGAAGCAAAACCTGAAGACAAACTCGAATGTATCCGTAAAGAGCAGCAAAGTGGGCATCTGGTTGCCATGGTGGGTGATGGTACCAATGATGCACCGGCACTTGCACAGGCAGATATCGGACTGGCAATGAACTCAGGCACCCAGGCTGCTAAAGAAGCGGGCAATATGGTGGATCTGGATTCTGATCCAACCAAACTGCTGGCGGTTGTGGAAATTGGGAAACAGCAGCTGATTACCCGTGGCGCATTAACCACTTTTTCCCTGGCAAATGACATTTCAAAATACTTTGCCATTTTACCTGCCTTGTTTGTGGTGGCGATTCCAGAAATGCAGGTGTTGAATGTGATGCAGCTGGGCAGTTCACAGAGTGCAGTTCTGTCTGCACTGATATTCAATGCCATTGTGATTCCTTTACTTATTCCAGTTGCACTGCGAGGTGTGAAATTTAAACCCTCCACATCAACTCAGCTGCTCAGAAAAAATATGCTGATCTATGGTGTCGGCGGTGTGATTTTACCGTTCATAGCCATTAAAGCCATTGATATGGTGATTACTCAGATTATGTCTGTATAAATACAGGAGCAGACACATGAATATACAGAATGTACAGACCGTTGAAACAGGTGCTCTGGGTACAGTTGTCAGAGCATCGCTGGGATTGACAGTGATCAGCCTGGGAATCTGTGGTTTTTTATACAGTGCTGTTGCCACGGGTGCAGGACAGTTGATTTTTCCACATCAGGCAAATGGCAGTCTGATCGTGCAGAATGAACAGATTGTAGGTTCTGAGCTGATTGCACAGCCTTTTCAGGGAATGGAGTATTTTCATTCACGTCCATCAGCTTCAGCTTATGATCCAATGGCTGCAGCAGGAAGTAATATGGCACGAACCAATCCAGAACTGCAAAAGACCATTCAGCAGCGTGTTGCAGAGCAGGCAACTTTAAATGTCGTGTCACCGCATCAGATTCCTAAGGATCTGGTCACCGCATCGGGTAGCGGACTGGATCCTGAAATCAGTGTGCAGGCTGCAATGATTCAGGCAAAAAGAATTGCTGCCAGACGCAATGTTTCGGAGCAGGATATTCTGACTTTGATTGCTCAGCATACACGGTATCCAACGGCTGGGTTGCTGGGCACTGCGCGGATCAATGTACTGAAACTGAATCTGTTGCTTGATCAGCAGTATGGCAAAGTCTAGAGCTTGAATGGGTGGATTCTGTATCTGCAGAATCTGCCCTGATCACAAATTTTATGACAATTGTTGAACCGTATCTGAATAGGATATCCTGTCGGATATAAGCAGAACTAAAATACTTTCATGCCAGTCATGAGAAATGGCAGAACAATGACAGAACATCGAAATATAAAAGCAGATACCTTATTACAGCACGTGCAGCGTTATCAGTCAGGTCGTCTGACGGTTTTTCTGGGTGCAGCACCGGGTGTCGGTAAAACCTATGCCATGCTGATGCGGGCGCGTGATCTGCACCATCAGGGGCAGGATATTGTTATTGGTTATGTTGAGGCGCATGGTCGGACTGAAACTGAAAGTCTGAGAGATGGTCTGTCCGAAATTCCGCTTAAACAGATCAGCTATCGGGGGCATTCACTGGTTGAAATGGATATAGATGCTGTTCTGAAACGTAAACCTGCGATTGTACTTGTAGATGAATTTGCCCATCAGAATGTCTCTGGCAGCAGACACAGTAAACGCTGGCAGGACGTCAGTGAACTGCTGGATGCAGGCATAGATGTTTTTACCACCATGAATATTCAGCATCTTGAAAGTCTGAATGATGTGGTTTATCAGATTACAGGTGTCAGGGTTAAAGAAACCGTACCAGATCGGGTGCTTGAGCGCATCAGGGATATTCGTCTGATAGATTTGCCGGTCAATGAACTGCTTGAACGGCTGAATCAGGGCAAAGTTTATGTGCCTGAGCAGACAGCACAGGCACTGCAGGGTTTTTTCAATATTTCCAATCTGACTGCTTTGCGTGAACTTGCGATTCAGACGGTTGCCGGTTACGTAGATGTGGATGTCCGTGAAAACTTCATGGTGCAGGGACAGATGCCTGTCCCTTTAAATAACCATGTACTGATTCTGCTTGAGGAAACAGTTCAGCCCGAGGCAATGGTCAGAGCAGGTTGTCGGCTTGCTGAAAAAAGAGCAGCTCAATGGACTGTGGTTGCATTTGCAGCAGATAAGCGCAATGGTTCAGCACACGTAAAAGCCGTGGACGATGCTTTTAATCTTGCCCGACAGATGGGAGGAATGACCGAAACATTGTATGGTCAGGAAAAAGCCCGAATTTTAAATGATTTTGCGGTGACTAAAGGTATTGCGACCCTAATGTTGCCACAACAGAAAACAACTGTTCTGAACCATCTGAATCCATCCATTGCTCAGCAGCTGATGAAAAAACAGCCTTCTTATGAGTTGAGTATTGTTCCTGTTCGGCAGAAAGACAGAAGTGCGGACAAACAGCACTTAAAAGGTTCATTTTTGAATGTGAAAGAAAGCCTGTTAGTTGTGCTGACAACATGTGTGAGTATTGCGATTGCATGGGTCGGAGAATATTTTCTGGGAATAGAAGAACTGTCGGTTATTTTTATCACCGCTGTAGTGTTCGTTGCGTCAAAGACCCGAATGCTGGCTGCTGTCAGTTCTGCACTGCTGTTTTTTCTGGCTTATAATTTTTTCTTTATCAGTCCTGAATTTACCTTACAGATATCAGCACATCAGGGTGTGGTGACAGTCATTGCATTTTTAGCCGCTGCTCTGATAGCCAGTCGGCTGGCATCGCGTTTAAGGGAGCAGGTGGTTGCCTTAAAAACTGCCAACAGTCATAACAGTATCATGCAGGATCTTGGACAGAAGCTGTCTATGGCTGTAAATCTGGAGCAGGTGATACAGCATGGACAGCAAAGTCTCGAACAGCATCTCCATGCACAGATCTGGATCAGTCTTTCAGACAGTACGGAAACAGGCAGTGATTTATCACTTCTGACAGAAAAAGAAAAAATCTCGGCAGAATGGACACGTAAGAATCATCAGCCATCGGGTCGTTTTACTCAGACACTCATGGAAAATGAATGGATGTTTCTTCCTTTGCTGACTTCAAGGGAATCACTGGGAGTCGCAGGTATAAAATATCCTGCCGCAGTTACTGCACTGAACAGTGAACAGAAGCATCTGATGGAATCCATGGTCGATTATATTGCTCAGGCGGTTTATCGGACGCAGTTGACCAAAGAGCTTGAAATTGCCAATGTAAATTCTGAAACAGAAAAATTACGTTCGGCACTGCTGTCTTCAGTTTCTCATGATTTAAGATCGCCACTGGCTTCCATGATTGGTTCGGCAGATACACTGATGCATTATCGTCAAAACATGAATGATGAAGACCAGAACAGTCTTCTGCAGGCGATACATATTGAGGGTGAACGACTGGACCGTTATATTCAGAATCTGCTGGATATGACCCGTCTGGGACATGAAGGCTTAAGTCTGAAACGGGACTGGATCGGAGCAGATGAACTGGTTGGATCTGCTGTCCGTCGTTTGAAACGCTATATGCCTGAGACGCTGGTCAGCGTGACTTTACCAGCAGAACCCGTCAGTTTGTTTGTTCATGCGGCACTGATTGAACAGGCTGTTTTTAATGTGCTTGAAAATGCTGCAAAATTTTCGCCACAAGGTGTACCTGTAGAAGTTGAAGTGCTTCAGCTCAATCAGGAGCAGATACAGATTGTCATATCAGATCAGGGTGAAGGTATTCCTGAAGATGAGCGTAACCGTATTTTTGATATGTTCTATACCATGCAGCGCGGTGACCGTGGGCAGTATGGAACAGGTCTTGGGCTGACTATCGTGAAAGCAATTGTTGGTGCGCATATGGGACAGATTTCTGCTGAATCAGCACAAAACAGTAAAGGCACCTGTATCAGAATGACTTTGCCGATCAGCCACGGTGCATAACAGAGGACTGCGTTTTGGAATATGTAAAATTACAGAGTAATGCAGCGAACATCCTGATCATTGATGATGAAAATCAGATCAGAAAATTCCTGGATATTGCTTTACGGGCTCAGGGTTACCGAACAGAACTGACAGAAACCGGTCAGCAGGGACTGGAAGCACTGGCTTTACATGGAGCTGATCTTGTTATTCTTGATTTAGGGTTGCCTGATCTGGATGGTCGTGAAGTGCTGACTGAATTACGGCAGTGGTCTCATGTTCCGGTGATTGTACTTTCAGTACGTGCAGACGAAGAAGAAAAAGTGACATTGCTGGATGCAGGAGCAAATGACTATGTGACCAAACCTTTCAGTGTTCAGGAGTTGATGGCACGGATCCGTGTCATGCTCAGAAACACGCCTGTTACGACTGAGTCGGCAGTATATGATGATGGTGAGCTGAAAATAGATTTTGCACAGAGACAGGTTTATCTGAATAAAGAACTGATTTCTTTGACCCGAAAAGAGTTTCAGCTGTTAAATATGCTGGCAATGCACCAGGGGCAGTTACTGACTCAGCCTCAGATTTTAAAAGACCTGTGGGGACCAACACATCAGGAAGATACGCATTATTTACGGATACTGGTGGCGAAGCTGAGAAGTAAACTGGGAGATGATGCTGTGCATCCCCGTTATATTGTGACCGAACCTGGGGTTGGTCTCAGGTTTACAGGAAAATCAGCCCTTGGACTCTGAGTCTGATTCCGTTACTAGTTCTGCTTTATTGTCATTGGTCTGTGGTTGTAAGCTCTGGCTGAGTTATTAAAAAAGCCCCTGGGAAAATATTCAGGGGCTTTTTATGAAAACAGAACTGAACCTGTTGACTCAGATATAGTAACTGGTTTTTGTCATCAGTTTAGAAATAGCGGTCATAGTGATCCGTACCGGTAAAGGTAAATCAACACCACCTGCGTTTAAAGCCGTATCACGATGATGCAGTTCATCTTCATTCATCTGTACCAGAATTTTGCGTGAACGGTCATCCTGAGGAGGTAACTGACTGATATGGTGCTCAAGGTGAAGGCTGACCTGACGTTCTGTTTCAGCAACAAAACCCAGGCTGTATTTATCACCAGCAATCCCTGCAAGTGCACCCATACCAAAAGACAGTCCGTACCAGACAGGGTTCAGCAGGCTGGTGTGGCTGTCCAGTTCTTTTAAGCGGTCTTCACACCATGCCAGGTGATCCTGTTCCTCTACAGCAGCCTGTTCCATTTCCTTGCGGACATTGGGCAGTTTTGCGGTCAGTGCCTGTCCATGATAAAGCGCCTGGGCACAGACTTCACCACTGTGGTTTACACGCATCAGACCCGCCACATGACGGGCTTCACTGACTGCCAGCTGAGTCTCAGAGGTGTTTCCTGGGTTACTGCGCTGAGCAGTGGTGACTCCGGGAACAAGACTGCGTAATGCCTGATCAAATGAATGAATGAGTTTGTCCATACCTGAATATTGGCGCATGAAATTATTCCTCCAGTGAGTCTTTGGCAGAGTGAAGTGCAGGTTTCAGCCTGATCAGTAACCAGGTGGTAAATATTGCACTGAGTACAGCAGTCATACAGAAAAGTATTTTGATATCAATCTTCAGTACGCTCAAGATGATAATGGAAAAAACTGCAGATGACACCATAAAAACAGCATTCAGGATATTATTTGCTGCTACGACCCGCGCACGGTGTGAACGTGGAGAATAAGCCTGCATCATGGCGTACAGCGGAACAATATAAAAACCGCCACTGATTCCGAGCAGCGTCACAGCAATCATGACATGATAATAACTCCATCCCTGATGGAATATCTCAGACAGACCAATCAAGGCACCTGTTTTTTCTGGAACAAAACTCAGGCTTGCTGCCAGATATAAAGCAAACAGTGTCAGACCGACAGCTCCAATGGGAACCATTTTCAGATTGACTTCAGAACCGCCAAAACGTCTGCACAGCAGAGATCCAACACCTATACCGACTGAAAAAAAGGTCAGCAGCAGACTGACTACGTTTTCTGATGCATGCAGATTCTGCTGAGTCAGTTGAGGAATCTGAGTCAGATAAGTTGCTCCATAAAACCAGTACCATGAATTGCCCAGTAAAATCAGAAAAACAGCAGGCAGGCTTTTCGCATAGCAGATGGTCTGATAACTGGTTCTGAAAAAGTTCCAGTCAATTTTAATGTCGGGTGCGGTAACTTTCTGCTTCAGAACAAAAGTACTTGAGATATAACCCAGTACAGCAATGGTGACAACGGTCAGACTGATCCAGATCAGGTTTCCCTGAGAGGCTGAAATCACAGCACCCCCCAGGATCATACCGATCAGAATTGCCATGGATGTGCCTGACTGAAACAGTGCGTTTCCAGACATCAGTTCACTGGGTTTCAGTATTTCAGGCAGTACTGCATATTTGATTGGACCAAAGAAGGTGGAGTGTGTCCCCATCATGAACAGTGCCAGTAACAGCAGCCATAAATTACCGAGTAAAAAGCCTGCTGTACCGATCAGCATGATGATAATTTCAAGAAGTTTGATGCCACGGATGAGTTTTGAGCGTTCAAACTTATCTGCAATCTGTCCGGCTGTCGCAGAAAAAATGAAGTAAGGTAAAATGAACAGCAACGCAGCCAGGTTGTTCAGTGTGCTGATGTTTACCCCTTGCTGATGAATCCATCCGTATGTCATCACGAGCAGCAGTGCCTGTTTATAAACGTTGTCGTTTAAAGCACCAAAAAACTGCGTGATAAACATCGGTAAAAACCGCCGTGTACCTAACAGATGTTCATTTTTCTTCATAGTTCGGGACTTCATAAAGTTTTATTAAGAAATGTGTTCATTTGGTAAAACAGCAAGCAAAATCATGTATGATATTTTTAGCCTGTATTTCAGTGAAAAATCCAATACATTTGAGTTTGTTAGCAAACCTTTTGTTGGGATATTTCCATCAAAAATATTATATTGTTCAGAGTTATCCATGCTTGCCAGAAAGAATTTTAAAAAGTCAGTGCTTTGTCTGAGTATGAGTTCCATCAGTCTGTGGAATCATCGCAGTATCTGCATGGGGGTCTTTTTAAGTGTACTTGCTCAACATGGTTTTGCACAGAATAACCTGACTGAACTGGCGCAGACACAACCTGAGCCTACTCAAACAGAAATAACAGAACAACTCAAGAGCGAAGCTGTTAAACAGGGCATGGACAGTGCTGAACAGTTACAGAAAATAGAACTGTCCCAGTCAGAACAGCCTGCTCAGCCTGACAGTATGGCGATGTTGCAACAGCAGGAAACTTCGGTACAGCCACTGGCAGAGTTTAAACCGATAGAATTTGAAGACCTTCAGGACTTACCCATTGCCCCTGTCGATCAGACTATAGCAGATGAAATTTTCAAAGAAGCATCTGTAGCAAAACAGGAAGCAGAACAGTACCGTGCAGGTCAGACACAGGAAATAGTTGTCACTGATGCCAGTCAGCAGGAACTGGCAGAAATTAACCAGGCACCTGTAAATGTGGATCAGCTGATGAGTTCGATTCAGGCTGACAGTAAAATTGTAGTGGAAGCCAATGAAACGGGGCGCTCCTTACCAGAACTTGGACTGGTTACAGAGCCTGAAAATAAGGAAGAGCCTGGTTTATTCAAACGCTGGTATTATAAAATCAGACCGCCACGTGAAGCCACTGTTTCGAAAGTACCCCGAATCAAAGCGGAGGTGGTTTTTACATCGACCACTCAGAATAGTAAGGAAATTTCTGATAAGGACTATGCCGCAGCACTGGAGAGCCTGAAAGCAAATATACAGGGTAAACTGTCCAGTTTTACTCAGGAATCTTATTCAGATTTTCCTTCGGCTTTGCCTCAGTTAAGAACGATGTCTAACCAGGCAGCTCAGGCACTGGGTTTTTATAATGCAGTTTTCCGCTTTGAAAAAATCAGTGAAAGTAAGGTGCGTGTCAACGTAACCCCAAATGCTCCAGTTTTAGTGAAAACGCAGAATATCGAATTTAGTGGCGGTGGTGAAAATCAGCCACAGTTCCAGGTGATTGGCGTTCTGCCCGATCTTGAGGTTGGGGATATTCTGAATCACGGTGAATATGAAAAGACCAAAAGCCGGATTAATGAAGCGGCATCCAATAACGGATTTTTTGATGGTTACTGGCGCTTGCATGATGTTAAGGTGGCTCAGCCTCAGAACACGGCAGACATTAACCTGCGTTATGCAACAGGTGAGCGCTATAAACTGGGTGCTGTAGAATTCAGAATGAGTGATCCATCCAAAGAGCTGCCCATTGATTTGGATGTACTGCAAAGCATGGTGTCATGGAAAGATGGTGCAGATTATGCATTCTGGCGGGTAAATTCTTTAGCAAACAACCTGACCAACTCCCGCTATTTCAACTACACACTGGTGGATGCTGTAAAACCAGATCCGATTGAAGTTCCTGGAGAGCTGCCACCTGACCTGCAGGAGCTTGTGGATCAGGATAAACTGTCACGTTCGGACGTCATGCCACAGACTGAAAATGCAGGAAAAACGGTGGCATCCAGAACGGAAGTCACTCAGAATGTCGTGGATGAAAAACAGTTTGCCGGTGCAAATGCTTCGGTACAGGACAGTGAAAAATTAAGAACCATGCAGGCTGAACAGCAGAATAAACTAAGTGAAGAAGATCTGCGTAAAGAGCAGGCACGTGAAGAAAAGAAAATTCCCGTTATTGTGACGCTGAATGCGGACAAGCTGAACAATGCTGAAGTGGGTGTCGGTTATGGTACAGATACTGGCGCACGTCTGCGTGGACAATATCGCCGTGCCATTGTAAACCGTCGTGGACACTCATTTGATGCCAATATGGAACTGTCACAGATCAGGCAGTCCATTGATGGTCGTTATAATATTCCTTATAACCACCCATTGAATGACTACATCAGCCTGGTAGGTGGTTATGAACGTGAAGAACGTGATGATGTCGGTCAGGGTGTCAATCTGATGATTGAATCTGCTGTTGCAGGTGCTGACCGGGTGATTAAAAACCCTCGTGGCAGCTGGCAGCATACATTTGGTTTGCGTTACCGTCTGGATCGTTTAACACAGAGTGGAACAGTTGTAGCTGTAGAAGATATACCGGATGCATTCCTGGCAAACCGTAATTCAGAGCAGGAATCCTTACTGTTAGGTTATGAAATTTCACGTACTGACAGTGATAAACGGGTCAACCCGACACGTGGTTTTAAACAGACCTATAAGCTGGAACTGGGCAGTGAATCATTACTGTCTGATGCAGATATGGCAATTGTAAATGCTGCATGGCATTTTATTTACTCACTGGGCGAGAACAATAATCATCAGTTTGTCGGAAGTACTCAGGCTGGTTATATCTTTACTCAGGATTTCAATAAGGTTCCGTATAATCTACGCTACTTTACAGGTGGTGATCAGTCATTACGTGGTTTTGACTATAAGAGTCTTTCGCCTGAAGTGGATGGATTTAAAGTGGGTGGTCAGGCTCTGGCTGTAGGTTCACTTGAATATAATTATCAGTTCAAGGAAGGCTGGCGCGCAGCTGTATTCAGTGACTTTGGTAATGCGTATGATGAAAAATTCAGTAATGATCTGGAATACAGTGCCGGTATCGGGATTCGATGGGCATCACCGATTGGTCCAATCCGTATAGATGTCGCATCGGGTCTTTCAGACGAAAATCATCCTATACGATTACATTTCTTTATTGGTTCACAATTATAAAATTCGGGCGTTGGAAGAGTTATGGCTGAAACAGAACAGCAACAGGCACCTCAGGAACAGATTCCAGAACAGCCTCCGAAAAAAAGGAAGGTGCTGAAAAGTATACTGCTGACTTTGCTTTTCGCAGTTCTGACGCTTGTAGCTGCACTGGCTCTGATGTTTTCGACTGACAAAGGCAGTAAATTTCTGTTGGATCGGGTGTTGCAGACTCAGAGTATTATTAAATATGAGTATGAGGGTGGCAATCTGCTCAAAGGCATTATTCTGAAGAATGTGCTGGTCACTTTGGCTCCTGTAGATGTAAAAATTGACCGGGCTGATGTAACACTGGGCTGGCGGGCTATTCTCAATAAAGAAATCCATCTGAATCACGCCGATATTAATAATGTTCAGGTGATCAGTAAATCGCCTCCTTCTGATGAACCCTTTAAATTCAGCCCGATTAAACTGCCTTTTATTTTAAGAGTGGATGATGCTGCAATTGATCATCTGGCGATTAAAACTTCCAGTGCAGGTGTGGATTTTTACGATATTCAGCTGAACAATGCATTGTGGTCAGGTACAGAGCTGGAGTTTGAAGACTCGCATGTCGATATGGGCTATCTGGGCGTACGTAATGCCACAGGAACCATGAAGTTTGAAGGTAAATATCCATTGGACATCAAAGCGACGGTTAATTTACCTGCTTTACGTGAAAGTCTGAATGTCCATGATATTTCAGTTGTTGCCAAAGGTACGCTCGATACCATTCAGGCCGGTGTGGCAACAAATACGCCTGACCTGCTGATGGGGTGGGCGGTGGTTCATCCTGTACGTCCTCACGTACCTATGTCAGGCGCTTTAAAATTTAATAATTATCACTGGCCTTTAATGCAGGACCAGGAACTGCTTTCCAAAGAAGGTACAGCCAGATTTGATGGCAATATTCAGAAACTGAATCTGAATATTGTGACGGACTTAAGTGGTAAAAATATCCCGCAGGGACAGTATAACGCAGTGATGGACACGGACCTGGTCAATCAGCTGAATATTTCCAGTCTGAATGGTCAGTTAATGAAAGGTTCAGTCAACCTGAGTGGGCTGGTAGGATGGAATGAAAAAGTTCACTGGGATATCAAGGGGCGTATGGATGGTATTGACCCGAAAGATAAGCTCATTCCTCAGGTGGTTCAGGACTTTTTACCTCCAGCACTTGATGCAGCGCTTGCGTCTAAAGGCGAGCTGAAAGATGGGATGCATTTAAATGCACAGGTTGATTTTGACCGCTATGAAAGCTGGAATGTCAAACTGGATCAGAATCAGCCTGAAGCTGAAAAAGCTGCACCTATGCTGATGGATGTCAGCTGGCAGAAGATCGATCGGGCTGTTCCGTATGTGGGGTGGCTGACCAGTGATGCTGGTAATGTCAAAATGGCACTGGTTGAAGGTCAGCAGAATATCCATGTTGTAACAAAAATTACCCGTCATGAAAAAAGCAGCCTGCCTGCCGGTCTGTATCAGGCTCAGTTAAATCTGAAAAACAACAACTTAAATGTTCCTTCTTTCAGCTACATGGCTGATAAAGGCAGTCTGAGTGGGCATGCGAAAGTTGAGTTACCTCATGAAAAGCGTCTGCTGAAATGGTCAGCACTGTTAACTGCCAAAGATTTCAATCCACAGACTGTTGCAACAGCAGCACCAGTCAATCTGTTGAATGGTCAGATCAATGCCAGCGGTTATGCAGAGCCGGATAAACAGATCATTCAGCTGAATGCGATCAATCTGACAGGAAAAATGGCGGGACAGAATGAAACTATCCATCTGACAGGAAAGAGTACCGCAGCTGTGCTGTTCCATAATTCTGCGCAGGGTGGTGGTTTTAAAAGTTTTGCTGTGAATTATGATGGTGCATTAAATGCTTCGGCTGTACCTGCCAGTCAGGGTGTGCTGAAACTCGGTATTTCCGGAACACCTGAACTTATCCGAATTTCAGAGTTAAAACATAATGGTGCTGCGGGTCAGATTCTTGCCAGTGGTGCGGTGGATCTTAAAAATGGACTGGGATGGGATATCAATGCATCTCTCATTCGTTTTAAACCGCATTATTTTGTATCAAGTGTGCGGGGTGAACTGTCCGGTAATGTAAAAACACAGGGTGTATGGTCGGACAAACTGAAACGGATCAATATTCAGAAACTGAACCTTGCAGGTATGCTGAATAATAAACCAGTACGTGGGACAGGTAATCTGGCGGTTATTCTCAATTCAGATCAGCAGGGTTTCATTCCTCAGCAGTTTGAGGCAAACAATCTGTTTCTGTCTTATGCCGCAAATCAGATTCAGGCAACTGGAAATGCCCAGAACCTGAGAGTAAAAGTCAATGCACCTGCGCTGTATGAGCTGTATGGTGGGTTACGTGGTCGGGTGTATGGTTATTTAAACCTGCAGGCACAGCCACGTCTCAAAGCGACAGCCAATCTTGCTGTGGATGATTTCAGATTTAATGATCTGGTCAGTATCCGTAAAATGCGCCTCAAAGGTGAGTTGCCAACATCTGAAACAACACCGACGCTGATGACAGCAAGTATGGAAGGTTTGATGAATGGTAACCGTGAAATCCGTAAGGGGGAAATTTCCCTGGCTGGTACACGTAAAGCCCATTTACTCAAAGTCCAGGCAGAAAACAGTCTGACCAAATTTTATGTCCAGCTTGCAGGTGGATTCAATAACAGCAATGACTGGCTTGGGCAGATCCAGAAAGGTGATTTTGACTCATTAAGAACCCGTCTGGTTCAGCGTCAGAATGCTTCCGTTATTTATAATTCTGCCCGAACTGAGCTTTTTGTTGGTGCACACTGCTGGATGAGCATGCAGAGTCAGTTGTGTTTTGATCAGCCAATAACAGTCAGTAAAACCAAAGGAAATGTTTCTTTTGTCACACAGAACCTTGATCTGAATGACTTTGCTGCATTTATGCCGGAAGGACTTGCGGTGACAGGTAAAGTGAATGGCTATGCAAAAGCATCCTGGGCACAGGGTTCAAAACCTAAAATTGATGCAAGACTGGTGACCCGTGATGGTGTAATTGGTCTTGCGGCAGATGATCCACAGGAAAAAGCATCGGCTCTGACTTATAACCAGATTGCGGTTGTTGCAAAAAGTGTAGCTGAAGGTCTGCAGATGCGACTTGATGTTAAAACACCAGAAATCGGTGCAGGTTATGCCAACGTTATTATAGACCCCTACAAAGACAGCAAGCCTATGCGTGGGGAAATCGCCTTTAATGAAATACAGCTGAAAGTATTCAAGCCTTTTATTCAGGACGTCCGTTCACTGGGTGGTACGCTGTCATTTGCCGGTAAGGTCAGCGGTACACTGACACAGCCATTGCTCAATGGTGAAATGCGCCTGAAAGATGGTGCGATCAGTATGATTTCCCTGCCTGTGAATCTGACAAATTTACAGATTTACTCATCCATCCGTCAGGACAGCGCAACCATTAATGGTGCATTCAACAGTGGTCGGGGTGTTGGGCATCTGACCGGTAATATAGACTGGAAAGGTGATCCACGTATTCAGTTGTCTCTGAAAGGTGAAGATATGCTGATTCGTCAGGCACCTTTGATCACAGCTGTAATCAAACCGGATCTCACACTTGAAGCCTTACCGCTGAGTAAAAAACTGGTTCTGAAGGGTAAAGTGGATGTACCTCGTGCGCTTATTTCAATGCCAGAAGCATCTGCACCCGTGGTCAACGTTTCTTCAGATGTCCGTATTGTCCAGGAAGGTCAGAATCAGTTAGCGATTCTGAAATCGGCGAAACCCTGGGATATTCGGGCAGATGTAGACGTTAGCTTAGGAAATCAGGTGATTTTTCAGGGCTTTGACAGTCGTATTCCATTGATTGGGCGTTTGTACTTATCTCAGCGGGGACTGGAAACCGCTATGCGTGCCAATGGTGCCATAGGTGTCAGTCAGAAAGTCAAAATTGAAGCTTATGGTCAGAGTCTTGATCTGAACCGCGCAATTGCCCGTTTCAATGGGCCACTGGAAAATCCGACACTGGATATTGAAGCCAATAAAAATGTTCAGGGCAGTACGATTGGTGTTCGTGTTACAGGAACTGCATCGGGTCCAAATATCCAGATTTATAACGATGCAGGACTGTCAGAACAGGAAGCCTTAAATGCCATGCTGACCGGTCGTATTAATGAAGGAACCAGCGGTATCAGTCAGACAGAAGGCTTTAAGTCTGATGTAAATAATACAATTGCTGCTGCCGGTATCAGTATGGGGCTCGGTGGAACAAGGGCACTGACCAATCAGATTGGTCGGACTTTTGGTCTGAGTGGGCTTGCACTGGATGCACAGGGAACAGGCAATGATACTCAGGTCAGCGTGACAGGATATATCACGCCTGATCTGTTTATCCGTTACGGTGTGGGTGTCTTTACTCCGGTAAATAAACTGACGCTGCGTTATCAGATGAACAAACGGATGTACCTGGAGGCAAGTCAGTCTCTGGAACGTGCGATTGATGTGTTCTATAACTGGAAATTCTGATGGGATATAACCCTAACTTTAATCAGTGACGGTTATATTTTATGATTTTTCTCCATTTTACTTATCAGCAGATTCATGAGTATGAGCCTGATTAAGTCAGAGATTGAGTGGAAATGAACGAAATACAGAAAGCTGCTGTGGGGCTTTTATATGATGCAAATTTTGACCCTGAAATTCTGAAAATGCGGTTAAAAAAAAACAGACTTTGTTTGAGTTTAATCAGACTCCCCCTGAGAAGCAGGAAGAACGAAACAGCATTTTGAAAAGTCTGTTTGGGAAAATTGGCAGCAGTTTTGTGATAGAAGGTCCAGTTCATTGTGATTATGGTTTCAATATTGAAATAGGGGATAACTTCTATGCCAATGTCAATCTGGTAATCCTGGACGGTGCAAAAGTTACGATAGGGGATAATGTATTTATTGCTCCAAACACAGGTATCTATACTGCGGGGCATCCACTTGAAAAAGACTTGCGTAATCAGGGACTCGAGTATGTAAAACCGGTTCATATCGGTAACAATGTCTGGATCGGTGCAGGCGTATCCATCATGCCAGGTGTAACGATTGGTGATGATACTGTGATTGGTGCGGGTAGCGTGGTCACCCGATCCATACCATCAGGTGTGGTTGCTGTAGGGAATCCATGCAAAGTCCTGAAGAAAATAGCGAGTACAGATTCTCAGACATGAAACTTTGTTAATGATGAGGAATCGGTTTTTTAAAGCCATCAGGAAAAAAAAGAAGACAGTAGGCATCTGATATAAAAAAACCCTCATCAATATGAGGGTTTTTTTATCAGGGATCAGTCGGCTTTATAGTATTTGACCAGTTCCTGAAAGACTGGTGCTTTGACATCATCTTTAACAATATGTCTTGAAATTACACCTTTATCAGTATGAATGTTCATTAAGATGCTGGAAGAACCACCAAGCTGTGCAACCAGGTTGACTGGAACCAGAACACTGTTGCGTGATCTGTTCGCTTTAAATGGCCGATCAATCTCAGTAGGACCTGTCACATTAAATGGCAGGCTCTTCTCACCATTGGTAAATACCACTTTCTGAATATTGTAGGAAGTATGTGCATCATTCAGGCTTATTTTCACTTTCAGCACATCTTTGTGGGTTTCGTTCCACACGACTGTCAATACAGGGCAGAGTTCAGCTGGCTGACAGATCAGCAGTCCTTTAGTCCCCAGATTGTTGCTGTCCTGAACATGAGTGGTCGCACAGCCTGTAATGAGCAGCATACTGACTGGTAAGTACCATAGTTTATTCATCATAATTAAGTTCTACTGTATACCCAGGAATTGAAATGGCTGAGCTGTTTTGAAAGAAGCATTCGCCTTACCTGCATATACTTTAGCCTGATCTGGGCCAAGTTCAAGCTTTTTCGTCTGGCCATCACTGAAATTGATGTCTTTTAAATCAACCCAGAAAACATTCGGTGATACCGCAGACTCAAAGAAATAAAGCTGTCTTTTGTGATCGACGACTGTACGCCAGCGGGTAGAGGAAATATTGGGTTCTTCTTCAGTGTTCAGACCAAAAGGAACTGAAGTGTTACGTATCACACTGAATACACTGGCAAGTGAGTGTTCAGGTGTCGCATCTTTTGGAATGGCATTGATATAAAAAGATGCACGGGCAAAACGGTCTGCCGCACGGTTTGTTCCTGGCAGCATGGTTGTTCCACCAATCTGCCCCCAGTAAGTATTCAGAGCGAGCTGCTGGTCAAAAGTCGGGGAGTTGGTCATCACCTGGTATTTACGGTTATGGTGAATGACCTGTTTACCGCTGATATATTCAATAATTGCACTGTCACCGCTTGCATCTGAAATGGACAGATGAAGTGTTGCCAGACGTTTTTCACCAGGAACCTGATCAGTTACAACCATGAAGGGTTCTTTTTCCAGCGCTTTAATCGCTTCGTCGACTGTTGCAAAGTTATCCAGTACATACTGTGCCCAGAGGGAAATGCTCAGAGGTGGTTTTTTATTATTCTTTACATCTGGATATTCTGATTCAACCAGCCACAGCAGGTTTGCAGCCAGACCTTTCTCATTGACTCCATCTGTGGTGGATATGTCATAACCGGTCGCAACGACACTGCCATATTTTGACGTCCACTGAATGGATTTTGGACCAGCCATACCTGTACGTTTCACGTTGTTTGGCAATATCCATAAACTGGTTCCGACATCACTTTTCCAGTCCATGGATCGGGCTGTCATGATATCGTTATTGCCCAGATAGACAACACGTGTACATGCCATGGTCAGCTCTGCTGCAATAAGAAGCCCCGCTGCAAGGAGTGTTTTTTTTAAAGATTTATTCATTATTTAACCCTTTATTAAAAAATTGGTAAGTTAATGCCTATGACAGGCCCTTTCTGAATAATGTCCCAGTGAAAATTACCTGACTTATAATCCTGCTCCAGGTAACGGTAACCTGCTCTCAGATTGATATGCCTGTTCATGACAGGAATACGGTATCCGACGTAAGCATGAGCAGAAACTGTGTTTTCAGTGCCGAATGTAATCTCAGATGCCAGATTCCATGGACTGTTAAAATTATATTTAAAACGTGTACCCCAGAAAAATTCATCCCATGACTGATCCGCTTTTACGGACTGATTTGAAACGGAGAGTGTTGCTTTAGCCTCTGTGTGGTGAATCCCTGCTGTGGGTTCAACGATCAGTCTCGGCTGATTATTCTGTGCTGTTTCTGGAGATATATAGGCCTGATAATAAATACCGTATCTGTCCTGATTGAGCTTTGTATTCAATGCGACAGGTAATTGCAGGGCATGTTTATTCTGTGATGTTTTAACAGTCTGCTTATCGGTATAAAATCCCCATAATCCTTTACTGATATCTGCATGAACCATAAAAGCACTGTCCAGTTCTTTTACAGTTTCTTTAAATGGCTGATCCACATCATATCTGATATGACCCTGGTTAATTGAACCATCCACATCCGCTGCAAATGCATACAGGTTGATATACAGTTTTGGTGAGCCCTGAAATGTGTCTGAAAAGCTGCCGGCGGTGGTAACCTGGCTGAAAATGACAGCCATTGAAAAAAATAAATAAGATTTAAAATGCATTAAATTCTCCCCATTTGTATATTTTTTACCATACGTTGAATATTATGAACAGGATTTAATTCATCAATTTTAAGTGATCTTACTGAATTTACAGTGTAATTGGCTGGGGTGTAGCTATAATATCTTTTTCTAAATCCATCCATGTAATGTAGCCACTGGCAATGTCATAGATGGCAGGAAGAACCTGAGCATCCTGTTCAATTTTAGCCTGATGTGTTTCGAGGGCAGTATTCAGGAGCCGCGCTGTAGCTAATGTATGGTTTCTGATGGAATCTTCAGCTGTACCATTAAGGATCAGATTTTCATCAATCTGGGTGATCAGATCCTGTAATGGACCTTTCATTTTTTTATTTTCATGAGCAGCTGTCACCGCACCACAGCAGGTATGACCAAGAACAATAATCAAAGGTGTTTTCAGATGCTGTATCGCATACTGAATACTTCCCAGCACAGAGGTATCACTGACATTACCGGCGTTCTGTATGACGAACAGACTCCCCAGGCTCTGGTCAAAAATGATGTCTGGAGAAACTCTGGAATCTGAACAGCAAAGGATAACAGCATAAGGATTCTGAGCTTCCGAAAGCGTCTGGAGGTCATGGTGCAAAACATTATTCATTTTATGCTGAATAAAGCGTGCATTGCCTTTCCGTAAAATATTCAGCGACTCTTGCCATGTTCTCAATTTTCAGTCCTTTTTGTGTTTTAACTGCTGAATAACCTAGCATAAATGCTGCTGTTTTTTATAGCGCTCATAAAAAGTGTGGTTGAAGGTCTGTAGATGCGACTTGATGTTAAGACATCAGAAATTGGTGCTGGTTATGCCGATGTTATTATAGATCTATATAAAGACAGTAAGCCTATGCATGGGGAAATAGTATTTAATGAAATACAGCTTTTATAACTGGAAATTCCAGTCGTGTAGAACAAGGCTCTGATATAAGTCATTTTTATTCAGGTCTTTGAAGCATATTCAGTCTGCATAAGTAAAGTTTATGTAGCCTGAATACAGGCTGTTGAAAGCGTTCTGATTTAAAAAACAGGTGTCGAATCTGTAGGTTAAAATTGATATGAGATTCGACATGACGAATGTTGATGCTGCTGTATGAGTGAGCAAAGTGAGTCCAGGTCGTTATTGATTTTTCACTAAGCGAAGGTGAGCAGATTTACTGAACAGTTTAAACAAGCCATATAACAGTTCAGTGAAGAATTCACTTTGGTATGCATGACAGAAGAAACTTGAAAAATATTATAAAAATAAGTACAGCTAAGCGTCCTGGTTTAGCTGTCAATAGTCTTAAAGTTTATTGAAAGATGGGCTTTTTTGTTGAACCGGAATTGGTTAGGTTGGATTTTGTGTTGTATAATCCTTTGTATTTTTTAATAAAATACTTTTTCAGGGGTTGTTGTGTTGAAATTTTTTTTGGGTGTGCTAGTAGCGGGTATTCTTTCGACGAATGTAAATGCTGACTGGGAAAGAGTCGGAAGCAGTGATGAATATTATTATTATGTTGATACGGATAAAACCCGGAAAGCCTCAGAGTATGGGAAAAGCTACCTGAAAGTCTGGGGGAAGCAGGTTATCTATAATGATATTAGCAAAGATGGTTTAAGTGTGGATGATTATTCAATATCGTTGTGGCATATAAATTGTAATGAATTGACTATAGGCATGAAGTCATACAATGAATATAAAAAGAGCGGCAAGTTGCTGAATTCAGATCATAATTCTTATGTCACGATGAAAGACGTTATCCCGAACTCCATTGGTGAATCAATTTTAGAAAAATCATGCAAAGCCTTTGAAACACCATCTTTTTGATATCTGATAGTTGAGAAAAGATATGAAGGCAATATTATCAGGCTGTTTGCTGACCGCATTTTCTTTAAATGCAGTGGCAGATTCGTCATATGAGCAGTATAAAGTACAAGTACGTAATCAATTGGTTGAATGTCTGGAAGATCCTGAAAATAATAAATTTTCTGCTGCATACAATGCCTGTTTGCTCAAGGCGGCAGATGATTTTATTGGTAAAGCAGATATCGAGTATAAGTTGGCGTACAAAAAAGCGAATGAGTATGAAAAGGATAATCTGATAAAGAACAGAAAAATTTATGTGAATGTTTTTAAGGCTTGTGAAAATTTCCAGAATCTGAGTTTTGATGGTTTTGGTAATGAAGCTGCCTGTAAAATTACAGTAGCTAAAAAATATTTAGGTTCCTTAACAAATTCTGCAGCATCTTTACCGGATGACTGGACAATCGCAAACAGGGTGGATAAATACTTTATTGGATACTGAATATAAAACCACCTTGGGTGGTTTTATGCATGAGTAACAATATAAGATATATTTTATATACATTTTTATTGAAGGTATATATAATTATAGCCTGCTTAACAGCATCCTGTATCAGCGCAAATGATAAAGGCGAAGCTCCGTAGATCTCTATGGAGCTTTTTTAATGTCTGAGATCTGAACGTAATTTGATCGTCGGTCGTTAATAAATTTTCAAAAACTATCCATTAGTTTGCTGTTCGAAATTTAATAATCGGGTGAGAAAACCATCTTCAGTTAAACCGATGAATAAAAATATGAATATAACAAGGTAAATTAACCACTCGCCAGTTCCTATATTCATGTAGTTTCTACGGAGATACAGGTCGAAGAAAAACACTGCAATCACAGCAATAATGCAAAATATAGCAAACATTTTAAATCTATATATTTTTTATTCAGAAAGATGAACAGTTTAGCGTAAGTTGCGAGCGGAATCATTATGCCATCATGGGAAGATGCATGCCGTGGTGTTCCTGGTAGTGCTGAACTGGGGATATGTTCAGCAGAATAACAATTAAAAACGGTACAACATTCTGCCATCAGGAATATGCAAATCTTCAGGGAGGATGGGATATTTTTCTTTAAGAATGATTTTAGACTGTATGCATATTACAGGCTATCCGGTCAGAGTGGGGTATCCACTGAAGTTTTTCGTTACTGAACTGGGGTGTAGATATCCATGTGGTTTATGTTTGCCTGTACAGCCGGTTGGTTAAGTGATTATAAGTTTCATGTTTAATTTTTATTAATAAATATAAGGGGGAAGTGAATACTGAAGTTGTTGTCGGCTAATGAGATAAGAAAGGTGAGATGAATTTGCATACAGTTAATATTGTGATTTAATTCACTTTTAAGTGTTGATTAGTTTGTTTGTTGTCAATATAATGCGCAAACTTTGTTATGTATTGAGGATTTTGAGATGGATACAATTTTATGGGATGAAGAAAATACTTTTCCTGAAAAGATTGAGTCTTTTAAGAAGTTCTTAAAGAAATACTTAAGCTCAGTGAACAGCACAGATATTCTGGAAAACAAGCCATTTAACTATGACGCTGAAAATGATGAGTTTTTAAACTCAGATATTCAGGAATATTATGAGCTTTGGCAGATGGCTTAGTGCTTAGCTGACCGTAGTCCAGATTTAAAATTTATACCGCCTTCCAGGCGGTTTTTTTATGCCTGTCTGTTCCGTATCTTAAATGGGGAAGGGTATCGCCGATATGGCAATTCGTTTAAGGGGTGGTTCAACTGAGTGCAGGGGGAGTTTACAGATGCAGTATGATCTATGAATTACAGGATGGTATCAGTGCCAGTAATAAAGAAACTGGTTCAAAATGATGTATAAACTGAGCGCCGTGCGACGCTCTGTATTCTTAGTTTAAGTCTGAAATGATCAGTCTTTATTGCATTTAGCGTCCTGACCCAAAGCACGAACTTTATCCTGCTCTAAACGTTTATTTAATAGATTTTGATTAGCATTATCTGTTAATAAACCGGCTCTGATTGTATAGAGTGTAAGTTTTGATGTATTTGAATTTATTGGGGTAATGGTTGTTTTGAAAGTATAAGTTCCGTATGGTGGTCTACCGTAAAAAGTCCCGATATTATTTTCACGATCCAGACTGGAATCAATTTTCAGGGAATCATTAACAGTTCGGTATGCCATACATTTGAGGTATGCTTGCTTTAGATTTGCATAAGCTTGTACATAATCCACAGGTACTTCTATTGAACCACCACCATTAATTGACTTGGTCATCAGTTCAGCATCGGACGTTGGAAGGATCATTCTTACGCAACCCTGGAGTAATAACAGCGAAGTGAATAACCCTAAGGTGGTAGCAGTTTTAATAGACTTTGACTTTTTTAAGATTTGCATGCTCAACACCTTCAACAATACGTTTTTTAATGACAATGGATTCTGGCTCAGTCGCTTTAAATTTTGGATCGACTTCATATTCAGCAATAAATACCCGTGATTTGGCATTTGGAATTTTATCTATGCCAATCACATAATCCTTATTTTCTTCCAGTGTCACGTTTTTAATTTCTGTAAAATAACTGTGACTGCCAGCACCACTTACGAAAACAATGTCGTGTTGACCAACAGGTAGTTTAAGTTTGACCTGTGAGTGGTCAAATCTGGTTAAAACTGTGGATGGGCTTAACAGCGCGTTTTCGACAAACTTTACTCGTTTTTGATCAAAAGTATATACAGTATAAGGATATGCACTCAGTGAGCCTGAGCCTTGAAAAAACTCGTATGGAACAGTTTTGATTGTGGCAAATTTTTGCTCTGGGCTGATCAGCTGATTTGCGTATGCTTCACGCTTTTCAGTAAGAGGAGCATTTGCTGGAATATTGAGGTATCTGGTTTCTTTAGGGATATACAGGGGTAACATGGAGACGGATTTTTTATTATCTGCCGTTTCTACAACCTGACATCCAGTTAATATGCCGGACAATCCTAACAATAAAAGTGGTTTAATTTGCATTATGTATGTCTAAATTTAATCTTAATTTTCGGTGAGTATAATTTACTCAAAAAATGTTACGAATTAAATATATAGGATAATATTTAAGCTTAATTGATTAAAATACAGTCGATAAATGAAATTGTATCTGAAACAGATTTTTTTCTTCTGATTCTATTGGAATTTGGAGGATACATATTGACTCGCATACCAATCGCCAAAGAATTCCATCAATGGATATGGATACCCGATGTACTGGAAAAAGAAGTTCTGCAACAGATTGATATCTGAGTAAGCATCAACACAGTACAGCAGGCTGAGTTTGAGGAAATTATTGATCGTATGTCGGAAGTGAAACTGAACTTATGCCAGAATATAACAACCCAGTTGCAGATGCTTTTGTATCACATGTTGCAGCGAATACTTAGCTGTACATTGTCAGGATGCTGTATTTTTTTGAGAACATGGGGCTTAAAAGTGGAGCGAATACAGCAATTGATGAGAAGTATTCGATCTGTCAGGATGAAGAAAACCTATGAATAACAGCGACAGGATACCTAAAATCAATAAAACCATACTAAAAGTATGTGTATAGTAAATGGACATGTAAATTCAGAGTGATGTTCACCATGCCGGTTAAATTTGTAATGCGTTTCGCAGCGATTTTATTTTCAGTTCTAATTTTAGTGGCTCTTGCTATTCAGTTTTATTTTGATCCGCACTATACCGTGGTCTTTTGGATTTTTGCCATGCCATTCATTTTAGGTGCTCCAATTTTAGCATCTGTAGTTTTAACTAAGAATGAAGAACTGGATATTCATTCCGTTAACTGAAATGACTTGGAAAACAGTTTTCAATGCAATAAAGCCCATCAATAGATGGGCTTTTTTATATGACATTGAATTTTGCAAAACCTGTGCGGTTTTTTTAAAGTATATTGGCTATGTCAATATTTTAGTATAAGAAATATTTTATGAAAAAAATCGTAATGCTTGGATTGATGATTGCAGCTGTTACAGGTTGCAGTACTGTGCAGAAAAGTGAAGACAAGCCTGCTTTAGGGATGGCAAATCCTGCCAGTACATACTGTGTTGAACAGGGTGGTAAGCTGGAAATCAGAAAAGAAGCCAGGGGTGAAACAGGTTATTGTCATTTACCAGATGGTCAGGTCGTTGAAGAGTGGACACTGTTCCGTGCAGCACAGAGTAAATGCGTCTCTGAACAGGCGACAGCTCTGATTGGTCAGCCAAAGTTAACAGAAGCTCAGATTCAGAAAAAAACGGGTGCGAAGACAGTACGCTTAGTACAGCCAGGACAGCCTGTAACCATGGATTACCGCGAAGACCGTGTCACTGTGACGGTTGACCCTGAAACTGGTAAAGTGGTTCATGCCAGTTGCGGTTAATTTTTTCAGTGATAAAACCCCAGATCTGGGCTTTTATTGTATTTAAAGTTGATAATGATTCTTCATTTGCCCGTTATTTTGAGTAAGATAGTGCGCAACAGGAGAGATATATGAAAAAGTTGATTAGCTTGAGTACGGTGGCAGCCTTAGTGCTGGTTGCTGGGTGTGCTGAGAAAAAGCCTGCAACACCAGAAGAAATCTGGAAAGGTTACTGTACCAGTATTGGCAATGCAGCACGTACGATTGTACTGGACCGTCAGAATGGCATCCTGTACAAAGAAGCGGCTGACTATGCAGCAAAAGTTACCGACCCGACCACCAAAGGTTTTGTAACAGAATATCTTGAAAAAATTTATGCTGTACCAGAAGCAGAGCTTAAAGCTGACAGAAATGCGATACAGGAAAAATTCCGTGCGCAGGCATTTGAACAGTGTCTTAAGTCGCCACATGATCCGAAAAAAATGCCTGATTATAAACCGTTCTGATGAACGGTTTTTTTATGCAGGATTCATATTGCTGAACTGAAAATGCACGCCTTTTATATTGATATTGCGCACCAGTGTAATTGTGATACAGTGGATGTGCTCATAAAATAATCAATACAGAGTGAAAGGGAGTAGTGCTATGGAAGTGATAGGATATTTACACAATGCTGACCTTATTCTTGAGGGTGAGCAGGGTATGGCAATTATCGGTGGCAGCAGTTATGTACTGAGTCTGGGTGATAAAGTCATGATCAGACAGTGCATAGATCAGGATGCACATATCTATCAGGTACAGATTTCATTTGCAGGTGCAGAGCACAGTATGTTGCACGATGATGAAATTTTAATAAAATTTGAAGGCTGTAAAGACAAATTACAACAGTACATTCAGGCAAGCACAGTACACTAAGGTTGAATATCTTAAACTGAAGAAAAAGGGCAACATGGGTTGCCTTTTTTAATGAATGAAAAATACAGTCAAAAGTTAAGACCGTTTTGGTGAAATTGCTTAAGATTCAGCAATTATGATGAGCATCATTTAGTTAGAAAATAATGGGCATCACAAAGAAACACTTTCTGTGCATTAACTTTTGACTGGATTTTTAGTAAAATTTGACAGTCCATATTGCATGTAAA
This sequence comes from Acinetobacter chinensis, assembly GCF_002165375.2. Classification (NCBI taxonomy): domain Bacteria; kingdom Pseudomonadati; phylum Pseudomonadota; class Gammaproteobacteria; order Moraxellales; family Moraxellaceae; genus Acinetobacter; species Acinetobacter chinensis. The sequence goes on from NZ_CP032134.1 coordinate 1,433,781, forward strand.
GCTTTTACTAAGCTGGAATTTACAGGCAATTTTTTAAAAAAGAGGAATAACACCGTGCTAGAAGCTTACCGCCAACACGTTGAAGAACGTGCCGCACTCGGAGTCCCACCGAAGCCACTTGACGATGCTCAGACTGCTGACCTGGTTGAATTATTAAAAAATCCACCAGCAGGCGAAGAAGCATTTTTAGTTGATTTGCTTGAAAACCGTGTTCCTGCAGGTGTTGACCAGGCTGCTTATGTTAAAGCTGCATTCCTGGCTGCTGTCGCAAAAGGCGAAGCTGCATCTCCATTAGTATCTAAAGAACGTGCTGTTTACTTACTGGGTACTATGCTTGGTGGTTATAACGTAGCTCCTTTAGTTGCATTACTTGACGATGCTGCACTGGCGGGTCTTGCTGCAGAAGCGTTAAAGAAAACTCTTCTTGTATTTGATGCGTTCCATGACGTTGCTGAAAAAGCAAAAGCGGGTAATGCAAATGCACAGGCAGTTATGCAATCCTGGGCTGATGCTGAATGGTTCACTAGCCGTAAAGACGTTCCAACTGAAATCAAACTTACTGTTTTCAAAGTAACTGGCGAAACAAACACAGACGACCTGTCACCTGCACAGGACGCTTGGAGCCGTCCAGATATTCCATTACATGCAAATGCAATGCTGAAAAACGTACGAGACGGTATCAACCCAGAAGTTCCTGGTGAAGTTGGTCCGTTAAACCAGATTAAAGACCTTGTTGCTAAAGGTAATCAGGTTGCTTACGTTGGTGACGTTGTTGGTACAGGTTCAAGCCGTAAATCAGCAACTAACTCTGTTCTTTGGTTCTTTGGTGATGACATTGCTCACATCCCGAACAAAAAAGACGGTGGTTACTGCTTAGGTTCTAAAATCGCTCCGATTTTCTTCAACACTATGGAAGATGCAGGCGCGTTACCAATCGAAATCGATGTTCAGAACATGAACATGGGTGACGAAATCGTTCTGAATATCGATCACGCTGCTGCAAAAGTAACTGCATCTAAAAACGGTGCTGTGATTGCAGAAGCTGAACTGAAAACTCCAGTACTTTTAGACGAAGTACGTGCGGGTGGTCGTATTAACCTGATCGTTGGTCGTGGTTTGACGACTAAAGCGCGTGAAGCTTTAGGTCTGCCAGTATCTACTCTGTTCCGTACACCAGTTCAGCCTGCTGCGACTGGCAAAGGCTTTACTCAAGCTCAGAAAATGGTTGGTCGCGCTTGTGGTCTTCCTGAAGGTCAAGGTGTACTTCCAGGTACTTACTGTGAACCTAAGATGACGACTGTTGGTTCTCAGGATACAACTGGTCCGATGACTCGTGACGAACTGAAAGACTTAGCTTGCTTAGGTTTCTCTGCTGACCTGGTTATGCAATCTTTCTGTCACACAGCTGCTTATCCAAAGCCAGTTGACGTTCAAATGCAACACTCGCTTCCTGATTTCATCATGAACCGTGGTGGTGTATCACTACGCCCAGGTGACGGTATTATCCACTCCTGGTTAAACCGTATGCTTCTTCCAGATACAGTTGGTACTGGTGGTGACTCACATACTCGTTTCCCAATCGGTATTTCTTTCCCAGCAGGTTCTGGTCTTGTAGCGTTCGCTGCAGCAACTGGTGTTATGCCACTTGATATGCCCGAATCTATTCTTGTTAAGTTCAAGGGTAAAATGCAACCTGGTATCACTCTACGTGACCTTGTACATGCAATCCCTTATGTTGCGATTCAACAAGGTGACTTAACTGTAGAGAAGAAAGGTAAGAAAAACATCTTCTCTGGTCGTATCCTTGAGATCGACTTAACAGAAATGGAAACTGACTTAACTGTTGAGCAAGCATTCGAACTTTCTGATGCTTCTGCTGAACGTTCTGCTGCTGGTTGTTCTATCACGCTTTCTGAAGAGAAAGTTGCTGAATACCTTAAATCAAACATTACAATGTTGAAATGGATGATTTCTGAAGGTTATGGCGATGCGCGTACTATGGCTCGTCGTGTTGAGAACATGGAAAAATGGTTAGCGAATCCATCACTTCTTAAAGCTGATGCTGATGCTGAATACACTAAAGTGTATGAAATTGACCTTGCTACAATCACTGAGCCAGTTCTTTGCTGTCCAAACGATCCAGATGATGCGAAACTGTTATCTGACGTTCAGGGCGTGAAAATTGACGAAGTATTCGTTGGTTCTTGTATGACTAACATCGGTCACTTCCGTGCAGCGGGTAAACTTTTAGAGAAAGTTCCTGGTGGTTCTTTATCTACCCGTCTTTGGTTAGCTCCTCCAACTCGTATGGACGAACGCCAGTTGATGGAAGAAGGTTTCTACAATACTTATGGTAAAGCTGGCGCGCGTACTGAAATGCCAGGTTGTTCATTATGTATGGGTAACCAGGCACGTGTAGCTCCGAACACTACTTGTGTATCGACTTCTACCCGTAACTTCCCGAACCGTTTAGGTCAAGGTGCGAACGTTTACTTAGCTTCTGCTGAACTTGCTTCTGTTGCTGCTGTACTTGGTAAATTACCAACTCCAGAAGAATATCAACAGTATGCAGCTCAGATTGACAGCATGTCTGCTGACATCTATCAATACTTAAGCTTCGACAAAATGGAAACGTATACTGACGCTTCTAAAGACGTTGATACTAAGAAAATTGCTGCTGCTCAATTGTCTTAATTGATTAAGTAGTTAAAATAAGGGCTGATTATTCGGCCCTTATTTTTTGATAATAAAATGAAAAGTATCCCAAATTTACAAGACTATAAAATTGAACTCCTACAAATATTGAGTAATACAAAAGATGTTGAATTATTAAAAGAAAGTTTAAGAAAATTATTCTTAGATATTTTAAAGAATTATTCTTATATGTCTTTGCCCGAATTTAAAATTGTGCTCACTGAGAGTTTGAAATTTTCAGCTTGGTATCAAGATCCTGATGCAATCACTGAAACATTAAGTATTCATCAGGGAAAATGTGATTTATATTTATGGAAATGTGCAGATCAAAAATGGTATTTAGATGATTTATATGATGATATTAATGAAATTACAGAACAGATTTTAGCTAGAATTCCAATTTTTCATTTAATTCCTGAAAATCCAAGAGAAGTGAAGATTTTGCTTGAAAGTGGTTTGATGGTGTTTAAGCCAGAAATGTTTCCTGTCTTTTCGAAGATCGAACCGAATGATTTAAATGAAGTTTTGACGTGGGATGATCGCTTTTTATTGGTCGGCACCAAAGTGGAAAATTTAAAAATTTATAGTTTAGAAGAATGGGGTGGTTTGGTTGGACGTGAGAATTTTTATAGAGGTTAAGGTTTTAATTTATTGATAAATAAATTAACTTGAGTTAAAAACAAGAATGTATTAACTGGTTACTATTTTATGGATGAGATAGAGATACCAAAAGAATTATTGAATGAAGTTTGCCACACCACAACTGCCCACTCTTTTATTAATATCTATGAAACTGGATTTATTTTGGTTAATCCTGATTCATGTAATCAAAAATATTCTAGACACGGGATTAGAGTAGGTGAAACTAAGCAAACTTATGTTCAAGAGTTAGAAGGCATAAGTGTTTTTGATTTTAAAAATTTTTCACAAGTGGATTATGATACTTATACAAAAGAATCATGGGATGTATTGTCTGCTGATTTATATAAATTTATACCAAGTCATGAAAGTAATGATGGTATCTCTATTTGGATTATTATTGATGCGCTAAAAAGTGGAAAATATTTAAATCGAAATAAACTTTATGAAAAATGGAATGAGAAAAATCGAGATAGTGCTAAATTTATACCCAAAGTGGAAGCAGCTTTTCTTGAGGATATTCCTATCAAATGGATTAAGAAAGTATGTATATATGATATTTCAAAAAAAACTTTTCAGGCTTTAGATTCGGTTGAAGCATATCATTATGTTAAAAACAGGTGAATTAATCAGTAATATCCATATAAAGAATTATCCTTAGATTTTAACTTGGAATAAATCAAGTGCCCAAACAATCTCGATTCCTCTGTATAGGCGGTTTCCTCAACGGAACACAAGTCAAAGACCAAGGCGACAGCTTTGTCTGTATCGAAAATGGTAAACAAATCACTTATTTCAAAAAAGAAATTTTCAATCAGGATGCTTGGGATCATGATTACTATGTCTGTGAAACAACCAGTGATTTAGACGCTAAAAAATGGGTCTATGACATAGAGTAAGCATTTTAAAAGCAAATTTTAAAAGTGAACTTAAGAAGTAAAAAAAGATGAGCAAATTGCTCATCTTTTTTATTGAAAGGCTTATATATTACTGAGCATTTGCCACAGCAGGAGTACTGACAGTTGCATCATTGGCAGCTTTACGCGCAGGCGTATAATTCAAACCAAGTGTAGAACTGGTATAAGTACGAACCTGATCAAGCAGAGCAGGGTTTGCATTTAAATCCTGTTGATACGATTTTACAATCTCATGCAACTTAGGATTCCACTTACCTTTAACCTGTTCAGGGAAAGCTTTTTCCATCAAATTCAACATAATATATGGAGAAGTTGAAGCACCAGGTGAAGCACCTAACAACGCAGTGATTGAACCATCTTTAGAAGCAAAAATCTCAGTACCAAACTGTAAGGTTGCATCCTTACCTGGAACTTTCTTAATGATCTGAACACGTTGACCACCCTGGTTTAATTTCCAGTCTTCAAACTTCGCATCAGGATAATATTTCTTCAACTCATTAAACTGATCTTTTTGAGACATCGCAACCTGGCTGACTAAATATTTCACCAGATCAAGATTTTCCATACCAATCGTTGCCATTGGAATCACGTTATTTTTATTGGTTGCATCCATCAAATCAAACTGAGAACCATTTTTAAGGAACTTGTTTGAATAAGTTGCAAATGGTCCAAACAGAACATATTTTTTGCCATCAATATAACGTGTATCAATATGTGGAACTGACATAGGAGGCGCGCCTAATTCAGGCTTACCATAAACTTTTGCAGTATGTTGTGAAGTCACCGCTGGATTATCCGTCATCAGGAAAATACCGCCAATCGGGAAGCCCGCATATTGTTTGGTTTCTTCCAGACCCGTCATCTGTAGAAGTCTGATCGCAGCACCACCCGCGCCAATAAATACATGACGGGTTTTCACGTGACTTTCTGTTTTATCTTTTAGATTTTTAAATGAAACTGTCCAGGTCTTATCCGCATTTGGACTGATACCGGTTACTTCAGTTGAAGTTTCAACTTTAAAGTTAGACTGTTTTTGTAAATGGTTAATTAACTGAGAGGTAATCGCACCATAGTTTACATCTGAACCGACTTCCATACGTGTTGCAGCAACTTTCTGATTTGGATCACGACCTTGCATGACCAAAGGTGCCCATTGCTTAATCTCAGCAGGGTTTTCAGTATACTTTAAACCCTCAAACATCGGGCTTTGAAGCATCGCTTCGTGGCGTTTTTTCATATAAGGAACGCTGTCACCCCAAACAAATGCAATATGAGGAACAGGGTTGATAAAGCTTTTAGGCTCATCTAAAACGCCATTTTTAACCTGATAAGACCAGAACTGCTTACTGACTTCAAACTGTGATGCAGTATCAATGGCTTTTTTAATATCGACTTTACCGTCTTTTTCAGGCGTGTAGTTCATTTCCATAAAGCCAGAGTGACCCGTACCCGCATTATTTAAACCTGCAGAACTTTCCTGAGCGACCTGGTCCAGTCGTTCATACATCTGGATTTTCCAATCAGGTTCCAGCTCATTCAGATAAGTCCCTAAGGTTGCACTCATGATCCCGCCACCAATCAGAACCACATCTACAATTGGTTCATCATTTTTAGTTGTAACGGTTTTCGAGGCAATAGGGCGAAACAGGAAGACAAGACCGAGCAGGAGAAAAATAACGATCAAAATGATCAGGTATTTTAAAAATTTCTTCATTTTTATGGCAGCTAGTGACTGAGTATAGTTTGTAAATAATAATAAACAGAAAGCGTATAAATTGTGAACTTATGTAGGCAATGTGTTTAAGTTAAACTAAATAATTGGAATATATAGGTTATTTTTGAACAAGAGAAATATTGAAAAACTGCTGATGCAGGAAAGTATACAGCTCACTTTATGCAGAATATAAACCCTGTTTTTTATAAAAAGGGGAAAGGATGGCCTCTTTTTAAAAGAGTGATTAAATATTTTTAATCGATGATTTAGATAAATTAAATAATTGAAAAATAAGTATATTAAGCTGTGAAAAGCGTAAATTTTCACATATTATTACAATGGGGAATAATATTTTATCGGTTGAAAAATGACAAATTTAGATACGGAAAAGACGGGATATCTGACTCAGCAGTACGATAAAGCTGTCGCTGAACTGGAAGTACAGACAAAAAAATACTATGAACTTGAAGCTAAAGCAAAAGAGTATTTACCGGCAGTTGAGCAGGCAGCACGCAGTGCTGAGCATAAGCTGAAAAATTTATGCGAACAAAAAAGTGCTGATCTGGTTAAACAGGCCAGCAGTGAAAGTTTAACAAAATCTCTGACTCTGGTACCTGCATGCAAATATCCATTTGTAGCCTTTGTAGTCGGACTGATTCTGCTTTTCGGAATCCCTTATTTTCTGGGTAAATTTTTCGGACTGATTGTAAGCATTGGTATATATGTCTGGCTTGTAAGAACTGGAATGAAAAAACAGGGACTCTTAAATACAGCGAAGCAACGTGAATCTATTCAAAAACTGAGTACGTTTCCAGTTTTACTGATGCATTTTTCTGATAAAGAAAGCAGTGACAGCACATTTCCATATCTGGCTGTTCGCGCACCGGTAAAGGAGGGTGAGAGTAATACGACGACCTGGAAAATGGACAAACAGTATGGCGATCTGAAAAATGCAGATTTTCTTGTGATCAATTCTTCAGCATCCGTAAACAGTGAATTTGCTTTTGTTCATATACCTGAAAATCAGGGGAAACCACAGGTTATTGGTGTTAGAGCCAACACGGATGGCTGGGACTGGTCTTTATACTGTGAGCTTATGGAGCAGTTGGGTACTCAGGCCAGAGATGAGATCAAAGCGATTCAGAGCTATGCTGAACATGCCGAAGAAAGTGGTCGCGCAGGGCAGCAGGTTGATGCTTTATTGCAGCGTATTAAAACTTTAAAAGAAGTTGAAATAAACTGGTCAGATGTTTCAATTGAAGAAGAAACACTGGACCGTATTTTAAAACTGGTTGATTTATTTATTTCAGGGCGTAAGCCATCGCCTAAAGGTGTATTGCTGTATGGTCCACCTGGAACAGGTAAAACCCTGATTGCCCGTAAGCTGGCAAAACATGCAGACTGTCATTTTGAAGCTGTCAATATTGCAGATTTAAAAGCCGGGCACATTGGTCAGACTGCACCAAAAGTGAAAGAGCTTTGGAAGCGCTGTCGTGAAAATGCGCCGACTATATTGTTTGTAGATGAATGTGAAAGTGCATTTGCAAAACGTGGCGGTGTCGATAATGACAGCTTCGGTAATGAACTGGTTCAGACTTTTATTTCTGAATGGGATGGTTTTAATCAGGCAGCAGGTCAGGTTTTTGTCATTGGTGCAACCAACCGTTTTGATATTCTGGATACCGCGGTATTGTCCCGTTTCACATCAACTGTTGAAATTGGCCTACCAAGTGATAAAGAGCGTCGAAAAATTCTGGAAAATGAATTCAACCAGGCTGATTTCAAGCTTGAAGTATCCGATGAGCTTGTAACAGAAACGACCGGAATGTCTGGACGGGATATTCATACGCTGGTTGCGACCCTGGTTGCTGAAAATTTCAATTCAGACCTGGATACCGATAAAATTGTTGAGCAGGTGCGCAAGCTGAGAGGCAAGTCTTCAACGCAGATCAAGACTTTATCCTGGGAAGATATCATTTTGCCGGAGCAGTCATTAAATGAGTTTATGAACCTCGGCAAAGAATTACGCAACTCAGAACGTTTGGAAAAAATGGGGATTTCCACGCCTAAAGGTATTTTACTTTATGGTCCGCCAGGAACAGGTAAAACTCAGATCGCACGTGTTCTAGCAGGTCAGTCTGGTCTTTCATTTATTGCAGCAGCAACTTCAGACTTAAAAGCAAATTATACGGGGCAGTCTGGTTCAAAAGTGAAAGCACTGTTTGAGCGTGCACGTTCGCAGGCACCTTGTATCGTATTTATTGATGAAATTGATATCGTTGCAGGTTCAAGAGGCGGCAGTTCGGACGGATTTGTTCAGGAGATCGTTGGGCAGTTGCTTCAGGAAATTGATGGAGTAGCCAGCAAAGCTGGGCAAGTTTTCTTACTGGCAGCGAGTAATCACCCTGACAATATTGATTCTGCTTTGCTTTCCCGCTTTGAGCGAAAAATTGAAATCGGTCTGCCGGATGAAAGTTCACGCGCTAAAATTTTAGCTTTATTGTTGCAAAACAAGCCTGTGGATTTTGATGTTGTAACTGAGGCAGAAAATCTGGCTGCTATCACAGCAGGGTTGTCAGGTCGTGATCTGAGTTCACTGGTGACACGTGCGACACGTAAGGCAGTAAGTCGTGCAATGATGGATGGTGATGATATTGAGAATATTAAAATCAGTATGGATGATTTAAACAGTGTTTCCAGGGAACTGGAAACAGAAGAATAAACTGTACTGTCAGGACTTCAGAACAGATATTGTGTTGAAAATACAATATCTGTTTTTTTAACTTTCTGATTTGCAGATTATAAATTTCAGGCATTAAAAAGCCCCATATTTCAGGGGCTGATCGTACCACTCGCGTGATACTCATATAAGGCTCATCTCATACTGAGTATATTAAAGCACAATTGTTCCAGTAAGTCATCAGGAGCAGTTTTTCAGCAGGTGGTTTATTTAACTTCCTGCTGCATAATTTTGATCAGGCTGAGGATTTACGCTTAGAGAAAACGGATCTGATAATTATCTGGATTAAAAAACAACCAAAGTAACAGAACTGTAATAAAGAAAAACATAATTATTTTGCATATATTATTTTTCACTTAATAATTCTAATTTTTTGGGGCGGTCTGAATTGTCCGATTTGCTCAGTCACAGCGTTAAAAGTGATCATAAATGTGATTTATTTTGCCTATTAAATAAAAAATGAGTTATTACATTAAATAACAATAAAAAAGCACGATTGCTTAACGCACTTATTATGCTTAATAAGCGAACAATATAAATAATTAATTTAAAACAAATAAAGCAATGGATGGTTGAGTTATGAGCAGTAAATATACATTACATGCCTTAAATCTGGCAGTCTGTGGAGTTTTATTGAGTGCCTGTGGTGGAGGGGGCGGCGGTGGTTCTGGTCAGGGAAATTCTGCTGCTGAAAATGGAAAAACTGAAAAAGAAATGGTGGAAGTTTTATCTACGCGTCCTGATCTGGTCACAGACAATGATGTGCTGATAGCACTGGATCTGCCTGTTGATGTGGCTTCATCTGAGTATCAGGTCATATTAAACGGTAAAGACATCACATCACTTTTTAATAATTCTGACAAAGCTGCTTTGCTTCAGGGGCTGAGGCAAGGGGACAATCAGCTGAATGTCAGTACCGCTAAACACTTTCAGAATCTGGTGCTGACCAATCACAGTACAGATGGACCAGTTTTATCAGGACCTCAGTTAAATCCGTGGACATGTACAAATGGGTCAACGGATGCATCCTGCAATAAGCCAGTGCAGTACAATTATTACTATAAAGACAAGGTCGGTCTGATTCAGGAATACAATACTGCAAAACCGCCGGCAGCAGGTCTGATTGCTACGGCAACAACGGATGCAGGTGTAACGGTTCCTTTTATTATCCGCGAAGAAGTAGGTTATCAGAACCGTGATGAATACCGCTATGCGGTGCTTTTTGATCCATCTAGACCGTGGACAGCCCTGCAACCCCAGGCACAGTTCAATCATAAACTGGTGGTGACGCATGGTTCCAGCTGTGGAACAGATTATCAAAGTGGAACATCTCCAACCGTGATTGCAACTTCTGCAGCTATTTTACCGGACATAACGGTAACTGCGCTGGGACGAGGCTTTGCTGTCATGTCTACAGCACTTTCCAACAGTGGACATAACTGTAATTTAGCTGTTCAGGCAGAATCACTGATCATGGCAAAAGAACGTTTTGTTGAGCAGTATGGAAAACTGCGATATACCATTGGGCAGGGCTGTTCAGGCGGTTCGCTGGCAGCTCAGTGGGTTGCAAATGCATATCCTGGAATTTATCAGGGAATATTACCGACCTGTTCATTCCCTGATGCCTGGAGCACAGCATCACAGTTTGCTGACTACCATCTGATGATCAATTATTTTTCAAAACCCTTACAGACCGGTGCGTTATGGGCTGAATGGGAAATTGCCCATGTTGAAGGACATGTATCTCAGTTAAACAGTTATATCAGTGAACTTGCACAGTTTGAAGTTGCCCGCCCTGATGGAGTATGTAATGGAATTTCTGAAAGTCAGCGTTATCATCCTGTGAATCATCCTGCGGGTGTTCGCTGTTCCATTACAGATGCTGCCATCAATATGCTGGCGCCACGCCCAGAGCAGATCTGGTCGGACAATGAAAAAAGGCTCGGACGTGGTTTTGCAGGTTTACCGATCGACAATGTCGGAGTGCAGTACGGACTGGACAGTGTGATGAATGGCGTGATCAGTGCGGAAAAATTTGTACTGCTGAATGAGCGTCTGGGTGGAGTCAATATTGACATCAAAGATGTACCTCAGCGCCTGGAAGCAAACGAAGGTGCACTAAGAAATGCTTACCGTACCGGTCTGATCAATGTTGCCAATCACCTGGATAAAGTGGCAATTATTGACTGTCGTGGTCCAGATGAAGGTTTATTCCATGATGCCTACAGAGCCTTTGCTGTACGGGCACGACTTGAAAAAGCACATGGAAATTATAACAACCATGTTATTTATGGTGGAATTCTGGCGCTGGTTGCAGATCCGAAGTGTCTGGAAGTCAGCTTTACCGATATGGACCGCTGGTTGGCTCAGGTGGAAAAGGATAACAGCGCAGTTCCTCTGGCTGAAAAGCTGACCAGAAATAAACCAGCCGATATAAAAGACTCGTGTATGAATGGAGTGGGTGGTATTGACCGTTCAAAACTGTGTTCAACCACACTGTTACCTGTTCATAGAACCCCTCGGATGGTTGCAGGCGACAGCATGACGACCTATGCAAATAAATGTCAGTTGAAACCGCTCAATACCTCTGATTATGGCAATAAAGTCCGCTTTACAGATGCTCAGCTGCAACGTCTTAAAGCTGTTTTCCCTGATGGCGTTTGTGATTATACAAAAGCACCTGTTGGTTTCAGTCAGACTGAGGCATGGTTGAGTTATCAGGATAGACAGGGGCGGGTTATTTATGGTGGGCAGCCATTGCCATCGGTGGGCAGTAAGTCTGCACGTGGCTGGGCTTCAGGAGCATTTCAGCTGTTTTGAAATATTTAAAGTTGATCTTTGACTGTTTAAAATATGAAAAAGGCTGATTGTTCAGCCTTTTTCATTTATGTGTCTGTTGTCTTTGCACATGAAGTTTTCACATGATTCAGCAAGGGTATGGATAATCAAAGGAATAACCCGATTCACTCTATCAGCAGCAGGTCAGCTGTGTTTGCCAGTTTCAGCGAACGCAGAGCAAAAATAGACCGGGTATGGCGTACAGCTTTCATTGAATAGAGGTTCTTTCTTAAAAAGCGTTCATAGTGTTCAGCATTTTTTACCGCTATTTTTACCAGATAATCATAATCACCTGTGACCAGATGAGCCTCTACAACTTCAGGCATTTCTGCAAGGGCTTCACTGAACTGCTGTAAAATATCATCATCGTGTCTTTCCAGAGTGATTTCGATGAAAAACAGCTCATTGATACCAATGGCTTTAGGATTGATATTTGCGGTATAGCCTTCAATAATATTCAGATTTTCCAGACGCTTGACCCGAGTCCAGCAGGGAGAAGAAGACAGCCCCACCAGATCTGCAAGCTGTGCAACGGTAAGACGACCATCCTTACGGAGTGCAGATAAAATTTTGCGGTCAATCTTATCTAATGTGTAGTGACTATCGTTCATAAGCTATACCACAGGAAAAAATTCCGAAAAGTAGTGAAGTTCTGAAATATTATTCCATAAACAAACAACAATTCGTTTTATTACGGGAAACATTTTATTTTAAACCAAGTTAAAATAATCTTATTGAATCAAAGACATTTGGGAGACTGGCTTTGATTCTATGGACAGCATCTTTAGCGGAAGGGTGCCATTAAAGATGCTGTCCATGCACTTATCTTAGACCTATAAATACAGCCACGACTATTTTTCTGCAGCCGTTTTACCTTTTTTCTGTTTAAACCAGTAAGCCAGGCTTAAACACGCAATCCATACAGGAATCAGTATCACTGCAATCTGCATATCAGGTGTATTCCACATAATAACAAGAATGCCGAGCATAAAGGCGACACAGATATAATTTGTCCACGGATAAGCAATTGCTGGAAACAGTGTCTTTTTATTTAAATTCAGCTGATGCCGCTTAAACTTAAGATGAGTCAGTGACAGCACCATCCAGTTAATCACAATTGCTGATACAACCAGGCTCATCAGCAGTTTGAAGGCTTTGTCCGGAAAGATATAATTCAGTACCACACAGATCAGTGTAATTGCAGCAGAACATAAAATTGCCGCATAAGGGATTCCACGTTTATTGATTCTGCTTAAAAATGCGGGTGCATTGCCTTGTTCTGCCAGCCCAAGCAGCATACGACTGGTGCCGTAACTGGTGCCGTTATAGACAGAAATGGCTGCCGTCAGTACCACAAAGTTTAAAACAGTGGCAACGCCCTGACTGCCCAGTGAGTCAAAAATCAGTACAAATGGGCTACCGCCTTCTGCAATCTGATTCCATGGAAATAAAGACAGCAGAATAAAAATAGTCAGCACATAAAACAGTAACACCCGATAGACAATCTGATTAACCGCTTTAGGAATGGTCTGAGTCGGATTCTTGGTTTCAGCTGCGGCTATACCAACGAGTTCAATCCCTCCGAAAGAAAACATGATAATGGCCATAGCCATCACCAGTCCAGAAAGACCATGTGGAAAAAATCCACCTAAAGCCCATAAGTTACTGACAGAAGCGGTTTCACCTGCCTGACCGTTGGCAAGTAACCAGGCACCAAATCCGATCATGCCGATAATGGCTGCAATTTTAACGATGGAAAACAGAAACTCCATTTCGCCAAAGACTTTCACATGCGTCAGATTAATGACATTGATCAGAATAAAAAATCCCAGTGCAGAAACCCAGGTCGGAATCTCAGGCCACCAGTAATGAATATATAAACCGATTGCACTCAGTTCAGCCATACATACCAGCACATTCAGCACCCAGTAGTTCCAGCCCGACATAAAGCCGGCAAAGGGACTCCAGAATTTATAAGCAAAATAACTGAATGAACCACTGACAGGCTCTTCCACCACCATTTCACCGAGCTGGCGCATCATAAAAAATGCAATTAAACCGGCAATGGCATAACCTAAAATAACGGAAGGACCTGCCAGGTTAATGGTCTGAGAAATACCAAGGAACAATCCAGTTCCAATGGAACCACCTAAAGCAATAAGCTGAATATGACGGTTGCTCAGTCCATGTTTAAGCTGGCTGTTGTTGCGTGCTGACATTGAAAACCAATTCTGAAAGGGGAGATGAGAAGAAAGGAGGAATTATAATTATAATAAAAAATTATGATTTCATAAAATTATTTTTATGAAATGTATGTTTATATAAAATGGATGGGCTGAATTTCTTTAAATAATCAGTATTTTATCGTAAATGTTATGATTTACAGTGGGATTCCACCACTTTACCATTGAGTACAAATACCTGATTTCAGGGATATTCACAGGGATTCAAAAAAAATAAGATGCCATTTTCTGAAATGGAATAACCATCATGTATGTTTCAGAAGTTGTATTTGATTTAAAGAAAATATCCTTATTAAAACAAAACTGCGTATTTCAGGATATGCTGAAACTGGATAAGCAGATTTTTCCTGAAACGACAGATCAGAGCTTCATGGACTTTGTTTATGATCCCGCAGCAATTTCAGTTTATGTGATTCAGTATTTCTGCGAAGACAGGCTGATCGGGCAGAATATTATTCCGATTCTGAAGCTTGAAACAGAAACGGGTATGGTTCTGATTGTGTCATCACGTGCAGGTTTTCTGCCTGACTACAGAAAACTGGATCAGACACTGAATGGGGCTGTACGGCTCATTATGAACCATAGAATGAAATATCCATTTACGCCTTACTGGTTTGTTACGACACTGGCTCAACCCAGACTGTATGGGCTGTTTGCTTCACGATCATCACATTTTTTTCCACGCAAAGATAAGAACAGCCCTAGGGAATACAGGGAAATGCTGAATTTTATTGCCCAAAGACAGCCTGATGTAGAACAGCGGGGCGAGGATATTTATATTCAGGACTGTAATTTACCGGTACCTTCTGCCGATGAGCTGATGCATTGCGGTATTGTTCCTGACAGTCACAGTGCTTTTTTTACGAAACATGCTCCAGACTGGTTTTATGGAAAGGGAATGATTTGTCTGTGTAAACTCGATGGCAGAACATTGACAGAAACCGCAATGAATGTGTTTCTGGACAGACGCCTGAGCTGAGTCCCAAAAGCCTGTTCAGAGCTGAAGCATCTTTTAAGGACTCATCAGGATACCAGTTCGATATCCGCATATTGCTGAATCAGTTCAGCATTCATTCCGTTGATATAATCCATAAATGCAACATTGAAACTTCCAGTTTTTTGAGACGTTTCATAAGCCAGTTTGCCTGCTATGGCAAAATGGACATGCGCAGCAATGGTCGCAATCTCAACTGAAGTGATGGCGGTATAGGCTGCAATCAATGCCCCCAGTGCACAGCCTGTAGCCGTTACTTTAGGCTGTAAATGTGAACCGCCATTAATTTTGATAATCTGCTCAGTACTTCTGCACAGTATATAATCGGATTCGCCAGAAATTGCGATACATTCGGCATGGTTCAAAAGAACTTTTGCCTGGCTGTAGACTTCATTACTGCTGAGCGTGCTGTCCACACCTTTGCTGTTGACCTGATTCCCTGCCAGCGTACTGATTTCGGAAGCATTCCCACGAATAACGGCAGGTTTGTACTGTAAAACTTCATTGACCAGATCAGAACGCCATTTGAGTAAAGGGCTGTAACCTACAGGGTCAATAACCCAGGGCGTACCCGTCTGGTGAGCAGTACGTGCAGCAATGCGCATGGCCTCCATCTGTTCAGATGTCGGTGTGCCTGTATTCAGGCTGACGGCAGCAGCCACCTGTGCAAATGCTTCTGCTTCAAAAGGGTTATCAATCATGGCAGGAGATGCACCTGCTGCCAGTAAAATATTGGCAACATAGTTGGCTGCAACAGAATTGGTTATACACTGCACTAAAGGCTGCTGAATCTGAAGCTGTCGCCATGCCTCTGTAACTTTTTGCAGTAAAGCATCGGGTTCTGTCACTAAGGTATCTGTCAGGATATTTTCTAAATGTTCAGGATGATTCATGTGCAGACCTATCGTGTAAAATAATGATCCTGCTGTTTACAGGTTCTGCAGAACAGCGAAATATGGTTATGTGCATCATATTCAATATCAAGTTCATCTGAACCACAATGCATACAGCGTTTCAGTGCATAGAACTTAAGCCGTGGTTCTATTTTTTCCCAGATTTTCCAGACGGGCTGTACAAAAATCATTTCATCATAGCCCAGAAATCTGAAGAACAGGATTTCTGCCATACCACTGAATGGAATCTGCGGAGGGTGAGGCAAGGTTGTCGTGATCCATTTTTCCTGCAGTCCACGTTCACGGTATTGTTCCACTGTTTTTTTCAGCAGATTGGTATTGATGAATTTTTCGTTACGGAGCTGCAGAAGTTTTTTGGAATGCAGATAATCCAGAGCGGTCTGAACCAGATAGAAAATCTGTCCACAGGCAAGGCTGTCCAGCAGGCGGTAACACAAGGCTTTAAAGCTGTTGTTTCCAGAAATCTGTACCTGCCATAAGCGACAGTAGTACTGCATGAACTGAACAATTTTTTCATACAGCAGTTCATAAATCGCATCTTTTACTTCATCGGCACTTTTAAAGGGAATGCCCTGTGACAGATTTTCGTAAAACCATTGTCTTAAGCGGAAGGTGATGCTGTATAGACTCGGTTCTGAATAACCATCGAGACGTACATTAATATAGTACTGACCCGCCGTGTCAGCAGAATCTCTTGAGATCAGTATCTGCTGGTCGAGCATCTGATTGATCAGTCTTTTCTGATACTGATAGTTGGGAGAAAAAGGAACGTATTTAATCTTTTCCCAGTCAATGTATTCATGGTGATGTGAACTTTCAGAAACCTGATCATCCAGTATGGAAAGTAAAAACAGTTTTTGAATAAAACTGAGCTGATTGAGTTTATGCTCAACCATGTCTTTATCTTTACCTTTGTTTTTCAGGTTGTAGCTTTCTTTGGACAGCGCTTCCTTGATGAGTTTGCGTTTATTTTTCTCACAGCTTTCGCAATGGCAGCTCTGTTTCTGATCTGCATAAATACGGTGTTCACAGTAACTGCATTCATGAAAATTCAGTTCGCGGTCGTATTGTTCTGCTTCAATCCAGTACATCGAACCTTTACATAATGGGCAAAATGCACTTTCATCGAGCTGTTTTTGCAGAATATGTAATGGAAGCATGGAGCTTTTTCCTGAAAAATCTGAAGCACAGGATTGATTATACACATGTCTGCCATGATAAATGCAGTGGTATTGAAATATGAAAAGAGCAGCCTGAGCTGCTCGTGTAGATGAAGAATAAATGAGCTGAATCAATAGGCGGCAGGACAGGGTAATGATTCATCCTCCAGTCCATCATGTTTTGCATTGAGTAGAGCACGGACTTTTTTCTGAAGAATTTTTCTGGAACCGAGTGTGTCATAACTGTTCAGAATGGCACTGACTTCACCAGGTTTCATTGGAATTCCTTCGCAGCTCATAAAAAGTGCAATCACTTTGTGATCAATGTTTGCTGCATCCAGTGCTTTCATGGTCCTGATGTTTTCAACACGGACGATATGTTCTTTTAAATACATGCTGCACCTCATTTATATAGGTAGATTTTTATAGTGCGCTTTGCACAGAAGATAACAAGCAAAAAATGTGCTCAAAATGTATCTGTTTTGAAGAAAAATTTTTAAATCTGTACAGCAACAATGCCAAACAGATATCAATCAAGAGCTTATTTTTTCGGTTCAGTACATATAGCCTGCTTAATCATTCATTTATCAATATCGCTTTAAGTATTGTGCAAATATTCATCTGCCTGAGTGGTTTTTTACAGGCATGGATTGAAAACCGTTGCATAAAGACCCATATTGAAAGGTAAAGCAACAGAACAGACAAATTGTGGAATCTGATCTTTGATCGGTTCATTTCACAACACTCAGTCTGCGTCAGACGGAAGAATCAGGACATTATATGAATATTGCAGCACATCCAGTGGTTGAAGCAGATCAGACTGTTTATTTAAAAGATTATCAGAAGCCGACATTCAGTGTTGAATCCATTCAGCTGGATATCCGTGTTTTTGCGGAGCAGACACTCGTTACTGCAACACTGAAAATGCAGCGTCAGACCCCTGGAGACCTGGTATTACTGGGTCGTGATCTGGAACTGAAATCCATCAGTATCAATGGTAAGCAACTGTCTGAAAGTGAGTATAAGCTCGATGCTGAACAGCTCAGCATCAGTGATGCACCGGATGAAGCTGTTGTTGAAACAGAAGTGGTGATTCATCCTGAGACCAATACTCAGCTGGAAGGACTGTATCTGGCAGGTGGTGATTTATTTGTGACTCAGAATGAACCTGAGGGCTTCCGTAAAATTACCTTCTACCCAGACCGCCCAGATGTACTGTCTGTTTTTACCACGCGTGTGGAAGCAGATAAAAAATATCCGGTTCTGCTTGCCAACGGTAACCTGATTGAAGCGGGTGAAGCGGGTGAAGGACGTCACTATACGATCTGGGAAGATCCGACTAAAAAGCCATCTTATCTGTTTGCTTGTGTGATCGGTGACCTGGCTGTGCTGAAAGACCGTTATACGACTTCTGAAGGTCGTGACGTGGCGCTGGAAATTTATGCAGAAGAAAAAGACATTCCAAAATGCCATATTGCTATGGAAGCCTTAAAACATTCCATGCGCTGGGATGAGGAGCATTATGGTCGTCCTTATGACCTGGACAACTACATGATTGTGGCAACCAGTCAGTTCAACATGGGTGCAATGGAAAATAAAGGGCTGAATATTTTCAATACTTCATGCGTACTTGCAGATGAGGAATACACCACAGATGCAGCGATCATGCGTGTACAGTCTGTAATTGCCCATGAATATTTCCATAACTGGACAGGTAACCGTATTACCTGCCGTGACTGGTTCCAGCTGTGTCTGAAAGAAGGTTTAACTGTTTTCCGTGATCAGTCGTTCTCTGAAGATTTACAGTCAGCAGCGGTTCAGCGCATTGATGATGTTGCGGTATTAAAAGCGCATCAGTTCCCTGAAGATGCAGGGCCTCTGTCGCATCCACCACGTCCGGATCATTTTGTTGAAATCAATAATTTCTATACAGCGACTGTTTATGAAAAAGGCGCAGAAATTAACCGTATGATGGCGACCTTACTGGGCAAGGAAAAATTCCGTAAGGGAACGGATGAATATTTTAAACGCCATGATGGTCAGGCGGTTACAGTTGAAGACTGGGTTGCTGCTCTGACTGCAGGTTCTGGTGTGGACTTATCTGAGTTTCTGCTTTGGTATAACCAGCCGGGTACACCAAAACTGGAAGCCAAAGGTGAATATGATGCTGAAAATCAGACGTATCGTCTTCATTTAAAACAAAGTCTGAAAACACATCCAAAATATCCAGACTTAAAAGCATTACCTGTTCCTGTGGCTTTGGCATTGTTCAATGCACAGACAGGCGAGCAGGAAACACTGCACTCCACAGCTATTGTGGAAAATAATGTGAAAGATGGTGTTTATCTGTTTGATCAGCCAGAAGTAACGATTGAGTTTACAGGTGTGTCTGCAAAACCTGTTGCCTCACTGTTACGTAATTTCTCTGCACCTGTAAATCTTGAGTTTAATTATTCTGATGAAGAACTGGCATTTCTGTTGCAGTATGAAACCAACGGTTTTAACCAGTGGCAGGCAACACAGACCTTACTTGAGCGCATTTTACTGAATGGCCATGATGCACAGATTTATCTGAATGCAATTCAGCAGACTTTACCGGCAGTGATTGCAAAAGATCCGTTACTGGCTTCACGTCTGTTTGATGTGCCAGCTGAGGGCTATTTAGGCAGCCGTATTGACCAGAATTATAATCCGGCAGTCGTAAATGAAGCTCGGGAAGCACTGCTGAATCAGCTGGCAAAAAATCTGGGTGATTTTGTGAAAGAAACGTATCTGTCACTTCAGCCTGAAGAACAGAAAGAGTTTTCACAGGCAATGGGCGTTCGTGCGCTGAAAAATATCATGCTCAGTTTAATGGCTCGTCAGGGTGATGCGGAAGTCTTTGATCTGGCTTATCAGCAATATCAGCAGACAGGCAATATGTCGGAACGCCTGGGTGCATTGAAAGTACTGGTATGGAATGATGCGGCTCAGGCTAAAGATGCATTGCAGGATTTCTATACCCGTTTCAAAGATGAAGCACTGTCTCTGGATCAGTGGTTTATGATTCAGGCAGCACATCCAAAGGCAACAGCAGAGACGGTTCAGTATTTAACTTCTCATGCTGATTATGATCTGAGTACACCGAACCGTATCCGTTCTGTCAGTGGTGGCCTGAATGCCAATCCTGTAAATACCTGGAGTTTTGGTGTTCAGCATTTTATTCAGCTGGCAAAATACCTGGATGAGAAAAATCCAATCGTAGGTTCACGTTTACTTCAGGTTCTGAGCCGTTGGTATACACTGGCTGAACCTCAGCGCAGTGAAGTGAAAACAGCACTTGAAGCATTGAAGCCTCAGGTTAAATCAAAGAATGTCAGTGAAACACTGAACAGTATGCTGAGTATTTAATTTACTCTTACTGGTTCAGTATAAAAACAGCCTGCTTATGCAGGCTGTTTTATTTTCAGTCCTTCAATTTTTGCAATGAAATGATTCTTATATCCGTGACAAACAGTATTGATTAACAAAACTTAAAAGATCTTATTTTTGTTTTGTTGTTAAATTAATCAAAGAAAATGAATAAATGTTTATTTACCGCAATTAAACACAATAAGTAAGTTAAAATTATCACATAAATTCAGATATGACTGACTTGGCTCAATGGTGTTGTATCCAATATATGAGCATTAAATATCTGAAATGAAATCTGTTTGGAGCTTGATATGTTAGTAAAAATTGAAGATGGGTTTTATTTAAATTCTCAGCATATTATCGCTGTCAAAATTAAAAAAAGTGCAGCCAATGGTCGATTCAATGTTCAGGTTGAATACACACCAAACAGTGTACAGACCACAGGTCTGTATCAGAAAGAATTTGATAATGGAATTGAAGCAGAAAGTTATCTGTTTACCCTGAATAAGGCGATTGGTGGATAGTCAGTGGTGTCTGATGTATACAGGCAAATGGGCTGATCTGTTACCGAAAATAAATGCATAAAAAAACCCTCGGTACAGAGGGATTTTTTATTACAGTTCTGGCTGATCAGACTTTGACGATCAGTACCGGAACAGGGGACTGAGTCAGAACATTCTGAGCTACACTTCCAAGCATGAGCTTTTTGAAGCCGGTTCTGCCATGTGAGCCCATAATAATTAAATCAGCTCCCACTTCATCAGCAACCTGAATAATACCTTCAGAAGGCACAACACCACGAACCACTCGTGTATTTACAGTAATGCCATCACGGTCAAAAGACAGCTTAATTTCTGCCAGTCGGTCCTGAGCATTTTTTTCTGCCTGCATAAAATAGTCTGTAATTGCGGGAGCAACTTTATAAAAATCCACCCCGACAAATGGGTCTACAGCAATGACACTCATAACAGTGACCGTGCTTTTCAGTTCCTGAGCAAGGGAAAGAGCCTGTTCAACTGCGGCATAAGAAATAGGGGATTCATCTACAGGTACTAAAATATGTTTATAAGTCATGGTGATATTCCTGTGAAAGTTATGCTTTTGTATTCTTTAATATCATGATCAGGTTCTGAACACTGAGCTGTAACAGTGTTCAGAAAAGTGTAAGGCTGAAGCGTTATGCTTTAATGACCATAACCGGAAGTTCAGTTGAACCCAGTACATCCTGTGCAAAGCTGCCAAGAAGAAACTTTTTGAAACCTTTATTACCATGTGAACCAATCACGATCAGGTCAGCCTTGAGATCTTTTGCTGCATCAACAATCCCTTCAGCAGAGACTTCGCCTTTGGTAATTTTAGATTGTGCGCTGACGCCTGCATCATCTGCAATTTTCAATGCTTCCTGAAGAGCTTTTTCAGCATTTTGATATGCCTGCACAAAGTACTCTTTCATAATAGCGGAAGAATAATAGAAATCGACGTCTGTGAATGGGTCTTCAGCGACCAGGCTGATTAAACTGAGTTGAGCATTGAACTGTTTTGCGATCTCTGCAGCGTGGCGGACAGCAGAAAAGGAGATTTGTGAACCATCGACAGGAACTAGAATATGGTTATAGGACATGGGTGTCTCCTTTATCATTTATATACATTGCCTTTCAATTCATTGATAGCACAGAGCCTTGCCAAGTTCAATTTAAGCCCTCTTAATTCCGTAAAATTCATTAAAAAAGTGTGTCTGCAGACACAGATAATTCCAGGTGATGCAGTGTGTTTTTTTATTTATGAAAGCTATTTTGATTCAGTCGATATAAAGGTTTGATTGCCGAAATTCTGTTTTTCATACTATTGATTACATTTCTAAAGAGTAGTTGATTGATTAAGTCTGAGTCATGCCTGATTCAGTCAATTTTCAGGGGGGGGCAGGGGGGACTCCAGGTTTAAAAATATATTTTTTGTAGATTTTCAGCTGAACACCTTGTCTTTTATGTTGGAATCTATAAGATACCAACCGATTGGTATCTTTATTCCGGATGAGAAAATGAATCCTGTTTATACAGCATATGCATTGCTGGCCTGTGCTATCGTCACTGAAGTGATCGGTTCGGCTTTTCTGGTCAAATCCGAAGGGTTTACTAAACCTGTACCGACGCTTGTTGTTGTTGTACTTTATGTGATTGCATTTTATCTGCTTGCTCAGGTGATCAAGGTTATACCGCTGGGAATTGCCTATGCGATATGGGCAGGGGTTGGCATTGTTCTGACTGCTGTTGTAGGATTCATTTTTTTCCGCCAGCAGCTGGATTTACCCGCAATGGCGGGTATTGGGCTGATTGTCGCGGGTGTGATGGTCATCAATCTGTTTTCAGCTTCTTCAGGACATTAAGATGGTCAATGCATATCAGCGGAAAAAAGATCCGGAACATATCCGTAAACTGATCCTTGAAAACACCATGATTCTTGCAGCTGAAAAAGGTGTCAGTGGGGTTTCAATACAGATAGTGGCTGAAATGGCCGGAGTCACCAAAGGTGGTGTTTTTCACCATTTTCCAAATAAAAAGGCATTACTGGAAGCCATGCTTCATTTTGTCATGAGTCAGATTGATGCAGAGACAGAAAAACTGATCTGTGCCGATACTGAAAGCTATGGCTGTTTTACCCGTGCATATATCGAGATTACGCTGAATGCCAATGCGACAGCTGTAAGCCGATACTGGGATGCAATTTCCATGACCATGCTGACTGAACCGGATTTAAACGCAATCTGGGCACAGTGGCTTGAGAAAAGACTGTCCATTCATGCAGATACGGATCAGTCTGTGCAGTTGAAGATATTGCGCTATGCAGCAGATGGGGTCTGGCTGACCGGATTTGCAGAAATGAAACTGGCAGAAGATTTTATAAAAATGAAGCAGGAACTGATTTCAAGAACTTATCCTGCTTCATCGCAATCATTTAACGGGCTCTGAATTTTAAAACAGCAGAGACAGCAAAACCAAACAGAAGCCCCCAGAAAGCAGAGCCTATACCAAAAAACTGGACACCCGAAGCACTGAACAGAAACGTCATCAATGCGGCTTCACGATCGCCGACATTGTGAAACGCCAATGCAATATTGTGGCTAATGGTACCGAACAGAGCGATACCCGCAAGCGCAACAATGAAAATGTGTGGAAATGACATCAGCAGGCTGGTCAGCGTTGCTGCAAACAGCCCCATCAGAATATAGAAAAAGCCACAGCTCATCCCAGCAATGTAGCGTTTTGATGAATCAGGATGTACCTGATCATCCAGGCTGACAGCAGCACTGATTGCAGCGATATTGACGGTATAACAGCCAAATGGGGCAAGAATTGCCTGTATGGTTCCCGTCCATCCTATCAGCTGGTTCACATGGGGTTCATAACCATAGCTTTTAATCATGGCAAGACCTGGCAGATACTGCGATGCCATATTAATCACAAATAAAGGAAGTGCCAGACCAAACAGTGCAGACCAGGTGAAATCCGGCGTCATCCATACGGGAGCAGCAAGATGCCACTGAATGGCAGGCGTATGAAAGTCCATAAACAATGGACAGAGTATAAGACCTGCAATCACAGTGATGACAATACTGTAGCGCGGTGAAAGACGCTTTGAAAAAATATAGACTGCCAGTAATGACAGAATAAAGCCCCAGTCATTCTGCAGGCTCGCAAACAGCGTAATTCCAAACTTGAGCAATACACCTGCAAGCATGGCACTGGTCAGGCTTTGTGGAATATAGGAAAGGACTTTTTCAAAGATTCCTAAAAATCCAAGTACAGCAGTGACTGCACCACAGACCAGAAATGCACCTATTGCTTCATACAGGCTGTAACCACTGCCGGTTGCAATAATCAGAGCAAGACCCGCCGTGGACCAGGAAGTTGCAACGGGATATTTAAATTTCCATGACAGAATTAAGCCTGAAAGACCAATACCGAGTCCCAGTGCCCAGAACCATGAAGTGATCTGTTCAGCAGATGCACCAAGAATCTGCGCAGCCTGAATCACCAGTACCGCTGAAACACTGATACCAATCAGAAATGTAATAAAACCTGCGAATACAGCAGGAATGGAAAAGTCCTGTAGAAATTTTTGCATGATCCTTTGCTTTTATTTGACCAGATGTTGGAGAAATATGTGAATCATACGCTTTCCTGTGGTAAGCGAAAAGCGTTGATCGGAAATAAACATAATGTATGAATATTCTCATATACAGATAAATCTTCCTTTTTTATAACGTGGATGTAGCAAGTTTCAGTCCAAATCCACAGAAAAGGAATCCTACGCAGGCAACGCAGATTGCAGCAAATTTGTATCTGCTGTTAAAAAAGCTTGCCAGTTTTACACCGGAAAATATCAGAATGGTTAGATAGCCCATACTGATGATCTGCAGAATAAAAGAAAGCATGGCAAAACTGATCGCAGGATAAGGATAGGCAGGATCAACAAACTGTACGAAAAAAGACAGATAAAAGAAGATTGCTTTGGGATTCAGCACGCTGATGGTCAGTGCTGTCCGATAGGCATGTACTTCAGTAGAGGCTTCAGAAGCTGTATCTGAAGTCATTTTCTGAGGTGTATTTGACCATGTACGGACACTGGCAATCAGGAGTTTAATGCCCAGCCATGAAAGATAAGCAGCACCAAAAACTTTAAGGATGGTAAAAAGCCAGGGAAAAGCATGCAGCAGGGACGCTGCGCCCAATACTGTACACAGAATCAGGATCAGATCGCCGGTAAAAACGCCCAGTGCCCCCAGATAACCTGTTTTAATACCAAAACGGGAGGCAATGGACATCACATATAGTGAGTTAGGTCCTGGTAGAATGACAATTAAAATAGTCCCAATAATATAAGTGGTGACGTCTGTAATGCCAAACACGGGACACTCTCAAATAAAAAGGCTGATATAGAATTATAACAATATCAGCCTTAAAGGTGCACTGTTGGAGTGCATTAATCCTGAATTTCTGCATCCAGACCGAAGGACTGACGCAATAAGCTGTTCAGTTGCTGACGTGCTTTGATAAATCCATCAATTCCACCCTGGAGCAGCTGAAAAGCCATCAGGTCATTTTCAAGCTGAGTTTTGAAAGTGTCGTGATTCAGAACCTCTACAAAATGCTGTACATGCGCCTGAGCATGTTCTGGAGAAAGTTGAGCCTGAACTTCACGATCATCCGTTTCAAGTTCTGCAAGCAGATTTGGAGAAACGGTAAGTAAGTCACAACCTGCCAGCCCAAGAACCTGTTCAACACTTCTGAAACTTGCACCCATAATTTCGGTTTTGATCTGGTGCTGTTTGTAAAAGTGATAGATCTGTTTGACAGACAATACACCAGGATCTTTATCTACTGGATAATGGTCAACATTTTCAGCTTTTTTAAACCAGTCCAGAATACGACCTACAAATGGTGAAATCAGCGTAACACCTGCATCTGCACATGCCTGAGCCTGATGCAGACCGAATAAAAGTGTCAGATTACAGTGAATACCTTCAGCTTCAAGCTGTCTAGCTGCCTGAATACCATCCCAGGTGGATGCAATTTTAATCAGAATACGGTTCTGATCCACCCCATATTCTTTATACAGAGCAAGCAGCTCTTTTGCTTTCGCAACAGTGGCTTCAGTGTCGTATGAAAGTGCTGCATCGACTTCGGTTGAGACCCGACCATCAATCAGTTTAAGGATTTCAACACCCAGTTTAACAGTCAGAATATCAATCGTGCGTTCGACCAGAAGATCTGAAGTATATCCTTCGCTGAGTGCCTGTTCGTAAGCTTCTTCGATCAGCTCACGACTTTCAGGCTGACTTGCAGCAGCGGTAATCAATGAAGGATTTGTTGTTGCATCAAGAGGACGGAATTTTTCAATGGCAGTCAGATCACTGCTGTCAGCAACAATGGTAGTCAGTTTTTTTAGTTGGTCTAAAGCTGTTTGTGTCATTTAAATCAGATTCTTAAAGTTATTGCCTGTAATTCAGTTATATCACAAAGTTTACTCAACCCAAGTATCTGTATGCATTCTAAGCAGCTTAAATTGCGTCTTTTCGTAAATTTCGGAGGTGATTAATCAAAAAACGAGCAGCTGAACCCAGTTCACTTTCCCTGTTCCAGACCAGATCGACAAAATATTCAAATTTGGGTGTGAAATCCAGAAAATTCAGTACTTTTAAGTGTTGCTGAAGTTCAGGGTTTTCATTAAACATTTCCAGGGGGAGAACTCCCCAGCCTAGATTCTGCATAATCATGCTGCAGGCGGAATGATGATTGTCAGTTCGCCAGTGATGTTTTGAAAACAGAAGTTCAGGTTTGATGCTTTTATCACGACTGGCAACGGCAATCTGTCTGCTTTGATGAATCTGTTCAAAACTGACCTGATCATATGCAGCAAGCGGATGGTGAACAGATGCAACGGGAACCAGTGCTTCACGTTTTAACTCAACAAACTGTTCACTGCTTTCCAGCTGCTCACGTTCAAACATCAAGGCAAACTGAGCTGACTGATTTGTCAGCATTTTCTGGGCATCTTCCTGTGGAGCAGAATAAATATTGATCTGAAGTTCAGGAAACTGTTTTTCCAGCAGGGCAATATAATCAGTCCAGTTGGTATGCAGTAATTCAGATACGACCACAATATTCAGTGATGACTCCAGCCCTGAGCTGAGTGAAAGTGCATATTGTCTCCATTCATTGATTTCAATCAGCAGATTCTGTGTGCGTTCATACAGTGCAATTGCCTGTGCAGTCGGCACAGGTTCACGACCCTGGCGGATAAACAGTGTCAGATTTAAATCTATTTCCATATTGGCAATGGACATACTGACAGCTGAAGGTACTTTTCCGATCTTTCTTGCGGCAGCTGAAAATGAGCCTGTTTCCATGACAGTCTTAAAAATGGATAACTGTTCCTGATTAATGTTCATTAACTTATCAGATTATTTAAAAGAATTTATCTGATCTTAATAGTTATAGTGAAAGATTGAAATATATAGGAGAAAAGTGAATTAATTATTTGTTAAATAAAGCTAATAATATATTTAATATTATTTTATTTATTTAAGAACAAAACTGTGATGCATTCCCTTTGTTGTGATAAATATTGACCTTTAATGACTAAAATTACAAAAATATGTTTACTGCGTGGTAAAAAAACTTGCAAACAAACATACGTTGAATGTATACAAATCACTTAATAAGTGTGGTTATAAATAAAAATTCGTAACATAAATTAAAAGTCAGACAAGGAGTTGGACGATGAAACCTGGATATTTAGCAGTACCTCTGGCACTCGTATGTGCAATGCAGAATGCAGCAGCTGCCCCAGAAAATGGTAAACGTTTTTCTGTATCGGCGGGTTGGTTGCATGTCATGCCTCAGGGGAAAGCCAATCCATTTAATATTAATACAGCAGTGAAAGGTGGTACCAATGCTAAAGTAGGTCTAATTTCTCAGGATGGATTTCTTAAAGCAATTGATTCTGATGCTGTAACTGGGACAGGTTCTAACTTGAAAAATCAGCTGGAGGGACTATTGAACGGTCCTTTAGGGAGTAATGGTGGATCATTAAAGGATGCTGAGGGTAATATCAGGGAAAATATTGCGGGTACTGCGATTATTGATGGTTTGGAATCATGGGGAGCGAAGGGTACTGGGCTTGAGGCTGAAGATATAGATACATTGGGTTTGATGTTTAACTATTATCTAAATGATAAAGTGTCTCTACAGTTGATAGGTGGTATTCCACCTAAAGTTGATATTAAAGGAAAAGGTGAAATTACGGCACCATTGACTGGAAGTGCAAAACCCGGTGGAATAGCAGGTATCCTTTACAAGGATTTACCCTTGAATTATGCAGTACCAATTACCAATCTGAACTCATATAGTAAAGCTGCAACTGCACGTGCCTGGACACCTGCACTTGAAGCACAGTATCAGTTTGGTAAGCCAGGCATAGACAAGTTCAGACCTTTTGTGGGCGCAGGTTTAATGTATGCTTATTTTAATGATATCGAGTTGAATAAAGGTATTGAATCAGATCTGATTGCGGCTGGTCATATGATTCAGAACATTCATGATGGCAAAGCAGGTGCTGCACTGGATGGTAAAATATCCTCAGGTGATATGCGTGTCAAAGTGGATGCCAGTGATGCCATTGCACCAATTGTAACTGCTGGTTTCACTTATGATATTACACCATCATGGTTTACAACAGCATCTGTGTCCTACGCAAAACTGAACAATAAAGTGACCATTGATGTGATGAATAAAAACACCAGTGAAAAACTGATTCATGCAACGACTAAAATTGATATTGACCCAGTGATCACTTATGTCGGTGTAGGTTACCGTTTCTGATCATGGCGTGAGTAACAGTATTGATTTACTGTTACTCATTTTCGGATATCCGTCTGATGTAAAAGTAGTACCGTTTTATTCAAATAAAAAAATAATGTAGCTGTATCGGGTACAGATCCGGATTTTTCATTTCATATATACTTCATGACATTCTACGTATACAGATAAAAGATCACATCTGGATTATTTAGATAAAAGTGATGGCTTTTTATTTCACATTCTTTGCTTTAATTATCACTGAAGCTATTTTATAGACAGCATGAAAGTGCAATACTGATCCTGCACAAATAAAAATACAAATAAGGTCAATATGGAACAAAAAGAATTTGATTATATTGTCATTGGTGGTGGCAGTGCAGGAAGTGTGCTGGCAGGTCGGCTGAGTGAAAACCCTGATGTCACTGTATGTCTGCTTGAAGCAGGTGGAAAGGGTAACAGCTGGACGGTCAATGTGCCTTCAGCAGCAGTCGTGAGTATACCCACTAAAATTAATAACTGGGCTTTTGAAACCGTTCCTCAGAAAGGTTTAAATGGTCGCAAGGGTTATCAGCCTCGTGGAAAAGGGCTTGGTGGTTCATCCAATATCAATGCGATGGTTTATGTGCGGGGGAATAAAGCTGATTATGATGACTGGGCATCTTTAGGTAATCCAGGCTGGTCATACGATGATGTTCTTCCTTATTTTATAAAATCTGAAAACAATGAACGGATACGCAATGCATTTCATGGCAATGATGGTCCGCTGTCCGTTTCAGATTTAAGAACGGACAATATCTGGCATGAGCGTTATGTTGCGGCTGCAAGAGAGCAAGGTTATAAGATTCTGGATGATTTCAACGGTGAAGAACAGGAAGGACTGGGTGTTTATCAGGTGACTCAGGTCAACGGAGAACGTTGTACTGTGGCAAAAGCCTATCTGTTTCCTCATCTTGAACGTGAAAATCTGACCGTCATTACTGAAGCTCTGACTCAGAAAATCATCATTGAAAATAATACTGCCACTGGGGTTGAGTTTAAACAGGGTGGCAGCGTTGTGCAGATTAAAGCTCGCCAGGAAGTTCTGCTCAGTGCCGGTGCGATTCAGTCGCCCCAGATTTTAATGCTGTCGGGTATTGGTGATAAAGAAGAGCTGAATCAGCATCAGATCGAAGTCAAAAAACATCTGCCTGGTGTGGGTAAAAATTTTCATGATCATCCGGATTTTATTTTTGGATTTACTGCTAAAGATACGCAGGACACTTTTGGAATTTCCATACCTGGCACACTGGATATGTTCAAGCAGATTGGCAGATACCGTAAAGAAAAGGCAGGTAAGCTGACATCCAATTTTGCTGAATGCGGTGGTTTTATTAAAAGCTCTCCAGAACAGAAAGTGCCTAATCTGCAGCTGCATTTTGTTGTGGCAATTGTGGAAGACCATGCCCGAAAATTTCACGCCAGTCATGGTATTTCCTGCCATGTCTGCCTGTTGAATCCTCTGAGTCGCGGAACAGTCAGACTGAGCGGTTCTAAGGTTGAAGATCCGCTGTTGATTGATCCTGCATTTCTGGCGGAGGAGCAGGATCTGGAGGAGATGGTGAAAGCGTATAAAATCACCCGTCAGCTTTTAAACTCAAAATCCATTGCGGAACACTGTAAAAAAGATCTGTTTACCGAAAATGTTCAGACAGATGATGAAATCAGGCAGATTCTCAGAGAGCGGACGGATACGGTCTATCATCCTGTGGGTAGCTGTCGGATGGGTATGGATGAAATGGCCGTGGTTGATCCACAGCTCAGGGTGCATGGCATAAAAAATCTGCGTGTGGTGGATGCATCCATTATGCCGACCGTTGTAAATGGCAATACAAATGCACCGGTGATCATGATTGCTGAGAAAGCTGTCGATATGATCAGAAAAACTCAACAGCTTGCAGTACAGCAGGCAGAATCGGCATAATCTGAAAATACTGCATATAAAGTGATACTGAAGTTGAAGCTGATGTTCGGCAGGAGCTGAGAAAAATAATATGCTCCGCTGAACGCATGTTTCATCAAATAAAGGAAATGCATATGAATACCATACTTCCCATGGATGATCAGGCACTTGAGCTGGAAAGGATTTTTCATCAGCAGAAAGAAGCATACAGTCAGCAGCCTTATCCATCGCTTGAGCAACGTAAGGCACAGCTTCTGACTTTAAAGGAACTGCTGGTCAGACACCAGGACGAAATCGCTGAGGCAATCAGTCGGGACTTTTCAAACCGCAGTAAAGATGAAACTTTGCTATTTGAACTGATGACCAGTATTTCGGGTATCAAGCACAGTCTGAAGAACTTAAAGAAATGGATGAAACCTGAAAAAAGGGATGTGGGGATACTGTTTCAGCCTGCAAAAGCCTATATCTGTTATCAGCCTGTAGGTGTTGTCGGCGTTGTGGTTCCCTGGAACTATCCATTGTTCCTAGCGGTGGGTCCTTTGGCACAGGCGATTGCAGCGGGTAATCGTGTCATGCTGAAAATGAGTGAATTTACTCCTGTATTTTCAGCACTGTTTAAGCGTCTGATTGCAGAAAATTTTGCTGATGATCAGATCTGTGTGGTTACTGGTGATGCGCAGGTTGCTCAGAGTTTTACGGCACTGGGTTTTGATCATTTACTGTTTACGGGAGCAACGTCCATTGGCAAGCATGTGTTGCGTGCAGCTGCGGAAAATATGACACCAGTCACGCTGGAGCTGGGCGGGAAGTCTCCTGCAGTCGTTGCTTCGGATGCTGAACTGGTTGAAACGGCTAAACGGATTGTTTTTGGTAAGGCAATGAATGCAGGGCAGACCTGTGTTGCACCGGATTATGCATTTGTTCACAGCTCTCAGGTGGAGCAGTTTATTACTGCTTACAAAGCGGCACTTGAGCAGTTTTATCCTGGAGATATTCAGAACAATCCTGATTACACTGCCATTATCAGTGAGCGGCAGTTTTTGCGTTTACAGAGTTATCTGACTGATGCCGAGCAGAAAGGAGCAAATGTCATTCTGTTAAAAGGTGAAGACAGTCAGCGGCGTATGGCACACAGGATTGTGACAGGAGTTTCTGATGATATGTTGCTCATGCAGAATGAAATTTTTGGACCGGTTTTACCTGTTGTGGCGTATCAGTCCATGGATGAGGTGATTGAGTACATTAATGGACATGACAGACCACTGGCGCTGTATTATTTTGGATATAATCGAGCAGAACAGCAACGGGTTCTGAACCATACACACAGTGGTGGGGTATGTCTGAATGAAACGCTGCTGCATGTTGGACAGGAAGATATGCCTTTTGGTGGCATTGGTCCATCAGGTATGGGGCATTATCATGGGGTGGAAGGCTTTAAGACATTCAGTCATGCTAAATCTGTATTTGAACGACCAAAATTCAGCATGATGAAACTGGTTTATCCACCTTATGGCACAGCCATACAGCAGTGGATTTATAAGCTCTTTATCGGTACGGTAAAAAAGCTTCAGAAATAGAACTGAATCCGTGACCAATAAAAAAAGCGTTAAACTGAGTTAACGCTTTTTTTATTTTTAAGAAGCAGGATTACTGAATTTTTTTGAAAAGAAAATCATTGATTTTGTGACCTTCTTCAAGACCACGACGTTCAAATTTAGTCTGAGGACGCCATTCAGGGCGAGGATAGCTGTTACCTTTGCCTGCCATATTTTCCAGGCGAGGGCGGTTGTCTAGTACATCCAGCATCCACTCTGCATAAGGTTCCCAGTCCGTTGCTGAATGGAATGTTCCACCCATTTCAAGTTTCTGTTCAACCAGAGGCATGCGGTCATGCGAAACAAAACGGCGTTTGAAATGGCGCTTTTTCTGCCACGGATCCGGGAAATACAGCTGAACAGCATTAATACTGTTATCAGGCATTTCACGTAGAACCTGAATCGCATCAGCATCCAGTAAACGCAGGTTTTTCAGTTCTGCTATGCCAGCCTCATAGACACACTGTGCAATACCTGGAACATGAACTTCAATACCGACATAGTTACGTTCAGGGTTGGCTTTTGCCATCAGTACCAGCGAACGACCCATACCAAAACCGATTTCAACAGTTAGTGGTCGTTCAGGGTGCTCAAAGTACTGGCGCAGATCACCCACTGGGTATTCCAGAATCATATGACCATATTGTTCCAGAGCAGTACGCTGTGAAGTATTCAGTGGAGAAGAACGGCGCATAAACGTCACAATTTCACGGTGCTCGTTCAGATTATCCAGTTCCACGACCTGCTGGTCTAATTGATCATTTGACATAACTTTGGCAAATCTAAAAATTCAGAATGCGGTATTTTAAGTCCTGAGCTGAACAAGTCAAACCTTTTGCCCTGAATTTATGTATAAAACAGTTCAGTGGATCTTCTGTTTTAAGCTTTGTTACAGCAACTGAAACTGAAATTCAGCAGTGATTATCAGGTCTGTTGAATATCGGGTATGAATGGCAGCATAACTTCAATGACTGTACGCCCAGGCTGTGATTCAACCTGGAACTGACCACCGATACGTTCTATACGCGCACGCATACTTTGCAGTCCGACATGCAGTCCTGAGTCCACTTCAGCAGGAGAAAAGCCGATGCCATTGTCTTCAATCTGAAGCACCAGCCAGCCATTTTCATTTTCACGCAGTGTGACGTAAACCTGTGTGGCTTTGCTGTGTTTTAAAATATTGGTCAGGGCTTCTTCGGCAATACGTGTAAGGGTAATGCAGTACAGTGCACTGGGTTGAGTCTGCCACTGCTGTTCAAAATGCCATTTTGAACGGATATCTGTTTCTTCAAACAGCTGTACAAATCTGTGGCGGATTGGTGCTGCCCATTCCACTGGTGTGGCCGGAATTTTGGAGGTCAGACTTGAGCCTGAATCAATGACTTGCCGTAAATCGTTACGGAGCAGTTTCAGAATGGACATAACCTGAGGCTTTTCTATTTTTTCATTATGTTCCAGGGTCAGCATGGAACGGACAATTGAACCGCCTAAGCCATCATGCAGATCGTGGGAAAGATGTATACGTTCCTGCAGGCGAACATTTTCAAGTGCAAGCTGATGCTGTTTTTCTAAGGATTCAGTCAGTTCAGCTCTGGCGCGATATACATTTTCCGAAAGGGTTTTATTAAACTGTTTGATCTGACGACTGTTACGCGCTAAACGTAATGCTAAAACCGCACCTAAAGCTAAAGTTGTAAAAGGACCTGTATATGGAGAAAGAGGGTGTCCTTCCATTGTAATGACAAAGTGTGCATCATGTAGAGCAATAGGTATAAATATTAAATACACACCTGCCATTAAATAACTTTCAGGAAGTTTTGAACGATAGGCAAGGAACGGAAAACAGATGCATTTTGCTAAAAAAATCAGCATGGCAATCGCAAAAAATATCTGTATAACGCTATTTAGCTGAGACAGTGGTGAAAGGCTCAGGCAGACTGAAGCACATAAGAAAAAACTCCATAAAATCTTTTCCAGGCGGGCAAAACTGAGATGTACAAAGGTCCAGGCTGCAACACAGCCAGCTACGGTATAAAAACAGAAAATAATATTCTGAATGCGGTCCAGTGTTGTAGTTGAAAATAACAATGGATCGGACAATAAATAGCATGTGCTGTATAGAATCCAGCAGAAATTAATAATGCCATACCAGAAAAAACTTCGTTCTTCTCGGTTGGTGAACCATGCCAATAAATAGAAAATACCGACCACAAAACAGATCATGACGTTGAAGATTGCCAGGGTGCGTTTTTCTAATACCCAGTTTTTATAAATGGGATAAACATGCTGGTTTATTCCCATCTCCAGGCGACCTAAGCCAGATTTTTGTGTAAGACTGCCATAAACCTGTATCCATAAAATGTTTCGACCTTCCTTTATGCTGGAAGAAGCGATGTTCCACTGGCGAGGCATATACTGACTACGTGAAGCAGGTTCCTGTAAGGATAAATCACTCCAGAGCAATGCATCATTGATAAAAATTCTGCCGCTCTGGGTTATATTTTCAAGGGCGAAACTCAGCGGAGCCTGGATCGGGTCTTTACATGCATAATCAAACTGGACTTTGTACCATGCCATATCATGAAAGTCGGGCCAGCGTTTTTCCCATCGGTCAGGCAGTTTTTCAAGCTTGATCCACCCATCTGTAGGCTTCTGCATCGGCTGATTCAGGTTGCCTTTTGCCACTTCAATCTGCTGTACTCTTATCTGGCACGAATCAGCTGGATTCTGTGAGGGAATGGATGCAGACGCTGTACTGCAAAGTCCACTGAACACCATAAAGCACATGAAGAGTACCGTCATAACAGTATCTGTACTGAACTTAAATGAATATTGAGTGGATTTCTGCATCATTACACGTGTTTCCCGCTACATCATGACTATACTGGTGAGTCGAAAATAAATATTTAATATCAAAGACTAATCTAAAAATTATAGTTTTTTTATGAACAGATATACAGCGATATTTAATGAAATTTCTGTGAAAATTCAGACAAGATTCATAGCGTATGTACAATCAGCATAAACCTTGTATATCGCCTTTGTATTACTGAAAAACCTGTGTTTTTACCTAAGTGTTGATACGCTCAATCAGCAGACTGCTGGCTTCATTCAAACCGATGACTTTGACCTGAATACCCTGAGATTCAAATTTCTGTACGACAGTGTTCGGCATATTGACTGAGGTGATATCCCAGATGTGTGCATGCGTCAGGTCTATGACAACAGACAGAATCGCTTCTTTGAAATCAAAAAACTGATAAAATTTTTCTGAACTGCTGAAAAATATCTGTCCATAAACAATATATTTACGGGTGTTCTGATTCAGTGAAGACTCAACTCTGACACTGCTTTCAAGTTTGTTGATCATAAACAGCGCAGAGAGCAGCACACCGGAAAGTACGCCTAAAGCAAGATTGTGAGTACTCAGTACAATAATGACAACAGTAATCATCACAATATTAAAGGAGGTCGTGTGCTGTCTGAACTGTCTGACAGATGCCCATTGAAACGTTGTAAAGGACACCATGATCATAATGGCAACCAGTGCTGCCATTGGAACATAAGCCAGCCAGTCTTTCAGAAAAACAACAAGACAGAGCAGGAAGACACCTGCAATCAGTGTGGACAGGCGTGTACGCGCTCCAGATGATACATTGATCATGGACTGACCAATCATGGCGCAGCCCGCCATTCCTCCCATAAAACCACTGATGATGTTGGCAATCCCTTGACCACGGCATTCCTGATGACGGTCACCTTCGCTTTGCGTGATCTCATCAATCACGGTTGTGGTCATCATGGTTTCAAGTAAACCCACAGTGGCTAAAGTGATGGAATAAGGAAAAATGATCTGTAAAGTCTCAAAACTTAGTGGAATCTGAGGGATCAGAAAAACAGGCAATGTATCAGGAAGCTGTCCCAGGTCGCTGACTGTACGCATATCAGCATTCAGTAAAAGAGTCAGAGTACTCAGCACAATAATGCAGATCAACGGTGAGGGCAGAAGCTTTCCGATTTTAGGGATATAAGGAAACAGGTAAATGATGGCTAAGCCTGCTGCGATAAATAAATAGCCTAAGCCATTCATTTTGTTTATTTCAGGGAGCTGCGCTGCAAAAATCAAAATCGCGAGTGCATTTAAAAATCCGTAAACCACAGCCTGCGATACAAAACGCATCAGCTTTGCAATTTTAAAATAACCGGCAACAAGCTGAATTATTCCTGTTAACACTGTTGCAGCAAGCAGGTACTGTAAGCCATGTTCTTTAACAAGGGTGATCATCAGTAAAGCCATTGCACCGGTTGCTGCTGAAATCATGGCAGGGCGACCACCAAAAAAAGCAATACTGACTGCAATACAGAAAGAAGCGTATAAACCCACCTGTGGATCGACACCTGCAATTGCTGAAAATGCAATGGACTCAGGAATCAGCGCCAAACCGACCACTAAACCTGCTAGTACATCTGTTCTGATATTGGAAAACCACTGTTCTTTTTTCAGGTGAATCACAACTGACCTTATCGCTTTTTTGAAAGCGGCTATGTTAATCCATTCATAAATAAAAGCGCATGAGATTTTTTCAATGAAAAGTGGATTAAATTTCAGCAAACAACAGTGGGTCTGTTTTTATTTTTACGCTTGCTTGCAATTTTGCGCAGTTCACATCTTGCAAAACGTGCTGAAGCCATTTAAAACAGTATGAGTTATATAACAAGGATTATTTATGAAGTTGTATTATTCTCCAGGTGCGTGCTCACTGGCTTCTCATATTATTTTAAATGAAATCAATGTGGACTTTGACCTGGTTCGGGTAGATTTAAAAACACATACAACAGAAAAAGGTGTGGATTATTACGAAATTAACCCAAAGGGTTATGTGCCGGCACTGGAAATTAATCCAGGTCTGATTCTGACAGAAAATGTGGCGGTTCTTCCTTTTCTTGCACAACATGACCCTAAACAGGATCTAATCCCACCATCGGGTCTTGGGCGTGCTAAAGTTCTTGAATGGCTTGGTTACCTGAACTCTGAACTGCATGATGCCTATGCGGTATTTTTTGGTCCTGAGTTATCCGCTGAAGAAAAACAGCGTGCTTATGCAACTATAGATAAAATTCTGAAATATACCGAAAAGTATCTTCAGGAGTCAGATTATGATTATCTGGTCAATGATCACTTTGGTCCTGCAGATGCTTATCTGTTTGTACTGACCAACTGGTCTTCTATGATTGGTCATGATCTCAGCGCGTATAAAAATATTAATGCACTGCGTGAAAAAGTAGGTTCGCGTCAGTCTGTACAGATTGCCATGCGTGATGAAGGACTGATTCCTTAAAGAATCGACTGACTTATGTAATAAAAAAGCAGGCATGATTGCCTGCTTTTTTATTGAATCTGTTTTCTTATTTGAAGAAATAACCAGTTTCAGGTGAGCTTGCACTGGCCATGCGTTTGCGTGGCATACGACCTGCAAGGAAAGCCTCACGACCAGCTTCAATTGCTTTTTTCATTGCAGAAGCCATCAATACAGGATTTTGAGCTGCTGCAATCGCTGTGTTCATCAGAACACCATCACAGCCCAGTTCCATTGCAATCGCAGCATCACTTGCTGTACCGACACCAGCATCTACAAGGACAGGAACTTTTGCATTTTCTTTAATAATGGAAACTGTGTGAGGATTCAGAATACCTAAACCAGAACCGATCAGACTGCCTAATGGCATGATGGCAACACAGCCCATGCTCTCAAGTTCCTGAGCAACAATCGGATCGTCTGAGGTATAGACCATCACTTCAAAACCATCATCAATCAAAGTTTTTGCTGCTTTGAGTGTCTCTACAACATTAGGATACAGTGTTTTTTCATCCCCAAGAACTTCCAGTTTGACGAGGTTGTGTCCATCCAGCAGTTCACGTGCAAGCATACAGGTGCGCACTGCGCTGTTTGCATCGAAGCAGCCGGCAGTATTCGGAAGAATGGTGTATTTCTCAGGAGGAATCACAGAGAGTAAATTCGGCTGGTCTGGATGCTGACCAATGTTGACACGACGGATTGCAACCGTCACGATTTCAGCACCACTTGCCTGAATAGCCAGATCTGTTTCCTGAAGGTCTTTGTATTTGCCTGTGCCCACCAGTAAGCGGGATTTAAAAGTACGTGAACCAATAATGAGGGGGGTGTCTTCCATGGGAGCTCCAGTTCAGCCGCCACCAACGGCCTGAATGATTTCAATTCGGTCTGCATCACAGACAGGGGTTTGTTCAAGTTTGCTTTTGGAAATAATCATTTCATTTTTTTCCACTGCAAAACGCTTGCCTTCGAGGGACATTTCCTGGATTAATTCAAGCAGGTTGGAGCAATGGGTTTCTTTTGCTTCCCCATTCAGATAAATCAGCATACAGAATTTCTCTTTATTTACCGTGTTTCGCAGCATTCCATGCCAGTAATAACCAGCCTGCAATCATCAGAGCACCACCCATAGGTGTGATTGCACCCAGTCCGCGTGGAAGTCCGAGCGCCATAATATACAGAGAGCCTGAGAACAGCAGTATACCCAACTGAATAAGGATAAAACTGTTTCTGACAGGTATCTGAGGGCTGACCCGGGCAATAATGGAAAGTGCCATTAAGCCAAGTGCATGCCAGAAAAAATAGTCAGTAGCAGTTTGCCACCAGTTTAATTGTGCTGCTGTTGCGTGAGCTTTCAGACCATGTGCACCAAAAGCACCAAGAATGACTGCAAGAGCAAGGTTAAGCGCTGAAATGGCAATGAACATAGCAAAGATGAACTGTTGAAAATTGCGCATTACCTTATCATAGTTTTTATGGCAGGTTAATGCTGAATTGCACCTGAACTACAGGCAAAATAAAAGGGCAGAAATCGCCCTTTTATTTTCGTATGTATGACATCAGTTGGAAGACATGGCAACTTTAATTTTTTCCATGGCATTTTTTTCAAGCTGACGGATACGTTCAGCTGAAACATTATATTCTGCTGCAAGTTCATGCAGTGTGGATTTGTCATCATCCAGCCATCTGCGCTGAAGAATGTTGCGTGAACGGTCATCCAGCTGATCCATTGCTTCATGAAGTGCAGAGGTGCTCTGTTCTTCATAGTCTTCATTTTCAACCAGAACAGCAGGATCGTAGCGGTTATCTTCAAGATACAGTGCCGGTGCAACATGAGTTGAACCTTCATCATCATCGTCGCCCTGAGCCTCAAAAGCTGCATCATAGGCAGTCAGACGACCCTCCATCTCAAGAACCTGTTCTGGTGTGACATTCAGGTCTCTAGCGATGGACTTTGCTTCTTCGAGTGTCAGTTTTTTACTGGATTTTTTTAAGCTGCGCAGATTAAAGAACAGTTTACGCTGTGCTTTGGTGGTTGCGATTTTGACAATCCGCCAGTTCCGGATCACATATTCATGAATTTCAGCTTTGATCCAGTGAACCGCAAAAGACACCAGGCGTACGCCCATGTTTGGGTCGAAACGTTTAACGGCTTTCATCAGCCCCAGGTTACCTTCCTGGATCAGATCGCCCTGAGGTAAGCCATAACCTGCATAGCTGCGGGCAATATGTACAACAAAGCGCAAATGCGACATTACGAGCATTTTGGCTGCATCAAGATCCTGGTCATAATAATAGCGTTCGGCCAGCTCTTTTTCCTGTTCAGCAGTTAAAATGGGAATCTGATTGACAGTACTGATATAGGCACCAAGATTTACGCCAGGTGCCGATAATGACAGGGGCATCAACTGATTGCTGCTGTCACTCATGTGTACTCCTTAATATAGGGATAATGGTTTTTTTACCAGGTTTTTTCATCTTAAAGCCAATGTTCCTGGGAATTAAGGAAAATTGGGTAGAGAAATGTAAAAAATTATGCAGATTTGAAAAATAATATATTAAATGAAAATAATTAAGATTCAATTAAGTAATGGTATTCAGTTTCAGAAATTTTCAGCAGTTCACATTTAATCTGATGAATCTGACAATAACGCAGAACATCCTGCTGGCTGTGTGGGTCAGATGATTTTAATAACAGTATCTGATGCTGCTCATTTTTTAAAGCGCGTTTCAGCATCAGCAGTGGCATAGGGCAGGGTTTACCCATGGCATCAATAACAGGGGGAAGCGGTTGCTCATTCATAAAGCAGTCTGTTCTGGAAGCATTCATTTCTGGTCTATTTTAACAAAGACATGCCGTTAACCCAAACTTAATTTTTAACCAGACTTGCTGATATTAAAGGAGATATAAGCATTTCTGAAAATAAGATTAACTTTACAGACGATATGTTAAAAAAAATCTATTATTTGTGAGCAACCCGTGTTAAGCTCGTTGCGTACTGCGGATTTACTACAATTTTGTTTTAAAATCCTATGCTACAAATGGATGTAACCGGGATTTTGTTAATAGTAATACAGAATGATTACAAGCTTAGAAATAATAATTTCAATTCTTGTTTGCTCTGCTGTTTGCAACACCGGGTGGTCCTTCTTTTTTAAACAATGAGGATTAACTTATGACAGCTCGCGAACAAGGCGTTGTTAAATGGTTCAATGACACTAAAGGTTTTGGTTTTATTCAACGTAATGGCGGCGATGACGTATTCGTTCATTTCCGTGCAATTATGGGTGATGGCCACCGTTCACTTCGTGATGGTCAACGCGTTGAATTCAGCGTAGTGAAAGGTCAGAAAGGTTTCCAGGCTGAAGAAGTTCAACCTTTAGACTAATTCTGAAGTTTCCTGAAAAACGCCCCAATGTATATTGGGGCGTTTTTCGTTTATAATGGCGCATCTTTTTGTGATGATTTAAGTTAGAGCACATTTTTATGTCATCTGGTTTTGAAACCTTAAATTTACACCCGAAACTGAAACAGGCTATTGATGCTCTCGGTTTCAAGGAAATGACTCCGATTCAGCAGAAGGTTTTGAAATTTACTCTGGCTGGACATGATGCAATTGGTCGTGCACAGACTGGTACGGGAAAAACAGCTGCATTCCTTGTCAGTGTCATTAATGATCTTTTGAATAATCCCATTACAGATCAACGCTTCAGAGGAGAACCTCGGGCTTTGATTCTTGCGCCAACAAGGGAGCTTGCATTACAGATCGAAAGTGATGCAAAGGATCTGACAAAATTTACAGATCTGCATCTGGTCACTTTACTGGGTGGTGTTGACTTCGATAAACAGAAAGCTCAGCTGGACAAAAAATTCGTCGATATTATGGTTGCAACCCCTGGTCGACTGATTGACTTTGTTGAGCAGAAAGAAGTCTGGTTGGATCGTATCGAATTTCTGGTTATTGATGAAGCAGACCGTTTACTGGATATGGGATTCATTCCATCGGTTAAGCGTATTGTTCGTTTCTCTCCAAGAAAAGAACAGCGCCAGACACTGATGTTCTCTGCAACGTTCAGCTATGACGTACTGAATCTTGCGCAGCAATGGCTGTTTGAGCCGGTTACAGTGGAAATTGAACCTGAGAAAAAAACCAATGCTGACGTAGAACAGCGGGTTTATATGGTTGCAGGTTCAGATAAATACAGACTTTTGCGTGATATTTTACGTGATGAACCGATTGAAAAAGTGATGATCTTCGCCAACCGTCGTGATCAGGTGCGTAAGCTCTATGATCATCTGAAAAGAGATGGTTATAAGGTTGTTATGCTTTCGGGTGAAATAGCTCAGGACAAACGCCTGAAAATGCTTGATCAGTTCAAAAACGGTCAGCACAATATTATGATCGCAACAGATGTGGCTGGTCGTGGTATTCATGTGGATGGTGTGTCACATGTTGTGAATTTCACTTTGCCAGAGCAGTCCGATGATTATGTACACCGTATTGGTCGTACTGGTCGTGCAGGAACTCGTGGAGTCAGTATTAGTTTTCTTTCTGAGGATGATGCTTTTTATCTGCCGGAAATTGAAAAAGCAATCGGACAAAAATTACCATTGACCCGTCTGGATGGTTATTGCTGATATTTGATCTGAAGTAAAAAGCCCTTTTGAAAGGGCTTTTTTTGTATCAGGCAGTTTTTATTTTGCTTTGCAGTAAAAGTTCAGAACGGTCTGATAGTCTTCATCACTGTTTAAGCCTGTGCTTTTGCCAGTAATTGAGCCAAGTACACCCGCTGCAGCCTGAATCATCTGTCCGGTTTTTTCATCAACCACGCCTTTCAGGGCGCCATTGTATTCAGTTTTTTCATCAGTAATTACAGCTGTTGCTTTGTTGCCACAGGTTTTATTGGCAGCTTCAACTGCATTGTTTTTTGCAATCAGATTGCTTTTGCCTACCCCTGTAACTTCAAACTGATTGTTTTCTTTCTGGATCGCCAGAGAGCTGGTTGGATTTGATGCACAGGCAGTCAAAACTAAGGCAGTGGTTAAAACTGCTGTCAGAGATAATAATTTTTTCATAGTATTCCTGTTGAGGATGTATTTAATTTAATTAAACATATTTTTTCAGTTTAACCTGGTAGGCGGTGTATGCAAAATGCAGTTTTGTATTGTCACTTTGTGAAGATCATCAGAGTTGAGAGTGACATTACATGTGCAGGGTGAGCTTTCTGATAATTCATCTTATGCTGGTTTTTTAGTGGTTCATGGTTGCTGAGTGTGAAATGCCTGTTATGGGGGATGTTGTGCTTGTAAATAGTAATAGAGTTCAGTTTCATGAGTATGCTAATCTTGCACTCAACTGGAATTTTAAAATTTACAAGTCAATGACGGATACAGCAGTAGATACAGTACTTCAAAATATTCACCATCGTCAGTCGGTTGGTCATCTGATTGAACCTGCACCTGATGCTGAACAGCTGGAGCTTGCGTTTCATGCTGCATTAACAGCACCGGATCACCATCGTTTAAAGCCAACCAGATTTGTTGTGATTGCCGGAGATCAGCGGGAAGCTTTTGGCAGTCTGTTATCTGAAGCGATGGCAGACTTAGGTGAAACTGAGGCTGCACAGCTTGAAAGAGTAAAGCAGCATCCATTTCGCGCGCCTATGCTGGTGGTGGTAATGACTAAATTTCAGGAGCATGCAAAAGTTCCTGATTTTGAACAGACTTTAAGTACAGGTGCTGCTGTACAGAATTTTCTGCTGGCATTGCAGGCTCAGGGGTTTGCAACGATGTGGCGCAGTGGGGCTGTTGTGGAGTCTGGATTGTTTAAGAAAGCACTGGGGCTTGAGGAAAAGGATCTTGTTTCTGGCATTATTTATGTCGGTACTGCGGCTAAAGCAATTCCTCCACGTGGTGAAATCAATATCCAGGATTATGTATCAGACTGGAAGAAATAGTTTTTAAATTTGTGATTGGGATATAAAAATAATGTCAGAGTTAAAGTTTTCAGATCTGGTCGAGCCTGTTGCTGTCAATGAGAAAACAGCTTTAAGAGTTACTGTACTTGGTGGTGGAAGTTTCGGAACAGCGATGGCTAATACTGCTG
Source organism: Acinetobacter chinensis (assembly GCF_002165375.2). NCBI lineage: Bacteria > Pseudomonadati > Pseudomonadota > Gammaproteobacteria > Moraxellales > Moraxellaceae > Acinetobacter > Acinetobacter chinensis. The sequence continues at coordinate 1,477,382 of NZ_CP032134.1, forward strand.
TTAGAAACGGCTGCGATACCATGATCTGGATCCGTGATGAAAAAACGGCAAATGAAATCAATCAGACGCATATCAACAAACGCTATTTACCGGATTTTCCACTGGAGCCTGCACTGAAAGCGGTTTCTGATATTGAAACTGCTGTATGTAACCGGGATATTATTCTGGTTGCGATTCCGAGTCATTCTTTCCGCGATGTTCTGAAACAGATAAAACCGTTCATTACATCTCAGGCTGTTGTTTCACTGACCAAAGGTATTGAAGCGGAAACCTTCAGTTTTATGAGTGATATCATTCGTGCAGAATTGCCTGAAATCCCTTATGGGGTACTGTCGGGTCCAAATCTGGCAAAAGAAATTGTTGCAGGTCAACCTGCGGGTACAGTGATTGCCAGTGATTCTGAACTGGTTCGTTATGCGGTACAGCAGGCACTGCATAGTGCATTGTTTCGTGTATTTGGCAGTGATGATGTTCATGGTGTGGAACTGGGCGGCGCGCTGAAAAATATTTATGCTGTCGCGATGGGGATGGCTGCTGCTTATAATGTGGGTGAAAATACAAAAAGTATGATTCTGACCCGGGCACTGGCCGAAATGAGTCGTTTTGCTGTCAAACTTGGTGCGAATCCTCTGACTTTCCTTGGGTTGTCAGGTGTGGGTGATCTTTTTGCAACCTGTAACAGTCCATTAAGTCGTAATTATCAGGTTGGATATGCTTTAGGCAAAGGTAAAAGTCTGGAGCAGGCGACTAAAGAACTGGGGCAGACTGCTGAAGGGATCAACACCATTGTTCAGGTAAAGAAACGCTCAGCGGATCTGGATGTATACATGCCAATCACCTGTGCTTTATACGATGTGATTTTTGATGGTGCGCCACCCATGTCCATTGCAGTTTCTCTGATGAAAAATGGGCATCGCAGTGATGTAGAGTTTGTACTTCCTCATCATGCTGTCTGATTTATAAAATATTGATCATTTATGATGGTTTAAAGAATCTGAACTGTCATAAAGCCTGTTTATTATGGCTGTAAAACGGATAAGGAAATTTTATGCAACTGACACTGGTTCGTCATGGTGAGGCAGTTCCGCCTGTGGACGGTAATGATATCAAGCGTCCTCTGACAGAGCGTGGACATTTGCAGGCTGCTGAAACAGCTGAGTTTTTAAAAAACAGAATTCAGCCAGATGTATTTGTTGTCAGCCCACTTTTGCGGGCACAGGAAACCTTAAGTTATATTCAGAAAAATTTTCCTGATGTTCCTGTGGTTGTCTGCAATGCGGTGAAACCAGATGATGATGGGCGGGTTGCAGTGGAATGGCTGTCTTATTTGCCGTATGAGTCAGTTGTGGTTGTATGTCATATGAATGTTGTGGCATATATGGAATCTGTACTGATTGAAGAATCTTTCCATCCTTTTGCACTGGCAGAAGCACGACTGTATGAGCAGGCTGTTATTGCACCTGGTCTGTCTGTAAAAACCACTGCATTTATACCAGAATCTTAATTTCAATTTTTAAAATGGCAGAAGAATAACAATGTTGCATTTATGGATGCCAGAGACAAGCGGGGCCTGGCACTGGTCTGTTGGAGAGCACTGGAATCAGGCTGTATCGCTTGAACAGCTGATTCAGGATATCCAGGGCTACCATGGGGAAGAGGCGATCGTGTTTTTTCCATCCCGAAATTTGCAGATTCTGCAACAGCAGTTGCCTAAAGCGCAGTATAAACAGCTGGGCGCGGATGGTGTTAAATATCTGCTGGAGGAATTTGTAATTTTCCCTATGGATGCAATGAAAGTGCTGAATCACTTTCAGAGCCCTGATCAGTTAACTGTGCTCGGTGTCTCAAAGGGTGCGGTTGAAACGATGCAGCATGCGCTGAATCTGATCCCTGTTAAAATTGTTTCGTTATTGCCTGATTTTCTTATACTGCCAGTTCCTGCGCAGGATGAAACAGTTATTGTCAACATAAACGGTCGTCTGTTGGTTCGTGAAAATGAATTTCTGGGTAATTCCATAGATGATCTTTCCTTGTTTCTGGATTACCAGCCGAAATCAAAAAAATACCGAATTTCAGGCTTTACAGATGAACAGCTGAGTACAGTTGAAGCAGCAGCGACACAGGAATTACTGGAAAGTTTTCAGTATGAGTTTGTGGTGCTGAAAAAAAGTAAAAATCATCCTTTTAATTTTCTGCCTAAAGCAACGCGTGAGGGAGGTGTTTCTGGTTACTGGAAAGCCTGTGCAGCTGTTCTGTTGAGCGTGCTGGCAATACAGTTCAGTTATGATGCTGTGCGATGGTTTAAGCTGAAAAAAGTTGCAGATCAGACTGCGCTACAGGCAACTGATCAGTTTAAGTACTGGTTTGGGCAGAATTATCCTGTGACTGAGCAGAATATTAAAAGTCAGTTTAAGGCGCAGCTTGAGAAAAGTAAGGCTGCAAATACTCAGGCTTTACAGTTGCTCAGTAGAATAGGCCCTGTTCTGATGCAGAATCAGATCGTGGCTCAAAGAGTGAATTATGATGCATCCATGCTCAGTATGGAACTGAAAGCAGGTTCATCGACAGTTCTTCAGAATCTGACACAGCAGTTGAATCAGCAGGGATTTAAGGTTGAACTTGGAAATATTCAGCCTGATGGTGCAGGTGTTATAGGATTGGTGAAAATACAGTAATGGAAGCAACTGATAAATTACAGCAGCAGTTGGGCAGCTGGTCTGAAAAAATAAGCGATTATCTGGATAGCTTATCCACGCGTGAACGCCTGCTTGTCATATTCACCTGTATTTTTGTTGTGGTGGTAGGTGTGGGGTCTGCTATCTGGGCAATGTATACAGCTGCAGAAAAGCAACAGGACAGAGTTCGTGAGCTGAAGGATACCGTGGTGTGGATGCAGAGTAATGCAGTCACGATGAAACCGGCTACAGATCTTGAATTAAGTGCTTCAGATAAGGTACAGCGTATAGCGCAACAGCAGGGATTGTCTGTAGCATCTCAGCAGCAGGGCGATCAGATCCAGCTGGTGGTGACGCATCAGAATTACTCAGTACTGGCTGTTTTTTTGACTCAGTTGGCGCAGATGGGCTTAAGTATAGAAAAAATGGAATTAATTTCTGAAGCCGGTCAGATTAAATTAACGGCGACTGTACAATAAAGTCAGGAAATTATCCTGTTTCAGGCATGGTGTTTTGTGTGGGCTATGCCTATAATGTGGCGACTTAAAAAGCAGTAGACTTTTCCAGATATGTTGTATTCTCTTGCTCGCCCTTTGTTGTTTAGTTTAGCACCAGAGCGTGCACATGAGCTGACATTGTCCATGCTGAAATCTGCCCATAAAATGGGTATGATGCGACAGAATGTTGAACCTAAGCCTGTCACCTGTATGGGAATTGAATTTCCAAATCCGGTTGGACTGGCAGCAGGACTTGATAAAAATGGTGCATATATTGATGCACTTTCAGGTTTGGGTTTCGGTTTTATTGAAATTGGTACCATTACCCCGCGTCCACAGGCTGGAAACCCTCATCCACGTCTTTTCCGTTTACCTGAAGCCAAAGCGATCATCAATCGTATGGGTTTTAACAATGACGGTGTTGATCAGCTGATTGAAAATGTAAAAGCTGCAAAATTTAAGGGTGTACTGGGTATCAACATCGGTAAAAATGCGGATACAGCGGTTGAAGATGCAGTTTCTGACTATCTGATCTGTCTTGAAAAAGTTTATAACTACGCTTCTTATATTACAGTCAATATTTCCTCACCAAATACTAAAAATCTGCGTAGCCTACAAAGTGGTGATGCGCTGACTGAATTATTGCAGACCCTGAAAAAGCGTCAGCTGGAACTGGCTGAAGAGTTTCAGCATTATGTTCCTTTGGTTCTCAAAGTTGCGCCTGACCTGACAGCAGAAGATATTCAGTTTATTTCAGCTCAGCTGATTGAGTTTAAAATCGATGGTCTGATTGTTACCAATACGACACTGTCCCGTGAAGGTGTGGAAAACCTGAAACATGGCAATGAAGCGGGTGGTCTTTCGGGTGCGCCGGTATTTGAAAAAAGTACCGCATGTCTTGCAGCATTTTCTGCTGAATTAAAAGGTGAAATACCTTTGATCGGTGTTGGCGGGATTTTGTCAGGTGATCAGGCTGCGGCAAAACAAAAAGCAGGTGCTGACCTTGTACAGATCTACAGTGGCCTCATATATACAGGACCGACTCTTGTAAAAGACTGCGTAGACGCATTTTCGACATGAACGCCCTTGATATCTTCATACTGATATTATTGCTGATCGGAGGGTTGAACGGCTTGAGACATGGATTTGTGAAAGCCTTTGCCAATCTTGTAGGATGGATTTTTGCACTGATTGTTGCTGCAAAATACGCTACAGCAATGGCACCTCTGATGGTCACGCTCAGTGAAGATCCTGTGGTACAGAAAATTGCAGCATTTGCATTTATTGTTCTGATTATTGTTGTGCTGACCTGGCTGGTAACAGCATTACTGAACAGTATATTGAAGACATTGAAACTCGGCCCTTTAAACCGTCTGGCGGGAGGTGCATTTGGCACACTCAAAGGGTTGATGGTGGTTCTGATTGGTATGCAGGGCATTGGTCCATTTGTGGAAAGTTCTCCGCACTGGAAAAACTCAAAAGCAGTTCAGACGCTGCTGCCTTATGCGCCACTGGCGAGTGAGCTGTCTAAAGATGCAGCTCATGAAGCACTTGATCATATTCGCTCGACAGATGCACAGCCTTCTGTTGAACCTTCATCTGACGCCGTGCAGAAAAATCGAAAGCATGCAGATGAATCAACAAATAATCCTTTTTATTAATCCTAGCTTGTTTGCGAGGTTGCTATGTGTGGAGTAGTTGGTATAGCTGGTAAATCACCTGTTAACCAAATGTTGTTTGATGCGTTAACGATGTTGCAGCATCGTGGACAGGATGCAGCTGGGATAGTGACTTGCCATAATGGGCGTTTGTTTCTTCGTAAAGACAACGGCATGGTGCGTGATGTTTTTCATACGCGTCATATGCGTGCTCTGCTTGGAAATTTCGGTATAGGTCATGTGCGTTATCCTACAGCAGGTTCTTCAAGCAGTGCTGAAGCACAGCCTTTTTATGTGAACTCTCCTTATGGTATTACTCTGGCACATAACGGTAACCTGACAAACGCTGAAGAAATTCATGATGATCTGTTCAAAACAGATTTACGTCATATGAATACGGATTCAGATACAGAAGTGCTGCTGAACGTCTTTGCACATGAGCTGCAAAAGCGTGGCAAACTTGAGCCAATGCCAGAAGATGTTTTTCATGTTGTAAGTCGTGTACATGAGCGTTGTAAAGGTGCTTACGGTGTTGTTACGATGATTACCGGGCATGGTCTGGTGGGATTCCGTGACCCGAACGGTATTCGTCCTTTGATTTACGGTTCCCGTGAAACTGAAGCTGGTACTGAATATATTATTGCTTCAGAATCTGTAGCGATTACAGCACTGGGCTTTAAAGTTGAGCGTGACATTAAACCTGGCGAAGCGATTTTTATCAACTCAAATGGTGAGCTGTTTTCACAGCAGTGCGCTGCTGCTCCTCAATACAATCCATGTATTTTTGAGTATGTTTATTTTGCCCGTCCAGATGCGACGATTGATGGAATTTCAGTATATAAAGCCCGTCTGAAAATGGGTGAGAAACTGGCAAATAAAATCCTGAAAGACTGGGGTGAAGATCATGATATCGATGTTGTGATTCCAATTCCAGATACCAGCCGTACTTCTGCTGTTGAGCTTGCAGGTATTCTGGGTGTGAAATTCCGTGAAGGTTTTATGAAAAACCGTTATATCGGACGTACATTCATCATGCCGGGTCAGCAACAGCGTAAAAAATCAGTACGCCAGAAGCTGAACCCTGTTGAGCTTGAATTTAAAGGTAAAAATGTACTGCTTGTGGATGACTCCATTGTCCGTGGTACAACATGTAATGAAATTATTCAGATGGCACGTGATGCTGGTGCGAAAAAAGTATTTTTTGCTTCCGCCGCGCCAATGGTGAAATATCCAAACGTATACGGTATTGATATGCCTGCAAAGGCTGAGCTGATTGCTTCTCATCGCAGTGTTGAAGAAATTCGTGAAATTATCGGTGCTGACCGTTTGATTTTCCAGGATCTGGAAGATCTTAAAAATGCGGTACGTACAAGTAAAGTACCTGAAGTTGCTGAGTTTGACTGTTCTGTATTTGATGGTCAGTATGTGACAGGTGATATTGATGAGCAGTATCTTGAAGCTTTGGAGCAGAGTCGAAGTGAATCTGCTAAAAAGAAAAAAGATGGTTATATTGATGTCAATATTGACGCATCATCAGTAGATCTGACCGGTCTGAAAGAAGAGTAATAAACATCTTCGATTCAATGTGAAAAGCGGGTAATTCCCGCTTTTTTCATTTATGATGGCAGGGACATGAAATACAATGTAAGTCAGGGATATTACATTTAGACAAATGCGCTATTCATTTATTAAAAACAAAAATATGCTTTGGTCTGCGAGTATCTGTCTGCTTGCGGTCATACTTTCGGTATTTATATTGAATACCTTGCTGGGTTTGCTTGTCTTTTATGTTGATCAGACACAATCTATTTTGTGGCATGCGCTCAGTCCTTATCTAATCGTACTCCTGCTTTCTGTTATGGGTGCTTCCGTACTGATAGAGTTTTATGTATTCCGCTCAGGTGGACATTCTTTGGCAAAACAGCTCAGAGCCAGGCGTTTAAGTCTGATTGAGAGTACGCCTGAGGAAAGTGCGGCTCTGAAAATTACTGAATATCTGGCTGAAACTTTTCTGATTGACACACCTGCTGTTTATGTTCTGCCGGATGAAGTGGGTGTAAATGCACTGACAGCTGGGTTTTATCCAAAGGATATTGTGATTATTCTGACCTGGGGGGCTCTGCAGAACCTGGATGAGCAGGAGCTTTATGGTTTACTCAGTCATGAGTTCAATCAGATTTTAAGTGGTGAGACGACTGAAAATACCCGATTAAAAATTCTGTACAGCGGCTTGACCACTTTCAGTCAGTGGGGCAGTAAAATTTCCAAACTGGGTTTCAATAAACATGGACAGAATCAGGAACATAAGTTTGCGACATCATTTGTAGCTGTTGGTGGGGTAATTTGGCTGATAGGAAGTCTTGGGATATTGATTACCCGTTTTATTAAATATCTGACACTCGGTGGGCGAACTTTTAAAAATGATCTGAAAACCCGTCGTCTGATTCAGAACAATGCCAATATTCAGACACTGTTGCGAATATATGTACACCATGCGGGTTCTCAGATTCACAGTGAGTACTCAGAATCCATTTCTCATATGTGTTTTGCAAACTCTTTAAGCCCGCAAAGCTGGATGAATATTCATCCGAGTATTGAGCGACGCATCTTTGAGCTGAATCCGGCGCTGGTTCAGGATCTTCAGCTGGAAAATCTGAAAAAACTCCGTAATCAGCCCTTGTTCAGTCTTTTTCGTTCACTGGAGGAAGTGAACAGTGAGTATCACTATCCGTGGAGTTCGCCACAGCCATTACCTTTGTTGCGGCTTTCACCAATCAGTTTTGCAATCAATGATGCGATCAAACCACTGAATTCTGAAGTCAGAGGGAATATGCAGCGACCTGAGCTGATTCAGCGTGCATTGCAGACTGCTACAGGATCACGGGAGGTCATGGTTGCTATTCTGATGATTCGCCAGTATCGGGAGTTTATTCCGCCTGAGGCAGAAGTCAGTCGTGCAATTGTAGACTCTTTGCTGAATATGGATGGTCGTGTCCATATTTCAATTTTTCATGAAGCCTGTAAAAATATTGGTGGAATGCCAGCCACAATCGCCAGACAGTTTCTGACTAAACTTGCCCGAATTATCCAGGAAGATGGTGAGATTGGATTGCTTGATGCATTATTGCTTGAGCGGGTAAAAGCAGAGCTGCATCTGCTGCCTTTACATACACCGACCGCACTGGATGAGGTTAAGCCTCAGATTGTACGTCTTATAGATGCTTTACTGCATGTACAGCAGATCAACTCGGCAAACCAGTTGGAAGTCCGTGAACTGATCCTTAAGCGGGTTCTGAGTGTTGAGGAACTGGAAATATATGAAGAAATTTCTGATGAGCCAATTGATCTTTCGGAAATACTGAATGATATGGCAGGCTTACTGTTGCGTGACCGTTTGAGCATATTGGGGATTGCTGAAATATGTTTATGGAATGACCGTATCATTACGCAGGATGAGCTGGATGTGCTTGAGTTGCTGTACTGGCGGCTGGGTTTTGAAAGCGATGATATTGTGGAGCAGATGCAGAAGAAAAACAGCATTATGATCGTATAAGGTTAATGCATATTGAATGAAGCCTGAGCGAATGTATGAATTAAGCTCGGCAAAAGTTCTTTATACAGTTAGAATATTCTTTGAATAGATTGTGATGAAAGAATGATGATAGGGCAAACGCGTGAAATACTTGCAAACCTTGGAATAGATGTATGGATTCCACGGGAGAATGCATGTCAGCAAATGCCGGAATTCAGTCTTTGGCGTGATCAGTCCGAACCTGTTGCTGTTGATCAGATGATTGAATTTCCTCAGATTTCTTTACCTAAACCTGGTCGTTCAGACATTCCTGAATCAGTTGTAAAATCACGTGAAACAGAAAAGCCTGATGTGGTTTTGACGCCTAAGTTAGACACTGCGGTACAGGAAAATCTGCCACAGGTTATTTCTATAGCTGAACCTGTTCATATTCCTCCGTTTTGCCTTCAGGCGATCAGTCTGGAGCATTGTGCGGTGGTATTGAATGCAACTGTGCTTTCTCAGGCTGAACAGCAGTTATGGGTAAATATTCAGAATGCATGCAGTGCTCAGTTTTATGAGTTGAAATGGCCATTTCCTCTGGTGGAAATTCAGGATGGTCGTGGGGTTGCCAGTTATGTTCAGGGTTTCCTGGATGCAGTATCTTCAGATAAAAATCTGCTTTCGCTCGGAGAAATTCCGCATTGTTCTGCATCGAAAGTAATTCAGTTGGCGGATCTGCAGAGTATGCTGGAACGTCCGTTACTGAAAAAACGGTTGTGGCAGTTTATGCAGAAATCAGTATCAGATCATGGATGAGTCATGGATAAAAAAGTGGTTGTTTTCAGTCAGCTGGATCGGGAAATATTAACTCAGCTCGAGCAGAAATATGAAGTCGCATTGGTTGATCCCAGACAGGGTGATGTGAATCAGCAGATTTTAAAACTGGTTGAAAATGCTGATGGAATGATTGGAGCAGGGCGTTTGCTGAATGAAACCAATCTGCATACGGCTGAACGTTTAAAAGTGATTTCCAGTGTCAGTGTTGGATATGACAATTACGACCTGAACTATCTCAATAGTAAGAAAATATGGTTGTGTAATACCCCTCACGTGCTGACTGAGACGACAGCAGATCTGGCATTTACCCTGATGTTGAGTGCGGCACGACGGGTGTCTGAGCTTGATCGGTGGACCAAAGGTGGGCAATGGAAGCGTACAGTTGCGGCTGCGCAGTTCGGACAGGATATCCATGCGAAAACACTGGGAATTATTGGTCTGGGGAATATTGGTGCGGCGATTGCAAAACGTGGGTACTATGGATTTGGCATGAATATTCTGTATCACAACAGACATGAAAAGCCTGAGTCGGCTCAGGTATTTAATGCCCAGTACTGTACATTGCCAGAGTTGCTGAAAAAGTCTGATTTTATTGTAGTAGCAGTTGACCTGAATACTGACTCCAAAGCACTGATTGGGGAAGATGAGTTTGCACTTATGCAGCCGCATGCTGTTTTTGTCAATATCGCCCGAGGTTCGGTCGTTGATGAAAATGCGCTCGTTCAGGCTCTGAAAACAGAACAGATATTTGCAGCTGGGCTGGATGTGTATGCAAAGGAGCCATTGCAGGAATCTGAGCTGTTTGACCTGTCAAATGTCGTGACATTGCCACATATAGGTTCAGCTACAGCAGAAACCCGTAAAAAGATGGCGCAACTTGCTTATGATAACCTTGTTTCAGTGTTGGATGGGACTTTGGCTGAAGCGACGGTTAATCCTTTATTTGATCATAATTGATAACACATCATTGCAAATTTCTCCTTTTTTCAGTGGTATATTCGATATGACTGAACCACTCACTGCTGGAAAACAGATTTGAAAAGGCTTATTTTTGCGTGCAGTCTGAGCATCATTACAATCATGAACCAGGCACGATCTGAAGCATATACCGTATCACCACAGTTCAGTGTGCCTGAAATTGGCAGGGGAATCGGTTTACTAGATCAGCAGAAAGAACGCTTGATTGGTGAAAAGGTTTTTCGCGAAGTTCAGAAGCAGATGCCGGTTATTCAGAATCCCTGGCTTGAAGATCAGCTGTCAGGGATTTTCTCTCATATATTAAGTCAGACTCAGCTTGGTCAGCCCGTTGGACTGGTGGTCATCAACGACCCTCAGATCAATGCTTTTGCTGTTCCTGGTGGTCTGTTTGCACTGAATACTGGACTTCTGATTTCAGCCAGAAATATGGACGAAGTGGCAGGGGTGATGGCGCATGAAATTGCCCATGTATCACAGCGTCATTACAGTCGATCACAGGAAGAATTTAAGGGGCAGGGTTTGCTTGCGCTTGCGGGTATTCTGGTGGGTGCGCTGGTCGCTTCACAGGCAGACGGAGATGCGGGTGCAGCGGTGATGCTGGGCTCTCAGGCAGCACTGCTTGATAAGCAGTTGTCCTACAGCAGGAATCAGGAGCGGGAAGCTGACCGTATAGGTATGCAGTATATGTATGCAGCAGGATACAACCCACAGAGCATGGCTGACTTTTTTGAGGTAATGAACAGAGCGACCAGTCGGGTCAGTTTTTTACCGGACTTCTGGTATACCCATCCTTTGACCACAGAGCGTATGAGTGAAGCACGTTTAAGGGCAAATCAGCTGCCACAGGTCAAATCCAGCTTAAGGGACGAAGGGTTTGAAGTGCTGAAGATGTATTCAAAAGTCATTTCTTCCCAGATGTCTGAACAGCAACTGAAAATACTTGCTGACCGAGGGGACTTTGCTGCATTGCTGGGATTGGCTGTTTTCTATGTCCGTCAGGGTGATTATGTGCTTGCTCAGCAGGCACTGGATCGGGCGAAAATAAAAAATAATTCACATAATCTATTGACCTTGACTCAAACTGACATATATTTAGGTCAGAATAAGCTTGATGATGCATTAAAAACAGTGGTTTCAAATGCACAGATCATGCCGGAAAACAGAGCTTTGAATTTGAAGCTGGCTGAAGTCTATATTCGACGTGGTGAACCGCAGGCTGCGAAAAATATTGTTCAGCGATTTGTTGATAGAAACTCCAGGGACATCAGTGCCTGGCGGTTGATGCAGCAGGCAGCAAACCTTGAGAAGCAGTCTTCACTAAGAGTAGTCAACGTCTTGCGCTATCGTGCGGAGGCAGAGTACTGGTCGGGTAATGAAGAAAATGCGATTAAATCTTTATTGCATGCACAAAGACTGGCAAAAAATGATGATGTTGTATCATCGCAGGTAAAAGTACGATTAACAGAAATGCAGAATGAGCGACAGCTGAAAATATAACAAAAGATGATTGGTTGTTCAGCACTCCCTTTTCTGTCATAAAAATAAGGAGAGTAAAGTGATAGAAGGACAATGTCTTTGTGGTTCAGTCAGTTACATTTATCATGCCGAACTTGAAAAAACCATTCTGTGCTACTGTCAGCACTGTCAGCGGGCGCAGGGAACAATGTGTGGCTGGAACAGTCCTGTAGATAAAAATAAATTTGAAATTGTACGTGGTATAAAATATCTGAAAGAATATTTTCATAGTCCCAATAAAGCACGTGTGTTCTGTCAGGAATGCGGAAGTCCAATCTATTCATATCGGGTGGATTTGCCTGATATCGTTCGGCTTAGACTCGGGACAGTGACGCAAGGACATATTCCTGCTCCGGTTGAGCAGGCATTTATACAATACAGACCAGTATTTATGAAAGTGGAAGGCTGATGGATATGTGCTGTGATTTTTCAATGCTACAATGTTGTGGCGCTATAACTTTAAAGATCAAATGAAATTGTCCATGAGAAAAAAGCTGTTATTTATTTTATTTGCGGGAAGTTTTGCGGTTTATCAGAGTGCTCATGCGGGCAGTATTGAGCAGTATGTTCAGTCTGTGGAAGCAATCAAAGATACTTACAGACAGGAAACCCGTGCATTTTTTAATGGTCTTGATCCATATCAGAAAGGGTTCAGCCAGGTTCAGCAGGAACAGTTCTGTGGAATTGTACGAAAATATGTTGATGGGCTTTATCAGGCTGCTGATGAAAACAGAGCTTTTCTGGATAAACAGTACAGTGGATTGACAAAGCAGGATGTTATTCAGCAGGTGGAAACATCTAAAGAAATGCAGATGCTGAAAAAATACAACGTGAAATGTGATTTGAAATAATGAACAGGTTTGAACTGTCTTTTATGAAAGGCAGTTCAACGCTAAAGATGTGATCTGAAAAATAAACTTTATATTAAAAAAGTTTCGCTTTAATTTTAGCAGAAACCTGAGCAGGATCGGCGCGCCCGGCTATGAGCGGACGCAGAGAGTTCATCACCTTACCCATATCTTTCATGCTGGTAGCTTCTTGCGCAGTAATTGTCTGTGCAATGATGGAATCAAGCTCTTCCTCAGTCATAGCTTCTGGTAGAAATTGAGATAAAACTTCAATTTCAGCTTGTTCCTTACCAGCTAAATCTTCCCGGCCAGCACCTTCAAAGGCTTTGACCGATTCTTTACGTTGTTTGATTTGCTTTTCAATGACCGCAAGAACCTGATTATCGTCAAGCTCTATGCGTTCATCGACTTCGATTTGCTTGATTGCTGCCTGGAGACCACGAATTACCGTCAACTTATCCATTTCTTTAGCACGCATAGCGGCTTTCAGAATGTCTGTAATCTGGTTTTTTAAAGTAGTCATTTATATTGTCCGGTAGTCAATCAATCACAAATTAATCTTAGTAAAGGCGAGTTGTACGTACTGATTCGCGAGCCAGTTTCTTCTGGTAGCGTTTAACAGCAGCAGCTTTTTTACGTTTACGTTCCTGAGTAGGTTTTTCGTAGAATTCACGTTTACGAACGTCAGCAAGAACACCTGCTTTTTCGCATGAACGTTTGAAACGACGGATAGCTACGTCAACTGGTTCGCCTTCTTTCAATTTAACTTGTGGCATGAAGAATCCTCATAAGTTATGGATAAGATCTGGGCTGAATTGCCTTTGATCACAAGTGAAGTGCAGTATTTTACTCATTTACATCTCATATCACAAGTCTATAATAGCCTCAGCAATAATTTGAAACGGGTAAAAGGCAGTTTAATGATCGTTCTTGGCTTGGAAACTTCCTGTGATGAAACAGGTCTGGCACTTTATGACAGTGAAGTCGGCTTAAGAGGACAGGTGTTATACAGTCAGATTAAACTTCATGCAGAATATGGCGGTGTGGTGCCTGAACTGGCTTCGCGGGATCATGTCCGGAAAATGATTCCTTTGATTAATCAGTTGCTTGAAGAAAGTCAGGTTGGAAAGTCCGAGATTGATGCGATCGCTTATACACGTGGTCCAGGTTTAATGGGAGCACTGATGACCGGTGCGCTGTTTGGCCGTACACTGGCATTTGCGTTAAATAAACCCGCTATTGGTGTGCATCATATGGAAGGTCATATGCTGGCACCGCTTTTATCGGAAACACCACCGGAATTTCCGTTTGTTGCTTTACTGGTGTCAGGTGGACATACACAGCTCATGGCTGCGCACAGCATTGGTGAATATGAAATTCTGGGCGAGTCAATTGATGATGCTGCGGGTGAAGCTTTTGATAAAGTTGCAAAAATGATGGGGCTGCCTTATCCGGGTGGACCGAATATTTCTAAACTTGCAGATAAGGGCAACCGTGAAGCTTTTGCTTTTCCTCGTCCAATGTTGCACGTGGGACTGGATTTTTCATTCAGCGGACTGAAAACTGCTGTTTCCGTTCAGTTGAAAAAGCTTGAAAATGAAAATATCGCACCGGAAAACTATGAAGCCGATATCGCTGCATCTTTCCAAGAAGCGCTGGTTGAGACTCTGGTCAAAAAATCGGTCAAGGCACTGAAGCAGACAGGTTTGAAACGTCTTGTGATCGCAGGTGGCGTGAGTGCAAATAAACGTCTGCGTGAGCGTCTGGAGGCAGATCTGGCGAAAATTAAGGCTACGGTTTATTATGCGGAACCTGCACTCTGTACAGATAATGGTGCAATGATTGCATTTGCAGGTTATCAGCGCTTAAAAGCAGGGCAGCAGGATGGTTTGTCTGTGACTACAACCCCGCGCTGGCCTATGACTGAACTGACAAAACCTGAGTAATTGTCAGAACAGTCTGTGTGAAATAAAAAAGAGGCTTCTGCCTCTTTTTTATTTGCTGTTTTTATTGCTCAGTTAGTCGGTTCTGGTAAATACCTTCAATGGTATCTACAAGTGTCCGTGTGGTCTGATCAATTTCAAAATTCAGCAGATCACCCTGTTTAACATTTTTAAAATTGGTCAGGCGTAAGGTTTCAGGGATTAAATCCACGGATATTTCATTACGCTGTTTATCGACATGGTTGATGGTCAGGCTGCATCCATGTAGACCAATAAAACCTTTAAGGAAAAAATATTTCATTTTTTCTGAGGGAATCCGGATGTCAAGGTGCAGTGTTTCACCAATATGCTCCAGTGCGCTGATCTGTGCAGTTCCTTCAATGTGCCCATAAATATTATGACCACCGTTTTCATGTCCCATTTTGAAAGAACGCTCAATATTGACCATCTGATCGGGATTCAGATGTCCTAATGTAGTCAGTTTTTTAGTCTGATCTGCGACATCAAAAGCGACCAGATTTTTGTCTTTGAGAATCTGTGTAACCGTCAGACAGGTTCCATCAACAGCAACGCTTGCACCTGTAAAAACATCGTCCATAAAGCCATGCTGATTCGTGATGAAAATAGTGTCGTAACCATTGCCATGAGTGATGGAATGAATACGTTCAGTTCCTGAAACAATTCCTGTATACATCTTTATATCAACATTATGAAAGTAAATCCTGGAGGGATTATAAGCATAAAAACACGGAAAAAGGGATTCTGTCTTCAGAGGTGTTTACATGTTAGATTGATTCAGTATGTAAACTGGAAATGGATATTTATCTGCAATGCGGAGTGATATCAGAAAATTAAAAAAGTCGGAATGAGAGAATAAAATGTCAAATAAATCAGAAATACTGAGCAGTACTGTTTATCAGAAATTTTCTCGGGGCGTTCAGCTTCCTTATGACATACTGGATATTCATGACATTCCAGATGGTGCAAAAGAAGGGCATTTTATTGAGATCCACTGTGGAGGATTCGGTTCGGAAATATCGCCAAATCCAACAGAAAAGCATCAGTTTTACGCGCTGACTGACCGTGGTCCCAATACGACATACGATGTGAACGGCGATAAAGGAAAAATTTTCCTGAAACCTGATTACACGCCAAAAATTGGATTGTTTCAGCTGAACTCAGATGGAACGATCAGCAAACTAAAAGAAATCTTACTGAAAAATCCGGATGGTGAACCCATTACAGGATTGCCCAATCAGCATTTTGGTGCAACCAAAGAAATTGCTTATGATCAGCATGGCAAAGTCCTTGAAAAAGGGACAGATGAATTCGGACTGGATTCTGAAGGGTTGGTGGCATTACAGGATGGAACCTTCTGGGTAAGTGATGAATATGGTCCTCATATTGTTCACTTTGATGCATCCGGTGTGGAGATTGATCGGATCAATGCTTATGAGCATGATGAGCGCAGAAAGTCCGGATATTTATTGCCACTGGAATATGCTAACCGTCGTCAGAACAGAGGGATGGAGGGGTTGACCATAACGCCCGATCAGAAAAAACTGGTGGGTATTATACAGTCTACAATGAGTAATCCAGATCCTTCTGTTACAAAGTCTGACCTTGTTCGTATAGTGATGATTGATCTGGAAACAAAAGCGGTATCCCAGTATCTGTACCGACAGGAGGGAGGAGATCAGGTCTATTCCTGTACCGCGATTGTGGCGTTAAATCAGCAGCAGTTTCTGGTTGCAGAGCGGGATGATGATTTTTATATGGATAATCCGCAGGCTTTTAAACGGGTCTATAAAATTAATCTGACCGATGCAACCGATCTGGAACAGATTGAAAACAGTGATCAGTTTGAACAGGATGAAAAAACAGGCTTACTGATAGATGGTTTAACTCTGGAGCAGTTCGTTCTTCAGGCGGGATGGCAAGGGCTTCAGGATGTTGGCATTGTTCCTGTAGCAAAAACACTGGTGGTTGATCTTATAGAGAAGCTGCATTATCCACACGATAAAGTTGAAGGTCTGTGGGTCATTGATGAACATCATCTGGCTGTACTGAATGACGATGATTATTCTTTTTCAGAAACAGATGGTGTTATGCAGCAGAAGTATCTGGATAAAGATAAAAAAGTGATTGATGCCAATACCTTATATATTATTGGTGGTATTGATACAGGAAAATAAAAGCTCAGAACTGTATTGAAAATGTTTGGTTCTGAGCTTTGGTCATCAGAGTAAAAGAAATAGACTGTCTTTTACTCTGTTCGGAGCGAGGCTTAGAGTTGATTCAGTTGCTGTGATCCGACCCAGTGTTTAGAGAACTGATAAGCTGCCCGCCCAGAACGCTGACCACGGGACTGACACCATCTTAATGCTTCAGCGCGAGCTTCATCTGTCATAGGCATGTCAGATTTATTCAGATAACTTTCCACAATTTCCAGGTAAAGCTGCTGATCCATTGGATAGAAAGACAGCCACAGACCGAAACGGTCTGAAAGCGAAATTTTTTCCTCAATCGCTTCCTGAGGATGCAGTTCTTTGTACTGAGGAACATCAACTTTGGTGACGGGTGTATTTTCGTGCATGAATTCAGGTAACAGATGGCGTCGGTTACTGGTCGCATAGATAATAAAATTGCTTGAACCTGACTGTAATGAACCATCCAGCACGCTTTTCAGACTGCGGTAATTTTCGTCTTCGGCATTGAAAGCAAGATCGTCACAGTAAACAATGAATTTTTCAGGACGATGCGCAATCTGTTTCTGAATTTCAGGAAGTTCAGAAAGATCATCACGTTCAATTTCAATCAGACGCAGACCATCTTTTGCATACCTGGTGAGTAAAGCACGGACAATGGAGGATTTGCCGGTACCGCGTGAGCCTGTCAGCAGTACGTCATTTGCAGGTAAGCCTTTCAGGAACTGTAAGGTATTCTGTATGACTTTTTCTTTTTGTCGTTCAATACCCCTTAAATCATCCAGGAAAATATCCTTAGGATTTAAAATAGGGATTAACTGTTTATTCTGCCATTTATAGGCAACAGCAGAAAAATCTGTCTCCTGTCTGACGGCTGGGAGACTTTGCTGTAGCTGTTGTAGTACAGTGGAGAGAGATTGCAGAATGTTATCAGGTAAATCTATATTGGCCATGATGTTCAGCTTATGATTGCAAAATGTTGGTTCTGTTTTGTGCTGATATAGAACTCTATACCACTCAGTCAGTATTTGCCAATATATTCATTGCTTTTGCAATTGAAAGACAGATAAAGTTTTCTGCATAGTTTAAAAGTTTCTTTAGATCTGTACTGCGTATAAAAAATTTATGTAATAAGGAAGATGTGCTTATGCTGTTCAAAGATTTGACCCAGGATATGAATCCACATCAGGCATACCGTATAAAGAAACTGAAGCGTCAGCTTGAACGTGCTGAGTCGTATGAAGAATGGAAATTCACAGCACTTAAAATAGATGAAGAGTCGGGTGCTCAGGAATGGAAACTGGACAACAGTTCAGCTTATTTTGATGCAGAAATTATTTCACACCGTTTAAACCTGCTCAGGCGTTACAGAACGTCTGAGCGTACCCGTGACCTGATGTATATATTACGGGAAGGTCTGACCTACGATATTGCCAATATTGCACATCCATTGCTGTTTACTGCCACCTATGTGGGAACAAAAAAAATTATTGAAGACTATATTGATGAAGTCAGTAAGAGTCTTGCTTTTGTGGCATCCAATGAATGTCAGTCACTTTCTGCGCAGGAAAAACTGGATTTTTTTGAGCAGTGCAGAACAGCTTACGGTCAGCCAGCCATTATGTTTTCCGGTGGGGCAACACTGGGGCTGTTTCATACAGGGGTATGTAAAGCACTCATGGAACAGGATCTGATGCCTAAGGTTCTTTCGGGTTCCAGTGCAGGTGCGATCATGACCGCCATGCTGGGTGTTTCAAAGCCCTCAGATGTGACTGGGATTCTGAGTGGTGAGAATTTTTTCAGTGAAGCATTTCATTTCAGGAAAATTGGACAGATTCTGAAAGGTGATGGCGGTATCGCAGATGTTCGCTATCTGAAAAAATTTCTGGTGGAAAACCTGGGGGATGTCACTTTTGCAGAGGCATTCAAAACTTCGGGTCTGCATATCAATGTCGCCGTGGCACCTTATGATGCATCTCAGGATGCACGGATTATGAATGCCTATACTTCTCCTGATTTACTGGTATGGAGTGCTGTACTGGCTTCATGTGCAGTGCCTGTCCTGTTTCCACCGGTCAGACTCACCAGTAAACGCTATGATGGTGAGCAGACACCTTATATGGCAACAACGCGATGGGTGGATGGAAGTGTACGCAGTGACTTCCCTCAGGAAAAAATGGCGAGACTGTACAATATCAACTACACCATCGCAAGCCAGGTCAACCCTCATATCGTTCCTTTTATGCAGACCGATGAGCAGCGTTACAGAAGCGACATGCTCAGCTGGCCTGAAAGAATTGCCAGAAGGCAGGGGAAAGTTATTTCCAAAGGAGTGATGGACTTTACGCGGCAGAGAATGGGCAACGTCAATGCACTGCGCAGGTTAATGGATCATGGCTACGGCATTGTAGATCAGCGATATTATGGTGACCTGAATATCGTCGGTAATTACAGTTTTAAACATTATGGTTATATGCTTCAGAACCCGCGACCATTTCTGTTTAAATTGCTGCAACGTGAAGGCGAACGTGCAACCTGGCCAAAAATATCAGCCATTGAAACACATGCCAGGGTTGGGAAAACCATACAGCACTGTCTTGAGCTTCTAAATTACCAGCAAAATAAAGCTGAACATGTCAAAGCCGAGCATATTTCAGTTTAGCCAGGAGCAGATCACATCACTGGATCTGAAACTGGTCACCAAGCCACGCAGCCAGATGTTTGGTCGGCGACTCTATACATTCAGTTTTGATGAGCAACAGTACTGGCTCAAGGCACAGATCAGAAATACACATAAAGATGTGGAACAGGGTTTTCTGCGTGAAATGGATTTCTATCAGCAGATAGCAGTTGCTGGAGACTTTTCACTGCCTTTCAGCCAAATGGAGTGGGGCGATGCATTATTTCAGAGGTATCAGGAGCATTATTATCCTGGTGTTCTGATTTTACCCCATGCTATTTCAACTTTTGACCCGCATCCTGAAAAGCTCAGTGCCAGTGAAATTCACTTCCATATTCTGAGTGTGCTTGAACTGTTGGATGGTTTGTATAAACGGGGCTATCTGCATGCGGATTTAAAAGCAGAACATTTTGTTCATTATGCTGGAAAAAATGCATTGATCGATTTTGAACAGATCATCCCTCAATTTGAACAGCAATCCCTGAAACTGACGGCAACTCCCCGGTATATGGCACCCGAACTCTTTCATGGTGACGTTAAAAGTGCGCAGAGTGAAATTTATGCTTTAGGAATTATCCTGCTTGAATGGCTGACACAGCAAAGGCTAAGTGCAAAAACCTATCAGGAATGGGCTGTTTTGCACTGTCAGACACTCAAGGTTGAACTTCCTGTGCAATTTCAAGTTTATTCAGAGATTATTAAAAAAATGCTTTCAAAGAAAAAAGATCACAGATTTGTATGTTTTGAACAGATTAAATACAGCTTAATGCTTGAAAACGTTTAAGAAAAATACAGAAAAGCGGGTTTTGTTTCTTATTTAAACAAACAAGTGGATTTTTAATAAAAAGGGCTTGTCATGATTAAGTGATCTCTATAATATACACAGCCATCGGGGACGTGGCGAAATTGGTAGACGCACTGGATTTAGGTTCCAGCGCCGCGAGGTGTGAGAGTTCGAGTCTCTCCGTCCCCACCACTGATTCTTCAAATATATTTGAAGATAAGGTAACAGAGGATTGGTGTAATGGTAGCATGACGGTCTCCAAAACCGTTCGTCAAGGTTCGAATCCTTGATCCTCTGCCAGTTTTAAAAAATCTGACTCAGGTCAGTACCCTGATGGGGACGTGGCGAAATTGGTAGACGCACTGGATTTAGGTTCCAGCGCCGCGAGGTGTGAGAGTTCGAGTCTCTCCGTCCCCACCATCATAAGTAAGCGTGTAACTTACTTGTCTTTTAAGACTTAAAAATTTATTTAGATTGTTACACTGACCGGGGATGTGGCGGAATTGGTAGACGCACTGTGTTCAGGTCGCAGCGCCCACAAAGCGTAAGAGTTCGAGTCTCTTCATCCCCACCATATTTAAGCAGGTGTGTAACCTGCTTGATTGTTAGAGTTTAGCTTTAACAGTTGAATTATTACACATGACCGGGGATGTGGCGGAATTGGTAGACGCACTGTGTTCAGGTCGCAGCGCCCACAAAGCGTAAGAGTTCGAGTCTCTTCATCCCCACCATATTTTATAAAGCCAGGCTATGTCCTGGCTTTATCTTTTTATATCTGAACGATATTTCATTCCAATGACACCAACCTGAAATTACATCATTCTGAATAAAAGTCAGCCAGGTTGTTTTGAGCTCATACGGTTGCACATATTTGATCTTACAGGCATGCAGTGATCCTTACTGATGCCTGTCATGTGGGTGATACTGTGCATGGATTTTTATACTTAAGCTTTCAGGTGATCTTCAAACTCTTCGCCTAACTGCATTGCCAGATGGTTGCCAGAAAGATCGCAGGTGACTAAGCCATATTCTTTTTTAAAGCTGAATGTAAAACCTTTATTATCGGCAAGTGTTTTGACTGAATAGCCAATATTTTCCAGCCAGATACGGAAAGCAATTAAATTTTTAGCTTTTACGACTTTTTTCACGGAAATACTCCTTAATCACGCTTAAATAATAAATAGGGATGGTGGAGATATTTTTAAAGGGCTGAATTGAGCTGATTTTGAGCAATGACGTTTTTTTATGTAAAAAAATAAAATAAAGGGTAAAGTATAATGAGAAATTTATTTTTATTATGATTAAAAACAGCTATTTATATTTTTTTGATGCTCATGTAAAAAAAGAGGCATGACGCCTCTTTTTATGATGATCAGACTTAAAAATATTCTACATTCGACATATTCCACATGCGGAAATAGAAGTTTTCGTCATCTTTGTTTTCACAGTTGAGCAGCTCTCCCGGTTTCAGCCAGAAATGAAGCTGAGCATAGTTCTTGATTTCACGGTCATTGACACGCTGAGCCAGATGGTGAGCTTTAATGTCTTCTGGGTGTTGTAAACCAGCCGCAGCGATCAGCTCAGAAAGGGCATGCAGGGTATTCCTGTGATAGTGATAAACCCGATCTGCTTTGGTTGGAACATGAAGCGCTTTCTGTCTTTCCTTGTCCTGTGTGGCTACTCCAACAGGGCACTGATTGGTATGGCAGCTCTGTGCCTGAATACAGCCGACGGCAAACATAAAGCCACGGGCTGAGTTGACCCAGTCTGCACCGATTGCCATAGTACTTGCAATGTCAAAGGCACTGACCAGTTTGCCACTGGCACCTATACGAATTCTGCCTCTTAATCCTGCACCGACCAGGGTGTTGTGTACAAACAGTAATCCTTCACGCAGCGGTGTGCCGACGTGGTTGATCAGTTCAACCGGTGCAGCTCCTGTGCCACCTTCTGAACCATCGACCACTATAAAATCCGGAATGATTTTGGTCTGAAGCATTGCTTTGACTATGCTCATAAACTGCCATGGCTGACCAATACAGAGTTTAAAGCCTACCGGTTTCCCACCGGATAAATCACGTAACTGCTGGATAAAATGCATCATTTCCACAGGAGTGCTGAATGCAGAGTGCTGTGCAGGGGAAATGCAGTCCTGATCACGGCTCACACCTCTGATCTGTGATATTTCTTCAGAAATTTTATCTTTGGGTAATATACCGCCGTGTCCGGGTTTAGCTCCCTGGGACAGTTTTATTTCAATCATTTTAATCTGAGGTAATACTGCCTGTTGAGCAAACTTTTCAGGATCAAATTTTCCGTCTAAAGTCCGACAGCCAAAATAACCACTGCCCAGTTCCCAGACAATATCGCCACCATTTTCCAGGTGATAAGGGCTGATGCTTCCTTCACCGGTATCATGATAAAAATTGCCACTCTGTGCTCCTTTGTTCAGTGCGCGGATTGCATTTGCACTTAAACTTCCAAAACTCATTGCAGAAATATTGAAAATTGAGGCACTGTATGGCTGTCTGCATTGTTCATTTCCGATAGTGATACGGAATAATTCGGGATCAGCTGGTTTGCAGGGGGTGAGAGAGTGAGTGATAAAACGATAGTCTTCCTGATAGACATCAATAATTGAGCCAAAAGGTTTATCGGCATTTTCATTTTTTGCACGTTGATAAACCAGGCTGCGCTGCATTCTTGAAAATGGTAAAGCATCCTGGTCAGATTCAATAAAATACTGACGTATTTCTGGTCGGAAATCTTCGAAAATAAAGCGGAAATGACCCATGATCGGGTAGTTTTTTAATATGGAATGTTTGTTTTGAACAATGTCATATAACCCGACCAGGCTTAACAGTGTGCTGATTAACAACAGTGTGTTTAAAAGCGTATCTGAAATAAAATAATAGATATAATGCGGTGCATGATAAAAACGGAACCACGCAAGAGAGACCGCAATGATAATACATAAAAACCAGACAGAGTGACGTGAAAAGAAGGTATTTAAGAGTTTATGTCTGACTGATTGGGCTGGACCTGGCATTCTTAATATATTTCCTTGGAAGTACAGTTTTAAATGTCTCAGGATTGGTCAGTCAGTACAAGTATAAAAGTGTGATTCGATATGGGTTTTAAAAGTAAACAGCACGGTATAATGATTAATCGGCTTGAATAATCTGTTTCAGTCATTAAATTTCATTGTAGATTTGAACAGAAAACAGGAAAAATCCTTAAATTCCTTATTTTTAGTGATAGTAATTCATCGACTGTAAATCTATATTATTTCTTTAGTGTATTGAATGGGGAAAAACGGTGGCAGACAAAGATATTATTTTACCTGTTCCAGTACTGATACTTGAAGATGAGTCCATTATACAAAGTCGCCTGAAGTGTATTTTGCAGGAATTGGGATATCAGGATGATATGCTGATTTTTACAAGTACTTTAAAAGAGTCACTGAGTTTAATTGAAGATCATCCAGTCTCTCTTGCACTGGTCGATCTTGGGCTACCTGATGGTAATGGCATTGAACTGATTGAAGCGTTACGCTGCAAAGATCCTTCGGCTGTGATTCTGGTGATTTCTGCATGGAGTACCCAGGAGAGCCTGTTTAAAGCAATACGGGCGGGTGCAACAGGTTATGTGCTTAAGGAGCGTGACGATGCAGAAGTGATGATTGCCATACGCAGTATTTTACGTGGCGGTGCACCAATTGATCCATTTATTGCACGTGAAATTTTAAGCAGGCTGCCGGTTGAAGACACACAGAATCCTTCAGATAAAGAAACCGGCAGTGAAGAATACATTGAAGCGCTGACCAACAGAGAGAGGGAAATTCTGACACTGGTTGCTCAGGGTTTGAGTAACCGTGAAATTGCTGAAATGCTGTTTGTGTCCAGATATACCGTGGAAAGTCATATCAAACATATCTATCGAAAACTTTCTGTGACCAAGCGGACGAAAGCAGTAAGCACAGCCCGGTCTTTGGGTCTGATCTGAATGCGTTTTGTCTGTGCGTTTCTGTTTTATTTTTTTTCAGGGATTTACAGTTCTGTCTTTGCACAGCAGTTCCCTGTTAATGAACAGTGCCGTGTCAGTGTTCATGCAATGGACGCGGTCCGTACAGATTCAATACAGCATGTGCCTGCTTCAGGCTGGGAAAAAGTCAGCTTACCAGACACATGGAGTGAGCGATGGCATAATTATAATGGTGCTGTGTGGTATCGGATTAAATGGGACTGGCATTGTGATCATGATGCACATCTGCAGGAGCCTGTTGTTTTTTCAGTAAAATCAATCAATTCGGCTGGAGCAGTATTTCTGAATGGTGATCTGCTGTGGTCAGATAAATATCTGAGTGGGTCTTTATCCAGAAGCTGGAATATGCCTCGTTACTGGATTTTACCGATTGCAGGACTGAATCAGGGGAAGAATGAGGTTCTGATATTTATAAAGGGCTACGCATTTCAGCGGCCCGGTCTTGGTGTGGTTGAATTTAATAACGTCCAGAAAAATTATGAAATCCATAAGGATCGGGTGTGGAACCAGCGGACGATGTTTCTGATCAGCATCATCATGTCTGCAACACTTGGGGTCTTCTGTTTTGTGATATGGCTGTTCAGACGGGAAGATCATACATTTGCGCTGTTTGCACTGAGTTCATTTCTGTGGATTTTATTTATTTCAAGTGTCCTGAGGACTGAAACACTGCCTTTGATGACAACGCTACAGGATGCACAGTTCACCATGATAGTGCTTGTCTGTTATATCTGTTCATTTTGCCTGTATCTTATGCGTTTTATAGATAAAAAATTCCCCCGCATTGAAATAGGTATAGCTGTACTGACAGGTCTTAGTATTCTAGGGCTGCTTTTTACAGATATGGATAATACAGCGAGTTTTCACAGTCTGATTTTTTTATGTTATTTAGTGCTGTTGTTGCTCTGCATTTTGTATGTTTTCTATATAACAATCAGAACACGAAAACTGGAATACATACTGCTGTCGCTGGCGATGCTGGTGATTCTGATTATTGGTTGTGTGGATGTGGGAATTTTCACCCTGAATCATTTTAAAAATTTACCACCATTGGTGCCATATACATCTTCGGTGATCACACTGTTTATTGTGGTGGTTTTATCCATGCGCCTGACCCGGAGTATTAAGCGTATTGAGTTGTTTAATCATGAACTGGAAGTGAAAATTGAACATGTGAGCGATGATTTAAAGTCGAGTCTGATGGAAAAACACGGGCTTGAGCTGAAAAATGTACGTTTACAGGAAAGAATACATCTGTCTCATGATTTACATGATGTGCTCGGAGCATCCATTGTCCGCTCCATGATTATGGTTGACCAAAGTAAAGAAAATTTCTCAAACCAGCATTTTCTGTCGATGCTGAAGTTACTTCGTGATGACTTAAGGCAGATTATAGACAGTGGCTCATCGGCAGGGGTTGCTGTTCCTGAAAATCCTTTACTGTGGATCGCACCTGTACGTCACCGTTTCAGTCAGCTGATGGATGAAATGGATATAAATTCCAGCTGGTCATTGCCCTCTCAGTGGAAGATTCAGCCAACAGCACTGCAGTGCCTTACCCTTATTCGGGTACTTGAGGAAAGCCTGACCAATATTGTGAAACACAGTTATGCAACAGAAGTTAAGGTGGTCATGGATATACCTGATTCCACTCAGATTGTGTTGATTGTGGTGGACAATGGTGTTGGATTTGATGTGGACTGTGTACTGCAGCAGGGGATGAGTGTTGGAATGCGAAGCATGCAGCTCCGTCTGGAAAAGATAGGTGCTTCACTTCAGATGTCTTCGCAGGCAGGTCGGACAGTAATCTGCGCCATTATGCCAGTCAGACTGTGAAGAACTGAAAAAATTACAGACAATAAAAAAGAAGGCATACAGCCTTCTTTTTTATAAGCATTTGGCTCAGTCAGACGATGCTGGAACCAGCATCAGTACTGAGTCATTCAGTAATTCTGCAATATCTTCCAGAATTTCATCATCCATCAGTGAAAGATCCAGGGGCACAGTTTGCCCATCTGCAAGTTTTTTCAAGCTGTCTGTAAACTGTTCGGATATACAGATGCCTTCACCATTTGCCCAGAACATCACATCACCGTCCTGTTCGCTGTAAAGCAGACGTGATGCAGGTTCAAGCATGAGCAGATAACCCGCTTCAAGCGCTTCTTCGAGATCACCCGTACCAATTTCATCTGCTTCTGGAATACTATCAGGATATTTAGGCTCAGACAGCAGGCTCATAATGGCATCTTCAAGAACATTGGTCTGTTGCAACTGTGCCATGATTTCTGCTTTGAGGTATTCAAGCTCATCAACTGTAACTTCACCCGCACGTGATACCGTATCTCTTACAATATCGACCAAAGGATTTCTTAAGACAGGATTGTCGGAAAATTTATCGCCAACACGATCCATCATGTCTGAAACATTTGGCATGCGGAAACCAAATGAATAGGTCAGACAGTCATTTTCAGCAACACCATAATGTGAAAGACCTGGTGGGACATAGAGCAGGTCACCTGGAGACAGAACCTCATCAAAATGAACGTCCATTTCAGCAAGCAGCTTTAATGGCTGTCCTGCAACAAAATCAGTGTTTTCATCGCACATCTGTCCCAGTTGCCATCTGCGTTGACCATAACCCTGAACCAGGAATACATCGTAGAAATCAAAATGCTTACCGACTGAACCACCCTGTGGCGCATAGGACACCATAATGTCATCACGGCGCCATTGTGGAATAAATGGAAATTTTTTCCATAATTCAGCAAGGTCAAATGAGTAATGATCCACAGCCTGAACCAGCAGTGTCCAGAGTTTAGGCATTTTCTGGAAGTCACTTTTATTTAACGGTGAAGACTTGACTGACCATTGATCTGGATTTTTATCCCGCTGTTTGATCAGACGCGCCGTGATATTTTCATCCATTGCCAGTTCCATAACATCATCAGGAACAAGCAGACTGGCTATTTCAGGCAGGGCATTACGAACCAGCAGCGGTTTTTTTTGCCAGTATTCATTAAGAAACTGTTCAGCGGTAATACCGCCTAAAACATCTAGGGATTGGGACATGAAAATAGCCTAAGCAAATTTAAAACAATATTGTGACTATTGTCTTATGATCGAAAGCCTAAGTGCAAGTATCGTGAGATTTATTTAAATGGCTTGGCTGATTTAAATGGGTTGAATTTGTCTGAGTCGTTATGGTTGCATACATCAAAATTTTTTTAGCATAAAGAGTTTAAAATATGGCGAAGAAAAATAATGTTAAGTGAAGAAGATGCTGAAATGAGGTATTGCAAAAAGAAAGAGAGAAAAGTCAGTCCAGATTAGCGAAACAATCATCCTCAATTGATAGGATATATAAAACAAAAAACTTGGCTAAGGTACCGCAATATCAGCATATCTTACTTTTTAGACAAGCCAGAAGCCTTGCTGAAGATCATCCGCTATATAATAAATGTGGTATGGCTATTTGGTATTGGCATTGTTATTTGTCAAATATCTCTTTAGACACAGGGAAAGTGTGAGTAGCTTTGACCCTAATAATATTAGTCTATTTTTCTTTCTTATTCTTTTTATGTTGATTACGCTATACCGTAGTTTATTAATTCGAATGTACTTTAAACGACTCATTCAAGCTTATCTCTCAGCAAATTAGTCTAAAAAGCTTTGAGCGATTGGTCGTATATTATATTAATGCTGTTGTTAAATTTAATATTCAGTATTGAACGGCAACATCGGCTGCCGTTCAATTTGTTGGGAATCAACTAAAAACACTTCCAGTAATTATGGCACAAGTATTTTTAATTCACGCAGAATATGACAGAGCTTGATCATGGGCATACCCATCAGTGTGGTCTGATCCAGTCCATTCATTTCTTCAAACAGGCTGATCCCGAGGCTTTCACATTTAAAGCTGCCGGCACAGTGCAGGGGCTGTTCCACCTGAACATAGCGCTCTGATTCAGCCAGTGTCAGTTTGCGGAATTTTACTTTGTAATGTTCGACCAGGGTGCTTTCAAAGCCTGTAGACTTCTGTTGCACACTCAGCGCTGTGCTGAAGTAGACAATTTTATCGGAATTAGCCTGAAGCTGCCGAACCGCTTTTTCAGCAGTCAGTGGTTTTCCAATAAAAATATCAGGCGCACCTTCACGCCAGGCAACCTGATCTGAACCGATCACAATGGCATCAGGATACTGTTCAGAGATGATCCGAGCTTTTTCATAAGCCAGCCGCTGTGCAAGAATATCTGCATGATTTTCACCCTGAGGCGATTCATCAACATCAGGAACAACGGAGATATAAGGAAGATGCAGACGATCCATCAGATCTTTGCGGGTCTGACTGCTGGATGCCAGAATGATCTGTGGGTGGTTATTTGAAGTAGACATATTCAGACTGCGTATTCCATCAGTACATCAAGTGGGACATAAGACAGAACTGCCTGATGACATGCCTGAATTTTAACCGGAGGTGCCTGATCAGCCTGGTAAGCTTCAACCCAGCGGGTGACACAGATGCACCAGAAATCACCAGGCTGTAAACCGGGAAAGCCAACTTCAGGGACTGGTGTGATCAGATCATTCCCCACTTTCTGGGAAAAGTTAAGGAACTCAGAGGTCATCTGCGCGCACATAGTGTGCTGACCAATATCTGATGCTGCTGTATGGCAGAAGCCGTTTCGGAAATATCCCGTGATCGGGTCAAAGCAGCAGCTTGCCAGAGGTTCGCCTAAAACATTTAAACGATTGATTTTAGGATCAGGATGAATGGACATAGTACTGAATCATTGTGAAGTCTTTTCACTATCATAATCAAAACTTTCGGTTTCGACAGCTTTTATGCAAAAGAAGCTAACCTTTTTCTGCATAATCATTTAAAATCAGGGCGATTTTTATATCTATAAAGTGAGCTATACATGAACTTTCAGCGTATGACTGACCTCGATTTAGCAGGCAAACGTGTACTTATCCGTGAAGATTTAAACGTTCCTGTTAAAAACGGTGTGATTACCAGTGATGCACGTTTACGTGCTGCATTACCGACAATTAAAGCTGCAGTTGAGAAAGGTGCAGCTGTGATGGTGTATTCACATCTGGGTCGTCCTGTTGAAGGTGAGCCAAAACCTGAACAGTCTCTTGCTCCAGTTGCTGATTATCTGACAGAAGCGTTGGGACAGGAAGTAAAACTGTTTACAGATTATCTGGATGGTGTTGAAGTTCAGCCTGGTCAGGTTGTACTGCTTGAAAACTGCCGTTTCAATGCGGGTGAAAAGAAAAACAATCCTGAGCTTGCTGCAAAATACGCAGCACTTTGTGATGTGTTTGTTATGGATGCTTTCGGTACTGCACACCGGGCAGAAGCATCGACTGAAGGTGTTGCACGTTTAGCAAAAGTAGCTGCGGCAGGTCCTTTACTTGCTGCTGAACTGGATGCTTTAGGTCGTGCATTGCAGACACCTGAAAAACCAATGGTTGCAATTGTTGCCGGTTCAAAAGTATCGACTAAGCTTGATGTTTTAACTTCACTTTCTGATATCTGTGATCAGTTGATTGTGGGCGGTGGTATTGCCAATACATTCCTTGCTGCAGCAGGTTTCAATGTAGGTAAATCTCTGTGTGAACATGATCTGATTGATACTGCAAAAGCAATTGCAGCAAAAGTTTCTGTTCCACTTCCGACAGATGTTGTTGTTGCAGATGCTTCAGAAATCAACTTTGATGATTTCCTGGGTTCACTTGCTGCGGCTAAAGCCGTTGTGAAAAACGTGGCAGATGTGACTGACAACGATATGATTCTGGATGTAGGTCCAGAAACTGCAAAAGCATTTGCAGAAATTTTAAAAACTTCTAAAACCATTTTATGGAATGGTCCTGTAGGTGTGTTTGAGGTTGATCAGTTCGGTGAAGGAACAAAAGCACTTTCACTGGCAATTGCAGAATCTGAAGGCTTCTCGATCGCAGGTGGTGGTGATACTTTAGCTGCAATTGATAAATATGAAGTTGCAGACAAAATCGGTTATATCTCTACAGGTGGTGGTGCATTCCTTGAATTTGTAGAAGGTAAGACTTTACCGGCAGTTGCTGTGTTACTGGAACGTGCTGAATAAGCATCAGATTTCAGAATAATGAAAGGGGTTGGCATGAAGCCAGCCCTTTTCATTTTTGCGTCATTAAAATGAAATATATCTGCAATAAACTTAAAAATAATAAATCACCCGTTGTAGGAAAAATGTGATGAACTTAAAACTGACACTGGCAGCTTTACTGATTGCTCCATTAGCTTTAACAGCTTGTGCAAAGAAAGATGATGCGGCTAAAACTGAAGGTGCAGCATCAGAAGCTGTTGTGGAAGAGAAAGTAACTCCTGAACAGCAGGCAGCAATCGACGCCATTGATAAACCTGTTCTGGATGAAAAAAATACTGACGTACCTGCGGATATCGCAAATGCACCTGCAGATGCTGCCACTCCAGCAACTGAAGCAGAGGCTGCGGCTGAAACAGCTCACTGATTTTGTTTTTTATTTAAAAATCCCTGCACTTGCAGGGATTTTTTTTGAAATACTACATATTGTTGCTGAATTGAAATAATTAGGCATGTAGAATATGGGGCATTACCTGGGAGGATATTATGGCTCTTATTTCATTGCGCCAGCTCTTGGATCATGCCGGTGAATACAATTACGGCGTTCCAGCGTTTAACGTAAACAATTTAGAACAAATGCGCGCAATTATGTTAGCCGCAGACGAAACCAATTCACCTGTAATTGTGCAGGCTTCGGCAGGCGCACGTAAGTATGCAGGTGCACCATTCCTTCGTCATTTAATTTTAGCTGCAATTGAAGAATGGCCACACATTCCTGTGGTAATGCACCAGGATCATGGTACAGACCCAGACGTATGTCAGCGTTCTATCCAGTTGGGCTTTTCATCTGTAATGATGGATGGTTCATTAGGTGCAGACGGTAAAACACCAACGACTTATGAATATAACGTTGATGTGACTCGTCGTACAGTTCAGATGGCGCATGCATGTGGTGTTTCTGTTGAAGGTGAAATCGGCTGTTTAGGCAGTCTTGAAACTGGTATGGCTGGTGAAGAAGATGGCGTAGGCGCTGAAGGCGTTCTGGACCATTCTCAGCTGCTGACCTCTGTTGAAGAAGCAACTCAGTTTGTAAAAGACACCAATGTAGATGCTTTGGCAATTGCAGTAGGTACTTCACACGGTGCGTACAAGTTCACACGTCCACCTACAGGTGATATTTTAGCGATTGACCGCATTAAAGAAATCCATGCGGCACTTCCGAATACACATCTTGTTATGCACGGTTCAAGCTCTGTTCCTCAGGAATGGCTTGCAATCATTAACCAGTACGGCGGCGACATCAAAGAAACTTATGGTGTTCCTGTTGAACAGCTGGTTGAAGCGATCAAACACGGTGTTCGTAAAATCAACATTGATACAGATTTACGTTTAGCATCTACCGGTGCGATGCGTCGTATGATGGCAGAACAGCCAAGCGAATTTGATCCACGTAAATTCTTTGCTAAAACCGTTGATGCAATGAAACAGATCTGTGTTGACCGTTATACACAGTTCGGTACAGCGGGTCATGCAGACAAGATCCGTCCAGTTTCTTTAGAGAAAATGGTTGATCGTTATAAATAATTCATATTGAATGATTTATAAAAGAAAGCCCACTTTATTGTGGGCTTTTCTATATCTGGAAAATAAACCAAAAAATGGATAAGAGTGGCTCATGGAACTGATTTTTGCTGCTGCACTTTGCAGCGTAGTGGTTTCTGTACTGATCAAAATATGCAGTACCCGTGGATTCAGTATCATTCAGATGATCACCTGGAATTATGCATCTGCTTCGGTGCTTTGCTATCTATGGTTCAAGCCTGATCTGATTCATGTTTCAGTGAAACAGACTCCCTGGTGGCTGATCATCAGTCTGGGTATATTGCTGCCGACTATTTTTGTATGTCTTTCAAAAGCACTACAGACGGCAGGTATTTTAAAAACAGAAATAGCGCAGCGACTTTCAGTTGTATTGTCTCTTTGTGCGGCCTGGTTAATTTTCAATGAACAGTTCAGTACTCTTAAAATCATTGGGATTGTACTGGGCTTTATGGCTGTGGTCTGTATTTTATATGCGCAGAAAGGTGATGGAGCAGCTTCCAGAAATAAGTGGGGGATTCTTTATCTGATCCTGGTCTGGGCGGGGTATGCACTGATTGATGTATTACTTAAATATACAACCGGTCTGGGATTGCAGTTCAGCGTGGTGTTGAATCTGATGTTTGTCTGTGCTTTTTTTATAACCTTAATGCATGCTTTTCTTGTTCAGAAAACATGGCCTTCCGTTAAAAATATCAGTGCAGGTCTGTTGCTTGGAGTGCTGAATATTGCCAATATTGCACTGTATGTAAAAGCGCATATGCTGTTAAAAGACAGTCCTGCAGTTGTATTTGCAGGTATGAATATTCTGGTTGTACTTTTAGGTGTACTCAGTGGAATGCTGCTTTTTAAAGAGAAAATAAAACCTGCAACAGTGGCAGGTCTTATTATGGGAATTGTGGGTGTTATGTGCCTTGCTTCAGCAATGGCAGGTTAAAAAATGATTTAATAAAAGTCACTGGGTGTTTTAAAATATCTTCAGTTTCAACCGAACCCAGCAGCATACCTGCGGTATCACAATCAGGGCAGTGCGGATAATTGACCAGCGCCTCAGCTGAATATTTCTGCATGTAGATTTTTTGGCAGTGATGGCATTCAAATTTAATAGGCATATTGGATACAGTAGGCATGGTCATTGCACCGTTTAAAATTTGCGCAAATATACCTGATTTTCTGTCATTAAATAAGTCCCAAAATGACATAAAAAGGGGTTTTTAACCCCTTTCGTCGGTTTTATTTATAAATTAGAGCTTGGTAAAGATTTCTTTGCTGTTTAAACGTGATTTTGGAAGTTTTGCGTTGAAATCACTTTCACTGCGATAACCTAAAGTCATGATAACAGAAGGAATGAGTCCTTTCTCAGCCAGTCCTAATTCTTCACTGATGATTGCTTCATCAAAACCACCGATTGGAGTTGCGTCAACGCCTTCAAGACCCGCTGCATACAGTAAATGCCCCAGTGCAATGAAGGTCTGATTTTCAGCCCAGCGCTGAATATCGCCTTTTTCATTGCGATAAAAGTCAATATAGCCTGTGCGGGTGTCTTTCTGTCCCTGTTTTGCTTTTTCATCTTTAAAGCGTCCGCTGACATCATCCTGATTCAACAGGTCTTCAAGATGCTGCTCTGTAATATCTTCAAGGGTACAGAACAGAATGGTGTGCGAAGAATCCATGACTTTGGGAGCATTGTAGGCATATTTGCCGACCAGTGCTTTAGCAATACGTTCTTTTGCTGCCTGATTGTCGGCAATAAAAAAATGCCATGGTTGAATATTGATGGAAGAAGGTGCAAGCCGTAAGATTTCGAGTAAGCGATCAAACTGTTCCTGAGGAATTTTTTTCTCAGGGTTATAAGCTTTCGTGGCATATCTTGATTTTGAAGCGTTTAACGAATCCATATCTGTGACTCTTATATCGAATATTTTCGATTTATTATATTCTTAAAAAACAAAATGTGAATCCAGTAAACGTAAATAAACATGAAAATGGTCGTTTTTTTGAATCAGGTAACTGTATCCAGATCATGACGGATAATCAGATTTGTGTGATCAGTGAATAGGCCATTTAAAGAAGTGGCATTGAGCTCTATCATCCACTTCGAGGATCATTGCTTCGGAGCTACGTTCACGCCAGTCGCCCAATACAATTCGTGGTTTACCATTGACATCATGAATTTCAGGGCGGTGTGTATGTCCGTGAATCAGTACATCCACATCAGATAAGGCATTTTCCACTGCCTGTTCATTGACATCCATAATGGTATAGCTTTTGCTCTGACTGGCTTCACGGCTTTTTTTACGGAATCCATTAGCCAATTTTTGTCTAAAACTGAGCGGGGTACTTTTTAAAATACCCAGTATAAAGGGATTACGGATGATTTTTTTGAAACGTTGATATGACACATCATCGGTACACAGGGCATCGCCGTGTTCAACTCTGAATTTTTTATTTCCAATGTTTAAGGTATAAACATCAGGGAGGAGTTTGCCATTGAATAGATTGAGGAATTTTTGACCTAAGGCAAAATCACGATTACCCACTAAAAAGAAAATCTGATTGCCTGCATCAGTGAACTGTTTCAGTGCACTGACTGTTTCATCCAGCCATGGTGCAGAGTAGTCATCTCCGATCCAGGCGTTAAACCAGTCGCCTAAAATATAGAGCTGAGTTGGTTTTGTGGCATGGTTGTTCTGATATTGTTCCAATAAAGCTAAAAACCCCCGAATGAGTCGAGGGTGATCAGGTGACAAATGTAAATCGGCGATAAACAGATGGGTCACAATTTTAATTTACCTGTTTTAGAATCTCCCTAAATCCCTCTTTGAGAAAGAGGGACTTTCCACCCATTTATATTTGGGCTTTTACTCCCTCCTTTATTAAAGGAGGGTTGGGGAGGATTTAAAAATTATTCAGAAATAATCTTAGCAGATTCGATGACAACATTTTCTAAAGGAACATCAGCGTGATAACCACGGTTACCAGTGCGAACACCTTTGATTGCTTCAACGATATCCAGACCTTCAGTCACTTTACCAAATACTGCATAACCCCAGCCTTGTGCTGTTTTACCAGTGTGGTTAAGGAAAGAGTTGTTTTTCACGTTAATGAAGAACTGAGCAGAAGCAGAGTGAGGTGCTTGTGTACGAGCCATTGCAATCGTACCTTCGTCATTGCTTAAGCCGTTGTCTGCTTCGTTTTCAATAGAATCACGTGTTGCTTTTTCTTTGAAGTTTTCGTCCATGCCGCCGCCCTGGATCATGAAGCCATCAATCACACGGTGGAAGATAACGCCATCATAAAAACCATCACGAACATATTCTAAAAAGTTAGCAACAGTTTTAGGTGCTTTTTCAGAATTCAGTTCAAGAACAATACGCCCTTTATTGGTGTTTAATTCGACTTGAGGAAAACTCATTGTGTAATCTCCTGATCATGACAAAAAAGCCATGGGTTTTTGGTTGAGAGAAGCATAAGCAAACTGTAAACTACATAGCAAGCAAAAATACGAAAAACTTTTGTTAAAAAAGTATAAAGCGTATTTTTATTCTCCTGATTTTTATTCAATAGAAGTGATTTTACTACCATGAAGCCAAATGATGTTGTTTCAGACCTGCCAAAAAACCCGACAACCAGTACATCGGTCGATGCTGTGCAGCAGGAACAACAGGCAGGCTTGGACTTTATCCGTCAGGTGATTACCGACGATCTTGCAGAAGGTCGTGTGCAGTCTGTTGTAACACGTTTCCCACCAGAACCGAACGGTTATCTGCATATTGGTCATGTAAAGGCAATCTGCCTGAACTTTGGTATTGCAAATGAATATAAAGGTTTATGTAACCTGCGTTTTGATGATACCAACCCTGATGCTGAAGAGCAGGAATATGTGGATGGTATTGCTAATGATGTGAAATGGCTGGGTTTTGAATGGGATGGTGTGCCACGTTATGCATCGAGCTATTTTGATCAGTTACATACCTGGGCAATTCAGCTGATTGAACAGGGCGATGCTTATGTCGATCTACAGTCTCCTGAAGAAATTAAGCTGAACCGCGGTAACTTTGTGGAACCAGGTAAAAACTCTCCATACCGTGATGCATCCATTGAAGAAAACCTTGCCCGTTTTGCACAGATGAATAATGGTGAACTTGGTGAAGGTCAGGCGGTTCTGCGTGCCAGAATTGATATGACTTCACCTAACGTACACATGCGTGACCCAATTCTGTACCGTGTTCTGCATTCAGAACATCATCAGACTGGCGATAAATGGAAAATGTATCCAATGTATGACTATGCTCATCCATTGTCTGATGCAATCGAAGGCATTACGCATTCTTTATGTACTCTGGAATTTCAGGATCACCGTCCATTTTATGACTGGGTTGTGCAAAAGGTTAAATCACCATCAGTACCGCATCAGTATGAATCCAGCCGTCTGAATATTGATTACACCATTACCTCTAAACGTAAATTGCGTAAACTGGTTGAAGGCAATCATGTGAATGGCTGGGATGACCCACGTATGCCAACAGTGGTTGGTATGCGTCGTCGTGGTTTCACGCCTGAAGGTTTACGTGATTTCTGTAAACGTGTCGGTGTCTCCAAAACAGACGGTATTGTTGATGTGGCAATGCTTGAGTTCTGTATCCGCCAGTCTTTGGAAAATACCGCAGCGCGTGGTATGGCTGTACTGAATCCATTAAAAGTGACGTTGACGAATTTACCTGAAGCTATGGATATGCTGCATGCACGTCATCCAAACGTGGATATGGGCGATCGTATTATTCCTTTGACTTCTGAGATTTATATTGACCGTAAAGACTTTGAAGAAGTGCCACCGAAAGGCTTTAAGCGTTTGATCCCTGAGGGCGAAGTACGTTTACGCCATGCTTACGTGATCAAGTGCGATGAAGTGATTAAGGATGCAAACGGTGAAGTGGTTGAACTGAAATGTTCAATTGACCCTGAAACTTTAGGTAAGAACCCTGAAGGTCGTAAAGTGAAAGGTGTCATTCACTGGGTTTCTGCGACTAAAGGTATTCCTGCTGAAGTCCGTATTTATGACCGTCTGTTTACTGAGTCTGATCCAGAAGTGGGCGATGACTTCCTGGCAAATCTGAATCCGGATTCTTTACAGGTAGTTCAGGCAATTATTGAACCTGCTTTAGCAGATGCAAAACCTGAAGATCGCTTCCAGTTTGAACGTGAAGGCTATTTTGTTGCTGACCAGTATGATCACACAAGTGAAAAACCTGTGTTTAACCGCATTCTGGATTTAAGAGACAGCTTTAAACCTGGTAAGTAATATGTCATTAAAAAACCCAGCTTAGGCTGGGTTTTTTATTTTCAGGCTGAAATAAATTTTTTCAAACTGTCATGCTTCCTTTTTATAAAAACAGATATACTGGAAAACAGAATGACAGCAGGGATGTAATAATGTCACAGCAACTTGATTCTGTATCCATTCATAAAAAGCCAAATATTCATTTTAATGGTCGTTCCATCAGTTATCTGGTTGAATTTAAAGATGGTTCAAAGAAAACACTGGGAGTGTTACTGCCAACTGAAAAACCGCTGACTTTTGAAACCCATGTACCTGAGCGTATTGAAATTATTTCAGGAAAATGTCTGATCAGAGTTGGTGATGGTGAATTTAAAACCCTGGTTGAAGGTGAGATTCTGAATATTCCTGAAAACTGTCGTTTCAGTATGCAGTCGAGTGAGGTTGTTGATTATATCTGTCATTTGGAGCTCTGAATCTCAGTTTTATAGGGATGTGTCAGATAAAACCTATAATGATTG
Source organism: Acinetobacter chinensis (assembly GCF_002165375.2). Taxonomy (NCBI): domain Bacteria; kingdom Pseudomonadati; phylum Pseudomonadota; class Gammaproteobacteria; order Moraxellales; family Moraxellaceae; genus Acinetobacter; species Acinetobacter chinensis. The sequence continues at coordinate 1,515,046 of NZ_CP032134.1, forward strand.
CTGAAAATGATGCTGTAAGAATTCGATCAGTACTTTTACCTTGCTGGATACAAACTTTTTATCAGGTGTCACAGCATAAACAGCAGTAGGTTCAACCGTAAAATCAGGTAACACCTGAACAAGTTTCCCATCCTTTAAATCCTGCTGTACATGCCACAAAGAATGGTTTGATATTCCAAGACCTGCCAGCGATGCCTGACGGATTCCTTCACCTGAATTGGTAATGAAATTTCCTTCAAGCTCAATAGCAGTATTCCGTCCTGCTTGATCTACAAAATGCCATGTATTACTGATGCCCTGTTGATGGCGTTGAATAATACAGCGGTGTTGTTTTAAATCCTGCAGGGACGTTGGATGACCATATTTCTGAAGATATTCAGAGGACGCACACAGCAAGCGCCTGTTTATACACAAAGGTCTGGCAATCAAAGAAGAATCTTTCAGTTTTCCAATGCGTATCGCAAGATCAAGCCCATGTGCAACGAGATCGACGTTCTGATCATTCATATCTAAATTGATTTTAAGCTCAGGGTGCAGTTTTAAAAACTCTGCAATAATCTGCACAAGAATATGAGCACCAAAGGTGGCCGAGGCAGTCATATGAATTGTGCCTGATAAAATCGGATGGTTCTGCTGTAAGTTTTCTGTCAATGCGTGAAAACCATCAAGCAAGGGTCGTCCTTGCTCAATCAGGACTCTTGCTTCTTCAGTTAAACTTAAACGTCTTGTTGTTCTGTAAAAGAGCCTGAGTTTTAATTGATTTTCAAGGCGTTGAATCCGTTGACTGGCAACCGACACCGCAATATTTTCTTCTTTTGCTGCCTGAGTGATAGAGCCTGACTCTGCAACACGCAGAAAAAAATGGAAATCTTCAGTATTCATTATCCATAAAATCGAAAAAATGTTTTTTGATTGTCCTGATTTTTCAGACAAAACAAAATTGTTATTTTGTGATCATATTTATTTGCGAGTGAAGATCATGAAATATAACTTTCTAGGAAATTCTGGTTTACGCGTTTCAGAGCTTGGTTTTGGTGCAGGCACTTTTGGTGGGAAAGGACAGATTTTTTCTGCATGGGGGCAGGCGGGGCAGACCGAAGCCAGCCAGATGATTGCATCATGTATGGATGCTGGAATTAATTTTTTTGATACTGCCGATGTCTATTCAGATGGAGAGTCTGAACGTATGCTCGGTAAAGCTTTGTTGCAGCAGCGTCAGAATGTCATTATTTCAACCAAAGTGGGCATTCGCACGGGTGAACAGATCAATCATGTGGGCTATTCACGTAATTACCTTATTTATGCTGTAGAGCAGTCTTTGAAGCGTTTAAATACCGATTATATTGACGTTTTACAATTGCACCAGTCTGACAGTTTTACAGCACCCGAACAGTTGATGAAATCACTGGATCACCTGATTCAGAGTGGTAAAGTCCGCTACATTGGGGCATCGAATTTCTCTGGATGGCAGCTGATGAAAGCTCAGTCTGTTGCTGAGCGTTATGGCTATGAAAAATTTATTGCACATCAGGTTTATTATTCTTTAATTGGGCGGGATTATGAGTGGGAGTTGATGCAGCTGAATCATGATCAGAATATTGGTGGCATTGTATGGAGTCCTTTAGGATGGGGGCGTTTGACGGGTCGGTTTGACCGAAATCATTCATTACCGGAAAACAGCCGCTTACATGAAACTGCGCAGTTTGCTCCGCCTGTGAATGAAGAATATCTGTACCAGGTGATTGATGTTTTACAGCAGATTTCACAGGAAACCGGACACAGTATTCCTCAGATTGCTTTGAACTGGTTATTGCAGCGACCAACGGTATCAACGGTATTGATTGGTGCCAGGAATCAGCAGCAGTTAGCTGAAAACTTACAGTCCAGCCAGCTGGTTCTCAGTCCAGATCAGATTCAGAGACTGAATGATGTCAGTGCAGTTTATCCGCCTTACCCCTGTTATCCCTACTGGAATGGGCAGTTTTCAGAGCGCTTCAGATCTGTGGTGGATTCTCAGTATACGCTATAAGAAAAATTAAAAATTGCTCACACTTTACAGATAGCCTCAATCTGTAAAGTTGTGGTATCTGTATTTAAATACAATCATAAAAGATCAATTCGAGGGGCACTGTTATGAACCCAACCATTGAAGTTCAGATGCTGATCCGCAAGCCGGTTACAGAGGTTTTTCAGGCGTTTATTGATCCATCCATTACAGCAAAATTCTGGTTCAGTTCTGCAACGGGCAGACTTGAGCAAGGAACAACGGTTGAATGGACATGGCAGAAGTACCAGTTTACAGCTCAGGTTGAAGTGCTTGAAGTGGTCACTGATAAGCGGATTCAGATTAAATGGGGTGCACCTAAAACGACGGTGGATTTTATATTTGAAAAAGTATCTGAAAATCAGACTTATTTAAAAATAAGAAACTATGATATTCCTTTACAGGGGGCGGAACTTATTTCATTTATTATTGACAGTACTGGCGGTTTTACAACAGTTGTAGATGGAGCCAAGGCATGGCTTGAGCAGGGCATTCAGCTGAGCCTTGTAGAAGATAAATTTCCACCCTTTAAAGCATGAAATGAAGAAATACAGTGTAAATACTGAATATTCAGTTTTTATGCTGTTTTTTCTCAAGGAAAACATCAGCCATCTGAGTCCGTGATTTATCCCTGAGTTTTTTCTTGATGTACAGAACCAGTGCAAAACTGGTTGTTGTAATGGTCAGCAGCATACTGTTCATATAACTCATGATAGAGCTGACATAACCAATGGTCGTCAGTCTGTTCATCATACGAATGACCTGTGGGCTGCTTTCAACACCTGTAATTGCCCAGGTACATAGGTGTTCACAGTTGTTTACAATCAGATGATAGTTGTTTTCATTCATCCGGGAACGCATACGGCGCACAACTTTACGTCCAGAATACCGTGGATTATGGTAGGTCTGAACCGTGATGTTTTTGCCATAACTGAATTTTTCTAAAGACGTTATTTCGATGGGGCGTTTTTTGAACAGATGTGCAAAACCCGAATAGTGAATGATACGACCACGTCCGACATAGATACCATGATGTGAATATCCAAAGTGTTTGACGATCAGATGTGAGCCTAGAGGAAACCGTATTTTCTGCTGCTGCATTGTGACGTTTGACCAATAACTAACAAGTGTATTTTATATCTATTCTAACGCCTTAAAGTTAAATAAGCCAATTGAAGTCACATTTTCAGCTATTCCGATTGTGACCAGATTTATCAGTCTGCTGATATGAAGCCCTGTTCAACGCTGAATACTGAACAGGGCAGAGCTGTAGATATGTTGGATTATCCCTGGAAAAACAGGAGTGTTCTTCCGGTTCTGAACAGAGAATAAAAATGGTGGTTTACTGACCGACCACGCCCAGTAAAGTACTTTGTGACTTACACATTTCAGTGGCCTGGGCTTTATCCATCTGTTTAATTTCATGTTCAAATTTTGATTTCTGACTTTTGATCTGTTCATCTGTCAGCCCCATCTGTCTGGAAAGTTTTTCCATTTTTGACCAGGAATCTGCACATTCTTCAGGAATTTTACTGCAGGCATTCAGGCTTAGTATGACGGTGATCAGACTCAGAATTTTGATAGTTCTCATGAATTAAACCTTTATTTTAATTTAAATAATTTTGTTTTGAGCTGAGAATGATAACAGAGAAAGAATGCGTTTTAATTAAAATCTAGGCAGTTCATGCGGGATCATCATTTGAATAAAATTAAAGCTATGAAATAACAGCTAATTTTGTTTAGATATATTAAAAGTTCGGAATGAGTAAAACTGAATACATATGTGGAGCCAGAAGCGGAAAAAAATGCTGAACCGCTTCTGGTTCAAATACTGGCGGCTAAACTGTTAAAAATGGTAGCCAATTTTTAAACCGTAACCAATGGCATTGTTATTTTCGAAATCACCGACCCGGGCAGTTTCAGCTGCGCCTGGCAGAGGAAGATAGTAGGTTCCATCCTGAGATTCAGTGTCGCCCAGCCAATAATATTTTACACCGGCGGCGATGAAATAACTGGGTTCAGGATTAAACTGAAAAGACAGACCTGCACTCCAGTAGCCTTTGGTTGGATTTAAAATGGATGCAGGTTCACCGGTACCTGAGTCCCAGCCTGCATCAATTGCAGTTGCCCATTGTCTGTTCCACTGTCTGGCAAGCCCTAAAGTGGCTGACCACTGGTCTTTATTGTAGTCATCCAGATTGAAACCACCTGTATACAGCCCTCCACTGATCAGTGTGGTTGCCATTTCAGACATTGCACCAAACTGCACAGGACGGATGGAAAAATCTTTCCAGTTGACCCAGCGGATGTTGCTGTATAAAAGCGTATCAGCGGCAACACCGGTCTGGAAATCGATATTGACAGACTGTGGTGTAGTGATTTTTGTTTTACTTTCATCTGTAAATACAAGCGGTGTGCCGAATATACTTTCAGTCGCTTCCAGTTCATGTTTGATTTCAGAACGGTATGTTACTGCGGCTTTTAAAGCGATATCTGGAATTTGCCATGCGAAACCTGCAAGCCATCCAGGACTGCTGTCCTTACTGAACTGAGCGTCATAACCATTAAAATCCAGATAGACCAGACCGCGAAGTGAAACTTCACCTTTCACTGTTTCGTAGACTGGACCTGCAAAAAGACTTAAATTTCTGGTGGGTTGAATACCAAAAAGCATCGCCAGATTTTCAGTATCCACATTGGCTATCGTCCCTTCACTGGAAATGACAGGATCGGAAAAACTGCCGTTTTCTTTGACTTTATAGCGTATATCAGCACCAAAAGGCTGGTCATATAAAATCCCAAAAGACAACAGGGGTGTAAGCTGCAGTTTCAGTGCCGCGCTGTAATACTGAAAACTTTGTGCAATATCATCTGTTGAATAGTCAGTGACGCCTGGAATAACGTAATCAGGACGTGTATCAAGCGTTCGTCCAGAAACTTCAGGGTCAGCAGCAGATATTGAAGCTTCAAAATAGTGACCGTTTTCCAGAAAAGGCAGTATGGACTGACCGGATTGATCCATGGCGGCAGCAAAACTGTGGGCTGTGAAAACACTACAGAAAACCATCAGGAGTGGAGCATGATATTTCATATTTTTCCCCGTCATTTTCTTACTTTTTATAGGAGCATTTATTAGAGTTGTATTCAGATACAGTAAAGCATTTTCATATTTTAATCGGAAGGGGATTTAGATGAATGGTGATGTTCAGACATTAAAAAAGCACTCAGTCTCCTGAATGCTTTTTTCTTTCCTACTGCATAGGAAAATGTTTAAGTTCGTTTAACTCTTTACGGCTATACCCTCTGGAAAGTAAAACCTTTTTAATTCCTGCAACGATGTCTTCATCTGTTTCTTTAACAAGTAAATCCAGAAGCTGATCATCAGTTTTACAGGAGCAATCATTTTCAACACAAGCAATTTGATTTTTATGCTCGTTCAGCTGTTGATTCGCAGAAAACAGCTTTTGCCAAAAACTCATAGAGCCTTCATTTGCAACCTAACATAGATCGAAATATAACCATTCCTGTAAATAATGCAAGTCCGTATGAGTGATAAAAGCATCGTTCAGTCTTTATATTTTCCGATGGTAACTGTCAGGTTTAACGGTATTATAAAAGCATGTGTTTAAAAAGAAGATAAATCATTCATTTGAAAGCCAATAAAAAAAGAGCAGAAAAATCTGCTCTTTAAAATGTACTGAATACTGGAAATAATTTGTTTAAATCTTTTCCAGTAAAACACCAGATTCAACATGGTGTGTAAAAGGAAATTGATCAAATAATGCAAATTTTACAATTTTATGTGTCTGGGCCAGGGTTTTCAGGTTGTCATACAGCGTGTCTGGATTGCATGAAATATAGATAATTTTCTCAAAGCGCTGTAACAGTTTCAGTGTTTCTGCATCAATACCGGCACGGGGTGGATCGACAAAAACGGTTTCAAAGTCGTATGCAGAAATATCAATTTCAGCTTCCTGTAAGCGACGGAACTCTCGGTCACCATTGAATGCTTCAGTAAATTCTTCAGCGGAAAGACGGGCAACCTGAATGTTGTTGACCGCATTTTTTTCGATATTCCACTGAGCGGCATAGACCGAAGATTTTGCCAGTTCTGTTGCCAGTACTTTATTGAACCGTGTAGAGAGCGGTAATGTGAAATTACCATTACCACAATACAGTTCAAGCAGGTCACGTGTAGTCGGCTGAACTGCATTACATGCCCATTCAAGCATGTGCTGACATACGATTGCGTTAGGCTGAGTGAAACTGCTTTCAATTTGTTTATAAGCATATTGCTGACCATTTACAGTCAGTTTTTCGACCACGTAGTCGTCCGTTATAATTACTTTCTGTCCACGGCTACGACCATAGATTTTAATATTCAGGCGTTCAGCAAGTGCGCGGGCATGTTTTTCCCATTCTTCATCAAGCTTACGATGATAAATCAGGGTAACCAGCATGTCACCGCTGAGGGTTGCCAGAAAGTCAGCTTCGAAAAGACGGTTTGAAAGCTGCGGTGTAGTTTTCAGCGCATCCAGCAGGACAGGCATTAAATCATTGATACTCTGATCAGCAATATCAAATGTATCTACACGAACGACCTGTTTCTGCTGGTCGTCATTGCGTTCAAACATTGCATAAAACATATCATTTTCAGTGTGCCATATGCGGAATTCAGCGCGCATGCGGTAACCGGAAGCTGGAGATTCAAATACTTCCAGTTCTGGAGGGTTAAATTCGTTAAACTGGGCAGAAATACGTTCAACTTTATCATTAAGTTGCTGCTGATAGGATGAAGTCATATAGCGAAAATTTCACAAACACACTGAAAGAAAGGATGGTAACAAAGTTTGATGGATATGCCTAAAGTTATTGATTTGAAAACTGCAAAAATAGTGGCTTTGAGGCAGGAAGCAGTGAATCTGGGATGCAGAGTTTTAAATGCAGTCAGATACATACAGAACATAAAAAATCAGACTGACAGTGAAAGGGAGATGTCAGTCTGATAAAGAGGTGTCTGGAAAAGCTTAGTCATGCTGTGATTTCAGTCCAGTGTCATCAGACTGGCATTACCACCGGCTGTTGCAGTATTTACACTGACGGCACGTTCAATCAGCAGGCGTTCAGCAGGAATAAATGCATTGCCTGGTTTCATGTGACTGATGCCTGTAATAGGACCGTTTCGGTTTGCCATCTGCTGCTGAAGTTTCAGTAACTGCTCGTCAGTGCCATGATGAAGTACAGCATCAAACTCACCTTCAGTGACATCATTAATGAAGATAAAACTGTCCGATACTTCTTTTGGCATGCTTTTCAGGTATTTCTGAACAAAGGGGTTTTCCGCCAGTACAACCGGCTGACTGCCGACTAAAAAGATAGTCAGTAATTGCTGGATCTGATCGGATTCGGAGGTCGCAAGACTGAGCACATGTTTACGAGGCAGAACGGTATATTCATTACTTTCACCTGTAGGACCTTTCAGCAGGAACTGCTGTCGGCTGCATACAGGCTCAGGCAGAGTAATGTTCAGTTGGCTGAAACGGGTATTGAGCCATTGTTTAAACTGAATAAATGTTTCAGTTTCAGAGTATTCAGTCAGTGCCTGAGCTGAAAATGGCTGACGCAGTTTTTTATCGGAACATTGTCTGATTAATCTGTACAGATATAACGGACCTCCAGCTTTTGGACCTGTGCCTGAAAGCCCCTCACCACCGAAAGGCTGTACGCCTACCACTGCACCTACAATATTTCTGTTGATATACAGGTTTCCAACTTCTGCTGTGGAAACAACGCTATGGATCGTCTCATCAATACGTGTGTGAAGCCCCATAGTCAAACCATAGCCTTTGCTGTTGATCTGATCGAGCAGCTGGTTCAGCTGTCCATACTTATAGGTAATGACATGTAACACTGGTCCGAACACTTCACGTTTCAGATCATTTAAATCAGGCAGTTCAATTAAAGTTGGAGCAATAAATGTTCCCTGACTGAGATCCTGTGACTGATCCATCATGAGTTGGTGAACAGGATAGCCCTTGTCTTTCATTTTCTGAATATGTGCTTCAATAATGTTCTTTGCATCGGTGTCAATGACCGGACCAATATCCGTCTGCAACAGCGCAGGGTTACCGACCTGAAGTTCACGCATGGCACCTTTGAGCATGTTCACGACACTGGCGGCATTGTCTTCCTGAACGCATAAAATACGCAAAGCTGAACAACGCTGACCGGCACTGTCAAAAGCTGAACTGACGGCATCCAGAATCACCTGTTCGGTCAATGCAGAAGAATCAACAATCATTGCGTTCTGCCCACCGGTTTCAGCAATCAGTGGCACAGGCTGACCATCCGCGCTGATACGAGCTGCCAGGGTTTTATTCAGAATCACAGCAACTTCAGTCGAGCCTGTAAACATAATGCCTTGAATACGGGCATCAGCACTTAACTGTGCGCCTACAGTTTCACCGCGACCAGGCAGAAGCTGAATAACATCTTCAGGAACACCGGCTTGCCATAACATCTGGACAGCAACAGAGGCAATCAAGGGCGTCTGTTCAGCTGGTTTAGCAATCACTGTGTTTCCTGCAACCAGGGCAGCAGCAATCTGACCCGTAAAAATAGCCAGCGGGAAATTCCACGGACTGATGCACAGTACTGTACCTAATGGCTGAAGAACACAGTCATCGCTCAGATCAATCACCTGAGCTGCATAGTAGCGCAGGAAGTCTACTGCTTCACGTACTTCTGCAATTGCATTTGAATAGGTTTTACCACTTTCACGGCTGAGCAGGATCATCAGTTCCTGAAGACGTGATTCCATCAGATCAGCGGCTTTAAGCAGGCAGTCAGCGCGTTTGTTTTTACTCAGTTCAGACCAGTTCTGCTGTGCAAGTACTGCATTTTCCAGGGCTTGATCGACCTGTTCCGCCGTGGCTTCCTGAACACTGCCCACAACATCCTGATGACTGGATGGATTGAGGATTTTATTGGCTGTTGAACCATCGGTCACAGTCAGATTTTTGCCCATAGGTGTGGCATGCCACTGGTGCTGTGCCAGCTGAACAGCGGTCTGATTCAGAACACTGAGATCCAGGTCATTGGCAAGATCAAAACCGGCTGAGTTTTTACGGACATCACCATAAAGCTCTACAGGTAGAGGAATGGCAGGGTGTTTCTGACCAGTGATCTGTTCTTTCTGTGCAGTTTCAGTGATGGTAATGTAAGGGTTTTCAATCAGATCATCAATTTCTATGGTTTTATCTGCAATACGGTTGACGAATGAGGTGTTTGCACCATTTTCAAGTAAACGTCTGACCAGGTAAGCTAGTAATGTTTCATGGTTACCTACAGGTGCGTAAATACGGCAGGGAACGCCCAGTTTGTTGTCACTTCGGTTACCGACCACCTGCTCATAAAGCGGTTCGCCCATACCATGCAGGCATTGAAATTCATACTGACCGGTATAGTACTGTGCAGGATCTGCAAGCTGATAAATCGTGGCAAGTGTCTGTGCATTATGCGTCGCAAACTGCGGATAAATCTGATCGGGAGCAGCAAGCAGTTTTTTTGCACAGGCAATGTATGACAGGTCCGTATGAACCTTGCGGGTAAATACCGGATAATCAGTCATGCCATCCATCTGGGCTTTTTTGATTTCACTGTCCCAGTATGCGCCTTTGACCAGGCGGATCATCAGTCTTTTTTCACTGCGTTTTGCCAGGTCAATAATATAATCGACCACGTAAAAACAGCGTTTCTGATAAGCCTGAATCACAAAGCCAATGCCTTTCCAGTCATTCAGTGAGGGTTCAAAACAGAGTCTTTCCAGCAGTTCCAGTGAAATTTCCAGACGCTCTGACTCTTCGGCATCAATATTCAGACCAATGTTGTACTGTTTTGCAAGCTGTGCCAGCTGAAGAATTTTTCCATAAAGTTCATTGTGAACACGACCGATCTGGGCACGCTGATAACGCGGGTGCAAGGCAGATAATTTGATGGAAATACCAGGACCATCATAAACATCTTTTTCAGCAGAAGCCTTGCCAATAGCATGAATGGCATTGGTATAGTCTTCATAATAGCGTTCTGCATCATGTTCAGTCAGGGCAGCTTCACCCAGCATGTCGTAGGAGTAACGAAAGCCTTTATCTTCAAGAGGTTCAGCGTGTTTCAGTGCCTCCTGAATGGTTTCACCTGTTACAAACTGTTCACCCATCATACGCATGGCAACATCGACAGCTTTACGGATCACACCACGACCACTGCGGGCGAGCAGAGACGTCAGCATACCCGACAGACTGTTCTGTTTTGGTGTTTCCATCAGCTTGCCGGTCAGCATGAGTCCCCATGCTGCTGCATTGACAAACATCAGGCTGCTTTGACCAATGTGTTCTTTCCAGTTGCCCTGGTTTATTTTGTCTTTGATCAGCAGATCGCGGGTTGCAGCATCTGGAATACGAAGCAGCGCTTCTGCCAGGCACATCAGAGCAATACCTTCCTGTGAGGAAAGTGCAAACTCCTGAAGTAGTCCCTGTACGATACCCGCTTTACCTGATGAGCTTTTCCGTTCACGTAAGGTGTGAGCAAGGTTAAATGCAGTGTTATGAATCTGGTCATTCAGTTCATCAGGAATCTGGCTGTGTTCTAGCAGGTTTTCAACGCATTCAGGCTCAGCACGGCGCCATGCTGTATTGATCTGAATTTCATATTCATTTTTTTCACGGAATTCAGAAATATATTCAGAAGTAAGTTCTTTATCGCTGAAATGCGCTTCAGTGTTCATCGTATTCATGCCAACATCCTGTGACTGATGATTTTTTAGGGGAGCTTTATTTAATGAATCATTACAGAATAAATGCCGAATATCTCACTATAATATGCCTAAAATTTAGAGAATAATTCAGATGAGCAACCCAATTCTTAGCCTTGACCGAACGGATATTAAAATTCTCGATATTCTTCAGAAAGATGGACGCATTTCAAATACACGGCTTGCTGAAATGGTGAATCTGTCAGCTACAGCTGTACTGGCTCGCGTGCAGAAACTGTCTAAAGATGGGTTCATTACAGGGTATGAAGCACGCCTGAACCCTGAAATGCTGAATGCTGCATTTGTGGTTTTTGTTGAAATCCTGCTGGATAAAACAACGCCTAATGTGCTTGAAGAATTCAGCGATGCAGTTCTTCAGCACCCTGAAATTGTTGAGTGTCATATGATCAGTGGTGGCTTTGATTTTGTTGTAAAAATCCGCTGTGCAAATATGGAAGAGTTCAGGAAAATATCAGGGCAGGTGCTGTGGCAGTTACCAGGGGTGAAAGAAACCCGAAGTTATCCTGTTATGGAAGTGATTAAGGAAAGCTCACAGATCAAACTGAAATATCAGAACAAAGCGGTATAAGTGGTTAAACTGAGTGGGAATGCTTGAACGCAGGAGGTTCGTTATTTCGCTTCTACTTATCTGCAAAAAAGTAAAGAGGGATGAACCCTCTTTACTTGAATGGTGGAACTGAAAATGTGGTCAGGATTTATTTCAGTTTTGCCATTTCACTTTTATACAGTGCATCTGATTTTTCAAAACGCTCAGTTACTTCAGCAGATGGCGCTTTGCCCAGCAGGCTCACCACAATGATACTGATGAAAGATAGAACAAAACCAGGAACAATTTCGTATAAGCCTGTATGTGCCATCGTGTTTTTCCAGAGAATCACAGTTACAGCACCAACGATCATACCAATGATTGCACCGTTGAGCGTCATGCGTTTCCAGAACAGAGACAGAATAATCAATGGTCCAAATGCAGCACCAAAACCTGCCCAGGCATAGGCAACCAGACCCAGAACTTTACTGTCAGGGTTCATGGCAAGCGCAATCGCCAGAACAGAAATAGCCAGTACCATAACACGTCCAACCCATACCAGCTCATTCTGAGAGGCATTTTTACGGATGAATGCTTTGTATAAATCTTCAGTCAGCGCACTTGAGCAAACCAGTAACTGACAGCTGAGTGTACTCATGACAGCCGCAAGAATTGCAGCAAGAATAATTCCAGCAACCCACGGATTGAATAAAATTTTATTCAGTTCCATAAAAATGGTTTCAGGGTTCTGGGTTACAGCAGCAGCCAGCTCAGGATGCAGCTGGAAATAAGCAATACCGATAAAACCTGTACCTACAGCACCGCCCAGACAGAGAATCATCCAGCTCATACCAATTTTACGGGCAGCAGGGATGGATTTGACGGAGTCAGCAGCCATAAAACGGACGAGAATGTGTGGCTGTCCAAAATAACCCAGTCCCCATGCTGCGGATGAAATAATCGCAAGGAAACTCAGACCCGAAATCATATTGGTGGCATGTGGACGGGCCTGTTCAATCAGACCTGCAAAGTGAGTGCTGTTATCACCCAGTGCCAGATACGTCATGATTGGAGTCAGCAGCAGGGCAAAAATCATTAAGCCTGCCTGAAAAGTATCTGTCCAGCTGATCGCCAGGAAGCCACCGATACAGACATAACTGATGGTGGCTATAGCACCGATCCATAAGGCTGTTGTATATGACCAGCCAAACAGGCTTTCGAACAGACGCGCACCGGCAACCATGCCTGAAGCACAGTAAATTGCGAAAAAAACCAGAATAACGATGGCTGAAATGATACGCAGAATTTTTTTGCTGTCACCAAAACGGCTGGTGAAATAATCCGGTAATGTCAGTGCATTATTCTGCACTTCGGTATGTACCCGCAAACGACCTGCAACAAGCAGCCAGTTCAGCCAGGCACCAATAATTAGCCCAATGGCAATCCAGGCTTCAGATAACCCTGCCAGGTAAATTGCACCAGGTAAGCCCATGAGCAACCAACCACTCATGTCAGATGCGCCCGCGGAAAGGGCTGTAACGACACTCCCTAAACTGCGTCCGCCCAGAATGTAGTCGGAAAAGTCAGTGGTTGCTTTATAGGCATATAAACCAATACCAACCATTGCCAGGATATAGAAAATAAAAGTGATTAATGTGGGGTTCAGTTGACTCATATGCCCATCCTTATGTCCTTATGGATAAACCTGTCCAGGGTTAATTTTTATGCACTGTCAGCAAGGTGCTGATTCAAACATAAAAATAAAATTACCATCTGTAACATTTAAGAGTAATTTATGATGATCTTGTGTATCTAAATGTACGTTTAGATACAATCAGAATTTATTGAATAAAAACATGATATTAAAACGTTGCGCCAGCGCATAAAAAGTGTGCCTGACTTATTCTGCCAGTTCTGGGCAGTTACTGAATTATAAAAAACATGATGGATGAAATCATAACTTTATTTACATAGAGTTACATAAGCAACAGAGCGTATTGAAACCGTAATAAACCATTTCCAAACATGATAAATTGTCATGTAGTTGCTCTGTATAAAACAGCTATGATGATGGTGCACGGATTCAGTGCATTACGGTGAGTATAGATTGTGTCTACGGTTCAAACGGTTAAAACAAGAATAGAAAAAGACCTGCTGGGTGTGAAAGAAGTACCTTCAGATTGTTATTATGGAATTCATACTTTACGGGCACTGGAAAATTTTCAGATATCAGGTCAGAAAGTGGGAGAAAATCTGCACTTTATACGTGCGCTTGCTCAGGTAAAAAAAGCTTCGGCTCAGACCAATCTTCAGTTTTCTAAAATCAGTGAGGACATCAGTCTGGCTATTCAGCGTGCCTGTGATGAACTGATTCAGAGTGCTGAGGGCTGGAGAGACTCATTTCCTCTGGATGTTTATCAGGGAGGTGCGGGTACTTCCATTAATATGAATACCAATGAGGTGCTGGCAAATATTGCCCTTGAGCAGATGGGCTATGAGAAAGGAATGTACAGCGTTATTCATCCGAATGACCATGTCAATAAATCACAGTCAACCAATGATGTATATCCAACTGCTTTAAGACTTGCAACGTATTACAGTCTGGATGATCTGTTTGTTCAGCTCAGAAAACTGATTGACAGTTTTTATACCAAAGCAACCGAATTTCAGACTGTTCTGAAAATGGGAAGAACACAGTTGCAGGATGCTGTACCGATGACAATGGGACAGGAGTTTCGTGCTTTTGCAACTTTGCTCAAAGAAGATCTGAAACTGATCGACAGAACCCGTCAGCTTTTACTTGAAATCAATCTGGGGGCGACTGCAATTGGTACAGGGGTAAACTCACCTGAAGGATATGCCCATGAAGTGGTTAAAGTGTTGCATGAAATTACGGGGCTTGATTTGCAGGGAACTGAGGATTATGTTGAAGCCACAAGTGATTGTGGTGTCTTCATTATTTTATCGAGTACGCTGAAACGCCTGGCGGTGAAGCTGTCCAAAATATGTAATGACTTGCGTTTACTGAGTTCAGGTCCACGGACGGGTCTGGCTGAAATCCGCTTACCTGAGCTTCAGGCAGGTTCTTCCATCATGCCGGCAAAAGTCAATCCTGTGATACCGGAAGTTGTCAATCAGGTTGCTTTTAAGGTGATCGGAAATGATCTGACCGTGACCATGGCGGCAGAAGCAGGGCAGTTACAGTTAAATGTGATGGAACCGGTCATTGCTGTATCCATCAATGAATCCATTCAGCTGTTGACTCATGCCATGGATACACTCGAAAGCAAGTGTATTGCTGGAATTCAGGCAAATACACAGACCTGTTATAATGCTGTAATGCGCAGTGTCGGTATTATTACCCTGCTTGATCCATTACTTGGACATGCTAAATGCGATGAAATCGGTAAGTTGTGTATAGAGCAGAACAAAACCATTCAGCAGGTTGTACTGGAGCAGAACTTACTGACTCAGGCTCAGCTGGATGAGATATTTTCTTTTGAAAATATGATTTCAGAAATTGAACGTCCAGGTGGGGATGTGCTGTCAGTTGAACGTGCAGGATAGATCTGAATATTATTTCGTTGCGGTACATTCATTATAAAAAGGTAGCAGGCACAGGCTGGCTACCTTTTTTATATTGACTCATTTTTATTCTTCCATCATTTTGTCGATGTCTGAGTAATACATCAAAACAAGCCATATACAGACATGTTTTAAATTTAATAAAAAGTGAAAATGTCATGAATCAAAAAATATCAGCACTTATTTTATGCAGCCTGCTTTTAAATGGCTGTTCAAAAAAAATGGAAGAAGCTCCCGCTGAAGCATCGACAGAAGCGGTAGCGGCTGACAGCGCTGTGAGTATGGAATCAGAAGCCAAAGCTCAGCATGAACCTGACACAACGCCACAGACTGAGCAGAAGCCTGACGTTATTCTGAATACTCAGGTTAACAGTGCTGAATCTGCACGTCGTATGGTGCGTGAAGCGAGTGTGGACTTTACTGCAACAGATGTGATTAAAACAGGTCTGGCAATTGATAAACTGACCTATGAAGCTGGTGGTTTTGTAGAGCAGAAGAATATTGATTTTCAGGTGCTGGATACACAGTCACAAAGTATTTCTGATGGAAAAATCAGAGTATTTGAAAAAGTAAATCCTGTGGCTCAGATTGTGGTCAGAGTGCCAAGCGAAAAGGCAGCAGGCTTTGTCAATCAACTGTTGCCCCTGATGTACTTCCTCAATCAGCAGCAGTATTCTGCAAAACGCTATGAGCTGAAACTGCTGGAAGAAAAAATTGCACAGACTCAGAGTGTTCCGTCCGATACGCGCAATTCGCAGTTGAGTGAAATTGCACGTCTGACTCAGATGGAAGTTCAGGATCGGGTTCGTTACAGTACCATCAGCCTGATAGTGAATCAGCCTTCAACGGTCAGAGAAAGAATAGATGTAGACGTCGATGCTGTTGCAAGACTGAATGGTGACAGTTTCTGGAAACGTGCATGGAATGGTGTTCAGTATGGCTGGCAGTTTGTTCTGGATCTGCTGGTGATTCTGATTACAGTCTGGCCTTTGTATCTGATAGTGTTGATTTTATATGTACTGTACAGAGTGCTGAAACCTTTCCTGAGCAAAATTAAATAGTACGGTGTGATTCCTGCTTTTTTCGTAACTGATGGAAAAGCAGGAATCATGCAGCAGTAAGCATCAGTTTTTATGCGTTTTGCAGAGTTCTGAGAACAGTACCTGTAAGCCCTCAGTAGCGGTCTGTGCAATACACTGGTATTGTGCGGGCATCTGCTGCTGATCTGCTTTAGGGTCTATATAATATGCCTGACATGCAGGCGGTATTTCATGAACCAGCCCTGCAACAGGATAAACGACCAGGCTTGTACCGATCACAATAAAAATATCTGCCTGCTGGATTATTTCAAGTGCATCATCATATGCAGGAACAGCTTCTCCAAACCATACAACGTGTGGACGAAGTGGGTAACCATCTTTGCAAAAGTTCTGATCCAGCAACAGGCTGTCACCTTTAACAGGATAAAATTCAGTGGTGTACTGAGCTGTAGGACCTGAGCTTTTGGCAAGCCTGATATTTCCATGCAGATGCAGCACATCTGAACTTCCGGCACGTTCATGCAGATCATCAATGTTCTGTGTAATGACCTGCACTTCAAAATATTTTTCCAGTTCAGCAATCAGCCTGTGTGCCGGATTGGGTGTTGCAGTCAGAATATTTTTACGTCTTTCATTATAAAAACGCTGAACAAGCTCAGGATTTTTCTGCCAGGCTTCAGGGGTGGCAACATCATGAATATTGTGATTTTCCCATAAGCCATTACTGTCACGGAACGTACTGATACCACTTTCAGCACTCATTCCCGCACCTGAAAATACGACAAGTTTTTGCATGATTTAATCCTTTAAGGCGGAACAAGAGTCGGTCAGATCATTGACTGAATCGGATGGATGTAATTCGGACTTCAGCCAGGCTGTAAACTTCTGGATCAGAGGAGAAGACTGCTGTACCGCGTGAACCAGATAATAAGAGCGGCTGCCCTGAAGTTTCGCTGAAGATACAATCACAAGCTGACCTGTTGTCAGTTCCTGTTCAATCAGCATCTGTGGAATCAGCGCCATACCCATCCCATGACTGGCTGCGACTGAGAGCATGGAAAACAGTTCATGACGTTGCCCATCATGTGGTCTGGGATGCTCAGTCTGATGTGTCTGAAACCATTCCTGCCAGATCGCAGGACGTGTGGTCTGCTGTAAAAGTGGTAAATGTATCAGTTCTGAAGGCGTCAGGTTGAAACTGCCGTTACCATTCATGACTGCATCCGGAAAGTGTTGCTGAATCAGCTGAGGCGAACAGACTGCAACCAGGTCTTCCTGCATGAGAAAGTGAGCCTGTGTTCCTGGCCAGTGATCAATCTGTTGTTGAGTCCCTGTGTAAATGGCAGCATCAAAAATATTATCATCAAATAAAAACGGTTTTGTACTGGTTTCCAGGTGAACTGTAATTTCAGGATGACGGACATTAAAACGATGAAGTCTGGGCAACAGCCAGCGGGTTGCGAAGGTAGGAACAACGCCCAGTTTCAGTGTTCCTCCCTGACCTTTATGAGAAATCATATCGGAGGTCATTTTTTCAAGACCTGTCAGATAAGGACGGACATTTTTTGCATATTGCTGTCCTGCATAGGTCAGTTCAACGCCGTGACGGGTACGGGTAAACAGGCTGATTCCCAGGAAATCTTCAAGTTGCTGAATCTGTCTGGAGACTGCACTCTGTGTAATGCAGAGTTCTAAAGAAGCATGTGTATAGCTTGAGTGACGGGCAGCAGACTCAAAGCAGATCAGGCTTTGCAGTGAAGGAATATTACGGCGCATGACATGAGTCCTTTTATACATGCTATCTCAAAAGATCATATGAAGATTAGCAGAGCAATTGTGGATTTCATATCAATAATTCAGCTACTCAGGTTTTTTAGTGTTTTGGGTATGAGTTTGACAGTGGCGGGAGATTTAAGCTATGCGTAAATGGAATATCTGAATGCAAATTAATCGTTTGAAAGAATGAATAATCACACTTACCATCAGATTCAATAAATGACAGAAGATATTGCAGAGGAAGCAATGAATCAAATGGTTAATTCAGCAAAAAAAGCACGTGTACAGTTTAACTGGCAGGACCCATTTCTGCTGGAACAGCAGCTGACAGAAGAAGAGCGCATGATCCGTGATTCGGCTCAGGCTTATTGTCAGGGTAAGCTGATGCCACGCGTGCTGGATCAGTTCCGTCATGAAAAAACAGATATTTCCATTTTCAGGGAAATGGGAGAGCTTGGACTGCTTGGTCCGACTATCTCAGAGCAATATGGTGGCGCGGGGCTGAATTATGTCAGTTATGGTCTGATTGCACGTGAAATTGAACGGGTGGATTCAGGCTATCGCTCTATGGCGAGTGTACAGAGTTCTCTGGTGATGGTTCCTATCAATGAGTTTGGGTCAGAAGAACAGAAGCAGAAGTACTTACCGAAACTGGCAACGGGTGAGTATATCGGTTGTTTTGGGCTGACTGAACCAGACCACGGCTCTGATCCTGGCAGCATGATCACACGTGCGAAAAAAGTCGATGGTGGCTACCGTCTGACAGGCGCAAAAATGTGGATTACCAACAGTCCCGTTGCAGATGTTTTTGTGGTGTGGGCAAAAGAGGTCTCTGCTGAGGGTAATGTCGGTGAGATCCGTGGTTTTATTCTGGAAAAAGGCTGGGAAGGGCTTTCAGCACCTGCAATTCATGGAAAAGTAGGCTTACGGGCTTCGATTACAGGTGAAATTGTCATGGACAATGTTTTTGTCCCTGAAGAAAACGCCTTTCCTGAAATCCGAGGTCTCCGAGGTCCATTTACCTGTCTGAACAGTGCCCGTTACGGTATTGCCTGGGGAGCAATGGGAGCAGCTGAGTTCTGCTGGCATACAGCGCATCAGTACACCATGGATCGTAAACAGTTTGGTCGACCACTGGCGGCAAATCAGTTGATTCAGAAAAAACTGGCCGATATGCAGACTGAAATTGCCCTGGGTTTACAGCTGGCATTGCGTTTTGGTCGTATGAAAGATGAGGGGATTGCCTCTGTCGAGGGGACTTCACTGATCAAACGTAATAACTGTGGAAAAGCACTGGATATTGCCCGTGTTGCCCGTGACATGATGGGTGGAAACGGCATCAGTGATGAGTTCGGGGTTGCCCGTCATCTCGTTAACCTTGAAGTGGTCAATACTTATGAAGGTACACATGATGTTCATGCCTTGATTCTTGGGCGTGCGCAGACAGGTATTGCTGCATTTGCGAACTGATTTTTCAGGAAAAATGAATGGTGGTTTTCCGCCATTCATATCAATAGAACAATTTTTTTCATTAAGAAACCAGAAAGGATAGGGATTTGGCAATGGGTGCTTTAAAAGGAATCAGAGTGCTTGATTTGAGCCGTGTACTTGCAGGTCCATGGTGTGGTCAGATACTGGCAGATCTTGGTGCTGAAGTGATCAAAATTGAAAGACCTCAGGTGGGTGATGATACCCGTATGTGGGGTCCGCCGTGGATGAAAAGCAACGATGGCGATTTAACCCGTGAATCTGGATATTTTCAGTGTGCCAACCGAAATAAACTCTCAGTTGCAGTTGATATTACAACGGCTGAGGGACAGCAGCTGATCCGTGAAATTGCTCAGGATTCAGATGTCATTATAGAAAACTTTAAAGCAGGTTCATTAAAAAAATATGGACTGGATTATGAGTCTTTGAGTGCTTTGAATCCATCATTGGTTTATTGCTCCATCACTGGATTTGGGCAGACAGGACCCCGTGCGGCAGAACCGGGTTATGACTTTATTATTCAGGGCATGTCAGGACTGATGAGTATTACCGGTGAGCCTGAAAACGAGGGAGGTAGCTCGCAGAAAGTTGGTGTGGCTGTTGTGGATATACAGACGGGGCTGTATGCAACGGTTGCCATTCAGGCAGCATTGCTTGCTCGCCAGCATACAGGTCGTGGACAGTATATTGATATGTCTTTACTGGATGTCCAGGTTGCAACACTTGCAAACCAGGGGATGAATTATCTGACTTCAGGTAAAGCACCGCAAAGAATGGGAAATAAACACCCTAATATTGTGCCATATCAGACCTTTAAGGCGAAAGATAAGGAGTTTATACTGGCTTGTGGAAACGATAAGCAGTTTAAAGACTTATGCCATGCAATCGGTCTGACTGAGATTGCAGCAGATGAGCGTTACAGCCGAAATCAGGACAGAGTACGTAATCGTGAGACTCTGATTCAGTTGCTGGATGGCTGGTTCAGAACTGATACAGCCGAAACCTGGGTCAATGCCATTCATGCAGTCAAAGTTCCAGTCGGTATTATCAATTCCATTGAAGATGCACTGAATGAACCTCAGGTTTTGCATCGAAACATGGTGGCAAATGTCCCCCATGTGCTGAATGATGAATTTACCGTGATTGGTTCGCCGATCAAGCTTTCAGATACACCGGTGGAATATAAAAATGCTCCTCCTCAGCTGGGTGAACATACACAACAGATAGTGGCAAGATACCGTAATGAGCAGGAAGTACAGCATCTGTATGACCAGGGAGTAATAGAGCGTTTGGCTCAGAATGCAGAAGTTTAATGACTTTTTAAATACACAAGGTCAATCATGGTTGCTCCCGTTTTCGGATTCATTCAAATGAATCCGTTTTTTTTTTTGGAAACCCATGAGTTCAGTTTTTCTGGAAAATTGTAGCATTTAGTACAATTGCTGCATTCAGCATCCATGCTAACGTCGCGTTCATATTAAATGAAGCGGAAACAGGCATGGAACTCAGGCATCTCAAATATTTTGTTGCTGTTGTTGAAGAGCAGAGTTTCACACGTGCCGCAGAAAAACTGTTTATTGCTCAGCCACCTTTAAGCCGTCAGGTTCAGAACCTTGAAAGTGAACTGGGGATTCAGCTGTTTGAAAGGGGAAGCAGACCTTTACAGACCACAGCAGCAGGTCATTATTTTTATAAACAGGCATTGAAAATCCTGTCACAGACTGAAGAAAGCAAATCTATGGCAAAGCGTGTTGCCTTACAGGAACGCACAGTCAACATAGGCTTTGTGGGCTCACTGCTGTATGGATTACTGCCACGGATTATTCATTTACTCAGACAGCAGCGTCCAAATATCCAGACAGAACTTGTTGAAATGACCGCAAGGGAACAGATTCAGGCACTTAAAGAGGGCATCATTGATGTAGGGTTCAGCCGGACACGCCTTTCCGACCCCTCCATTCGGCGGGTGCTGTTAAGGGAAGAACGCTTAATGGTGGCTGTGCATTCAAGTCATGAAGTGGCTTCAATGCAGGGCGGTGTCTCACTTGAGCAACTGATCAATGAAAGTGTGTTTTTATATCCACGAACCAATGGTCCGGGATATTCCTCTCAGGTCAAAGCATTATTTACAGAATATGGTCTTGAACCGAGGCATTTACGGGAGGTCAGGGAAATACAGCTGGCCTTAGGTCTTGCCGCTGCAGGAGAGGGAATCTGTATTGTTCCGGAAAGCGCCCAGATGATGCATTTCAGGCATTTAAGCTATGTGCCGTTGCTTGAAGATGCAGCGGTCAGCCCTATTTTTCTGACCATGAGGGATATGGATGAAAGCGAAGATATCCGTGCGCTCCTGGACTGTGTATATCAGGTATATGATCTTGAGGCGATCAGATATGATCGTGTGATTTTATAAGTGATCTTTAAACTGAATTAAAGATCACCTTTTGTCCTGATGGATTAGGCAATTGACTTTAAGAACCTGGAGATTTCAAAACGGAATTTTACAGGTTCAGTAATCAAAGGTGTGTGTCCGGATTTTTTAAAGATCACCTGTCGTGCATTCAGCATACTGTCAGCAATAATTTTCTGTCCTTTTGCCGGATATAAAACTGATTCCTGTCCTGTAAAAAACGTTGTTGGGCAGGTCAGGGTGGAAATGGCACTCCGATAATCTTCATTGTGATGTAAATAATTGTTTACATACCACTTTAAATAATCCAAACGTTGAACAGGCAGAATGTAAGGCTGAAGTTTTGGACGGTTCAATGCGATACCAAACAGATAAGGAGCAACTTTATTGCTCGCCTGAAGTTTAATAAAATCGAGCCATAATTCAACCAGACTTCTGCGGTCAGTGTCATCCAGTTCCTTCAGCAGTTTTTTGTCTGTGTGTGCGTTGAGTAGCTGAGATATTTCTTTAAGCAAGTGACGGAATTCAAACTGCTTTTTACCAAAAAGACCATAATTCCATGTTTCATCGACACGAATTTTTGGAGTCTGGTCAATATGCAGATAATGGGAAATTTTATTGCCAAAATTACCATACTGCATGCCGTGCATGGCAGTTGTCGCGCCCATCGAATAAGCAATGACGGCAAAAGATGGCAGTTCCATCTGTGTGGTCAGGCTGTCAATATCACGCCAGTGGCTGGAAATTGCATCCATGTCAGGAATCGCACAGCGGTTTGATCCGCCAAAACCACGCCAGTCAGGAATAATAAATTTATATTTCTGGTTAGGCAGTAAAAATGGAATCCATTGCCAGCTCTGCATACCTAAACCAGAAAGTACAAGTACAGGTTCTCCCTGTCCAATTTCACGGACAAATAATTTTTCACCATCAGGCATGTTGTAATATGGCATAGCTTACCTATTTCGGGTCATTTTCAGCGAATTTCTGAAGCGGAGGAATAAGTTGTTCAAGCCAGTGAATCCAGCCTTTCTCCAGATCAATTCCTAATTGTAAGATCATTTTATGAATAAATAATGTTCTATTTTGTTCATCTGCATGAGCAAAGTCTTTGGCAAAAATCTGTTCATAGACAATTAAATTGTCACGATGAATTTTCAGGTGTCTGTGCAGTTCAGGCAAAATACTGTTTCCACCCAGTTGTGCCTCAGCACGCAGGCGCACCATAATTTCTTCACGTAACTGGGCAGGCTGTCCCTGTTTGCTCATCCATTCGGTCAGTTCGATACGACCTGGTTGTTCCACCTGATATGTTTTTTTACGTCCGGTATCGGCTTCATCTTCCAGCGTGGAAATCCATCCTTTTTTTTGCATGCCATTGAGTTCACGATAAATCTGCTGATGGGTTGCATTCCAGAAGAAACCCATGGAACGGTCAAAACGTCGTGCAAGTTCAAAACCTGTACTCGGTTTTTCCATCAGACTGGTCAGTAAAACATGGGCTAAAGACATGGCTGTAATATTTCACAAAAAATGAAGCTTGAGTCATTATGCAATATGTTGCATAAAAATCAAATCTCGCTTATAAATAACACATGAATTTATGCAACAAGTTGCATTAAGCAAAAATACAATTGAACATGAGCAAGCGTATCGCAAGCCAAGGGAGTACACATGTCAAATTATCCGCATTTACTTGCGCCTTTAGATTTAGGCTTTACCACATTAAAAAACAGAGTGTTAATGGGTTCTATGCATGTAGGGCTTGAAGAAGTCGATGGTGGTTATGATCGTATGGCTGCTTTCTATGCAGAACGTGCAGCAGGCGGTGTGGGTTTAATCGTGACAGGGGGTATCTCACCGAATGATCATGGGGTGACATTTTTCGGTGGTTCTAAACTGGATACAGTCGAAGAAGCAGAAAAACATAAAGTGATTACCCAGGCGGTACACGATGCGGGTGGGAAAATTGCATTACAGATTCTGCATACAGGGCGTTATTCTTATCAGCCTGAAAACGTTGCGCCATCTGCAATTCAAGCGCCGATTAACCCAACTAAACCACATGCGTTAACGTCTGCGGAAGTACAGCAAACCATTGCTGACTTTGCCAATTGCGCAAAAATGTCGCAGATTGCAGGTTATGATGGCGTGGAAATCATGGGTTCAGAAGGTTATCTGATCAATGAATTTATCGCTGCACGTACCAATCATCGTGATGATGAATGGGGCGGTAGCTACGAAAACCGTATCCGTTTCCCGATTGAAATTGTGCGCCGTACCCGTGAAGAAGTGGGTGAAAACTTCATCATTATCTATCGTTTATCTATGCTTGATCTGGTTGAGGGTGGTTCAACGCTTGAAGAAGTGATTCAACTTGCTAAAGAGATTGAAAAAGCAGGTGCAACCATTATCAATACAGGGATTGGCTGGCATGAAGCACGTATTCCGACGATTGCGACCAAAGTTCCTCGTGCAGCATTTACATGGGTCACTAAGAAATTAAAAGGCTCTATCAGTGTGCCTTTAATCACCTCTAACCGTATCAATACTCCTGAAATGGCGGAACACGTTCTCGCTCAGGGCGATGCGGACATGATCTCAATGGCACGTCCAATGCTTGCAGATTCACACTTTGTTGCGAAAGCTGAACAAGGTCGTGCAGACGAAATCAATACCTGTATCGGCTGTAACCAGGCGTGTCTGGATCATATTTTCTCTATGAAGATAGCCACTTGTCTGGTTAACCCACGTGCATGTTATGAAACGGAGCTGATCTTTAAAGATACTGCAACAGTGAAAAATATTGCAGTAATTGGCGCAGGACCTGCGGGTTTAAGTTTTGCAACCTATGCTGCAGATCGTGGTCATCAAGTCACGATTTTTGAAGCATCAAATCAAATCGGTGGTCAGTTCAATATTGCCAAAACCATTCCAGGTAAAGAAGAGTTCTATGAAACTTTACGTTATTTCAAACGTAAAATTGAACTGCAACCAAACATTAAACTGGTGCTGAATCATACTGCAACGTATGAACAACTCAGTGCTGAAAATTTTGATGACATTGTAGTTGCAACAGGTGTAACACCACGCCATTTAAATATCGAAGGCATTGATCATCCAAAAGTATTGTCATATATCGAAGTGTTACGTGACCGTAAGCCAGTCGGTAAAAAAGTCGCGATTATTGGTGCGGGTGGTATTGGTTTTGATACCGCAGAATATTTATCACATGAAGGTGAAAGTGGCAGTCTAAATCCTCAGAAATTCTATGATGAATGGGGTATTGATACCACTTATGAGCATGTCGGTGGTCTAAAAGCACCAGAAGTTGAGCAGTCACCACGTGAAATTTATTTACTGCAACGTAAAACCAATTCCGTTGGTGCAGGCTTAGGTAAGACCACAGGTTGGATTCACCGTACAGGCTTAAAACATCGTCATGTCAATATGATTCCAGGTGCAAGCTACGACAAAATTGACGATCAGGGTCTACATATCACGGTTGGTGAAAAAACCATGATTTTAGATGTCGATAATGTGGTGATCTGCGCAGGGCAGGAACCGTTTACAGCAATGTTTGATCAGCTTCAAGCCGATGGTAAGTCTGTGCATCTGATTGGCGGTGCGAAAGAAGCAGGCGAGTTGGATGCAAAACGTGCCATCCGTCAGGGTGCTGAACTGGCGATGGTGATTTAAAAATTAATTATATTCACATATTAAATTATTTAATGAATGTTCCCTCTCCTTGCGCCATATATGGCTCAAGGAGAGGGTTAGGGATAGGTGCTTTTGAACTTAGCATCCCCTCATTCAAACCTTCTCCCAAAGGGAGAAGGAGCTTTCATTGTGAAGTACATCTCATCTCCTGAAAGGAGAGGGAACTAAATTTAAAAGGACATTAAAATGAACTACCCAAATACCAAACCAGCCATTCAAAAATGGCACGATATGATTGCCAACCGTGACATGTCGATCCTAAATGAACTGCTTGCTGATGATGTGGTGTTTCGTTCACCTGTGGCATTTAAGCCTTATGAAGGTAAACAGGTGGTTTACTTTATTTTGACCAACGTAATTCAGGTCTTTGAAAACTTTACTTATCACCGTGAATTTTTTACCGAAGATGAGCAAAGTGTGGTGCTTGAGTTCTCAGCAGTTGTTTCAGAAAAGCAACTGAAAGGCATTGATATGATTCGTTTTAATGAACAGGGGCAGATTGTTGAATTTGAAGTCATGATTCGTCCACTCAGTGGTTTACAGGCACTTGGGGCTCAGATGGGCGAACGTATAGCAAAGTATCAGCCCTAACAGTGCTGTTATTGAATAAATAGCCTAAGTTAAGTCCAGGCTGAACGGTTCACCTGTATCATCCTGATATGTACATCATGTCAGGGTGAAGCGTTGTAAACCAAGTTAAAACCGTGCGTTTGTGTACAAAGTCAGAGATATTGTTATGCCTATTTTGAATAAATTTAATCAATTTACCCAGGCGGTACTGGATCAAATCACAGGAGCAGAGCAACCGAAACTTTATTACAACACGCATGGACAGATTAAGCATGTACTTGATCATCTGCCACAATTGCACCAGAAATATCGACCTACACCGTGGTTAAGCAACTCTCACGTGCATTTGCTGTATTTTGATGTGATTAAAAAGAAAACCATCAAACTGAAGTATGACCGTACAGACCAGCTGACCATGCAGGATGGTGGTGTTACAGCAGTCACCTGGCTGGGTTATGACTTACCGCAGAATGTCCCGACTATTGTGATTATGCATACCATTACAGGGACGCCTGAAAGTATGCGTGAACTGGTAAGAGATCTGCACGAATATACAGGATGGAGAATTGCGCTTTGCCTGCGCCGTGGTCATGCGGGTTTGCCGATGCCTGTGCCGCAGATGTCGATTTTTGGTTCAGTGTCAGACTTACGGGAACAACTTGATTTTATTCAGCAGACATTCCCTCAGTCAGAACTTTATGCTGTTGGTTCATCGGCAGGTACGGGGTTGTTGGTGCGTTATCTCGGTGAGGAGGGACTCGATACTCCGTTTAAAGCTGCTTTTGCCATGTGTCCAGGTTATGACACTGAGCTTGGCTTTAAAAATGTTCATCCTTTTTATACCAAAATTATGACTAAAAAACTGGTCAAGGCATTTATTCAACCCTATAAGCAGACCTGGAAAAAGGTCAGTTCAGTTCAGGCTGTGCTGAAAACAACAACGCTTGAAGAATTTCAGAATGAATATTATGAAATGGCAGGTTTCACTGATTATCAGCAGTATTCTCAGGCGACCAACCCTATTTATGTTTTTGAAAATGTAAAAATTCCTTTAATGGTTTTAAATGCTGAAGATGATCCTGTCTGTTCGATCAAAAATTTTGAGCCGTTTAAGCAGACCGTACAGCAGATGGAAAATATTGTCGTTGTTACCACCCGTAAAGGCAGTCATTGTGGTTTTTACGAGGGCTTACATACCCGTTCATGGGCATCGAAGTTAATGGCAGATTTTTTAAAGTTATATTGATTTAAAACTGATTCAAAAGTGTTAAAAATAAAGTCTGTTTCTACAGACTTTATTTTTTAGGATAAATGTTCAGTGGTGTTTTTATGATTCAGTACATTTTTGTAATGAAGCTGTACTTACATTTTCATGCTGCATCTGAATAAAAACGAGGATCAATGCAGCCAGGCTGAGTCCTGCACCAGTAAATGAAACAATGTGATAGCCAAAGCCCTGATTCAGCACGTATGCGCCTGCCACAGCACCTAAAGCATTTCCAAGATTAAATGCGCCGATATTGACAGAAGATGCAAGACCTGGAGCATCGTGGGCAACCGCCATTACCCGAATCTGCAACGGTGGAACCACAGCAAATGCTGCTGTACCCCATAAGATCAGTGCAATTGCAGCTCCAGTTGCAGTCGTTGCCAGTAAGGGAAACAGCAGCATCATCGCAGTGAGCATCAACAGAAAACCGATCAGGGTTTTATTGACAGACAGATCTGCAAACTTACCACCCAGGTGATTACCCACACTGAAACCTATACCGATCAATACCAGCATCAGGGTTATCAGCAAAGGAGAGGCATGAGTAAAGGTTTTCAGACTGGGCGCAATGTAGGTGTATAAAGTAAACATAGCACCCGCACTCATGACCGTAGTCAGCAGTGCCAGCAGAACAGGTTTACGTCCCAGTACTTTTAACTCGGACAGAATATCTGTTTTTTCGGTGTTTTTACCTTCTGGAATGGCTTTCCATACTGAAAACATAGTCAGTACGCCCAACAGGGAAATAGCTGTAAATGATATGCGCCATCCGATATTCTGACCTATCCAGGTCGCAAGTGGAACACCACCAATATTGGCAATCGTCAGTCCCATAAACATTGTCGCAACAGCCGATGCCTGTTTGTCTTTAGGAACGACACTTGCGGCTACAATGGAGCCAATTCCAAAAAATGCACCATGATTCAGACTGGTCAGGATACGTGCTGCCATCAGACTTAAAAAGTCAGGTGCAAACGTCGCACAGATATTGCCGACAGTAAAAATACCCATCAGTAATATCAGAGCAGTACGTTTGGAGTACCTGTTCAGTAATAACGTCATGACAGGTGCAGCAATCATCACACCTGTAGCGTATGCGCTGATCAGCAGTCCTGCCTGAGGAATGGAAATGGAAAGATCTGAAGCAATTTCAGGTAAAAAGCCCATTGGTGAAAATTCAGTGGTTCCAATGGCAAATGCACCAATGGCAAGCGCGAGAAGTGGATAATTGATTTTCATATCAGTCCCACTGCTCAGGTGCCAGTTCGGCAGGATTGACTTCCCGGCCATTACGCTCCAGTTGTGCAATTAACTGCATTTCTTCGGTACTCAGCTGAATGTCCACAGCTTTGAGATTTGCAGCCAGGTGTTCGCGTCTGGTTGAAGAAGGAATAACGGCATAACCTTTCTGTAAGGCCCAGGCGAGGGCAATCTGTGCTGTGGATGCCTCATGCTGTTGTGCAATACTGTGAAGCACAGGATCGTTCAGTACTTTTCCATACGCCAGTGTCATATAGGAAGTTACATCAATCTGCTGTGACTTCAGAAACTGACTCAGTTTTTCATTCTGCAGATAAGGGCTCAGTTCAATCTGACTGGTGGCAATATTTTCTGCTCCAACACTGTTTATTGCCTGTTGTGTCAGTTCAATATTGAAATTCGAAATACCAATATATTCAGTCAGTCCCAGTTTTTTTGCCTCAAGCAGATTCTGCATCATGTCATGAACAGAAATTCCAGACTTAGGTGCCGGCCAGTGGATTAAGGTCAGATTGACTGCATCTGTACGCAGTTTTTGCAGGCTGTCTTTTAAACTCGGAATCAGTTTTTCAGCTGAGAGATTTTCCGTCCATATTTTTGTGGTGATAAAGAGCTTTTCACGGGATATATGGCTTTGCTGAATGGCTTGTCCAACTTCAGTTTCATTGCCATAAATCTGAGCGGTATCAATGGCGTTATAACCCATTTCAAGTGCCATTTTTACAGAATCAATGACAGTCTGTCCTGTGAGTCTGAAGGTACCAACGCCAGTTTTTGGAAGAATCATGTTTTAAACTCAGTACAAATTTTCAATGACGCAATTCTGCATTTTCTTAACTTGATTAAAAATGGGTTAATCTGCAAAATATTGTTGACTAAAATTCAATAATGAATCAATGAAATCAACATTTGAAGAATTACAGGCTTTCGTAACTATCGTGGACAGTGGTTCGATTGTTGCTGCTGCGGAGCATCTGAGCCAGACAACTTCTGGTGTAAGTCGTGCTTTAAGCCGACTGGAAACCAAACTGAAAGTGACTCTGATTGAGCGTACAACCCGAAAACTGAAACTGACTCAGGAAGGGCAGCTGTTTCTTGAAAAAGCACGTAAAATTTTACATGATCTGGCAGAAGCTGAAGATTTATTGCAGAAATCGGATGAGGATATTTCAGGGCTGATTCGGGTGGATTCCGCTACGCCATTCATTCTGCATGTCATTGTGCCGCTGATGCATGAATTTATGCAGAAATATCCAAAAATTGAAATTGAACTGAATAATCATGATCAGATCATTGATTTACTGGAACATAAAACAGACGTTGCGATTCGTTTTGGTGAACTGAATGATTCAAGTTTACATGCAAAGCTGTTGTGCAGAAGCAGACTTTATCTGGTTGCAAGTGCTGAATATATAGAGCAGCATGGGCGTCCTTCAAAAACAGAAGAGCTTGTTGAGCATTCTCTGATTGGTTTCAGTCAGTCTCTGCATCTGAATACCTGGCCTGTTGAGTTAAACGGTATGCCATATACAGCACGACCTGCGATTAAAGCTTCAAATGGTGAAACAGTACGTCAGCTTGCCTTGGAAGGACTGGGGATCACATGTCTGTCACGCTTTCTGGTACAGGATGACTTAAACTCAGGCAGATTGGTCGCATTGCTTGAAGATCAGATCAAAATTGAATATCAAAAAATACATGTTGTGTATTATCAGCGTGAACATTTACCGAAAAGAGTGCGGTTGTTTATTGAATTTCTCGCTGAAAAACTGAAATCCTATCTGTAACGTAAGGGTCTGTTATTTTTATGACCGATAAAAAAACCGACAGTTGTCGGTTTTTTTACAGGATATATAAAGATCAGTTATCCAGTGCAGGTGTTGCAGCAGCAATTGCAGCAGCGACAGCATCATCCTCAGTCTGAGCACCTGAATTGTTTGGTTTAGGTTGTATCGCCTGAGTTGGTTTGTCTTCTGCTTTAACAGCTTCAGCTTTTACAGTAGGTCTTGTCTGCTCAGCTGCATTGGCTTCTGTTTGTGCAGGTCGTGTTTCACGACGGATTTCAGTTGTCGTGTTTTCAGTTTCATGACGTTCCACTTCTACATGCTCAGGAATCTCAGCAGCAGGTTCCGGGTCTACAGATTCAAGCGGTTCAAACTGAGCAGGTTCAGAAGCAGCAGCCTGTTGATTTTCAACCTGTTCCTGTTCGTCATCCTTAGGTGTCTCTTTCTTAACACATGCTGTAAAAAGAAGAGCCGTGGCAATTGCGCCACAAATTAAAAGTTTCTTATTCATAATTGCACTTAAACTAAAGCTGTAAAACGATGTCCGTAGTATAACAGCAAAATAGAATATGAAAATCATCACAGCTTGTGCAGTTTTTTTATCGGAAATGCTGATAGAATAACCAATTGTTTATTGTTCTATGAATTGATGTGAATTGACTTTGCTTTCCTGGTACAAGGTAAAGTAAAATCGCACAACATTGTAGGCCAATTTAGGCTCCATTGTACGAGAAACTTAATGACCCATTTTATATTCGTGACTGGTGGTGTTGTATCATCGCTGGGTAAAGGTATTTCAGCTGCTTCTGTTGCTGCACTTTTAGAAGCCCGTGGTTTAAAAGTAACCATGGTCAAAATGGATCCATACATTAATGTCGATCCTGGGACTATGAGCCCATTCCAGCATGGTGAAGTATTCGTCACTGAAGATGGCGCTGAAACAGATCTTGACCTGGGTTATTACGAACGTTTCTTACGTCGTGCGAAAATGACCAAACTGAACAACTTCACATCAGGTCGTGTGTATCAGGATGTTCTGAATAAAGAACGTCGTGGTGACTATCTGGGTGGTACAGTTCAGGTTATTCCCCATATTACGGATAATATTAAAGAACGTGTTCTTCGCGCAGGCGAAGGCTATGACGTGGCTATCGTGGAAATCGGTGGTACTGTAGGTGACATTGAATCTCTCCCATTCATGGAATCTGTACGTCAGTTAATGGTTGAACTGGGTCATAAGCGTACTATGCTTATGCATCTGACACTTCTTCCATACATCAAATCTGCTGCGGAACTTAAAACCAAGCCAACTCAGCACTCTGTAAAAGAACTGCTGTCTATCGGTATTCAGCCAGATATTCTGATCTGTCGTACTGAGCACGATGTTGATGCTGACACAACCCGTAAAATTGCACTGTTCACCAATGTTGAAGCGCGTGCAGTTGTCGTCTGTAAAGATGCCCGTTCAATCTACCAGATTCCACGTACTTTCTATGAGCAGAATGTTGACGATTTAATCTGTGAACGTTTCGGCTATAACGATTTACCAGAAGCTGATCTTACAGACTGGGACAATGTTGTAGAAGCACTGTTGAACCCGGAATATACCGTTCGTGTTGCGATGGTCGGTAAATATGTGGAACTGCCAGATGCTTATAAATCTGTCAATGAAGCACTTTTACATGCCGGCGTTAAAAACCGTGTGAAAGTTCAGATTGATTATGTCAACGCTGAAGAACTTGAAAGCCAGAACCCTGCTGAAGTATTGAAAGATGCTGATGCGATTCTTGTACCTGGTGGCTTTGGTGAACGTGGTACTGAAGGTAAAATGCAGGCAATCCAGTATGCACGTGAAAACAAAGTACCGTTTTTAGGTATTTGTTTAGGTATGCAGCTGGCTGTGATCGAATATGCACGTAATGTTGCAGGTATCAAGGATGCAACTTCAACGGAATTCAACCGTTCAACCAAATCACCATTGATTGGTCTGATCACAGAATGGCTGGATGAACGTGGTGAAGTACAGCAGCGCTCAGTAGAATCTGACCTTGGTGGAACCATGCGTCTGGGTGCTCAGAAGTCTGAACTGGTTGCAGGTACAAAAACTGCTGAAGTTTACGGCAAAGCGGAAATTGTTGAACGCCATCGCCATCGCTATGAAATGAACAACCGTTTCATTCCTGCGCTTGAAGCAGTGGGCATGAAAATTTCAGGTTATTCTCCTGTGCAGCATCTTGTTGAAACAGTAGAAATTCCTGACCATCCATGGTTTATTGCTGTACAATTCCATCCGGAATTTACAAGTTCACCTCGTGATGGACATCCATTATTTGCAGGCTTTATTGATGCTGCGAAAAAACAGTATCAGAAAGGCAAATAAGCTTTTAGCCCATTAAACCAGGAAGTTTAAATGTCACAATTAAAAGCACAGGAAATTGTACGTTTAGGCGATATACAGATGGCAAACCACTTGCCATTTGTATTATTCGGCGGAATGAATGTACTCGAGTCAAAAGATTTAGCTTTTGAAATTGCAGAAACTTATGTGGATATCTGCACACGTTTAGGAATTCCTTACGTGTTCAAAGCAAGCTTTGATAAAGCTAACCGTTCAAGCCTGCATTCCTTTCGGGGTCCAGGTCTTGAAAAAGGTTTAGAGTGGCTGGCGGACATTAAAAAACATTTTAATGTACCGATCATTACGGATGTACATGAGCCATATCAGGCAGCTCCTGTTGCTGAAGTTGCTGACATTATTCAGCTTCCTGCTTTTTTAAGCCGTCAGACTGACCTTGTTGAAGCAATGGCAAAAACGCAAGCCATTATCAACATCAAAAAAGCACAGTTTCTTGCACCACATGAAATGCGCCATATTCTGCATAAGTGTCTGGAAGCAGGCAATGACAAGCTGATTCTTTGTGAGCGTGGTTCTGCATTTGGCTACAACAATCTTGTTGTGGACATGCTGGGCTTTGACATCATGAAAGAAATGGAAGTACCGGTTTTCTTTGATGTAACACATGCTTTACAGACACCAGGTGGTCGTGCAGATTCTGCCGGTGGCCGTCGTGCGCAGATTACAACACTGGCACGCGCAGGAATGGCAACAGGACTTGCGGGTCTGTTCCTTGAAGCACATCCAGATCCTGAGCATGCAAAATGTGATGGTCCTTGTGCTTTACGCCTGTCTCAGCTTGAACCGTTCCTGGCACAGATCAAGGAACTGGATACGTTGGTCAAAGGCTTTAAAAAACTGGATACACACTAAAAATTTAACCTTGTGCTGCGTACTGCGCAGTCTATATTAATCAACCGAGGAATTGTTCATGAGCCAAATCGTTGACATTCGTGCACGTGAAATTTTGGACTCTCGTGGTAACCCAACCATCGAAGCAGACGTAATCTTAGACTCTGGCGTTGTTGGCCGTGCATGTGCACCATCTGGTGCTTCAACTGGTTCTCGTGAAGCTTTGGAACTTCGTGACGGCGACAAATCACGTTACTTAGGTAAAGGTGTCCGTACTGCTGTTCAAAACGTAAATGGTTCAATCAAAGACCTGTTAAAAGGTCAGAACGTATTTGAACAGAAAGCGCTTGATGACAAAATGATTGCGCTTGATGGTACTGAAAATAAAGAAAAATTAGGTGCAAACGCAACTTTAGCGGTTTCTTTAGCTGCTGCACGTGCTGCTGCAACTGAAAAGAAAACTGAACTGTTCCAGTATATCGCCGACTTACGTGGCCAGACGACTCTGTTTATGCCTGTACCAATGATGAACATCATCAATGGTGGTTCGCATGCGGACAATAACGTTGATATTCAGGAATTCATGATTGAGCCAGTAGGTTTTACATCATTTGCTGAAGCTTTACGTGCAGGCGCTGAAATTTTCCATTCATTAAAATCAGTTTTAAACAAAAAAGGTTTAAACACTGCTGTTGGTGATGAAGGTGGTTTTGCTCCGAACTTACGTTCAAACGAAGAAGCAATCACTGTCATTCTTGAAGCGATTTCACAGACTGGTTATAAAGCTGGTTCTGATATCATGCTGGCACTGGACTGTGCATCTTCAGAATTCTACAAAAATGGTCAGTACATCCTTGCAGGTGAAGGCAACAAAGCATTCACAAGCAACCAGTTTGCAGACTATCTTGCAGGTCTGGTAAACCAGTATCCAATCATCTCGATTGAAGATGGTCTGGATGAATCTGACTGGGAAGGATGGTCTTATCTGACATCTGTTCTTGGCGATAAAATCCAGCTGGTTGGTGATGATCTGTTCGTTACAAATCCTAAGATTTTACAGCGCGGTATTGATGAGAAAGTGGGTAACTCCATCCTGATCAAATACAACCAGATCGGTACATTGACTGAAACTCTGGATGCAATCTATCTTGCGAAAGCAAATGGTTACTCTACTGTTATTTCTCACCGTTCTGGTGAAACTGAAGATTCTACAATTGCAGATCTTGCAGTAGGTACAGCAGCGGGTCAGATCAAAACTGGTTCACTTTGCCGTTCTGACCGTGTAGCAAAATATAACCAATTACTTCGTATTGAAGAATTGACTCATGCTGCTTATCGCGGTAAAGCTGAGTTCAAAGGTTTGAACTAAGCGATTGAATGTCATTTATGTTAAATGTCTTCGGCTCCACAGCGAGCAAAATGTTACTGGGCCTTGCGATCATTCTGATCGCAGGGTTTCAGTACCTTTTCTGGTTTGGTGAAGGTGGTTACCGCGAACACCAGCAACTTTCTCAAAAAATACAACAACAGACAGAATTAAATAATGAGCTTAAGGAGCGTAACCGCGTTCTGGCGGCAGAAGTGTATGATCTGAAAAATGGCGTGGAAGCCATTGAGGAACATGCCCGTTTAGATCTCGGCTTGATTAAGCCACATGAAACATTTATTCAGATGAGTACGATCAGTACACAGTATCGACCGATATATATAGATCCAAATTCCAAAGTTGATTTAAGAACCAATGAAGATGGTTCGGCAGAACTGGCGGCACCACTGGATGAGTGGTAATCTTTGGGGCATTGTCCCTGCCGCAGGGTCAGGAAGCCGTTTCTCTGCTACAGCGTTAAAACAATATCAGAAGATTCAGGGTAAAACTGTTCTTGAACATACCATTGAGCGTTTAAATACTCTGGAACTCACGGGTTATGTGATTGCAATATCTGAAAATGATGTGCTCGCAAAAACGCTGGCATTCAGTCATCAGGAGCGCGCTCATTTTTGTTCAGGTGGACAGGAAAGAGTTCATTCAGTACTGAATGCCTTGAATTATCTGAGTCAGTTTGCATCCGACGATGATCTGGTTTTTGTTCATGATGCTGCCCGTCCTTGTGTGACCGAGAGCTGTCTCAGAGAGATGGTTCAGACAGCACAGCATGAGCAGAGCAGTGCAATTCTTGCGATTCCTGTCCGTGATACACTTAAGCTTGCCAGTCAGAATGAAATTCAGCAGACCGTGAGCCGTGATCATTTATGGCAGGCACAGACGCCCCAGATTTCTAAAATTGGTATTTTAAAAGCTGCGATTGAACATGCATTGCAGAATGATTTAAATATTACTGATGAAGCCAGTGCGCTTGAGTTTTCAGGTCATCCTGTAAAAATTGTACATGGTCGGTCAGACAATATTAAAATTACTTATCCAGATGATCTGGAACTCGCGGATCTGATTCTCAGTGCACAGCACTGAGGTTGTATGACTCAGATTCTTCCTGTTTGATGACACAAAATTATCAAGCTTTGTGATTTTCAGTCCGTAATTTTAATTTTATAATTTCGGATTGGTTTTTGTTGAAATATTTCAGATGATCCCTTCACAGCAGTATCGTTTTTTGCGTCAGGCTTTGCGTGACGGAAGAAGCATAAAGACAGACTCTTCTCGGTGGACAAAACTGCACCTGGACCCGTGGTTATTGTGCTTTCTGATTTTGAACTCGATACTGGGATTGATGGTGATCTACAGCGCAACAGCTGCCGACACTGCAATGGTCATGCGTCAGGCTATCAGCTTTGGTGTTGGTTTTACACTGCTGTTTATCTGCGCTCAGATACCTCCCAAGGTCTATCAGACCATCTGTCCTTATCTGTACATGATTGCGATATTTTTATTGCTCGTGGTTCTTGCTGTCGGTGAAACACGAATGGGGGCAAAACGCTGGATTTCATTGCCCGGCATAGGCAGTATGCAGCCCAGTGAGTTTATGAAATTTGCATTGCCCTTAATGATGGCATGGTATTTTTCCAAATATGCTTTTCCACCAAAGTTTGTCAATATTGTTATTGCTTTGGTCATGATGCTGGTACCGTTTATACTGGTTGCTTTACAGCCTGACTTAAATATCGGTTTGATTATTCCTGGTATTTTTGTACTGTTTTTAAGCGGTATGTCATGGTCACTGATTCTGGGTTCGCTCTCTGCTCTTGCGGTAGCAGCACCATTTTTATGGATTTTCTTTTTACAGGAATATCAGAAAAAGCGTGTGCTGACACTGTTTGATCCTGAGTCTGATGCACTTGGTGCGGGCTGGAACATTATTCAGTCCAAAATCGCAATTGGTTCTGGTGGTATTTCGGGTAAAGGATATCTGTCCGGTACACAGTCACATTTAGGGTATTTACCTGAACATCATACTGACTTCATCATGTCGACCTATGCTGAAGAATTCGGATTTATTGGTGTTTTTATTTTATTCAGCCTGTTTGCCGCCATTATTATCCGTTGTCTGATGATTGGATTGAACTGTTTTCATAATTTTGGACGTCTGTATGCTGGTGCAGTTGGTCTGACATTTTTCTTCTTTGTATTTTTAAACTCAGGTATGGTCAGTGGGATTTTACCTGTGACTGGTGACCCATTGCCTCTGATGAGTTATGGGGGAACAGCGGTGATAACCATGCTGGCGAGTATGGGGATTGTGATGTCCATACATACACATAAGTAGTAGACTGTTATATTTTAAAGCCTCATTCTGATGAGGCTTTTTTATTTGTAGTATTGAGTTCAGATCAGAATATTCTGTTCAAATCAGATCAATACATTCCGCCGTATTGAAATAAGAAAAGGATAAAAGATGCAGGGCTTAAGAACTGATCAGATGAATTATCTGCATTTCGGAAAATAACACTTCACTTTGTACAAAATATGGCATATACATTGCTATACAACAAGGAAGAATTATTGCAGGAGAGAAGTCTTCTGTAGACTCGCCGAAGGAGCAACGACCCCGGAAACTCTCAGGCAGAAGGACTGTAATAATTACAAAAAATCTGGAGAGAAGTCACTGTAAATCATACAGATGGCTCACCGAAGGGGATGGGGTTATTCAAAATCAGTTGAATAACATCCGAAGCTCTCAGGTACCAATGACAGATGGGGCATGCTTGAAAAAGTGCATAAAAACCATGCATTTCAAAGGAGTGTGCGTATGTGTCATGTGGTCGTTATTGGTTCAGGAATTACAGGTGTAACTTCTGCTTATGAGCTTGCCCAGCTGGGTTATCAGGTTACGGTTATTGATAAACATCTGTTTCCTGCAATGGAGACTTCTTTTGCCAATGGCGGGCAGTTATCTGCCTGTAATGCAGAAGTCTGGAATCAGAAATCCACGGTGCTCAAAGGCATAAAATGGATGTCGCGCAAAGATGCCCCACTTTTGCTCAACCCATCTTTTGATCTGCATAAATATGCATGGTTAATGGAATTTCTTGGAAATATTAAACATTATCAGTCCAACACACATGAAACTGTGCGTCTGGCGCTGTTAGCGCGTGAGCGTCTGTTCAGTATTGCTGAACAGGAAGGGATTGATTTTAATCTGGAAAAAAAAGGTATTTTGCATTTTTATCATACCGAGCAGGATTATGCAGTAGCGACTAGTGTCAACAATATGCTCTGTGATGGTGGGCTTGAGCGATATGCCGTGACTCCTGAAGAAATGAAATCGATCGAACCGACCCTGACAGGGGAATATTATGGTGGATTTTATTGTCCAGGAGATGCCACTGGTGATATCCATAAATTTACAACGGGACTTGCAAAAGCCACCGAAAAATATGGTGTGAAATATTTATTTGGTATGGAAGTGGTTGATGTGCAGCACCATTCAAAGGGTGTCACCATTCAGTATCGGGCAAGTATGGAAAATATGCAGGGTGGAGCTGCTGCTTTTGAAGAATTACAGGCAGATGCTGTTGTCGTCTGTGGTGGTGTTGGTAGTTATGAACTGGCAAATAAACTTGGAGATCGGGTGAATGTATATCCTGTGAAAGGGTATTCAATCACTGTCCAGCTTGATGATGAGCGAAGTATAAAAGGTGCTCCATGGGTGAGTCTGCTGGATGAAAGTGCCAAAATTGTCACTTCACGACTCGGTGAAAACCGTTTCCGTGTTGCAGGAACTGCTGAATTTAATGGTTATAACAGAGATATCCGTTCTGACCGTATCCAGCCTTTGATTGACTGGGTGAATAAAAACTTTGATATTTCCACTGAGCACAGCGTTCCCTGGGCAGGTTTAAGACCGATGATGCCCAATATGATGCCAGTGGTCAGACGAGGAAAGCGGGAGCGGGTTTTTTATAATACAGGACACGGTCATCTGGGATGGACACTTTCAGCAGCAACAGCGGTGATGATCAGTCAGGAAGTTGCCAGTCATCATCCTGTCTGATTTCAGCTGATATGCAGAAAACAGCGATTTGCGTATGTTTTCTGCAGAATCAGATCATGTTTTTCAGGATTTATTTGTGATGGCAATACGCATCAGACTCTCTTGAGTACAGCTGCATACAAGCAGACCATTCTGCCAGAACTGCCCTGAATTCATTCCCCGTGCATTTGAACTGATTGTGGATTCAATACTGTATTTCAGCCATTGATCGGCAGCGAATGGTTGATGAAAATACAGACTGTGATCCAGGCTTGCACTGATCAGTCCAGGAGACAGGTAGCTCATTGCATGTGGTTTCAGTGCGGCAGTGAGTAATTCATAGTCAGACATATAGGCAACAATAGCCTGATG
This sequence comes from Acinetobacter chinensis, assembly GCF_002165375.2. NCBI lineage: Bacteria > Pseudomonadati > Pseudomonadota > Gammaproteobacteria > Moraxellales > Moraxellaceae > Acinetobacter > Acinetobacter chinensis. The sequence continues at coordinate 1,554,394 of NZ_CP032134.1, forward strand.
GAACATGGTCTGGTTAAATTCTGGTGGTATATCTTCGAGTGTTTTTAAGTACTCGATATGCCCTGTGACCGCATGTGGAAGAATAACAAAACCGGCTGTACTGACAGGTCTGATTTCAATATTGAATGGTGTCAGAAATATTTCGCGATAAGGCTCTGGAACCTGATCTGCATATTCTGCTTTCCATTCTTCTTCTGTTTTTAAAGCCTCTGGAGGAACCGCTTCTGGTTCAGCCTGTTGATAATGTGGTGCATCCTCAGGATCACAGTGAGAAATAAAAGCTGAGAAAATGATTTCACCCTGCTGAAATGCTCTGATCTGCGCAGTATAAAAAGCCGGGCTTTTTCTGAGCTGCTGAACTTCATAAAGGACTGTACTGTCTGCATCTCCGGCTTTGAGGAAGTATGCATGCAGTGAGTGTACTGGTTTATTGCAGGTACTGGATGAGGCAATAATAGACTGGGCTAAGAGCTGTCCTCCAAAAATACGGGAACCGAATAGGGGCAGGCTTGGTGCTTTAAAAAGATAGCTGTCTATTTTTTCAAGTTTCAGTAAATGGAAAAGTTCATGTGTTAAAGCATCCATAGAGAACGGCATCCCCATTAAAGTTGACCAATGATTTGCAGTCTCCCTGGGTCTTAGTCATACAGACGGTAGACTCCTGCAAATCTCTCGCATCCTTTCTGTTCTGTTTTTATTGATAATATCGCTTTACTGTAATTGAACTGATAAGCGCAGTCATGTTCATTGTCTGTAATATTGTTCTTTTTTTCAGGTGTGGTGTAGGCAAGAAAGGAAACAGTCTGTGTTTCCAGTTTGTTGTTGGGACTGCGATAAGCGAGCCCTTCGATTTTAATGCTGTCTTTACTGAGCTGATGTACCTGTATATGAACAGGTGAGGGCGCGAGCTGTCCGTGTTCAAACTTTAAATAGTGTGAAGTCAGTGTCTGATTGAGTGAGGTATAAAAATTCAGATCATCGGTACGGATTTCGAACTGATTTTTAAAGCAGCTCATACTTTTACATTGCTGAAGCCGCTTGAACCACAGAGTGTGAGTGTCCTGCAAAAGTTGCAATGGCGCATCGCTGACATACAGTGCAGTCTGATAATGGGTTGCAAGTTTTTCACGGATTTCATCAAACTCTGAAGAACAGATTTTTTTAAGTGCAGAAGATGTTTTATCTGTGCAGTCAATTTCCTGACTGTACGCCTGGCTGGTACATAAAAAGCCCAGAAAGAACAAAGTACCTAAAGATTTGATGATTTTAAAGTCGGTTTTCAACAGCATGATCGCTTATACTTTCACTACGTTGTGCTGAGCTAACTATAGCGAATCAGCGAGCTTGAATACAAGATTTCAATCATATATTTCTGAGGGAAATAACAGTGGTCGCACAGATAAGAATAGGTCAGGGACTTGATGTTCATGCTTTTGAGGAAGGAGATTTCGTCACACTTGCGGGCGTGAAAATTCCGCATACCCATGGTTTAAAAGCACATTCTGATGGTGATGTGGTGCTGCATGCACTGTGTGATGCTTTACTGGGGGCTTTGGCACTGGGAGATATCGGACAGCATTTTCCAGATACAGATGCTGCTTTTAAAGGTGCGGACAGTCGGGTATTGCTGAAACATGTGTATCAGCTGATTCTGGACAGAGGATATGTGCTGAATAATGCTGATATTACTGTGGCTTGTGAACGCCCAAAGCTGGCAAAGCATAATGCTGAAATGAGACAGAGTATTGCGGATGTGCTGAATGTAAATATCAATCAGATCAGTATAAAAGCAACGACGACTGAACAGCTGGGCTTTACAGGACGTCAGGAAGGAATTCTCTCCACAGCAACCGTTCTGATCTCGCATGCATGAGAGTCACTTTCGGGCTGTGCTGGATTGATGATAAAAACCCTTTTTAAGTAAAGGGTTTTTATTGAACGGAAATGTGGCTGGGAAATCTGTTCAGCTCGTCCAGAGTTCTCAGGAAAAATGATCCGCATGCATTAAGGAATGCTGAAGTTCACGTGTGGCTTTACGACCCTGTAACTGTAAGGATACGGCATGGATTAAACCTGTCCAGGTCTCATTAGGTTCCCATATTTTATGCAGTTGCTCCTGAGCGTCCGGCATTTCTATATCCATGTAATACTGTCGGTACAGATACATGAGGCTGGCAACACGATGATTTTCTGTACAGTGCAGCCAGACGGTCTGTTCCTGAACCAGATGGTCTATCATATCCAGTACAAGCAGGCACTGGTCATCTGATGGGGTATCCCATGAAATTGGTACCTGAATATAGTGCAGTCCGACTTCAAGGCAATTACGGTCTTCGTGGAGCAGATGATTTTCATCATCGGTTAATGCCAGATTAATGATGGTATTTACACCATATTCTTTAATCAGTTTCAGCTGTTCCGCTGTTGGCTGACCGGATGTAAACAGGTGTTCGTGTATAAACTGGAATTTTTTAATCTGGCAAAGACTGTTTTCAATCTCATTCATGGCATGTTGTTCTAAAGTAATAACCTCCACTATAAAATAAAAACGCCATCATGACGATGGCGTTTTTCACTGTTTAGCGATTTGGCAGTATGTCTTTTAAGGCATCATGCATTTCAAGCAGGGCTTTTTCAGTGGTTTCCCAGTCAATGCATCCATCGGTCACGGATTTTCCGTATTCGAGGTCACACAGATTTTCAGGAATATCCTGACGACCACCTTTTAAGTGGCTTTCAACCATAATACCGACAATGGATTTGTTACCTTCCAGAATCTGTTCTGTAATATTTTTCAGTACCAGAGGCTGTAGGTATGGATCTTTGTTTGAGTTAGCATGACTGGTGTCAATCATGATTTTAGTGCTGACTTTTGCTTTAGCCAAAGCATTTTCTGCTTCTGCGACAGAGCCTGCATCATAGTTCGGTTTACCGTTACCACCACGAAGAACAACGTGGGCATAAGGGTTGCCGTTGGTACGGATGACAGAAACCTGACCTTCATTATTTAAGCCCAGGAAGCTGTGACCGTGTTTAACAGACTGCATTGCGTTGGTTGCAACTGTTAAGCCACCGTCAGTACCATTTTTGAAACCGACAGGAGAGGAAAGTCCTGATGACATTTCACGGTGTGTCTGGCTTTCAGTAGTACGTGCACCAATAGCAGACCAGGAAATCAGATCCTGATAATACTGCGGTGAGTTTGGATCAAGTGCTTCAGTTGCACATGGCAGACCTTTTTCGTTCAGTTCCAACAGAAGCTCACGACCCAGGCGTAATCCTTTTTCAATATTGAAAGAGTCATTCATGTCCGGGTCATTGATCAGACCTTTCCAGCCCACTGTAGTACGTGGTTTTTCAAAATATACGCGCATAACGACATAAATGGTGCCTTTGATTTTTTCACTCAGTACTTTCAGACGGTCTGCATACTCATGCGCTGCTGTAGTGTCGTGAATAGAGCAGGGGCCAATGACAACAAAAATACGTTTATCATTGCCATCCAGGATATTTCGGACGGTTTCACGACCTTTCAGAACAGTTTGGTAGGCTTTTTCATTCAGAGGTAACTCTTTTTTCAGTTCTGCTGGAGTTACGAGTGGCTGAATGCTTTGAACATTCACGTCATCAATGTCTGATTGTGTAATAGGTGTAGACTGTATTGTATTCATCGCCGTCACTGGTATTAGAAGGTGGTACAGATGTGTTTCGGTTGCCCGAATATAACATGTTTTGATCAATTTATTACTATAAATAAATCATTAAATACTTACACAGTATTCATAATAAATAGTTATGAATCAGACTGTCTGCTGCTGATTGATCTGCACTGTCATGACAGTCTGGGATTTTTCCACAGGTTTGGCTTTAACTGGATGTAAAATAAAGTTAATTCCAAGAGCAAACAGAGTAATTCCCAGGATCTTACGGATCAGTTTTTCTGGTAAACGTGAGCTGATCAGTGTGCCGACAATAATCGCTGGAATTGAACCCAGTAACAGCCATCCAAGCAGATGAAAATCGACATTTCCCGAAGTCATGTGAGCAAATCCTGCTACAGAAGTCAGTAAGACTGCATGTACGACATCTGAACCGATAATACGGATCATCGGCAGATTTGGGAACATCAGAATCAAAGCCATAATACCAAAAGCACCAGCACCAACTGAAGACAGGGTGACAAATACTCCAAGTACGATGCCCATAATTACAACATAAGTCTGTTTGCCCTGGATGTTGAACTCGACCTGTTCCTGCTGTTCAGAAAGCTCACTTTTGCGGAATTTTGCAAAAAAGCGTTCGATCTGAGAGCGGAAAATAATGGAAATCCCTGTCAGTGTCAGCATAAAGCCAAGTACTGTGGTCAGTACCATTTTATAATGCGTGGACTGACTCAGATAGTTGTCCAGAATCCAGTGGGTGATGAATGATGCAGGAACACTGCCCAGTGCCAGCCATAAGACAATAGGCCACACAATATTCAGTTTTTTGGCATGCACCAGAGAACCACAGAATTTTGAAATAGCAGCGTAGAGCAGATCTGTACCAATCGCGATATGAGGCTCAATACGGAAAAGACTGATGAGTATGGGCGTCATTAATGAGCCACCACCTACGCCAGTAATCCCAACACAGAAACCAACCAGAACGCCTGCCAGAATAAATTCAATAGGACCAAACATCACAAAAAACCAGATATCAGAAAACAGGCATATCTTATGACTATTTCATATAAGTGGTTGTCTTGATTATTGATTTGCTTATTCAAAAAAATGCTAAAGTTTTTGTTGGTTAGTGGCACAGTTCGGAATAACTTATTCACGCTGTAACAGAGGGGAATGATCGGCAGCATCTGAATTGTTTTGATATTTTCCTTTGAGCGTTTAAAAACACAGTATTCAGCTGCTTCACCATATTCATCTGTAGATGTAGAAAAAGCCGATGAGAGTACGCATCGTAAGCATACAGGGAAACTTTATGCAGTTTTGAAAAGCGCTATGTTATGATTCCTGCAAAACAATTTGAGGCGAAGGCTCTTGCTGAACAGAAAACTGAAAATCGGAATGGTGGTGGGAGAAGTTTCTGGTGATACACTGGGAGCAAAACTTATTCGTCGTTTTCGTGAGCAGGGAATTGAAGCAGAGTTTGAGGGAATTGGTGGTCCTCAAATGATCGCTGAAGGCTTTAAAAGTTATTATCCGATGGATATTCTTTCGGTCATGGGTATTGTTGAAGTTCTCAAAGACCTGAAAAAACTGTTTGCTGTCCGTGATGGGCTGGTGGAGACATGGAGTCAGAATCCAGTCGATGTCTTTATTGGTATTGATGCACCGGATTTTAATTTACGGCTTTCTAAAAGTTTAAAACAGAAAAATCTCCCTATAAAAACAGTTCAGTATGTCAGTCCATCTGTATGGGCATGGCGTCAGGGGCGTGTACATGGCATAAAGGCGAGTATTGACCTCGTACTGTGTCTGTTTCCATTTGAAAAAGCATTTTATGGAAAATGGGGAGTTCCTGCGGCATTTGTCGGACATCCTCTGGCATCACAGCTGCCTTTACAGAATGATCTGCTGGAAGCAAAACAGGAACTTGGTCTGGAACTGTCACAGAAGCATATAGCATTGTTGCCTGGTAGCCGTCGTGGTGAAATTGAGCGACTTGGTCCTGTTGTTCTGGGCGCAGCAGAAATACTTAATAAAAAATATCCTGAATATGAATTTCTGATTCCTGCAATCAATGAAGCTAGAAAACAACAGATTGAAGCATTGCTGACGGGTTATTCAGATGCTCTGAAATCCCGTGTCCGTATTATGGAAAATACAGATATTGAATCCCGTATTGGACGTCAGGTCATGAATGCATCAAATATTGTGGCGCTGGCATCCGGTACTGCAACACTTGAGGCAATGCTGCTGCATAGACCAATGGTGACTTTTTACAAACTGAACTGGCTGACGTATGTGATTGCAAAAATGCTGATAAAGATTCCTTATTATTCTTTGCCTAACATCATTGCAGGAAAAAAAGTCATTCAGGAACTGATTCAGTCAGATGCGACACCTGACCAGCTTGCTGCTGAAATAGAAAAGCTGATGAATGTGGAAACTGCACAGATTCAGGTGATGCAGCACATCACCATGCATAAGCAGTTACTGTCAGGAAACAGTGAAGACCCGGTACAGGCAGTTCTGAGTATTCTGTCATTCAGCTGAGTCAGGACTGATGATGCTGTCGGTACTGTGTTGGCGTCAGTGTGGTCTGTTTTTTAAATGTCTGGCTGAATGCAGTTTCGGATGAGTATCCTACCTTATGTGCAATCTGCTGAATGGACAGCTGTCCCTGACGCAGCATCTGTGAAGCCAAGCGCAGCCGATGCTGCTGTAAGTAGGCAAGTGGTGTTTCACCAATAATCTGGCTGAATAAACCTGCAAATTTTGAGCGTGACATACAGCATTGTTCTGCCAAACTTTCAACCGTCCAGGCTTTTTCAGGCTGACCATGAATGGCAGCCAGTGCACTGGAAAGCTCAGGGTGTGTCAGCGCATTCAGCCAGTTACCGGCATCATTCAGCTGAGTAATAAAATCCCGGACACACTGAATCATTAAAATACTGACCAGATGGTCGAGGATTTTATCTCTGCCAGGGCGGATCTGATGGGCTTCAATGGCAAGAAAATGTAATCCTGTCTGGAGCCACTCGGGGGCAGAGCTGCCTGTAATATGATGTATGTGCATAAAGGCAGGCAATGCATTAAATAATGGACGTGCCATGATTGAGTCGATATGCCCACGCACCGCAATAATAAAACAGTTGTTTTCCTTGAGATCAGTATTTCCAAGTTCGATGGTTTTATGTCGTTTTTCATCAAATAAGGTTGAAATGTCTGTGGCTTCAAGCAACGTTTTTTCCTGGTCTGAACAGCCATAGTGAGACTGTCCTGAAGGAATCAGCACCAGATCACCAGCTTCAATCAGACGCTTCTGTCCATCATCCAGCTGTAAATGTATTTTTCCCTGGAGTACGATATAGGCTGCAATAGCACCCTGTTCCTGGTAACGGAAAGCCCAGTCACCGGACAGGTTTAAATAAATATATTCAGACTTATTCAGATGTATATCTTCAAAAATTTTACTCAGGGCATCCATAGTGCAAATCTTGTGTCTATTCCGTATTTGAGCATGCGTAAAATTATGACCTTTGTAAATATGTGTTTTCAGGACAATTTCTGTCTAATGAAGACAAAGACTTCTGCATAGGATTTCTGGACGATTACAACTGTTATCACATGCCCTAATCGTCAAATATATAAAAATGAAATGAATAGGGATGATAATAAAATGAATGCCCCAGTAAAAATGGATCAGCAATCTCTTTTGGCAGCACCTGTAAAATCAGGGTTGGCACTTGATAAAAAACGTTATTTATGGGCAATCAGCCCATCATTACCAGTTATCGGTATTGGAATTCTGGCAGGTTATCAGTTTGCACCCAAGCAATTAAAAAAAGTATTTGCGCTGGGTGGTCCAATTGTACTGCACGTTATTATTCCTGCGATAGATACAGTGATAGGTAAAGACTCGAACAACCCTACAGCTGAAGATGTTCGACTGCTTGAACAGGATCCGTATTATGCGCGGCTGGTGAAAACCTTTATTCCTTTGCAGTACGTTGCCAATGTTTATGCCTGCTGGCTTGTGAGCCGTGAAAATACCTCTTTGCTGGATAAGATACTGTTGGGTATTTCCATGGGAGCGATCAATGGTATCGCGATCAATACCGCACATGAACTCAGTCATAAATCAGAACGGATGGATCATATTCTGTCGCATCTGGCACTGGTACCATCGGGATATAATCATTTCCGGATCGAACATCCATACGGGCATCATAAGCGTGCAGCGACACCTGAAGATCCTGCATCCTCAAAAATGGGTGAAACTTTTTATGAGTTTTTACCCCGTACAGTGATTGGTTCCTTTAAATCTGCGATTGAAATTGAAACCCGTAGATTAAAACGTAAAGGGCTTTCGTTCTGGTCTAAGGACAATGAGCTGCTGCAAGGGTGGGGAATGACGGCCGCTTTTCATGGCAGTATGCTGAAACTGTTTGGAAAAGGTATTTTGCCTTATCAGCTTGCACAGTCTTTTTACAGTATCGGTTTATTTGAAATCATCAATTATATTGAACACTATGGACTGCTGCGTCAGCAGGATGAAAATGGAAAATACGAACGGACGATGCCTGAACACAGCTGGAACAATAATAATATTGTGACCAATCTGTTCCTGTATCAGTTACAGCGCCATTCAGACCATCACGCATACCCGACACGCCCATTTCAGGCACTCAGACATTTTGATGAAGCGCCTGAACTGCCAAGTGGTTATGCCAGCATGCTGCTGCCGGCTCTGATTCCGTCTTTGTGGTTTAAGATGATGGATAAGCGTGTGTTTGATCATTATAAAGGTGATCTGAACAAGGCAAATATTTTTCCAAAACGCCGTGCCCGTATTTTTAAAAAATTTGGCGTGGTGGATAAACTTTTAAATATTGCCAAAGACTGATTTTTTAAAGTAAAAAGCCCTGATATTCAGGGCTTTTTGATTTTATTGTTCAAATAATCATAAGATTTTCATCAGTACGCTACGGTAAAGCGCTCTTTAATGAACTGTCCTTTTTCAAGTTCATCAATCAGGGCGACTGCAAGGTCAGGTGCTGAAATGGCACCAGGTTGATCACCATCCATTAATGGAAAATCTGTACCCAGTCGGTACTGTCCTGTCCGGGTACCTGGGTGATGGATGGAAAATGCAATAGGTGGGCTGATCATGGTCCAGTTCAGGTCGTGTTCCTGTTTAAGTTCATCCAGCAGAACTCTTGCACCATTTGCACCGTTATAAATTTCTTTTGGAAAACTCGGTGAATCAATCAACTGTTCACCCGGTGCAATATACAGACTGCCTGCACCGCCAACAATCAGTAAGCGTTTAACGTCTGCGGCTTTAGCAGCATTCAGAATATTGTGTGAACCCTGCATAAAATCGTTGAAAATATTCGGATTGTCCCAGCCTGGGTTATAAGCACTGATAACCGCATCCACATCTTCAAATGCCTGTTCAAGCTGCTTTTTATTCAGCACGTCTGCGACTGTGGGCTGAATATTTTCAGTTACTGCAATACGACCTTCCTGACGGACAATGGCTTTTACCTGATAGTTACGTTTGACCAGTTCCTCAAGCAGTGCTGAGCCTGCATATCCTGTCCCGCCAATCAGTGCAATTTTCATTAGTTACCTCACTGTATTCAGATTCATTCTTTCGATGGAAAAATAGTATTTGATTACAGTATTTAAAAATAGTAGGGTTTTAAGACAATCATTTTGAAGCTGTAGTTTAAGATGGATCATTACAAACGTATGGCAATTTTTGCCAAAGTTGTTGAACTGGGGTCAATGAGTGCAGCAGGACGATTGCTGAATATGTCTCCTTCAGCTGTCAGTCAACAGATCCGTTTTCTTGAGCAGCACAGCGGAATTACACTGCTGCACCGTTCAACCCGAAAGCTGTCCTTAACTGAACTGGGAGAGCGTTATTATCGTTATTGTCAGGATTTATGTGCAGCCGCAGAGCAGGCGCAAAGCCTGCTTGAATCTGAAATTGAACTGCCTGTAGGTGAGCTTCGACTTGCTGTTCCTGTCGGGGTTGCGCGTTATCTTTCTGATGGACTGGGAGCATGGGCAAAGCAGTTTCCAGACCTGAGTCTGAGCCTGAACGTGGATGATGAGCATATCGACCTGATCGAGCAGCGTATAGATCTGGCAATCCGCGTTGGAGAAATGCCTGATTCCAGTTTTATTGCTTCCAAAATCTCTGAAATGCAGATGGGGCTGTATGTTTCACCAGAATGGCTGAAAGCCAATGCAGAACCTGAGAGTCCTGAAGATTTACAGCAGTCTGAATGGTTAAATCTGTTGAATGGACACTTAGGAACAGGTCTGAAACATTTCTGGAATATGAACACACTTGAAAGCAGGAAAATTGAGACCAGGTCAAAATTCAGTATCAATAATATTCTGATCTTACAGCAGATGTGTGAACAGGGTTATGGCGTATGTGCGCTCAGTACATTTGAAGCTCATGATGCAGTAAGGAAGCAGAAACTGGTCAGAATTTTACCGGACTGGCATGTTGGACAGCTGAATATCTGGGCTGTCACCCCTCAGCGAAACTCAAAATCTGCAAAAGTCAGACAAGCGATTCAACTGATTCAGAATTGTCTGAATGCTGCTGTAAACTGAGAATGGGCAGGTCTGTCTGGAGTATTTATAAGATTTTTTCCATCCAGATTTCACAGGCATGACTGTGACCGGTATTGCCTTTAGGTGCTTTCAGATGTTGAAAGCCCAGTTTTTCGTACAGTTTGACGGCTTGCCATAAAGTTGCTGTGGTTTCTAGATAGCAGGATTTAAAACCATGCTGTCGTGCAAAATCAAAAGCATTTTCCAGTATCTTCTGAGCAAAGCCATTGCCTCTGATTTCAGGTAGAAAATACATTTTCTGAATTTCAAGTATGGATTCTGCACCCTGTAAAGGAGAGAGTCCGCCACCGCCGTAAACTGTTCCGTATTCATCAGAAATTACCCAGTAAATGGCATTTGCCTGGTGGTAAACACTGTACAGCTTGTCCACAACAGGGTCTGCAACGGCAAAACCTGATTCAGCTGCCAGTCCAAACTCATGGGAAACTTGACGGATAATGGATGCCAATGCGGGATTATCCTGTGACTGAATGGGGCGAAGCTGATACATGTATTTAAAATTAAAAAAGAAAGATGGACTTTTATAATATGAAAAATCATATAAATCCATCTTTCTTCAGTATTTAAAACATCATTCAGTGATCTTTCGGAGGTGTATCTGAAAGATCGCAAAAGGGTTATTTCAGCTCACTGGATGATTTACCCAGTTCACGACGGGCAATAATCAGTTGCTGAATCTGCTGTGTTCCTTCAAAAATATCCAGGATTTTGGAATCACGTGCCCATTTTTCAAGTAATTCATCTTCGTTGTAACCAACACTTGCCGCAAGTTCAACGCACTTCAGTGTAATGTCATTACAAATTCGACCTGCTTTGGCTTTGGCAATCGATGCCTCTTTTGAGTTTGGCTTACGGTTATCTGCCATCCATGTTGCGCGTAAGGTCAGTAAACGGGCTGCTTCCCATTCTGCTTCCATACGGTAAATCTGAGCTGCAATATTGGACGTCTGTAAATATGGCGTGCTGTAATCAGGATCAAGTTCATCTTTAAAGATTTCCTTGATGCGCTCAAGAGATGCTTTAGCGCAACCGACAGCCATAGCAGCAACAAGCGGGCGGGTGTTATCAAAGGTCTCCATCACACCTGCAAAGCCTTTAGCAACATCAATTTCGGCATTACCCAGCAGATTCGCGGCTGGAACACGGCAGTCTATAAAGCTGATCGCAGCTGTGTCAGATGCTTTAATTCCCAGTTTATGTTCAAGTCGTTCGACCTTCATGCCTGGCGTACCTTTCGGAACAACGAAAGATTTAATCGCAGCACGTCCCACTTTTTTGTCCAGTGTTGCCCAGACGACAACAGAATCTGCACGTTCGCCAGACGTCACAAAAATCTTTTCACCATTTAAGATATAGTCATCGCCATCTTTGGTTGCAGTTGTACGGATTGCTGCGGAGTCTGAGCCACAGCCTGGTTCTGTGATCGCCATTGCTGCCCAGGTGCCTTTAAAGCGTTCCAGCTGTTCGTCATTTGCAACGGCTGCAATAGCAGAGTTCCCGAGTCCCTGACGTGGCATGGACAGCAGTAAACCTGTGTCTCCGTAGCACATTTCAATGACACCAAGCGCCGTGGACATGTTTACGCCATTTTTATTGCTTGTATCAGTATCACCACGTTTATTTACGGCTGCTCCCGCATTCAGACCATCACCACCATCATTCATACCATCCAGCAGGGAAGCCAGCATATCCAGTTCTTTTGGGTAGGCATGTTCAGCTTTGTCGTATTTACGGGAAATCGGGCGTAATACATTCAGTGCAGTTTCGTGAGCCTGATCGACCAGCATTCTGAATTTTTTAGGATTCTGTAAATTCATGATTAATATTCCTTATTTATTCTTTGATGGTCAGGCATGTAATGCAGAATGCATGACAGCTGTTGCACGTAAATCACGATACCAGCGTTCTGCAGGATGTTCTTTGGTAAAACCGTGCCCACCCAGAATCTGAACCCCGTCTGTACCGATTTTCATTGATTTTTCAGCACAAAGCAGGCGTGCGAGATATGCTTCACGGTGGAATGGTTTTCCTGCTTCAGCCAGGCTTGCAGCATTTAAAATCAGCATATGCATGGCATCAATTTCAATGGACATATCTGCAATCATGAACGCAACACTCTGACGGTGTGAAATAGGTTCACCAAATGCGGTACGTTCATTGGCATATTTTACACAGTACTCTTTAACAGCCTGGCAGGTTCCAACGGCCAGTGCACACCACATCAGGTTTCCAAGATCAAGGAAAGCAGAGTAGTTAAAGTCATCATCACCCAGCAGAACAGCAGGTGTGTCTTTGAACATCAGATTGACTGTTTCAGCTGCTTTTAGACCCATTGCCGGAGTTTTGCGGGCAGTGATGGATTCATCACGTTTGACCACAAATACCTGAGGCTGTCCGTTCAGTTCAGCTGAAACCAGCAGCAGATCGGCAGTAGCACCTAATAAAACCAGTGTTTTTTCACCATTGAGCAGATAGTGATTTCCTGTGCTGATGGCTTTGGTTTTCAGCTTATAAGGGTTAAAGGCGGCTGTATTTTCCTGCACAGCAAAAGTCGCAAGAATATCCGTATCTTCTGCAAATACAGGAAGGAATGTAGACTGAACCTGTTCAGAACCCCACTGTGTAATGGCATTGATGACGCTGAACGTTGAAAGAAGCCCTGCAGATAGACTGAAATCACCTTTCGCCAGAGTCTCAGCAATTAAAATATTACTGATAATGTTTTTTTCTGATGCAACCCCACCCAGAGCTTCGGGCAAAGCATAGAAGTTCAGTCCCAGGTCAGTGCTGTGCTGCCATAACTCCACAGGAAAAGACTCATCATGATCGGCCTGATGTGCCAGTGGATACAGCACCTCAGATGCAAACTGACTCATGGCATCGACGGTCATCTGCTGTTCTTCAGTCAGACTGAGGTCAAACAGTGACTTTTCCTGATTTGGTAAACGTTGTTTTTTGACGCCTGTATCTGATTTAAATACTTTCTGAGTTTTACTCAGTGTTTTAAATCCAGCTTTTGACCCCTGATACAGTGACTTTTCAACCAGTTTTCTTAATTTGAACTGATCCAGAAGATCGCTTCCTGCAATTTTTGTAATAAAAGACAGCCCAAGTCCTTGAGCCTTGTTTACCATATTGGACATTTTTATTTCCCGCGAATGGAGTTTTGTGTTTTTATGCTGACATGCCTGAAACAGAAAAACTATGTCGGAAATGACATGCTGGATTGTCGGTGATGAATGGTATTCTGCGAGGTTTATTTTTAATTAATATATTGTTATTTATTGAATTATTTTTTTGAAAAAAAATCGGTTTTAATGTGGAATTGACTGAGATGACATTTGCCATCTCAGCCTGACTGAATTAAATGAAAACTTTAATCATGTTGCGGACATTGGTTTTTGCATCTATCACTGTCATAAATGTATATGCACCAATAAACTTGCGGCTGATGAACATAAATTCTTTAGGCGGCACACTGAAATAGCGTGAAGCCATGGATTTTGAAGCCTGTTGCATCACTCTGCTGTGTAACTGACTTTTTTTCCAGTCATAGCGGTTTTCATTGTCCATCACACCTTCAGGAAGCTCTTTATTGTTTTCAGGGCTGCTGAATGCTTCAGTTGCCAATAAAAACACTTTCGCCATATCGGGTTTAATGCTTTGCGGAATTGAATCAAAGAAATCATAACCGGTCATGGCACTGACCATAGACTGTGGATCATGATAGTAACCTGCTTTAATCAGGTTGCGGGCAACCGTCAGCAGATGCTCATCAAACTGACGGATGGCACCGAAGTCGAGCAGAATAATTTTGTCTTTAATATCATTGCCATTGCCCAGTCGAACCAGGTAGTTACCAAAGTTCGGGTCAGTCTGCATTTCACCCCATTCAAAAAGCTCACGGACTGCAATTTCAAGTGATGCCTCACCCAGTGCATTACGGCGTTCCTGAGGTAGAGACAGCATGACAGGGCTGTTAATCGGTACACCACGTTCAAAGGTCATGCACAGCACCTGATCAGTGCAGTATTCATCAATGATCTGCGGGACTGCATAACGGCTGTCATTACGCAGACGCTCTGCAAAACGGCGGGTGGTTGCAGCCTCTATGCCATAATCCACTTCGCGGTGCATCATTTCACGGACTTCATCAAACCACTGATCAAACTCACGGGTCTGCGGAACCATACGTGTCAGTTTCAGCATGTTGCGGAACAGACTCATATCGGAATCAATGGCAGCAGCCACACCGGGATACTGAATTTTGAGAACCAGTTCCATGCCGTCAGATTTGCGTGTTGCGCGGTGAACCTGTGCCAGCGATGCCGTTCCGAGAGGTTCATGATCAATGGTCAGATCATCGAGTTTCGATCCCAGCTGACTGACAAGTTGCTGTTTAATTGCAGGCCATGCAAGTGCAACAGTCTGATTGTTCAGCGTGTTCAGCGCATCTGTAATTTCTTTGGGTAGAAAATGCTCACCATACAGTGCCATCATCTGACCAATTTTTACAATTGAGCCTTTCAGTTTGCCTATTTCGGCAACCAGATAGTCTGCCTGTTCCTTCATCGCTTTCTTACGTTTTTTTTCTTTTTCTTCTTCACTGGAAAAGATTGAACCCGCACTTGATGCAGCCCAGCGGGTACCTGCTAACAGGGACGCCTTAGCAATGGATAAACGGCGGTCCATTGAGGAGGTTTTGAGCTGTTTAAGCTTATCGTTCTGATCTGACATGAAGGGAAATCCTTGAAAGCGCGATGAGGACTGAAAATTAATTGTAACGGATATTACAGGTTCCTACCGTATTAAAACAGTTCAACTTATCGAAATATCAGTGTATTTAAGGTCAGTAAAAAGACTGGCGTTGTTCGCTGTACATTTACATGCGGAACTGAATTTTAAGTTCCTGTCTGTTCATCAGGTTCTGTCTGTTGTCCTGAATGAAGTTCGTGATCATATGCTGGACAGCTGGATTTTTAAAACCCAGTGCATAACCTTTCACAATAATGATACTGGGAAGATTGAAAAAAAAGTAACGGGCATCCTCCTGAGAGGGACTTTGAAATATGCCATGTTCGATCAGGGTGTGCTGGAAAAACTGTTTTTCATCAATAACTGCAGGGGAAGTATTGTCATTCCAGTAATTCTGCCGAATAGCAAGCAGATTGTTGTGTTTATAGCTCATAAAAATGAATCATTAACAGGTCGATGAATATATAGTGATCTTTATCTCATAAATCAAGCCTGAATTGTATAGAACATGAATAGTTAAGCAATTGCATGAACATCTGCTGATATGATGAGCCGTTTTGAATATAGGGGAATAATCATGAAAAAATGGCTCCTTGCGGGTTCGGTGACAGTTTTATCAGCCATAACACAGACTCATGCAGAAACCTGTACATTCAGTGGTTTTAAAAACCATCAGTCCTGCGCAATTGAGGAAAAATATGTAAATGGCGCTAAACAGGTCAATATTGAGACAGATCAGACACAGGTCACAGTAAAATTTGAATCCTGTGAAAATGAACTTTCAGAAAAACTGTGTGACACAGCTCAGGTGAGTATCAATCATGGGAAGATTCTGAAAGCAAAATCTTATCTGAGAGATGCCGTGTCGGGTAAAATAATCGCAGATGAGCAGTGGCATCCAACTGCATTTGAGTGTGTGCGAACATTAAACAGATCCAGTGAAGTCTGCTGGAATCTATTGTAAAAAGCACATATTTTTAATTATTGGTCTGAATTTATATTGATTTTTCAGAGCCTGACGATTTAAATACTGACGGACAATAATAATCTTTTTTTTGATTATGATTCAGTTGCTCATGTTGCTTGCAAAACAGCACTGGTGTGTTGATTGATCGGGTGGAGTTTAAGTATGGCCTGCACTCAGACAGTCTGTCTGCATCTGTTCATGTAAAAAATTAATCAGCTGTAATTTAATGAAGGCAAGGGGAAGCCATGAAAATTTTAATGCCAGTGATCGTGGTGTGTTGTGTGTTTGGAGCAGGTTCTGCATCTGCAAAAGGTTTTTCCAAAGAATATACACGTTGTCTGAATACCTCTTATGGTAATAATGCAACAGTCAAAAAATGCGCTGAGAAAGAATACAAAGAGCAGGAAAAAAGACTGAAGGAAACTTTTAAAAACTATTTAGGTAACAGTGGCAGTAACCAGCAGAACATCATGGTGCAGCATAAGTTGTGGGAAAACAGAGTTCAGCAGCAATGTTATTTCAAAAGTTCTTATGAGTTTGCTGAAGTTCAGAAACTCAAATGTGTACTGGCAATGACAGTAAATCAGGCTGATTATTATCAGACAAAATTTATAACAGCCAAATAATTGGTTTCAATGTGACAGGCACGTTATAAAAACTGTCAAAACAAGGTATCATAAGGCGTTTAAAAATTTACCCTGGAGACGCCTTAAGTGGATCGACCGACTATAAGCCCTGAACATTTACAGGAAGCCGCTGAAAATTTAACAACCATTCGTGACTTTATCCGTTTCGGTGTTACAGCTCTACGTCAATACGATGCACATCTGGGTCAGGGTACTGAAGATTATTTTGCAGAAAGTTCTGCACTGGTGTTACAGACCATGTCTCTTGAATGGAAAGCAGATGCTGAAATTCTGGATGCAAAACTGTTACCAAGTGAAAAAGCTGAGTTCCTTGCGTTACTCGAACGTCGTATCAATGAAAAAGTTCCGACATCTTATCTGCTGAATCTGGCTTACTTCTGTGACAAACCTTATTATGTGGACGAACGTGTTCTGATTCCGCGTTCACCTGTCGCAGAACTGATTAATCTGCGTTTTGCGCCATATTGTCTGGATGAAAATGGTGAAGCCCGCGAAGGTCTGAATAATTTACCTGAAAATGCTCAGCCTAAAACGCCACAGCGTATTCTGGATATGTGTACAGGCTCTGGCTGTATTGCCATTGCACTGGCTTATGCTTTCCCTGATGCTGAAGTGGATGCAACTGATATTTCAAAAGAAGCGCTGGAAGTGGCTTCCATCAATGCTGAACATCATAATAAACAGTATCAGGTGGCATTGCTTGAGTCGGATCTGTTTACAAAAGTTCCTGCTGAAAATCAGTACGATTTAATCGTATCCAATCCACCGTACGTAGATGCTGAAGACATGGCAGACCTGCCAGAAGAATTCCACCACGAACCTGAGCTTGCACTGGCAGCGGGTCAGGATGGTCTGGATCTGGTACGTAAAATGCTGGCTCAGGCGGCAGACTATCTGACAGAAGATGGTCTGATTGTGATTGAAGTGGGCAACTCAGAATGGGCTATGCGTCAGAATTTCAATACGGTTGATTTTTACTGGTTACAGTTCCAGAAAGGTGGTTCAGGTATTTTTGCCCTGACTGCTGAACAGTGTCGTAAATACCGTGAATTATTTATTCAGTCAGTTAAATCATAAGGAGTCGTGAACATGGCAGGTAACAGCATAGGACAGCTTTTCCGGGTCACGACTTGTGGTGAATCTCATGGTGCAGGTTTAATGGCAATTGTGGATGGTGTTCCGCCAGGGCTTGAACTGTGTGCTGAAGATTTACAGAAAGATCTGGACCGTCGTAAACCTGGAACATCGAAATTTGCCACTCAGCGCAAAGAGCCTGATGAAGTGGAAATCATCTCAGGTGTGTTTGAGGGTAAAACGACCGGTACATCCATTGGTTTGCTCATTCGCAATACTGACCAGAAATCTAAAGATTATGGCAACATTGCTCAGACTTTCCGTCCAGGTCATGCAGACTATACTTATACACAGAAATACGGTTTCCGTGATTATCGTGGTGGTGGTCGTTCAAGTGCCCGTGAAACTGCTATGCGTGTTGCAGCTGGTGCAATCGCCAAGAAATATCTGGCAGAAAAGTTTGGTATCGACATTCGTGGTCATGTCACTCAGATCGGTACTGAAGTAGCTGAAAAGTTAGACTGGAATGAAGTGTCAAACAACCCATTTTTCTGTGGTGATGCTGATGCAGTACCACGTTTTGAAGCCCTTGTGACTTCACTGCGTGAACAGGGTACAAGTTGTGGTGCGAAGCTGGAAATTCTGGCAGAAAAAGTACCGGTAGGTTGGGGTGAACCTGTCTTTGACCGTCTGGATGCGGATATTGCGCATGCCATGATGTCCATCAACGCCGTGAAAGGTGTGGAAATTGGTGATGGCTTTGCGGTTGCAGAACAGTTTGGTCATGAAACACGTGATGAACTCAGCACGGATGGTTTCCTTGCCAATCATGCAGGTGGGATTCTGGGCGGTATTTCCAGTGGTCAGACGATTCGTGTCGCGATTGCTCTTAAACCGACAGCATCTATCACTACGCCAGGAAAAACCATCAGTATTGAACGTGAAAATACGGATGTACTGACCAAAGGTCGTCATGATCCTTGTGTCGGTGTTCGTGCAACACCTATTGCAGAAGCAATGCTGGCGATTGTCCTGATGGATCACTTCATGCGTCATCGTGCGCAGAATGCAGATGTGGTTGCTCCATTTGCACCAATTGAGCCGAAATAAGCCATGCTTTAACAGTATGCTGAAAATACCGGGTCTGAGACTCGGTATTTTTTTGCAAAGAATATGAATCAGAAATTAAAGGAATAAAATGACTGATTTTAAAATAAGAAAATTTGCTGAGCAGGACAAAACTGCAGTCGTAAACCTGCTGAATCAGGCGTACAGAGAAGAATCCTCATCATGGACAACTGAATATGGTCTGGTCAATGGTGCAAGGATTAATGAACAGCAGCTGGACAGTTTTACAGGCGATATCCGTAACCACTTTTATGTCATGGAACAGGCGTATCTAAATGACGCAACTGTTTCCATAATTGGTTGTATTGGGATTACGGAACTTCATCAGGCCGTGGAAATAGGGACTTTCTGTGTAAAACCGAGGAGGCAGAACTCGGGGCTTGGAAAAGTGCTGCTGGAATTTGCAGAGCAGACAGTGCTGAATGAGTTTGATGCAATCAATGAATTTCAGATGTATGTCCTGGATGTCAGGGCAGAACTGATAGAATACTATGCACGCCGAGGCTATGTACAAACAGGTATTACAGAAGAATATCCTGTGCATGCAGATGTAGGTGTTCCATTACAGTCCATCATGTTGCTTCAGTTGAAAAAAACAGTCGAAAAATAAAAACCGTTCTGATGAATAAAAAGATGCCAGAAGTAAGCTGTCCTCCTGGCATTGATTGGAAAAGTTTCAGAATGACTGAAATTTTAAACGGCAAGCTGATCTTTGATGACATTCCATAGGTTCTGATGAGATTTACGGAACATCAGCATGTGTCCAATACTTTTGTGATTATATGCTTCCGGTTTGAGCTCAATCATTCTGGTTTCTGCATTTGGATAAAGTCGGAGCAGATCTTTGACATTGGCTTCGGTTGCAATCTCATCGTCAGTTGACCATAGAGCAGTCACAGGGATGGTAATCTGGTCATGATAATGTTCAGTGACAGTTTTTCCAATCGCATTCATGACATAACCTGGCTTGCTGCAGAACTGCGCCCATTCTCTTGCAACATCTTTGGGCAGATTTTCACCCATACCGACAGCTTTGGTTGGTCCATAGCCAATGGTGTAACGTGCAGCAGGGAAAACCAGTTTAAAGAATATAGGTGCCATAATGCGGGTCTGACCTTTCAGTCCTTTGATATGACCAGTTGAGCCTGATACAGCAATGACTTTGGCGACTTGTTGATAGTCAGGGTTAATGCCCAGCAGCTGACCGCCTGCACTGTGTCCCAGCAGTATGATTTTGTCTGAGTGGGTTTTTTCCAGTAAAACCTTCTGAGCCGCAGGAATATCAAGCTGTCCCCACTGGCTGATTGAAGCTGTAGACTTACTGACTGGACCATAAAGTGACTCACCAATGCCCCTAAAGTCAAAGCTTAGTACATTAAAACCCTGTAAGCTCAGCCATTCAGCAAATGCATGATAAAAACCCTTGGTGATACCTGTGGCGGGGCATAACAGGACGGGGTAGGGTTGCTGGGGAGCATCTGTGCTTGCTGCATAATAGTTAGCGCTTAAAATATAATTATCCTGGCAACGGATTTGGAGTATTTCTGGATTTGTCATCATTCAGTATGTTCTGTTGAGGAATTTATGGATACTTTACACAAGTTCCAAAAAGAAACTTGTAAAAGTAAATGACTGAAAAGTCAGACTGGAAAAATCATTATAAAAAGGAAGGTATATGGACGGATTACAACTGGCGTTGTCTATAAGACTGGCTATCGTTTTCAGTGGGATATTTTTATGGGTGGGGATGCTGACAGGTGTCTGGAAATATTTACAGATCAGGCAGTCAGAACAGTCCAGAGCGCATTATTATGTTGATATCGCACATCGGAGCAGTCTGCTTTATGCACCTGCATCACTGATTCTGGCAGTATTAAGCTATTTTTCAGTCTGGACTGAATTATGGAATCTGGTGTTTGTAGTACTGAATCTGATCTTTTTCAGCTTTTCAGTTTTAAGCTATATATTACACGGCTTACTCAAAGATACGACTAATCAGTTCAGAACACCTCATCAGATGGGGCGGTTTCACCTGCCGACATGGATGATGACTTTTGCAATGCTGTTACTTGTACTGGCAGAGGTTGGTGCGACAGGAATGCTGTTACTTGGATCAGCGATTACACTGTTGTAATGCAGGCAGAATGAATGATGAATACGTTTGAATGGAATGATAAGAAGGGTGGTTAATTAAAAAACGATTTTTATTGTTTTTTTGAAGATGGATGATAAATCATCCATCTTTTTATTCAGCTAATTGCGCTTTTTGCTGTTTACGATGTTTATGGTCAACGACGTCCCAAGCATAAAAAGCAAAAGAGACCAGAACTGCATAAAGGAAAAATTCAGGTTTGAGATTACTTTGAATCAGCCCATGAATCAGTATCATCAGCATAAGACCAAAAGTGGTGCTCAAATAAATAATTAAACTTTTATTTGTCTTCAGAGCGTTAATGAAGACTTGCTTGTTGAAATGTATTGATAACATCTCCATCCCTCCTGTGGTAATCACTAAAACTGAGTGTTTTAGTCAGTTTTCATACTATTGTTGTACTTCTTATTGAAAGGTATTTCAATAGTTGATGTCATTATTTTGTAAGAAAAGTATGCTACATCATAAAATCTGTATGTTTGCTTTATTTTTTACAAAATATGAGTCATTTTTTAGTGATATATGTAAGTAAAAGTAAACATTTCCGTGTTCACATAAAGACTATAGCTTAAGTTTTATGCTTTGTGAATTGGCTGGATATTAATCTTTGGTCTTATAAATTGCTAATTTAATGAAATTTTTACACGGACATTTAAAATGTGGGAAAATCAGTGCAGTTATTCTTTGTTTAGATTATTTTGCCTGTAAATCTGCCATGCAGTTTTATGGTGCTGTTTTTATCAGATCAGACAGGAGCGTATATCTTTTCTGCACGAACTGGCAGTCATTGTTTTACAGTGCCTGTGTTCGGCACGTATAATGTGCCAAATTTTTTGAGTGATGGGAAAAGAATTGTGAGTATTATTGTTGCCCTGGATGCAAAAAGCCAGAATGATGCTTTAGCTATCGCAGATCAGCTTGATCCATCACTGTGTCGTGTAAAAGTGGGTAAAGAACTGTTTACTCATGAAGGTGCTTCAATTGTGAAGGCATTGCACAACAGAGGTTTTGAAGTTTTCCTTGATCTTAAATTTCATGATATTCCGAATACAACCGCTCAGGCTGTCTGTGCAGCAGCAGATATGGGTGTGTGGATGGTTAATGTTCATGCTTCTGGTGGACGCAAAATGATGGAAACCTGTGTTGAACGTTTAAAAGCAGGCAACTATCAGACTCAGTTAATTGCGGTCACTGTTCTGACTTCAATGGGTCGTGAAGATTTACGTGATATTGGTCTGGATATTGAGCCTTTTGAACAGGTACAGCGTCTTGCAAAACTGACAAAAGAAAGTGGGCTGGATGGTGTGGTCTGCTCAGCACAGGAAGCAAAAATGCTTCGTGAACAGCTTGGCGCAGATTTTTCACTGGTGACTCCAGGGATTCGCCCTGAGGGTTCAGATGCGGATGATCAGAAACGTATTGTGACACCTAAACAGGCGATGCTTGATGGTTCAACACACTTGGTGATTGGACGTCCGGTGACTAAGTCTGCAAATCCTGGTCAGACTCTTAAGGATATTCTTGCAACACTGTAAAATGTGATGTAAGTGATATAAAAAAGCCTTTCATTTGAAAGGCTTTTTTATTTTTATGGATACAGGTATTGTTAATTGCTTACAGGGCAGCCAGTACACTCACCACGATTGGTGCCAGCACGGAAAGAATGAATCCGCTGACCATGGCATGAGGAATAAAATCATTGCCGCAGGCTTGTTTAACCATAGGTAACGTGACATCCATAGCTGTTGCACCTGCTGCTGAAATGGCAGAACGTGGGTATCTCCAGCCGATAATGTACATGAACAGAATGGCGAAAATTTCTCTGAACAGATCATTAATCAGGGCAATGCTGCCCAACTGAGCATTTTTAAGTTCAGTAACCACAATACCTGTCATGGAGTAGAAGCCATAACCCTGTGAAAGCATGATCAGATCCTGAATGCTGATATTACTGATTAAAAGTGATGCAGCCAGAGCGCCTATGATAGAGCCGATAATACAACCGACGGGAACCAGTAAAATTTTCCAGTTCAGCCATGAGCGGTCAAGTGGGGAGTATGCTAGATCCAGTCCAATCAACAGCATATATACAAGCAGTAAATCCCAGGTGCTGATATGCAATGGGAAGCTGTACAGGCTGGCAAGTTCAGCCAGACCATAACCTGCTGCAAGTGCAATAAAGGCATAGCTGATATTCAGCAATGATCCGAGTAGCAGTTCGGCAGATACTTTGCCCTGCATGGGTTTATAGCCAATACTCTTAAACAGCACATAACAGCAGAGAATTGCACCCAGTGATGTGGTCAGGGCAATGGTGACTGCGCTGGATAGAATCTGCCCGGGGCTGCTGATATTGTGCAGGGTCTGAGAAAACTCTACAGCAATTGCGATCAGGAGGATATAAGTGAAATATGGGAGTATTTTGAACGCCAGTTTTTCAAGCCACTGTGGAAGTCTCCTTGCCAGTATAAAACCTAAAAAAAGACAGAACAGTAATTGGAAAATAAGCCACAGAGATTGCATAAAAAAAGCAGGTTATTGAATACCTGCTCATTATGACAACTAAATGTTTAAGCTGCACGACTTCCAGCAGTTTTATTCATTAATTTGTAATCAGCTGGATTGAGTCTGCGGGTACGTAGCCAGTATTTCCAGGTATAGGTTGGCCAGAGTGCAAAATTTTTGCCACCATCCTGTTGATACCAGCTGACACAACCCGACTGCCAGACCGTTCCTTTCAGCTGTTCCTGGATGTCATGGTTAAATGCTGCCTGTACATCGTCCTTAACTACAATGGCATCACAATGACTGCGGTGAACCAGCTGAATCAGCTGCAAAATATAGTTGACCTGAGATTCAATCATGAAAATAACAGAATTATGTCCAAGAACTGTATTGGGTCCAAGCAGCTGGAAAAGATTTGGGAAGTTTTTGGTGCTGATACCATAATAACTTTCAGCACCATCTTTCCATGCATCTTTAAGTTCCAGTCCACCCATGCCGTAACAGTTGAAAGATTTGAGGTAAATGCGCGGGTCAGTAATGAAGCCTGTGCCATAAATCAGGCAATCCAGTTTTCGCTCTTTTCCATCCTGCGTTACGATACCATTTTCAGTCATTTCCAGAATACCATCGGTAATCAGTTCGACATTTTTACGGTTAAAAGCAGGGAAATATTTGTTGGAAATCAGAATGCGTTTACAGCCCATAATATAATCAGGTGTCAGTTTTCTGGCAGTGTCTTTATCTTTGACCTGGTATCTGATAAATGCTTCAGCCAGTTTTTGCCCGTATTTCATAATCTGTGGTTTTACAATAGGGACAACACGAGACTCGTTTGACCAATACAGACGTGTGCGATGCAGTTTTCGGAACCATTCAAAGCGATTGAAAAGTTTTTTATCCATGGCATTGTAACTGCGCTCATCGCGTGGAATAACCCAGGCAGCAGTACGTTGAAATACATACAGTTGATCAGTTTCAGGAGCAATTTCAGGAATATACTGGATGGCACTGCCACCGGTACCAATTGAAGCCACTTTTTTACCTTTCAGGCTGTATTCATGATCCCACTGGGAGGAGTGGAATACTTTGCCTTTGAATTTTTCAATGCCTTTAATACGTGGAATCTGAGGGACATGTAAAGGTCCTGAAGCAAAAACGACAAACTGAGCTGACAGCGTTTGCTCATCTGACAGTTCAAGTTTCCATTCGCACTGCTTTTCATCATAAGTTGCAGACAGAACTTCACTGTTGAAGCGACAGTATTTATTCAGATCAAAATCCTGAATCAGGCTCTGAATATAAGAGTAAATTTCCGGTGCTTCAGCGTAGCGCTTACTCCAGTCAGTTTTCGGTGCAAACGACAGAGAGTACATGTGTGACTGTACATCACATGCAGCTCCCGGATACTGGTTTTCACGCCAGGTTCCGCCCACATCACTGGCTTTTTCAAGAATAATAAAGTCATGAATGCCGGACTGTATCAGGCGGATCGCCATCGCAAGTCCGCCAAATCCTGCACCGATAATAGCGACAGTTGTTTTCTGAGTGTTCTGGATTAATGAAGCGTCACGCATATTATTGTATTCCTGGTATGCATATTTTGGCACAGCATAAAATATAAGCGGAATGGATGATATGATGTGTATGACATTAAAATTGATATATTCGGCAATTTGCATTTGTGACTGAATATAGTAAAAAATATCAGGTATTGGATTTTTAACAGATTATGAAACGATCAATTCTGGGCTTGTTGTATCTGATTCAGGGAATGCGAAAAGCAGGTGTAGATGTTGATTCCAGGCTTGAGGGTATTGGTATTCATGCCGATGCACTTGATCCAGCAGCAGTTATTCATCCTGATCTTGAAAAAGATGTGTTTCGGGTGATTGGTGATGGTGTTGCCGCAGAAGCTGGGCTTGAAATTGGTCAGCATTATGCATTGGCAGGTTATGGTCCTTTACTTATGTTGCTTGTCACCAGTCAGAATATTGAAACTGTTCTGAATAAAGGAATCGAATATCAAGGATTGACACACCTGACAGGCAGGCTGAGTCTGAAGCATTCGGGTGATAATGTTGCACTTTGTTACAGCCCTGAAGATCTGATCAGTCCATTGGGTAAATTACGTGCTCAGTGTGAAATATCCGGTACCTATAAGTTTATTCAGGACTTGTATCGGATGATGAGTCTGAGTGCTCCTCAGATCAGAATTGAACTGCCATTTCCTGAACCATCAAATCAGGAAATGTTGCAGAAATACAGATTTTATTATGGAGCTGATCTGGTTTTTGGTAGTTCCAGTGCCGCTTTCTGGTTCAGAAATGATGTTGTTCAACTGAAAATACCTTCAGCTGATCAGATTACTTTCCGCGTCTATGAAGACAAATGCCGGACAGAACTGCAAAAACTCGGTGCAGATATACAGGCAGCAGGTCTTGTGCAAAGAATTCATGACTATCTGGATCTGCAGCAGGGCGTTATGCCAACTATGGCTGAAACGGCTCAGGCATTACAGATTCCAGAAAGAACATTGCGTCATCAGTTGCAGCAGTTGAACAGCAGCTATAAACAGATCCGTGAAGATCTGATTAAGCATAAAGCACTGAAACTGATGGAATATAAGGAGTATTCAATAGAAATGATTGCAGAATTACTTGGATATTCTGAACCTGCGGCATTCAATCATGCCTTCAAACGCTGGTTTGGTCAGAGCCCAAGGCAGTATACAAAATAGCCTAAGTGCTATATCCCAAAGTTTTATATATTACGGTTCAAACTTCGCTATACTTTGTATAGCCCTAAATAGTATTCAAAGATATGTCAGATTTAAACACGCCTCATACCGCTTTTACACCATTGTCTCCTGCTGAACGCTATGCGCAGGCTTTATCATCAGGACAGTTTATGCCTGATGACGCTCAGGCGCAGGCTGTGCATGAACTGGATCGGGTGTGGCAGGAACTGATTCAGCGTTATAAAGCATCTAAGAAAGCTTTTCGCCGTTTCCGTCGTCAGACTGCTCCGCAGGGTGTGTATATGTGGGGTGGTGTCGGTCGTGGAAAGACCTGGCTGATGGATCAGTTTTATGAGTCCATTCCATTCCGTCGTAAAACACGGATGCATTTTCATCACTTTATGCAGTATGTCCATAAAGAGCTGAATAAACTGTCTGGTCAGAGAAATCCGCTGGATCTGGTTGCGGATCAGATTTATAAAGAAGCAGTGATTATCTGTTTTGATGAATTTTTTGTATCCAATGTCACGGATGCCATGATTCTGAGTGACCTTTTTCAGAAACTGTTCACACGTGGCATTACCTTGATTGCGACGTCCAATATTGCACCAGATGGACTGTATAAAAACGGTATTCACCGGGATCGTTTCATGCCGGCCATCGAAATGGTCAATAAACACTGTGTTGTGCTGAATGTGGATGCAGGTGTGGATTACCGTCTGCGTGTGCTGAAACAGGCTCAACTGTTCAAATCACCACTGACGCATGAAAACAAACTGTGGCTGTCTCAGCGTTATACCGCATTAACCAGAACTCAGGCTCAGTCACAGGAGCCGATTATTATCAATAACCGTATTGTTGAAACAATCAGCCATACTGAAGATGTGCTGTGGTGCGAATATTCAGAACTGTGTCTGAAGCCACGCAGTCCAGCTGACTTTATTGAAATTGCAAATATCTATAATACTGTTCTGGTCAGTAATGTGCCTCATCTGACTGATTATCTGTCAGAAGGGACGCGCCGTTTTATTTATCTGGTCGATGAATTTTATGATCGTGGTGTAAAACTTTTGCTGACTTCTGAAGATTCAATCATTGATATCTATCAGGGTGATAAGCTTGCTTTTGAAATTGAACGTACCCGTTCGCGTCTGCTGGAAATGCAGTCAGATGAATATCTGAATTCTGCACATCGTCAGATTCATTCGAGTGCAGACGAGCTGAAAGTTGAATGATAAATCCTGAATGGATTTGAGAAAGCCATAAGCCGACATCATGTCGGCTTTTTTATGAAAATAATAAAGTGGTTCAATTGTTGATTAAATTCAGATAAAAAAGACGATCTGCTTGCTGCATCGGGAAATCATTCAGGCTTAATTCGGTTCTGTATGTTTCATTTCGACAGTAATTTTTTTTGGTTACGGTATTGTTCGGATGTGCCAATGCCAGATGCAGTTTCTGTATATCAGGGTGCTGATAAACTTTAACACCATTCAGAAAACTGTGTTCCTCTGCAAATTTTGCGTCGTCTGAATATTTTCTGCCTTTCAATGCTTCTGCTTTATAGCAGAGGACACCGTTGCAGCTGGTATATTCACGCACTGCGGGTATTTTCAGTATGTCACCATTACTGATATTCAGGTAATAATCGTCACCGGAACCGGTAAAAAGAATCTCATCGGAAGAACACAGAAGTTCGGACATTTCCTTTACATAGTCAGGACCATACCAGTCATCATCATCCATACTGCAGATAATATCAGCTCCCCAGAGTACCGCCTGTTCATTCAGCAGGTTGCGCTTTTTCCCTAAAGGAATTTTTTCATTCAACCATTCATAATGGATCTGTGAGTAGTTTTCAAAGGTGTCAGCATGTCTTGAAGATTCAGGTGAATCATCCAGTATGAACCAGTGGATTTCCCAGGGTGCTGACTGTTGCAGGACGTACTGCAATGTCTGAGTCAGAAATGAATCACGTAAATATGTAGGGGTGACAATTGCGACTTTCATTGTTTTATCTGAGCTGTGCATAGAAGAATCCGCATGATTCAGTTGTCATGTTTTTTTAATAATGATCAGCTCAGTATACGAATAATCACGGATAAAACGAATACAAATATCTTCAATTTTCATGCATGAATTATCTGTTGAAATTATCGACATTCAGATGGATTCATGGCTTAATCTTTAAGTTGGGATCAAAGGGAAAGGCGTTTGTTCGGTTTTAATACAGAACTCTGAACTTAAGTCTAATTTCGACAATACAAAAATTTTATACACTGTAGATAAGGTATTCACGCTGTTTATATTGTCGCATTGGTGATCTTCATTTAATTTCATGATGAATGCATTTATCCTGTTTAAAATGATCACTATTTAGCAATGTGATAATGCTATTCAGTTGAGTATAAATCGGTATACTAGAATCTCTTGTTATAAAAAGTAGCAATATCAGGAAAGACAATGACTGCACGTATTCAAAAAGGCAAGTTAGCGATTGCTAAAGAACTTTACGATTTCATCGAAAATGAAGCACTGCCAGGTTCTGGTTTGGACAGTGAACAATACTGGAAAAACTTTGAGCAAGTCGTTGTTGATCTTAGCCCTAAGAACAAAGCGCTTTTAGCAAAGCGTGATGATCTTCAGGCTAAAATTGATGAATGGCACCGCAACAACAAATTTGAATTAGGGGCTTACAAAGCTTTCCTTACAGAAATTGGCTACTTATTACCAGAAGTAGAAGATTTCCAGATCAGCACAGAAAATGTAGACGAAGAAATCGCATTATTGGCTGGTGCACAGCTGGTGGTACCTGTGCGTAATGCACGTTACTGCTTAAACGCTGCAAACGCTCGTTGGGGTTCTCTATACGATGCACTTTACGGTTTTGACGTGATCCCAGAAGATGGTGGCGCGGAAAAAGGTAAGGGCTATAACCCAGTACGTGGCGATAAAGTAATCGCATTTGCTAAAAATTTCTTAAATGAAACTTTCCCATTGGCAAATGGTTCACATGCTGATGCAACCAAATATGCGGTTGAAGGCAAAAAACTGGTTGTCAGCTTAAAAGACGGTTCAACAACGACGCTTGCTAAAGAAGCTCAGTTTGTTGGCTTTAACGGTGATGAAGCTGCACCTGTAGAAGTTGTACTGTTGAATAATGGTTTACACGTCATTATCGAAGTGGATGCAAACAGCCCAATCGGTAAAACTGACGCAGCTGGCGTAAAAGACCTTGTTCTTGAAGCTGCTGTAACGACCATTCAGGATCTCGAAGACTCAATCGCAGCAGTAGATGCTGAAGAGAAAGTTGAAGGCTACCGTAACTGGTTGGGTCTGATGAAAGGTACGCTTGAAGAGTCTATCGAGAAGAACGGTAAAACTGTTACTCGTACGCTGAATAAAGACCGTACTCACAAAAACCTGATCGGTGGTGAAACTAAACTTCACGGCCGTTCATTAATGCTGCTTCGTAACGTGGGTCACTTGATGACTAACCCTGCGATCCTTGTAGATGGTGCTGAAATCTACGAAGGTATCATGGATGCACTCATCACTCCGTTGCTGACGTTTGCTGACATCAAAGGCGAAAACGAAAACAAGAACTCCCGTAAAGGTTCTATGTACATCGTTAAACCAAAAATGCATGGTCCAGAAGAAGTTGCTTTTGCAGTTGAATTATTCGAACGTTCAGAAAAAGCTTTAGGCTTACCTGCAAAAACTTTGAAAATCGGAATCATGGATGAAGAACGTCGTACTTCTGTGAACCTGAAAAACTGTATCGCGCAAGCGAAAGATCGTACGATCTTCATCAATACAGGTTTCATGGACCGTACAGGTGATGAAATTCATACCTTCATGGAAGCTGGCCCATTCGTTCGTAAAGGCGAAGTGAAAGCTCAGATCTGGTTCCCAGCTTACGAAAACCGTAACGTTATGGTTGGTTTACAATCTGGTTTGCGTGGTAAAGCACAGATTGGTAAAGGCATGTGGCCAAAACCAGACATGCTTTTAGACATGTACAAAACCAAGATTGAACATCCAGAAGCGGGCGCAAGCTGTGCATGGGTTCCATCTCCGTCAGGTGCTGTGATTCACGCGATCCATTACCATCAGTGCAACGTTTCTGCACGTCAGCTCGAACTGTTAAAAACTGATGCATTGCCATTGGATGATCTGTTAACACCTCCTTTAGCAACAGATACAAACTGGACTGCTGAAGAGAAAACCAAAGAGCTTGAAAATAACCTTCAGGGTATCCTGGGTTATGTCGTTCGTTGGGTTGACTTAGGTGTAGGTTGTTCTAAAGTTCCAGACATCAACAACGTTGGTTTAATGGAAGACCGTGCTACGCTACGTATTTCTTCACAACACGTTGCGAACTGGTTACGTCATGGTATCGTGACTAAAGAGCAGGTTGAAGAAGTGATGCAGCGTATGGCGAAGATTGTGGATGAGCAGAATGCGAGCGATCCACTGTATACGCCTATGGCGCCAGGTTTTGATGGCTATGCTTACCAGGCAGCGTATGATCTGGTATTCAAAGGTGGTGAACAGCCATCGGGTTATACAGAGCCGCTACTGCACGCTTACCGTTTAAAATTAAAAGGTTATACAGGCGATTAATTCCAGCTTGTAAACCGTAAAAGAAAGCTCCTTCGGGGGCTTTTTTTTATCAATATTTTCTGTTGTTGCTAGGTTTTGAGTTGTTGTTTAAATACTGATTATTATCATTGGTTTTGTTTTACTTTGTGGTAAAAATTTTATATCGGGTAATCATATTTTATTGATGATGTAATTTATTATTCGATTACACACAGTATTAATAATTAAAAACAGAAATCTGATATTTATTTTATAGATGAAAAAACCGGAAGACACCCACCCCAGGTGTTTTCCGGTTTTTTCTGATTATTATCAGCGAGCCAGGTTATTAAAAATCTGACGTAAACTGTCAATCATCTTTTCTATCTGAAGAGGAGTCAGACCATCAAATGACTGCTCCAGTACGACACTGGTTAAATCATTAATCTTGTCTGTCATTTCTTTTCCTTTTGTTGTGAGTAGTACACGGGTAATCCGAGCATCATCCTCACAGGAGTAGGTTTCTACAAGTCCCTCGTCTTTGAGACGATAGACAATCTTAGTGGTAGTGGACATTTTAGAGACCACCATCTCAGACAGATCTGAAACACTTGCATCGGGTTTTGACGCCAGAGCAATTAAAATACGGCGACGGGAGTTGTCGACACCATATTTTTTCAGAACAGAGTCAACATTTTGCACATATTGAGAGTGCACTTGAGTGATCCAGTAAAATGGAAAATTTTCAAGGTTAAAGTCGTCTGTGGATGGTAGAAACTTAGAATACTTCTTGGACATGCAATTCCCCGCATCGTTCTAATTGTAATTTAATTATTGTTTCACATTTTATGTGAAAACTTATGGTATATGCAATATAGTTGGTCTGTTTATTATAAATATACTTGGAATTATTTTAACCCCATAATTTTTTTATTAAAAATACCTGGTTTTTGTGATTGCGTAATTTATTAAAAAGTATTATTCAATATTTTGAATAAAAGCACTTTTCATGAATCATATTGAAATTGAAAATAAAACTGGCGGAAAGTAAAATATGACTTTCGGCCCCAGAACTATTTTTCATGTTCAAATGAACGTTATTCTGTATTTTGGTATGAAGTTTTTTATTCATAATTTTCAAATAATCCTTACATTATTTTAATATGGATTTGTCATTTATATTTTCTGTGTCTCTCTAAGAAATTGCCGCGGCAATTTATGTTTGGGCGCTATCTTAATAAAAAAAATAAAAAATAAACATATGGTTTTCAAAGTTTTTTTATAAAAAGGAGATCGTATGATGGAATAATCAATAAACTTTTGGTGTGATTTTTTTATTAAAATTTATAATTAACAGAATGTTAATCGGGGAGTATATGAAATATAAGTGATCAGAAAATGATATGACTGCTCAGTACATTTCTATAGGCATGCATCAATAGATCGTTATATGTGCATTTCTGAAAGGGTTTATGTTTTGGAGCGTTATTTTGAAATTCTGAGTAGGAATGCTGTGACTTTTTGATCGCTGTTGCAAAAAAGCTTCAAAAAAAATAATTACAAATAGCGTAGTTTATGCATAATAAAAGTAACGCATTTACATAGGTTAAAAACATGGATCCGTCGCCGTGCGCAGGTCTTAATATCTTTTCTTTCAACAATCTGTCTGGAGGTCTGAATTCATGGAATTCTTAATGGACCCTGGTATCTGGATTGGTCTTCTTACTCTTATTGTTCTTGAAATTGTACTGGGTATTGATAACTTAGTATTCATCGCTATTCTTGCTGATAAACTTCCACCTGAACAACGTGATAAAGCTCGGGTCATTGGCTTATCTTTAGCTTTGATCATGCGTCTGGGGCTGTTATTTGCAATTTCCTGGTTGGTTACATTAACCAAACCACTGATCTCCGTATTTGACTGGACTTTTTCCGGTCGGGATCTGATTCTCTTATTTGGTGGTCTGTTCCTGGTCTATAAGGCTGTAACTGAGTTACATGAAAAAATGGAAGGGAAGCCTGAAGTTAAAGTCACTAGTAATGTGGTTTATGCCGGTTTTACGGCAGTTGTTGCTCAGATTGTGATTCTTGATGCTGTCTTTTCACTGGACTCGGTGATTACAGCCATCGGTATGGTTGACAATATTTATGTCATGATGGCAGCGATGATCGTTGCAATGGTCGTGATGCTGATAGCTTCCAAACCATTAACGACATTTGTAAACCGACATCCAACAGTGGTTATTCTGTGTCTGAGTTTCCTGTTGCTGATTGGTATCAGTTTGATAGCCGAAGGTTTTGGTTTCCATATTCCTAAAGGATACATCTACTCAGGTATTGGTGTTGCCATTGTAATTGAGGCTTTCAACCAGTTCTCTAAACGCAATGTTGAAAAGCATGAATCTAAAATACCTTTACGTCACCGTACTGCAGATTCGATTCTGAGACTGATGGGTGGGAAGGTTGAAGATGATTATGACGTTCGCGCTGGAGAAGCTCAGGAAGCCTTTGCTGATGAAGAGCGTTATATGATTGGTGGTGTTCTGACACTGGCTGAGCGTTCTGTTGCATCTATTATGACCCCAAGAAACCAGATTTCATGGGTGAATCTGGAGGATTCTCCAGAGCAGATCCGTGAACAGGTACTGGCTGTTCCGCACAGTCTGTTTCCTGTCTGCAGAGGTAGTCTGGATAAGGTGATCAGTATTGTCCGTGCGAAAGAGTTGCTGGATGTGGTTGATGACAGTGAAGGCTTAAAAGATCTGATCAAACGACAGCGCCCGATCTACATTTTCGAAAAAATGAAAGTGATTGATGCGATTAACACTCTGAGAACCTCCAAAGGTTCATTGGTTATGGTCAGCGATGAGTTTGGTAATGTTCAGGGGCTTATATCGCCACTGGATGTGTTTGAAGCAATTGCAGGGGAATTCCCTGATGCTGACGAACAGCTGGACCTGGTCAGGATTGATGATGAAACCTGGAAAGCGACAGGCATGCTGGATATTTATCAGCTTGAGCTTGAACTGGGTATGCTGGATCTGGTTGAGGAAGATGAAGGTTATATCAGTGTGGCTGGATTGATCCTGGAAAAAACTCACGGCACTGTAGAAGTGGGCACACAGCTGGATTTTAATGGTGTACATTTTGAAGTGACGGAACTTGATGGAAACAGAATCAAGACTGTAATAATTAAATACCGTTAATTCTGGTTTGTATTATAAAAAAGCTCTGTTCATACAGGGCTTTTTTATTTTTAGCAGTTAAATCTGTCAGAGATAATATGCCTGTATTCTTTTATATGGGCAGTTTATATCGTTGATGAATCTTTTAACTGGATCAAAAAAACAGGTAACTGGAATTACCTGTTTTTTTTAGTCATAATGGAAATATTGAGTAACTTCGACTCAGGTTTTATTCATACGGCGAATAAAAAGTTTGTAGGCATTGGATTGTTTGCCGTTATTCAGAAGGTAATTGGTTATTTCACCTTTGTTGGTGGAAAGTTTCAACTGAACATTTTCTGCATCTTTCAGTCGTTTGAGGAAGCTGAAAGGAACGGAAACATAGTTTGAAGAATCAATGACTGTAGATTCTGGGACAGTACGGTATTTTGTGGAAAATTCAGGAATATAAGGGTAGTTCTGCCCATCAATGATGAAAAGAAACTTTTGAATGTCATATTTTTCTTTGTCATAAATATCAATGTTGATTTTATAAAGCTGGTCAGCAGTCTGTTTCCAGTCGACTGAAAGTTCTGGACAGATTAAACCTGGTTCACAGGTCACCTGACCACGTGTAAGTACTTTGGTCGGGTCGGCTGACATTTCAAAGCTGCTGTTTGCAATCTGAGCGTACTTGCCCGTTGGCTTGCTTGAAGTGACAATACATCCTGACAGTGCTAAAGGCAGAGCAGCTGCTGCAATATAGAATAATTTCATTATGTTGTTCCTGTTCGTTTATTGTATTTAACAAGTTGTTTTAATTGTGCTTACTATCTTACATTTTTAACTTTATGTAAAGTGTGTCACAAAGTTATTTTTCAATTTAAGATGAAGGGTGCTTTTTTATTTATGAAAAATAAAGGGCACATAAAAATGCGCCCTTTATTTTCAGTTTTCATTTTAAGTGATTAACAGCACTTAACTTAAAAACCAGGTGTAATAGCCCCAGATCATCAAAGGCCATGAAACCAAAGGACTGAATAACCATTTCCATAGACTGAAACGGGGTATAAAACCTACACCGTGTATAAAGCCTCCAGATATTCCTATCATGATCAGCATCATTGCACGGTGGCTGTATGCACCATTGGCATCCAGCATTGCTGCCGGGTGTACCAGTAAGACAGCTGCAAGTGGCAATGCCAACAGAAAAGAGATGGCCATTGCTATTTTATTTGGCGATTTTGTTTCCTGGTTCATTGCTGCTTCAGTCATCTTTTATTCCTCATCCATATCATGATGATGTTCAATATACAGTGCGCTGAGTACACCTGCGAAACATGCCATCAAAATACCGAGAATCCAAGCGAAATACCACATAATACGTTCTCCGTGCATAGCCCTTAGTACAGGCTATGCGTATTTTCCTGAATATGTTTTTTAGTAATAACGCCCCACATTTTATAGTAGCACCATGTTGTGTACAGTAGAATGAGTGGAACGAAAATACATGCCGCAACAGTCATTACAACCAGTGTATTTTTACTGGAAACAGCATCCCACATAGTCAGACTTACAACAGGGTTGATGCTTGATGGCATCAGGAATGGGAACAGGGCAAAACCTGCAGTCAGAATTGCACCGGTCACTGCCAGGCTACTGCCAGTGAAAGCAAGACCTGCTTTATTTTTACCACCTGCAAGAATAATGATCAGTGCGCCCAGAATTGCCATAACAGGTGCAATGATTGTTACAGGGTAAGTAGTGTAGTTGTTCATCCAGCCTGGGTTTGCATCAGTTAATACCTGTTTTGCAAATGGGTTGGCAGCACCATTGGTGTCAAATGGAGTAACCAGTGTGTATCCCTGGATATTGCCAAAATAGAGCCATGCACCTGCCGCAAGGAAGCAGACCAGGAAAACAATACCCATGATCTGAGTTGCTTTTGCTGAGCGTTGACGAAGATCACCATCAGTACGAAGCATTAACCATGCACCACCATGAGCACATAGCATGGACAGGCTGACAATACCGCAAATGAGCGCAAACGGGTTGAGCAGGGCAAAGAAACTGCCTGTGTAATGTGAGCGGACTGTTTCATCCAGGGTAAACGGAACACCCAGGAACATGTTTCCGAATGCAACACCGAAAACCAGTGCAGGTACAGCACCACCGACACACAGACCCCAGTCCCATGAAGTACGCCATTTCGTATTTTCAAGTTTGGAGCGGTAGTCAAAGCCTACAGGTCTGAGGAAGAGGGCAAACAAGACCAGTAACAGTGCCCAGTACATGCCTGAGAATGCAGTTGCATAAACCATTGGCCATGCTGCGAACAGTGCGCCACCAGCGGTAATAAACCAGACCTGGTTACCGTCCCAGTGTGGAGCAATCGTGTTGATTGCTGCACGGCGTTCTTCGTCATTTTTTCCAACGAATGGCATGATTGCCATCGAGCCCATATCGAAACCATCGGTCAGAGCAAAACCAATCAGCAGTACGCCAACAAGTACCCACCAGATAATTTTGAGAAGTTCATATTCGATCATGATTGAGCCTCCTCAGTCGCATTGTTTTGTGCTTCAAGTTTTTCGAAATGATATTTACCGGTATGCAGTGAACTTGGACCCAGACGAGAGAATTTAATCATCAGGTACATTTCAATAATCAGCAGAACAGTATAGAAAGTTGCCAGGGCAGCAATAGAGCCCATCACATCACCAGTACTTAAGCTTGATGCTGAAAGGTGTGTAGGCAGAACTTCACCGATAGTCCAAGGCTGACGACCAACTTCTGCAACGTACCAGCCTGTCTGTGCAGCAACCCACGGTAACGGTAAAGAGAACAGCGCAAATTTAAGTAACCACGGTTTGTTTTCTGCATTACGTTTTGCCACAGCAACAGTTGCAATAATGAACAGAAGCAACATGAGGAAGCCTGAAGCAACCATTGCACGGAATGCCCAGAACAGACTTGGAACATGCGGAATGGTGTCCTTTGCAGCAGATTTGATGTGAGCATCAGTAGCATCTACAACATTCGGCGTATATTTCTTCAGCAGTAAGCCGTATCCGAGGTCTTTCTGAGATTCTTCAAATGCAGCTTTCAGTTCAGCTGATGTATCACCGGCACGCAGTTTTTCCAGCTGTGAGTATGCAACCATACCGTTACGGATACGACCTTCGTGTTCTGAAATGAGATCCTTGATACCCATAACCTGAGTGTCAGTTGAACGCGTTGCAATCAGACCCATCACATAAGGAATTTTGACTGCATAATCAGTTGTCATGGTTTCTTCGTTAGGAACACCGAACAGTGTAAATGCCGCTGGAGCAGGATGTGTATCCCATTCAGCTTCAATTGCAGCCAGTTTGGTTTTCTGAACGTCACCAATTTCATAACCTGATTCATCACCGAGTAAAATGACGGATAATGTAGATGCAAGACCAAAAATTGCTGCGATAGCAAAAGAGCGGCGTGCAAAAGGAACATCACGTTTTTTCAGCAGATAGAAGCTGGAAATTGCAAGGACGAAAATTGCACCTGTGACATAACCTGCAGAAACAGTGTGTACAAACTTAACCTGTGCGACAGGGTTGAAAATCAGTGCACCAAAGTCCACCATTTCCATACGCATGGTTTCATAGTTGAACTTTGATCCAACAGGGTTCTGCATCCAGCCGTTTGCAACCAGAATCCATAAAGCAGACATGTTTGAGCCGAGTGCCACCAGCCACGTTACTGCAAGATGCTGGACTTTGGATAAGCGATCCCAACCAAAGAAAAACAGACCAATAAAGGTGGACTCAAGGAAGAATGCCATCAGGCCTTCAATTGCCAGGGGAGCTCCGAAAATATCACCGACATAATGTGAGTAATATGCCCAGTTGGTACCGAACTGGAATTCCATGGTCAAACCGGTAGTAACACCTAAAGCGAAGTTAATACCGAAAAGTTTTCCCCAGAATTTAGTCATGTCTTTATAGATTTCTTTGCCTGAAATCACGTATGTGGTTTCCATGATGGCAAGAATAAAGGCAAGACCTAAAGTCAGTGGAACAAAAATAAAGTGATACATCGCGGTCATAGCGAACTGGAACCGCGAGAGATCGACCACGCTTTCAGAAATCATCAACGTGTCTCCTTGATTTGGGAAGGACTGCCGGCAATACGCTCAGCAACTTGGTTATCAAAATTTTTGGGAATAGTGGGCGCGTCGAACCAGATATGTTTGATCGTCAGTAAAATAACAACCTTAATAATTAAAATGACTGTTATTTCACGAATGAAGCGACGGTTTAAATCTTTGGGTATTAAGCTCATGTAGACAAGCCTATTTTAAAACTTATGAGATATTATTAAACAAATTCATACAAAAAGGAAATAGCTAATACACTTAAAATAAAAATATATTATTAAATACATAAAAAACAATTATTTGTTTAGATTTCAAGTTAAAAAATAAACTAAAAATTAACTATTATTTTCTGACTAAAACAGTTGTATTTATATAAAATAATTCTGACTAAAATACTTGTGATTTCTTATTTTAAACTTAACTTTTTTGGTTGGTATTGTGTTTTAAAGTGGATTGTTTTAGTCGGAATTAATGGATTAAAACCCGTTAAACGGCTTGGGTACAGAATATGAGTGAGATCTAAAAAATATTGAAACTGATATAGGCGGCTTAGGCTGATGGATTGAAAATAGGGTTCAGTGCTATCCAGTCTTTACTGATCAGTATCTTCTGTTGAGTGGCACTCAGCATGATCTGGATACAATGTATGAGCCGCTGTCGGGCTGTGAGACTTGTTCTGATTGATTTATAAAGTGTATTGAAGAGGGCTTCTGATTCTGTTCTGTAACTTCGCTGTTATTGCTCAGGCGGAGTGATATGCCTGAGAAAAGCATTCAGCTCTACTTTATGTCATTTAAAGCAAATGGGACATGTGCGTATAAACAGATGCAATCTGATGGATTGATCAGATCAAAGCAGACTGTCGCTTTGAAAAAGTGAGTTGGATCTTGAGATCCGCTTAGCAATGTAGTGTGATTTTCTCTGGCGTATCAGGATAATCTGAGCCTGAAACTCCAGTTCACCAAATTCAGGTTCGACCTGGACATAGTGCAACTGACCAAACTCATCCCGCACACGAGCCTGAGCGGAGAAACCAGGGCGGGCATTTCCACTGGAAATGGTCGCCAGACGCCCCAGGAGATCAGCCTGTTTATGAATCTGATCCGGTTTGATCACCTGATCCAGACAATGAATCATAAATACAGTAAAGAAGATCGCAATAATCAGGGCAGGTAAAATCAGGTAATAGGAGGAGATAAAGTGCTGTTTCTGAGAAAAGACCAGGAACTCTAAAAAGTAACCTGCAAAGCTGAAATTCATTAACAGAAAGACAAGAATCAGAGTTTTGGAAAATTTAACATTCAGCAAAGGGGAGCTGACAATTTCACCAGGGAAAAGCCGGTTGAAAATCTTACTGGGCTGAGCTTTAAAATAATAACCAATGGTTTCCACCATGCTGAGTACAACAAGAAGTATCAGGCTTAAATGAAACGGCATTAAGTCGTGATTGTTGAAAAAATCCAGCATGGTGTCAAATCCAGTTGTTTTTCTTAGGTCAGGTAAATACCGCCATCAGAATGCACGGTTATTTCAACCTTTTCAAGAGACTCGCCCAGGCAGGGACCTGAAATGCATTCACCTGACTCCACATTGAACAGCGCTCCGTGAGTTGAACACTCGATGTATTCACCATCACGGTCAAGGAACTGATTTTCCAGAAATTCAAGTTCAGTCTGCAGGTGTGGGCAGACATTGTTGTAGGCAAAAAATGCACCATCACGCTGCGTGATGAAAATTGTTCTGCCATCATCTGTGTCAAAGGCGCGGGCTTCACGCTCTGGAATTTCTTCCATCATTGCAATTCTATTCATTTATGCGCATTCCTTTTGAAAATTTTCCAACAGTGTTGCGTATGATTTTATATCAAGTCGGGGACCAAACTGTGAAACAACTTCACTGGAAATAAGTACCGCCAGTTCTGCGGCAGCTTTCAGGCTTTCGCCCTGATTCAGAGCATAGAGGAAAGCACCTGCAAAAGCATCACCTGCACCATTTGCATCTACAGCAGTCACCTGACGACCAGGAACCTGAAAGCTGTGTTCTGTATCAGAAATTAATGCACCTTCTGAACTTAATGTAATGACAGTGTATTTACTTTTTAGCTGCAATTTAGCTAAAGCCTGTTCAATGTTGTCAGATTCTGTGTACATCAGCGCTTCCTGCTGATTACAGAACAGTAAATCCACACCATCATCGAGCAGTTCATCCAGTCCTGCGCGTGCATACTGAACCATAGCAGGGTCTGAAAGTGTCAGCGCAATTTTTACGTTGTTTTCACGGGCAATCTGGCGAGCCTGTTTGACAGCCTGGCGAGCTGAGTCGCTGGTGGACAGATAACCTTCAATATACAGCCACTCAGCTGTTTTCAATGCTGTGAAATCAATCTGCTGATCTGTCAGTTCAGCTGTAATGCCAAGATAGGTATGCATCGTCCGTTCAGAATCAGGGCTGACCAGTACCATGCAGGTTCCTGTTACACCTTCGCTTACAGATTTTTCAGCAGTCTGAATGCCTGCGTCATTTAAGCCGTCCAGGTAAATTTTTCCCAGATCATCATTGCCTACACGGCAACCATAAAATGCAGTTCCACCCAGAGCAGTGAATGCAACTGTAGTATTTGCAGCAGATCCACCTGAAGCCTGACCTTTGTATAGTTGTGTTTCTTTGAGTTTGTTATATAAATGAGCCTGACTGTCACCATCAGTCAGTTGCATGGTCCCTTTTTGCAGGTTTTGTTGAAGTAGGAAGTCATCAGATACTTTAAATTCCTGGTCAATCAGCGCATTGCCAATTGCAAAAAGATCAACAGTTGCCATGTTTCCGTTCACATTTCAAAATAAAGCATTTAGTTTACACCAATGCTCAGTATTGCTGTAGATTTGTGAATAAAATTCAATATATGCTTAAGTGTTTTTGTGGAAAATATGGCGAATACAGGGTTCAAGGATTTTAGATGAATATTGAGATCAAAACAGCAGAGGAATTGCCAGGACAGATTGGTGAGCTTGCACAACAGGCAACCAAAGAAGGCTTTAATTTTGTAGAAAGACTGATTGAAGAATTCAAAAGTGGTAAAAACCGTTTTGATCAGCACGGCGAATTTTTACTTTTTGTTTATGATGATCATAAACTGATCGCATGTGGTGGTCTGAATCAGCAGTGGAATGAAAATGATGTGGAAAACCGTATCGGTCGCGTCCGCCGTTTTTATGTACTTCCTGAATACCGTAAACATGGTGTGGGTAAGCAGCTGTTACAGCATCTGGAACAAAAAGCCCGAAAAGATTTCTCTGCATTGTGTCTGAATACTGAAATCAAATCTGCAGCACATTTTTATCAGAAACAGAACTATGTATTTGTCGAAAATCATCCGAACTACAACTATTTTAAATATCTGGTTTAGGTAAAAATTTTCAGTCCCGATCGTCAAATGTTTTGAGATATGAAATCATGATGAATGAATCCAGTGTTTTATTCCCGATTATAGGTGTGGGTATCATGATTCTGGATTGTGAAAACCGCGTGTTGCTGGGGCACCGCATTAAATCCGGTGAGACACCATCATGGTGTTTTCCCGGTGGTAAAATTGACGCACAGGAAAGTCTGGAGCAGTCAGCAGCACGTGAAATATTCGAAGAGACACATCTAAGTCTGAGTTCTGATTTACTTAAACCATTTATAGTGCTCCTCAATCGTGAAAATCCACGCGTGAATATGACCACAGGGCTGTATATTCAACTGCAATCAGATGAAATAAAAGCGGATTTAAAAGTCACAGAACCACATATCTT
This sequence comes from Acinetobacter chinensis, assembly GCF_002165375.2. Lineage (NCBI taxonomy): Bacteria > Pseudomonadati > Pseudomonadota > Gammaproteobacteria > Moraxellales > Moraxellaceae > Acinetobacter > Acinetobacter chinensis. The sequence goes on from NZ_CP032134.1 coordinate 1,596,358, forward strand.
TGAGTCATGGCAGTGGTTTGATTTAAATGAATTGCCATGTCCTTTATTTCCGGAAACTGAAGCTATGTTGCAGTACTAGATGCAGCAAACGGTAAATAAACAGTTTGCTGTCTATCCATTAAAATAATCTGTTAAAAACAGCCTAAGAAATTCACCACTTTGTATTACTTCTATACAGCATTCTATTTCTCAATATATTTGTGATGATTGTCACGGTTTAATTTTGCTTTAAGTCTGGTCGGTAAATATAGCTTCATTGAAATGATTGCTGATCTAAGCCATGAAGCAAAATGATTTAAATGAACTGCTGTCTAAAGTTCCGCAAGTAACGCTGTTATTCTGGATTACTAAAATCTTTGCAACGACATTCGGTGAAACGGCAGGTGACGCTGTTTCAATGTCACTGAATTTAGGATATCTGGTCAGTACCTTTATTTTTGCCTTTGTATTTATTGCCTTTGTCATTTTCCAGATTCGTGCAGAAACATATCGCCCCTATTTATATTGGTTCACGATTATCGCCAGTACCACCGTTGGTACGACTTTAGCCGATTTTGTCGATCGTTCTCTTGGGATTGGTTATCTCGGAGGGAGTAGCTTATTACTCAGCCTGGTACTGTTATCACTATACAGCTGGTATAGGGTTGAAGGCTCAATTTCTCCACATATTCAAAAGCCCAGGGCAGAGCTGTTTTACTGGATCACTATTACATTTTCACAGACACTGGGTACGGCATTAGGGGACTGGTCATCCGATACAGGAGGGCTGGGCTATACAGGCGGAATCATGCTGTATGTAGTGTTGCTGTTGATTGTGACTGTATTGTATTTCTTTACCAGAACATCGCGTGTTCTGTTGTTCTGGACAGCATTTGTTTTAACACGTCCTTTAGGTGCCGTAGTCGGCGACTTTCTTGATAAACCGATTGATCACGGTGGTCTGGCATTGAGTCGGTTTGCTGCTTCGGCTGTATTGATGATTGCAATTCTGATCTGTATTTATATCTCCGGTCGGGTCAATGGACAAAAAGTTGCAGAAGCTAAAAGTCATTGATCAGAAAGCCTTAACTCAAAACTTCTGAACTTCGTTTGACGGTGATGGTCACTGATTTTGACCATCACTTTTTTATTGCTGAATATCTGCTCAGTGTTTTCTGGGGTTACAAAACTGAATATTGTTTTTGCCATGACCATGCTAATGATGGGTTTTCACTAAATAAAAGAAACCACGATGACAGATCAGAACGAAATTCTGGAGCGTTTAGGTGAAGACGAGCTGTTCGAAATTGCTGAATATGGTATTCAGGTTCGGATTGATCTGCGACTGGAAGGAACAGTGAATGATGATCCGCAGTTTTTATATGATGCACTGGTTGCCATCGAAGACATGAATGCAGAACAGTTAAAAGCATGTATCCGTGAGAATTCTTCAAAATATCAGCAAGAAAAATAATCTGTTTATCATCAAAAAATGACCGATATAAACAATCGCTAAATCCAACGGTTAAGATCTGAATTAATACCAGGAATGAATCGCATTTGTCTGAGTTTGGGTTATACTTGAAGCCTATAGAAAAGTATCAAATTACTGGAGATCGCATGACTGTAGATGTCACTGAAACCTTAGCCCAAACTGTACATCCTGCGTTTCAGCTGGTACGTCAACACCATGTAGAAGCTTTAGACATTTCAGTGTCTGAATATAAACATAAAGTGACTGGTGCAATGCACTACCATTTAGCAACAGAACATGATGAAAATGTTTTTCTGGTTGCATTCCGTACTCAGCCTATGGATTCCAAAGGTGAGGCACATATTCTTGAACACACGGCATTGTGTGGTTCAGAAAAATTCCCTGTACGTGACCCATTCTTCTTAATGATCCGTCGTTCATTGAATACATTTATGAATGCGTTTACCGCAGCGGACTGGACAGCCTATCCATTTGCGACACAGAATAAAAAAGACTTCCAGAACTTACTTGAAGTGTATATGGATGCCGCTTTTGCAGCCAACCTGAATCCTCTGGATTTTGCTCAGGAAGGTATCCGTATTGAGCTTGAAAATGGTGAACCGGTTTATAAAGGTGTGGTGTTCAATGAAATGAAAGGGGCGATGAGTTCTCCTTCAGATCAGCTGTATCATCAGCTAGCTCATCATCTGTTTCCGAAAACGACGTATCACTACAACTCAGGTGGTGATCCAAAAGATATTCCTGATTTAACTTACGATGAGTTAGTGGCTTTCTATAAGTCGCATTATCATCCAAGTAATGCGGTGTTCATGACGTTTGGTAATCAGACGGCATATCATCTGCAGGAGCAGTTTGAAACGCTGGCATTGTCCCGTTTTGAAAAAGGTGAAACACTTTACTCCAAAGCTGAACAGCGTCTGACAGCACCACTTGAAGTGACAGAAAGCTATGCGGTGGATGCTGAAGATTTAACAGATAAGACCTATCATATTATTTCGTGGCTGTTACCGCAGGCAAGTGATATCAAACTCCGTCTGGGCATGCGCCTGGTGGAAGGTATTCTGCTGGAGGATTCAGCATCACCATTACGTCAGTACCTTGAAACCTGTGGCTATGCACAGTCTACGGGTCCAATCCTGGGTGTGGATGATTCCAACTATGAAATGACATTCTTCTGTGGTGTTCAGGGTTCAAATCCAGAACATGCTCAGGAATTTAAAAACGGCGTGTTTAAAATTCTGGAAGATGTGGCTTCAAAACCGGTTGATGCCGAAATGATTGATGCAATTCTGCATCAGATCGAACTGCATCAGCGTGAAATCAATGGTGATGGTACACCTTATGGACTGACACTGATTTTAAATGGTCTGGCGAGTACAATTCACCACAATGATCCGGTTCATGTATGGGATGTGGATACTGCAATTGCAGAAGTCAAAGAAGAGCTGAAAGATCCGATGTGGCTGTCCAGCCTGATCAAAGAGCATCTGATTGACAACCCACACCGTGTACAGATGACACTGGTCCCTGATGCAACAAAATCTGTAAAAGATGCAGAGGAAGAAAAAGCCCGTCTTGCAGCGATTGGTGAGAAACTGACAGAAGCAGATAAGGCTGAAATCCAGGCTCAGACTGAAGCTCTGAAAATCCGTCAGGATACCCCTGATGACATGAATCTGTTACCAAAGGTTGGACTTGAAGATGTACCGGCTGCGCTTCAGATTGTACAGGGGCAGTTGCGTGAAATTATCAGTAACAGCATGGATATGCCTTTAAATCTGTACCATGCTGGAACCAACGGTATTTATTATCAGCAGGTGTTGATTAAAATTCCTCAGGAAGTGGTGCAGTCACCCTATTTCAATCTGCTTTCCATTCTGTTTGGTGAAGTAGGCGCAGGTGAGTATAACTATCTTGAACTGCAACAGCTTCAGACCGCTGTCAGTGGTGGTCTGGGAATGGGAGCTTCATTACGTTCACGTGTGGATGACAAAGGTCAGATCAGTGCGTGGATGACACTGACCACCAAATCACTGGTGAATAATTTTGAAGCAATCCGTTTGCTTAAACTGACCTTTGAGAAACTGCGTTTTGATGAAAAAGATCGAATCATAGAGCTGCTGCAACAGCGTAAAACACGTTGGCAGTCCCGTATTTCAGGGTCTGGTCACAGCTATGCGATGCAGGTTGCTTCACGTAATCACAGTGCACTGGCACAGCGTGATTATCAGAATACAGGTCTGGGTGCACTGAACTGGATGAGCACACTGGTGTCTTCAGTTGAAAATGATGAAACAGCTTATGACGCTCTGATCAATGAGCTGAAAGCAGTGCATCTGAAACTGCTTCAGGCACAGAAACAGTTTCTGCTGGTGTGTGAAGAACAGATGTCTGAACAGCTGGTTGAGGAAGTTCAGAATGTATGGGATAAAGTCGATATTCTAAAAGAACAGCCTCAGTTACTGGCAGTTCAGACAGAAAATACAGATAAAGATGAAGCATGGCTGATTCAGACCAATGTTCAGTTCTGTGCATCAGCATATCCGGCAGTGGAAGTTTCTCACCCTGATTCTGCGGCATTGATGGTGCTGGCAGCTTATCTGCGTAACGGATATCTGCACAGTGCGATCCGTGAAAAAGGTGGCGCTTATGGTGGTGGTGCAAGCTATGATGGAAATGCATGTTCTTTCCGTTTCTACAGCTATCGCGATCCCCGTATGGCAGAAACGTTTAAAGATTTTGAAGCCAGTGTACAGTGGCTGTTAAATACTGAACAGCAGGATTATCAGCTTGAAGAAGCGATTCTGGGTTTAATTGCAAGTATGGATAAACCAGGTTCTCCAGCCGGTGAAGCGATTACAGCTTGCTATGCATTATTGCATTCACGTACACCTGCGTTCAGAAATCAGCTTCGTGAAAGATTGCTTTCAGTTACGCTTGAAGATTTAAAACGGGTTGCTGATGTCTATTTACTGAAACAGACACCATGTAAATCTGTTGTTGCGCCATTTGCCAGACGTGAAGAACTGGCGGCACTTGGTTTTGAAATCAAACAGGTCAATTAAAACAAAAACCAAGGATTCCACCATGGCATTCACCCGTTTTGGACGTACTGCTTTAAATCTGAGTATCTGTTTACTCGGTACAGCATCAACTGCTTATGCACAGGAGCAGCCTGCAAGTGCTGCAGCCTGTGCTGCTTTGGATTCAAATCCAGATCGCCTGGCTTGTTACGATGCGCTGTTTAAAGTACCAGATCCGATACGCCCACAGCTTGTTTCGGAGCGCGAAGCTGCATTGGATATCAAACCTGCACCGACGCAGCCTGAAACGGTGAAGGAAAAAATCCGCCATGGTGTGGACAATCTTTTTGCAGTTGAAGGACCGAAAATTGATCCGAATACTTCACTGCTGGACAAGCGGTGGGAGCTTTCTCCTGAAAGTAAGCTGGGAACCTGGAATATTCGAGCTTATCAGCCAGTTTATTTGCTTCCTGCATTCTGGACCAATGATAAAAATGAGTTACCTCATAGTCCTAATCCAACCAACACGGTTGATCAGGAGCAAAATCTGAAATCTATGGAAGCTAAATTCCAGCTGTCCCTGAAAACCAAAGCGGTTGAAAATCTTTTTGGTAATAATGGCGATGTCTGGGTTGGCTATACACAGTCTTCACGCTGGCAGGTTTATAACTCGGATGAATCCAGACCGTTTCGCGAAACAAATTATGAGCCTGAAGCGAGCCTGGTATTCAGAACCAATTACGAAGTCTTAGGCTTAAATGCCCGTCTGCTTGGACTGACTTTAAACCATCAGTCCAATGGTCGTTCAGATCCGCTTTCACGCAGCTGGAACAGGGTTATGCTGAATCTGGGCTTTGAGCGTAATAATTTTGCTTTAATGCTGAGACCCTGGTATCGCATGGAAGAAGATTTCAAAGACGACAACAACCCAGACATCAAAGATTATGTGGGTCGTGGTGACATGACCGCCTTTTATCGGTGGAATGAGCATGAGTTTTCATTAATGCTCAGACATTCATTAAAAGGTGGGGATGATGCTCATGGTGCAGCTCAGTTTGACTGGGCATTCCCAATCAGCGGTAAACTTCGTGGGCATTTCCAGCTGTTTGATGGTTATGGTGAAAGCCTGATTGATTACAATCATCGAGCAACTTATGTGGGCTTGGGTGTTTCTTTGATGAACTGGTTCTAAGTCGGTTGATCAGTAGTTTTATCAATAAAAAACCACATTGACTGTGGTTTTTTATTGCCCAGAATGTTTTGAGTCTCAGGAAGATTATCCAATCTGAATGTCAGTCTGAGGGTGCTTTAAGCGGCTCTTTCTTGGTGTTGCAATCAGATAAGCTAAGGTCAGTGGTCCCAGTCGACCTGCAAACATCAACAACATCAGAATCACCAGGCTTGCAGGCTGTAAATCACCTGTAATTCCACGGGAAAGCCCAACCGTACAGGCGGCAGAAACGGCTTCAAACATCAGATCTAAAAATCTATGTTTTGGTTCCAGTAATAATAAACTGAAAAAACCAATAAAAATCAGCATACTTGTGATGGAAATTACCGCCAGGGCTTTAAAAGTGGTTTTTTCTGAAACTGAATGATTAAAAACACGGATTTCATCTGAACGACGTAAAAAAGTAATCACACTCAGCACAACAATAATAAATGTCCCAACTTTGATACCGCCTGCGGTACTTAAAGAACCGCCCCCAATAAACATCAGCAGCATAGTCACCAAAGAAGCGGCATCACTCATCTGTCCAACATCAATACTGTTAAAACCGGATGAACGCGGAACGGTTGCATGGAACCAGGCATTCAGTGCCTGATCTCCGATACTCATGGAAGCGAGTGTATGTGGATTGGCTGCTTCCAGTGCCCAGATGACAATAAACGCAAACAGATTCAGTCCCGCAATTGTTGAGAGTATTAATTTACTGTTGGCACTGAGTTTTTTCCAGCTGCGGTTTCGTTTAATGTCCATCAGTACAATAAAACCAATCCCACCAATGATATAAAGCATACTGATGGTGAATGTAATGAAATAATGACCTGAGAAACTCATCAGACTGTTTGGAAACAGTGAAAAACCACCGTTGTTAAATGCAGAAACGCTGTAAAAAGCAGCATAAAAAAAGGCTTTGGGAAAAGTGTATTCCTGCATCCAGGCAATGGTCAGAATCGTTGTGCCAATGGCTTCAAAAAACAGGGAATAGTACAGTACCCCCTTTATGGTAAAGGAAACCCGGGATAAGCTGGTCTGCCCAATAATTTCCTGTGCCATCATCTGCTGTTTCAGCCCAATTTTAGGCGAAAGACTGAGTGCGGCCAGTATGGCAAAAGTCATAAAACCCAGTCCGCCACACTGGATCAGAGCCATTACGACGATCTTGCCAAAAACTGTCAGAGAGTCACCCAGGTTTACAACGGACAAACCGGTGATGGTCACGGCTGACGTTGCGGTAAACAGGGCATCCATCCAGCTCAGATGCCCGTAGTTTGCAAAGGGCAGTTTAAGCAGAACTGTTCCAAGTATGATGAAACTGAGAAATCCCAGTGCAAGCAGGCTGGGAGGGCTTAAATTAATACTGTTATGTGTTCGGTTAATCAGTTCTTTTTTATATAGTTTCATAATGATCTGATCATAAAAAACGTGAGGAAAGCTGTCGGAGCGACTCTAAAGGTCCCTCAATGATCAGAATATCTTTTTCCTGAAGGATGGTTCCTGGTGCAATCTCGTAAATCACATGTGAGCCACGTTGCAGCATGAGGGATTTGATTTCGGGACTGTTATCCATCAATGCCTGAAACTGAGCACCTTTTAAAGTAGTCGTGATTTCAGCTTTTACAATATAACGGTTATTGTTCAGTGCCATATAGCGACGCACCATAGGGTAGCTCAATGACTGTGCAATCCGGATACCCATATCTTCTTCTGGGTGAATAATTTTAGTAATCCCAAGGTGTGAAAGTATCATATGGTGTGCTTTGGATTTGGCTTTCACCATAATTTTTTCAATGCCCAGATTTTTCAAATGCAGCACACATAAAATACTGGCTTCAATGTCATCACCAATAGCGACCACTACAGCATCACAGTTTTTGACATTCAGTTCATCCAGAACCCGCTCATCGGTTGCATCTGCAATCACCGCATGAGTAATTGTATCGGAAATGCTTTCCACAAATTTTTTGTTGCTGTCTATTCCAATCACATCGTGATTCAATGCTGCAAGTTCAGTGGCAACTGTTGCACCAAAACTCCCAAGACCAATAACCGCAAATTGAGCCATTCAGTTTCCTTTCATCATGACGTCTGAATGAATCCAGACAGACTTATTTCACAGCCTTCATCATATCTTTTTTTGTGGGGATTTTAGAAGCCTGTTCGCTGGCAAAGTGTGAATTTACGGATATTCAGGCAGAGAGGATTTCATCTGAATGACATAATGGCTGTTTATTCTTATAAAGTTCAGAAAATGATCATGGAATAATAAAAATGGATGATAAAAAAATATATAAAATCATGCAGAAATGGTTTCCTGAATTTCAGGATCAGAAAATACCTCCAAAAAAAGAACGGTTCAGTTTTGAAAATTTCTATGTGTGGGGACAGCTGGTAAGTGGTGAGCAACAACCCTTGTATCTGATGCGGATTGACTTACTGGATTATCTGGACAACGGTATTCAGCAAAGTGCTGTGTTTCAGTGTAAGCGAGTGAACACTGCACTGATACAGACAGTGATTGCTGAGAAAGTGAAGCCTTTGCAGGAACATTATGAAAAATATAAACAGATCATTGGTCATTATTACAATTTAAACGATCAGATTTATGATGTGGTTTTTGAAGAAATTTTAAAGTCGGCCAAATCCATTGGCTATGAAATGTTGCTGATATATGCAGACAGTTATTACTGGATTGTTGTGCCTGATGATGAAGTGCGGATTGAAAAGTTCATTAAACATTTTGAAAAGCAGTTTAAATCAGAAGATATTTCAATTGAACATTATGCTGTACTGGATTGTTCAGGAACGATTTGAAATTAAGATGGTCGGTTTTTTATTTGAGCAGCTAAAGTGTTTCTACAGTCATTGAAACTGAAGAAAGTGATATTATTGAATATTTATTGTATTTTTCAGTGGTTTATTTTTGGTTTTAAATTAATCAGGTTGCCTGTGTCAGTACCAAAGTAAAAATTCTTCAATCAACGGGTTGATCTGTTTAATAAAACATTAAACGATGATGGTAATTTGTTAAGTTTAGCTTCTCAGAATGATGCATGATGCACCTTGGGCTGAAGATGCATTTTCTGATTTTTTTACACTATTCACGGCGATATTGTGTTTTAAAACGTGGGTCTTGAAAGAAGAAATAAAAACCCATTGCCAGCAGCATGATCACTAATCCACTCCAGATGAAAGGCTGCATATCCTGAACGAATGATTGCTGAAGAAAATAATATCGAACAGCACAAAAAATTCCCCATAATACACTCATATAACAAAATGTTGCGAGATAAGGGGCTTTGGGGGCGAGACGTAACATCGCATATGGCAAAATGATGATCAGTGCGATCAAAGAGAATAAAAGTACAAGGATTGATGTGATGGAATCAATGGATGGCTGAAAACCGAAAAGTGTTGTGATTATACTGAAAAGGCTATAACTGATCAGAGGAATAAAAATAAACTTAGCCCAACTTTTCATGTGGAATCCTGGTTTTTGAAATTTATGGATTATTCGATTTTATGGTTTGATTATAATTAAGCTAAACTAAAAAATAGCCTGTAAATGTTACAGGCTATTTTTATTGATCAATAATTTTAACTTTACTTCAGGAAACGCTGATAGCCTAAGTTATTGGTGATTTCAACATATGGATAAGTGATGCTTTTCAGTGTTTCAACCAGACCATCTGGGTTCTGCTGAGCATCTTCAGCCTCTAAGCCAACCAGCACACGACCTTCCGCAGCACCGTGGTTACGGTAATGGAACAGGGTAATGTTGTGTGTTGGACCCAGACGCTCCAGGAATGTCAGTAACGCACCTGGACGTTCAGGGAATTCGACACGGAACAGACGTTCATTTTCAAGGTCTGCATGACCACCTACCAGATAACGGATATGCAGTTTTGCAACTTCGTCATCAGACAGATCATCAACATCATAATGTGCTTTGAGAAGCTCATGAATGTCATGGCGTTCTTTTTCACCAGCTTTTAAGCTGATACCCACAAAAACCTGAGCTGCTGAAGAACTGCTTGCGCGGTAGTTAAATTCAGTGATATTACGACCTTGTAAAGCACGGCAGAAGTTCAGGAATGAACCTTTTTCTTCAGGAATGGTGACTGCAAAAATCGCTTCTTTACGCTCACCGAGTTCAGTACGTTCAGCAATGTAACGTAAACGGTCAAAGTTCATGTTTGCACCACAAACAATTGACACCATATTTTTATTTTCTAAGCCGTGTTCTTCAACATATTTTTTAATACCTGCCAGAGCCATCGCACCCGATGGTTCAACGATGCTGCGGCATTCATCATAAGTATCTTTGATGGCAGCGCAGATTTCATCAGTATTGACCAGTACAACGTCACGTTCAACGATTGGTCCTGAGTTATCAGATTTTTGTAAGCGAATGACTTCAAATGGTTTTTCACCGATTTGCGCAACAGCCGTACCATCAGCAAATAAGCCAACAGATGGAAGAATAACGCGCTCATTGGCTTCAAATGCCGCTTTTAAACAAGCAGACTCGTCATATTCCACAGGAATGACTTTAACATGTGGTGCAACATCACCTAAGTAAGCTGCGACACCTGCGATTAAACCGCCACCACCGACAGCAACGAATACATAATCAACATCACGCCATTGACGTAAAATTTCATTGGCAATGGTACCTTGACCCGCCATCACCAGTTCATCATCATACGGTGGAATAAAGGTCATGCCTTCGTCAGCAGCACGTTGAATGGCGTATTTATTGGCTACATCAAAAGAGTCGCCGTGCAGTACAACTTCACCACCTAAGCGTTTTACTGCCTGAACTTTAATATCAGGTGTGGTTTTGGGCATCACAATAATGGCGCGAATACCTAACTTTTGACCGGATAATGCCACGCCCTGAGCATGGTTACCCGCAGAAGCAGTAATAACGCCACGTTCCAACTGAGATTTCGGTAATTGACTGATACGGTTGTATGCACCGCGCAGTTTGAAAGAAAAGACAGGTTGTAAGTCTTCGCGTTTGAAGCGAATGTTGTTGTTTAGTTTTTCACTAATTCGTGGCGCTGCTTCGAGTGGGGTTTCGATCGCAACGTCATAGACCGTTGCCTGTAATATTTGTCGAACCAAACGAGACAGCATGTTAATTTTCCATCTAACAGTTTAAAATGAGCATCCATTGTAACAAACCACTGTACCTTTGCGTTTTAAAATTATGCAAAATGTGCAGTAAATTGAATATTTATTGAGAGATGTCATGAGCCTTTATGCAACCCAGGATGAGAAAAAACAAGCAGCAGCCCAAGCTGCTTTAAAACACTTACCAAAAGGGGGCATTTTAGGAGTGGGTACAGGCAGTACTGTAAATTTCCTGATTGAGCTTTTACCTGAGTTACAGCTTGAAGCGGCTGTGGCAAGTTCTGAAGCGACTGCCCAACGTCTTAAAAAACTTGGCATTGAAGTGGTAGATATGAACCATGTTGGTGGTCTGGATGCCTATGTTGATGGCGCAGATGAAATTGACCGTCACATGCACATGATCAAAGGTGGCGGTGCTGCTTTGACCCGTGAAAAAATTGTGGCTTCGATTGCGAAAAAGTTTGTATGTATTGTAGATGATTCTAAGTGGGTAGAGCAGTTAGGTCATGATTTCCCGCTTCCAGTAGAAGTGATCCCAATGGCACGTTCTGCTGTGGCGCGTAAAATTGTAGCTTTAGGTGGCGATCCTGTTTATCGTGAAGGTGTTGTCACTGACAATGGTAATGTGATCCTGGATGTACATAACCTGAATATTTTAAATGCTTTAGAGCTGGAAAAAACCTTGAATGATATTCCAGGTGTGGTCTGTAATGGTATTTTCGCCATTAATAAAGCGGATATTGCTGTTGTTGCGACTGATAATGGTATTGAAGAGCGTACAGCGGTTTAATCTGTTGTAAGTTCCCTCTCCTTTCAGGAGAGGGTTAGGGAGAGGTAATTTTTTTAAAGCCCCTCATCCTAGCCTTCTCCCCAAGGGAGAAGGGACTCCCGATACTTTTTTGAAAACTGATTTAAGTTCCATTTTCTGAGTTTTTATAAAAATTTCAATAAAAGCACAAAATGACCCCAAACCTCCCCGAAATTCAGATCACCCATCATGCACGAGCAACTCGATTACGCTTACGTGTTGAACTAACTCAAATAAAATTAACTGTGCCTAAGTTCTGCACCAAACGTCAGATTCAGGATTTTTTAAAACAGTCTGAACAATGGATGATTGAAACCTGGCAAAAACAGCAGGAACAAGCAGGGCAGCTTGATAAAGAACTGCCTTTGGCATTAAAGCTGTTTAATTCAGTACAGCCTTTACAGATTGTTTATCAGACTCAGAAAAACTCTTATGTACTGGATGAAAAGAATCATCAGCTTTTCATCAGTGACCGTGAACCGGCACGTTATTTAAAAGCATTTGTGATTGCTTATGCAAAATATCATTTACCTGTTTATTTACAGCAGGTGAGTTATCAGACCGGTTTAAGGTTTGCTGACTGTTCGGTTCGTCAGCCTAAAACACGATGGGGAAGTTGTACAGCTCGCCATGATATTATGCTGAACAGTGCTTTAGTACTGTGTGATCAGGCTGTTGCACGCTATGTCTGTGTACATGAGCTGGCACATACACGTTATTTTGATCACAGTCCTGCATTCTGGTCAGAAGTTGAAAAGCATGATTTAGATTATAAAAATCATCGGAAAATTTTAAAAAGTGGTGTGATGCCGTGGTGGTGGCATTGATCTGATAAGGTGGAGTATGTTTTTCTCAGGAGTTTTTTCAGTGTAAAAACCGACTGTTTCTGATCAGGCAGAATACAATAAAAGCAAGGATCAAAAAGAGAAAATACTCGGCTGAGTATGCATCAGCAAGATATAGCCTGTAATGATAAATAATAAAAAGGATAATGATAGCAGCAATAACAGGAAGCATGAGGTGGATTTGATTTTTAATATATACTTATGATAATAAACAAATTTTAATCTGTTTGAAAGCCTTGTTTTTTGTGCTTTTTAACCATGAAATGAAATTTTATAGATCACAGAGTTTGGCGTGCGTGCCGGATGTTGTGAAAAATAGCCTAAGCAATTCCAGTCTTTAAATATGACCAGGTATCCTCATCATCTGAAGTGATAAAACTGAATATTGATTAAGTACAGACAAAACATAAATAAAAATTTAATCCCAGGTAAAACAGTTCAGAAAATCAGAACTTCCTGTCATACTATGGGGCTGAAAATGGATACTTAAATTATAGAGGTAAAGCACGTGATTTCAGTGGGTATTGTTGGTGGAACAGGGTATACAGGCGTTGAATTGCTACGTTTGTTGCTGCGTCATCCAGATGTACAGGTCAATGTACTGACATCACGTACCGAAAATGGACGCCGTGTGGATGATATGTTCCCAAGCCTGCGTGGACATACTGACCTTTGCTACTCAGATCTGAATATTGACGAACTGAAAAAGTGTGATGTTGTATTTTTTGCAACACCACATGGTGTTGCTATGAAGCATGCAGAAGAATTGCTTGCAGCAAATGCCAAAGTGGTTGATCTTGCTGCTGACTTCCGTCTGCAGGATCTGGAACAGTTTGAAAAATGGTATGGCATGCAGCATGCCTGCCCGGATGTTTTAAAAGATGCGGTTTATGGTCTGTCCGAACTCAACCGCGAAAAAATTAAAAAAGCACAGGTGATTGGTAATCCTGGCTGTTATCCGACTACAGTTCAGCTTGGACTTGCGCCGCTGTTCAACCAGGCTGAAACACTGGTGAAACCTGAAAGTATTATTATTGATGCGAAGTCTGGGGTATCAGGTGCAGGACGTAAAGCTAGCCTGGGTATGATCTATTCTGAAAATGCGGATAATTTCAAGGCGTATGGCGTTGCAGGACATCGTCATCACCCTGAAATTGTAGAAGCGCTGGAAAATATTTCAGGTCAGAAAGGAGTATTTAATCATATTTTATTTGTGCCACATCTTGTTCCGATGATTCGTGGCATGCTCAGCACCATATATGTTGATCTGACAGATGCAGGTGATGCAGTCGATCTGCAGGATCTGTATGAACAGTTCTATGCAGAGGAACTTTTTGTAGATGTAATGCCAGCAGGCAGCTCACCTGAAACACGTTCAGTACGTGGTGCCAACCAGCTGCGCATCGCATTGTATAAACCTCAGCCGAAGAAACTGGTTGTACTTTCTGTTCAGGATAATCTGGTCAAAGGTGCGGCAGGACAGGCAGTGCAGAATATGAACCTGATGTTTGGCTTTGCAGAAGATGCAGGTCTTCAGGGCATTGGATTATTACCATAAAAAACGATTTTCAACTTCACACACATTTAGCTTTGGAGTTAAATGTGTGTCATTGACTTCAGCAATGATCAGAGATGACGATGCAAAATACAGACTCAAATATCACGTCACAACAGACTGAGCATAAGAAACAGCCTTTTCTGAGTAAAAATACACCTTTAGCAATTGGTGCAGCCATTCTTGTGCTTGGCAGTGGTGTGCTTGGATATACGGTTGGACATCGTCAGGGGTTAACAGTCGTTGGTTTTGATGCAGATGCTGAGCAGCTGGTCGATGTAGTTCAGAAGCAGAAAGCAAGCCTGGAAGGTCTGAATAAAAGCCTGAACACGGCTGTACAGGAGCGTGATGTTGCTGTCAGTAATTCAAATGATCTGTATAAGGCACTGAATCAGGCACGTGAAGATAAAGCACAGAATGACAGTATGAGCTTAACTTATCGGGAAGTGCTGCGTCAGCGTGGTGGATTGAGTCTGACTGTGCAGAATCTGGGTGTGAAATCCCTGCCTGAAAATGCTTATGAATATCAGGTGGATCTGGTACAGGTCAGTCCAGGCAAACGCCGTGCTTCAGGTTCTGTTGAAATCCGCCTGATCCGTGGAACAGAGGTGCTGGTGGTGCCACTGGAAGATAATCAGTTCAATTTTGAAGATTATGAGCGACTGACCGGCCGATGGACGATGCCGAAAGGTTTTGTCCCTCAGTTCATTGAAGTACGTCTCACAGGTGCAACACCTGTGATCAAACGCTTCAGCTGGGCCCGTGGCGCAGCAGTGGAAGCACCATCCGCATTTATTGCTGAGATACCTCAAGCAGAAGCAAATGCTCAATAAATACGAAACAGAAACTTATGAGAACACTTAGACGTCAAACCTGCCTGAACGAAGTAAAAAATGCCTTTCATCAGTCTGGCTACGTGGATTGGCATCTCAGCCCACGTATGAGTGACGTACCTCAGGATGAGGATCAGGGGGAAATTGCAGTACAGACAGCTCCACCGGAACTGAAACGTCCACCGATGTACGCTGTTCTTTTAATGAACGATGATTACACGCCAATGGACTTTGTAATTGAAATTTTACAACAATACTTTGCAATGAATCTTGACCAGGCTACTCAAGTAATGCTAACAGTACATTATGAAGGAAAAGGTGTTGCAGGCGTATATCCAAGAGACATCGCGGAAACGAAAGCGAACCAGGTCAATAATTACGCTCGATCACAAGGTCATCCATTACTTTGTCAGATTGAGCCAAAAAATTAAGGGGGTTGCATGCTCAGTCGTCAATTGGAAGTATCATTACGTTTGGCTGTCAGCATGGCTCGTCAGAAGAGACATGAGTTTCTAACGGTTGAACATTTATTACTGGCATTGCTGGATAATGATTCTGCGGTCAATGCACTGAAAGCATGCGGAGCAGACATTATTGTGCTTCGCAAAGAGCTGGAAGAATACGTAGAACAACACACACCTAAACTGGGTGAAAACAGCGAACAGAACCCACATCCTACAGAAAGTTTTGATCGTATCCTGCAAAGAGCAATTTTCCATGTGCAATCCAGTGGTGGCGATCGCATGGTTGAAGGTGCGGACATTCTGGTTGCCA
The DNA here is from genome assembly GCF_002165375.2 of Acinetobacter chinensis. NCBI lineage: Bacteria > Pseudomonadati > Pseudomonadota > Gammaproteobacteria > Moraxellales > Moraxellaceae > Acinetobacter > Acinetobacter chinensis. The sequence goes on from NZ_CP032134.1 coordinate 1,612,034, forward strand.
TGTATTCGGAGCGGGATTCATTTGCGGTTTATCTGCTCAAACGTCATCAGATTAACCGTTTGACGCTGACTCAGTATCTGTCACACGGAACACGCAAGGAAGAAGTGCAGGCTGAAGAAGAAGTTGAAGAACTGGACGGAGAGTCTGCATCGTCTGCGAGCGCAGGTCCTCTGGAGCTTTATACAACAAATCTGAATACCGAAGCCCAGAAAGGCAAAGCGGATCCACTGATTGGTCGTGAGAAAGAGATTGAACGTGCCGCGCAGATTTTATGCCGTCGACGTAAAAACAATCCATTGCTGGTCGGTGATCCCGGTGTGGGTAAAACCTCTATTGCGGAAGGTCTGGCATGGTTAATTGTAAACGGTAAAGCTCCAAAACCGCTGTTGAACGCAGAAGTCTACAGCCTGGATATTGGTGCGCTGGTCGCAGGCACCAAATACCGCGGTGATTTTGAAAAACGCCTGAAACAGTTGCTGAACGCATTGAAAAAGAAACCAGAAGCTATTCTTTTTATTGATGAAATTCATATGATTATTGGTGCGGGTTCAAGTATGGGCAGCACTATGGATGCTTCCAACTTAATCAAACCTGCTCTGGCAAACGGCACACTGCGTTGCATTGGTTCAACCACTTTCCAGGAATACCGTCAGGTATTTGAAAAGGATCATGCACTTTCACGCCGTTTCCAGAAAATTGATGTCAATGAGCCTTCACTTTCCGAATCCATTGATATTCTGCGTGGTCTGAAATCGCGTTTCGAAGAGTTTCATCATGTGAAATATGATGATAAAGCTTTGGTTTCAGCTGTAGAACTGTCAGCAAAATTTATTAATGACCGTTTTCTGCCTGATAAGGCGATTGACGTCATTGATGAAGCTGGCGCACAGCGTCGTCTCAAGGCAGAACAGGACGATACACTGATTACGGTTGAAAATATTGAAGATATCGTTTCAAAAATTGCCCGTATTCCGCCGAAAACTGTTTCTAAAGACGATAAAACAGTCCTTGAACATCTTGAGCGTGATCTGAAACGTGTGGTGTTTGGACAGGATGAAGCGATTGAAGCGCTTTCATCGGCTATTAAGCTGTCACGTGCAGGACTGAAATCTCCAGATAAGCCTGTCGGAAGTTTTGTATTTGCCGGTCCTACAGGGGTTGGTAAAACAGAAGTGACCAAGCAGCTTGCAAAATTGATGGGTGTTGAGCTCGTACGTTTTGATATGTCTGAGTACATGGAGCGTCATGCAGTTTCCCGTTTGATCGGTGCACCTCCTGGTTATGTTGGTTTTGATCAGGGTGGTTTACTGACTGACGCAATCCATAAAAACCCACATTGTGTGTTGTTGCTGGATGAAATTGAAAAAGCACATCCAGATGTTTTCAATCTGCTTCTGCAGATCATGGATCATGGTTCGCTGACCGACAACAATGGACGTAAGTCTGATTTCCGTAATGTGGTGATTGTACTGACCACCAATATTGGTGCAGAAAGTATTTCACGAGTCAGCATTGGCTTTATGGAACAGGACAACAGTCTGGACAATCAGGATGCAATGAAAAAAGCATTTTCTCCTGAATTCCGTAACCGCCTAGATGGGGTGATTCAGTTCAAGGCATTGCCAGTGACGATCATTGAAAATGTCGTGGATAAATTCCTGACCGAGCTTCAGGCGCAGCTGGATGAGAAACGGGTTATTCTGGAGGTGGATCAGGATGCACGTGAATGGATGGCTGAAAATGGTTATGACCGCCTGATGGGTGCCCGGCCAATGCAACGATTGATTCAGGAGCATCTGAAAAAGCCACTGGCAGAGATGATTCTGTTTGGTGAGCTGGCAGAACATGGTGGAAATGTTGCTGTTTCTGTGAAGAAAGAAGATGGCAGGGCTGTTGGTCTTAAGCTTGAAGTGTTTGAAGATGAGACAGCTGAACCTGCTTAACTGGTCATAAACTTAAGATAGAGACCCGTGTACATCACGGGTTTTTATTTATGAAGAACTTTAATACTGGTGATCCCTGGAATTTGAATGGACATTGATTTAACAAAGGTTTTGAGTACTTTTGCATTATTTATGGTGACAGCTGTTGCGGAAATACTGGGCTGTTATTTTCCTTATCTGATTTTAAATCAGGGCAAAAGTCACTGGTTCTGGTTACCTACAGTTATTGCACTTGGCGTATTTGTCTGGCTGTTGACTTTGCATCCGGCAGCATCTGGGCGGATTTATGCAGCCTATGGTGGTATCTATATTTTTACCGCATTGATATGGCTGAGATTTGTCGATCAGGTTGAGTTAAGCCGATGGGATATTATGGGCGGTATGGTGGTGTTGACCGGGGCTGCAATTATTATTTTACAGCCCAATGGGTTGATCAGGTAAGTCCCTTATTTGTTGAAAACAGTACCTGATACCTGTCTGACACAGTTATTTGAACTGACATTCAGTATTTTTAAGTTTACTGATGAAAGTCTGCTTGTCTGAAGTCAGTGTCAGTTGAACATAGTAGGGATTTCGTTTCTGAAATTCATGCTCAAAAAACTGATTGCAGTTTTGCAGCATATTCTGATGTATCAGCTTTTTCACTTCTGTTTGACCGATATCTGCAGCAAACTGAGTAAAGTCGGATGATGTAATCAGACCTGTAAAATCAGTATGGTCTGCAAACACACGCATATCTTCAATAATAGTGTTTTGATCAATCTGATAAGGCATTGTTCGGGAATCTTCATCACTGATGACATCCAGTATTTCATTCAGTGCATCTGCATTTTTTATGACATGCTTTGAGTCAGTAATCTGTTTCTGGATCAGATAATGATCCAGTTCTGTAGGTACGGCAGCTGTATATGCAGAAATGCAAAGAGTAATCAGCCCCAGTAATATTTTTTGTAAATGCATGATAAATCACTTATTAAAATTATGGATTAATTATACGCAAATTCAGTCAGATGTGTTGTGTTTTCCAGCGATAGAATGTATCTAAATCCAGTTCAATTTTTGCTTTTTCGGAACTGTAAGTCTGATCTTCTTCAACAATCAGATACGTGCCTGAACCATTGTTGATTGCAAGATAAGCTGCATGAGCAGCCACATCAACATGGATTGAGCCTTCTGATGCTTTATTGCAGCCTGTGGCAGGACCATAGAGCTTACCGTAGCGAAGAATCACATGGTTCAGCTGGCTTTGGTGAATTCTGGATTCCATATCTGAGATATTCAAAGCATTATATTTAATAATTTCATTGTCTGAACTGATGGCTAATGGGCTATCTTCATTTATTTTTGATGCTGATGGTTCATGAGCAAAGGCAATACTTTGGGCAATAAATTTTTGACATGGAATACTTTGTGCAGCTTCAATTAAATGGGCAGTACCTGTTTCACGAATTTTCGCATTACGCTTACGTGCTTCATGCATATGTTCAGGTTTTAAACCATGTGGTAAGTCAGTCAGTTGGTGAATAATAATCTGAGGCGAGATTGTCTGAATTTGATTAATGAGTTGATTTTTATTAAAGACATCTACAACGACAGGGACAACATCGATTGCTTCTAAAAAACATGCTTTATTGATGGAGCGGGTGGTACCGTATACCTGATAGCCATGTTGTTTCAGTATTAAACAGAGTTTAAAACCAACTGCGCCTGTAGCACCAGCGACGAAAATGATGGGTCTGGTGTGACTGGATTTATTATTATCGTGTTTATTCAAAATATTGCCTGTACAGATCTTAATTTTATAAAAAATATAATCTGTACAGGCAAATTGCAATTAATCTTTTTTCAGATTCTCATTGATCAGAAATTCAACCAGTGCTTTCTGTGCGTGTAAGCGGTTTTCTGCTTCATCCCAGACAACAGCATTTTTGTGGTCGAGCAGATTTTCAGAAATTTCTTCACCACGGTGTGCTGGTAAGCAATGCATGAACAGACAGTCAGGATGAGCAAGATCCATCAGTTTTTCATTGACCTGATAGTCGGCAAATGCTTTTTCACGGATTTTCTGTTCTTCTTCCTGTCCCATGCTTGCCCAGACATCAGTGACAATCAGGTCAGCATTGACTGCAGCATCTTCGGCAGAGTCCACCAGTTCAACACAGTGAGCAAATTCGGAGAGAAACTCAGGTTTTGGCTCATAGCCTTTTGGTGATGCGATTTTCAGGGTAAAGCCCCACATATGTGCTGCTTCAACATATGAATTACACATATTGTTGCCGTCACCAATCCATGCAACGGTTTTACCTTCAATTGAACCACGGTGTTCAATGAATGTCTGCATATCTGCAAGCAGCTGGCAAGGATGATGGTCATCAGTCAGAGCATTGATAACAGGAACTTTTGAGTAGGAAGCAAAACGTTCAACAATGTCATGACCAAAGGTACGGATCATGACGATATCCAGCATGCTTGAAATCACACGTGCTGAATCTTCAATCGGTTCACCGCGACCCAGCTGGGTATCACGTGAAGAAAGGAAAATAGCACTGCCACCAAACTGGCTCATGCCTGCTTCAAACGATACTCGCGTGCGGGTGCTCGATTTTTCAAAAATCATACCCATCACTTTACCAACAAATGGCTGAAACACTTCATTGTTATGCTGTTTGCGCTTGAGTTCGATTGCGCGTTGCAGAATCTGGTTCAGTTCCAGGGTTGATAAATCGCGTAAAGTAAGGAAGTGACGTAGAGCCATGGTTACTCCACAATAATTGCTGAATCAGAAAAGAACAACAATTAGTTGTTGGTTGGTTAATGGAAAAAAAGGAATCGGTAAATATACTATATGAACAGAAAAATGCAAAAAAAATTAGACCTATTGATGACCGTCGAGGAACCTGTCCACGCAGTAATGGATATAGTTGATGGTTTCCTGTTCATCTTCATCAACTTTCATATTCATCAGAATACGCCATTCCAGCTCACGGATAATACCAAAATAAAACTGAGCCGAAAAATCAGGTCGAGGACAGTTAATGAGACCTGCATCGTGTGCCTGAGTCAGTGCATTGGAAATTGAACACTGAATATGCTTGGGACCCTGTTCAATAATATAGTCTGCAAGTGCTGGGTTTCGCTGTGCCTGTTCCAAAATCAGACGAAGAAATGCTGCATTTTGAGGTAATACAATATGTCTTTGAAAGTTAATCAGTGTCTGAAAGAGATGGATCCGTAAATTTGAACAACTCCTATAAGTGATATTCTGCTCCTCAAATGATGTTATAAACATCAATATATGGAGTATTTTATGGCACGTAGACCAAGAAGAAATCATTCAAATGATTTTAAAGCTAAGGTAGCACTTGCTGCGATTAAAGCAGAAAAAACACTTGCTGAATTGAGTGCTGAGTTTGATGTTCATCAAAACCAAATTATTGACTGGAAAAATCAATTGATCTCAGCTTCCTCGCAAGCTTTCGATCAATCAAAAGCTCCAACAGAACCACCCATCGATCTAAAAAAACTACATGCAAAAATCGGTGAGCAGGCATTAGAAATTGATTTTTTAGAAGGTGTGTTGAAGAAACTGGGCCGCTTCAACCACAAAAGTTAATCGACGACTCACTTCAGATTTCAGTATCTAAGCAAGCTAAGCTGCTGAAAGTCTCCCGTGGTTGTTATTACTATCGCCCAAAACCTGTGAGTGCATCAGATCTGAAGCTGATGCGATGTATTGATGAATTACATATGCAATATCCTTTTGCAGGCAGTCGTATGATGCGTGATTTGTTGAATCGTCAAGGACATCATATAGGACGACGTCATACACGTACTTTAATGAAGAAAATGGGTATTCAGGCGTTATATTGCAAACCAAATTTAAGCCAGGCTAATCAAGCTCACCGTAAATATCCATATCTGCTCAAAGGGTTGGCTATTCAGCGCAGTAATCAAGTGTGGTCTACGGATATAACGTATATCCCTATGGCAAAAGGCTTTGTTTATTTATGTGCTGTGATTGATTGGCATAGCCGCAAGGTACTTGCGCATAGGGTATCGATTAGTATGGAGGTGGATTTTTGTATTTCGGCTTTAAATGAAGCGATTGAAAAATATGGTCGACCTGAAATATTTAATACAGACCAAGGCAGCCAGTTTACCAGTGATGCATTTATTGATGTATTGAAATCAAATGGCATTCAAATCAGTATGGATGGTAAAGGTCGATGGGTAGATAATGTGATGGTTGAACGATTATGGCGGAGCGTTAAATATGAAGAGGTGTATCTCAAAGCTTATAGCAGTGTCACAGATGCGAAAAAGCAATTAAGTGCATATTTTGAGTTTTATAATTTGAAACGACCTCATTCGAGTCTAGACAAAATGACACCAAATGAGTTTTACTATGATCAGCTACCCCAACAAAACAAGGTGGCTTAACTAGAGCGGAATATCACTTATAAATACGCTTTTAGTTGTTCAAACAAGTGGGACCACCTCTGAATCAGGTACTGTCGTAAATCATCCAGTTCGCAGTTGAACGGTCGGCAGATGTCAGTAAAGAACTGTTCACGTCTGTAATCGCAGATCGCAGTAAATAAGCCTTCTTTATTGCCAAAAAACTTGTAGATGGATGCTTTTGAACCACCTGCATGATTGACAATATCATCAAGTGATACAGCGTCATAACCACGCTCCAGAAACAGTTCGTTGGCGCTGAGCAAAAGAGCAAGGCAACGTTCATGACCGCGCCGGGTCTGCGGCTGATCACGAGTGGTGTTAATGGTTTCTGGTTGAGTTGTAGACATATTCAATAGGACTTTACGGATAGAAGCTGAATGAAAACAATTGCAATTATAGCAAATGTATGTACACATTTCCTGAAATTAAAGCAATCTGAATCATTTACTCACAAATATGAAACTCCGAAATAACAATATATATTTGTTGAATATTTGACTAAAGTTTTAGAGTATAGATTCTAAAAAGTCATAGCTCGATAAAATTTTATGGATATACTCAAGCCTCAATAAATTGAAGTGATAACTGTGGAAGGGAATATGACAGAACAATCGTCTGCAGGTTTGCGATTCAGACAAGCGCTGGAAGTGGAAAAACCATTACAAATTATTGGCACGGTCAATGCTTATGCAGCAATGATGGCGAAGCAGGTAGGTTACAAAGCTATTTATGTTTCAGGTGCCGGGGTCGCAAACTATTCTTATGGTCTACCTGATTTAGGCATGACCAGTCTTGACAACGTACTGGAAGATGTCCGTCGTATTACAGAACGTGTAGATACACCATTACTTGTAGACATAGACACAGGCTGGGGTGGTGCATTCAATATTGCACGTACTGTGAAGCAAATGATTGCTGCCGGTGCTGCTGCTGTGCATATTGAAGATCAGGTGGCACAGAAACGTTGTGGTCACCGTCCAAATAAAGAGATCGTTTCCCAGCAGGAAATGGTTGATCGTATCAAAGCTGCGGTAGATGCAAAAACTGATTCCAACTTTGTGGTGATGGCACGTACCGATGCACTGCAGAAAGAAGGTTTACAGGCTGTAATTGACCGTGCGTGTGCATGTGTGGAAGCGGGTGCAGATGCAATCTTTGCTGAAGCGATGACTGATATCACGATGTATAAAACAGTCTGCGATGCTGTTGGTGTGCCGGTACTGGCGAACATTACTGAGTTTGGTGATACACCTTATTACACTACTCAGGAACTGGGCGAACAGGGCATTTCAATGGTGCTTTATCCATTGTCTGCAACACGTGCAATGCAGAAAGCTGCACTTGAAGTATTCCGTTCAATCCGTGAAAACGGTACGCAGGTCAATGTGCTGGACATTATGCAGCAGCGTAAAGAACTTTACGAATTCCTCGATTATCATACTTTTGAAAATACATTAGACAAACTGTTCACAGAAGGAAAATAAAAATGGCTGAAGGAAAAGTACTCACAGGCGCAGGATTGCGTGGTCAGGTTGCAGGTAAAACTGCATTATCAACTGTTGGTAAAAGTGGCGCAGGCTTAACTTACCGCGGTTATGATGTTCAGGATCTTGCAGAGAACTGCCAGTTCGAAGAAGTTGCATACTTAATTTTCTTTGGTGAATTACCAACGACTGAACAGCTTGCAGCATATAAAGCAAAATTAAAATCGCTTCGCCAGTTACCACAGGCATTGAAAGAAGTACTTGAGCGCATTCCTGCGGATTCACACCCAATGGACGTGATGCGTACAGGTGTATCCATGCTCGGTAACATCGAAACTGAAAAATCATTTGATGAGCAGCAGGATGTTGCGGACCGTATTTTAGCGACTTTACCTGCAATCATTTGCTACTGGTACCGTTTCAGTCATGATGGCGTACGTATCGAAGAAAACACAGATGATGATTCAATCGGTGCTCAGTTCCTTCACTTACTTCGTGGTGAAAAACCAAATGAACTGCATGAGCAAGTGATGAATGTATCACTGATTCTTTATGCTGAGCATGAATTTAACGCATCGACATTCACAGCGCGTGTATGTGCATCGACCTTATCTGATATGCATTCATGTATCACAGGTGCAATTGGTTCACTTCGTGGTCCACTTCATGGCGGTGCAAACGAAGCTGCAATGGAAATGATCGAAAACTGGACGTCTCCTGAAGAAGCTGAGCGTGAAATGCTGGGTAAACTGGAACGTAAAGAAAAGATCATGGGCTTCGGTCATGCGATCTACAAAGACAACGATCCACGTAACGGCATCATCAAAATCTGGTCTGAAAAATTAGCAAAAGACGTTGGTGATACAGTTCTTTATCCAGTGTCAGTACGTTGTGAAGAAGTGATGTGGCGTGAGAAGAAACTGTTCTGTAACGCAGACTTTTTCCATGCGTCTGCATACCACTTTATGGATATCGCAACCAAACTGTTCACACCAATCTTCGTGATGAGCCGTGTGACAGGTTGGGCAGCGCATGTGATGGAACAGCGTGCAGATAACCGTATTATTCGTCCAAGTGCGGATTATACTGGTCCTGAACTGCGTAAAGTTGTGCCGATTGCAGAACGTTCAGCTGCATAAACTATCATTCAAGATGTAAATAAAGCCTCACTTGAGGCTTTATTTTTTTGTCTTTTAAATATATAAAAAAATTTTAACCATCTAAAAATAAAATGCTTTTCAGTGAGATAGTTATATTTTATACCGAGTATAAAGTTGAAAAGACTGATTGTCAGGAAATGACATAAAAATGTCTGAAAATGATAAACGTTTCTTTATATGATAGCCATATTAAAGTCAGATACAGCAGATTTTCCCTGGTTTGATGTATCTGACTTTAATACATCAACTGAGCATTGATGATCCTTTATAGCCACTGAATCAGTGGCTTTTCTTTTTTTGAATGATCAATATTTTCAACTTCAGGATGTTGTGAGTTGTATTGTTTAATTCTGTTTTTTTGAAATATCTTTCATCAACACTTTGCAAACCTGCAAAATTCCTTTAGTTTTAAATCATCTGCAAAATGGCACTGACGATATAAATGAAATGGGATGATGTGGGTGACCAGCCGTGTTCGATTGCACGGACACTTTCGGTGATTGGTGACCGCTGGACAATGCTGATATTACGCAATGCTTTTATGGGTATTCGACGTTTTGATGATTTTCAGCAGAATCTGGGCGTGACTAGGCATGTACTGTCAGACCGCCTGAAAAGACTAGTTGAATATGAAATCCTGGTCAGAACACCATATATGGACAGACAGGAAAGATTTGAATATCGCCTGAGTGAAAAAGGACTTGAGCTGTATCCGGTATTACTGGGGATGGCAGCCTGGGGGGATAAATGGATGGATGAAGGAAAGGGTCGACCTGTCGATTTCATCCATAAAAGTTGTAATCATTCATTCAGCCCGGTGGTTGTCTGTTCAGAATGTGGTGAACCTGTTCACGCAAGACAGGTTAAACCCGTATTTACTCAGGTGTATCATCAGTTCGTAGCGAGCCATGATAAACAGGCGTGAACAGCATGATCATGTTTCTATAAGCAGTTTGCAGGCTTAGGAATTCCAGCAAGTCTGCTTAAATGCCGTGCAACAAGTCCGGTGTTGAAGCGTTCCTGTAAAACTGCATTATCAATCTCAGGACCAATTGTTTTCATGAGAAATTTAATCAGAGGGCGGGTCGCAGGTGAATGTCCAAACTGTTGATAGAACTGTCGTACAGCCATCAGAATTTCGATATGCCATTCACTGAGTTCAAGATTCAGACTGTCAGCCAGTTCCTGAGCGACTGTCTTATCCCAGACGGTATGATCAATCAGATGACCATCCTGATCGAGTTCTAATTTCATAAAAAACCTTTATTTAAGTGTAATGCACTGTTTGTACTGAAGACACAGATCAGCAAATTCAGAATAATTTAAAATATTAAGATCAGTTGTCTGACGGTCACAGAAGATTTCTGCATCATTTTCCAGAATGTAAATTTTTTTGAGCTGTTTCAGAACCGCTTGGTCTGAGAAAAGTATAGCTTCGCCCATCAGTACAACACTGTCGTCTGATGTATAAAGTTGCAGGACTTTATTCAGCATATTCGCTGTGTTGCTATAATCAGACTGAATCAGGTACAGAACTGGAGATGTCATTAAAGTTTCCTGAAAAATTACCAATAAAGGACATGATCAAACTGTTGAATAAAATCATGATTAAATTCGATAAATTCAATTTCCTGCTGACTCTGGCTGACAAAGGGTGAAAGTCTGTCTTTGCTTTCAATATAGACAGGTGTAAGGTCATAAAATTCGAAGCTTTCCACCATTCCAGAGGCAACTTTAAAGGCGTGCTGAAGTGAGTTGAACTCCAGGTCTGTTCTGAGCAGGCTGAGCGCAGCATCCTGTAACAGAATCTTTACCTGGCTGCCAAAGGTTGCCAGTACCATTGCAGCAGACAGGCTTTCATGTACCTGAAGACTGTTCAGATTTGAATGGGTCAGAATAACAAGAACAGATTTCACACAATTCACCTTTGAAAAACAACATATTTCATAAAAGAGACGGCTTAGAATTGAATCAGTCGCTGTGCAGATTCGACAGCATCAGCAAGTTCACCCAGTCCAGTTAACTCAAAACCCAGGCTTAAATTGTGCAGACTGAGTTGATGGCGTTGTGCATTTTCAGCATCTGTTATTCCTCTGCTGAGCGCAGCACTGACACACACCGGCAGGTGGATATCCAGTTTCAGCCATTCAGCTGTCAGATTTCGCTGGTCATCAGGCACCCAGTTCAGACTGTTGGCAACATGGACACCATCCTGATAAAAGAAGACTCTGAATTCTTCATTTTTTTCTTTGAGTGACTGTGCAAGACCAAGCGCATGCCAGGCATGAATGGAAGTAGGAGCAGCTGTAATCAGTAATAAAGTACTCATTGAATTTCACACAAAAGAGTGTCACTTTTACAGTGACGACAAGACTTTGATAAGAAGAGACAGTATACAATGATTTTAGGTGACAATTTACTACCTTAAGATTTATTTAATAAATATTTTAAAAAATAAACCAGTAAAAACAATGTATTATAAATAAAAATAAATCCAGGTTGAAAAAATCATGCTTTAAAACTGGTGCATAATTGAGCGCATTTTGTACTTTTTTTCTAAATTTAAGTTAAAATAAAAGCAAATCTGCACCAGATCTACACCAGAAATGAAGCTACCAAAAGCAATTCAACGCGGGTCCAGTTGGCGGATCACAGTCACGTTTCAGAACAGACGTTACTCAGCTACAAGAGATACACCAAAAGAATGTGAGCACTGGGCATCACTGAAACTTCTGGAACTGAAAACCGGTAAGGCAGATCTGGATAACGGTATCAAACCGGCATACCCATTCAGTCAACTCTGTGAGAAATACTATCAGGAACATGGTAGACATATGCGGTCCGCTCGGACAATTATACTCAAAATAAAAAACCTTGAGCGGATTGCACCAAATATTGCTGAAAAATCTATCTATGATTTTAAACCTGCAGATATTGTGGAGTGGAGAAATAACCGAAAAAAAGTAGTTAAGGTTGCTACAGTCAGAAATGAGCATGCAATTTATTCAGCTATTTTTACCTATGCAATGAAAGAACTCTTTTTAATTGAGTCGAATGTCTGGCATTCAGTTCAGATGCCTGGTAAGGAAAAATCAAGAAATCAGAGAATCACACTGGAAGATCAGCAGATATTGCTTAAAGCTCTTGAGTGGAATGGTGATACTACACCGGTTAAGTCAAAGCATTACGTTGCCTGGGCATTTCTGTTTGCGATTGAAACGGCAATGCGGCAGGGTGAAATCCTGGCGATGAGAAAGGCTGACTTAAGAGAGGGCTTTATTTATTTGCCTATGACTAAGAATGGTGAGTCTAGGAGCGTACCATTATCCAGAGAGGCAAAACGGTTACTTTCATTGTTACCGGCTGATGCGGATGAACTTGTTCCACTGAGTAAGGATATCTGCTGTACAACCTGGGTAAGAGCAAAAAAGAGAGCAGGTCTGAAACATATTAACTTTCATGATTCGAGGCATGAAGCTATCACAAGAATGGTCAGGATCCGAAAGCTGCCTGTAGAGGTTCTGGCGAAAATTACCGGACACAAGACAATAGGGATATTGATTAATACTTACTATAATCCGGATGCACAGGATCTGGTTGAGATGTTCAATGACAGCGAGAGTTAATTAACTCTCGGTCTGCCTCTTTTGCTTTTTGCTGTCAGTAATTCATGCGCCCGACGTGGGTCATATAGAGCTTTCCCTTGAGTACCCTGATTTATACTGGAAAGCTTATCCCGAATGGTTGCAGCGCAAAGATCATATTTTTCAGCCAACTTTGAAGCCGAAACAAGTTCAACCTCAATTTCTTTTAATTCTTTAACAATCCCGCCACCGATATTTTGGCCAAGTACAACATGTGGTGGTGCACTGGATTCAACTACAATCACGTATTTCTGTAATGCTCCCATTTCAATCCTCCAGTCTCATGTGGTCTGTTTTTTCATGGAGCCTTTTTAATTCTGTGATGGAATTCATCATGATCTCCAGGTGGCTTCTTTGAATTTTGCATCAGTGATCAGATGTTCAACTTCACTTGCATTTACGTTATGAAAAATATGATCCATCTTTATCCCGAACACATGAAGTGTCCGGGTAATGGTTGAGTATGTGAATTTCATGAAATCACCTCAGTCGCTGTCTGAAATGCTGCAGTGGATTCAATTCCATTGGCCATTTCATTAATCATCCTGATTAACAGGTCTGCTGTGGCTTTGGGTGGTAGCTTACATGAGGACAGGAAGCATCCAATGGCATTTCCGCAGATGCAGAGTGCAAACTGTTCTGCAATGATTGAATGATTCTTGCTGAGTTCGCCGTGTACAGGGGCAATGATCTTTCTGAAAATCTGCTCAGCAACCTGTTCAGGTGTACCTTCAAATTCAAGTTCAAATGATTTCATTTTTCTGCTCCCATACTGAGCTGATATTTAACGGTCATTGCTGTCTGATGTTCCATTTCATCCGTACAGCCGCGTAAACTGAGCAGGGCAATGCTGAAGAAGCAAACAGCCACAATTGCACCGGCACAGATGTTTTTCAGTGTGGTGGACAGGATATCTCTCCAGTCCAGTTTTGCTGGTGCAGAGGGTTGCTGATAAAGGATCTGAGTTGTTTGACTTTTTGGGTGTATTTTTCGCATAATTATCTCGCTGTTAAGGCAAAGCACCCATGAGTTCGAAGGCAGGGGTGCTTTTTTATTGTTTACAAGCTTAATATAAGAAAACTTATTTTAATGGTCAATACTTTTGTAAGAAAAATTGTTATTATTTTTTAGAAAACTTATTACATGCTTTAATATCGTGGAGGTTTCTTGAAAAATCAGGATGGGTCTTACAATGAATGTAAAGTGGCAGTCTTCAGAAAACTATGTGAACAAAGAATTTCTCGATAGAGAGGGAACTACAAAACTTATTAAGACTGTAGAGGTCGGCTATAAGGCTGTCAGCATTGGTACAGGCAGGAATAAAGATGGTGGTATAGAAATTAAAGGTTTTTCCTTTTTCTGTGATGATCTTATAGTTTATGCAGAAATGCCTCAGGATGAATTTATATTGGGTTTAAATAAACATACATATTTAGAATTTAAGCGTGTGGTAAGTGAGCGGAATGAACCTTTTAAAGACCGATTCCGATTGATTGGAGTGCGTTCGGTAGATTCTCTAGACCAGCATCAAGTAATTTTGTTGCAAGGTGTGTTATTAGATCAGACGGTAAATTATTTATCTCTGAAATAACAGAGCTCTTTTGATCTACTGTTAAGTTTGATGCCTCAACCTTGGAAATAAGCAGTGCTTTGAATTGCTCTTCATCAATTTTTATAAAAACAGTGTTGAGTTTTTTGTTAAGTTCGCATGTCAATCCACCATTTTTTTCAAGATAGTCAAAACCTTTTGCTGTTAATTCGGCATATCCAAAGATATCATCTAAATTTGTACAGTCCCTGATGATTAATCCATGTGTTATTAAATACTGTACGTTATATTTAATTTGATCTTCACTGAACTGTTCTGTTAAATCGTCAAGATACAGTGATGAGCCATTTGATTGTTCATCACGGGTTAGCCTTAGTATTTTTATGAAAATTTCTTTGGTAATCAATTCTTATCTCCGCTGATCTGTTTTTAAGGGGTGGAAAGTTTTTTTATAAATAATAAATTTTAACCTGAACTGGCTGGGATATTTTTAACTCTTTCGGACTCGCTTTGATCGTGAACCACCTAATGGCCTAAAAGCATCAATCACAAGCCCTACGAGTTCCATGCCATCTTCAAATTCAATGATATTTGGTTGGAAGTTAGGATTAAGTGCCTGCAGATATCGACGATCATCACTTTCAATTACTAATTTCTTAAAAGTCGCATCTGCATTATTTCTTACAACAATAAGGTCGCCTGAAAGTAAATCAGAAACACTAAAATTAGGGTTTATTAAGATGTAGTCACCTTCAATGTATGTTGGATAATTACTGACACCCATCACTTTTAAATAAAAACAATCTTCAGGATCATCTGAGCTTAAAGGTGGCAACCATTCAGCTACTTCTACTGGATTTATTTCCTCAACCGAGGTCATTGAGCCAGCCTGAACCCATGACAGTACAGGCAATAGTCGTTTGGTTACAGGAGCTACATTTGACGAAGTACCAGGCGAGTCACCTTTACCTGTCAAAATATATTCAGTTGAAACATCAAACTCATTTGCCATTGCCTCAAGTGACGCAGCTTTAGGTAAGTAGCTGTCTTTCTCCCACTCTGTTACGGCAGGCGAACTTACTCCTGCAATCTTTGCTAATTGCGCTTGAGTTAATTTTTTCGAACGTCTAAGCGCACGGATGCGCTGACCAATAGTTTTGTTTTCCATATAAGTTATCTTACATATTGCTTTTATAAGATTTCTTTGATTAAATACTAAGAAATCTTATTAATAGGTGGTGAAATGACCAAACAAGAGGCCTTTAAGTTGCTCAAGGTCAATGGTGTTGGACTGGCTAATCTTTTGGGAATAGAGCCATCAGCAGTTTACCAATGGCCTGAAAATAAAATTCCTTTAGCGCGTGAATATCAAATTCGTGATTTGGCGAATGGTAAGGAACCAATTAAGCATCAAGCCACTTAAACGAATTATTGAACTTTCAGAAAACAAAATAAACGTGAAAAACTTCAAGGATTCACACATGACAGAGAAAACAATAAGTAAAGAGGCTCAGAACGGTCTGTTTCAAATGATCCGAAATACAGACGGGATCTCAACTTCTGATATTGCACAGGTTGTTGGTGATGTTCAGAACACCATCAGCAACTATGCAAACGTGAATATGCCGAATCATCTGCCGAGCTTAAGAAAGTTTGAGCAGATTCTTTATTACACCCGCAATCCCGCCGTGCTGAAAGTATGGGCGCATGAAATCGGATACATGCTTATTCCTTCAGAGCATACGCTATGTAACGCACGTCAGATTGGGGTGATTGAATCATTGCTGAACTTCAATGTCGGAAGTGGTCAGGTCAATCAGCACGTGCTTGATGCCTGGGCTGACGGGGTGATTACACCATCTGAACTGGCTGATACAGCCAATACTTTAGAAAAGCTTGAAGAAGATCTTCGGAGCCTAAGAAAGTCACTTGAGACTCAGGCTGCTAACTATCTAACGGCAATTAAAAAAGAAAAAGCCTGATCTCGGCAATCAGGCTTTTAGTAATTCAAAACTTAGGAGCATTGAATATGGAATCAACTGTAGCACAACAAAATAGTAAAGACAATCAACAGGATTTTATCGTCGGTGATGTTGTTGTTTATAAAAAACCACATATGACATCTGAGCTACGGACTGTAGTTGGTGTATTTGGTGAACGAGTAATGATCGCTGATCAGGAGAACCGTTTCAGTGAAGGCGTGAATATTCGCACAGCAACAGTTGCTGAATTAAATGCAAAACGTCGCTTAACCAAGGTTGAACAAGCTTTAGCGGAGGTTACATGAACAGTCATTTTCGAAAACAGGCTGATCATCGTCATCAGGCACAGATTCAGTCTTTCTATGAGCCGACATTAAGGTTGCTCATTGAGGTTTATGAACGTAAAAAGAGCAATCTTAGAAGCAAAGGCTATGACGAGAAGAATGCGGCAGTGACTCGGATTGAACTGTCTCAGAAGATTGCCTCCAGATTGAAGATAACGATCTGGTTGGCAGAACAGGTAATCACCAGTCTGATCAGAGCTGACAGAGTTATTTCATTTGGTGGGTATGTGAAACCAAAAGGAGAGAAGCCATGAGCCTTGATGCCACTACATGGGCATGGAGAGTAATCCTGAAAGAAAAACAGGGTGGTGCCCGTATACCGCTTAAACGTCTGGTTCTGCTTTCACTTGCTGACAGAGCCGGTGAAGATCATACCTGCTATCCAAGTATGCAGCGTCTGGAAAAGGACACAGGACTTGAACGCAAAACTGTTCTGAAGATCATTGCAGAACTTCAGAAAGATAATCTGATTGCAGATACCGGTGAAAGAAAGGGAGCAACCCGCCGTGTCAAAGTCTACAAACTCAAAGGTGTAAAAGGCAGGGAAACAGTGCCGGAAACGGAACTGTTACAGGATAAAAATTTGTCTGAAACAGTACCAACAGCGGAACAGTACCAAAAACGGAATCATTCCGTTAACGGCACTTTGAATAGTGCCAATAACGGTACTTTGAATAGTGCCGTTAACGGGACACAGAATCTACCAAAGAATCTACCATTAGAATCTAAAAACAAAAAAGACTGGATTTGCCTAAAAACACTTCGTGAGGAAATTGTTCTTGCCGATCCCGACGTGGATGTCGAATGCATCCTGACTGCCACATGGGGGGACAGGGAAAAGCGGGCATTTGAAAATTACAACGCAGGAAAGAATCTCTGTGATTCTCTGATGAACTTCCACTTTGCTGACTGGCTGCTGAACGCATACAGAACCAAGTACTCAAAACCTGCAGGGACAGCATCATCAGGTTCACCTGCTGCGAAGATTCCTCAGGAACTCACGATCAAGCAGATTGTCCTGTTCGCTCAGAAACTTGCTCACCACGGCGAGTTTGCAGGCAAGTTCAGTGATCCTGGTGATACCTACGACAAACTGGTTTCAAAAATTGCGATGAAACTTGGAAACCCTGTTCAGGCTAAAAAATGGGAACCATACCTGAGACAGGTCGGGTATGAAGGCGTACTGCTGGGAGAAGCGTCATGATTATCGGAATAGATCCAGATCTTGAAAAATCAGGAGTGGCCATACTTGGAAAAACACTGGAACTGAAAAACCTGAATTTTGCTGAAACCGTTGAGCTATTCAGAACTCAGCAGGATCTGATCAGGAAAGTTGTGATTGAAGCAGGATGGCTGAACAGGAAATCCAATTTTCATGGATACAGCAAACAATCCAAAAGCGCAGGAGAGCGCATAGCGAAGAACGTCGGAGAGAACCATGCTACAGGGAAACTTCTGGCAGAGATGGCTCAGTCACTTGGTCTGGCTGTTGTACTGGTTAAACCTGTACGGTCAAAACTGAATGCTGAGGATTTCAACAGAATTACAGGATGGCGGGGCAGATCCAATCAGGAACAGCGTGATGCAGGCATGCTGATCCATGGGATGAAATAAGGAGATGGGGATGAATGTGGCAGCAGAAATTGAAGTAATGGATTGGTCAAAGCGTTCAGCCCATCAGTGGCTTGAACAATATGGTATTTGGGTACGATCCGCTAAATCAGTGGTATCAGCTAACCCTTTGGCAATGCTGATTGAAAAGAATGACACTACAAGAATCAGGGCAAGCAAAACATCAATGCCATGTGAAATTTCAGATTCAGAAGCTGTAGAGGTCAGCCAATTGCTTGCGAAAATGCATAATGATAAAAGGGAGTATTTAGCAGAGCGGGCTTGGTTTTTGATTTTAAAGTTTGAAAATAACTGGTCTGATCAGACCATTGCAAATACACATGGATGCAGTCGAGCAAAAGTGCGTTCTGAAGCAGAAAAGGGCTTAGCTTATTTGGATGGAAAAATTGAAGCCTTATGTGGTTGACTTGGCAGCCATGTTTGTATAAATTTAGTGTATGGTGGCAAGTTGTTATGACCTGCACCAATATAATATAAAAGCTCGCCAAATGGTGGGCTTTTGTCTTTAATGCTTCACATAAATTGGGGATAATCATTATTTTTGAGATTTCCCCTGTATGCCTCTTATTAATGTTAAAAATTTAGACAATTCCCTGAAAGAAATTCAATCACAGGGTAAAAAGCCTGAAAAAATATTAATAAGCTATAAAGCTTATGGAGAACTAATGAATGATCGTAAGTTTTCAGATGAAGTGACTGGTTCGGCAATGGATCCAAATAAAAGGAAATACAAAAATATTAAAATTAAGGTGACGCAGGATTCTTATCAGCTTGAAATCAAAAGCTCAAGCAAGAGCGATACTCATCTTTAAAATCAAGCTCTTCGTGGATGTAAAGTTTATATACCCAGTCATAACAGAACGCTGGGTATTTTTTTATTCAGTTGATAAGACCACACCAAAGCCTGTAATTGTCAGGTCGAGTTGAAGCTGGCACAGTTGTTTGGTTGGTATGTCACGATATGGCAGTATGCCTGCTGTATGGAGATAATTTCTTGTGATCCACATAGTATTTAAAGCTCACAGAAATGTGGGCTTATTTTAATGCTTAAAATGCTATAATGGAAATAAAACAAAGGTAGTTTTTTCCATGTCAGAATCTCATAAATATATTTACACTCAGTTCAGTACATTTGGTTCACTACCTACGCATAAGGTATATTTAGTTAATGCAGAAGGAAGAGCTAAATTTATATTTGCAGATAATACATTTATATATGGGAATATTTCGGATTGGGCACTAATTCATTCAGGCCTTGATTCAAGAAAATCATTATGGTCTGAAGAACCAGAATCCTTTTTGAAGAGTGAAAAAATCAGATTACAAAGATATAGAGATTTACATCCAACTTTTGTAACCGAATCTAATAGTGGTCATATTTAGATAATTATTGATATAAAGTTTACCATCGGTCTTAATATTTGAAATTAAATTTGCTATGTAATGATTTAAAGCGTATAAAGTCACTTCGTTGATGCGGGATGGAGCAGTCTGGTAGCTCGTCGGGCTCATAACCCGAAGGTCGTTGGTTCAAATCCAGCTCCCGCTACCAACGAAAAAAGATTTAAAGTTTATAACTCAGATTGCTCAATGCTTTCTGGGTTTTTTTTATGCCGATTGATTTTACTTGTAGAAGTTTAATTGATATGTTTTTTCATGCTGGGCGAATTCAAACATGAGGTGCGACAGTTTGAAAAGTCTTATGATAATCAACAAGCTGAGCAAATTTCTCTAATGGTGTAAGCCAATCTAACGCTTTTCTAGGACGAGTATTCAGTGACATGGCAACTTGATTTAAATAATGCTGATCTGCCTGATTTAAATCAATCCCTTTAGGTAAATATTGCCTAATTAAACCATTCATATTTTCGCATGTGCCTTTTTGCCAGGGTGAATGTGGGTCACAGAAATATACATCTATGCCTAAATCTTCTTCAAGTATTTTATGTTCTGCCATCTCGCGTCCACGGTCATAGGTCAACGTTTTACGCAGTTCTGCAGGTAAATATTTCAGAGCTTCAGTTAAAGCCTTGCGCACTGATTCTGCCTTTGCATCAGGTAATGTTGCCAAGATACAGAGCCGTGTATTTCGTTCAATAAGTGTTGCTATCGAACTTTTATTGTCTTTACCTTTAATTAAATCAGCTTCCCAATGACCCGGTATTTTTCTTTCTTGAACTTCGGCTGGGCGCTCATGAATAGTTTTAATATCCTGTAATATAGAATCTTTTTTAGGTTCACCGTTAGCTTTTCGCTTTTTATTTTCATGACGCAGACAGGATAATAAGTCTTTTTTCAACTCACCCTTTGGTAATGCTCGTATCGTTGAATAAATCGTTGTATGGCTTACATTCATTGTTTGATCCAAATCAGGAAATGTCTTTAAACGTTTTGCTATTTGCTGAGGAGACCATAAACAACGGATCGCTTCAACAATAAATTTCCAGAGGATTGAATCGATTTTGAGTTTTCTGTGACCACGTCTACGTCTAGCGAAGGTGTTATCAGAAGCATATCGAGCTTGATAAACGTCATTGATGCTATTTCTTTTAAGCTCACGATAGATCGTACTAGGATGTCTTTTAATGAGTTCAGCAAATTTTCTGGCTGAAAAGCCTTCTTTTCTTGACTCAAGCATTAATGCAGTACGATCTTCAAAGTTAAGATGATGGTATGACAATTTTATATACTCCATAAACCCTTTAAATTAATTAGGTGGTTTATGTCGCACTTCAAGTTTTACTCTGCCCAGATTATTAATGATTTTTTCTTATATAATAATTAAATTTAGATTTAAATAGGTTATAAGGTAAGGATCTGTTATAGTGGGTTTGATCGAATCCGTAAGCGGAACGGTAGTGTTTGAGTTGTTATAGGAATTGCGTATTCCCTTCAAATATCAGGTGTTCGCACCGAATTCAAACAGTTAACGCATAGCATGAATTCGCATCATGCCGATCAAGGGAGGCCTGCTGCTATTTGTGGGTTTCCTTTAAACTATCTTCTCAAGATACTAATTTAATTTTTATATCTTTTTATTGATTTCACAGCTACTGTAAATTTCATAAGTTTAAATATCTTTTTGAGTGAATTATCCTCAACTTACTATTGGTTTTTATCTTTAAATACTTTGTTGTTTACAAAAGCTCATTATATGGGTAATTAAATGAACATTAAAAATGGCTGGACAACCGCCGCAGCTCCTAATGGCGATGTTATACGAGTAAACATCATCCCTTTAAATAAAGTTCAAAGCACAATGACTGGCATAACTTGGGTTGAGGTTACAAAACAGGTTCAACTTGAGTCAGGCAAAAAAATTGAACTGAATTTAGATGGCAAATCTTTTTATACTGAACTGAATAAGCTTTATAAATTGTATTCTTAATTATTCAGTATTATTCAATTCATCATAGAGTAAGAGTTTTATTTTATTTTTTGTTTTTTTAATTTTATTAAACTTAAGGTATTTCAGCTTTTTCTCAATCACAATAATCTACAAGGGAAAATATATGTCTAATTTATCAACTGGCACTGTTAAGTGGTTCAATGATACAAAAGGGTTTGGTTTTATTGAGGGAGATAACGGCAATGAAGTTTTTGCTCATTTTTCTCAAATTATATCAAATGGCTTCAAAACATTAGCCGAAGGTCAACGTGTTCAGTTTTTAGTTTCTAAAGGACAGCGCGGCTTACAGGCAAGTGAAATTGTCGCGATTGATAATTAAATTATGAATACTTCATTAGAAAAAGTGCTGGTAAATGTGGTTGATCAACACGGTGCTGTATACACAGTTGACGCAATGTGTGAAAGATCAAATGATGAGCCTAATAGTTTTGGTGATTGTATTCGCTGCATAAATATAGATGATGAAATAATTAAGCCTAGCTTGGATCTTCATTTCCATAGCAATAAAACTGGGAAAGTTTTTAAGTTATCTTGATTGTTTATTAACTGTAATTTAAATATGGCTACTACAATACTTCAAGTAAGGGAGAAGCTTGACCCTGTACAAGGGATATGGCATATTCCTTTCGTAGTGGACGGAGTTATTGTGGTCCACTGGATAAACCTCGCATTTGCGGGGTTTTGTTTTATAGGGATATGCTACAAATGAAATGGATTTTACCACTGACACTTATCGTGTTGTCTGGGTCAGGTTTTGCTTATGACATTACACATTACTCAGGCCAGTGTTTTACAGTTGATGAGAAAAATGCTCAATCCTGTGCGATCCAGCGAGGGGTAGGTTCAGGTGGTGGCTTTATTTATCTGGAATTTGCTCAAAAAGAATACCTGATAGAGCAATCAACTACATGTGGTGGTAATTGTAAGCACTATCTGGGTACAACTCCTGAAGATGTTCTTTCAGCCAAAAAGTATAAAAAAGGTCAATGGAATTGTTTTAAGCAGGAACAGGGCAGCATGAATGTTTGTTATACAGTTTCTAAATAGTATTAATGGTTGAAATATATGAAAAGTATAATGGTGCTTTTATTGACAATGGGGTTGTCTGGCTGTGTTCTATCACCTACTGGAACAGTATCCGGTAGTGCCAGCAGATATGAAACAAATCGGGATCAAATGAGCTCGTATGTTGGTTTATCAAAGCAGGAGTTAACTGCTAAGTTAGGTAACCCAGATAAAAGGGGAACGATCAGATCAAATTCAGAAATATGGATATTTGAAAAGCAAAACCCTTTTACGATTGTCGGATGTAGCTATGCATTTCAGATTGATGATGGTGTTGTAGTGAAGTGGGGGCAAAAAGGCTGTCCGATCCGTGACAATAAAAAAGACTACAAACAGGTTCCAAAGAGCACCCCTGTTCCTGAGCCAACACTGGATATCTTTAATTTACCTGAGATGAAGTACAACTGAACCTTATAATTCTGGATGTTAAGGTATTTTGTCTTATAATCCAGAATTATTTTGTCTTTTGACAGTGAATATTTCCATTGAAGAAAAAGATTGAATTTGAACTTTTGATCAATTTTAATGCTGATTTTATGATTGAATTTACCTAATTTCAGTGAGATAACAATAATAAATAACATACAAGAAGATTATTTATGACTTCTCCTGTCGAAAAGCGTTCTTTAGCTCAAATCTATTATTTTGTTAATGAAAAGCCTGGCTTTAGAGAGTTATCTAACTTTGATAAGGCTGTTATCTATTTCAAATGTCTCCACATGGGAAGTGATTCATCTTTCTTTGTAGAGCCCAGAAAACACCTCTTACATGGAGATTTTGGTGGCATCAGAACTATTGCACTAAATTTCATACCAAATTTCTCAGACAATGCTGCATTTTTAACCTGGGCTTACAATGAGTTGTATATCAAAAAAAGATAATGAATCACATGAATTTTCCTTGAACATACATGCGGTATACATCTTTTGGTAAAGTCTGTATAATTTCAACCGCTTAACAGCACCTTGTATCAGCGCAAATGATAAAGGCGAAGCTCCGTAGATATCTATGGGGCTTTTTTTAATGGGATGGAAATTTACAGAAATAAAAACAGTTTCTAATAAAAATATGAAGAATTCATTAAAAATCTTTATATTCCAATAAATTTAAATTTATAAACTTTACCCTTTGGTAAACTTTTATTTATGTTATAGTCCTGTTTAATTAAATCTTCAGGTTCCAGATATGAAAGTATGTATTGGTGGTGACCTCGCAGGTAAGGTTGTTGATTTTGATAAGCAGTCTTTTAGTGCCGGGGAAGTTATAAAGGGTAAGAGATCCGAATACTGCAGACGATCTTTCCTTGTAGGAAGGGATGTATATTTTTTCTGGGTTTTAAAAGATCTGAAACTTTGGGAAGCTACTGACCTGGTTGAAAAGTATGTACAGGAATTAAAAAATTAAGTTCGTCTAAAGTTGAGTTTTTTTGCTTGTTTTAAAAATCACTTGATATGTCATAAAAATTTAATTAAAAATCAGGTGTTAATACATTTACATTTTTTTGTCATGTGGTAGATTTAAATTTATAACAAATATGATTATTTGTTATAAATTTGCATTTCATGACACCCATTGTAATAAGTATTAAAGGGGAAATTAAAATGGCGAAAATCAGCCTGGAAACTTTAAATAATATAGACGGTTTTGTTGTTGGTGCTCTTGTTGACAGTGAAAGTGGATTAATCCTGGCAGAACAGGGTTCGGGATTGAATCTTGAGCTTGCAGCTGCCGGTAATACTGAAGTCATTCGAGCAAAGAGAAAAACGGCTGCTACCTTAGGGCTTCAGGATCAAATTGAAGATATCCTGATTACTTTGGGTAAGCAGTATCATTTGATAAGACCATTGGAATCTAACGATGCCTTATTCCTTTATGTTGTGCTTGATCGTCAGAGATCAAACCTGGCCATGGCGCGACATGAATTGAAGCACTTTGAGAAAGCGCTTGATTTCTCCTGAAAGAACTAAGAAAAGAACCCTGCAAATGCAGGGTTTTTTATTGCCCGCAATTCAAGTGTGGAGCACCACTATGTCCTGCAAAGGGTGTGAAGAACGCCGTGAAAAAATGAGAGTTATGTATGAATACAGTAGAAAAAGGCTCAGAGATGTTATTGCTCATCTCACAGCTGATCAGTCAGAACAATCAGCTTATTCAGAATCAGAACACACTGATCGAACAGAACAGCCAGCTGATACAGGTAAACCTGGAGCAGGCAGCACAGATCAATGAAATGCTTGATCATCTTGACCTTGGCGATCAAAGGTCAGAACGGTATCTTGATGATGAGGACTGAACCATGGCACGACCCTGCAGAGAATACAACTGCTCAGGTGTGGTGAACTCACAGGCACAGAATGGTTATTGTGATAAGCATGCATCAAAGCGCAGTAACTGGAACAGAAGACAGGACAGATCAGGCTCAACCACTCAGCGTGGTTATGGTCATGTATGGCGTAAGCTTCGTGAACAGATCCTGAAGCGTGATGAATATTTATGTGTGATATGCCGTGCGGATGGCAGAACGACTGAAGCGACTGACGTGGATCACATTGTATCCAAGGCTCACGGCGGTACAGATGATCAGAGTAATCTGCAGGCACTGTGCTCGCCGTGTCATAAGTTCAAAACAGCCTGTGAGAAAGGGAGGGGGAGGTCAAAAAGTTAAGACTTTTCAGCTACATGACCGCCCTCCTAGATACATTTTTACGCAAGCGAAATTAAAAGTTGAGGGTCTTGACAAATGGGTGGAGTTAAGGCAGTCACTGGTGTTGGTCGAAAGCCTAAAGTTAAGCCAACTGGTGATACAGATTTCGAAAATGTATTCAATATTGATGTTCCTGAGTATATGAACACCATGGATCAGGCAGTGGTTATGTGGAATTCAATTGTCCCGGAACTGCTAAAAAGAAAGGTTCTTAAACTGACAGATCTGCACAATATTGAGATGTTCTGTATGGCTTACCACAACCTAAGGGAGGCACAGAATGAAGTTGTTTTATATGGAGTTTCCATTCAGACAGATAGTGGACGAATTAAAAATCCAGCGCTCACCGCTGTAAACGAAGCATCAAAACAAATGGCCTCATTTGGTGCAATGCTTGGTCTTGATCCTGCCTCCCGTAACCGTCTGACAGGCACTGGAGGTAAGCCAAAGGAAAATGCGTTTGCAAAGGTGCTCAACATGTAAACTGGGGTAGAAATGACAGCTTTCCCTAATGTGGACATTGCAAATAAATGGGCTAAGCAAGTCGTCTCAGACAAAATTCCTGCGTGTAAATGGGTGAAATTAGCCTGCGAAAGACACTTAAATGACCTGAAAAAACAGAAAAATCGGGATTTTTTATACAAATTTGACCCTAAATTAGCTGAAAAAAAGATCGCATTCATTGAACTTTTGCCACATACCAAGGGTGAATGGGCAATGAAACGGCTCACCATTGACCTGGAGCCGTGGCAGAAATTTGGAATTGCCTGCACTTTTGGCTGGGTGCGTAAAAAAGATGGATACAGACGCTTCCGCGAAAGCTACTGGGAAGTGCCTCGTAAAAATGGTAAGTCTGCCATTGCTGCAGGTGTTGCTCTGAATATGTTTGCCAATGATGGTGAGTTCGGCTCAGAGGTTTATGCAGGTGCGACGACAGAGAAACAGGCATGGGAAGTATTTAAGCCTGCCAGGCTGATGGCAATCCGTTCCCCTGACTTTGTTGAAGCTGCAGGTATACAGATTAATGCGGGCAGTCTTGAAATCCCGGAAGATGGATCTGTTTTTGAAACCATTATCGGTGATCCACCGGATGGTCAGTCACCGCACTGTGCTGTTGTGGATGAATTTCATGAACATCCGACTTCTGCACTCTATGACACCATGCAGACAGGTATGGGTTCCAGAAGACAGCCGCTTATTTTTACGATTACTACAGCAGGATTCAATATCGAAGGTCCGTGTTATGACCTGAGGGTGCGGATTCAGGAGATGTTACTCGGTACTGTTCCTGATGATGAGCTGTTTGGCTTTATATGGACGATAGATGACGATGATGACTGGACTGATCCAGATGTATTGAGAAAAGCGAACCCCAATTATGGGGTTTCTGTTTATTCAGACTATCTGGAATCGCAGCAACGCCGTGCCATACAGAATGCTGCAAAGCAGAATGCCTTCAAGACAAAGCATCTGAATGTTTGGGTGTCCGCTAAGTCGGCTTATTTCAATATGGAGCAGTGGAACAAGTGCAAAGACACCACGCTGAAAGTTGATGACTTCAGAAATGATGCCTGCATGATCTGTGTAGATCTGTCTTCAAAGATTGATATTGCTGCACGGATTAACCTGTTCTACAGAATTATTGAGGGAAAGATTCATTACTACTGTATTTCACCTCAGTTTTATCTTCCTTATGACACCGTCTATAACGGTGAGGAAAAGCAGGTGGTGGAGCGTTATCAGAAATGGATGAAGCTTGAACTGCTGAATGTCTGTGATGGATTTGAGAATGATCTGAATGAAATTGCTGAAGACATTATCAATGATGCAGAACATCTGTCCGTCAAGGAAGTTCCTTATGACGAATGGGGTGGCTTTCAGATTTCCAAACAGGTGGATGAAGCGGGTTATACCTCTATCAAGGTACCGAAAATCACCAAAGTCTTTTCACCGGCAATGAAAGAACTTGAAGCTGCTATAGCTGCAGGTCGGTTTCACCATGATGGTAATCCCGTGCTTTCCTGGATGATTGGTAATGTTGTATCCAAAACAGGAAAAAATGACACGGAATTCCCTGATAAGGAAAAGAGGTTCAAGAAAATTGACGGTGCAGTGGCCGTACTTATGGGCATCAACCGTGTACTGATCTTAACAAGTGATCCTGAAGAGGACGACTTATCGAAGCACATTGAAAAATACGGGGTTCGAAGACTCTAATGAGTATTAAAGCAAAAATTGGGGAGTGGCTTGGTTTCAAGTTCACTCCCCTGATTATTTCAGGACCTGATGACCTGGCGCGTATTTTCGGTGCTGAGTTTGTGACCGGAACAGGACAGGCGATTACACCATTGAGGGCAATGCAGCTTGCAATTGTCTTTTCCTGTGTACGGGTACTTTCTGAATCACTCGGTATGTTGCCATGCAGGTTGTATAAGCAGACAGGGAAGTTCAAACATCCAGCTGCTGAACACAAGCTTTATGAGCTGCTGAGCATTGCACCGAATGACTATATGACAGCACAGGAGTTCTGGGAGCTTCTGATGGTCTGTCTGTGCTTACGGGGCAATTTCTATGCTTATAAAGTGTATGCCCTGGGGCAGGTGGTTGAACTGCTTCCTCTGGATCCATCTTCGGTTACGCCAAAACTGCGGGATGACTGGACTGTGGAGTATGAAGTGAACTTTAAAAATGGTGGGTTGAGGACACTGACACAGGCAGAAATATGGCATGTGCGGTTATTCACCCTGGATGGGCTTACAGGCCTGAACCCGGTTGCCTATGCGCGAAAAAGTATAGCCCTTGGTCTGGATACTGAAGAACATGGAGCAACACTGTTCAAGAACGGTGCTGTGACATCAGGTGTTCTTGAAACGGATGAATCTCTGACTGATGTTGCATTTTCCCGTCTGAAAAAAGAATTTGAGGAAAATTACACAGGTCTCGCCAATACCTACAAGCCGATGATTCTTGAACAGGGGCTGAAATGGAAACCGACAGCACTGAATCTGGAAGACTCACAGTTTCTGGAAACACGTGAATATCAGAAAGCAGAAATCTGTGGCTTATACAGAGTTCCACCACATCTTGTGGCGGCTATGGACAAAATGACACTGAACAATATTGAACATATGGGCATGAGCTTTGTGAACTATTCACTGGTGCCCTATATGACCCGTATTGAGTCCCGGATCCGGGTGGGACTGCTCAATGAAAAAGACCGCAAAACACATTATGCCAAATTCAATGCAGGAGCCTTACTCAGAGGTGACCTGAAGACCCGTTATGAATCCTATGGAAAAGGGATTCAGTGGGGATGGCTGAGTCCGAATGACTGCAGGGAGCTTGAAGATATGAACCCACGTGAAGGTGGCGACATCTATCTGACACCAATGAATATGACAACCAAACCTGAGGAGGATGGTGATGCAGATAAAGTATCTTAACGTCCCGCTGAACATTAAAAGTGTATCTGATACGGGTGAATTTGAAGGATATGCATCCGTTTTTGATGTGGTGGACAGCTATGGAGATGTGGTTGTAAAGGGTGCATTCAAAAGTACGCTTGAATCATGGTCAAAAAGAAATGACCTGCCTCCTGTGTTATGGCAGCACAAGATGTCCGAACCGATTGGTCCATTCACTGAGATGAAAGAGGATGATCACGGACTGTTTGTACGCGGAAAACTTCTTATTGAAGAAGATCCTCTTGCCAAACGTGCTCATGCTCATATGAAAGCAGGCAGTGTCAAAGGCATGTCTATCGGCTACATGGTCGTGGATGCTGAATACCATAAACAGGAAGACCTGTACTACCTCAAAGAAATTGATCTGTGGGAGGTGTCCATTGTGACTTTTCCAGCAAATACAGATGCAAAGATTACTGAAGTGAAAACAGCACTTCAGAAAGGTGATATTCCATCACCGACCACTGTGGAAAAAGCATTGCGCGATGTTATGGGTTTTTCACGAAAACAGGCCAAAGCTTTTATGGCTAAAGGCTACTGTGCACTGGATTCTCAGCGGGATGCTGAAAGTCAGGATGAGGCACTTCAATCATTTAAAGACTTAACAGCATTTTTAAGAGGTTAAATACTCATGGCTATTGATGAAAAAGATATTGGCGAAGTCGCTAAAGAGTTAAAGGGCGCATTTGAGGATTTTAAAAAATCAAATGATAAAGAACTTGAAGCAATCAAGTCTGAAAAGCAGGCACTTGAAGAAAAGACAGATAAGCTGAATGAAAAACTGGGTGAACTGGATAGCCTGAAAGAAGAACTTGAAAAGGAAATCAAGGCAGCCAAACGCCCTGGTGTAGCGGCTGGTGCGGAAGTGGATGCCCATAAAACGGCTTTCTATCAGTTCATGCGTAAAGGTGTGGAAGATGGCTTAACTGAGCTTGAAGTTAAAGCGGTTCAGACCACGACCAGTCCTGATGGTGGCTATGCAGTACCGGAAGAACTGGATCGGACACTGCTTGAGCTTCTCAGAAATGAAAGTCCAATGCGAAGTGTCTGCTCACAGATCACAGTGGGTTCACCTGACTATAAAAAACTGGTCAATCTGGGTGGTTCGGGGTCAGGCTGGGTCGGTGAAACGGATTTACGTCCTGCGACAGGGACACCGACACTTGCACAGCTGCAGGCGACCATGGGGGAAATTTATGCGAACCCTCAGGCTACACAGACTTCTCTTGATGATGTGTTCTTCAATGTTGAAAACTGGATTTCAACAGAAGTTGCCCGTGAGTTTGCTGAAAAGGAAGGTCAGGCATTCCTGCTGGGTGATGGTGTAAAGAAACCGAAAGGTATTCTTGCTCATACACTGACTGATGAAGTGGATAAAGAGCGTGACTTTGGAAAAATCCAGAAAATCAATTCGGGGCTGGCTGGTGGTTTCAGCGGTGATAATCTGATTGACCTGATCTATTCCCTGAAAAAAGGTCACCGAAACGGTGCTCTGTTCATGATGACCAATCTGACACAGGCAAAAGTCCGTAAGTTCAAAGACAGCGAAGGAAATTACTTATGGCAGCCTGGTCTGCAGTTGGGGCAACCATCCACATTGCTAGGTTATGGCATTGAAGAAAATGAAGACATGCCAGAAGCCGTGGCAGATGCAAATGCAGTCTTATTTGGCAACTTCAAGCGTGGCTATCTGATTGTTGATCGAATGGGAACACGAGTATTACGTGATCCGTACACCAATAAGCCATATGTAGGTTTCTACACGACCAAACGGACGGGCGGTATGTTGCTGGACAGCAATGCCATCAAAGTCCTGACCCTTGCAGCTTAAATCAACAGTCAAAAATATGCCTCTTTCCTGAGGCATATTTTCAGGAGAAAGATATGCCGGTAATTACAGTCAGAGAGTTATTTGAAGTCGCCGTGGAAAACGGCAACAAGGTCATCACTTTTGAAGCTGGTGAGCATGATGTGGATGAGCGGGTTGCAGAAGTGGCTGTAAACCAGCTGAAGGTTGCAACATTAAAGGCCAAAGGAAAGCAGAATGAATCAGTTTCTAACGCTGGAACAGGCAAAACTACACCTTAAAATTGACCATGATGATGAAGATTCGGATATTCAGGCTTTAATTGATGCTTCATTTATCGCATTTGAGGAATCAACAAACAGGCAGCTGTTTCCTGAACTTATGGAAATTCCGGCTGATGTTAAGCATGGGATACATATCAATATGGCCATTATCCAGGGAGCTAAATTATTAATTGGCCACTGGTATCAGAACAGAGAAACTACGGGTAACTCACAGAATCTCCCATTTGCGACTGAATGGCTCTGGCGCAGACATCGTTTTATCAATGTGGGGTGACTTATGGGAATACAGGCGGGTAAACTCCGACACCGCATTACACTCCAGGAATACAGGTCTGAGCGGGATGGATACAACAATGAACTGGATCCAGTCTGGACTGATGTACGGAAACTCTGGGCTAAGGTTGAATTTCTCTCTGTAAAGGACACTTTAACAGCCAGAGCAGCTGGAACAGAGATAAATGCGAGGCTGATCATCCGGAAACGTTCAGATATTACGACACTGATGCGTGTTTTATGGGGTGGTTATGTTTTTCAGGTTATTTCACCTGCAAAGCCAGATAATGACGATGCTGAAACATATGCCACGTTTGAGCTTAAAGTCGTGGAGTAAGCGATGTCCAGTACTCAGTTTGATATTCAGGGCTTGAATGACATTGAGAAGAAGTTGAAAGCACTCAATAACCCTAAAAAAGTTAAGTCACTTGTTCGAAAGGCGCTCAGGCAGGCAGCCAATGTGGTTAAAGATGCTGCCAGGCAAAATGCTAAAGCAATTGATGATCCTGAGACCCGCGAAAAAATATGGAAAAATATTGGCGTGGCATCAGGCCGTTCCCGGAATTCAGGTTCTGAAATAATGCGGATCGGTGTAAGAGGTGGTGCCTCATTCTCTAATCCTGTTCCTCCCCGTTTAAGCGGTGGTGATACCAGACACTGGCGCTGGATTGAATATGGAAGCGTGAACAGTCCATCGGTGCCGTTTATGCGTCCAGCATTATCAAATAATACTCGGCAAGTGACGGATACATTTGTGCG
This sequence comes from Acinetobacter chinensis, assembly GCF_002165375.2. NCBI lineage: Bacteria > Pseudomonadati > Pseudomonadota > Gammaproteobacteria > Moraxellales > Moraxellaceae > Acinetobacter > Acinetobacter chinensis. The sequence goes on from NZ_CP032134.1 coordinate 1,643,998, forward strand.
TGTGCTTAACGAAGAAATTGAAAAGGTTTTGTCATGAATATTCTTCCTGTAGTAGAGGTTTTATTTTCTTCACCTGTGAACAGCACATTACAGAACCGTATTTATGAGGATGTTGCTCCTGCTGGGACAATATTTCCTTATGTTGTCTGGTCAACTGTTGGAGGTATACCTGAGCATAATATTGATTGTTCCCCACAAATTGATCATCTGACATTTCAGCTTGTTGTTTACGACACACAGGCTACAAGAGCTTCAGATATCAGAAAAGCAGTCAGCAGTGTGCTGGATCCGCTTTGTACAATCACAAATCTGCATCCAAACCATTGTGAAAAAATGGGTGATCAAACCATTTTTGGACGTGGATTTGATGCGAACTGGTGGCTTGATCGCTAATAAACAGTGATGAAACCAGATATTTGACCCTGCATTTTGCAGGTTTTTTTATGCCTGAAATTTGAGGAGTGAATACTCATGGCGAAAAAAGGTGTTTTAGGGAATGGTACTAATGTATGGATTTTGCACGGTACAGTACCAACCCTGACAAAAATGGCATGTATTTCGGAGCTGATCTTCGGTGATGACACTGCTGCTGAGGTGGATAATACCTGTCTGGAAGAAGTAGAGGTGAGAACGAACGATTATGGACTGAGTACACCAGGTGAAGGCAGTCTGAAAATCAACACAGACCCTAATAATGCGACCCATGTCATTGCACTGGATCTGGCTGACAGAAAGGAGCTGGTTGGAATATATGTGGGATGGGGTGATGGTGTCAGTATTCCAACACTTACAGGTGGAATTGTAGAGCTGCCTGAGGACAGAACCTGGTCATGGTGTACGGCAATTCTACGTAAAAATTCAGTTGTAATCGGACTTGATGCACTGAATAACCATACTATTCCATTTAAGCGTCAGTCGAAAGTAACTGACGAATTCAGAGTAGGTTTATAACATGACAAAACTTACATTAAAAACTGCACAGACAGCCCTTGGGGTTGGTTCACTCGTGGAAAAGACCATCAGGTTCCGTGGAGCTGATGGAGGTGAGTTTGAGGGGGAAGTTTTTATTAAAATTCTTTCTCATGATGAAAAGGTCAATGCCATAGATGTCTGGGGGCTAAATGAGAAACACACTGCTACCGTGGATCAGCTGACCAAAGCTATCGTTTTTCATTCGGTATATGAAAGTGAAGGCAAACGTTTCTTTCCCAAAGTGCAGGATACAGGAAGTGTCTCAACTGAGTTACTGGATGCTATGTATAAAGCAGCAGATGCGGTGCTCGATTTTTCGGGAAAGTACTGGATCTCGAAGCAGATGACGAATTCTGGTGTGAGCTCGTCATCAACGGAATCGGCGGACGAACCATTGCAGAAGCAAGAAGAAATCTGAGTCAGCCAGAGCTTAATTTATGGAGAGCCTATCGCAAACGCAGAGGCTCTTTATTTGTAGGGCGGAGAGTTGAGCAGGGGTTCGGTAACTGGATGGCTCACTATACTCTTTTTAAAGTCAAAGATCCTGAGAGTGTGGAAGCTCTATCCTTTATGCCGAATGAAGATCAGCCTGAAACCAGTTTTGAACAGGAACGTCTGAAATCAATCAGAAATAAAGCAGCCTGGAGCTGAAAATGAAACATTACAACCGCCTCTCAGGCGGTTTTTTTATGCCTGGAGGTTTATGTGAGCAGCAAACTGGGAACATTAACACTGGATCTGATTGCTCGGATTGGCCAGTTCACTGAACCACTGGACAGAGCAGAGAAAAAGGTAAAATCATCTGCTTCAAAAATTGGGCAAGGATTTTCAGATTTAGGCAATCTGGCACAGAAAGCAGTGCCAATGGTGGCTGGGCTCGCGGGGACGATTGCTGGTGTAGCAGCCTCATATATCACGCTGGATAAAGTAATGGGTGCTCAGCGGGCTTATGATGTTCAGATTGCGGGGCTGGAAACGGCAACGAAGTCTGCTGAGAATGCCAAAGTTGCTTATGCTGCACTTTCACAGTTTGCAAAAGAAACGCCTTACAGTATGGATCAGGCAGTTGAAGGCTTTACCAAACTGGTCAATCTGGGACTGACCCCATCAGAGCGGGCGTTAAGATCATACGGAAATACTGCAGCTGCAATGGGTAAAGACCTGATGCAGTTTATTGAAGCTGTAGCGGATGCTTCCACTGGAGAGTTTGAACGACTGAAAGAATTTGGTGTTAAGGCAAGTAAACAGGGCGAAGACGTTGCTTTTACCTTTCAGGGAACAACCACTACTGTAAAAAACAGTGCGGATTCAATTGAAGAGTACCTGATGAAAATCGGGGAAAATGAATTTGCAGGATCAATGGCCAAACGGATGGATTCTCTGGATGGTTCCATTGCCAATATGGAAGACAGCTGGAAAGATCTGTACCTTGCGATTTCAAGCGCAGGTGTGGGGGAATTGATGCGGGACGGTGTTGATCTTGCCAGTGATGGAATACAGGGCCTCACAGCATTGATATCTTCTGGTGCAATTGAAGCAGGGCTGGCAGGATTTGGTGTGGCATTCAGTATCTTTGGTGGTGATGCCCGTTCTGAAATGAAAAGTATTGCAGATTCATTCGGACTGACTTCAGATTTTCTGGTAGAAAAATGGCGAGCCACTATTGCAGAACTGAATGCACTTGGAAACACCTGGACTACGCTCAGATCATGGGTACAGAAAGCCAGTGTTTCTGTTGCTGCAGGTGTGGACATGATTTCGGATCCGTTTAATAAAAGATCCTCAAATGCTTCCAAACAGATGGCATGGGAAGACTCTATGAGGGCAATTGATGCTGAAACGATTGCCCGTACAGATGCCATTACAAAAGGCTTTGGTGCAGCGGAGAAAAAATATAACGAATTTATCGCTACTCAGAAAAAAGGCAACACCAGTGCTGAAGATGCTTTAGCACGTTATAAAATTCAGGCTAAATCGGGAGCAGCTGTTGCGACTGCAGGTGTGGCAAAAACCAACAGAGAGCTTGAGAAACAGAAAAAGCTGCTTGATGGTCTGGGAAATGGACTGGTCTCCAATTCACATTTACGCGGTTTGAATATCAAATCATCTGAATCTGTGGGCGGTGGTCAGATCAGAGGTTATACCGCTGAATTTGCACAACTGGCGAATTCTGCACTGGGCAATTCACTCAACCGTTTTACTGCTTTCAATGATCGTTATCACAAGGGAACAAACAGCAGGCATGCTACTGGTAATGCATTTGACTTTACACTGAAGAATGCCAAAGAAGCTGAAAGCGCTGTCAAAGTCCTTGAGGATGTTGCGAGACGCTACGGGTATTCAGTCAAAATCCTGAATGAGTATAAGGATCCATCGAAACGGGCTACAGGTGGTCATCTTCATGTTTCAGTACTTGGAAAAAGTACAAAACTGGCATGGAAAGACGTTCAGGGTGAAGTGGATCTGATTGGTAAAGGCAATGATGAAATGTTGCGCCTGGCTGAAGACCTGAATAAACGTCGGAACAGTATTTACAGGATGTATGCCACGGATCTTCAGAAAATTGAACTGGATAACTCAGAGGCAATCAGGGAGATTGAAGAAGCATATAGCGTAGATGATACCAGCCGGCAGAAATACCTTGAACTGCAAAAGGCTGTGTATCAGCAAGACCTGGAAGAGTTCAGAAAAGTTCAGTTGCAGAAGCAGTTTGAACAACTTAATGCTGTGCAGAGCATGAATGCTCAGATTCAGGGTCTTTCTGGGAATTCGGAAGACATTATGGCTAAGGCCAGCATGTCGCCGCAGGACTTTGCTGAATGGAGTCTGGCGAGAGACAGGAGTAAAGCACAGCTTGACTTGCAGAACAGTAGAACATCGGTTGAACAGAACATTATGACCAATGATGTCTACACTTCAGATGACGAACGTTATGCAGCACTTTTACAGGCACATGAAGAATATCTGACTCAGAAAAATGCACTTGATGTTCAGTATGAGCAGAATCTGCAGGATGTAAGGGATCAATCCCAGGCTGCCACTTTAGCGGGCTATGGTGCAATGTTTGGGATGATGGGTTCATTACTGGAGAGTTATGGAGAAAAATCATCAGCCTCCTACAGACTTGCCTTTGCACTTCAGAAAGGTTTTGTTTTCTCAAGTGCCTTACTGAATGCAAAAGGGGCTGTGCTTGCTGCATGGAATGATCCATCCAATGTCACTTTACTGCAGAAAATTGGAGCTGCAGCTGCAACGGTCATACAGACCAATGATCTGATGTCAGCGATTCAGGGAGTTGCACTGACAGGTATGGCACATGATGGTATTGCGAATGTACCCAAAGAAGGCACCTGGTTGCTCGATGGAGGTGAACGTGTACTGAATCCACAACAGAACAAGGATCTGACCAGCTATCTTGCGAATAAAAGGCCTGATGGTGTGAATATTAATATCAACGTCCCTCAGGGTTACACCGCAGAACAGTCGCATGGAAGTGACGGTTCAGTGACTATTGATATTGTGCAGAAGGTGGCTCAACAGGAAGCAAAGCAGTCATGGATTCAACTGAGTAATCCAAACTCATTTGAAAGTAAGCAACTGAGAGCAAATACAACAGCAGGAGTAAGACGGTGAGTTTCTGAACCAGGAAAGAAAATAATTGCAGTCAGATCTGAACCCGATATGTATATCAGGATCAGATCTGACTCAAAAAATATTAATAAAAAGTATAATGTTAAACATGTCACGAAATTGATATTTTGTGTGAAATTTACTGGTACTTTAAAATGAAAAAAATATTATTTTTAACAATGATTATCTGTCTTTGTGGATGTACTGAGAACACTACAGGTTTGCAAAAAAAAGTAATCAATACGGGGTATGAGATGTGCAGTAGCCGTCTGAATACCTCCATGCAGACTGCTCATATCAATAATGTTGCTGTGTATGTTGGGAGACCGACGATTGATAATGTTTATAAAATATTTGGTGATCAGATCATTGAAGATGGCAAGATTATGGAAACAGTGATCAATAATGGAAGTCGATTCAGGGAAATGCTGATCGTAATCAACTATGGTATGAACAAAAATAAAGATAATGATCTGACAGGAAAGTATAAATGCAGGTATTTATATAGACTTAATAACGATCACAGATCTCCTGAACTGAAGGATGTATACCTGTACGGTACTATGGATAATGGTAAAGATAATGTACTGAATGAATATGTACGGATGGTTGATGCTGGTCAGCCCAGCTTTACACTTGGTATGAAAGCCAGCATAAACATGATGGATGGAGACAGTAAGTATGATGTGCGTGATGAAAAGCTGTATACGGCTCTTACCCGCTATCATAAAGCGAAACAGGAAATGTACTGAACAGTATCAGTCGATTTCACGAATTTAAAAGCAGACCTCCTTCGGGAGGTTTTTTAATGGGTCAGAATTATGGATAAATTCATGCTGTGTCCACTCCAGTCGGGATATGGTTTTGTACCAGGTGATAGGTTGCTTGAACAGCAGTTACTGGGTGGAATGCCCAGGCAGATGGGTACTTTTATAGGATCCGTACACAGAGTGACGGCTTCTGTGCTTTGTAGAACATCCCTTGAAAGAGATTATCTGTGGGCATTCTGGCGTAAAAAACAACGTGAACCTGAAAACTGGCTCTGGGCAATCCAGACAGATGCCTATGCGCTGGAAGAACACGAATGTCGTTTCGCCGTGGGTTCGCCACCGGTTGAACAGACCAGAAGCGGAAAGATTGTGCAGTATGGATTTCAGATCTGGGTGAAGCCATTGCACAGACCTGCGGATATTGACGATATGATTATTGATTACTGGAATTCAGGTATGAACCCTCAGGCTAAACTCCTGCTGGAGAAACTGGCGAATGAGTCTGTACCTGGAACAGTGAGGGGCATATGGCAGAACTGAATGAATTTTATCTTGATGCTTCTCCATCGGCTGTCATGCTGGAATGTATTGAAATCAGCCACAGCTTATGGAGTCAGCCTTTAAGGTATGTACTGAATCATACGGATGGTGTAACTGTAATCCATGAAAATGGTGAGTCTGCTTTCTATACATTCATGCCCCTGCAGATCAAAAAAGGCGGTGCTGCAAATGATCTTGATCAGTCCATATCGGTGACCGTGGGTGATCTTGGGGAGCATGTACCCAGTCTGCTGAAAATGCTTGAAGATGCAGACAGTCGTGAACGTCCTGTGCTGATCTACAGAGCATATTCTTCAGAGGATCTGAATGATCCACTATGGGTGATCAATGGTCTGTTTGTGGATGATGAAAGCAGTGATTATCAGGGAACAACATTCAGGGCCGCCACATCCAAAGCCAATTCAAATGGTACCGGCATGCGTTACACCGTGGATGAATTTCCAAGTTTAAAGGCATTCTTCTGATGAAAAGTATAGATGTGCTGCTCGACAGGCAGTATGACGCTGAGACTTATCATTGTGTCCATTTTGTGATTGAAGCAGCTGAGTATCTTTTTGCTCAGAATTATTCAGACAGTTTTGTAGGACTGACTGGCAATCTGCATGAGTCATTACGGACTTCACGGCATACTGCAACCCATAACAGAAAGGTACCTGTTCCCATCAATGGTTCAATTGTACTGATGACTAATAAAAAGGGCAGATCTCATGTGGGTCTGTTTTATCAGGGCTGTGTCCTGCATCTGACAGAGATGGGTGTGCATTTTCTGCCGGTGATTTCAGTGAGAAAATTTTATAAACGGATCCGATATTATGAGCCGACTGCGTATCATCACCAATCCGCTGGATGCGAATGACGGCATCCTGCATGTCAGATCAGACAGTGTTCTGAAAGTATTTGAAGAAGTCAGAAAGAAATATCCGCAAGCACGGATTTTTTTACGCCCTGCATGTCAGCAGAATGATGTGACACCTGCAAATCATGTGGATGCAGCAGGTCTTCAGATGCTGTCCACACAGCATGATTTTGATATTGTCTGCTGTGCCGGTGAACCTGCAACAATTCTGGCTGTAGTCTCACTGGTACTGTCCGTAGGTATGGCGGTTTATACCTATATGAATATGCCTGAAACACCTCAGCTGAATCAGAAGTCAGGCAATAATGAACTGTCCAGCCGTATGAACCGTGAAAGGATCAATGCACGTGTGCCAGATATCTTTGGAAAAGTGAAATCCATACCTGATCTGATTGCTCCTCCTGTTCTTTACTATCGGGAAGATGGGACAGAGATTGAGGAATGCCTGATGTGTATCGGGCGTGGAGAGTTTGAGATTTCAGATATCAGGGATGGAGAGACTTATGGTGCAACTATTGATGGGTTTGCTGCTTCGGTTTACAGCCCAGGACAGTCGCTGACAGGTGTACCTCAGGTACAGATAGGACAGGGATTCAGCCAGGCACCACTGGTAGCTAAGAAATCTTCAGCAGTAACAGGACAGACACTGGAAGCATGGTCACAACCCGTCATTGATACCGCCGTGGAAGGAACCATGTACCCGCAATACCCGAACAGACTCTACCTGGTCGGGGGCGGACTGAATGCAAAATTCACAGTAGGTGAGTCCGTTATTGTGGATGCAGAGCCACTGCTGAGTAAGGATGAAGTGCTTTCCGGTCATTCAGCTGTTAAGAAAACAGGAATACTGACAGTTACGGTATCTAACGATATTCCGGATGCAGTAAATTTCAGAAAAATTCAGATTAATACTTTACTGGTGGATGATGCTGTGAACGGTATGATTGATCTTGCAGGTCTCTATGATGTTGAAAGTATTTCACAGGATGGTGCTGCTTATGAGGTTGTTCTTAAAGATTATGAAGACATCAATCCGAACTGGCTCAGGCTCAGCAGTGACAGTCATGCCACGATATCATCACTGCTTACAGCCAATACGGCTTCAATCAGTATTACAGGGACTTATTCGACCATACTGAATGTGACTTCTGAATATTTGGTGCTCAGTATTCCCTCAGCTTTACAGCCTGAATGGGACAAACTTCAGGGGAGACAGATCACAGAAGCCGTGATTGAGCTTTCTAAACCCACGGATAACTGGCTCGGATGGTTTTATATCAACCATGATGAAATTGATCAGCTGATTCTTAATTTTTATTTCCCTAAAGGGATGTATTCAGTCGGGACTAACGGCAAAAACTACAGTTATAACGTGGTTTATGCAGTGGAGTATCAGGAAACTGATGTGACAGGTGCTCCGGTCGGACAGGTATATGAACATCACTTTACCAGCTGGGATCTCAAAACATACGGATTCGGGCTTTCACAGATTTTTGCTCTGCCTGCTGCATTTGTTCATGGTGTCCGTATCAGAGTCAGAAAAGGTGGTGATGTCTGGGTGTCCAGTAAGACTTCAAGAGTGAATGATCTGAAGCTGAAATCCATCTATGCCTGTTCCCGCTTAAAGAAACTGAACTACCCTGAAGTTACACTGATCCGTTCAAGAACTGTTGCCACGGATGGTGCTCTTTCAGTGAAGGAAAGACAACTGAACTGTACGGCTGCCCGTAAGGTTCACAGTTATGCAGATGGAAGTAAATCACCAATGGCTCATGCTTCATCAGACTTTGCAGATATTGTGTGTTCACTTCATACGGATAAGCTGATCGGTCGGAGAGAAATAACAACACTCGATACGGCCGGCCTGTATGAAACCTCAAGGCAGATTGCAGAATATTTTGGGACGGACAAGGCGACTGAATTCAATTATACCTTTGACCAGAGCAATACTTCTTATGAAGAAACCCTTGCTCAGATCGCGTTATGTGTTGGATCCTCAGCCCGCCGTGAAAGTGATCATATCTACTTGCAGTTTGAATCTGAAAATCCAGACTCCTGTATTCTGTTCAACCACAGGAATAAAAAACCTTATTCAGAGACACGGACCAGGAACTTTGGAATCAACCGTGATTTTGATGGTGTGGAAGTGGTATGGGTGGATCCTGCTGACAACTGGACTGAAAAACGTCTGAAACTGCCCAGTGATCTGATTTCAAATCCCAAAAAAGTTGAACTGAAAGGTGTAACAAACCACCTGCAGGCGCATTTCATCGCACACCGGACATGGAACAGAATTCAGTTTCATCGAAAGACTGTGCAGTTTACGGCATACGGTGAAGCTGATCTGGTTACCCTGAATGACCGGATTGCTGTTGCAGACGACCGTATAGCTCAGGTGATTTCAAATGGTGATATTACTGAGTGGTCAGGACAGCAGATCAGGATATCTCAGCCCGTACGTCTTGATGCAGATCTTCAGTATGTCATTCACCTGCAGCTGGTGAACAGATCTGTTGAAACCATGCGCGTAACACAGGGTAACAGTGAGTTTGAGCTGGTGCTTGAACGAATGCCTGTCATGCCATTAATCACAGGATATGGGTGCTCAAAGTATTCAGTCACACTGAAATCAGAAAATGACAGTGAAGCTTTCCTGATTACTGAAAAGAGTTCATCCGGGCAGTTTGAGAGTCAGATTACCGCAATCAACTATGACAGTCGTTATTACGCAAATGATAAGGACCATATCAAAAATCTTGTTTAAAACAGGCTTAACCATACACCCGCATTCAGCGGGTTTTTTTATGGGTGAAATATGACAAACGAAATCGTAAAAACGGTGCAGGAAACAATCCAGGACTGCCAGCATATTCAGAGTTTCAATAATGATGAAGATACTGAAAAAGTGATCACCTCCAGGCTTGGCCGTCAGTCACTGACCATGGCTGGATATATCCGTCTGCTGATGGACACAGGTGGTTTTGAACCGTTTCAGACGGAAGCCGCACTGAAAACCTCCAGACCTACAGTAGCCAAGAAAGCTGCTAAAGCAATGGATACCAGCAAAATCTGGTACTGGAATGGAACGGTCTGGATAGATACGGGGCTGAGTGAGTTTGATAAGGCGGTATCCAAAGCTCAGGAGCTGGATGATGAAGTGATAATTGCAGCATCGGCAGAAGCAGACCAGAAAGCTGCGACCGCTGTAATCAATGCCAATAAATATACGGATAACCGTGTTGGAACAGCAGTTTCAAGCCGCATTATTCCACTGGCTGTGGATGCTGAAGGGTATATTCCTGTATGGCTTGAAGAAGGTGCTCTGGATTTTGCTGACAGTGTTGTTATCGGAAAAGCATCTTCAGGTTCACTTGTTCCTATGGCAGTGGATCGTGATGGAAATATTCCGGTATGGATTAAAGATGGCAAACTGGGTTTTGCAGGGCTGTCTGATGAAGCGGTCGAACTGCTGAACAGACGCTATCTTCAGACCAAATATCTGACCAGTGTCGTCAGTCTCAGACCCATCGTATCAGATGGAACATCACTGTTTCAGTGGAAAGCCAAAGCAGCAAAAATTAAAACCGGTGCAGCTCAGCAGCTCCGGGTGGCCATTACAGGTGACAGCTGGACAGAGCACAGTGTGATTACAGGTGAACTGATCAAACTGCTGAGAGCTGAATATGGTGAAGCAGGTTCAGGCTGGATCAATCTGGGAGCTGAACGGAATATGCTGGATGGCATTACGATCACTTATTCCAGTGGATGGACCATTAACGACATGGACAATGGTGCTGCTGCATTTCCCTATGGCTGTGGTCCCGATGGATTTACCCGAACCAGCAGTACAGCAGGCTCAAAAATTACACTTGGAAATCTGAGTAAAGGAAATAAGCTGAGTGTGTTTTTTGGAAATACGGGTGGTGTGTTCAGTTATTCAGTCAATGGATCCGCTGAGACTGAGGTTACAGCAGATGCTGCACAGAGACTGATGATTAACCTGTCCGGGACTTCATCCGTGGTACTGACCGTGAAAAGTGGTGAAATCTGTTTCTGGGGTATGCACATGCGGAAAACTACAGGTGCAGGTGTCGAAGTCAATAAGCTGGGTAACGGGAACTGTACCGGTCGTGATTATCTGAAAATTTCACCCGGTGCTCAGGCCAATTTATCAGAATTTATTGGTGCTGATGTAGTCATTATCATGCTGGGCACAAATGATTACAGGCGAGGGCATTCAACTGCTGATTTCGCCAATGGTATTGCCCGGATCATCAATGGGTACCGAAGTGCATCACCCGGCTGTGCCTGCATTGTCGTTGCACCGGCACAGTCCAGTGTGGCCACTCCACCAATACCCCTCGTGGATTTCACTGAAATGGTCTTTCTTTTAGCACCACAGATCAGAGCGGAGTACTACAACATGTATGACGACTGGGCAGGCTTTGAATCTGAAAACGCACAGGGTCAGTGGAATGACAACCTGCATGTCAGCCAGGCAGGCGCATACCGCCTTGCAAAAAAAATATATAAATCATTTCTGGAGCTTTAAATGAACGGTTATCTGAAAATTAATGCAGTACTGCCATCGGGTCCCCAGTACAAACGGCTGACAGATCTCATGCTTTTACCCTCACTGGTTAAGGATGGACTCGCTGCCGGCTATGCCCTGAAAGATCATGGTGCATATAATTTTGCAACAGGTCTGTATTCTGAAATGATGGGATCGCCGGTGCAGGGACAACATGGGCTTAAGTTCAATCAGACAAACTATATCAACACGGGAATACTGAAGCCTGAAAGCTTTACCTTTCTGGTCGTTGCTCAGAAAACTCCAGGGATGGGCTTTCTGATGGGAGACTTCGTTGATAAAACCCAGGCTGCAGATGGTAAGGAGCATGGAACCACGATGTCATCCCGTGGAGATGTATATGCAGGTGTTCCTGGTGGTGTTGGACTGGCATTCGGTCAGCAGAGTACCAACGTTAACGGTGAATATGTCCTGCTTGTATATTCAGCAACGAAAAACAGTGCTACATCCTACAGTCAGGAATATGCCAATCTGCAGGGAGGTCGGGATATTTTCCTTTCAAGGGCAATTCCTGACCTCGTGAATATTACAGACAATCCAGTTGGAGTTGGCTATTCAGTGAAGTCATCACCACTGGGCTGGGTTGCAGATACCGATGTGGTTTATGCCTGCCTGTACAGCAAAGGTTTCACTAAAGCGGAACTTGAAACATGGGCAGCACAGATACGTTCTGAACTGATACAGCTCAAAGGTATTCAGATCTAACGTGTTCAGATTCCAGGGCATCCGAAAGGATGCTTTTTTTATTGCTGAAAAATAGGGGGGATTCATGCAAGAGCATGAGAAAAATTTACTGCTTATCATCGCTATGGGGGCTTGTATTGGTTTTGCCAAACTACTTGTATCTGATGAAAAGCTCACATGGCGTTTAGCACTGGGCAGAACAATTCTTGGAGCTGCTACATCAACAATAGCAGGGGCTATTGTATTGCAGGTTCCTGATATCAATCCTCTTGCACTGATTGCCATTGCATCAGCGCTTGGGATTTTAGGAAGTACATTTATTGAATCCTGGCTTAAGCGTCAGGCAAACACGTGGAGTATCAAATGAAATTAATAGATGATTGGAAACAAAGTTATAAACTCAAATCAGTACAAATTGGCGCATTAAGCGCCATTTTTTATGCCCTGATTTTATTCTGTGATCAGTTTGTCAGCGTGTGGAACCTGATTCCTCAGGAAATGAAAAATTATATTCCTGATCAGTGGAAAGAAGTTATTGGATGCTTTGTGGGTGTTGCAATGGTACTTGCGCGATTGAAAAAGCAACCTGAATTGCATGGGGAAGATCATGAAAAAACTGACTGACGATCAGATACAGTCACAGGCTGCTGACCTTGGCATTGAAGTAGCAGCACTTAAAGCAGTCATTGAAGTGGAGTGTAAAGGCTCAGGGTTTAATGCTGATGGCACACCTGTCATTTTGTTTGAACGACATGTTATGCGTCAGCGTTTGATTGCAAATAAGCAGACAGAGATCCTGAATGAAATGATGGTTAAACGCCCTGATTTATGTAATAAAACTGCAGGTGGTTATGGGCTGTATTCAGCTCAGCATGGTCGTTTAAATGCCGCAGCTCAATTCCATCGGACTTCAGCACTAGAATCAGGCAGCTGGGGTATCGGGCAGGTGATGGGCTATCACTGGGCAGAACTTGGCTATAAGTCTTTGCAGGCATTTATCAATTCAATGTATAAAGATGAAGCTTCACAGCTTGAAGCCATGTGCCGCTATATTAAGGTGAATAACCTGGTTAACGCATTGAAGCATAAGGACTGGAAGTCATTTGCACGTGGCTACAATGGGATTGCATATGCAAAGAACAGTTATGATGTGAAACTGGCAAATGCATATAAAAAAGCCCTCATTTGAGGGCTTTTTTCTTATATCATATTAAGCAGGAATAGAAGAAACTCTATCTTCACGGTCCCAATAGCGGTGATTCTGAATCGCTTTTTTAAACTTATCACTGACATCTTTAAAACTCTGAGAAGTAATAAGTGCATCATCTTGGGTGAGTTTCAGTTCTTTAATTAAAGCCTCTTTTTCACCCAATAAAACGATAGGTTTAAGATGCTTAAATGTTTCCAAAACATAATGTGTAGCTACACCATCATTAAAGAACTCATTTAAATTATCACCATCAATGACAACAACAGCATCGTAGGTAACTGACGGTTCGCCATTTTGACGTCCATCAACTACAATTTCTTTACCATCGCTAGATTTAACAGGCGCTGCATTTGGGGCTAATACTTCTACTACAGCATTTTCTGTTTCGCCCCAATTCTTGATTGTATCGATAGAAGAAGAATTAGCGCCATTGTGTACCAACAGAGCAATTTTACGTTGCTTAATATCAGCCGCAGGGTAAGCCAATGTACTTAAATGTTCAGATTTGGCGATAGCAGCTTTCTTAACCGATTTACTTTGTTTGGATGGAGCATCTAACCCCAATTCATTCGCAACAAATTTCGCCAGATCCAAATCAATATTGGCTAGCACCTCATTTATAACCCTTTCTCTAATTTCTACAGCTTTAACTTTTGAAAGTTCAAATGCATATGCGTCCTTCATGTGCTGTTGTTCATGCTTAGCAAGACTTAGGTAGTGCATAGTGGCTTGCGAGAAGTGATCAGCAAAGCTTTCTGGCCTAATTCTTAACTTGCTACCTTGAATTTCTTCAGGATAGGTCCGAAAAGCATGCGAATCATCAGTAGATTCTCTTGGGTAATTCCCATCTACTGAGTTGGGCTCATAATTCGCTTTGCCTTTATAGACTTCATGGTTTGCGTATCCGCCGCGTCGATTTGTATGGAAAGGGCAGACAGGCTTATTAATAGGAATTTGATTAAAATTTGCTGTACCTAAGCGGTGCAAATGTGTATCTGTATAGCTAAATAAACGTCCTTGCAGCAAAGGATCATTACTAAAATCTATACCCGAAACAATATTTGCGGGACTGAAAGCAACTTGCTCAGTTTCAGCAAAGAAATCATCTGTATTTCGATTTAGGGTAAATTTACCCAATGGTGTAATTGGAACAAGCTCTTCAGGTACTAGTTTTGTTGCATCCAATACATCAAAGTCCCATTGAGCTGCTTCTTCTTCAGTGAAGATTTGTGCTCCAAGTTCCCATTCAGGGTAATTGCCTCGCTCAATAGCATCCCATAGATCGCGTCGATGGAAGTCTGGATCTTTACCATTGAGTTTCAATGCTTCATCCCAAACTACTTGAGCCACACCTTGTTTAGGTATCCAATGAAATTTAACCAAATGTGTCTGATTTTCTTTGTTAATTAATCTAAAAGTGTGAACGCCAAAGCCTTGAATTGATCTTAAATTTCTAGGAATAGCACGATCTGACATCACCCAGGTTGACATATGAGATGTTTCGGTATTTAAAGAAATAAAATCCCAAAAGGTGTCATGAGCGGATTGACCTGTAGGGACTTCTGATCCTAGACAGTATCGTGGACAACCAGCCCCTCTAAACTTTTAATATATTTCTGTTCAAAGGCTTCTGGACTTAACCAGCCGTTTGCAGAATGTCTTCTGACTCGATTGTAATAAATTTCAATATAGTCAAACAAGACAGCATTCGCTTCTTTTCGAGTCGAAAACACACTGCCATGTACCACATGACCTTTTAATGTATGAAAGAAGCTTTCAGTCACTGCATTATCCCAACAGTTTCCACGTCTAGACATACTCTGAGTACAATCATTTTTCAGTAACAGCGCTCTAAAATCACGACTACAGTACTGTGAGCCTTGGTCCGAATGAACCATAACACCAGTTGGATAACCCTGACGAGCCATTGCATAGTTAAACGTATCACACACCAACTGGCGGTCTATTCGATGGCTGGTTTGCCACCCCACGATACGACGGCTAAATAAATCTAGCATCACACATAAATACAACCAACCTTCTTTAGTGCGGATATAGGTAATGTCTGTTGTCCAGACTTTATTAGGCTGAGTAACTGTAAATTGGCGATCCAACAAGTTGGGTGCTGTAGGCAAACGATGGGTTGAATCAGTCGTATGCTTGTATTTACGTGCAATCCTGCTACGTAAACCAAGCTTTTTTAGCATCCTTCCAATAGTACGTTCGCTCATGTTGTAACCTAAATCATGCATGTCATGTACTAATGAAGGTGCACCCAATCGTGCATGATGCTGCCAATATACGGCTTTTAAGTCATTATATTTCTGTGCCGTATTGGCTTGACGTTTTCGCCAGGCATAATAGCCTGAAGTGCTGACACCTAGGTATTTACAGGCAGAAGATACGGTGACTTCATTCATATCTAGATCTTGAATTACCGTGTACTTTTCTTGGCATGATCTGTTAGAAAGTACACATGCGCTTTTTTTAAGATGTCATTGGCTTCCTTGAGCTGTTTGACTTCTTTCTCTAATTCCACGATCCGCTGTTGTTCTGGTGAAAGTTGACGTTTGCTTGAACCTGCCGGATTGGTTTCACGAATCCATTTATCTAATGTTGAATAACCCACACCTAATTTCTGGGCGATTGCAGCTACAGACTCGTGTGAGTTTGAAAGTGCATAATCAATCGCTTGCTGTTTAAATTCGGGACTAAAACGTTTAGCCATTTCTTGAATCTCCAAAGATTAAAGTTACGTTATCTTTAGAGGGACGTGCTGTCCATTATTTTGTCTAGGATCATTCATTATGATCTTCAGGCTTAACAGCATGAACAAAGTCAGGAAATTTAATTGCATCCTGAATAAAAAATACAGGTATGTTATTACCTACTAAATCGTAGTTTCCATCTTCAGTATAAAACTTAATAGAAAATCCTCGCACGTCTCGAACAACATCAGCTGAGCCACGTCCACCTTGCACTGTAGAAATTCTGGCAAAGATTGGTGTTGGTTTTTGAGTGTCGGTTAGAAATTTAGCTTTAGTCCATTTTTCATTACCTTCATAAGCCTCAAAATAACCATGGGCTCCAACCCCACGAGCATGTACAACACGCTCAGGAATGCGCTCACGATCAAAATGAATTAATTTATCTCGCAAGAGAAAATCTTCTAAGAGAGTGGGACCTGTCTGATTTATTTTTAAGCTGTTTTGATTGTCGGTTACAGGTACACCTAAAGACGAAGTCAGTGTTTTTCCTTTAGGGTCTATGTATGCTTCTTTTTCAAACTGATCAATTTTAAGATTATTGAATTTTTTCACAAGCTACTTCCTTTTGTCTGATGTTGTTTATTAAATAGTCAATATAAGGTTTTGCTAATATAGAAAACTAATACAAACAATAAAGTTTTATGCTAATTTTAAAGTAATTAATTGTTTGTTTTATGTTCTGATGTAGGGTGCTAAATAGAGTTATTTTGACTATATAAATGCGATTGAATATTCAGCATATAGGAAAACTTCACTGATATCAGGGATTGCAATGGAAGGGCAACAAAGTAGATAGAATACTTACGTTCACACATAGATAATTAACATTGTAGTGTTTAGAAATAAGCCCTCCGAGGAGGACTTATTTTGCGATTATTTTTGCTTTGTCGTAATTAAATTGCTCAGATCATACCCTAGTGATTCAGCATATTTTAAATATTCATTAACTGTGGCTTTCTCAGGATTTGCGGTGCGACTCAGTAGCCACAGATATTTTTTGTTTGGTGTTCCAACCAGAGCTGTCTGATAATCATCATCAAGTTTAAGGATCCAGTAGTCTCCTTGCCCCACAGGTAACCAACGTATCGCCTTAGGTAGGAAGCTCACTTTTAACTTTGAGTTTGATGGAGGGTTTTTAACTTTAGCTTCACCAATAGACTGTTGTAATTTTCCATCTGCACTAAAGCACCTGTTATCAACTTTGACAGTTTTATTTTCATTTAAGGTATAGGTTGCGGTTACATTGTAATCACACTTTTTCTGAAAATATAAAGGCTTTCTGGCAATTTCATGCCATGTTCCTAAATATTTATTCAGGTCTACAGTATTAACAGTTGGAGTACTGCGTTCATTCGCATGCGTTACTGCCGCTATGCTTGAAAATGAAACACCAACTACAAGATATAGAATCTTCAATTTGTTTTTCATAACAATACTCTTTAATTTAATAACTTTCTTAATATATTGATTTAAAAAATGTATTGTTATGTCTTATTGTAAGAGCGCTTATATATCATGTATTTTTCTTAAAGAAATCTCTCTTCTTATCAATCCCAAAACATTTTTTCTATCAACTATTTCTTCATCATTAAAAGGTAAAATTTTCACCAATTCTTCTATGCTTAAATGATTATTTTCGATAAGAAAAATATCCTGTTCAGTTGACCAGTCAGAGTTTTGAAGCTTTCTGATTTTACGTTTATAGCGATGTGGCATTACTTAACTCCGGTTAAATGACTTTAATAAAGCCTTCTTTCGTAAAATAGTTTTTTGACAACATATCACGGTTCATTGACCACTTTCTGTTACTAAAATAGCAAGGTCCAACTGCGATTTTGGTCTTGCCAAATTTCTGTTGTATGGACTCAAAAGTCTGCATCAATTCCTTATTCTTTACGCGCAATTCATGGTCAGACAGGAGGTCCGGTATGTACTTACTTTCTTCAATCAGATCAGTAAAAAATATCCCGCATTTCTTGTACTTCACACCTGGTTTATAAATTTTCTGCAGCAGTGAATAAGCAATTTCAACAAGTTCTAAGACGTAATCAGTGGGTTCTGAAAACTGGTATGCTTTGGATTTACTGTAATAGGGTGCAGATGGATCAAATGGGCTTGACTGAACAAAAGCCACAATAGTTCCACATAATAATCTTTCATTTCTCATACGGCTCAGGGCGTCTTGCACATACTTCGACATAGCTTCTTTTAAGTCTTCAAGCTCAGTGATTCTTTCACCAAATGAACGACTGGCAATGACCTGTTTCTTTGGCTGCGGTTGGTCGTCGATTGGCATACATGAAATGCCGTTGAGCTCCATGACTGTCCTTTGCATGCACACAGTAAAGAGTTTTCCAATAATTGCGGGATTGGACTTTGAGAGATCCAGGACTGTCTTTATTCCCATTTCATTTAATTTCTTATTCTGTTTTCGCCCAACCCCCCAGACTTCACCCACTTCCACAATAGACCAAAAGTAGTCCCTATGCTTTGGGTTCATACCAACCAAATCACAAACACCATTAAACCTTTTGCCTTTCTTGGCCATGTGATTGCCGATTTTTGCCTCCGTCTTTGATCGACCAATACCAATCGACACTGGCAGGCCTATCCATTTCTGAATCTGTTGTCTCATTTTCTGGCAATACTCAGTCAGATCGTAATTATTTTTGAAGCTTGTGAGGTCTAAAAAACACTCATCGATCGAGTAAATTTCTTGCTCATGTGGGGCAACGTATGTCGCGAGTATTGAATGAAACCGACGTGACATTTCAGCATAAAGAGCATAGTTACTCGAAAGAACCTCAACACGATGCTGCTTAACAATATCTTGAATCTGGAATAGCGGCACACCCATTTTGATACCGATCTGCT
This sequence comes from Acinetobacter chinensis, assembly GCF_002165375.2. Classification (NCBI taxonomy): domain Bacteria; kingdom Pseudomonadati; phylum Pseudomonadota; class Gammaproteobacteria; order Moraxellales; family Moraxellaceae; genus Acinetobacter; species Acinetobacter chinensis. The sequence goes on from NZ_CP032134.1 coordinate 1,662,914, forward strand.
TCGACTCGTTGCTACGAGCGACAGCGCAGCCGTCATTGTTTGAAAGAACAATCACTGGCACATTATTTAAACTCGGATTGAAGAAACGCTCACAGCTGACATAACAGTTATTGATATCAATCAGAGCAAAGACTTTTTCATTGTGCTTCATTTGATATTTTTGATGACTTTCGTCACCACTCCCCAAATGATCATTTCAGTTTGAGGGTAAATAGGTTTGTAATCTGTGTTTTCCGGTTTGAGCCATGATTCTGGCAGCTCACTGAAAACAATGTCAGGATCTAGGAGTTTGAGATCTTCAAATTCTGAACGTTGCATCTTCATCGTGATCATCAATCGCTTAACAGTGAACTCGTTGTCTATATATGCAACGATGATATCTCCATGTGAGGCTGTGTAAGAGCGGTCAACAATCAGTTCATCACCAATTCCTATACCGGCATCTTTCATTGAGAGCGACTCAACTTCCACAATGAATGTTGCATCAGCGTTGTGGATCAGATGCTCATTCATATCGATTGATTTATCAATGTAATCTTGGGCAGGCGACGGAAACCCTGCGGCAATTTTAGATAATGCGACAGGAATTGAGGCTTTTGTGCGGATGCCAATGGGGATGATCTTATTGAGATCTGATTCTTTAATCTTCGGGTTATTCTTCAAATATTCTTTGATTTCAATAACACGTGATTCAGGAATGCGCACAACTTTTGTTGCTTCATCCGAACTTTTCTTTCGCCCGGCACCTGGACGGGAACCACCATGATTTTGATTATTCATGAGCTATCTTGAATTAAGTTACATTATTCAAGATTGTAAAATCTGCTCAAAATAAATTCAAATTTATAAGTTGTGGATAATCAATAGTGCGTCAAAATAAGTCGTGTGAGTTTAAGTACAAAACAATTAACAGACAGTAAAAACTGTGAAGTCTGAAATATATAATTGACTATTAATCATGCAATAGTTAAATAAGGTATTACATTGACCAGTTTAGAAACATCCTTTTTCTTTTAAAACACAGGGATTGGCGTAACGTAAACAAGGTCGTAATTAGTACGGCATATCCAAATTTAATAGGAAGGGTATGAAAATGACTAATCAACAGCAGAACCAACAAAATGACAACCAACGTCAGCAGAACCAACAGAACCAACAAAATGACAACCAGCGTCAGCAGAACCAACAAAACCAGCAAAATGACAATCAGCGTCAGCAGAACCAACAATCTGACCAACAGAAACAGCAAAATCAGCAATCAAGTCAACAGAAGAACCAACAAAAATAGTTGAATCTTCATAGCAGAGAGCCCTGTAAATTTACAGGGCTTTCTCTTGGATAGGTCACGTAATCATTCTGCATTTCGAAAAAATATTCATGAGCGTGTTCATGGTCTGCATTCAGCCAGTCTTTTCGATACTGTTCGGGTATCACAATTATTGAACGTTTTTCATCTGCCGGAGCGTGAAATTGTTTCATGAAAGGATGCCGATCTGCATTGATCGTCAGCATTGAGAAGGATCTGACTTTTGAATTACGAATGACTGCATCTTCGTAGATGCCGGCAACTGTGAAAGGCTCATAATCTTCGCGCCTTATCGTGTACCAGTGCGGCTTTCCGTTGATATATTTCGGTTCATAAAACTCAATAACCGGCACAAGGCAGAACTTACTGAACTTCCAGGCATGTCGAAAACTTGGCTTTTCAGCGATGGTTTCAGTACGTGCGTTGTATGTGTGATTGCTGAACTTAAAGTCATTTGCCCAAGTTGGCAACATTCCAAATTTTGCAACGTCGAGATCAAAGCCACGCATTATCACAGGTGCGTGGTAAGCAGGGTACACATGATCTTTCAGCTCGATATCAAACTGATCAACATTCACATCTAAAAGTCTAAGCTGTTTTATAGATGGAAATTTATAGTTTGAGCACATGATATTTTTTGTCCGGTATACATTGAATCTGAAACATTGAGATTTAATAAGTATATTAACAGAGGGTAATAACCAAATAAGACTATCTATTGTAATCATAGGTGTAATCAGTGAAGTAATGATTCAGCCCAAATGGATTTGTTGCATCTTGGACAATGATCATCTAAGGAATTGATTTTTGCTGTATATGCGCAAGCCATACATGAATAATTATAATTGTATTTAAGAGATTTTGCTTTATGGTAAAGATCAGGGAATATTGGCAAACCCCACTGAATATTATTTTTCGAAAACTGTATAACACTTAATGAGCCATCTGTTTCCAATAATGCAACTTTAACCTGTCCTAATTGCTCGACTTTATTTTGCCTTAGTTCAGCAAAAAATTCATCATAGGAATACTTTTCTTCTTTAATGTCATCAATAATCAAAAGACCATTTTTGACAATATACATTGGCTTGCCTTCTAGAATTATTTCTAATCTTTCTGACTTCATCATCATATATGTGGTTAATCGATAAAGTAAAATTATTACTGTAAATACAATAAATGCATATATGAGTGGTATCTCTTTATAAAACATTGGATCACCCGCAGCTGATCCTAAACTTAATATGATAGCAATCTCAAAAATAGATAATTGTTTTACACCTCTTTTACCAGATAATCTGAGTACAATAATAATTAGAACATACATTACAAAGCATCTAATTACTATTTCTAATACAAAATCTAAAGAAATATCGCTAAGGAATATATCTGTCAAATTCATATTTATACTCAAATAAAAAATCAGATCATATCAGGATTAATATGATCTGATATCAAAGGATAATTTATTAAAGTTTTTCCCAGGCATCTTTTATGGCATGTTTCGCCTGTTCCCATTTGAGACGGGATTCCGCTTTGATTTCTTCCCATTTCAACTTAATATCACTTTCAGAGTCTTCGAAACGTGCATCAACACCACGTTCATTACGAGCATGTTGACCTAATTCATATGCTGAACGTAAGTCACGATCATAGTCGACATCAGGTATTTCTCGCTGTATATCTCCATAGTATGGACGGTTTGCGAAATCTTTACGCCAATCATGTTTGATCGGATTTTCATTTTGATGATCATAAGTTGTCATGGTTTTCTCCTATATTAAGTTAGGTAATTTAAATACTTAAACTTAATAATTAAATGAAATAATTGTGAGAGGATGGATTAATATAACTGCCTGGCAGTTTCTACACGTAAATTGTTTCTGCATTTTTCATGAACAGTTTTTTGAGATTTTTTAGAGGATTTATCTTTATAATCCTCTAAATTAAGATTTTTAAAATATTTTTGCTGTTTCGGATTTTGATAACGATTTGACATGATTTCTCACCTCGAATTATTTATTTAATCTACTCAGCATTTAGCAGATGTATTTATTATTAGCATGAATTTATTTTCATTAAATTTTTAACATGTTACATTTTTTATAATTGGTAATATTTCGTAAAATATTTGAAATATTTATTGATTTTAAATGAAATATTTTAATTTATTATTAACAATAAAATAATACTGTAAATATGATTGTTTAGGGAGTAGTTAAAAGTGTCACTTTGATACTCAATGGTATGACTTTTATTTTTATTAATAAATAAAGTGTGGTGGTCATCTCTTTTTTGCACTTACTATCATGTTACGTTCTTTGACAACTTTAAATCTAACTCTTACAGTAACTTAAAATTAATACTGTATTGTATTAATCTAATTTACAGCGTGAGAATGAAAAATGACAAATGCCGTAAAAGAGAGAATCTTAAATTTAATCTCAAGAGATAATGAGCAATATCAAGATATTGTAAACTTTTTTTTAGATTATGATGTTAATGAAATTGAAAAAACACTTAGGGCTGACAAGATAATCAGTAATGAAATTCCTAAGTATAAGAATAACGACCTGAATTTTCCTGAAAGGCTTGTTGACTTGGAGAGATGGATATCACAAAACCATAATTCTCAATGCCTTAATTATAGTAATTATCTTGAGCGCAGAAGAAATGGTGGGAAACGGGAATTTTTTCAAACTGTTAGTGAGGCCTATGAATTTCTATACAAGGTCGCACCTGTTAAGAGGGTGGACGGCTCCTGGCTCTATAGTCTAACCAAACATTGGAATGACCAGGAATATAGAGGCTTGATACAAATCTATCTTGAAGAGCTTGGATTAGGTATAAGAGCAAAAAACCACGTATGCCTTTTTGAAAACTTACTTACTTCACACGGACTTAATCAATTTTTAGTAAACTTGGGCGATGAATATTATCATCAAGCTGCCGTTCAACTCGCGTTAGCATATGCATCTTCAGAATTTATTCCAGAAATTCTAGGATTTAACCTGGGTTATGAGCAGTTACCCCTTCATCTTTTGATTACAAATTATGAGCTGAAAGAATTAGGCATTGATTCGAGGTATTTTAATCTTCATATCACTATAGATAATTATGATAATGGCCATGCCAAACTGGCATTGGAATCAATACAAAAAATTAGTAGAAGATATGATGATGAATATGAGTTTATGAAAAAATTAAAAGCAGGGTTTGCTCTTAATGATGCTGGACTTAGCTCAAATACTATAATTCAGAATTTGGATACAGAAGCCATGGTTTTGAATATATTACAAAAAAAAGCGATTATAGGCAGGCATATGCACAATAACAGATGTGTAATTGCGAATAAAACGACAAATGAATGGCTATCTGATAATGAAAATGTATCCTTGTTTGTTCAAGTGTTAAAAGATAATGGATGGATCAGGCTGAATGAGGATCCATCAAATAGTAGATTCTGGAATATGCTTAACGACGATGGCAAAATGTCAGGAGTGTTTTCGGATATTGAAAAAGCTTTTATTTATGATTGGATCGCTGGAACAGAGTCAGATAAATTTTCATATCAGGTTAAACCCCAATTAATAGAAAAATTTCTTGATATGGACTGCATTCAAAGTAGTCATCCAAATAATTTAGAATCATTGCAGCATGACATATTAGGTATAAATAATATTAAAGATCAACTTTCTAAGTTGGTACTCTACCTTTCACCTCACTATCACAGTCAGGAAATTGGATTATGGAGCTCTAGGAAATATGTTGAAATTCTATATCCTTATTTAGCAACACGAAATTAATTAAATTTTAAACTCTATAGGCAATGAGTATGTAATTGCAGAGACTTGGATTTAAAAGATTGGGTGGAGAAAGTTGATTGAAAGCTTAGCATGAGCTCTCGGTTTTCCACCCATCTACTATATCAGCCCATTGTTGAAGCATATCCCTACGTTGTTCTAAATATTTAGCATGATTGTAGGATGCTCTTGTTTTGTTCTGATCAGCATGAGCCAATTGTTTTTCAATCCAATTCTCATCAAAATCATGCTCGTTTAGGATTGTTGATGCTGTTGCTCGAAAGTCATGAGCTGTGACCGTTTTCAGCCCCATGTTTTTAAGGGCGACGTTTAATGTAGTATTACCTATTACACCATCATTTTTCCCATAAACCCCAGGGAATACATATTCTTTATTACCAGACTCTATGAGTTGCATTTTTAGTAAATTAAACAATTGACTGGACATGGGAACTAAGTGCAGTCGATTTTTTTTAGTCGTTCTTTCCTGGTTATTGCTGCGAGTTGAAACAGGGAAATTAATTACTTTGGATTCAAAATCTACATAAGCCCACTTCATACGACGAATTTCAATTGAGCGAAGCATAGTGTAAGCCATCGTGAGTAAAGCGTTTCTTACTGTATTTGATCCCTTAAATACATCGAGCCCAGATCTAAAAAGCTTTTGCTCTTCTTTTGTTAGAGGTCGTGCATGTTCGATTTCAGGGCGGACAATAGCGCCTCGCACAGCATATGTCGGGTCATTATCTGCTCTTAAAGTTGCAATTGCATAACGCATGACAGAACCAATAAATTTTTGATTATTTAATGCAGTAACTTCACCACTTCCTCTCTTACCTGTTTCTCTTACACGTTTCACTGTTGATCTAACAATGTGCAAAATATCTGCAGATGTCACATCTTTCACATTCTTATCACCAATTACCGGAAATACATCCAGCTCTAAAGCTTTCTCAAACTTACTGATATACCCACTTGACCTGTTGACCAGGATCTCTGCGATATATTCATTTGCAACCAGTTTAAATGTGTTTACACTGAGGTATTGAGCTTCAATTTTCTCTTGTTTTCGATTCTGAGATGGATTAATACCATCATCAAGAAGAATCTTGGCCTGATCGCGAGCTTTACGCGCATCTGCTAAGCCTACAAGAGGGTATTCTCCAAGACTCAGCATTGAAGCCTTACCATTAAACCGATAGCGAAAGCGCCAAAGTTTGGTTCCACTAGGTCGGACCTCAATACAAAGTCCATTGTGGTCAGCTATTCTGTAGGTCTTTTCACGGGGTTTAAGGCTTTTAATTTTAGTATCGGTTAGCATTTGTGAGTAACTTAAATAAAGTAGTGAGTAATTGAGTTTGTACTCACAATTGTACTCACAAAAAATGATTTTGCACAATTCACCTATATTTGTTTTAATTTGATAAGATATTGATTACAAATAATATGTATGTTTTATAAATTTAGCTAGATTTGTAAAGATTTCAATACTAATGTTTTCTGATGATAAGAATTATTATGTTGCTGTATTACCTGTAAATCATCAGTTGAATTTGAAGAAAGTTGCAAATGCTTTGGGGTGTAAAAAACTGCATATGGCCGATCCTAAAGATGCTGAAAGGCTTACCGGCTATCTGGTCGGGGGAATCAGTCCTGTTGGGCAAAAAAAGCGTTTAAAAACTGTAATTGATGCATCAGCAGAAAAATTAGCGAAAATTTATGTCAGTGGCGGTAAGCGTGGTCTGGATATCGGAATAAATCCTTGTGATTTAGCTAAGGTTCTGGGTGCAAATTTTTCTGATATTATCGATGTATAAACTGTATTTTTATTTCAGTTACGTATAAAAATATTGCTTATAAATGTAAAGTCAACAATGTAGTGGCTTTGTGATTCGAGTCCATACCTAATAAGGTTGTCTGAATATATGAGCTCAACCAGGGAGCTTTTTTAGCCGCTCATGCGGTTGTGAACACCCCTGTTCCTTGTTCATGCATCTCAGGTGTAAGGAGTTTATATTCTGTAGTTTTTCAGACATTCTTTCATCTGATTGCGCCGATATTTACAAAAATATATTTGTCCATGATTACATATTCTTTAGTATCATCAGACAGGCTCTGTCCGTTACAACTTCAAACTTTTCTGCTGTTCCTGATCGGAGTTGTCATTTCGAGCAAGGAGGAAAGTTTTTGTTCTAAGAAAATAATTCAGAATCGCTAAACGGAGATTGACTGAATATGTCTTTAGCGGAAGCAGAATTAAAATTTAAAAATTGAATGTAAAGGCTCAATTGGTTTGATTTTCATCATGTAAATGACAGAAAGTGGATGCTGAAATTTGTTCCAAAAAAAATACAATAAAAAACTTATTGAATACTTTTTCCACCATACAACATAGTGGCGGTTTTGCAGAATGGGGTAAAACCTATCAGTTTTTTTAATTGGAGAAAGTAATTATGAATTTTATAGAAGCGATGGATCTATTTAAAACTGGTGATCTTGGTGATTTTGGAAAAGTAGAAGATATTTTGGAGTCTGAAGATTACATAGTCGAACTCATTTTGAAACCGGATAACTATTTGGGATGTGAAGCTTTTTTGTTCCACTTGGTGAAGATTATCGAATTCCACAGAAGTACTCAGAACAAGGGTATGACAAAATTTTGGATATTCAAGATATTAAGATGCTGGCTGAAATGGCTGATGAATATATTATGAGTGATGAGACATTTTGTGAACTAATAATTTATTACTATGAACGTGATGCTTTCCCATCCTGGTTATATGATTTACCTGAAAAACAGGATGTATAAATTTAATAAAATAGAGGTGGTCCCACTTGTTTGAACAACTAAAAGCGTATTTATAAGTGATATTCCGCTCTAGTTAAGCCACCTTGTTTTGTTGGGGTAGCTGATCATAGTAAAACTCATTTGGTGTCATTTTGTCTAGACTCGAATGAGGTCGTTTCAAATTATAAAACTCAAAATATGCACTTAATTGCTTTTTCGCATCTGTGACACTGCTATAAGCTTTGAGATACACCTCTTCATATTTAACGCTCCGCCATAATCGTTCAACCATCACATTATCTACCCATCGACCTTTACCATCCATACTGATTTGAATGCCATTTGATTTCAATACATCAATAAATGCATCACTGGTAAACTGGCTGCCTTGGTCTGTATTAAATATTTCAGGTCGACCATATTTTTCAATCGCTTCATTTAAAGCCGAAATACAAAAATCCACCTCCATACTAATCGATACCCTATGCGCAAGTACCTTGCGGCTATGCCAATCAATCACAGCACATAAATAAACAAAGCCTTTTGCCATAGGGATATACGTTATATCCGTAGACCACACTTGATTACTGCGCTGAATAGCCAACCCTTTGAGCAGATATGGATATTTACGGTGAGCTTGATTAGCCTGGCTTAAATTTGGTTTGCAATATAACGCCTGAATACCCATTTTCTTCATTAAAGTACGTGTATGACGTCGTCCTATATGATGTCCTTGACGATTCAACAAATCACGCATCATACGACTGCCTGCAAAAGGATATTGCATATGTAATTCATCAATACATCGCATCAGCTTCAGATCTGATGCACTCACAGGTTTTGGGCGATAGTAATAACAACCACGGGAGACTTTCAGCAGCTTAGCTTGCTTAGATACTGAAATCTGAAGTGAGTCGTCGATTAACTTTTGTGGTTGAAGCGGCCCAGTTTCTTCAACACACCTTCTAAAAAATCAATTTCTAATGCCTGCTCACCGATTTTTGCATGTAGTTTTTTTAGATCGATGGGTGGTTCTGTTGGAGCTTTTGATTGATCGAAAGCTTGCGAGGAAGCTGAGATCAATTGATTTTTCCAGTCAATAATTTGGTTTTGATGAACATCAAACTCAGCACTCAATTCAGCAAGTGTTTTTTCTGCTTTAATCGCAGCAAGTGCTACCTTAGCTTTAAAATCATTTGAATGATTTCTTCTTGGTCTACGTGCCATAAAATACTCCATATATTGATGTTTATAACATCATTTGAGGAGCAGAATATCACTTATAGGAGTTGTTCAAATTTACGGATCCATCTCTAATATCAAAGAAGGTTTATAGGATATGTCTTTAACGGAAGTAGAATTAAAATCTAAAAATTGAATGTAATGGCTCAATTTGTTTTGATTTTAATTATTTGAAGAAAAGGGATAAAGATATTTGTTCCAAAAAAGTACAATAAAACTTATTCAATACTTTTTCCACCATACAACATAGTGGCGGTTTTGCAGAATGGGGTAAAACCTATTAGTTTTTTTTAATTGGAGAAAGTAATTATGAATTTTATAGAAGCGATGGATCTATTTAAAACTGGTGATCTTGGTGATTGTGGAAAAGTAGAAGATATTTTGGAGTCTGATGAATCTGTATATCTTATTTCAAAACCGGATAACTTTTTTGAATGTGAAACTTTTTATATTCAGCTTGATCTGGAATCTCCACTCCCACAGAAGTACTCAGACCAGGGTTATAAAATAATTCTGGATGTTGTAGATATTAAGATGCTGGCTGAAATGGCTGATGAATATATTATGAGTGATGAGACATTTTGTGAACTAATAATTCATTACTATGAACGTGATGCTTTCCCATCCTGGTTATATGATTTACCTGAAAAACAAGTTGAATAAAAATTAAAACTCAATTGGAACTTTTATAAATTTTAATAAATTGATTTGAAATAATAGCTCTAATATATTTAGGGCTATTTTCATGTATACACTTAATTTGCTGAGAATTACAGTAGGAACTCCGTACATTAAAAAATCAAAACAGCTTTAGAAAAGGTTGCCGGGCAGAAAATTGTACTGACAGAAAATCGAAAAGTTATTTGCAAAAGTGGTGTAAGTGTTTTGCCTGTAATGCTTTCATTTACAGATGGTCAGGAAATTAGTCTTTATGTTCGTACTTTAGTTGATGTCAAAGGGTAAAAAATTATGTATAGAAAGTATTTGATTTTTATATGGTGACGAATATAAATAAAGGAAATAAATAACTATCTCATAATTTGTGGCATCATATTTTTAAGGTTTTTATTATATGTAGGTTTTATAAATTTTTTGTAGACTGATGAAATACAATTGATGCCAAAAGTATGCAATTATATGCAAGCTTTTAAATTTATAACGCTTTGAAAATGCAAGAGTAAGCAACCATATGCAATCTTTTCCAATACAGTACAGGTTAAGTGGCTTCTACTTTTTTTATTATTCAATCGTTGGCACGTTCATGCCGTATTGGAGTTTATACCTGCAACATCAAGGTTTTAATTTCGAACAGATTGGTATTCTTTCATCAATTGCCATTATTACACGGTTTTTTGCTCCTTTTATCTGGGGATGGGTGGCTGATAAAACAGGTAAACGGATGTTGCTTGTACGGATTGCTACATGGATGGAAGCAATAATATGGTTGATGATTTTTATTATTCCCAATGATTTTCAGTCTATTGCATTACTCATGCTGATTTTCAGCTTTTTCCAGAATGCGATTCTGGCGCAGTTTGAAGGTGTGACTTTATTCTGGTTAGCGGATCGCAGAGCTGAATTATATGGAAAGGTCCGTAAGTGGGGATCAATAGGTTTTATTGTAGGTGTTTTCAGTATAGGCGCATTGCTTGAAATTATTGATATTACAATGCTGCCAGTCATGCTGTTGTGTATCGCTTTTACGGCTTTTCTATGGTCGTTTACAGTCAAAGAGCCACATGCTGCACCATTATCCCAGAAACGACTTGAACCTTTATGGCCTGTTTTAAAAAGACCTGTAGTCGCTGCTTTTTTCCTGATTGAATTTATTATGCTGTTTGCACAGGCTCCATTTTACAGTTTTTACAGCAATTATCTGAAAATGAATGGTTTCAGTACAACTCAGATCGGTTTTCTCTGGTCTGTTGGTGTGATTGCTGAAATTGTTATGTTTGCTTATGCGACTTTATTTCTAAATAAATACAGCTGGAGAATGTTGACTATCATCTGCCTGCTGATGACGGCATTCCGTTTTATTCTGGCAGGTCTTTATCCAGACAGTTTTATTGCTCAGTTGATCTCTCAGAGTATGCATGCATTCAGTTTTGGTTTATTTCATATGATTGCAATGCGGGTGATTTTTCAGAATTTTACAGCGGGTCAGCAAGGACGTGGTCAGGCGCTGTACAGTACAATGTGGGGACTGGGTGTCGCAAGTGGCAGTGTGCTTGCAGGTAAATACTGGAGCACACTGTCTGGTGATGTGATCTTTATGATCGCGGGTTGTACGGCATTTATAGGTTTACTGTTTGTTTACTGGCTACCATCAAAGTTACAGACTGGTTAATTCAGTCACCAGTCTGCAAGATCAGGTTTTCAGAGTTTTATTTCTTTATAGCGGTAAAACCACGGCTGAACCCGTTCAAGCTGGGATGCCAGCTGTAACAGGACATCTTCACGGGCAAACGGCGCAATAAACTGTGAGCCTAAAGGCATATTTGCTTTATTCCAGTATAAAGGGACTGACATTGCGGGTAAGCCGGTTATGTTTGCCAGTTGAGTGAAAGGTACCCATTTCAGGTTTTCAGTAACGATCTGATCCACCATTTTACCCTGAGCCAGTAAGTGAGCCTTGTCCAGTCTAAGCAGACCTTTGAGTATGGTTTTTTGCCATCCTGGTGTCTGAATCTGACCATTTTCTGGAGCTGTGGTTGCAGTGGATGGTGTAAGGAAAAGGTCGTAGCTCTGAAAAAAATCATTCATCTGAGCTGTATATTTACCCCAGTTTTCGAGGTTGTGAATGTAGTCGAGCGCGCTGGTTTTAGCACCAAATGCAGCGAGTGCCTGTGAATCAAGCTCAAAGTCAGAGGGTTTTGCACCATGTTTCTGTATGATTTCACGCATGGTGAAAGAAAAATGACTGAACCAGGTCGTAATAAAATCCTTAGCCAACTGCATGCCGTCCATTTTGGGCTGATCTTCAACCACTGTATGTCCCAGTGACTCAAGCAGGCGGGCAGTATGCTGTACTGCTGCGATGGCATCAGCTGATACTTTAGTTCCGATTGGAGAAACTGTACTGAACGCAATTTTCAGGGGTTTCAGGGGCTTATCCAGAATATCAAGATAAGGCATCACAGGTTTTTCAATTTTAAATAATGATGCATTTTCAGGGCCTTGTGCAGCATCAAGCATAGCAGCGCTGTCACGGACAGTTCTGCTCAGCACATGCTGTACAGCAGCTCCATGCATGGCTTCACTCATGGACGGCCCCCACGGCGTTCTGCCACGGCTTGGCTTTAAACCGAACAGACCACAGTAGGATGCCGGTATGCGGATTGATCCACCACCGTCTCCAGCACCTGCAACAGGAACAATGCCAGCTGCAACAGCAGAAGCTGAGCCTCCCGAAGAACCTCCACTGTTATGTTTAATATTCCATGGGTTTTTACAGCTACCCCAGGCTTCAGGTTCAGTGATGCCTTTAATTCCAAACTCTGGTGTATTGGTTCGTCCCAGTGTGACCACACCGGCATTTTCCCAGCGTTTTACGATTTCAGAATACTGTTCAGCATGGAAATTGATATTTTTAAAAAAACTGCATCCAAATGTGGAGGGTACACCTGCAAACTCCTGAAAGAGATCTTTCACCAGAAAAGGGACACCTGCAAATGCTCCAGAAAGCTCCTGCTGACTCCGGTTCTGGGCATATTCGTGCATTGGAATGGTAATTGCGTTCAAGGTAGGGTTAACCTGATTGGCTCTCTGTAAGGCAAGCTGTAACAGTTCAGAGGATGTGACTTCTTTTCTGGCAATCAGTTGAGCCAATCCCAGTCCATCGTATGAAAGATATTCGCTTAGTTTCATCATCATCCTGATTTTATTTTATAGATAAAATATTTATAGGCGATTCAATGAAATGAAGCAATCATTACCTGGTTTCGACCCTGTGATTTAGCCTGATAAAGTGCCTGATCTGCTGTATTGACCAGATGTTGCAGTACCGGATCATCAGGATTCTGTTTTGCAACGCCAATACTGACTGTGATGTAGATGTCGGGTTTCCCCTGTTGATGAACGGGTGTGGACTCAATGACCTGACGTATCCGCTCTGCAATCTGATGTGCCTGATATTCTTCTGTACAGGAGAGCAGTATGATGAATTCTTCACCACCTATCCGGGCAAAAAGATCTTCAGAACGCAGGCAGGTTCTGACCTGATCTGCAAAGTTCTGTAGAACAAGGTCGCCAGTATGATGCCCATACTGATCATTCATTTTTTTAAAATGGTCAATGTCCATCATAATTGCAGTCAAAGGCTGTGATTTGCTGTTTTTAATCAGTTTTTCGCCTTGCTCAAAAAAAGAATGTCTGTTCATGGCTTGGGTCAGGCTGTCATGATTTGCCATATATAAGACGCGCTGATAAAGCTCCTGACGGTTGGAACTGATGATTGCCAGCACCAGTGGAGCCAGCCCCAGCATGCACAGACCGATACGGACAGAGATAGCGGTACTGAAATAGGCATCCGAAGATTCAGATAAATAAAAGCTGGTCAGACTGTGGTAAGTCACCAGGCAGACAATACTGTTCACAATAGTCAGGCTGAACAGGCGATAGGTTAATGCTGCCCAGATCATTGCAGCCAAAGGATAGAGCAAAGCACCTGGACCAAAAAATATATGTGTGAAGATCACAGAAATAATGATCGCAAATAAAGGCAATAAATGAACAAAAGAAATTTTTGGCAGATCTTTGGTAAAAAAATGATGAAATTCGGCGCGTGCAGGAAAAGCGAGAATTAAAGGGAGAATGGTGATGCAGTTGATGATTTCACCTGTCCACCACATGCCAAAATCTATCCATTTTCTGTCCGGTGACATAAATGTATTCGGTGCGTATGGGATGGTGTTCACGGCAAACAGAGCACTAGCGAAACAGCCTGCCAGTGCGCAGATTGAAAAGAGATATAAAAAGGTGAACCCTTTATTATAATTACGGTAATTCAGTCTGGTCAGATAAATAAAAAACAGAGAAACCGAAACTGTGATGATGTTTGAAACCGTCAGAAAAAGGGTTAAAACCAGAGAGTTTCCAGTGATCAGGTCAGCCAGGATGTATCCTGAAAATGCTCCAAGCCAGCCACCGGTATTGTTCAGTTGAGGCAGACGAAGAAAGATACCCAGCAGTACTGCATTTGCAGGCCAGAAAAAAGCAAGCAGATTTGCAGGTCTAGATAGAATACCCATCAGACAGGTGAGCATCACGACCAGGCAGAGGATTGTATATGCGTAGAACTGCCGGTTCAGATGAAATGTTTTAAAATACTTGTGTATGTCTGACAAAAGAATTCCCTATGGCAGAATTATGGTTCTGGTTTGTTTTAATTATAGATAAGACAAGTACCATATTATTCAATATATGATAAATTTGTTAAGTCCATCACACAATGCATTTCGTCAAGAATTTATGACCTTTATTCTGAAACAGTACATCAGTATATTTTAAGATTTCCTGTAAAATTAGAGTGTTGTGAAATCGTTATTGCATGATTTTTTTTTGAAATATGTGTTAGTTTAAGCAGAGCAATTATGTTGTTGAATGAATATATGAAAAAAATATGTTTCACGGTTCTGGTTATGCTGTTAAGTACAGGTGCTATAGCAAATGATCCCCGCACAACGGGTGAGCAGACTGAAGCGACAGCAGCACAGGGGAATATCAGAATTGTCACCCGACCTGAGATTGTCGGGCTTTGGGGTATGCAGATTCCTTCGAATAATAAATGTGTGGAATATTATAATTTCAGAAGCAGTAATGATGTCATTATCAAAAGCGGTGAAGAATGGTCATCGGGTATTTATGATTATCAGCCTTCTGTAGATACCACTACAAAACTGCCTGCATTGGTGCTACAGGTGAAATATGACAATAATGAGAAAGACTGCTCAGGATATCAACAGGATCAGAGTGGTGAAATTTCACAGTATTTTGTGAAATGGAAAAACCCTCAGGTGATTGATTTCTGTACCAATGATAAAGCCGAACAATGTTTTGCGACGCTATACAGAATTTTGCCGTAAATAAAAAATATGATTTATCTGCTCAGAATAAAAAAACCGCTTCAGTAAGCGGTTTTTTTATGAGTATGAACTTTAGGATGCTTCTTTGGCTTCGTGTCCTTCAAGCTGCTTTAACAGATGCTTTTCCAGATAGTGAATATCCATTGCCTGGGAACAGAACTTCTCATCTTTCAGAATCAGATCTTTATGCAAAGGAATATTGGTTTTGATACCGGTCAGGATAATTTCGTCCAGTGCCTGTTTTAAACGAGCAATACAGGTTTCACGATCTTTACCATGTGCAATCAGTTTTGCAATCATGGAGTCGTAATATGGAGGAATGCTGTAACCCTGATAGATATGGGAATCAAGACGGATACCTGCACCACCTGGTGTATAGAAATGTTCAATCAGACCAGGTGAAGGCAGAAAGGTTGTCGGATCTTCAGCATTGATACGACATTCCATAGCATGACCTTTGCACTCAATGTCTTCCTGGACAAGGTTCAGACCAAGACCGGCTGCAATCAGGAGCTGCTGTTCAATGATGTCGATACCGGTAACCATTTCAGTAACAGGATGTTCAACCTGAACACGGGTATTCATTTCAATGAAGAAGAATTCACCTTCTTCAAACAGGAACTCAAATGTTCCTGCACCACGGTACTGCATCAGTTTGCAGGCATTCACACAGGCTTCAAGAATATCTGCACGTGCCTGTTCAGGTAAACCTGGAGCAGGTGCTTCTTCGAGAACTTTCTGATGGCGGCGCTGAAGAGAACAGTCACGGTCGAATAAATGAATGGCATGACCATTACCATCACCTAGTACCTGAACTTCCACATGGCGTGGCTTCTGAAGGAAGCGTTCCATATAGACGGTATCATCACCGAACCACATTTCAGCATCACGCTGTGCAGCCTGTACAGACTCGAGCAGTGTATCAACACGCTCTACAATACGCATACCACGACCACCACCACCAGCTGCTGCTTTAACAATCAGCGGGAAGCCAATTTCTTTTGCTTCAGCCAGTGCATTGTTTGGTGTGACAGCATGAGCAGAACCCGGAACTGTTGGAACACCAGCTTTACGCATCGCCATAATTGCAGAAACTTTGTTCCCCATCAGACGGATATGTTCAGGACGCGGTCCAATAAAGATAAAACCGGAACTTTCTACAATTTCAGCAAATTCAGCATTTTCTGAAAGAAAACCATAACCAGGGTGAATGGCATCAGCACCTGTAATTTCTGCGGCAGTAATAATGGCTGGAATATTCAGATAGCTTTCGCTGCTGGCACCCGGTCCAATACACACGGCTTCATCACAGAAACGTAAATGCATCAGGTCTTTGTCGGCATCTGAATAGATGCCTACAGTTTTGATTCCTAAAGTTTTGCACGCACGGGTGATACGTAAAGCAATTTCACCGCGGTTGGCAATTAAAACTTTTTGCAACATTGTGGATCCCCGTGGACTTAGGCGCGATAGCGGAACAGTGCTTGACCAAACTGAATCACTTCACCATTTTTAACCAGGATTTCTTCAATGACACCGCTTTGAGTTGCCTCAATCGGGTTCATGATTTTCATTGCTTCGATGATACCGAGTGTTTCGCCTGCAGAAACAGTCTGACCTACTTTAATGAATGTAGGTTCACCTGGGCTTGGAGCCGCATAGAACACACCAACCATTGGAGAAGTTTCGACTGCACCACGTGGCGTTTTAGCTACAGGAGCTTCAGCAACTGGAGCGGCCATAGCAGGTACAGTACCGGCAACCATAGGACTGCGACGGGTAAGAGCAATCGACTGATCACCTTCCTTAACTTCGATCGCCTGTAAGTCAGATTCAATCATCAAATCGATGAGCTTCTTGATTTTACGAATATCCATGAGACAGTATTCCTGATTATGATTGCTTGGAAGGTTGAATTTTTTCGATGACGAAATCGAGTGCAGCTGAATAGCCTTTTGCACCCAGTCCACATATAACGCCAGTGGCTTTATCTGAAAGATATGAATGATGTCGGAATGCTTCACGTGCATGCACGTTGGACAGATGGACTTCAATAAATGGTATGGCAACGCCCAACAGGGCATCACGGACTGCGACAGAGGTATGAGTCAGGGCAGCAGGGTTGATGATGATGTACTTCACACCTTCTTTCTGTGCCTGATGAATTCGGTCTACAACAGCGCCTTCCCAGTTGCTCTGGAAAGTTTCGAGTGTAATGGAAGAATGCTGTGCCTGTAGTTTCAGTTGCTGATTGATGTCATCGAGTGTCAGATGTCCATATACTTCTGGTTCGCGCATACCCAGTAAATTCAGATTCGGTCCATGAATGACCAGAATGGTCGAACTCATTCAGCTAACTCCAGTTTATAATTTGCAGGAAACTTTGCAAGATGTCTGCAAAGTTTACCAATTATGGCACATTTTTCTGCAATTTTTTTATAGTTTCTTTAATTTGTCGCGGAATACATGTGTCAGAACAGGCATATATAATGTAAATTTTGCAACTAAATAACAATGTTAAAAAATTACAAATTTAAGGAGCTTTACTTTTTTTTACATTTTAATATGAATTGACCAAAACTGTTCATTGAATTTATGTAAAGAAAACTGTAATAGCCTGAAGGTTATTCTCAAGTCAGAGAAAAACTCAGTATAACAGCCATAAAAATTTATAAGCTCTGAATCTTGTATAAGTGACTTAAAAGATTATATTTATAGAGAATATACGATAAATATGAAAGTTTTATTGTTCCTGTCATGCAAAAGCGGGATAAAACATGATTTTAAGATCAATGCCAAAGCCCCAATATGGTCAGCGCATAGGGCATTTTGATGACCACCGGGGCTGAGGGTACAGAACAGATGTAAATGTTCAATACTTTCTGACTGGCTTTTTACTTCAAAAAAAGATCCTGAAAATTTAAAGATGATTGAAATTTAAACATTTGTTGTTGGCAGAAAATATGAAAGTCAGTATTTAAAACTTTATGGATTAAGTACTTTCTTCAAAAGCAGGGATTGCTGAGGCAATATCAGATAGTATTTCGTCCAGTTACAGCCAAATCAGGAATGATTATGTGGGTAAATAAGACACGATATGCCTGTATTATTGAATAAATTTCATTCAGAGCTGAGTTTTGTTCATGTATTCGCTCAGCACTTTTGCTCAGGTCATGTTTAAATAGGCTATTCAGCCCAGCATGTTGAAGACCGTGTTCCTGCAAGCCAATCAACTGACCATTCCAACACAGATGCATGATTACCCTGAATGGCATAAAGGGCGGATGCATTATGCTCTATGGTATATAGAAATAGTGCAGCCTGAGCTGTTGCTGTATCTGTCAGCACTGAGAAACAGATGTGCAGAATTTCTTGTTCAGCCAAACATCCGGCAGTTTCATATTACGTTGTTTATCTGTGGCTTCTTAAGTCAGAACAAAATCTTTGATGATGACTTCAGCCAGTCAGATTTTCAGCAACAGATGCAGTCGTTGTTACAGCAGGAAATCAGATCATTCCGATTGAAAACAGGGCAGATCCGCAGCTTCAACAGTGCGCTGTTTGTTGAGATCATTGATGAACACAATAGCCTAAGTAAGATCAGAACACTGTTTTCAGATCAATACCAGGAAATAGCTGCTCTGGATTACTGTCCGCATATTACTTTAGGGCTGTATTCAGACGCCATTGAGGGTCAGATCGTATATTCAGAAATTGATCAGCTTGCACAGCGCAGTTTTGACATAGACGTTAAGCATCTGACTTTTGGACACTATGAAGCTAAAATTTTACAGGGTCAGCTTTATCCAGAGCAGCTGATGGAACTGATCTGATATGCATCTACTTTTAAATACAGAATTATTGATTCAGGGAAATGCACAATGTTGCAATTGATACTGGGTGGTGCCCGTTCAGGAAAAAGTCGTCTGGCAGAGCAGACAGCACAGAGTTCACAGCTACCTGTCATTTATATTGCCACCGCACAGGCTTATGATCAGGAAATGCAGGATCGGATTCAGCATCATCAGGAGCATAGACCTGAGCACTGGCAGTTGATTGAAGAGCCACTTTTTCTGGCGGAGTCCCTGTTGCGCATTGATCAGGCTGGGCAACTGATTCTGATTGATTGTCTGACTTTATGGATGAGTAACTTACTCATGCATGAAGATGATGCATTGCAGCATCAGCAGTGTGAACTCTTACTGCGGACTCTACCAGAATTGAAATCTGAGGTGGTGCTGGTCAGTAATGAAACTGGACTGGGTGTCATTCCTATGGGGGAGCTTAGCCGAAAGTTTGTGGATGAATCGGGACGCCTGCATCAGCAACTGGGGAAGATCGCAGATAAGGTCATCTTCTGTGTTGCAGGTTTTCCTATGGTTTTAAAAGATCAAAGTCCATCCGTCTGATCTGCCTGGTGATCAGGGTTAACAGATTTTTAATTTAAGATTCGGATCAATCGAATCTGTACCGTGTAAATAATGAAATGGAGAGATGCAATGAACTGGTGGCAAGACAGCGTGAAACAGCCGAATCTGGATGCAAAAGCACAGGCGGAACAGCGTCAGTCACAACTCACCAAACCTACAGGTTCATTGTCAGAGCTTGAAAATGTTGCTGTACAGCTGGCAGGTCTGCAAAACGTGCAGAAACCCAGTGTGGATGCGCCGTGGATCTGTATCTTTGCAGGTGATCATGGTGTGATGGAAGAAAATATTTCTGCCTATCCTCAGGCGGTAACCCGTCAGATGCTTCAGAACTTTGCAACGGGCGGTGCGTGTATCAGTGTGATTGCAAAGGAATACAACGCAACTTTACAGGTGATAGACTGTGGTTCAGTGGGTGATGTTTACAGCTACACAGGCGTAGAGCGTCACTGTATTGCACATGGTACTGCAAACTTTGCTGAAACAAAGGCAATGACTGAGGAACAGTGTGCGCAGGCTATGCAGCTCGGATATGACAGTGCTGAAAAAGCCATTGAGCAGAATGCAGATATTTATATTGCGGGTGAAATGGGTATTGGAAATACCTGTGCGGCTTCAGCAGTGGCATGTTATCTGCTGAATGAACTGGCAGAGCAACTGACGGGTGTGGGTACAGGGATTCGTGCAGAGCAGCTGGCACATAAAAAACAGGTGATTGATCAGGCGGTTCAACTGCATATGGACTATGTGGCAAATGGTACAGAGCATGATGCATTCAGAGCTTTATGTGCTGTAGGTGGGCTGGAAATCGCAGCGATGACAGGGGCTTATATCCGCTGTGCGCAACGGGGATTGCCTGTCATTGTTGATGGCTTTATCAGCTCCGTTTCAGCATTGATAGCAGTTCGTCTGAATCCCGAGGTTCGTCAGTGGATGCTGTTTGGACACAAGTCAGCGGAGTATGGTCATCAGCGTATTCTGTTAGAATTGAATGCCAGTCCATTATTACAGCTGAACTTACGTTTGGGTGAAGGCAGTGGCGCAGGTGCTGCCTTAGGGGTCATAAAACTGGCATGCAGTCTGCACAACAATATGGCAACCTTTGCAGAGGCAGCGGTTACGGGTGAAAAGGTTTAAGTTTAAATGATGGAGCTGCAGATTGATCTGTTACGTCACGGCGAAACGACTTTAAGCCATACTTTACGTGGTTCTACAGATGATGCACTGACCCAGAACGGGTTCAGACAGATGTGGCAGACTGTTGATCACGTCTGGAACCCGTCGGATAGCTGTCCGTGGCAGATGATCTTTTCATCCAACCTGTTGCGTTGTCAGTCTTTTGCAGAACAGTTACAGGCACGTACACAAAGTCCTTTGATACTGGATGCACAGTTACAGGAAATGCATTTTGGTGACTGGGAAGGACGTTCTACGCAGGATATTTATGAACAGAACGCTGAGTTACTGGCAAATTTCTGGCAACAACCGAGCATGTACTATCCACCCAATGCAGAAAAATATGCCGATTTTCAGCAGCGTGTCTTAAACGCGGTGCAGGATATTTATCAGCAGATGCAAAGACAGCATATTTCAAGGGCTCTGGTTGTGACGCATGGCGGTGTCATTAAGTTTTTAAAATGTCTGGCTTTGCAGCAACCGCTGGACGATCTGCTTAAAATGACTGCACCTTTGGGTCAGCTGTGCAGTATGCAGTTGCTGCTGGATGAACAGTCTAATCAGTATCATTTCAGATTACTGGAGGCACATGAATGACTCCATTTTTAATTGCACTTCAGTTTTTAACGGTATTTCCTGTTCAGCTAAAACAGATGCCATCTCACAGGCAGAATGGTCGGTCACTGTTATTTTATCCAGTGATTGGTCTATTAATAGGACTGCTGCTGTTCGCGGTGGCTTCAGTATTGTATGCGCTGCCTGTTGTTCTGTTAACCACAATCATTCTTGTGTTATGGATCTGGTTGACGGGTGGACTGCACCTGGATGGACTTGCGGATACTGCTGATGCCTGGGTGGGTGGCTTTGGTGATAAGGAACGCACACTTAAAATCATGAAAGACCCTGCCTGTGGTCCGATTGGTGTATTAAGCCTGCTGATTATCTGCCTGTTAAAGTGGTCTGCACTGTATTTATTACTACAGAAGCAGTTTTACACGGCTTTAATACTGTTTCCTGTACTTGGACGACTTGCACCGTTATTTCTGTTTTTAACGACTGACTATGTGCGTAAACAGGGACTGGGTTCGTCCATAGCCGAATATATTCCAAAATACTGGGCAATGTTGATTTTTACAGTCAGCCTGCTGGCCTGTGGTTTCTTTGTGTGGTCGGGTTTGTTGACCGCTGTGGTTTTTATTGCAACGCTGATTTATCTGCGTTTTAAATTTATTCAGCGGATTGGAGGGATTACTGGAGATACTGTGGGCGCAGCAATTGAAATTACAGAAATGTCCAGTTTACTTGCTTTTGTAATCGGCAGTATTTATTTCACAGCTAAACAGATCATCTGATGAATGCCTGTAAGCCATTAGCAGATGGGTGTCTGTCAGGGGTAAATAAAATCGGAAAAGGATCAGCAGGGCTGATCCTTTTTTATGGTGTCAGGCAAACAGATGAATAACAGTATGTATCAGTACAGATCCTGTAATCACCATAAAAATACCCGAAAGTACCATACACAGGCATGCAACAACGCCTTCTTCCTTGTGGCGCATAAAGGCTTTACTGGTACCAAAGCCATGAGCTGCATTTCCAAGGGAAGCACCCTGGGCAAAGTTTGAATTGAGGTGAAGTTTCTTCAGGATCAGATCTGCCAGGGCTACACCGGCAATACCGGTAATCATGGTAAACAGAATCACAAGTTCCACTGAGCCTCCGATATGTGCTGTCAGCTCCATTGCAAAAGGCGTTGAGATCGAACGTGACATCAGACTGTATGAGGTCGCCAGATCAAATTTAAACAGTTTTGCCAGCCAGTAGGCACTGATGATTCCTGACAGCATACCGACTACAACGCCGAGGCTGATGGATATGGCATGTTTTCTGATAATACTGCGGTATTCATAAATTGGAACGGCAAAGCCTACAGTTGCAGGTCCAAGCATCCATACAATCCACTGGCTTTCCTGCATATAGGTCTCGTAGGAAATATGCAGCAGCAGCAGGATGATGATCAGGATAAAAGGGACAAGCATGGCGGGTGACAGCAGCATATATGGATATTTACGATGCAGTTTTTTTACAAGGATGTAACCCACCAGTGTCGCAATGACAAAGCAAATGGAAATAACAGTTGTGCTCATATTATTTTACTTCCATTTCCTGCTGATGATCCTGCGTTGTTGACTTATGGTGTGCCTGTAAGCGCGATTCGAGTTTAAAGCCAAAATGTACGGCATAAGCAGTGGAAACCATCACAGTGACCGTACCGATTACAACGGCAACAACCATTTGCCAGCCCTGAGTCATAAACAGGTGTTTGTATTTGATCAGTCCTACAACACAGGGAATAAAAAACAGAACCAGTTCTCCAAGAATGAAATCTGAACCTGATTTTATCCATTGCAGTTTAAAAACTCCGCTCAGGAGTGCGAAAAGCATAAGGAACAGACCAATCACACCTGCAGATACAGGGATATTTAAAAGCTTTTGCAATACAGAGCCAATCCACCAGATAAAAATCAGCAGGCTGAGTTGAAATATGATTTTCAGTAGGACGGACTGGTTTAAAGATCTGAATGTTATGGACATGATGACAGCATATTTTGTGAAACTGAGTGTATTTTAAAGTTGACTGCACGCAATGATTATGAATAATTAAAAAATAATTATGCCTTAATAGAATAATATGCCGTGGATATCAAAAGCCTCAATATTTTTGTCCAGATTGTGCAGTGTGGCAGTTTCAGCCGTGCAGCAGATCTGCTGCATCTGACACAGCCAACCCTGAGTAAGGCAGTCCGGCAGCTGGAAGATGAGCTGGATGTGGCGTTGTTTCATAAGGGGGATGGAGGGCGTAAAAGGGATACACAGCTGACTTATACTGGCGAACAGATATATCAGCATGCCTTGGTGATTCTTGAAGAGCAGCAACAGATCAGGGAAACGGTTGCAAGAGTCCGTACACTGAAACAGGGTAAACTCAGGCTGGGTTTACCACCACTGGGTTCCGTACTGCTCAGTACATTGATTGCAACGTTTCATAAACAGTATCCAGAGGTTGAGCTGAGCTTCTTTGAGGTTGGTGCAACAGGAATAGAAGATGCCATTCTTGCAAAAAAAGTGGATGTTGGCATTATTCTTGGGCATTTAAAACCAAAACTGGGCGGGATTCAGATCATGGATTCACCGCTGTGCTTACTGTCATTAAAGGATTCACAGTGGCGTGGGCGAACATCAGTGTCGCTTGCTGAACTGAAAGAGGAATCCTTTTTACTCTACGACGATACATTTACACTAAATAATATGATCATTTCTGCCGCTCAGCATGCTGGATTTGAACTGGAGATTGTCTGTAAAAGCAGCCAGTGGGACTTTATCGCCAAAATGGTCGAGTCCAATGTAGGAATAGCATTATTGCCTAAAATTTACTGTGAACAGTTAAATCAGGAAAAATTCAACATCAGTCAGCTGGAAAACTCTGGTTTGAACTGGGCTTTAAGTATGGCATGGAATACGACGGTAGCCATGAGTCCTGCCACACGGGCATGGTTACAGATTATAGAAAACAATCTGGACAGGATTCATTTCTGAAGCTGGTTCAGCCATGTCTGAACTGTTCTGACAACTTCAGCAGGCTGTTTTATCCATGCACTGTGCTGATGACCTTTTACTGTCCTGCTCAGGTCAAGGCTGATTACTTGAGGATT
Source organism: Acinetobacter chinensis (assembly GCF_002165375.2). Classification (NCBI taxonomy): domain Bacteria; kingdom Pseudomonadati; phylum Pseudomonadota; class Gammaproteobacteria; order Moraxellales; family Moraxellaceae; genus Acinetobacter; species Acinetobacter chinensis. Next base: position 1,687,449 of record NZ_CP032134.1, read on the forward strand.
CTGAAAGTAACGACTCAAACCCAGCATGGAGCTGAGTGGAGCAAAGTCATCCTGGTTCAGGTGAATAAATAAAGCCTGCTCAGGTGAAAGTGTGTTTATAGTGCCCGTGATATGTTGGTAGCCGGCAGTGAATATGGTTCTGGACCAGTCCCGCATCAGTGTTCTGGCTTCTTTATAACCAAAGCCAATTTTATAACCTGCAAGATAACCATCTTTCAAAATCATGGTATTAATTGCGGCAGCTGCTTTGAGAATATTGAATTTACCTTTCAGATCCCAGTATTTTAAACCGATATTTCCTGTCGCTATTCCAATTACCTGAACAGCATGTTGTTGGGCATAGAGGGTTGCAAGATGTCCGCCCAGGCTGTGTCCCAGTAAAACAGGTGGTCTGGAGGAAACAGAACAGGCAGCCTTATACAGTTCAGGGATAAAAAAATTCAGCAGATCTGCATAGCCATAATCAAATGTTCTGGAAACCTCAGGTCTGTTCTGACCACAGCCAGGATAGTCCGCCGTGATGACCTGTATATTGACCGAAAGCAGTTGCTGAATAAACAGATCATATTTCGCAACAGGCACGCCCAGAGCTGGGAGCAGAATAACAACAGCTCCGTCTGGATATGTGCTGTACAACTGTACCGGTATTTCTGCCAGCTGTTTAAAGTGAAATGCAGTTGTTAAAGGCGCCAGTATGTTCATGATTCAACCTGTTCAGTGTTGGGAGAATGTCTGTTTAGTGGATTTAACTGAATCATCAGCCCCAGCCCCGCTTTGTTCAGCAGTGCTGTTCTGGAATGAGGATGCCTTGTGGATTCCTGTTGGATCAGTGTTTTAAAGTCACTGAGAAAATGATCTCGCGGATAGCGTTCCAGTAATTGCTCTGTAAATGCTGCAGGTATCAGATGCAGATTTGCACCTGTTACATCACAGGCGGTTGCTTTCTGTAACATCAGGATTTCTTTACTGAGTGTTTTATCATTTTCATCAAGATGACCATTCATGTGCAGGCAGATGGCATCACAGATATTCTGGATCTTTTGTTCTGAATAATTATGCTTCTGACATAAAATTTCAGCTTGTTTTGCACTTTCAAGGGTAAAGCAATGGCAGGCATGCAGGCTTAATTCGCTGACCAGTCCAAGATCATGCATAAAACTGGCTACAGCAAAGTCTTCCTGATCAAACTGCCATTTTTTTTGATGTGCAATGGCTGTACCTATAAAATAGGTTCTGAGTGAATGAGCTGTAACGGATGGGTTCTGAGCGTATTCAAGTTCCTGAAAAGCTTCTTTCACAATATTTGAATCAGGAATGACAATATCGGATATCCGCAGTGCGGAGCAATGTTTTCTGGAAGTTATCCCTGATCGGATAAAACTGACGGTAACAGGCATAAGAATGCTTTGAATCAGTCTGAATTTTTCTTTAAATGTCAATCGACCCTGTGTTTTTTGAACCCACTGATAATCACCAATCATAGCTGCCTCTATATTTTAGAGTATTTACTCTAAAATATAGGTAGTTTTCCTGTAGCGCAAATATTTTTATTTAAAGCTGTATGATCAATATCTTACATTGATAATCAGGTATGAATCATCAGCAGTGCGATCTGGGAAATATGATAAAACTGATCTGCGCAGATGAACTGACCGGTTGTGGAAACCTGATGTTCAGTAAAAACATTACCTTGTCATAAAATTACAGTATATTGATAAGAACACGGTCAATTTTATTCAGGCAAATGAGCGAAACCCATTCATCCATTCCTCGGGTACCCAAATACATTCCAATACGTGATGCCATCGCGCATGAAATCGAGTCCGGTCAGCTTGAACGGAATTCAAAACTGCCGTCTGAACGTGTACTTTCAGAACAGTTTGCAACAACCCGTGTTGCTGTACGTGAAGCATTACTGGCACTGGAAATGGACGGGTTTATTTACCGGCTTGACCGCCGTGGCTGGTATATCAGGGCGCCCAGAATTATTTATGAACCACAGTCAACCAAAAGTTTTAATCAGTATGTGATGGAACAGGGTGCTGTGCCTTCAACTGAGCTGATGACGGTTGAAACGGTTGATGCAACATCCTGGGATGCGGTTCATCTCAGTATCCGTACAGGTGATCCTGTTTATTCAGTGTGGCGGCGCAGAAGTATTAATGGCAGACCTGTAGTGGTGGAGCATTTGCGTATTAATGCCCAGCTGTTTCCTGATCTGACAGAACATGATCTTGCTCAGTCCGTGACAGTCCTGATGGCAGAGCAGTATCAGCGTAATTTGACCAGAGCTCATATCAGTCTTTATCCGACTGCTTTTTCAGAACAGCAGGCTAAAGCCCTGCATGTCAATATCGGTTCAATGGGCTTATATATCTGCCGGACGAACCGTGACCAGGATGGTGTGATTACAGATGTGGATCAGGAATACTGGCTGCATGATGTACTTGATCTGCATTTTGATGCAGAGGGAACAAACTGAAGAAATAATTAATCTGGTTTAAACCAGATTAATTAAATTGTCATAATACTTTGTTGAAATACTGGCTATCAAAGATGCTTTCTTCAGGAACAGCAGATGCGCCAGTATGGACAGAGTTATAAAAAATATGCGGCAGTACTGAGCTCAATAGTACTGATGACTTCCCTTGTAACGGGATGTACAACAAATTCAGGTGCTCAGCCTCAGGAACAGCTGACAGTCTACACGGCTGTTGAAGCCGAACAGTTAAAACGCTATCAGTGGGAATTAAGAAAAGCACATCCTGAATTAAGGGTGAAATGGGTACGTGATTCCACGGGTGTAATTACTGCAAGATTACTTGCTGAACAGAAAAATCCTCAGGCTGATGTCATCATGGGGCTGGCACTGACCAGTCTGCTGGTCATGCAGGATAAAAACCTGCTTGAACCGTATAAACCCGCACATTCAGATCAGCTGAAAAAAGACTTTGTCAGTGCAGAACCAGTACCCGTATGGACAGGGATGACCGCATGGGAGTCAGCAGTCTGTGTCAATACAATTGAACTGAAAAAGAAGAATCTGCCTGTACCCCGCAGCTGGAAAGACCTGACCAATCCTGTTTATAAAGGATTGATTGTGATGCCGAACCCGGCATCCAGTGGTACAGGCTATCTGGATGTGACAGCATGGATGCAGATTTTTGGTGAAAAACAGGCGTGGGAATACATGAGCGCACTGGACAAAAACGTATCTCAGTATGTTCATTCAGGTTCAAAGCCATGCAAGATGGCAGCCCAGGGCGAAACCATCATAGGCATTTCATTCGGTTACCCAGGCTTTAAACTCAGATCACGCGGTGCTCCGCTTGAAATCGTTTATCCATCTGAAGGACTGGGATGGGAAATGGAAGCCTCAGCAATAGTCAAAGGCACACGACATTTAAGCAGTGCGCAGAAATTTATCGACTGGACGGTAAGCCAGGCTGCCAATCAGGCATATGCACAGAATTTTTCCATGGTTGCGCATAAAGCAGTCACATCAACCAATCCCGATTTTCCAAAAGATCTGTCTCAAAGACTGGTAAAAAATGATTTTTACTGGGCAGCAGAAAACCGTGAACGAATTTTAAATCAGTGGTCACAGAAGTTTGAACACTGAACAACAGATTATAAAGAACAGAATGGATAAAACATGCAGATTCCGGCACATTTAAAAAACAGGATCTCTGATCAGAATCAGACCTCAGCAGGTCATCTGATCACCACACTGAAAACCTATTCAGTATCGTCTTCAGCCAGTGTGCTGGATGTAGTGGATGTCCGTAAGTCATTTGGGCAGACGACTGTACTTGAGCATATCAATCTGGATCTGAAAGCAGGTGAATTTGTCAGCTTTCTGGGGCCATCGGGCTGTGGTAAAACCACTTTGCTGCGGATTATTGCGGGGCTTGAACACCCTGATTATGGTCGGATCGTGAAGCATGGGCAGGATATCAGTCAGCAGACGACAGCAAAACGTAAATGTGGAATTGTGTTCCAGAACTATGCGCTGTTTCCGAACCTGACTGTTACTGAAAATATTGCATTTGGATTGCATAAAAAACAGTGGACGCGTGAACAGACAGAACAGCGTGTAGATGAATTACTGGCATTGATTGAACTGAGTCACTGTAAATTCAAATACCCAGATCAGCTCTCCGGTGGGCAGCAGCAGCGTGTGGCACTGGCTCGGGCAATTGCACCTCGCCCAGATATTCTGCTGCTGGATGAACCATTGTCTGCACTGGATGCACTGGTGCGTATCAGTCTGCGTCAGAAAATCAGGAATATTCAGCAGCAGTTGAACCTGCCAGCCATTATGGTGACACATGATCAGGAGGAAGCGCTGAGTATCTCTGACCGTATTGCAGTGATGAATGCAGGCATTATTGAACAGATGGATACGCCTCACAATATTTATTACCGACCACAGACCCGGTTTGTTGCGCAGTTTATTGGTAGTATGAACTTCATGCAGGCTCAGGCTGAAAAACACAGTCAGCTCAGGGTCGATCAGGACGTTATCTGCCATGTTGCAGCTAAGACATTTGAAAATGGTCATCAGTTTGAAATTGCATTCCGTCCTGAAAATGCTCAGCTGATGAGTATGGATACTGAAGCCAGTAAAGATGATCTGGTTTTCCCTGTCCGACTGGTCAGCAGTGAATTTTTGGGGGCTAAACGCCGTGTATTCTGTACAGGATTGCTGAATCAGCATGATCATAAGGAGCTGATTCAGGTCGATATTGAAAACCATCAGGCTGAACAGCTGTCTGAAACCATGAAGATCAGAGTTCCGGTCAGTGCGCTGCATATATTTGATATGCAGGGGCGTGCATTATGCTGAATCAGAACACTGCAGATGCCATTTTAAAAAGTCAGCACTACCGACGACCGCGTTATTCACTGAGTGCAACCCTGGTACTGCTGACAGGAGCTGTTTTATTAAGCATCAGTCTGATTCTGCCCCTGGTGGTATTACTGAAAAGTGCTTTTTTGAATGATGTCGGACATTACACAGGACTGGATAATTTCACGGCGTATTTTTCAAATCCGGCACTGTTGTCCTCCATATTCAATTCCATCTGGATTGCATGTGTTGCAACACTGATTACAGTTTCCCTGGCAGGTGTATATGCATTCACGCTGTGCTGTACACCTGTAAAAGGCAAAGCATTCTTTAAAACAGTGGCATTTCTGCCTATTCTCGCACCCTCCATCCTGCCTTCGCTTGCTTTGGTTTATCTGTTCGGGCAACAGGGCGTACTGAAATCATTTATTGGTGATACTGAAATTTATGGACCGGTCGGCATTTTACTGAGTTATTGTTTCTGGTTATTTCCTGCCATGGTGATGTTGTTGATGAGTGCTTTTCGCAGTATTGATCAGCGTCTGATGGAGGCCTCAATGTCACTGGGGAAAAATACATGGCAGACGCATCTGGCTGTAACTTTACCTGCGGTACGTTATGGACTGGTCAGTGCCTGCCTGGTGGCTTTTACATACGTCATTACGGATTTTGGAATTCCTAAAGTGATTGGTGGCTCATTCAATATGATGGCACTGGACGTTTATAAACAGATCATTGGTCAGCAGAATATGAGTATGGGAGCAGTTATTTCCTTACTATTGCTATGTCCTGCAGTTCTGGCATTTATTTTTGACCGTTATCAGAGCCGTCGTCAGGCACGATTTCAGAATTTTCAGATTAAACCCTATGCCATAAAACAGCATCCTGTAGTTCAGAAAGTACTGACAGCGTTCTGTTGTATGGTTGCCGGTTTTATTGTGCTGATTATTCTGACAGCGGTGATTGCTTCATTTATCCGCTACTGGCCTTATGATCTTTCTTTGACGCTGAATCACTACCGTTTTGATTATGTGGATGGTGGTGGCTGGAGCAGCTATTTCAACTCTCTGAAACTGGCTTTGTTTACGACTGTTGCAGGCACAGTGATTATTTTCCTAATGGCATTGTTTACTGAACGTTTTAAAGGGCATCCTTTTCTGAAAAATTATGTGCAGATTCTGGTCCTGTTACCGCTGGCTGTACCAGGACTTGTACTTGGGATTGCTTATATTCTGTTTTTCAATGTACCTGGAAGTCCGTTGTCAGCTATCTATGGAACCATGACGCTGCTGGTGATCTCGACCATTATTCACTATTACACCGTGCCGCATCTGACGCTGGTCAGTGCAGTCAAACAGATTCCGCTTCAGCTTGATCAGGCTGCTCAAAGCCTGGGCAGCAGTCGGTGGACGATGTTTCATAAAGTTTATCTGCCGATGACATTTCCTGCGGTGTGTGATGTATCGGTTTATCTGTTCGTCAATGCCATGACCACCGTGTCCGCAGCTATTTTCCTTTATTCACCTGATACCAGTCTTGCTGCTGTGGCAGTACTGAATATGGACGATGCCGGAGATACCGTTGCAGCAGTTGCCATGAGTATTCTGATCCTGATGACATCCTGCCTGGTAAAACTGCTGCACTGGCTGCTGACCGCCAGAATTATGAAATCCAGTCAGCGGTGGCGGGAAAGCACGCAGTAAATCTGAACAGAATTTATTACTGAATTTTTAACCTACAAAATTTACCTGAAATATTTTTCATGCTTTCCCTCAAAGCAGGGACTGCTGCACCCTGAAAAATCTTACGGAATATGGTGAGACACAATGAAAATACTTGATTCAGACCTGATTATTGTCGGGGCTGGTATTCTTGGACTCTCGGCGGCCATTCAGGCTGCTGAACAGGGGCTTAAAGTTCAGCTCTTTGAAAAAGATGCAGAGCCAGTCGGTGCAACACGGCGCAATTTCGGCATGGTCGGGACATCCACACTGACCCATCCTGAGGGTGAATGGCATAAACACGCACTGAGTACACGTGACTTTTATCAGCGGATTCAGGCACAGACGGATATTTCCTTTCAACAGCGAAATGGACTGTATCTGGCCAATACAGAGCTTGAATGGCAGGTGCTGAACGAATTTGCAGTGTCAGCCCCTGATTATGACATTCCTGTTCAGCTGCTCAGCCGAGAGCAGACACTGCAGCAGTTTGGCTGGATCAACCCACAGGCAGATATACGGGGAGGAATGATTTTCCATGAAGATTATTCCGTAGAACCACAGCTGATTGGAAAGCGTCTTTTACAGTATGCACAACAGTTCGGTGTTGAAATCCACTGTAATGCCTGTGTTGTTAAAACATCAGCGGGGCTCGGTATAAAAGAGGTTCATCTGGCTTCAGGTGAAACATACAGGACTGCAAAAGTGCTGATCTGTCATGGTGAACTGACACAGTTACTTTATCCAGAACTTCTTCAGAATATGGGGTTGTTACGCTGTAGTCTGCAGATGGCACTGACACAGCCCTTTAAACAGCATCTGAATGCTTCTGTCTATTCGGGACTGTCCATTTCTCGTTATCCCGCTTTTGAAATCTGTAGCAGTCATGCGGAACTGACCGATGAATCCAGACAGGGACTGGTCAAAGACTACGGCATTCATATTCTGCTGAAACAGAATGCGTATGGTCAGATTATCCTGGGTGACAGTCATGAATATTATCCCGTCGAAGAAATGCCACAGTTTTACCAGCGTGAAGAAATCAATCATTTCATACAGGATTATTGTCAGACAAAAATCGGGCTGACCTTGCCCCAGATTGAATTCCGCTGGAATGGTTATTACCTCACACATCCTGAACAACCAGCATGTGTGACTGAAGCAGAGCCAGGTATTTTCCTGATCAGTGCTGTTGCTGGTAAAGGAATGACCACCGGTGCAGGATTTATGAAAGAAATGCTCGAAAAGCACATTTTTTAAACGACTTGTAATCTGGTTTAAACCAGATTTATATATACTGTATTAAATCCAATCAAAGCGATGAAAATATGAACGCATTAACTGAACTGAATAACAATTATCTGCTGCTGACTCCAGGACCACTTTCGACATCTGTGGGTGTCAGACGTGCAATGCAGAAAGACTGGTGTACGTGGGACAAAGAATATAACCAGCTGGTGCAGGAGATCCGTCTGCGCCTGGTTGGACTGGCGACTGTACAGAAAGAGCTATATAGCGCCGTGCTGATGCAGGGTAGCGGCAGTTTTGCAGTGGAATCCGTACTGGGCTCTGTGATTCCTTCAGATGGCAAAATCCTGATTATCAATAACGGTGCCTATGGTGCACGAATGGTTCAGATGGCACGTTGCCTGAAAATTGATGTTGTTGAACTGCGCTGTCCTGAAACCGAAATTCCTTCCATGCAGGATATAGAGCAGGCACTGGAAGATGCGGCATTGACCCATGTGGCATGTGTACATTGTGAGACAACCACAGGTCTGCTTAATCCGATCGCAGAAATTGGTCAGCGGGTTAAAGCTGCAGGAAAAACATGGATTGTGGATGCCATGAGCTCTTTTGGTGGCGTACCGATGGATATTGCAGAGCTGGAAATAGATTTTCTGATTTCAAGTGCAAACAAATGCATACAGGGTGTACCCGGTTTCGGTTTTGTCCTGGCTAAACGTGATGTGCTGGAAAACTGCAAAGGACTGGCAAGATCGGTCAGTCTGGATCTCTATGACCAGTGGCAGACCATGGAACAGTTCAATGGTAAATGGCGTTTCACATCGCCAACCCATGTAGTTCATGCTTTTTATCAGGCTCTGGTTGAACTGGAGCAGGAAGGTGGTGTCCAGGCAAGATATCAGCGCTATCTGACCAGTCAGAAAACGCTGTCTGAAGGAATGCAAGCGCTGGGTTTCCAGCTGGTACTTGAAAATACAACACCGCAGTCGCCAGTCATTACCACCTTTTTATATCCAGATACTGCAGATTTCAGCTTTCAGCATCTGTATGAAAATCTGAAACAGGCAGGTTTTGTGATTTATCCAGGAAAAGTTACAGACCTGAACTGCTTCCGTATTGGAAATATCGGAGAGGTTTATCCAGAAGATATCCGTCGTTTACTCGGTGCACTGAAGCAATACAGTGCAGCATAAAAACTTTATTCATTTTCTTAATATTTTTCAGGAACAGATATGACAACTTCAAATACACGTATTCAGGCAGTGGTTTTTGATTGGGCAGGAACGACTGTTGATTTTGGTTCAAGAGCACCCATTCTGGCATTTATGGCACTTTTTGCTGATAACAAAGTTGCCATCAGTATTGAAGAAGCCAGAGCACCGATGGGGCTAGAAAAACGTGATCATATTGCGGCTGTACTGAATATGCCCCGTGTTGCTGAAGCATGGAAAGCGGTATATGGCACTGCTTTTACAACACAGGATATAGACCGTCTTTATCAGGATTTCATTCCATATCAGTTAAAAAGCATTCCTTTATGCTCAGCTTTGATTCCTGGTGCAACGGAAACATTTCAGAACATCCGTGAACGTGGCGCAAAAATTGGCAGTAATACCGGATATGCTTCAATGATGATCGGACAGTTGGTGAAAGATGCTGCTGAACAGGGGTATCAGCCAGACTGTATTATTACAGCGTCAGATGTGAAGCATGGACGCCCATACCCAGAGATGCTGTGGAAGAATCTGATTGAACTTGATGTTTCAGATATCAAAGGTGTTGTTAAAGTGGATGACACCGTTGTGGGGATTGAGGAGGGGCTCAATGGTGGCTGCTGGACTGTCGCACTGGCGATCAGTGGCAATGAAGTCGGTCTGAGTTTTGAGGAATGGCAACAGCTTCCGCAGGCAGAACAGAAAGTTCTGAAAGATAAGGCTTATGCAAAAATGAATGCTTCTGGTGCTCATTATGTCATCGACAGCATTGCTGATTTACCGGCTGTACTGGATGATATTGAAAAACGACTTCAAAATGGTGAAAAACCTTAAAGGCTGATCTCCGAAATTCATCTTCAATGGAAATAAGCACTCAATCATGAGTGCTTATTTTTTTCAGGGTCTGTTCAGCATGTCTTTAGGTATGAAAACAGTCCTATGGTTGCTGTTTCAGATGCTCTCTCAAAATTCGACGTAATTCCATCACCGCTTCAGGGCTTTCATGGATGGAGTGACCACCTTTGATTATTTTTTCAGACTGTGCACCTGCAAGATGTGAGCTGTTATATGAAACAATACCATCGCTCATTTTATCAGGGTCTGTACTGTGCGTCTGATTACCCATAATGGAATGAAAAGGGATATTGCCAGAAGGCATGATCTGGGAGGTTAACTGCATGAAGCGTGAATGATTACTCAAATCTGATGGTGCATTGAAGATCAGACCTGCTGTGGAATTTTTATGACCGCCGATTTTTCTGTTGACCGCATCTGAAAAATTAAATGGAAGACCAATCGCTTTACGGACCAGCTGAGTATACCAGCGGTCTGCATATTCACTGCCATGATGTGGTGTGGCAATAAAAATCGCCCGACTGACAGTGGACAAGGGTTTAAAGATGAACCTTTCACGGATTACAGGATTCTGCTGGAGCTGGATATGCTGTTCATAATTCATCATGGGAATGGCATGCATGGCTATATCTGTATCACTGATCAGCAGACGACTGATAATACCGCCCATACTGTGACCGATCAGGACTGCATTGTGGGCGGATTCAGTACCAGGTTGAACAGATTTAAAAGCCTGTTTCAGCAGATCATTGATCTGAAAACGGTTTTCAAAAATAGGCATATTGGTTGAGTAAAAAACCTGCCACACCTGATAGTGATCCCGTAACACGGGATCACCCATAATGTTATTGGTGAGCGTCACCCAGGTCTCAGGACTGCTTGCCAGCCCATGAATCATAATGATGATTTTTTTACCAGGCTGATATGGTTCGGTCATGAACAGATGAGGCATCAACAGTTTTTCTTCACGGTTCAGCAGTGAACGGTAACCGACTGAACCCATTTTACTTTCTGCAAGCCACAAACCATAGGGCACAGAATAGTTGGCTGTGACGGTATAGTCGGTGTTGTTGATCTGTGCTGTCTTAAAACGGTATGGATCTATCAGCTGAATGGACAATGGCGCATTATTCAGGATTTCCTGCGCCGTGAGCTGTTCATTTTCAGGTTTGATCACTGCACTGATGGGAAGAAAACGTGCAGGGTGTATATTGGGATTGGGGAGTACAGTGAAATACCGTTCAGGGTCAACTACAAACTGTTTCAGTTGATTGTCCTTTTGTGTCGCCGTGACAGCTACAAACTCTGACCCCAGTCCTTCCTGACGGTTAATATTGTAAAAACCGGAAAAATTCATGTTGTAACTGCTTTTCAGGCTTTCGAGCACAGTACTTTTCAGCGAGGGATACTGATCTGTATTGATCCTATATATATGGTTGTTTATAGAAAACTGACTGGGCAACTGGGTAAAACCATCCCGTGTGTGTACCGCACTGATGAGTCTGGACAGCGCATAATTATAAAATGTTCTGACCTGTGTCTGACGCTGGTCAAAAAGGCGTGATTCAGGGCTGTGTGTACTTTTAAACAGATAGACATAACTGTAACGGATGCTCTGATCAAGATATTTCAGCTGTTCATTGAGGCAGCCAGAGCGTGAATCAGTTGCACTTTTCTGCTGATATGCCGAACTTTTATCCAGAGTCAGTGCTCTGGCAAGAAAAACTTCAGACGCTGCTGCATAATATGCTTCAAGGTCAGTCACAGCCTGCTGGTTCAGTTCCTCTATACATTGTTCAGCCTGAGCGATACAGCCCGATTCTTTTTGCTGATATGCATGTAAAAACTGCAAAGTTGTCTCACTTAAGTGCTGTGATGTCAGAATATGATCCGTTTTACTGGTCAGGGAATTACTGAGCGGATTTTCTTTGATATTAACCATCTGACAGCCAGAGAGGGCTGTAAACAGAATAAAAGGTGAAAGTTGAAGTGAACGGATGAGCAAATGTGCAGATGCGAACATGATCAGACTACAGCGATATAATTTTCAGGTACTTTAATGTATGAATGACACAAAAACTATGTGATTTATGCAACATTATGATTTTATTGTAAGTATAGTAAGGTCAGACTCCGTAAGAAAACTGCGGTATATTTTTTTTCTCTTACGGAGCTGATACTGTTTTCCTGAGGAAATTACTGTTCCATAATTTCCTTAATATTTTTAGGCATACCTTGCTGGCTTTTAAAGACGCCCTGACTGTCTTTCCAGATAATGGCAGGCGTTGCGAAGAAGCCATATTTGTCCATCATAGCGGTATTTGCATCGAGCTGTTCTGACAGTTTTGCAGGAACAGGTTTCATTTCTTTGATCTTCAGTTTGCCATTGGCTTCATTAAATTTTTTGAAATATTCATCAGCATCTGCAGTGTTCAGTAAAGTCGCAGACTGTCCTTTACTTTCAGGGCGGATAACACCGACCAGGATATGCTTTAACTGTACTTTTCCAGAATTGACCCATGGACGTGCCTGTTGCCAGAAGGCGTGGCAATAAGGGCAGTTCGGATCAGAAAATACATAAACAGTTTTAGGAGCAGAGGTTTTTCCATCCTGAATCCAGGTGGATTTTTCCAGGTCTTCCCAGACTTCATCCAGCACGGCATTTTTGACATGCTTTTCCAGTGCATTGACAGTCAGGTTGTTGCCATCACGGTCAAACAGATCACCCACAATATAATATTTTCCATCATTTGAAATAAACACAGTAGATGGGTTCTTATCCATGTGTCCTGCCCAGCCTTTCATTCCTGCAGGGGCATCAATCGGTTGAATAAATTTATAGCCTTCACTTTCCAGTTTTTTCTGAATAGTAGTTGTATCCGCAAGGCTGTAACAGGAAACTGTGCTGAAAAGGCTGACTGTGATCAACTGTTTTAAACGTCTGGACAGTAATTCCATTTTATTTCTCCTCAATAATACTGTTTAACTTCTGTCTGAGAACCGCAGGACTGATTTCACCCATGTGTGTTTCTTTCAGTTCACCCTGAGCGTTGTAGAACAGTGTGCTGGGTAAGCCGTACATGCCTGTCTCATAGGCTGTTTCAGCCGAAGGGTCCATCAGCATGTGCTGGAAACTCAGCTGGTTTTTCTGTAGATACTGCTGAACGGTCTGAGCACTTTCGCTTTGGTTGATCATGACAAACTGTACATCGGGGTAGTCAGTCTGTGCTTTTTCAAGGACAGGCATTTCACGGTGACATGGCGGACACCAGCTTGCCCAGAGGTTGATGACTACAGGTTTTCCATAGAACTGATCCAGACTGTAGCTTTTCTGATCCAGTCCCATCAGTGTGATCTGTGGAAACTGCTGTTGCTGCTTCTGTACCTGATGAATGGCGTATTGACCGACGGTCACTGATGTAATGAGTACAGCCATAAAAATCATGAGAAAAGCACGTGATGTACGACGGTTTTTCCAGATCATCCAGCCAGTGGCACAAGCCGCACCGATCCAGACATTAAAGCCTTTGTCCTGTATCTGAATCATCTGTAAGGGATGAGAAAGATACAGATCATGGTTCAGCAGTACAAAACCGATGCGTGCCGTACATAAGCCCACAAGAATTGCAGTCCAGATACTGTCTTTCAACTGAGTCCACTGGTCTTCACTCAGTTGAAAGCGGTTTTTGATACGGACAGCAATCAATAGTGAAAACAGCAGTGATACAAGACCGATAATGAATGTCCAGGGAATGATAAACATACCGAGATGTATAGCCTGAGCGCTGAACATATCAGTGATTTACCTGCTGGAGCTGTTTGATCAGCAGTTTTGCTGAAAATGTACCGGTCAGACGTAACTGGCGGATTTCCTGTGCCTGTGAGTCCAGTATCAGTAAGGTTGGAGGACCCAGTATTTCCCATTTCTTCAGAATATTATCCTGAGAAGCATTGTACTGAGTCAGATCCAGTTTAATCAGACTGAAATCTTTCAGTGCCTGCTGAACATCTGCCCGAGGAAACACCTGCTGCTCAATTGGCTGACATGCGACACACCAGTCGGCATAGACATCAATCACAATCGGCTTATTCAGTTTTTTCAGTTGCAGGATTGTATTTTGCAGTTCCTGCTCAGTTGAGACTTTGTGCCATTTCTGCAGTTCTTCGGTATGGTAGGCAGTCTGAGTTTCATCGAGTGCGAGTCGTGCCTGCCAGATACCTGCTGTAAGGGTCAGTACAGCACAGACAACAGTAATGGCTTTGCCTGTTTTATGACTGACATGCCGGATACTCAGCAGCAGATATATAGATAGTCCAATAGCCAGCAGAGCAAACAGAAGATGATAAACAGAAAGGTTGAGCATTGGACGGATGAAATACAAGGCAACCATCAGCATGATAAAACCGAAGCAGGCTTTGAGACGGTCCATCCATATTCCAGGCTGTGGCAATAGATGTGAGCCAAATACACTGACAATAAACAGCGGAAGTCCCATCCCCATACCCATAATAAACAGGTACAGCCCACCCATAGTGGCACTGTGGGACTGAGAGACGAACAGTAAGGCACCTGCAAGCGGTGCGCTCATACATGGTCCAACAATCAGAGCTGAAAGTGCGCCCATCACCGCAGCACTTAAAATACTGCCGCCTTTCTGTCGGTTCTGTAGATTACCCAGTTTCTGCATAATGGATTGTGGCAGGGTCAGCTGATACAGCCCAAACAGATTCAGTGCAAAAATAACAAAAAGTACAGCAAACAGTGTAATCACAACTGGGCTCTGGAACCATCGCTGGAAGCTGTAACCGATTTCTGCCACCACGATACCCATAAGGCTATAAACCAGTGCCATACTGACAATAAAGCTCAGCGCAATAATCGCGGCTTTATAACCTGAAGCTCTCTGAAGAATAATGCCTGAAAGAATAGGAATCAGGGGTAACGAACAGGGTAAAAATGCCAGCAGAATCCCTAAAATAAAAAATATGAGCAGATTAACCAGCAACTGATCCTGTTTCAGGAAACTGAAAAACAGCTGATCATTATTCAGCTGATCTCTTAATTCACTATCCACAGGTTTTACAGATGCATCGGTCTGTTGTTCAGTCACAGCATTAACCGTTGATTCTGACTCAGCAGTTGCTTCAGAACCTTTTATTTCATTGGCTGCGGAAGCTGTTACTTCAGTCAGTGCTTCTGGGGTAGCCTGTATTGAATCCGAGCTGTCTGTCAGTTCCGTTGCCTGTTTTTTCTGAATGGCTAGTTCAGGTTTATCCTGAACAATATCGGTTTCAACACGGTCAATTGAATTTTGGCTGGTATTGAACAGTTCAGTATTGCGGGATTGATTCAGTAGTTTAGCTGTCGTAGATGACTGCTGCTGTGGTAACAGTCCTGACGCATCGGTCTGAATGGTTTTACGTTGCAGAGGATAACAGAGACCATCTTCAGAACATCCTTGCCATAGTACAAGGTAGCTTGTATTCGGTTTTACTTTGAGCTGAATACTGACATGATTGTAATGGACATTGGTCAGTCCAAATGTCGGGTCATTTTTCTGTTTACCTGCAGGGAGTTTCAGTTTGACAGGTTTCTGCCCGACCATGACTTTGAACTGATCATGATAAAGATAATAATGTGGCGCTACATCCCAGGACAGTTCAGCCTCAGTTTCACTGACAGACTGAGCTGAAAAGTGAAAAGCCTGATCGGGTGGGAGAAAATTACTTTGAGCCTGTGCCTGCATACCGAATACAGACAAAAGTAAAACTGAAACAGATGCGTAAAAAGAACGGTTCATGATTCCTGAATTCATTTTATTTGGGTCAATTATCCCTGGAAATGCATTAAGAGAACATTAACACATGTATTTGTTTGTAATATAGAGCCAGATACAGGAGCTTCTATGTTTGTTCTTTTGGTTGAAGATGATCCCTTTATTGCAAAAAGTATCTGCAATACGCTTGAGCATTTTAAAATAGCTGTAGAGCATGTCAGTACAGCAAAAGATGCAGATTACTATATACAGCATACAGCCGTGGATTTATGTCTGCTTGATCTGGGATTGCCTGATCAGGACGGTCTGGTTCTGTTGAAAAAATGGCGCGAGAAGCAGATTCATGTTCCAGTACTGGTTCTGACCGCAAGAAACCAGACTGAGCAATGTGTAGAGGCTTTAAATCATGGTGCAGATGACTATCTGACCAAACCTTTTGAACTGGAAGAGCTGATTGCTCGGATACATGCACTGGCTCGGCGTCATCGTGGTTATGCATCCAATACGATTGAATCAGGTGCATTAAAACTGGATCGGGCATCTCAACAGGTCTTTTTGAATCAGATCGAACTGAATTTGCCACGCCGTGAATATGTACTGCTTGAAGTTCTGATGATGCATCCAAATCATGTCCTTAAAAATGAAGAACTGATTGATAAGGTTTATGGGTTTCAGGAAAATATTGAAAGCAATGCGCTGAATGTACACGTCTTTCATCTGAGACAGAAAATCGGTGCCGATTTTATTCAGACCGTCAGAGGTGTGGGTTACCTGTTTAAACCTGCCGATGGAGCCTGAATGAAAAGATACAGCCTCAAATGGCGTCTGGTTCTGACCGTGACTCTCAGTTTTATATTGATCTGGATCATTGCCTTTGGGTGGCTTTATCTCAGTCTGAATAAAAAAATGAATCAGACACTGGATAACAGACTCTCAGCTTCTGCGCATATGGTTGCCCGTTTACTGAATCAGATGCCACTTGATCAGCTGAAACAGGAAGTCGAGCCTGCTGTCTCAGAAATAAATCAGAACAATCTGATTGCCTGTGAAGTTTCCATTTTCAGTTCTGATGTTACGATTGGTAAAGAGATTGTTGCACGTACCCGTGGTGCGCCTGACAGTATGATTCACCGTAAACAGGGATTCAGCACATGGACAGATCAGGGTGTTGAATGGCGCAGTTACGTTCTGCAGAAAGGAGAACTCCAGGTGGTTTCCGCAGAACGCATGCATACCCGAAGCATGTTGCTGTACGAAGTGCTGAGTTCAGTTCTGTTGCCTTTACTGTTGACGCTGATCATCTGTATTTCCCTGATTTTATGGATGATACGACTTGAGTTTCAGCCTATCGACCGGATCACGTCACACTTAAGTTCATTGGATGGCAAGGTCAATCAGGAGCTTCAGTACCTGCATCAGTTGCAGACCCGTCATTTACCTCAGGAAATCGAACCTTTTGTGTCAGCCATGGTCGATCTGGTTCATCGCCTGCATGACAGTCTGGAAAATGAAAAAAATCTGAGTGCTTTTGCTTCGCATGAGCTGAGAAGTCCATTAACAGCAATCAAAACACATGTACAGCTAAGCAGAATGATTGCTGTTCAGGAACATAGCAGTGCAGGATTAATCAGTAATCTGCAGGAAGCTGAACAGAACATTGAGCGTTATCGACAGTTCCTTGAACAGTTGTTGCTGTTAAGTCAGACCGAGCATCAGCCTCAGTTATATATGGAACAGGTCAGCCTGAAGACGGTGATTGAATCCGTTATGACCGAGTTTTCCAGAAACCCCGATCTGCTTCCAGTCATTCAGGTGAACTGGGAAAGCCTGGTGAATGTACGTTTCAGTTCAGATGCGCTGACAATGATTATCCGTAATGTGCTGGAAAACAGCATAAAACATGCTCAAAGTTTTGAGCCGATACAGATCTATATGCAGAATGACTGTTTATATATTGCTGATACCGGTGTCGGACTGTCAGATGAGGAATTGCGGGTTGCGACACATCGTTTCTGGAGAAAGTCATCACAGAGCCAGGGACATGGTATAGGACTGGCACTGACACATGAACTGATGAAACAGGCAGGACATGAACTGATTCTGAAAAAAAATGATCCTCAGGGGTTAGTGGTGATATTAAAATTTAATGCATAAATTGAGCTGAAGATTGCTGCTGATCTGCAATCATGCAGTTCAATGTAATGACACAGTCATTATTTTCTCAAATATTTAACTTAAAATCATGGAGATGTATCTGATCGAGCACTGTCGGATATTCTGCAAGTCCTGATGACGTTGGAACAGGCTGTTGCAAAATTCGGCTTGATTAATAATTGATATTATATATTATAAAAACATATATTGTTTTTGGATTCTGTCTTATGCACGACTTTTTGCTCGCCTTTCTGGGAGGTTCGTTACTGGGTATTGCGGTGACGGGTTATCTGTATGTAAATGGTCGTATTGCGGGTATCAGTGGACTGATCGGTCAGGTGCTGAATCCTCAGACGATCTTTAAAACGCCTGCTTTATGGTTTCTTGCAGGTCTGTTTACTGTGCCGTTCATTTATGGTGCTGTGCTAAAACCAGAAATTGTACTGACCGCCAGTCCACTCATGATGATTATCGCAGGCTTGCTGGTGGGTTTTGGTACCCGTCTGGGATCTGGCTGTACCAGTGGACATGGTATCTGCGGCATGAGCAGATTATCTGTGCGCTCCATTGTGGCTACGCTGACATTTATGTTTGCAGGTTTTGTTGCAGTGTATATCGTCCGTCATATTACAGGAGCATTCTAAAATGAAAAATGTCTTTGCTTTTTTATTTGGTGGGCTGTTCTCTGTAGGATTAATGCTTTCTGGAATGTCCAATCCTCAAAAGGTAATTGATTTCCTGGATATTTTTGGGCAGTGGGATGCAAGCCTGGCTTTTGTGATGATGGGAGCGATTGCTGTAGCTTTTATTCCATTCCAGAAAGCGGTGAGAAGTCCATCGGCTCATACTGTATACGGTGAAAAAATTGATTTACCTGTAAATACACGTATTGATTCACGCCTGATTACAGGCAGTCTGCTTTTTGGTATCGGGTGGGGAATCGCGGGAATATGTCCTGCACCAGCGTTTACACTGATCGGTCTAGGTCATTATAAGGCATTATATTTTATCGTTGCTATGTTTGTAGGTGTGCTGATCCACCGTAAGGTTGCAGGAGCAGGTTAATGAGCGTGATTCCACGGGTACAGTATTTTTTTGATGAGCAGACCAATACCTTCAGTTATGTCGTTGTGGATGAACAGACTGCAAAGTGCGCTGTCATTGACAGTGTGCTTGACTATGATGCTGCATCTGCAACAGTCTCGACTGTTCAGGCAGATAAAATCATCAGTTTTATTCAACAAAATAGCCTAAGCGTTGAATGGATACTGGAAACTCATGTGCATGCAGATCATCTGACCGCTTCACAGTATCTCAAAGAGAAACTGGGTGGAAAAATTGCAATGAGTCATCACATTGCCACTGTTCAGGAAACCTTCTGCGGTATTTATCATCTTGATCCGAAGTATTTTAATGCACATCAGTCTTTTGATTATTTATTTCAGGATCATGAGCACTTTCAAATAGGTCAGATGGATGCTTATAACATTCCAACGCCTGGTCATACACCTGCCTGTCTGAGCTATGTGGTCGGTAACGCCGTGTTTGTAGGTGATACACTGTTTATGCCGGACTATGGAACTGCACGATGTGATTTTCCAAAGGGCAGTGCGGCTATGCTGTATGATTCAGTTCAAGAACTGTTTCATTTACCTGATTTGACACGGGTATTTTTGTGTCATGACTATCTGCCTGAAGGGCGGCAGACATTTATCTGCGAAACTGACATTCAGACGCAGAAAGAAAACAATATTCATGTGCATCAGGGGATTGATAAACACAGTTTTGTCGAAATGCGAAACCGCCGTGATGCAACACTGGCCATGCCTAAACTGATTTTACCAGCCATACAGATCAATATGGACGCAGGTAAATTTCCTGCACCTGAGAGTAATGGTATTTCTTATCTGAAAATACCGCTGAACTACTTCAGAGCAGAAAAATAATTTTTATATCTCATGATCAGTTATTCATTTCTGAATGAATGTCTGGCATGGAAAAAAAAGGGAACCTGGCCGGTTCCCTTTTTATTTATTTCGCAGGTTGAATATCAAATTCAAAGGTCCACGTGGTCTGACTGGCATTGCTTGAAGGATCTGCATAACTCAGATCAGCGAGGTGCATCCGTGCATAACTTTTACCAGTATTTCCTTTAATGATCGTCGCCTGGTCAGGATTGGCTTTTAGCATATGTGCTGCCTGTAATCCATCTGCCTGCGCTGCCTGTAAAGTTGGATAGTAGTTATACCAGCCATAACTGAGCTTGGCAGGATAAGTACCCTGGAATGTCGGATTCAGTAAGGACGTAATACTGTTGCTGGTCCATTTGATTCCCGTAGCATTTACTGCATTTTTTAGGTCAGTCAGTGTGTCACTGAATGCATTACTGTCTTTAAATTTCGTAAGAACAACAGCATTATTTTCGTCATAAAAACCTGCCGGTTGAGCAAAAACCTGACTGCCTGCAGTCGTATTCAGCTGTACATTGTAGCGGTTAAATGCAATCTGCCAGTTACCATTAGCTTTATCTGAGTAAGTGCCGGTACTTAAATCAATATACTGCCAGGCTGAAGTCGCATTTACAGTCAGATTTTTCACTTCCTGTGTACGTGTATCCATATAACGAAGCGTCATATAACCCGACGCTGTGCCTTGATAATAATTGACAATCTGTAATGCAAATACAGGTTTTTCCGCAGTCCCTGTTACACTGGTCGAAGTTTTATCAGTTGTCAGTAAAAACACTTTGAAATTTGGCGACATACGATGGTCACCAAACAGATCATATTCAAAGAAACTCGACATTTTGCCAGAAGTGGTGTCCATAAAAGCATTGCTGTATGCATCTTTAATCCATGCAGCATCAGGAATTGCACCACCTTGAGTCGCATCTTTTTCTTTTAAAAGATCAGTCCAGGTTGCATTGAACGGTGAGTAAAGAGCGCCACCTGAACCACTTCCACTGACACCGCTGTTGGTAAACAGTGAAGGAGTTCGGGTACCCATAGCAAATTTAAGATCCCAGTCTGCTACGGTACAATCAATTTCTTTCTGAGTATCAATATCATAACAGTAACTTTGATTTGCAGCTGGAACGATCGTCCATTTTTTAGCTTTAGCCGTAAACAGATCTGTATTTTGTGCAGGGGGAGTTGTACTGCCCGTAGAGCTATCACCACCACCTCCGCCACCGCATGCTGTGAGAAACAGTGAAACAGTGCAGAGCGCTACCAGTTTTTTTAAGGTAAACGTTTTCATTTGCATATCCTTGATATTATTTGATGGAATTTAAAGTGTGGTGTTAAAAATCGGTGTCCCAGTTAAAGCGCAAGCCCGTATAGACGTAGCGACCTGCAATGGGTCTGAAATCTGTAGAGGATTCAAAGTCCCGCTGTTCATCAAAAATATTGTCGATGCCTGCAAATACACTGATACGAGGGGAGAACTTATAGTCAAACTGAGTATCAACTGTCAGCCAGTCAGGGGACTGGTTCTGGTTGGCACTGTCTGCATATTCATCACTTTGATAACGCAGTCTGAGACTGGTACTCAGTGCATCATTCAGACTGAAATTGCTGCCCAGGCGTGCAATATGTTCAGGTCGACGGGTAATAAAAAGTCCGGTGGTTTTATCTTTTGCTTCGGTATAGGTATAGCCACCCGTTACACTCCAGTCTGGAGTAATGTGGTATTCAGCTGAAAGTTCAACGCCCTGGGTTTTGGCTTTTGCAACATTGTTATAGGTATAGCGGGTTATGCCATCCACAATCGTGGAATTCTGATAATCCGTCTGGATCAGATCCTGAATATCATTCAGGAAAAAGTTGACCTCAGCATTCCATTTATTGTTTGAAACAGCATTAATCCCGATCTGATAGGAATCAGAAGATTCAGGTTTCAGATTTTCATTACCGATAACGTAATAGCCTAAGTGACTATGATCGAATGAATAAAACCTTTCCTTTAAATTTGGAACTCTATATCCCTGACCAAAACTCGCTCTTAAATCACTTAAAAAACTTTGATTTTCAAATAAACGGTATTTAGCACTGAGTTTAAATGCAGAATGAGAACCAAAATCCTGATCATCCTGAACACGAAGTCCGGCTACAACATTCAGGCGTTCATTCCACTGAATGTCATTCTGAGCAAAAAGTTCATAGCGGTCTCTTGATACTTCACCGCCTTGCATTTCAAATTTACCGTTATTACTTTGCTGTAATTTTTCTTCATGCCAGTCCACACCGAACTGCCATTTCTGTTTGTACCACTCAGCCAGATCCATCTGTGCTGTAAAATGATTGTTTTCCTGCTCAGAGTTACGCAGGGCAGAAAGATAACCATCTGTTGTCTGACGTGACTGAGTATCATAGCTTTCATGCAGTGCTTTCAGATCCACACTGATTTTTTCTGATAATTTTATCTGACTTCCAGCGGAAATGCGCTGTCTCTCAATATCTTCAGTTTTATGCTGCTGAAGATAAAATGGAGGAACAAAATTCAGACTTTTTTGTTCATCAGATTCATCATAATAGTTCAGATCAATCCAGCCCATGAACTGATCGGAAGGTTGCCATGCACCATAAACACTGATCTGCTGACGCTTTGAAATATCTCCGCGTAATGGATAGTTGTCAGGATTTTCAGAAAATCCATCTGTTCTGAACTGTTCAGCCGCTATACGACCTTTAAATTCTCCATTTGAAGCATCAATCTGCAGTTTTTCGTGATGATTATTGACTGAAACAGATTTTCCACTGGCATTCTGCTTGCCATAACTACCCAGATCGACCTGACCTGAAACTGCCAGTCCATCCTGAACAGATTTTGTAATGATATTGATCACACCGCCCATGGCAGAGGAACCATACTGTGCTGATGTTGCGCCTTTCACCACTTCAATGCGTTCAATATCTCCAATAAGATACTGATCCAGATCTACTGTAGATCCAGTACTTGCTGCTAAAGGCAGTCCATTCAACAGAACCAGAACCTGATCACTGCTGAGTCCCTGAAGTGAAACTTCAAATCCTGACTTTCCATGAATTTCACGGAGCTGAATCCCTGGAATATTTTCAACAGCATCACGCAGGGTAATGGCATTTGTTCTCTGAAGTTCCTGTTGGGTAATGACTTCTGTGCGAACAGGAGTATCCAGTAAACGCTTTTCTGTTCTCGTACCTGTAACCACAATCGTATCCAGGGTCGGAACTTCCCTGGCATAAGTGTCCATGACAAAAAAAGAAAGACAGCTGGCTAAACCTACAGCGACAGGGGAAAGTTTAAAACCAGAACGCTTTCCTTGTCGCACAACATGATGATTCATTAAACCGCAACCAAATGATAAAAATTACTGTTTGCAAATAGTAATGATTATCATAATAATTTACAATACTTGTCGGTTTGTTTTATTTCCGTGAGTTTTGTAAGCCTTTTATGGTTACTTAAACAGTAAAACAAAGAATCGTAACGTTGTATTGGAAGGATAAAAAATGAAATCAACTTTGCTTTATGGATTAATGCTGAGTTCTGTAATAGGGGCATCATCTGCTTTTGCGCAATTACAGCCTGCAGAACTGCAAAGTGTATTGCCGGCATCGACTCATCAGCAGTTAAGCCAGGCTCAGGCAAAAGAAGCCATTCTGAAAATGGCAGGGGAATATAAAGTCAACTTCCGTTTTGAAGAGCTGTATTCACTGAAACCGGGTTATGAAATTAAAAAAAATGATCTGAGCAGTGGTCATGAAACGGTCATTGTTCTTGAAAATACGCCATCACGTATTTCACTGCAGCACATTCTGGTGGATGAAGGGCATGTGGTGAAACACTGGAGACAGGACTGGGAATTTGAACCGAAAAAAATGTGGTCTTATGCTGGTAATTATGAATGGAGAAGCATTGCACTGACGCCTGAGCAGAGTAAAGGTAAATGGCTGCAAACCGTGTGGCAGATTGATGATTCACCACGTTATGCGGGGCTGGGGGAATGGTCAACTGACAATGGTGTAACAGCATGGACTTCAGCTGAAACCTATCGTCCGCTGCCACGGCGTGAACATACTACCCGCGATGATTATGATGTCATTATTGGGGTTAACCGTCATGTATTAAGTGCAAATGGATGGGTACATGAGCAGGATAATGTCAAATTTGACACCAAAACTAAAACAACACTGGCGCGTGAGCTGGGGGTGAACCAGTACAGCCAGATCAAGGGATATGACTTTAAACCGGCATATGACTACTGGTCTAAAAACAAAAATTACTGGCAGGCTGTGAAAGCAAGCTGGCAGAAAGCATTCGATCAGAACGCATCTGTTGCCTTAAAATATGCTGAAGATGGTGAAAAAGCACATTACAGCTATTTTAATGATCAGGCGAAACAGAATGTTGGGAAAAATCTGAAAGCGGAAGAATTACAGGTTCAGACAAATCAGCTTCTGAATCAGCAACTGGTGAAAGGAAAGCTGAACTGATCACCTGGATGCCATAATGTAATACAGGAGCGATGGTGTTTCTAAAATCCCATCGCTCTGAAATATATAAAATTCACATAAAAACAGTACATCTGAATTGATAAAAGATCGGGACATATTCAATATATACAATAACAGTTGGATATGGATGCTTAAATGATACTTCACCATAACATTCACAAGGCAGATCAGCCTGATGCGAAAACACTGGTTTTTATTCATGGTCTGTTTGGCAGTCTGAGTAATCTTGGCATGCTTGCGCGCGCTTTTCAGGAGACTAATACCGTTGTTCAGATAGATGTCAGAAATCATGGTAAATCAGAACATTCATCTGACATCAGTTATGCAGATATGTCTAAAGATGTTGTTGAAACGCTGGATTCTTTGAATATTGATCGCTTTTCTGCCATTGGTCATTCCATGGGTGGGAAAATTGCCATGAAAATGACTGAACTGGCCGGCACTCGAATGGAGCAGCTTGCAGTACTGGATATGGCACCATTTGCGTATCATGAAAGTCACCATGAACAGATTTTTAAAGCATTGTTTGCAGTTCAGAATGCCGCACCAGAAACCCGTCAGCAGGCAACTGAGATCATGAAACAGTATCTGAATGAAGAAATGGTGATCCTTTTTCTAATGAAATCTTTCATAAAAGGAGGATGGCAATTTAATCTGGATGCAATATTTAAGCATTATCAGGACATTCTCGGCTGGCAGGATATCTCTGTATGGCAGTCATCTGCATTATTTTTAAAGGGAGGAAACTCTCCATACATCAGTAAAACTGAACATAGGGATGCTATAGCTGCGCAGTTTCCACAAGCAGAGACAGTGGTGATTGAGCAAGCCGGGCACTGGCTTCATGCCGAAAAAACAGAACAGGTCATTCAGACACTTAAGAACTATTTACAATAATGCGGTTTACAGGCTCTTTCTTCCTGCTAAAAGGAAGAATAGAGCTGTACTGAAAATCCAGATATACCCGTAGATATTATTTCTGATTATTATTTGCCTTCTCGGAATAGTCATGATGAATAATAGCGTGATGACTCTATAAATTATTTGTATAAATAAAAACAAATTTTACTGATAACTCAAAACAACTGTTCCATATAAAGCAGGAGGTATAAAATTAAAGGGTGATATATTTCACAAAATTTTTCTAAAATTCAGTATGGAAATATTACATTGGTTAAGGCATCGTCTGGAGAGCAAAATGCAAAGAAAAAGATTCAATCATGAAAAACATCTGACTCTGTTGCTATTGACGGTCTGTATCACTCAACAACTCTATGCTGACACTGATAAAAATATTCCATCTGAAAATATGCTGCCGGTTTTGAAATACCAGGCAACGAGAACGGATACAGGTTTCCTTGATACATCTGCATCTGTTTATCGTGTTGATGCACCTGAAAATACGCAAAGCATGGGTGTCAACCTTTCTGAAGTACTCAAAGGTATACCCGGATTACAGCTGAATAATCGTGAAAATTATGCCCAGGATCTACAGATTTCCATGCGTGGTTTTGGTGCCAGGTCTACATTTGGTGTCAGAGGGATTCGTTTATATGTGGACGGAATTCCAGCAACTATGCCTGATGGACAGGGACAGACCTCCAATATTGACCTGAGTAGTCTGAGTCATCTTGAAGTACTGGGAGGACCTTCTTCTTCTCTTTATGGTAATTCATCGGGTGGAACAGTCCTGGCAACAACAAAGCAAGGACAGGGCAAAGACTCTCTGGAACTGGGTTACGCAGCAGGCAGTCATCATAAAAACAGGACAGACCTGATTTTACAGGGTGGAGCAGATCGGGTGGGTGAACCATCTTATATCATCAGTTCGTCCTATTTTGATACGGATGGTTTTCGGGATCACAGTGAAGCAGAGAAAGTATTGAGCAATGCTAAACTGACATGGAAAACTCAGAATGATTCCATCATAAATTTTATTGTAAACAGCGTTAATATTCAGGCAAATGATCCTCAGGGATTAACTTATGAGCAGTGGAAAGAGAACCCGAAACAGGCTATAGCTGATCCTAAATATAATGTCCGAAAAGAGATAGATCAGACCCAATTGGGTATTCACCTGGATAAAAAACTGACAGATCTTCAGTCACTTTATGCAATGGCATACTATGGACAGCGTCACGTGACACAGTATCAGTCCATGCCAGAGGCACCACAGCTTGATAACCGACATGCAGGCGGTGTGATTGATTTTAAACGTGATTTTTATGGAAGTGATTTGAGATGGACACTTAAGGATGCTTTACCTGGTACTCAGTTTATTGCAGGACTTGCATTTGATGCTATGTATGAAGACCGTCAGGGATATAACAACTTTAACAGTCAGCATAATTTTGGTGTGAAAGGTGATTTGCGCAGAAATGAAACCAACACCTTATGGAATCTTGATCCATATTTACACGCATCCTGGCAGTTTTTAGAAAATTTACGGGTTGATGGTGGATTAAGATACAGTAATGTTCATTATGAATCACGTGATCATTATATTAAATCTGATAGTAATCCTGAGAAAAACAACAATGATGACAGCGGTAAGACTGACTATCAGAAAGTATTACCATCAGTTGCATTTAACTGGTCAATCACTCAGAAACTCAGTTCATATATCAGTTATGCGAAAGGATTTGAAACACCAACTTTTACTGAAATGGCATATCCAACTGTTGGGACTTCAGGAATTAACTTCGCCTTAAAACCGTCTGTCAGTGACAATTTCGAGTTTGGGGTTAAGTCAGATACTGTCTATGGTGATATTACTGCGGCAGTTTTCAGTACTGAAACGAAAGACGATATTGTGTCTGCCAATGCAAACAACGGTCGGAATACATTTAAAAATGCAGATAAAACCAAAAGACAAGGTTTTGAATTTTCATGGAATAAAAATCTATGGCATTCATTGAATGCCAGTGTGAGCTATAGTTGGCTTGATGCACAATTCGATGCAGAGATTCCGGGAAAAACACAGGATAAAACTGTCAAAAAGGGAAATAAAATACCTGGTGTAGCTGAAAATCAGGCTTATTTTTCTTTAGGCTGGAAGCCTGACACAGGATTGGATGCGGGCTTTGATCTGCAATATATGGATCGTATTTATGTCAATGATACAAATAAAGAGTCTACACCATCATTTACAGTTGCCAGTGTAAACGCAGGATATACCTGGAAAGAACAGGACTGGAAAGTGCGGACATTTGTTCGTATAGATAATCTGTTTGATGAAAATTATATTGGCTCAGTTATAGTCAATGATTCAAATGGGCGGTTTTATGAACCTGCGGATGGGTTGAACTGGAGTGCAGGCTTAAGAGTAACCAAATAGTTTTAGACATTTTAAAAGCCTGTCTGCTTGGATGGATTGCAGATTGAACTTAATTATAAAGCTCAGTTGCTGTTTAAACTCGACGTTAGCCTTAAAGTTCCAGTGGCTCAGTTGGTGGCACTTGATTTTAGCTGTGGTAAAAAGCCTTTATAAACAAAGGCTTAATATGCGCAATTGCGTATAATGTTCAGATTATGTTATTTGCGTCACACTTTAGACACAAACAAAAAGGATATGTTAATCAATAACATAGCCTTTTTGTTTTGTCAAAGTCGCTATGCTTTCAAGCGCGCAATGACGCATTTAACATCAATCTCTATTATACGAAATCGCAGTCGGAGGGGAGTCCACGTCTTTTGGTGGTGGACTCTAGTCCCAAATTTGGGAATTTTCCGTCATTTAATAATTTTCACTGTACCGCTGTTGCTTACTTCCAATAGCTCTAAGCCTTCATCTATAAGAATATGAATGATTTCACTATCTCTTAGTGGCTGCTGTCCTTTCTGAATCAATATTTTATTTAACTCGACTGCTTTTTTTCTAAGCATTTCTTGTTCTTCATCTTTTATCCGAACACTTTTAACCATTTCATTCATACCATTTTGAACTATATGGAAAATGATACATGCATTTTTGCATGCATGTATTGTGCATGCTTGCATAGTTGTGGTAAATTCAGCTCAATGCATTTTTGCATGCATGTGGACAATTGGCTATGTTAGATCATCTTCGTATAAATATACCGTTCGAGAGCAGTTTCTATTCTGTAGATCCTGAAGGACGTTATTTTTTTATTGATGTTGATCCACACACATTAGAGATTCCCCTGGCATCAAGGTCTGTACATAAAGATGATGAAGGGCAGATTTCTGCTTCAGCTTTATTTCATCCTTATGAGTCAGTTCCTACGCATTTCACAGGCATGTCATTAAAAGTTAATTTCGATTCAGCTTATGCGCCTTATGTTCAGATTCAGGCATCACCTGCAAAGCTGTTACAAGGTCATAACGTGTTTGGATCGGACAATATAGAGCAGGGTGCTTTTGAAATGCTCGGTTATCTGAGTGTTGCTTATCCTTTGCTTTCGCGAATGCTTGATGTTTGTAACGCCTGGGTTTCACACATAGATGTGACGTATTCAGCCCGTGTTAAAGATCAGCACACAGCAACCAAGATTCATGAATTCATGAGACGTGTCAGTAATGGCCAGACTCAGCTCAGTAAAAAGCAGATGGATAACACGATTTATTGGGGTGGTATTCATTCACGATTGATCAACATTAAGTGCTATCTGAAATATGTTGAATTTCTAAACCAATTTGAAGAACAGAAACAACTTGCTAAATCGAATAATAAATCAGCAATGCGTGTTGTAGAAATTATGTCTGATATCCGATTAATTAACTGGGCTGTTGGCTGTATTCGTTTTGAGGCTCGGTTAAAAAAACGTTGGTTAGAACGCAATAACATACCGACAAATTTATTTGAATTAATCAATTTTCAACGTGATAACCCAAATATTTTAAGAACACTTTGGACTAAAGCTACCAGTAGTATTTTTGATGCCTTGAGGGGTCAAACTATGAAATTAACAGACGATAGAAGTGTATTGAACGCAATTGAGAGTTCAGAAATTGTTTTAACTAAATCAGGCAAAGTTTCACCGACTAAAGTCAGAAATTTATTCGCTATGTATTGCTTGATACGTGAAAAAGGTATTTCAGAGCTTAAATCAACATATTCAAAGACTTCGTTTCACAGATTAATCGCAGATTTATGCTTGTGTGGCTTTTCAAAGGCTTACTTGCAGAACCTTCACGACGAGAAGTCATCAAACGTCATTCCGTTCATGAAGCTCGTAGAAATCGACTTCAATCAACAACTGCCAGATTGGTACGAAGAACCTCTGAGTCAGTTTAATTACAAAATAGCCTAAGGAGCAAATAAATGAGCGCAATTGATCAACCGATCCTAACGATTGCTGGTATCCGTAAATCAGAAGGTAACTTCACTGGTGAACGTGGCAACGTCGAATTCAGTAATACGGTCGTAACTGTTTTACAGCCGTTTACTGAGGAGGAAATTGCGAAAGGTGCAAACGGCATGAAATCCACTGAGTACAAGATTAAAGGTGCTCAGTTTTATCACGATTATCAGGCTCAGAAGCTTCCTGCAGAAGCTCAGTTGCTGTTTAAACTGGACGTTAGCCGTAAAGTTCCAGTGGCTCAGTTGGTGGCACTTGATTTTAGCTGTGGGAAAAAGCCTTTAGAAACAAAGGCTTAATATACGCAATTGCGTATAATGTTCAGATTATGTTATTTGCGTCACACTTTAGACACAAACAAAAAGGATATGTTAATCAATAACATAGCCTTTTTGTTTTGTCAAAGTCGCTATGCTTTCAAGCGCGCAATGACGCATTTAACATCAATCTCTATTATACGAAATCGCAGTCGGAGGGGAGTCCACGTCTTTTGGTGGTGGACTCTAGTCCCAAATTTGGGAATTTTCCGTCATTTAATAATTTTCACTGTACCGCTGTTGCTTACTTCCAATAGCTCTAAGCCTTCATCTATAAGAATATGAATGATTTCACTATCTCTTAGTGGCTGCTGTCCTTTCTGAATCAATATTTTATTTAACTCGACTGCTTTTTTTCTAAGCATTTCTTGTTCTTCATCTTTTATCCGAACACTTTTAACCATTTCATTCATACCATTTTGAACTATATGGAAAATGATACATGCATTTTTGCATGCATGTATTGTGCATGCTTGCATAGTTGTGGTAAATTCAGCTCAATGCATTTTTGCATGCATGTGGACAATTGGCTATGTTAGATCATCTTCGTATAAATATACCGTTCGAGAGCAGTTTCTATTCTGTAGATCCTGAAGGACGTTATTTTTTTATTGATGTTGATCCACACACATTAGAGATTCCCCTGGCATCAAGGTCTGTACATAAAGATGATGAAGGGCAGATTTCTGCTTCAGCTTTATTTCATCCTTATGAGTCAGTTCCTACGCATTTCACAGGCATGTCATTAAAAGTTAATTTCGATTCAGCTTATGCGCCTTATGTTCAGATTCAGGCATCACCTGCAAAGCTGTTACAAGGTCATAACGTGTTTGGATCGGACAATATAGAGCAGGGTGCTTTTGAAATGCTCGGTTATCTGAGTGTTGCTTATCCTTTGCTTTCGCGAATGCTTGATGTTTGTAACGCCTGGGTTTCACACATAGATGTGACGTATTCAGCCCGTGTTAAAGATCAGCACACAGCAACCAAGATTCATGAATTCATGAGACGTGTCAGTAATGGCCAGACTCAGCTCAGTAAAAAGCAGATGGATAACACGATTTATTGGGGTGGTATTCATTCACGATTGATCAACATTAAGTGCTATCTGAAATATGTTGAATTTCTAAACCAATTTGAAGAACAGAAACAACTTGCTAAATCGAATAATAAATCAGCAATGCGTGTTGTAGAAATTATGTCTGATATCCGATTAATTAACTGGGCTGTTGGCTGTATTCGTTTTGAGGCTCGGTTAAAAAAACGTTGGTTAGAACGCAATAACATACCGACAAATTTATTTGAATTAATCAATTTTCAACGTGATAACCCAAATATTTTAAGAACACTTTGGACTAAAGCTACCAGTAGTATTTTTGATGCCTTGAGGGGTCAAACTATGAAATTAACAGACGATAGAAGTGTATTGAACGCAATTGAGAGTTCAGAAATTGTTTTAACTAAATCAGGCAAAGTTTCACCGACTAAAGTCAGAAATTTATTCGCTATGTATTGCTTGATACGTGAAAAAGGTATTTCAGAGCTTAAATCAACATATTCAAAGACTTCGTTTCACAGATTAATCGCAGATTTATGCTTGTGTGGCTTTTCAAAGGCTTACTTGCAGAACCTTCACGACGAGAAGTCATCAAACGTCATTCCGTTCATGAAGCTCGTAGAAATCGACTTCAATCAACAACTGCCAGATTGGTACGAAGAACCTCTGAGTCAGTTTAATTACAAAATAGCCTAAGGAGCAAATAAATGAGCGCAATTGATCAACCGATCCTAACGATTGCTGGTATCCGTAAATCAGAAGGTAACTTCACTGGTGAACGTGGCAACGTCGAATTCAGTAATACGGTCGTAACTGTTTTACAGCCGTTTACTGAGGAGGAAATTGCGAAAGGTGCAAACGGCATGAAATCCACTGAGTACAAGATTAAAGGTGCTCAGTTTTATCACGATTATCAGGCTCAGAAGCTTCCTGCAGAAGCTCAGTTGCTGTTTAAACTGGACGTTAGCCGTAAAGTTCCAGTGGCTCAGTTGGTGGCACTTGATTTTAGCTGTGGGAAAAAGCCTTTAGAAACAAAGGCTTAATATACGCAATTGCGTATAATGTATATTATGTTAAATTAGTTGTATGTTATATTTTGTTCATAGACTTCTTCGTTTAGCCTAAAATCAATCACTTATATAAAATAACATTTCACATTCAGTTCACTTATGTTTATATTCTATTTACTTCATAAAGTTCTTGGCACTTAGAATGTTTGTCGTAAAAACAATTAAACTTTCAAAAAAGTATTCTAATCAAAATCACATAGTTCTATTGTTTGATACTTCAGCTACAGTACCTTGTCTCTATCCTTTACTCTATTCTACGACTGTCTTGAGATTTCAAAGTTTTGCCACACAACAATCAGATATGCTGGCACTAAAGTTTTGGTATGGGTTTTGGTATCAGAAATATTCAACCTTGTTCTGTGAATCATTTTTGTCCTCCAAATATGAACCTGAGATTTTTTTGAATGAAATCGATAACTTTATTGTTTTCTTGGAAAATAATAAAAAGTTAGAAACAAATTTGATTAGACTTAGATCAAATATAGATGCTAACTATATGACTATTACGCAGCGTTTGAGATCATTGTTTAAGTATTTCGCGTATCTTTTAGATGAATATTGGAACATCCGTTATCAGGACATTACAATCAAAGAGTTAACAAATCGCAGGAAAAAAATAGATTTGTTCTTATTAAACAAAAAAAGGATTTTTAGTAAATTTTCCAAACATAGTTTAACTGTAAAAAGTGAAATTAATCATAGCTTTAAAAGCTTAACTAATGAAATGGTAGCTGTGCTTTATAAAATTATTCGCCCAGATCAGACAGCTAATATAAATATAGACAATCCATTCTCAACTAAATCACATCAACTTCGTAATTTTCTGATGGTACATCTTATGATGAACTACGGTTTACGGGTTGGTGAACTATTGCTTCTTACAAAAAGATCAATAAAAAAATCCCTCAATTCGGACTCATATAGTCTCATAATAACTAATACGGATGATGAATATGATTCTAGACAGAGAAAGCCTAGTATAAAAAACGAGCAATCTTATAGAGTTATAAAACTAGATAGTATGGATTATAAATTTTTGATGCTATACATAGAAAAGATAAGGAAATTCAACAATTCAGACATCTTGTTTACATCACTTAAACCACCCTACTCTCCACTAAGCTATTCATCAATCAATGCAATTTTTAAGACGATAGAACAAGCTTTTAGGGCTTCACATCCTGTATATTTTAATGATACAAATATTGACTCAATTCAGAAGTTAACTCCTCATGTATGTCGTCATACATGGGCATATATGACTTTGGCTTTTGCTATAAAAAAATATCGAAACGAAAGTGCATCACCATTAAATCAAAGCAATGATGAAATTATGCAAAAAGCACTAGATGATCTACGTGTCTTAGGTGGCTGGGGTGCTAACAGTATAATGCCAAGTTATTATGCAAAAAGATTTGTTGTTGATAGTGCTAACCTTATGAATTTGCAACGTATATCACAGGAATTATGGAAAATATAAATAATGGAGCAATTTGATCTTTTTGAAGATTTTCAGGAACAACATTCTGAATCAGTTTTTAATGATCAACAGATAATGGATCTTCAGAATCTGAGTAAAAAAATACCAAAAATTGTTAAATTTTTAGTTGCAGATAAATTTGACGATAAGTTCATCAATCCAACAAATAATATTTGGCAATTTTATTATTCTGGTCAGATAGAAAATTTAGACTTTTCAAGATTTTCCGAAAGTGAGACTGTGTTGGTTAAGTTTTTTCTGATAGCCTTTATTCAGAAAAATACACCATCTTTTTTAAGCACAAAATTTTATACATTTATTTTTTTAATCAATTATTTGAAAAAAAATAATTTAAAATTTAGTTATGAAAATTTAAAAAACATTTTGATTGAAATTGCTCCACAAAAGAACTATAGCAAAGATTATTCTCATATTAAATTTCTATTGAAGCTTCTAGTCCTAGAAGATTTTCCGCTCTTTGATATAGAGGATGATTTTGAACTGGAATTTATTCCTAGACCTAAGTCATTTAATTCAAATTTATTCTATCAGGAATATGAAGATACGATAGATTCCCCTTTAATTTCAATGATTCAACAAGGTTTTATCAAGTTAAACCAAGCTATCAAAGATGATTTTCAGGGTATCGATAAACGAACACTACTTTACTCATCAATACTTGGTTTGGTGTATGTAACTGGTCTTAGACCTGTACAATTGGCCAAGTTATCTGCTGGCGATATAAAAATAGATACTACACGTCCTGTAGATCACTTTCATCGCTACAGCGTACAAATACCCTATGCAAAACAAGCAAGATATGTACATGAAAAAATAGCAATAAAATTACCAGAAGAAGTCGCTGAGATTATTTTTACTTATATCGAAAGATTTAAATTAAATCCTAAAGATAAACTATTTGACATGGGAAAAAGATCAGCACGGTTTTGTTTAAAAGCTATTAATACACAATTATTTGATTTTGCTCCCAAAGCATACAAAGAAGCTGTTCTTTCTGGTGAAATGATACAGCAAAAGTACTCCTTTTCTGATTTTAGGCATCATGTTGGCTATAGTTTGGCAATGGCAGGTTCTTCAGCTGAGGAAATTGCCTATATCTTAGGTCATTCTTCTGTTGTGACAGCTAGACATTATATTTTTTCTACTCCTGAGCTTGCTCAAATTAGAGCACAGGCACTTGGTAAAAATTCTCTGTATAGACAAATGATCGCTATGCTCCTGACTGGAAGACTAGTTTATAAGAAAGATTGGCTTCAGAAAAAAGTGTTAGGAAATATTGGTAGCAAAATTCATTACGATATTGGTGGGTGCTCCTACGAAGACAAGTGTTTATTTCAACCAGTTCGCAATTGCTATGGTTGCATGTACTTTCATCCTTTTATAGATGCTAACCATAATCATGTTGTAGAAAGCATACAAAGTGAAATCAATGATCTTATTAAGCTATCAGATGGGATTGGTGTGTCTAGAAATCCATTGATTCGAGTGCATGAGTCAACTAAATTCGAAATTGAATCTGTAATAGCTCGTTGTGCATTACACAAGGATGATATTCATGAACATTGAAAAATATAATGTTTTTATTGACGAGCAAAGAGATTACTTTAATCAGAAATTACAGTCTAATTTTAAATGGAATTGGAATGATTCATCTTGGTATGGTGGTACGATTGGATCAGGATGGCTGTTGTCCAGAAGTGGCAAAACACATTTTACTTTTGGCACGATTAAAAAATTAAAAGGTATTGAAAACAATATCATTGATCCAATTTTTCAAGAGTTCATTAAATCAGTACTAATCCTTAGTTACCGAAAGTCTAATTCTAAAGCATCTCCGCAGAAACTTTATGCAGAATTTCTAATTTTAAAACGTTGGTACAGCGCACTATATACTGAAAACATTGAGAGCATACATCCCTGTCAGTTATCTACATTAATATTAAATAAGTCTTTTGAAATTTTGGCAGAAAATTCGAGTAAAACGAATCTTCCTGATCATGCTGGTACATACCTTAGATTACAGGAGATGTTAAATCATTACGGTTTTACTGAACAACCATTAGAATTTTCTCAAAAATACCTATATATAAACCGCCAGAATAGAACCCCAAATGCCAAGAAAACAAAAGCTTTAATAGATCAATTGGAACTTGATGAAGATGATCTTGATAAAGAGAAACTGATTTCAATTCGTACATTTATCAATATTGTGTCCTTAATTAATTTGTGTGAAACAAATGGTGAAAAGATTGTTCTAAATCTTTTATTACTACTCATCGTCACTGGTTTACGTTCAACAGAAGCAATCCTTCTAAAAACAGATGCATTGATCAAACAACCTATTCTTGATCCAGTAACCAAAGAACATCTAACTTTAGATGGTAAAAAGCAATACACTTTGGGAATTCAATATCATGGGGCAAAAGGAGCTGGATTTAGAATACATTGGGTTGAGCCCTTGTCTGCAAATTTAGTTGAGACAATATTTCAATCTGTGTTAGAACTTAGCAAAGAATATAGAGAACATCTTCATTATATTAGATCAAAAAATTGCTCAGATTTTTTACCAAAAAAAATTGACGATATTCCAGAAGATTATGTTGAAATTGATGATCTTATAGATACAGTTTTTGGAGTAAAAGATACTTATAGGGGGCATGCTGGAAAGCGCGAAGTCATAATAAAAACTCTTAAGAACATCCCAATGTGGAAAGAATATAAACAAGGTAGAGACGTAAAGAAATATTACTTGAAAAATGAAATTAACGAATTTGTGAAAAGTCTGGCCAGTTATGATTCAGAGATGGATCCGTAAATTTGAACAACTCCTATAAGTGATATTCTGCTCCTCAAATGATGTTATAAACATCAATATATGGAGTATTTTATGGCACGTAGACCAAGAAGAAATCATTCAAATGATTTTAAAGCTAAGGTAGCACTTGCTGCGATTAAAGCAGAAAAAACACTTGCTGAATTGAGTGCTGAGTTTGATGTTCATCAAAACCAAATTATTGACTGGAAAAATCAATTGATCTCAGCTTCCTCGCAAGCTTTCGATCAATCAAAAGCTCCAACAGAACCACCCATCGATCTAAAAAAACTACATGCAAAAATCGGTGAGCAGGCATTAGAAATTGATTTTTTAGAAGGTGTGTTGAAGAAACTGGGCCGCTTCAACCACAAAAGTTAATCGACGACTCACTTCAGATTTCAGTATCTAAGCAAGCTAAGCTGCTGAAAGTCTCCCGTGGTTGTTATTACTATCGCCCAAAACCTGTGAGTGCATCAGATCTGAAGCTGATGCGATGTATTGATGAATTACATATGCAATATCCTTTTGCAGGCAGTCGTATGATGCGTGATTTGTTGAATCGTCAAGGACATCATATAGGACGACGTCATACACGTACTTTAATGAAGAAAATGGGTATTCAGGCGTTATATTGCAAACCAAATTTAAGCCAGGCTAATCAAGCTCACCGTAAATATCCATATCTGCTCAAAGGGTTGGCTATTCAGCGCAGTAATCAAGTGTGGTCTACGGATATAACGTATATCCCTATGGCAAAAGGCTTTGTTTATTTATGTGCTGTGATTGATTGGCATAGCCGCAAGGTACTTGCGCATAGGGTATCGATTAGTATGGAGGTGGATTTTTGTATTTCGGCTTTAAATGAAGCGATTGAAAAATATGGTCGACCTGAAATATTTAATACAGACCAAGGCAGCCAGTTTACCAGTGATGCATTTATTGATGTATTGAAATCAAATGGCATTCAAATCAGTATGGATGGTAAAGGTCGATGGGTAGATAATGTGATGGTTGAACGATTATGGCGGAGCGTTAAATATGAAGAGGTGTATCTCAAAGCTTATAGCAGTGTCACAGATGCGAAAAAGCAATTAAGTGCATATTTTGAGTTTTATAATTTGAAACGACCTCATTCGAGTCTAGACAAAATGACACCAAATGAGTTTTACTATGATCAGCTACCCCAACAAAACAAGGTGGCTTAACTAGAGCGGAATATCACTTATAAATACGCTTTTAGTTGTTCAAACAAGTGGGACCACCTCTATTCTGAATATCCTATCGATCAAGTTTTTAATTATGAAGGAAAAACGGAAAAAATCGCTTATGAAGATTTACTTTTTATTCATGAGTTTAGATCTGCTACCCTACAAAGAGCTTTCATCAATAAAACAAACATCATTCCTCTTAATGGGATATTAATAAATAGTTTTTTTGGAAATTCCTTAAGTAAGTCTGTTTTTGAAAAATATAATTTACTTGAGAATGAAACAGAACATTCAAAGCTTACAAGTCATATTCCACGGCACAACATCAATACTTTTCTCGCTCTCAGTGGTTTAGCTGAACACCTTCAAGCAATGCTAATGGGGCGTGTAGACATTAAGCAAAATCAATATTATCAACACTTGGCATTAAAACAACGTAAAGTCACAGCTAGTTTGCTAGAAAAACATGAATTGGTACTTTATGAAAATGATAAACAAGAACTCAAGCCGGACTATCCAATTGATTCTATTAAAATTGATGGATTAATGTACTTTTCAGACCAATTGGATTTAGAAAATAATTTAAAGATGAATTTACAGACATTCGATTCCAAAAATGAAGTAGCTAGTTATGTAAAGGAATCTTTCTTTGATGAATATTTTCAAGATATCGCAGAGTCATTTAACGAGTTGGTTAACGAAGATCAATCATTAGCCAACTCATTAGTTCAACGCCATGCTTGTTTACACCCCTTGCCTTTTGGTGGATGCATGCGTGAAGTCGCTGTACATGATTGCCCTAAACGTCTTGCATGCCAATCTGGTGATCAATGTGGAAACTTTGCTTTAACTGGCCGTAAAGGTGAATTAGAAGCCTTACAACATACTTTGAATGAATTACTAGATAAGTTTGCACAAATAGAGCAAATCGTAGCTCATGATTTATCATATAGAGAAATGCTTGAGGATTTACGTCAAAAAATACTTTATTTAAGTAATTTAAAGACAAAAGCACTTGATAGACAAAATAGTTTAATTCCCATTCCCGTTTTTCCTTATGGAGATGCGATTACTAAGTTACCAACTACATTGAGTGAACTGTTCGCCATCGAACAACAAAAAATTGAGTCTAAGGAAGCCTGATATGTTACGTGGTAAGCAATTAGATGAAGTCATTGAACAAGAATTACAAATGATGTTGGTTGAAGGTTTTGAAAAATCTCCTATTTCGCATAAAGCTCTTCATAGTCGTCTAACAGCTAAGGGCTATATATCAGGTGGGCTAAGTACTTTGAGTTCTGTTGAGCGGAAGAAGCTTATATCGCTGTATGTATCTGAGCAAATTTCTCCACTGCATCTGAAAACTAAAGAGCAGCAACTTTATGTGAATAGAAAGACAAGACAGGCTCTTACGGATACCAATAAAAATCTACGCACACAAATTGATGATTTAGAGTCACAGCTTAATCAGAATACAGAAACACTTATAAATATCATTGAGGAAGTAAAGCTTAGAAGTAACTTGAAAGTGGATCATCTATTAGCTCCTCATCTTCTCAAAAAATATTTATCACAGGAGTAATATTTTTGGATCAACATTAAACCTTTGTGTGATTTGGTAAAATTTTCCAATAGCAGCATTGACCTCTCCCTCTTCAAATCGCTCTAAATAGCTTCGATCAATTGTTGTTAGTAATGCCGATTCCTGGCGATTGATTGATTCCTAATTTTAGAGCTAATCAAAGGAGTTAGTTCATAATACCTAACCGTAAATTGGCTTGGGCAACAGGTCAGAAGTTCATTGAATACCTTGATGAACCACCTTGAGATTTCAATTCCTTGCATCGCATCAAGTGATAAACTCGATTAATACCAAGACTCACCAGTATCGAGTAAATCACAGAAAATCTTGCGGTAATCAGAGTACTTCTTGAAACTAGTAGTCTTTTGCTTCTCGTTTTTCACGACGCTTTTTTAGGCGTGCAACGACTTGGTCGTGTGGCATCGCTGACCGTGGGTCAGCACATGCTTTTTCTATTTTAGCTCTAAACCATGCATTGTATGCTGCTTCGTGTTCGGAACTATCAAATTCAGACACAATAGGGTCAAAAATGATATTCATGTGCTTATCTCATTTACCAGGTAAACATACTTTAACAGGCTTTTAAGAAGACACCCGTCAATTGCATAAATTTCATTATGAGACATTAACAACAATAATTTTCCGCCTCTCCTCAGCATTATACCAATATCTGCCTATCAGTAAAATTAGTTACATTTAAAAGAATGGCTTAAGAAATTGCAAAAATTCTGTCCTAAGTTAGATCTGTAGATGAGTTTAGGGATATGGTTGTTTAGGATAAAATTATAGATGAAGGGTTATTCAAAAATACGGGTGCGATCATGTTAACTTACACAAGTTTGTTACAAAAAGAGTTTAATCAAGAGGAACTTACTCTTATGAAAAGACTTGATTTGAGCAATATTCCTATTACTATGCCTGAAAATCTTGCTCAAATTCTGATTTGGACATCTAAACTTGCACAATATCATCATGCATTATTCATTCAATCGAGCCAAAAATTAGAGCTTATTACGGAAAATGACAAAAATAAAAAACAAGAACTCAACGATTTAATTAAATTATACAGAAAAACTGCATTTGTAGAAAATCAGACCAAGGATTTCTATTTAAACAAACTGTTAAATCAAGGGGAAGTTGTTGTTCAAGGCTACATCCAACATCCTTCAAAAGTACAGACAAAATATGCAATCATTCACTATCATGGATATGATTTTATAACCCTCGCCACCCCTAAAATTGTTGCAAAATTTCCTTTACATTTTATTGAAATAAAAAAAGAAATTATACCTCAAGCATTGACAGATATACATATAGATGAAGATGAACTTTTATCTACAGTGAAAGATTTTGTGAGATCATTCAGAAAGCTATATAAAGAATGCGTGAGTAAGAATGAATTAATCAAAGAGCATAATACTACTGTACATAAAATTTATGTCAAAATTAAGAATGGAGAGGCTAAACTGATTAAGCAAGATATTCCAATTGCTATTCCCAAAGTTGTGAAAACAGCAACTACTCAACCAATTAATAGCAATAAAAAGCCATTTAAAGTGATTAAAAAGCGTAAATTCACCTTACTTAAATATAAATAAAGTTTATTCTCATTTTATATTGAACAAATATCTGATGTTATTTGCTTATCTCATGATGGTGAGAGTGAATTGCATCAATTGAAATAGGTCTCTGAAATTCATTTTTGGTT
Organism: Acinetobacter chinensis; assembly: GCF_002165375.2. Taxonomy (NCBI): domain Bacteria; kingdom Pseudomonadati; phylum Pseudomonadota; class Gammaproteobacteria; order Moraxellales; family Moraxellaceae; genus Acinetobacter; species Acinetobacter chinensis. Next base: position 1,728,346 of record NZ_CP032134.1, read on the forward strand.
ACATGCTCAACCTCACCTATCCTTTTAAGCTACGGAAATGACTATAGCAGCTTGATGAATTGAAGTTGTTTCTCGACCTTCATTCTAATAATATTCATATATTCACTTGATTTTATCGAAAATATTTCGATCATTCAAAAATTTATCTAACAATAGGAAATCATCAGTGCTTCAAATTGGTTCAGGTAAACTCTTTACGAGAGATGTCGAATATCACAATAAGTTAAAAGGTGTCATCTACTCAAATTTACACCTTATGGCTGAAGATCATATTGAAACTGATACGGGATCAATTGAGGGAACGTCAACCTTTCATAATTCGAACGTTCTAATTTTCACATACACGGAGCTTATCGAAGCCCTTCCTGATAGTGATGGACCGGGTTTTATGGCTTCCCATGGCATTGCATCTTTTATAAGTGATTTCTCAGCTATACTCTCCTTCGCTTTAAATTGCATAGCTTCACCAAGTTATTCACTGATTGAAAGATTACTCAGTGATGAAATGGGCACAAGCACTCATACTGTCCCTAATAAAGTAGTAAATCAAACCTTCGATAAAGTCATCTACTGTCAGGAAAGCCACAAACAACACTTAATCAATTTCACCCGGCAATTGCATGGTTTGAACCGCAAAACATTCTTAACAGTAATGAATGCTATCCGAACTTATGTGACTGGGATACATCGTATAGCAGATAACTTTGAACTAGCGTATACCCTTCTAGTTGCTTCAATCGAATCTCTTGCTCAAGAATTTGATGGACATCAAGCAACGTGGAATGACTATGAGGAAAAAAAAAGAAGAATTATAGATGAGGCTTTAACTGGTGCTGAAGAAGCCCTTGCTGAACGTGTACGTAATGCAATTTTAGGAATTGAACATGTATCGTTAGGCAAACGTTTTCAAGCTTTTGCCATCAACCACATCAAACCTTCATTCTTTAGAGAAGAATCTGACGCTGTAACTCATCCGATAACTCGTTTTGATTTGCCTACAGCATTGTCCAATGCATATCTTGCTAGATCCAAATACGTACATACGTCACAAAAACTACCAAAACCCTTAGATCGTGATTCTGGCTATTCCGACACTTGTAGAATCGATAATAAAACATGGTTAACGATTCAAGGCTTAGCACGACTTGCAAGACATATCATTACTGAATTCATTATGCGTCAGCAAACTATTACAAGTGAACCTTATAATTATAACCTTGAACGTAGTAATATAATGACCGTCTCCCTAGCACCTCAATATTGGATACATATAATCGATTTTAGTAGAGGTTCTGGGGTCAAGCGATTTGAAGGTTTTCTAAATCAACTGGCAATCCTATGGGAAAATGACTCAAATAAACCTTTATCGGATTTATCCCACTTGTTGACAGAATTGCAAACCAACTTTGACAGAATCAACATTGCAGATAAGCTTGCTTTCCTCTGTCTATTCATCATTTATAATCGTCTTGTAGGTGAAAGAGACCGCATTGAAAATTGCCTAGAATTTATTGGAAGATACGAAAATCTTTTAATCCAGCCAAGCTCTGCTGTATTGGTTACTCGAAATATACTAGAGATGGAAATAGAATGGAGTATTGAAGATCATCATACCTGTTTAATGAAGTACTTCAAAGAACGAGACCATAAATTTAGTTTCCGTTGCCCTCAACTTCTTGAATCTGGAATGTTGCTCCAATTAGCGGAAAGGTATCGTGCTAATAACGACCTTGATAAAGCTAAGGAATTAGTTAGTTTGGCTGTGGAAAGCTATCCTGAACATCAAGCACTAAGAAAGTTCGAAAGCGAATTTATTTCCATACAGCAACCTATCAATTGCTATTCTATATTGTTACCACCATTGAATGAAACTCCTACTGAGCCAACTTCTGAATAGTTTTGATTATAGCCACACACCTATTTACTACTGAAATTGTGTAGGTGTGAATGACTGGGGTGAACCAAGAAAAAACCTCATTAATGGAAATCAATATCTGTAGCTGCTACTTCGAATTAATTGAAAAAACTAAAATAATGATATTAAGTACTATCTTGATGATCAATCCAAAATCAAGTCTGTGATTGCTTGGTAAAGTAAAAAATTAAGTCACAGTAAGATCAATTATTTTCCAACCTTTTTGTGTAGCCAAAGAAAGATGGTTTTCAATCTTATCTTTATGTACAGCCAAACAAATAAGGTGTCTAGGGCGAGTCATAGCGACGTAGATTTGTTTCATAAACTTAATTGTCTGTGGTTTTGGTTGTGGAGGTTGTTGATGTACAAGGTAAGTGAATACATTTGAAATATCATGTGATCCTCCAAATGTTGTTTCAACTACCAGAGTTGCAGCGTGGGTTTCACCTTTAATGCTGTGTATAGTTGCAACTTCCATTTCTATATTTTTGTTATTAATTTCAATAGAAATTTTATTTTGTTCACAATTTTCATTATTGCTTTGTGCAGATGGGGGGTGTCCATCGTAGCTAAGATACTCTGGGATTTTTGATAAACCATTTAGATTAAAAATCTGGAGCATTTGCGAAATTGAGCTACCCCAAAATTCTTGATTTAAATTTTCTTCTCTTAATATAGATATAAATAATTTATTGAAATCTTTTAATTTTGATTCTTTTTTTAGGTATTTTTTAATGCTATTAATGCTGAACTCTTGTTCTTCAGTATCTATAGTAATCTTTTTATTATTAATTTTTGCATAGTAACATATTCCTTCTAATACGGATTTGTAAATTTCTTTAGAATGCCAATTTTGATTAATATTATCTCGTTTAAAACAATAAATAATTCTTTCAGGTCTATAATTTGATGATGAATTATATTTATTAAATTCTGGAAAGTAATTAACTAAAGATATATTGGTGTTATTTTTAGCTCCTATAGCACCTACAATTTTAATAGGATCTTTTTTAAAGTCTGTTAACTGATTAGAGCATAGATTTGCGAAAGCATTAATAGCTTTATGTTGACTTGCACTATCTATTAAAAAAATAGTATTTTGAAAATTTGATGTAATAGCTGATGTTAAGCTTAACCTATTATAACTTAATCCAGAAGATAAATTGGCTATAGTCTGGTTAAACCTATTAGAGTCAGTAATGTTGTGATGATTCCTTCCATTGTAAGATGTATTTAAAGGTTCATTACTACTTTCGAAAATACTTTGATCAGGATCCCCAAATCGTTGAAGATTAGAATCTTGATCAAATATTATACTTAATATATCATCTTGATATTTATTGGTGTCTTGCATTTCATCTATGAATACAATAGGGAATCTTTTTCTTATAGATAAGGCTGTTTCTGCATTCTCATATATATTCGCACTTGCGAATTCATACATTTCCCTATAGAAAAATAAACCTTTGTCTATTAAGACTTTTTTTGCACTGAATAGGTTTTTATAGGATGAAGATGTAGATTCTTTTGTAAACCCAGGAACATTTAAATTTAAGTCATTATTTATAAATTTAAATTGAAGATCAGAAATACTTGCATGTTTATTATTTAGATAAGTTTTAGTGCCTCGGGTTATGTGAAATGATAAAATTTTTGTACAAATCTCATCATCGACTTGATTCACAGATATATTATTCTGGCGGCAATATGGTATAGCCAAGTATCTATTAATAAATTCTTGGATGGTTCCAATAAAGTGTGGGTAGGATAAAATTGTTCTGCCTTGTTCATGTTTCTCAAGTCGAGCAATAATTTCATCTTTAGCAACATTAGTATGGCTAATAACACAAATGCCTTTATATGGATTATTCCATTTTTTTGCTAATAGAATAAGCTTGGCAGCAATTAATGTTGTTTTCCCCCCTCCAGGGCATGCTTGAACATCAATAAAATTCCTTAAAGCTTCTCGACGGCTATGACCAAATTTAAGAGACATTTCACTTTCCAGTAAATCAATATCCGCATCTGTAATATTAATCATGTGTATCTCCAGTCGTAGTTGCAGGTAATGCAGGTATGGCTTCTGTTACATGTGCAATCGCTTCTACAATATAAGAAGGGAGAACTTTTTGAAGTTCTAAGGGTTTATCTTGATATTGTGTTTTTAATAAACCCATTAACTTATATGTTGCTTCTGTTTTCCCTGAGCTTTTTTGCTCAATCATGCCATATATTTGAATTGCCCTTTCTTCATCATCTGTAGGTAAAGATGAAAATTCGGGGTCATCTGTTTCTTTTATTGAGGAATAGACATGCTCTGCGAGCCCATATTTACAGAGGCAATATTCAAAGGTCCAATCATTAGAGACAAAAGTTTTAACATTATCTCCATCAATTTCTTTCTTATTATTTATGTATATAAGACGCGAAATTTCATCATAATAATCTTCCCAATATCTGATATTTCCTTTTTTCCGACCACCTAGATCAGGTTTTCTCTTTTTAAATCCGTATGGGTTTTCATCTTTTTCCTCAGCTTTCATTGGCCAAATATCTAAATCTGTAATACATGCAACTTTGATAGGAAGTATTGCTGTTCCATTATTTCTACGATAGATCTTTGCATAGCGTTTATAAGCAAGATTACCAACATTAACTAAGGAAACTCCATAATCTTCTAAAGAACGATCTAGAAGCTCAGCGATAGTAGGCAAAAGAATATTTTCGCCATCACCCTCAACAATTAAAACACCTTTAGCAAAAAACATATTTGCTTTACTAACATCTAAAAATTTTTCTAAAAATGGATAATCAGTTGAATCAAGTAATGTACACCCCTTTCTTAAAGGAAATGCAGTTCCATTATTCATGATAATTAGATTTTCTAAAGGTGCTTTAGATGCGAAGTGAGGGCTATGGGTAGACAATATACATTGTAGATTTGGTTTATTTTCAGTTAAGTACTTAAGAAACTTCATCTGAAGTTGTGGATGCAAGTGAGCTTCTGGTTCTTCTATGAGAAGTAATGGAAATTCATCAGAACTCTGTGATAACAACATAAGTTCTGTTGCCATGAATAGTAAGTTGCTATATCCAAGACCATGAGATCTACCTGTATGATCTAGACCTAATGATAATCTTTCTAAAATTATTCGGAAAAGAGCATGCCTTTCTGTTTCATTGAGGTCATCGAATGCCTTACTACCAATCATATTTAAAGATGGGTTGAATTTTTTATCTTGAAATGTGATTTTATCTAAAAGATCTTGAATTTCGCCTCTTGTATTTAGAACCGCATCATCATCTTTTATTGCTTGATTTGCAGCAATCATAGTACGAATTAGTCGCTCAACATTCGTATCATTTCCACCTAATGTTTCATGGTTTGCTAAAATTTGAGATAAACGAGATGCACGACCTGCTGATAATTCTCCTTCAACATCACGTAAAGGTTTTAAATACGTTGTGGAAAGATACATGCGAGCTGCTTTCTCTATGGTAGGTCCTTCAGCATTTTGTCCAGAATTAATATCTGTTTGAATAAATTGCCCAACTTTATTGGTTAATTGTTTGATAGATGCGGTTAGGTTTACGTATAAAAATGCTTCAGATTGGTGCTGTGTATTTTTGATATATGTGATGTGCTCTGGGAATATACTTTGGTCATCAATACTAAGATCTGCAAATTTCAATTGAATATTGAGAATATTTTTCCCATCATGGAAATCAGTAAGTATAAATTTCGTCCACTCTGATGAGTTTGTATCTAGTACAAGTCTGATCGCATCAATAAGAGCCGTTTTGCCAGAGTCATTTTCACCTATTAGAAGGTTTAGCCCCTTATTGAACTCAAGTTCAAAATTTTGAAAAATACGAAAATTATTTATTTTTATGGTTTGTAAGTACATGCTTTTACTCTAGGTATTAATTAAACACGGAATTTATATCATATTTTCTTCCTAAAAGACTAAGTAAATAAAACTTCAGATTGAGTTATTCATTGGATTTTATCGATATAAAAAAGACAGTATTTTGCGTGAAATGATGTGAATCAAAGATTTTAGGCTGAATAGCTACTAATTTTGTAGACACCGTTAAGTTAGATAATGGACTGCTACCACTCCCCTAGACAAATTTAGTCTATTCTTAATATTTTTTAGTAGGAAATCATGTATTCATAACGAGGTTCATGAACCAAATATTTATAACTTGTAATTTTAATTCTCTAAGTTATTCAATTTAATTAATATAAATATATGGATTCTTATGAATAAAACTTCAGGTAAACATAAGTTAAATAGATAATAAGTGACAATAAATTCATTAATATTGATATAGAGTAATGATTACCCTCCAGAACTGTCAAGACTTTTATTACTGAAACTGTCATTGGCATTGTTTTCAACACATATCTTAGTAAAGTTATGAGTTTCCTACACCAGTTGCTCGCTTTCTATGTACTTAGTACTAGGTAAATGATATTTAGATTATTACTATATAAATGCCACACATTTGTGGCATTTATGAATTATGAAAAACTATTAACGCCTTGTAATTTTTTGGAGATGCCCGCAATTATTAGGTTCATCATACGAAGCATAACCATTTAGATATTGGTCCACAATTTTATCTATGTGATTGACAACATTAAAATCTTTTGTGAAAAAACCGATAGGCATACTTACAGGCAATCTCTCTGAATCACTCACATGGTAACTAATAGCAACGAGTTCATTTTTAATGAGTAATATTTCAACATTACCATCACAAAATCCTTCTCGTAAACCATTCAATATATTCGCATAGGGTTTAAAATGATTTAACCACTTTTTAGCAGTATTTTTATCATATTGATTCCTGATAGGTAAGAATACTTTTGATAGTGTCCCCTTATTATCCTTAAATGCCTCTTGCAAGGTTTCAAACGCAATCCCTATTTTTGAGGTCATACCCCAAAATGGATTTGATGGTGCAATCCAAATGATTTTCGTTGAATTATTTTCCTGATTAGATCCTTTCACTCGTTTCGAAATAGTATGGATTTCTTTCTCTAATACTTTCCAATTTTCTTGCTGGTAAATTGGACCAACCAATAAATTGTAATTTACCCCATCAAATATCTCACCATTGATACCATCTTGTACATCAGTTAAATTTGTTATATGTCCCTGCTCGTTTAAGAATTGTGAAGTGTAGCAATCTTCAAGTATTCCCTGAGCTTTTACAATTTCCTTTACATTGCTGACACGCTTCATTTGATCTATTTGTTCAGCGAGTAGTGAATGCATCTGATCTGAATGACTCAAATCTGAAAATTTATCTAGTAATAAGGGATCACCTTTATGATCCAATTTAAAATCTACTTTTATCCTTAATGGGCCTTTATAAGTCGGAATTACTGAATTAATCATGTATAAATGAGGTCGATGATTATCCTTGAGTACTGAATTTGGAAGGAAATTGTTTTCCGCAATCTGAAAAAACTCATCTTGAAATTTTGTTCTCACATGATCAGCTGCGTATGCTTCATGTTCTGGAGGTGCATTTATTTTTAAACCGCAAGCCCAATTTCTTATCCCGACATTTTTTTCATTTTTGAAAAAACAAAATGTAGCTAACTCAAATCTTATTTTAGCCGTACTTTCTTCAATCGAAGTCAAACTCACATCTGATGCAACATCAGTAAACAATTTCTTTGCTGAATCTGTCAAACCCAAACGACCATCAGCATTTAATTTAATAAAGTCTTGTTCAATTAAATCATCTATCGCTTCAGTTGCTTCAATCTCAGTTAATCCAAAATACACAGAGATTTGCATTTTAGTCATTGGTGCAATATTAAGCAGACGGAGTATATATTCTCGAATAAAGGATAAACCTTTCCCTGAAACATAGGAGAAATTCACAATGAATTCTTGTGATGGTATTAAAAAATCAATTTCATGATACTTCAATTGTGCGTTCATACCATTTCTCCTTTCAAAGTTTTAGAAAAGACAAATCTGTAGCCTTCATCAATTCCTTTTTCTTCCATATGCTTCACCACTTTTCCAAATGGCAGATCTCTATTCCTTCCAGTCCAAACATTCTTATTACCAACTACAATCAATCTATCCATCGCACGAGACAATGCAACATTAATTCGATTTGGCATAATCATGAAGCCAGGAGTATTAGATTTGTCAGAACGTGTGATTGAAACGATGATGATTCGATTTTCTTTGCCTTGATAACTATCCACAGTATCAATGTTGACTAGATCTTTGAAACCTTCTGGCCATGCATTCTGATTGAACAATTGCTGTAAATATCGCTTTTGTTCTGCATACATACAAATAACACCTATAGCTGCATCAGTTTTTCTAACGCTGTTAAGATAATTAATCAAAGCTTCATCTTCAGCAATCTGCTTTAAAATAGTCATAATCGCTTTTGCTTCTTCTTTATTACGAATCTTCCCTCTATTCTGTTTAACTTCTGAATGGAAGGCATCATGCCCCATATCAGATGTATCCACCCATGTTACAGTTGAACGTAATACATCAGCAGTTTGCTCATAATGCTGGGAAATAGTTCGTCCCGAAGATTCTAATTTACCTTTATAAAAAATTTCAGAAACTATATTTCCGATAGGCGTTGCCATTCGGTATTGTGTCCAAAGAGATTCACTAGCTTGTTGGCCATAGCTTGAGTTAAATGCTCTGTCGAAATCACTTTTGAGCAAATTATCTATTTCGTCATAATTACCATATGCCAGTGAAATACCTAGTTTTCTCGCGATCACATTTTTTTGCTCAGGAGAATAATTAGGTGGGAGTTGATGGTGATCACCTACCAATAACACTCTCTTGCCTGATTGCATTGCTATAGCTAACTCACCCGATTGAGAACGAGCTGCTTCATCAATAATGACCCAGTCATATGTGTTTTCACGGATGTTCAAATGACCTTGACCAATACCAACACATGTACCAATCACAAGCTGACGAGAACGTGCATAAAATTCATCATAATTTACATAGTCTCCAGAGAGCGTATCAATCATCTCTTTAGTGACTTTAGCTAATGCCAGAACACTTCGGGTTTCCTGAATATTCAATCCAAATCTAGTACTTAATGCTTTTATAATGCGATTTTTTAGTTCAAAATCTATTATGGTATTAGATGAAATTTCTATATTGAACTCATTGACACTTTGGTTGCGAATTGATGCTTCAAGTTCTCGGATTTGAGCAGCTAAGTCGAAATCAATGGTTTTATTCAGTGTGTTTGAATTTTCAACTTCATTAATATTATTAGAGATCTTTTTCAGACGAATTAAATCATCGATTTGCTTAAATAGCTGAAGTTCAAGCTCGACCACTTTGACCATCACTTCGGATTGTAAACCTAATGCTGTAGCCAAAGAAGAAATACGAGTTTTCATCTCTGCTAAAAAGAGTTCACGTTTTTGGGCGGTGATTGCCTTTGAAAACACATCTTTTAAACCATCTGAAACTGTGTTTTCACGATTACTAAATCGAACAACTTCAAGTGGTGTTTCCAAACGAGCACAGTGTTTACGAATACGCTCTGCAGCATTATTTACTGCCTCATGTGACTGACTCACCAAAAGAATATTTTTTACATTTTGCTTTTCAATCAAATAGTGTACAAATGCTGCAATAAATTCAGTTTTACCTGTGCCTGGTGGACCTTGTAACAATGAAAGTGGACCACTATTGATCAATCTTTGAAAAGCTTTTTTTTGCTGAAGGTTTAGACTAATTTGATTGCCATGATCATCTTTTCGGTTATAACGATCGAAATCTTCATCTTTAACTTTTATGTCATAATAATTAGCTGTTAGCTTACATTCTGGATCAAACAATTCAGCTAAATCTGAAATAATGCTCTGTTTATTTAGAATACGTTCAATTGCGTATTTACGTTTTCTTAATGATGCATTACTTTGCATCGAGCGAAAATAAATCACACTCCCTTCTTCTGGAGGATAGCGAGTATTTCTGACCTTAGTAATATGTACTTCATGAAGATTCGATGCCTTTAAATCCACCTCACCCAATTTAAACTCTTTCGTAAATTCTTTTGCTAATTCATCATTGTTTTCAATATCTTCTATTTTTTTCCCCTCAGCCTTCAAAGCCTTGTGGTCTATTTTGTTAATAAATGCAAACACCTTATCTGTATCTGAATCATCAAAACTTTCTAAAGGATCCTTTACTGCATCGTAAGGACATATAAAAGTATTGTCTTTCACAAATGCTGTGTCTTTAAGCTCAATTGATGGTGAGGCATCAATTTCTGCATCTAAAATCGCAGTCCATAATTTATGGGTATCCAGTTTTTTTGATGCCTGTTTTAAAGGAATATCCTGTCGCTGATTTTCAGGGGAATCGCTCGAAATAACAATTGGTTGTATAGATAGCCCAGGAAGAATACCTTCTTCAAGCAATTGAAAAGCATCATTTTTTTCAAATAATGGTGTTTCATTCTTTTTCTGATCTGTTTGTAGTCGTTTAGCTATATGTTCTTTAAGCGCAGAGTCTACAATGTCGATAAAGTCGGTTTGTGTATTAAGAAAATTGACAAGCTCAGTATAGTTACGTTGATCAGATGCCTTGATCTGTATCTCAACATTTAAGCTTGCTTGGCTATTCTCTTTTTCTTTTGCTGATAGATAATCTTTTTTACGAGGGGCCATACCACCAAAGATTGATCTGTTACCGCGACTTGAATCATATTGCAATGAATATGTGCCACCAATTCCATTAAACGTTAAGCTCGCTATATGCTCATGTCCCTCAGTACGAGCTGATATCCCAACATACATCTGCATATTTTCAGGATAAATCGTAAAACTTTCGCTCACACGATTATCATATACAGTAATAATTTTCTTGGATTTATGACCTAACCTATCAAAAGCTTGCTTAAATCTCGCAATTCCTTTGAAGCCAAATTCTTCATCTTTCAATTCATTCTGAATTGCTTCAGCCAATATTGGATAATTTTCTGATCCCTCACCAAAATTAAAGCATAGAATCTCGCTCGCCAATTTCATCACTGCATAATTATCACGCTGATAAGCATCAACATCGTATTGCTCTGGTGAATATTGAGTATTTCTAGATTCTTCTCCAGATAAATTAAAATCTGGTATATCAATCAGGTAGATTTGCCCACTATTTTTATCTAATAAAATGTTCTCATCGTGCAAATCACCATGTGATACGTGAGCTTCGTGTAAATCATCAATCGCTGAAATGAGTTTCCCAATATCCGCTAACCGTTCTTCATTGCTTATGTCACAATTCACATCCGCATATTGCTGATATTTCTGACGCCAAGATTGGCTATCAGCAAGATATTCTGTCACAAGAAATAGACTTGAAGATTTTTGTGCAATTCCAAAGTCTTCTATTCGTGGAATATACGGAGAATTGATAGCTTTTAGCTTTTCAATTTTCTTGATGAATTTATGTATTTGAAAACCTTCTAAATCGGAGGCGTTAATACCACCAGTGTTGAGCCAGGCCTTAACAAGCAATCCGTTAGAGCAGTACACTTCCTTTTCATCAGTTTCAACAAAGAAATCTATGTCATCGTCAGGTTTAAATTGACGAGAATGATTAATACTATTGCGATATGGCTCTATTAAATTTGCATCGAAAGTGATTATTTCAGCACGCTTAGGCTCTGCCGCATGAAATGCTGTAGTAAATTCCGAGGCATCTTTAAAGCTCTTGTTATAAATTGCGTTATAAAGTACCGGAGCATAGAACGCAGCACTATTCTTTAAGTTATTTTGTAATGACTGTAGACTGCCTTCTGAAATACGCTCCTTATGTAACAGATGCCAAAGCATAATTGCCAAAGCATAAACATCAGACTCAAAGGGTGTGTTGAATTTTGGATTCTCACTTTCAGTTCCGACTGCTTCTATTGCACCGACAGCCAGTTGCTCACGATAATCGCCTACTGTTCCTGCAGGTTTAAAATACGCACATGCCAAATTAGAGATTACAACTGATTTCGATTGAGAGAGCCACAGACTATGAGAATTAATATCACGGTGTGCAACTGTTACCTTATGTAATGATTCAAATTGCGACATTATGATCTTAGCAATTTCAAGTAAATCTATTTCGCTATATAAACTTGCATATTTACCAATAAATTCGTTAAAACGAAAATGATTAGTCGGAAACTCAAATAATTCTGCACTTGTCGTAGTAACCTCATCTTGGTCAAACGGGGTCAATGACCTCAAACAATGGTTCCAAAGTTCTTGGTTATGAGTTTTTAAATATTGCAGAACATTGCGCTCTCTTGAAACTATTTGTCCTCGTCCATCTGGAGTTAATCCTTTCACCCCTGATACTTTACTAAAGTCCCACCAGCGAAGGAGTGCTTCATTTTTAAATTGCCCTTTGGTGACTGCATAATATTCTTTATAAATGCCGTTTGGATGATCAAAAATCGTATCTGCAGCTGTATAACCACCAACATTCAATGACCTAGCATTAGTTTGATTTCCCAAAAATAATTCATCAAATATATCGAAATCTTTATTTACCGTACGTTGCATCGGGTGGGTTATCGGAAATTTATCGTTGAACTCAGATGTATTGGCAAGTTTTAAGAAGTCATCCAGTGAAATTGTAAATTCTTTATCAACACCCTGTAGCTGACTAAAGTCTGCATTACCAGTCATCACAACAAAATATTTAATGAATGGTACTCGCCCTTTGTTTGTAAATTTATTCTTATATTTTTCCAATTTGTTCTGTAATGTAAATACCTTGTTCTTTGTCACTGATACAGGAGAAGTCCCCATATCGCGATCACCTTTATACCAACGACCATTAACAGAAGTAACAGGTTGATGATTCCAATCTTTAAGCTCAACAATGATCACATTGCAATGCGTCACAATAACAAGATCGAATTCACCTTCTTTACCTTTTGAATTAGTAAAGCGAAATCCCGCATAACCTTTCCATGGAAACATCTTGCCCTGTTTAGTAAAAGCAGCTCTAATTTTTTCGATAGCGATGATTTCTTGCGATTGAAGACCGCCTTCCCAAATTTTTATGTCCAAAATACCCTCTTAAAATAGAGGTGGTCCCACTTGTTTGAACAACTAAAAGCGTATTTATAAGTGATATTCCGCTCTAGTTAAGCCACCTTGTTTTGTTGGGGTAGCTGATCATAGTAAAACTCATTTGGTGTCATTTTGTCTAGACTCGAATGAGGTCGTTTCAAATTATAAAACTCAAAATATGCACTTAATTGCTTTTTCGCATCTGTGACACTGCTATAAGCTTTGAGATACACCTCTTCATATTTAACGCTCCGCCATAATCGTTCAACCATCACATTATCTACCCATCGACCTTTACCATCCATACTGATTTGAATGCCATTTGATTTCAATACATCAATAAATGCATCACTGGTAAACTGGCTGCCTTGGTCTGTATTAAATATTTCAGGTCGACCATATTTTTCAATCGCTTCATTTAAAGCCGAAATACAAAAATCCACCTCCATACTAATCGATACCCTATGCGCAAGTACCTTGCGGCTATGCCAATCAATCACAGCACATAAATAAACAAAGCCTTTTGCCATAGGGATATACGTTATATCCGTAGACCACACTTGATTACTGCGCTGAATAGCCAACCCTTTGAGCAGATATGGATATTTACGGTGAGCTTGATTAGCCTGGCTTAAATTTGGTTTGCAATATAACGCCTGAATACCCATTTTCTTCATTAAAGTACGTGTATGACGTCGTCCTATATGATGTCCTTGACGATTCAACAAATCACGCATCATACGACTGCCTGCAAAAGGATATTGCATATGTAATTCATCAATACATCGCATCAGCTTCAGATCTGATGCACTCACAGGTTTTGGGCGATAGTAATAACAACCACGGGAGACTTTCAGCAGCTTAGCTTGCTTAGATACTGAAATCTGAAGTGAGTCGTCGATTAACTTTTGTGGTTGAAGCGGCCCAGTTTCTTCAACACACCTTCTAAAAAATCAATTTCTAATGCCTGCTCACCGATTTTTGCATGTAGTTTTTTTAGATCGATGGGTGGTTCTGTTGGAGCTTTTGATTGATCGAAAGCTTGCGAGGAAGCTGAGATCAATTGATTTTTCCAGTCAATAATTTGGTTTTGATGAACATCAAACTCAGCACTCAATTCAGCAAGTGTTTTTTCTGCTTTAATCGCAGCAAGTGCTACCTTAGCTTTAAAATCATTTGAATGATTTCTTCTTGGTCTACGTGCCATAAAATACTCCATATATTGATGTTTATAACATCATTTGAGGAGCAGAATATCACTTATAGGAGTTGTTCAAATTTACGGATCCATCTCTAATCTCAAAGTTGAAATTTATTAAATACTTACAATGAAGTCACTATAAATTGCTAAAAGAAATTTTTCTATCAGTATTTAGAATTAAATATTCAGCTATTTTTCGTGGATGTTAAGAAATCAAGTACGGACAGTAACCACTAAAAAAGAAGAGTCTTTAGAACTTTTTGTAGACTTTAATTTTAGAAAATATTGTATTACAGGACAGGTTCATGAACCAATCAAACCTATATATAAGTATATAATTACATAAATTATTAATTTTATTGAATTTTAACAATATAATTAATCATGAAGTAGACTTTAGGTAAACATAAGTTAAATCCGATACACCTAACAATAACTTCATATACTTCGTTCTTAAACTAGAATTCAATGACTTAACTAATTTGTGGTTCAATCATAAAATATGATATGTTGACAGAGGTGGTCCCACTTGTTTGAACAACTAAAAGCGTATTTATAAGTGATATTCCGCTCTAGTTAAGCCACCTTGTTTTGTTGGGGTAGCTGATCATAGTAAAACTCATTTGGTGTCATTTTGTCTAGACTCGAATGAGGTCGTTTCAAATTATAAAACTCAAAATATGCACTTAATTGCTTTTTCGCATCTGTGACACTGCTATAAGCTTTGAGATACACCTCTTCATATTTAACGCTCCGCCATAATCGTTCAACCATCACATTATCTACCCATCGACCTTTACCATCCATACTGATTTGAATGCCATTTGATTTCAATACATCAATAAATGCATCACTGGTAAACTGGCTGCCTTGGTCTGTATTAAATATTTCAGGTCGACCATATTTTTCAATCGCTTCATTTAAAGCCGAAATACAAAAATCCACCTCCATACTAATCGATACCCTATGCGCAAGTACCTTGCGGCTATGCCAATCAATCACAGCACATAAATAAACAAAGCCTTTTGCCATAGGGATATACGTTATATCCGTAGACCACACTTGATTACTGCGCTGAATAGCCAACCCTTTGAGCAGATATGGATATTTACGGTGAGCTTGATTAGCCTGGCTTAAATTTGGTTTGCAATATAACGCCTGAATACCCATTTTCTTCATTAAAGTACGTGTATGACGTCGTCCTATATGATGTCCTTGACGATTCAACAAATCACGCATCATACGACTGCCTGCAAAAGGATATTGCATATGTAATTCATCAATACATCGCATCAGCTTCAGATCTGATGCACTCACAGGTTTTGGGCGATAGTAATAACAACCACGGGAGACTTTCAGCAGCTTAGCTTGCTTAGATACTGAAATCTGAAGTGAGTCGTCGATTAACTTTTGTGGTTGAAGCGGCCCAGTTTCTTCAACACACCTTCTAAAAAATCAATTTCTAATGCCTGCTCACCGATTTTTGCATGTAGTTTTTTTAGATCGATGGGTGGTTCTGTTGGAGCTTTTGATTGATCGAAAGCTTGCGAGGAAGCTGAGATCAATTGATTTTTCCAGTCAATAATTTGGTTTTGATGAACATCAAACTCAGCACTCAATTCAGCAAGTGTTTTTTCTGCTTTAATCGCAGCAAGTGCTACCTTAGCTTTAAAATCATTTGAATGATTTCTTCTTGGTCTACGTGCCATAAAATACTCCATATATTGATGTTTATAACATCATTTGAGGAGCAGAATATCACTTATAGGAGTTGTTCAAATTTACGGATCCATCTCTGACCTTAAGAATACTTCACAAACTTTTCTATATTTGATCTAGATTCATCTTGTCCATGTTTGTACCCTATGTTGTACACCATGAAATTTCTTAGATTTCAAAGTATCTCTACTCAGCATGCAGATTTAATCGCAATAAAATTTTGGTTTGAAAAGTTTACCACGTCCTTTTGTGAATCTTTTTATTCGACATCCTACAATTTTGAGATTATCCAAGTTGAAATTGATAATTTCATTGTTTATTTAGAAAATAATAAAAAAATTGATAGCAATCTTATTCGGTTAAGAAATACAAATCTGAATATAGATATGAGTTTGAAAAGGTTTTTCATTAGAATATTTATCCTTTGTTTTATATTTAGTTACGCTACCGCAACACATCCCAAATTTTGGGTATGTACTCACTAATTTCGCTAATCACCATCTTATAGTCAATTGCATATAAATAGCACATAAATTATGCAATTATTCACATAGAAAGACTGACTTTGACTTATTCCATCCCAAGTTTTGGGAAACACATTCCCCAATAAACTCATTAAGATATTTCCCAGTTTAAATAAAATCACTGGACAATTTGATGAACAAGTTGCTACTACCTGAACACCTGGCAAATAACACGGCTTTTACCCGTGTATTCCAACCTAATAAATTAACCTTTGGATTAATTGCACCATTTAAAGGATATCCAGAAGGCCCAATGCCCAATATGCAAGACCATTTAGAATTAGCGCAAATGGCAGATCAAGGTGGTATTTCAGCTTTATGGCTTCGAGATGTCCCCTTTTATGATCCGAATTTTGGTGATGTTGGACAAATCTATGATCCATTCGTAGATTTGGGTTTTCTTGCTGCTGCAACTCAAAATATCACATTGGGTACTGCTGGAATTGTTTCACCATTACGCAATCCCATATTAACAGCGAAACAAGCGGCTTCTGTCGATCAACTCTCCAATGGTCGTTTTATCCTAGGCATGTCTAGCGGAGACAGACCTGTAGAATATCCTGCTTTTGGTTGTGATTTTGATAACCGTGCTGAGCGTTTCCGAGAAGCTTGGGAAATGATTCGTACATTAAATGAAAATAAATTTCCTCGAATGAAAAGTGAATATCATGGTCAATTGACGGGAAATATTGATCTCGTACCGAAGCCTGTATCTAAACGTCTTCCAATGATTACCATTGGTCGAGCACGTCAAGATATGTCTTGGTTTGCAAATCAATCCGATGCATGGATTTGGCATGGTGTCGATCCTAAACGCTCAAAAGGAATCGTCAAAGAAATTGCTGAACTCGGTGATGGTAAAACGTGGCATCCATTTGGCTATGCGAACTTCTTAGATTTAAGCGAAGATCCAAATGAAACTGCACGTTTGCATCACAACATTTTCTTAAGAGCTGGTCGTAATACCTTAATGGAATTTTGGAAGCAGCAAGAGCAAGATGGCGTTGCGCATATTACGCTGAATCTTAAACCAACGCGTCGACCTGCAAATGAAGTGCTACAAGAGTTGATTGAAGAAGTCCTTCCGCATTTTAATAATAATTAATTCAACACTTTTCTGTTTTTCAAACTCCTTGTTTGCCTCAAACAAGGAGTCTTTTTTCAATTGAGTTTTGTAGATCGATCTGATTTTTTCTGATTTTCTATATTGGCTTAGGCTTCATCCCAAGGTAATTTTTCACTCCACAATTCAACAATAAAGTCGATAAATAAGCGTACACGTGGAGATAAATGCTTCTTACTTGGAAAAATAATACGAATCGGTTCAGGTTCAACAGAAAATTCTGAAAGAATTGGAATCAATAGCTGATTCTGAATCGCTTCTTGGGTCAAATATGTCGGTAATTGAATAATACCAAAACTTGAAATTGCAGAGGCTAAAATAGCATCAGAGCTATCTATTTTCATTTTCTCTGGTCCTTCAAATACATAAATTCCAGTTTCTGTCTTATATCTCCAGTTCCTTTGCCCTGCACTACCATTAAAGAAAATAGTATCAAAATTGACTAATTCTTCAGGTGTTTTAGGGCAACCATGAAGTTGAATATATTGTGGTGAAACACAAGTTTGCATTTTTTGCCATGCAATGGTTCGAGTTAAAATTCGTGAATCATCTTTAGGTTCACCGATACGAATTCCAATATCAAAACCTTCTTCAATCACATCCACAAAACGGTCGGTAAATGAAATATCTGCCTTTAACCCCGTCCATTTTTTTAAGAAAGCATCCAGTACGGGCAAAATATATTGATGCCCAAAAGAATGCGGTGCTGTAATTTTGAGCGTCCCTGTCGGCTGTACTCGTCGAGTTGCCATGACATTATCGACTTCACTCAAATCATCTAAAATTTGACGACAATAATCGAAAAGGATTTTCCCTTCTTCAGTCAAACTCAGGCTACGCGTGGTGCGATTCAATAATCGAACCCCAAGTCGTTCTTCTAAACGAACAATACTTTTACCAATCGCAGATCGAGATAATTGGAGATGTTTTGCTGCTTGCGTATAACTGCCATATTTTACCGAAGCAACAAAGGCAGAAATATCACCTATTCGATTGATTTCCATGACTTTTCCATAGATTAGTTAAATTAACACCCCTAATATAGGAATCTAATTCTACAAATATTACATTATTCTAATCATCTGTTCTATTTTTTTACTAATCAGCAGTACATATCAATACATTTCAGCACAGGCTTATCCTTGTGCCGAAATGATTTATATCACTGTATTCAGAAATTCAAGCAAATAGGTCTAATGATGAAAACCCAAATTGCACATGCACTCCATTCAGTTGAACAATTTATTCAATTATGGAAAGGTCAATCGATGATTCAACCCGAACAATTTATCAGTGAATCTGTCACATTTTCCTCAAGTTATCGTGGTGTTGTGACTTCTCGTGAAAATCTAATTTCATTTTTAAAGCAGGATTTTATATCACATGATCATGTTGATATTCAGTTAAGCAATGTAGTGAAAAAATCTTCGGGTTCAACAAGTAAAATCAGTGGCTATTTCTATGCTCAAGCATCTAAAAATCAGGAAGTATATTTTGGTGGGATGCTCATATTTACCCTTAAAAATGAATATATCCAAGATATAAAAATTCAACTGAATTGGGTAGATGGTAATAAAGAATTATTGTCCCACTGGATTTTGCCTTTAGATAGCTTATGGAAACCAAATGATCCGATGACCACGATCAGCAGTGAATTTAATTCACTTTGGCAAAAAGATTGGATGTCCAATGAAGATGCGGAAACTCAAATTGCTGAGTCTTGGTATCGTTATGCTTGGGCTTTGGATTTAGCAGATACAAGCCTACATATCGAAAATTTCACTGAAAATGCGACCACAGATCTCCCACCAATGGGGATTCAAAAAGGAAAAAGAAACATTATCTCAACTTTAAAGGCTTTTAGAATGCCTTGGCCGTCGATCCAACATTATGGTGAACCGCTACATATCGAAATAGATCCATCTCACAAGTCTGCTTATATGATTATTGGACGCATCATTCCCAATCAAAGTACCGACAAAGATGGGCAGAAAATATATGCCGCACATTATCAAATTGAACTGCAATGCGATGATGACACCCTGTGGAAAATACATGACATGAAATATATTTCGGGTTGGGTTCGTCAGGGTTAATGCGGTGTTTGCACCTTTCTATATAGATATTTCATCTACGATGATTGTTAAATTTTGAGAGATATGATGAAAAAAATTGTTGGTATTGTTGGTAATTTTAAACTCCCTTCCTCCACTTACCGTGTTGTTGCGGAAATCGCTCAGCAAATTTCACAGAAGTTAAATATGGAATTTGTGATTTATAATTTATCTGATCTGGGTCCATCTTTTCCGATGGCTCAATCAGCCAATGAATTGAATTTTGAGGCAAAACATATTATTGAGGAAATCATAAATTCCGATATTTTAGTGGTGGGCGTGCCAACTTATAATGCCAGTTTCCCCGGTATGTTTAAGCATTTATTTGACCTGATTTCTCCTGAAACACTGGCAAATAAACCCGTTGTATTATCTGCCACAGGTGGCTCGGAACGTCATTCTTTGATGATTGATTACCAATTGCGTCCTTTATTCAATTATTTCAAAACATGGGTGACCAATACATCAATTTACGTCACCTCAAATGATTGTATTCACACGCAACCGACTGCTGTTTTGCAAGAACGTATTCAACAAACGATAGATGAGTTAGAACATCTTATTGCCATGAAAGATTAATTTTCATGTCTCCCATTAGATTTGTTATGACAATAAGCCTTTAAAATACATCACCCTAAAGTATGGATCTCCCTCATACCTATTCAATTTTTGTTATGGGTATGGGGTAAATTTATTGAAAATAACAGCATAAATATGCTGATTTGTTTGTTCTTAGTAGATGCTTATATCTGAAATTCCTTTAAGAATATTAAGTTTAGGTGAAGCGCAACTTTTCAAAATAAAAAAAAGCTGGTTGAATCACCAGCTTCTTTTTCAATTTTAAAGATAAGTCACATTATCAATTTTTCGTTTGGTTTCATCTTCCAATCCAAGAATGTCAAAGCCTGGCATTTCACGAATAAATTCTAAAAAAGGTGGTTTTACACCTAGATCATCTAAATCAGCCACATGTAATTGATAACGAATCGTTTCCTCATGTCTAGACATGACTTTTTCAACCCAATTTGGATCAATAATTAACTGATGGCCCAAAGCAACAAGATCAATACCGCTTTGCATTACGGTTTCTGCTTCTTGAGGCGTACGTATATTTCCAACAGCAATGATTGGTTTTTCGGTACTGACCGCTTTAAGTTGAGTAATAATCGGCTGTTTATTTGATTGATCACGCATTGAAGTACGCCATACATTGCCCATTGAAACATGGATATAATCAAGATCTGTATGCTGTAATTTTTCCACTAAGTACTTGGTGTCATCGAGTGAAATACCCGGTTCTTCAACTTCTTCAGGAGATAATCGATAGCCGACAATAAATTCTGGCGTGGCAAATTTTTGTTTAATTTTCATCACTTCTTGAATAACCGTCATTGGAAAATTTAAACGCTGTTCAATAGAGCCGCCCCATTCATCTGTACGACGGTTTGAATGCGGTGAAAAAAACTGTTGTAATAAATAGGTATTTGCGCCGTGTAATTCAACACCATCAAAACCCGCTAAAATTGCTCGACGAGTTGCTTCCGCAAAATCTTGAATTACATTTAATACTTCTGCTGCACTTAATTCACGTGGTGTTTCTGCACCTTGACGTGGTGCTGCAACAGCACTGGCACTGACAGGTTGCAAGCCACGCGTGATATATGAATTTGTCATTCTGCCCGCACTAAAAATTTGCAGAATGGCTTTAGCACCACGTGCTTTAATGGCATGTGCTAATTTTGATAATCCTTTAATTTTATCATCATCATCTGCACCCAGTTGCCCTTCAAAGCCCTTTCCTTCTTTATTAATATAAGCAACGGGCGTAATGAGTAAGCCAACGCCACCCGCTCGTTGTTGCATATACTGAATTTCTTCTAGTGTAATTGTCCCATCCTCAAAAGACATTTGTTCTGTCATTGGTGGAAGTACAACTCTATTTTTAATCGTGATGCCATTTGGCAAAGTAATCGGTGATAGAAAACGATAATTACTCATTTTTGATCCAAGCATAAGAGAATTTCATGCATCTTAGATTAAAAATTCGGGAATGAGCTTCCCCGATATGGGGCGTAATGAGCACCGAGTCGAATGGTAGAAAATTGATAAATTATTGCGAATCGTACTAAGATTTAAGATTGTAGGAGACTACTTCAATTGAGATGAAAGTACGATCAGCCATAAAGTCGCGCTGTTTGTTTATCATTTAGAAAATATTGTTAACCAATATATAAGTTCGCTATATAGCGAACATTATGACTATCAATAGGTTTTATTCGCTATATAGCGAAGAATAGATTATTAAACGCTGTACGAATGCACGCTTCAGAGATGGAATCGCGAATTTTACACGTAGTGTAATGACATAAGTTTTTCTTTTCTTAATTCAAACCTGCTTTAAGCCTAATATTCCCTACTTCTTATTGCATATTCTTATAATAAGTTCATGAACTTAACATAATAAAAAAATTAATATTCTTAAAGTAAGATATTGAAAAAATTAATCATTATGTAAAGGTGAAATGATGAACTAAATTTTAGGTGAACATAAGTTAAATAGAATATCCAAGACTGTAGCCTGCACAACCTCAGTTGTTGCTACAGCTCGGCATCATGAATCTGAACAATTATATTCATGATGCCGAGTACGCAAATGAACATAATATACGTTATGCCGAAATCCTGCGCTCAGTAAGGATTATAGTCATCATAAAGCCATGCAATAAACAGAAAACCAATAAGTAAAACAATTGGAGAGAGATGGATCCGTAAATTTGAACAACTCCTATAAGTGATATTCTGCTCCTCAAATGATGTTATAAACATCAATATATGGAGTATTTTATGGCACGTAGACCAAGAAGAAATCATTCAAATGATTTTAAAGCTAAGGTAGCACTTGCTGCGATTAAAGCAGAAAAAACACTTGCTGAATTGAGTGCTGAGTTTGATGTTCATCAAAACCAAATTATTGACTGGAAAAATCAATTGATCTCAGCTTCCTCGCAAGCTTTCGATCAATCAAAAGCTCCAACAGAACCACCCATCGATCTAAAAAAACTACATGCAAAAATCGGTGAGCAGGCATTAGAAATTGATTTTTTAGAAGGTGTGTTGAAGAAACTGGGCCGCTTCAACCACAAAAGTTAATCGACGACTCACTTCAGATTTCAGTATCTAAGCAAGCTAAGCTGCTGAAAGTCTCCCGTGGTTGTTATTACTATCGCCCAAAACCTGTGAGTGCATCAGATCTGAAGCTGATGCGATGTATTGATGAATTACATATGCAATATCCTTTTGCAGGCAGTCGTATGATGCGTGATTTGTTGAATCGTCAAGGACATCATATAGGACGACGTCATACACGTACTTTAATGAAGAAAATGGGTATTCAGGCGTTATATTGCAAACCAAATTTAAGCCAGGCTAATCAAGCTCACCGTAAATATCCATATCTGCTCAAAGGGTTGGCTATTCAGCGCAGTAATCAAGTGTGGTCTACGGATATAACGTATATCCCTATGGCAAAAGGCTTTGTTTATTTATGTGCTGTGATTGATTGGCATAGCCGCAAGGTACTTGCGCATAGGGTATCGATTAGTATGGAGGTGGATTTTTGTATTTCGGCTTTAAATGAAGCGATTGAAAAATATGGTCGACCTGAAATATTTAATACAGACCAAGGCAGCCAGTTTACCAGTGATGCATTTATTGATGTATTGAAATCAAATGGCATTCAAATCAGTATGGATGGTAAAGGTCGATGGGTAGATAATGTGATGGTTGAACGATTATGGCGGAGCGTTAAATATGAAGAGGTGTATCTCAAAGCTTATAGCAGTGTCACAGATGCGAAAAAGCAATTAAGTGCATATTTTGAGTTTTATAATTTGAAACGACCTCATTCGAGTCTAGACAAAATGACACCAAATGAGTTTTACTATGATCAGCTACCCCAACAAAACAAGGTGGCTTAACTAGAGCGGAATATCACTTATAAATACGCTTTTAGTTGTTCAAACAAGTGGGACCACCTCTGAGCCATATAAAGATAAATCTCAATATCCACTACATCCTCTCGATCTGGTGATCAAGTCTGATGAACAACTGTTTCAACTGATCTATTTCATCGTGCTGATCTGACTGCTGTAGTTGCCTGCACAACCTCAATTTTGGCACGGATTCACCATAAGACTGTCACTTTAATACCAAACCTTAAAGCATCCAGAAGTTAGATTGATCTTAACGAATACCTCCTGAAAATAAGGATATAAAATGTTAGATCAGAAGTTAAAGGAATTTCGCGAAAAGTTGGTATGTCTGTGGTATATCCAGAGCTAACTTTGCCAGGTATTTCACCAGTATTGCAGGGTTTTCAGCAACTCAGTTTGTTTTATATTACCGTGTGCAGCTTGCGCAACAGTTTTTAGCTGAAGGTTTAACAATTGCTGATTGTGCTGAAAAAGTCGGATACCAGTCTGTCGCGGCATTTACCCGTGCTTTTCAGCGTGTGACGCAAAAAAATCCCAGTCAGTTTATGAAACTTCAGCTTTCCTGAATCCATCTTTTCAATAAATAAATTTTTGGATTATTTCTAAAAGGAATATATCCAATACAGTCACTGGAAAAACTTAAATGAATTTCTGATTTCATTTTTATACAGGGTTAAAAGTATATAATGATTGAAAGCTTATTTTTATCCTGGATATGACAGTTACATTTTCAAATCACCGACAGATCAGAGAGGTTTCAACTTTTTCAGAACTCGTAAATTCAAAATTTCAGGGTGAAACTAATGCCATTTGCTGGCATAGAAATCTTCATGGTGATTTTAATGAGATTACCAGTAAACTGGAGTTAAAAGAAAATATTACTGAAGTTTCAGTTGAAGATCTTTTAGCGCTGCAACTTTCTGAGAACGGTCATTCAGCTAGGGAAATTATTCTCCAGGATATTCAGCTGCTATCTGACTTTGGTGCATCTCCCTCCCTGAATCTTCTGAAATGCTATGAACGTGATGATGAACTGGATTTTATTTCAACGGACGTATATTCATATCATGTAGATCGTTCTCTCATAGAAACCGACACTTTTTTATGCACCTATCATGGAGCTGCAAGTGATATCCTGCCAAATGATCAGGTGGAGCAAAAAATTCTGATTCCAGAAATCAGAAACAAACTCAAAGAGCTGCATGATGGATCTGAAGCTGAATTTGAATCATTTTTGAAAGAATACTTCTTTGATCTGCACTATCAGCCCAAACCTACAGCCGAACCTTTAAATTTAGGTAATGGGCATCTGTGGCGTTTAGCTGTTGATCATCCGATACAACAGGTTTTACCCTGCATCCATCGCGCACCTGTTGAAACCATAGGTGAATATAGACTGCTTTTGATCTGTTAAGGCTCCCTTATGAACATCACCAGATAATGGAGAGAATGATCGTCAGATATCTGGTTCCAGTAAAAATTGTCACTCTGCCTGTTGAAACTGTATCGTTCTAAAAATCACACCAAGCTTCCCATTTCTGGTGCTTCATCGGTAAATTAAAAACAATACTATTAACTCAGATAAAAAATTAAATCTGGAGTATGACAATGTTTGATATGCGCTTATCTCATGCACGTGGTGCAGCTCATCATGGCTGGTTACAATCAAAACATACATTTTCATTTGCTGATTACTGGGACCCAAAACAGGTCGGTTTCTCTGACCTGCTGGTGATCAATGACGATACAGTAGCACCGTCAAAAGGCTTTGGTACACATCCACACCATAACATGGAAATTATTTCCTATGTGCTTGAAGGTGCTCTGGAGCATAAAGATTCCATGGGTACAGGTTCAGTTATTGTCCCTGGTGATATTCAGCTGATGAGTGCAGGTCATGGTGTTGCACACAGTGAGTTTAATCACTCTGCTCAGGAAAATGTACATTTCTTACAGATCTGGGTGGTGCCTGATCAAGTGAATACAGCACCGGGATATCAGCAGATTCATATTGCTCCTGAAGATAAACGCGGTAAATTTCATCTGATGATATCTCCTGAAGGTGGTGAAAAAACACTTGCCATTAAACAGGATATCAATATTTATTCAGGTCTGTTTGATGGCCATGAAACTGCGGATTTCGTCATTCCTGAAGGTCGCTATGTTTATTTACACGTAGCCAAAGGCAGTGTGGATGTAAATGGTAAAACATTTAATACAGGTGACGCTGCCCGTATCCGCGAAGGTGGTACGCTTTCCTTCAGTCAGGGTAATCAGGCAGAAATCCTGATTTTTGATATGCGCCCTGAAGAAATCCCAAGCATGGCTTAACTGACTGAAAAAGCATGAATGAATCCATTCATGCTTTTTTTATCTGAATCTCTCCACGGGCATTCAACCTTGCCCTGCACTGTTGATTACTACCATACAGTAATTGTAGAGAAAGATTCATGTTCTGAGTTTCAGCTTGAATGGATAAATCCATTATATATCACTGGAAATGCTGCAATCTTTCACATGGTTTTTCATCATCTATACTGGATATCTGTCAGAAACCATTCTGATTTTTTCTGTAAAGCCATGGTTTTTAATAAAAGTTTTTGCTCGAACTGACAACTTTACCAATAATTTCCACATCTGAAGCTTCATTTAAGTTCAGCTCCATTGGAGGATAGATTTTATTATCAGAAATCAGTAAAAGTGAGCCGTTCAGCAATTTCTGAATCCGTTTAACCCAAAGCGTATCCTGGCTCCGGATTACATAAATATGTCCATCATGAGGCATTTTTTCAGCAGTATTGACCAGTAATGAATCCTGATCACTGATGGTAGGTTCCATTGAGTCGCCACGGGTAAACACGACGTATAAATCTTTTTCTTTCAGTCCACGGCTGTTTAACCAGTCTTTTCTAAAAGCCATGCAGTATGCAGAACTGTCTTCCATGCCCACAAATGCACCAGCACCTGCAGATACCTCTATATCCTCTCTGACTGGAATCAAGCCAAATTCGTCCATGACAGAACTGGTCGCATCCTGACTTTGTCCATTCAGAATATAATCAACATTCACACCATATTCTGCGAGTAAAAAAAGTTTATCCATGGGGATATTGCCTTTTTCGCTCCAGTTATAGAGTGAATTCCTTGCAACTCCTGCCTTTCGAGCAAGTTCACTGACGCCTATTCTTTCAATTTCTGAGCGTAAACGTTGCATAAATTTACTCAAAGCACGACCCCTTTACAAAATTATGTTCAAAATTTTGAACATTTTTGTTGAAATATTCAAATTATTGAGCAATCATATATCTCAAGCAGGATGGATTCAAGTAAAACCTCCAGGTTTAAAGAACAGTTTGATCTTAAATTAAACACTTGAATTTGTTTCTGCTCAATAATTTGAACATATTTACATATATCTGAACATGGAGCAATAATATGAAATCAGATTCTATTTCTATAATGTTACTTTTTGTCACTTTTTTCAGTTTTGCAGGCTGGTATATGGCAGAAACAGACAATCAGATTCTGGCTCAGGAAAACTCTCAACTGAAAGCTCAGACGATCCATCATGAATAGTAATCAGCTACTTCCATCAAAAAAGGCAAACGTAATTATACATTTGCCTGAATTGAATCCTTACCCTGTCTGAAGCTGAACTTCAGTAAAGAGAACTGCAAATGTCGATTTGCAGCATTTATGGATAGTTAAAGGTTGGAACTTACAAAGTTTTTACGTGCTTTATGCAGCTTTTTATAGCTGTCTATCAAACGTAAATGACGATCCAATCCTTCTAGTTGCATACTGGTTTCGGTCAAACCATGGAAGCGGATACTGCCGTCCATAGAACCAATGACTGCGTCCATTCTTTCATCGCCAAACATGCGACGGAAATTATATTCATAGTCATTCAGATCCAGGTCATCATCAAGTTCAACTTCCAGCACGACATTCAGTGCCTGATAGAACAATCCGCGTTCCACTGTATTGGTGTTGTACTGAAGAAACTGTTCCACCAGCTCTTTGGCTTCTTCAAATGCCTGTAATGCCATGTAAATGAGTAACTTTAATTCAAGTATGGTCAACTTTCCCCAGACAGTATTGTCATCAAACTCAATACCAATCAGGGTGACGATATCGGTGTAATCATCCACCTCCACCTCTTCCAGTCGCTCAACAAGTGCTTCAAGCTGTTCTTCATCCAGACGATGCAGATTTAAGATATCTTCACGGAACAGTAAAGCTTTATTGGTGTTATCCCAGATCAGATCTTCCACCAGATAAATTTCAGAATAACCTGGTACCAGTATACGACAGGCTGTTGCGCCCAGGTGTTTATAAACAGCCATATAAACTTCTTTGCCCATATCTTTGAGGATGCCGAACAAAGCTTCCGCTTCCTGAGCATTGGCATCTTCACCGTTGGAGCTGAAGTCCCATTCCACAAAGTCATAATCTGACGCTGAGCTAAAGAAACGCCATGACACTACACCGCTGGAATCAATAAAGTGTTCTACAAAATTGTTTGGTTCAGTAACGGCATTGCTGCTGAAAGTCGGTTTTGGCAGATCATTCAGGCCTTCAAAACTACGACCCTGCAGAAGTTCTGTCAGACTGCGCTCCAGAGCCACTTCAAGTTTTGGATGTGCTCCAAAAGAAGCAAATACACCACCAGTACGTGGGTTCATCAGCGTTACGCACATGACCGGATACTTTCCACCCAGAGAGGCGTCTTTTACAAGAACAGGAAAGCCCTGTTCTTCCAGTCCCTGGATGCCTGCCACAATACCTGGATACTTGTTCAGTACTTCCTGTGGAACGTCAGGCAGTGTAATTTCACCTTCGAGAATTTCACGTTTTACAGCACGTTCAAAAATTTCAGACAGACATTGTACCTGAGCTTCAGCAAGTGTATTACCGGCACTCATACCATTACTTAAATACAGGTTTTCAATCAGATTGGATGGAAAGTAAACGGTCTCTCCATCTGACTGACGCACAAAAGGCAATGAGCAGATACCACGCTCAGTTTTTCCTGAGTTGGTGTCATAAAGATGCGTGCCCAATAATTCTTTTTCAGGGTTATAAATTGCGAGCGTATTTTTATCCAGTATTTCTTTAGGTAACTGACCTTTTGGACCTGGTTTGAACCATTTTTCATCTGGATAATGCACAAATTCAGCATTGGCAATATCCTCTCCCCAGAACTGATCATTGTAGAAAAAGTTACAGTTCAGACGCTCAATAAACTCACCCAGTGCTGAAGCAAGCGCACTTTCCTTGGTCGCCCCTTTACCATTGGTAAAGCACATAGGCGCTTGTGCATCACGGACATGCAATGACCATACATTGGGGACAATATTTCGCCATGAGGCAATTTCAATTTTCATCCCCAAACCTGCCAGAATACCTGACATATTGGCAATAGTCTGTTCCAGCGGCAGGTCTTTGCCTGGAATATACGTTGTATTTTCAGATTTAAGACTCGGCATGAGCAATGCCTGAGCATCAGCATCAATACTTTCAACTTCTTCAATAATAAACTCAGGACCGGTCTGAATGACTTTTTTAACAGTACAGCGGTCGATGGAACGTAAGATTCCCTGACGGTCTTTTTCAGAAATATCAGCCGGTAATTCAACCTGAATTTTAAAAATCTGTTTATAGCGGTTTTCAGGGTCTACTATATTGTTCTGTGACAGACGGATATTGTCTGTTGGAATATCACGGGCTGCACAGTACACTTTGACAAAGTAAGCTGCACACAGCGCTGAAGATGCAAGAAAATAATCAAAAGGACCCGGTGCTGAACCATCCCCTTTGTATCGGATGGGTTGGTCGGCAATGACCGTAAAATCATCGAATTTTGCTTCCTGACGAAGATTATCGAGATAATTGACCTTGATTTCCATGCGGGACACCTGAGTATTCCTGTTCAGCATTGCTGAAATAAGGAATATAAAAATGAAATAATATGTATATCCAGACTATGATTTTGATCGGACACACATATATAAATAAGAAAAACAATGTTTTAAAGTTGAAAAATACAGTGCTGAAAGACTGATTATGCCCTTAAAAACAGATTCGAAAATAATGACCTGTGATTTTACCGAATTATTCACATCAATGGACGACTTTTATCAGTACTTCACTGTTATTTTTTAAATGGTTCTGACTTCTATTACTGGGATTTTTATTCAAAGCCTGTTCTTCGTCATACATACACTGGTGAACAGATGAAAGTTCTGCATACTTCAGATACATTAGACGATCCATATTTTAATCCGAATATCCATAATTCAACATTCAGGGAAAGTTTTCTGTCATGACATCGTTAAAACTGAATGCAAAGACCCTGGTTATAGATCTTTTACTTGCAGCATCAGACCGTCCTATTACGATCAGACAACTCATCTCCGCTGCCCGGTTATTTGATATTTCAGAGAATCAGATGCGGGTTGCTACAACCCGCCTGTGTAATGAACATAAAATTGAAGCAATTTCACGAGGGACTTACCGGCTTGCACAGCAGTCTCATGACTGGGCTGATATTATTGTCAATCGACAGCAAGGCATTTTAAAAACCAGACCCTGGCAACAACAGTACATTGCTGTTTTCAGTAACAGTCTGGGACGGGTTGACCGTACAGCACTGAGCAGTCGTGAACGGGCATTGAAACGGTTTGGGTTTAAAGAACTGGAACAGGGAGTTTTCATCCGTCCGGATAATTTAACACTGACCCTGGGTGATATTTTTCGTGAACTGGTAAACGCCGGTGTAGAGCCGACCGTTAAAATTGCATTGATTCATTCATTTGATGAAAAAACACAGCAGTCCATTCCAAAGCTGTGGGATACCTCAAAATTTGAAAAAAATTATATTAAATACAATACCATTATTGAGAAATGGCTTGCTGAATACCCTCATCTGAATATCAATGATGCAGCCAGAGAATCGTTTTTACTGGGGCGGGAGACCATTGCTTTATTGATGACTGATCCTCTGCTTCCTGAAGCATTTGTTGATGTGAACCTGCGTGACCGGTTTATTCAGAATGTGATTGAACTGGATCAGACAGGTTTAAAAATATGGCATTCACTGAATACAGAAGTATTATAAATATCTGATTTAAAACTTATATCAGGTAAATACTTTTTATTACATTTTTAAAAATAAAATTTATTTCTATGTAATAAAGTGAGTTATATTAATTATCAATACCAATAAAATGGATTATAAAAATGAATACCCGTGTCAGTGTGACTGAATTATTCAGCAGGGACGAAATTAAAGAACTCACTACAGCATCAGATCTGCATGGTGCATGGGCTGTCGGCTCTACATGGGCAATTATTGCAGCAACATTTGCAGGGGTGGCATATTACTGGGAGTACGCCCCCATCTGGGCAAAAGTGCTAATGATTGCGGTTGCCCTGGCAATACTCGCAGGTCGGCAGTTATGCCTTGCTATATTAATGCATGATGCATCTCACAGTAGCTTATTTAAAACCAGATGGCTCAATGATGTTGCAGTTGACTGGCTCTGTGCCCGTCCTATATGGAATGATTTACATAAGTATCGGGCGCATCACATGCGACACCACGCAAAAACATCTTTACCTGAAGATCCTGATCTGAGTCTGGTCGCAGGTTTTCCTGTGACAAAGAAGTCCCTGCTGCGCAAATTTACCCGTGACTTGACAGGATTGACCGGTGTTAAATTTCTGTTTGGTCGCTTACTGATGGATCTGGATATACTTGAATGGACGGTATCCAATGATCAGAAACGTATTCCTCAGAATGGAAAAACACTAAAAGATTATGCACTGTCCTTATTCAAAAACAGTTCGGGTGCCGTAATCAGCAATGCTGTGATTTTTGGAGCTTTATGGCGTGCAGGACACCCTGGACTCTATGCGTTGTGGCCTTTGGCCTATACCGTACCTTTTCCGCTGTTTATCCGAATCCGTTCAATGGCTGAGCACGCAGGAATGCAAACCAGCCATTCAGCCCTGACCAATACCAGAACAACACATGCAGGTTTACTCGCACGTTCTTTTGTTGCCCCGATTCATGTCAATTTTCATCAGGAACATCATCTGATGGCTTCAGTTCCTTATTTTAAATTACCACGTATGCATCGTGTACTTCGTGAGCGTGGCTTTGTAGATCACCCACCCACCTATGTTGAAGTGATTAATTCTTTGTCACAGAAGAAAGCCGTAATACCCGAAACGACTGCATAACACAGACCCAGTAAATACTCTGGGAAATATTCAGAAGCTGCCTTATTTCAGTTGTCACTGAAATAAGGCAGTTTTTTGTGATTGGTATTTCACTGCAAAAATGTGGCTATGCTGAACCAGGTCATAAATATCAGCGGATGATGTTGTGGTGTCAGAGTACTTACTACAAACTGCACAATAGAAGTGTTACTGGCAAAGAGAAATCACGAGAAGATTATGAGTAAAAATTATTTTTTTAATCATCAGAAAGAAATGCATAGGTGTCATGTAATGACAGCAGCGGTCTGATTGAAATAAATCTGAGTGTATCCGTGGAGAAAAATACACTCAGAATCAGTTTCTGTTTTATGACAGAACTTTGGCTGCTTTGGTCTTATCAGCCAGCTCATAAATCAAATCCTGCAAAGCCAGCATTTGTGCACGGTTATCATGATCCCATGGATGATAATTTGGGCGGAAATAATCAATATAATTGCCCAGTTGTTTACGCAAAGCACCAACTTCACCAAAGGTATATCTGTACGCTTTACGCCATGCTGAGAGATCAGTCAGTTTCTTCTCATCCATCACGATTTTGGTAAATACAGGCAGTACAAAGCCCCAAAACACGACCGTTGCAGCCACTAAACCAAAGCTACGCAATAAATAAGCATAGATGCCCTGACCCATTGCCGTATTCCACACATCGTAAGCCACTGCTTTATGTTCAGTTTCCTCGAAAGCATGCCAACGCCAAATATTGGCATAATGTTCTTCTGCACCCTCAAATAATTCAGGGATCTGTAAAACTGAATCTGCAAGCAACGCTGTAAAATGTTCAAGCGCAATCGTTGCACTTAACCAGTATGATGCAGGTAAATGCTTTTTCATCAGACCAAAAACATCAAGTACGAAACTTTCAAACTGCGGTGCAATTGAATTTCGCTCAAACAGGGCTCTGTTATAGTCCTCGTGCTCACGACCATGCATGGCTTCCTGACCAATAAATGCAGTCACTGCTTTCTTCAGTTCTGGATCTTCGACTAGATCACGATGCGCACGGACAGCATCAATGAAGAAACGTTCACCGATAGGTAAAACGATTGAAAATGTATTCAGTAATGCTGTAAAAATAGGTCCAGCTGAAGTATGCCAGTCTGCAATACGGTCTGCCGGCAAATCAAAACGAATATCACGCCGAATCGGTAGTGGCTCATGATAAGTCGCAGACTTTATAAATTTTTTTAAAATACCCATGATTTATCCTGCCTTCATGTTTATCATTGAAATGATGTCCTTACTGAAATTGTACCTAGCTGAATACAATTCCATAGGTCATTTCGACTCATTTATATGTCATTGCATCTCTTTTTTTACATTTAAGCCATATTCAGTCACATCAATATCAATCACGTCGATACATGGTAATCACACACGCACCACCTAAGCCGAGGTTATGCTGTAGGGCAATTCGGGCATTTGCCACCTGACGCTGATCGGCTGTACCACGTAATTGCCATACCAGTTCAGTACATTGCGCCAAACCTGTAGCGCCCAAAGGATGCCCTTTTGACAACAAACCACCTGATGGGTTGGTGACGTATTTGCCGCCATAGGTATTGTCTGCATCCCAGATGAATTTTTCAGCTTCACCCTCAGGACAAAGTCCCAAAGCTTCGTAAGTGAGTAATTCATTAGCCGTAAAACAGTCATGTAATTCAATTACATCGACATCTTCCGCACCAATACCTGCGGCTTCATAGACTTGATTTGCAGCTTGTTTGGTCATGTCATAGCCAACCATTTTGATCATGCTTTGCTCTTCAAAACTTGATGCATAATCTGTGGTCATTGACTGCGCTGCGATATAAACAGGATTGGAAATACCGTGTTTTTTGGCAAATTCGTCAGAACATAAAATCACTGCGCCTGCTCCACAGGTTGGCGGACAGCATTGGAAACGAGTCAATGGATCGAAGACATTGTCAGATGCCATGATTTCATCTAAAGATAAGATCTGACCAAATAAGGCATAAGGATTGTTGCTTGCATGTTTACGGGCTTTGACTGCAATCTGTCCAAAAGTTTCTTTTTTCGTGCCGTATTTCCAACGATATTCACGTCCTGCACCACCAAACATTTGTGCGGCAGGCGGTGCGGAATTGAAGCCTTGTACATTTAACATCACTTGCGCATGTTGTCCCATCGGTGGTTCACGATCATTGAATTTTGCACCCAATGCGCCCTTTTCCATCTTCTCAAAACCAAGTGCAAGTACACATTCAGCCAATCCACCTTCAATGGCTTGACGGGCAAGGAATAAAGCACTTGAACCTGTAGAGCAGTTATTATTGACATTGACGATCGGCACACCTGTTAAGCCAAGTTCATAGGCTGCTCGTTGTCCGCAGGTAGAGTCGCCATAAACATAACCTGCAAAAACCTGTTCGATTTCATTGTATTGAATATTGGCATCCTGTAAGGCTTTTTGCCCTGCTTCCTTTGCCATTTCATAATATTCAGCACTCGCACCTGGCTTGGCGAATTTGGTCATGCCGACACCAATTACATTGACACGTCTTTTCATTTTAATATCCTGATTTGATTTATTTTATATAGCTTCTTTAATCACTCAGATCATTTAGATTTAACAGGATAAAGAAGCAATTTTCTGTTCAATGTCAATTAAGACAAATTCTGCAAAAACTGCATCTGATGCACCAAACGAATATCACCATCCACCACTACATCACCATGCTGATACAAGTCACGAATATCACGCTGATTCGCCACCAACTCCGCCAAATGATGATCAGACAATGTCAAAGTGACATCAGCCTTGGCATCACTGCCCTGTTGCACACTGCCATTGGCTAAATTCACCGTCCACGACTCATTCGGTTCAGTAATGTTAAATTGATAAGTATGGTTTGCATTACTTTCACCTTTTAAACGATTCTGTAATGCTGTGAAAATTTCAGGCGCTTTCGCCACTTTAGTTGCACTTGTCGGTGCTGCCGCAGCCTGTGTTGTATCTTCCGAAGCCACACGTGCATCACGTGCCTGATCAATCAACTTTTTGTCCATATCTTGCAGAACAATCAATTTATTGGATGCCATCACATTGCCACCAATTTTTAACTGACCGCTAAAGAACAACTTTTGCACATCTGCCAATGAACCATTAAATACCGTTGGCACATGCTCCTCATCCATTTCAAGGGTCACATCAGGATTGGCAACTTCGCCTGCGCCAGCACTGCCTGCACCATTTTTCAGGTCAATAAACCACAAAGACTCAGGATTTTTCAGTTTAAACTGGAATGAAGTTTTGGTTTTATCAACAATCCCTGCCGTATTTGCAATATGTTGATTGACCACTGTAAAGACATCAGCAAGTGTGATTTCAGTATTCACTGTAGAAGCTGAATCACTTGGAGTCGAACTTGTACTCCCTGCATTTGCTAAGCGTTGATTTTTCGCTTCTACAAATAATTTAGAATCAATTTCCTGCAACACGATCAATTTATTGGACGCCATGACATTGCCACCAATTTTCAACTGACCGCCAAAGAACAGCTTCTGCACATCTGCCAATGAACTTGTCACCACCGTTTCAAGATGTTCCTCATCCATTTCAAGTGTCACATCGGCATTGGTAATCTCACCTTGCTTACACGAACCTGCACCATTTTTCAGATCAAGCGTCCACATTGAATCAGGATTTTTGAGTTTAAATAAGAATGAAGTCTTGGTTTTATCGACTAATTCAGGATGTTGTGCGACATGTTCAGCAATGACTTTAAACACATCTTTGGCAATCAAGCGATCAGGTTCATTAGATGCCTGTACCGCCAGAACAGATGCTTGCTCAGTTTTTGCTTTGGCTTTAGGAATTTCTGTATATAATTCAATGGCAGCATTCTTAATCACCACTTCATTACGCTCTTTCACCCACGTTTCAAAAATGATTTTGGTATCCGATTCTTTCCACATTTTAGTGACTAAGGTATCGCCCGGATAGACACTCTTGGCAAAGCGTACTTTGATACTTTTGAAATAACGTCCATCATTATTGCTAAAGGCTTTAATCACATGGCGACCACTAAAACCAAAAGTACATAAGCCATGTAAAATTGGACGATCAAAACCAAAAGCTTTGGCAAATGCAGGATCAGCATGCAAAGGATTCCAATCGCCTGATAAACGATACAACAGCGTTTGATTCACATCGGTTTTTTCTTCAATCACCGCATCAGGTTCACGCTCAGGTGCAACATTGATTTCTGTTGAATCACCACGATCACCGCCCCAACCACCTGCGCCTCGGACAAATGCCGTCATTTCGTTATAAATCAGTTCTTCACCATTTTCATCTTTAGATGAAATCGCAAAAGTGACCACTGCATTAGGGTCTTTGTCATAAGCATTTTTTAAGGTAAATATATGCTGTAATTTGGCGTTTGGCGGTAAAGGTCGTTTAATTTCAGTATATTGCTCACCATGTAGTACACGGTCGAAACCATAATTCATGCCCGGAAGCGTCACGCCTTGCTTTGCCATTTGCAACATGGCATTCATTTGTGGCATCACACCATAAGTTGGAAAGGCTTGAAATTCACTACCCAGTTCATAGACATAGGCAAGTTCTGAACTGTCCAATGGATTTTGCGCAGCACCAATTCCCAATGCATAAAGCGACAAATCACGTTCATCATAAGATGATTCGATCTCAAGCTTGGCTTTGGATGCAACATCTAAGTCAATGAATTCATTACCACCTAAGTTTGGATGGTTAATCCCGTCCAAAATTGGCGTGAATGATTCTGTAGTTGAATTTGGATGGGTTGATTCTGTGAAATCGGTGATTTTATCCCAATGACGTGCTACATCATCGACATTAAATGGGCGTTTGTTTGGGAACATATAGCCCTCTGTACGCTCCCAACGCAGTTTGGCAACAAAACCTGCGCCCACTTCAAATAAGCCCTTATTTTCCTTACAGTCTTCATGGGCAAGCCAAGCCACCAATGGGCTCACCGCTTCAGGCTTTAGCAGAGCCAATAAATCAGGTGGCATCACCGTTTCTGTTAAACGTGACGCTGCTAATGGTGCAATGGTATTGACGAAAATGTTTTTACTGCGACCTTCTTCTGCCAAACAGTTGGCTAACCCAAGAATGCCCAATTTTGCAGCACAATAATTGGCTTGCCCGAAATTTCCATAAATCCCTGCTGCCGACGTGGTCATGATAATTCGACCATAACCTTTTTCACGCATGATTGGCCAAGCTGCATGTGAGACACTTTTCGAGCCATTCAAATGCACTCGCATAATCAGATCCCAATCCTGCTCAGTCATTTTGGCAAAACTGACATCCCGTAAAATCCCTGCATTGTTAATGACAATATCCACTGCACCAAAATGATCTAAAGCTGTTTGGACAATAGCTTCACCATTTTCCACTGAGTCATAATTGGCGACTGCTTCACCGCCTGCGGTACGAATTTCTTCCACGACTTTGTCGGCAGCCGAAGAAGATTGTCCTGAACCATGTGCGCCACCGCCCAAGTCATTCACCACGACTTTACAGCCTCGGGCTGCAAGGGTCAGTGCATGTTGTCGTCCTAAGCCACCACCTGCACCTGTGACAATGGCTACACGTCCATCAAAACGTAATTCTGACATTTTTATTCCTTTTACTTATCTGTATGCATATAAAAATTGATGTTGATGAAAGTAATCAGACGTCCTGTTTTTTTAATACTTTCACTGTAAGCCTGTTTAAAAATAAAAGTGCAGGCACTGGTTTCCATGCATTATCAGGTCATCATTGCATGTTCATTTTTCTGATTTATAAAATTTCAGCTCAGTGAAATATGCCGTTAAATTATCCTTATCTGTTTTAAAATCGGATGAATTTTTCGTCAATTGCAATAAGCGTGATTTATAGGGTGGAGCTGAATTTTTATGCAAATCTGCAGGTGCTCTGATGCAATATTCAAAGTAATATCTGAACTGAATCAAACAGCATTAAACTTTTTTAATTTTTGATTATTTTTAGTAATAAAACTTGATCATTCAATATAATTCATAAATTCAGAATTTACGATTTGTGCATATTATTCTGCTTCTGAGGTTTTTTTAAAGCAGTATAATTCATCAATAGCCTGTAAAAGGCTGATCTCCTTTCTTCTGCACCAGAGTGTGAAATGTCCAGAAATCTTGCGACCCTTATTGGCTTCAGTGCTATTTTACAGTGGTCGTCTATAGTTGGGTTATTAAAAAAAGTAAGTTTCGACATTGGTGCAGATCTGGCCGTGACCTTTATGTACAGTATCAGTGCTTTGATCTTACTGGTGCTGTTCAAAATCCCCGATCTGAAACTGCTTTCTCGTGGATATCTGATTTTTGCGACTCTGCTTTTTGTCGTGTATGAGCTGTGTTTTTCCTATGCAATTGCACTGGCGCAGACTGCGCAACAAGCGATTGAAGTCAGTCTGGTCAATTATCTCTGGCCAAGTATGACCATTCTGTTTCTTATTCTGTTTAAAGAACTGAAATTCAACATACTGGTGCTGTGTGGTCTGGGCATAAGTATGAGTGGAATTGTACTGATTCAAAGCGGGTCAGGGTCTTTTGAGTGGGGAACAGTCTTACAGAATTTACAAGCCAATCCCGTCAGCTATATGCTGGCATTTGTTGGTGCTGCACTATGGTCTCTGTATTGTGTGATCACCAAAAAATACAGTAATGGACACAATCCGATAACCCTGTTTTTTCTGGCAATCACGGCTGTCCTCTGGTTAAAAATGCTGCTGATCGGTGACCTGACCCCTCTTGCAAATATGAGTTTCAGTACACTGGGTTATCTGCTTATTTTGTCTACTGTGACTGGACTTGGTTATGCCGTCTGGAATATCGGCATTATTCAGGGCAACATTACCGTACTGGTCGCTTTGTCTTATTTCAGTCCTATTTTCTCATCC
Organism: Acinetobacter chinensis; assembly: GCF_002165375.2. NCBI lineage: Bacteria > Pseudomonadati > Pseudomonadota > Gammaproteobacteria > Moraxellales > Moraxellaceae > Acinetobacter > Acinetobacter chinensis. Next base: position 1,767,256 of record NZ_CP032134.1, read on the forward strand.
GTCATTTCCATGTTTATTTTACAGACCGCACTGACGGTCAATTTCTGGCATGGAGCGGTACTGGTCACAGCAGGTTCATTGCTCTGCTGGATTTCAACCAACTGGCAATTGCTGAAGAATAAGTTCTTTTATATGTTTAATGGAAAAGTACTTTAAATCTCTTTCATTGTAAAAAAGCCCTGAGCTTATAAAAAGTTCAGGGCTTTTTTAATGATTTAATAGAGCATCAGACAAACTTATTCAGCTTTCCAGACGTCTTCGTAGTCATCTGAATCAATCATGAAACGATAACCTTCTGCCAGTGCAAGGTATGGAAGTGCATCAGGGAAAACCTCAAAAAGCTCTTTTACAGTAATGATTTCAAAAAAATCATCCCCTTCTTCAAGTTCTCCACCGTAGATATACCAGGCAACATTGTCCTGTGGATCAAGCGCTTTACGTAGTCCTACAACAGGTTCTTTGTTCAGTGTATGAACGGCTATGGCAACGAGATCTGTCTCTTTTACTGCATTATAGCTTGAATCAAATTCTTCACAGACAAGTTGCTGTTCTTCAATTAAATCTTTGTCCATGTGTATTCCGTATAGCGCTGAAAGTTGTGTCATTCTAAGTGGTTGAGCTGAATTGCTCAAGAATTTATCTCAAAGCATTTCTCGGTACAGTTTACTGAATAAATGTGATGAGGATATTAAATTTACTGCGTCAGGTCAGACAACATCATTAGAGAGTTTCCGACTTTCAGCCTTGCAGAATGAAATGTTAATGATTATTTCATTAATATTTCATGGAACATATGTCTGAGCCACTGGTGGCTGGTTTTATGATGACAGGACATATGCCAGTACTGTTTAACCGAATAAGTCGGAAATGAAATCGGGGCTTCAAATATTTTCAGATTGCCACGTGACAACAGTACTTCACTCAGATAATAAGGCACAGTGGCAATTGCATCAGTATCCTGAACCACCAGTCCTACGCCCAGATAGCTTGGCAGACGCATCAGAATATTGCGCTTCAGCTCAAGGTTTAAAAGCTCATTTTCAATGTGGTAATGTCCCATTCCTGCATCAATATCAATATGTGACTCACTTAAATATTCTTCTGCACTGATGCTGTTTCCTGTCAGGCGTGGATGGTCTTTGGATGCAATTACGACATAATACTGTTCAAAAAGTTTCTGCTGATAAAAGCCATTTTCAAGATGTGGTAAAAACCCCAGCGCGAGATCAATTTCGCCATTTGCCATCTGATAACTGGTTTCAGAGGTAATCGGACGGACATTCAGACGGATATGTGAAGCATATTTTTTCAGATATTGCGTAATTCGGGGCAGAAGAACCAGATGCGATACATCGGTCATTGCCAGTGTAAACTGCTGCTGTGATGTGGACTGATCAAAATCAATCGTAAAATTATTGATAATTTCAACTTTACTCAGTGCTTCACTGACCAGAGGAAACAGTTGTTTGGACAATTCTGTTGGAATCATCTCATTACCGATACGTAAAAACAGCGGGTCGTTATAATGCTGACGGATCTTATTCAGAATATTACTGACTGTGGGCTGACTCATGGTCAGATGATCTGCGGCAACTGAAACGCTTTTATATTTATAGACGTAAAAAAAGATGCTGAGTAATTTACAGTCCAGTTCAAACACGAAATTTATTTCCCTTATTTCATTAAAGACAGTGTTTCCATCATCTGCCCTTTTTATCACAGTTCCAATGTTTAAAAGTATCTATTTATTCTTTTTAACTATAAAAACAGCATTGACTTACTATAAGTAAGTCAATGCTGTTCAGTAATCAGTCTGCTGAGATATCTTCAAACAGAACAGAGGATAAATAACGCTCACCACTGTCAGGTAATATCACAACAATTGTTTTACCAGCATTTTCTGGACGTGCTGCAAGTTCAGCCGCCGCAGCCATCGCTGCACCGCTGGAAATACCGACCAGTATTCCTTCCTGCACCGCAGTTTTGCGTGCGTAATCAATCGCTGTCTGACTTTGAACTGCTATAACTTCATCAACAAGATCAAGTGCCAGGTTGCCTGGAATAAAGTTCGCCCCAATCCCCTGGATTTTATGAGGTCCTGGAGTAATGCTTTCACCACGACGGGTCTGACTGATAATGGCAGACTCTGCCGGTTCAACTGCAACAGAATATAACGGCTGATTTTTCACCTTTTTAAAATAACGTGAAATACCCGAAATTGTTCCACCAGTACCCACACCTGAAACCAGAATATCCACTTTACCGCCCGTTGCATTCCAGATTTCTGGACCCGTAGTCAGTTCATGAATTTCAGGGTTGGCAGGATTTTCAAACTGCTGAGGTAAATAATAAGTTTCAGGCTGCTCGGTCACCAGTCGGACCGCTTCATCCACAGCACCTTTCATGCCTTTGGCAGGGTCTGTCAGTACCAGGTTTGCTCCCAGTGCTTTCAGTACTTTACGACGTTCAATACTCATGCTGGAAGGCATGGTCAGTGTAATGTCATAGCCTTTGGCAGCTGCAACAAAGGCAAGTGCAATACCGGTATTACCGCTGGTCGGCTCAACAATATGCATGCCTGCCTTTAATAATCCACGTTTTTCAGCGTCTTCCACCAAAGCAGCACCGACACGGCACTTTACTGAAAAAGCAGGGTTACGGCTTTCAATTTTTGCCAGTACAGTTGCCCCACCCGTGATTACACGGTTAATCCGTACCAGTGGTGTATTACCAATTGCCTCGGCATTATTACTGTATACAGCAATGCCTTTATTTTCTGTTGCTGGAAAAGCAGAATCAGTCGTCATAATCATTCCCTAAAAATATTTTTGATTTTCAGAACTCAGACATCATACCGTTTAATTAATGATGTAAAAGCATTCTTATACGAATTTCCATTGAAAAATATTTCACAGTTATACTGCTCTAATAAAACAGACGAGTTTTAAGGGCATTTTTCAGTGAAAGCATTATGAAGTGAATAAAATGTAAGCAATTTTTACAACTTTGATGCAGTATTTAGTCTTACAAAGGTTTGTAATGTAACATCGAATTCCTGACAATATCGGCAAATGAGAAAATCACCAGGGGACACAATGTCTAATAAAAGTTACAGTAAACTCTACCGGAACTTAACCCGTAAAATACTGGATAAAATTGTGACTCCCCAGGTGCTGGGAAATACAGCTGCCCTGGAACAGAACCTTGCACAACAGTCTGACAAAGTACGTGTCTGTTATGTGCTTCAGGATGCATCTCTGAGTAATACAGTGCTGATTGACAAGGAAGCTGAAAAACGCGGATTGCCTTCAGTATTTTCAGAAATCAATATTGAACAGTCACATGAGTCTGACTCCATACTGGTTCTGAATGATACTGACCCTGTTTCCAATGCTTATCATTATCCAGAAAAGCTCATCCGACTGATTGAATACCTGGATAAATATCCAGAATATGAAATTGAACTTATTCCTGTCACTGTACTCTGGGGACGTGCGCCAGAGTATGAAGACTCATGGTTCAAAGCTCTTTTTTCAGATGCATGGTCTACCCCGTCAAAACTGAAACAGACCATTAATATTTCACTTTATGGTCGTGAAAACTATATTGAATTTCACAAACCCCTATCGTTGCGCACGCTCGTTGAGGATGCCAAAACTCACCTTCCGAACTTTTCACCTGCCCATCCCGTGGTTCAGGAACTGAACTCGAGTTTCAACAAATACAAAGAAGCCATACTGGGTCCCGATCTTTCTGACCGACGCAATTTAATCAACAGCCTGTTAAAAACTGAAGCTGTACGTCAGGCAATTGTAAAAGAAAGCATCGAAGAAAAAGTCAGTATGCTTGAAGCGGAAAACAGAGCTAAAAGTTATCTGATGGAAATCGTTTCTGACTTTTCCTATTCGACTTTACGTTTTGCCGAAATTGCACTAACCAAACTGTGGACACAACTGTATGACGGAATTGAAGTTCATAACTTCGATACCGTGCGTGAACTGGCTCAGGACTATGAAGTCGTCTATACACCATGCCACCGCAGTCATATCGATTATTTACTGCTGTCTTATGTGATTTTTAAACGTGGACTGATGGTGCCGCATATCGCAGCAGGTATTAATCTGAATATGCCTGTTGTGGGACAGTTAATGCGTGGAGCCGGTGCGTATTTTATCCGTAGAACATTCAGTGGAAATGAGCTCTACACTTCCGTTTTTAAAGAATATCTACACAGCCTTCTGTCCAGAAATACACCGCTTGAGTACTTTATTGAAGGTGGCCGTTCAAGAACAGGACTGTTGTTGCCTCCTAAAAAAGGAATGCTCTCAATGACCGTCCAGAGTCATTTACGAGGCTCAACTAAACCAGTGGTTTTCATTCCTGCTTATTTTGGTTATGAAAAACTGCTCGAAGGATCTTCTTATTTGAATGAACTCAGTGGGAAGCCTAAGGAAGCTGAGTCTCTGTTCGGTCTGCTTGGTTCCATGCGTAAAATTGAAAAAGTATTTGGACAGGTCTATGTCAATTTTGGAGAACCGGTTTTTCTGAAAGATGTGCTTGAGGAAAATGCAGCGGATCAGTTAAAGCTGAGAGTAACCGATGACTTACCAAAACCAGTTATTCAGACCGTAAATCAGGTTTCATCTGAAATTCTGGAAAATATCAATAAAGCTGTTGTCATTAATCCTGTCTCACTTATTTCTTTGATTTTATTAAACACTGAAAAAAATGAAATGTCTGAATCACTTCTGGTTCAGCATCTGCTGAAATACAAAACACTGTTAAAACAGCTCTGTTATGACAAACGTATGATTATGACTGAGCTTGCGGCAGCAGAAATAATTGAATACGTATTAAAACTTAAACAGATAGAACGATATAATCATCAGGGTGAAACATGGATCAAAGTCGTCACCAATCAGAAAGTTCTGCTGAGTTATTTCAGTAATAATATTCTGCACTGTTTTATTCTGACTTCGGTTATTTCATCCATCATCAGCGTTCACAAAAATATTCAGTATGAAGAACTGACTCAGTATATTGAAAACATCTATCCCTTTATTAAAGAAGAAATGTTCCTGAAATGGTCGCAAGCAGAACTGAATATCCAGATTCAGGCTTCTCTGAACAGTCTGACTGACATTGGTCTGATCCATGTTCAGAATGATCAGCTGATCCCTGCTTCAGATACGGAGTCTGCTTTTATCCTGAACTCTGTGGCTGAGATTTCAACATTGACCATGAATAACTTCACCGTCATGATTGATCTTCTTGGGAAGTATGCTGTTGATGCCGGGATTAATATAAAATCACTGGAAAAAATGTGTAAGTCCATGCTGAAAAAACTGAATGTTTCAGGGCGGATTCATTCAGGTTTCTATTTTGACAGCTCTACCCTGAAAAGCTTTATCCGTATTATGAAAGAACGGAAATTAATCACTGTTCAGGATAATATGGTGCAGATTAATTCTGAGCAGCTGGATACTACTTATCATATTTTCAGCTGGTATAATGCTGAAACCCGCCAGATTATTTCTGAAGCAAGTAATTTTACTGAAAAAGAGCTGAAAGATTTTAGTGATCTGACAAAGAAATAAATATTGCCTGTAAATAAGCATTCTCAAAAATGCTTATTTATATCAGATTATCTTATAAATCCATTCATGAAAAAGAATTGATTTTGTACGGTCTGAACAGTGCATTAAGATAATCTGGCTTTATAATGTGTCGCTTAAGCAGACGTTCATTTTTATGTTCATTTCTGAACAGATATTTATGTGCTGTACTGAACATTTTTTCAGTCGGGCTGAATATAACGGCATGTTTTGTAAAGGTATAAACACCTGATATATCGGTTCTAAATTAAAGAGAGTCCTGTAAATGAGTAATGAGCTGGAAATCGCATCCATGCGTAAATCTGCAGAAACCGTCGTTGGAATACTGAAATCACTCGCCAACACAGACCGTTTGCTGATTCTTTGCCATCTTTCTCAGCAGGAACTGAATGTCTCTCAGATTGAAGAAATCACACGAATCAATCAACCGACTCTGTCACAGCAGCTCATGATGTTGCGTAAAAGTGATGTTGTCAGTACCCGCCGTGATGGTAAACAGATCTATTACTCCATTAAAGATGAACGTCTCATCTCTGTGCTGAACCATTTATATGAGCTTTACTGCCCACAGCCTGTTGTTTAAATTATTTTTATAATCATAAACATGGAATAAAATCTAAACAACGGCAGGATTTCTTAGCATTTTTTATGCATAATATATCTTAAAATGTGATTTAGATTTTTGTATGCCAGATCAGGATTCCCGCCTTTCCATCGTTTTGCCAGCCTGGCAATGGTTACGCCACTACTCGCCTCTAAAGTTCAGAGCGGACATGCTCTCAGCATTGATTGTCATTGCAATGCTTGTTCCGCAAGGTATGGCATATGCCATCCTGGCAGGATTGCCTCCGATTACGGGGTTATATGCCAGTATTTTGCCTATGATTATTTATGCATTTATTGGTGGGAGTCCTACACTTTCCATCGGTCCTGTCGCCATTATTTCCATGATGGTTTTTGCAACTCTCAGTCCACTGTATGAACCAGGCTCACCTGTTTATATTGAAGCCGCCTGTTTACTGGCATTACTGGTCGGGGGGATTTCTTTTTTACTTGGCGTTTTCCGTTTCGGTTTTCTGATTCAGCTGATCAGCCACCCTGTCATCAAAAGCTTTATCATTGCATCAGCACTGCTCATTGCATTGAGTCAGGTTAAATTTGTACTTGATGTACCTTTGGAAGCAAATAATATTCCTCAGTTTTTACTGTCATTATGGGAATATTTTCAGTTTACAAATGTCTATACGCTTCTATTTGGCATAGCTTCCATCCTCTTTTTAATCTATGTGCCTAAACTGTTTTGTCTGCAATTTATCAAAAAAATATTCAGTAATACTGCTTTTATTGCAAAAGCCCTTCCATTAGCTTTGGTTGGTATTTCCATTGCAATGGTCTATTTCCTGAATCTTCAAAGTTATGGCATAAAAACGGTTGGTGAAATCCCTTCTGGTTTTCCACCTTTTTCCATGCCGTTCTGGAATACTGAAATGGTCTTACAGTTACTGCCTGGAGCTGCAATGATCGCCATGATCAGCTTTGTAGAATCACTGTCCATCGCTCAGGCAACGGCCTTACAGAAACGCAGTGATCTGAACAGTAATCAGGAACTGATTGCATTAGGGCTTGCAAATATCGGCGCAGGTGTAACGGCATCTTTTCCCGTTACCGGCAGCTTATCCCGTACAGTTGTAAATGCTGATTCTGGTGCAAAAACGCCAATGGCAGGTGTTTTTTCATCTCTGCTGATTATTGTGGTCAGTCTCTATTTCACCGGTTTTTTTCAGCAGTTGCCACTTGCTGTTTTAGCGGCAACCATTATGGTTTCCATCTGGAAACTGGTGGACTTTAAGCCTTTTATAGAGACGTGGCGTTATTCCAGAGCAGATGGGATTGCCATGTGGGTAACCTTTTTCGGGGTAATCTGTATAGATATCTCAACAGGACTCATCATCGGCATTATCTCTACGTTTGTTCTGTTGCTCTGGCGAATCAGTCGACCACATATCGCGGTGATTGGACTGATTGATGGCACACAGTATTTCCGTAACGTAAACAGACACCAGGTTCAGACTTCCCATGAGGTTCTGTCCATGCGTATTGATGAAAATCTGACTTTCTTAAATGCGAATACCTTAAAAGGATTTCTGATCAGTGAAGTGAGCCAGAACAAGGAGCTGAAACATGTTGTTATTAACTGTTCCAGTATCAGTTCCATTGATTTCAGTGCCCTTGAAATGCTTGAAGATCTGAATACAGAGTTATCCCGCCTGGATATACAGCTGCATTTTTCAGAAATTAAAGGTCCGGTCATGGATAAACTGGAGCATTCACATCTGCTGAAAAACCTGAGTGGAAAAGTATATTTTTCACATTTTCAGGCAGTACAGCAACTTGCTCAGGACTTACAACTGAATTAATATTCAGCTGAATAAACCCGACACCCACAGTACTTACAAGTCAGATTGCTGTTTTATACACCAGGTCATAAATTCAATGCTGAAAATATTAACTTTAAAAATAATCAGTTAATTTTTATGACTTCATAAAATGTAATAGGATCATAATTTTAGGTATAAAATGGCAGGCTTGTATTAATTTTTTACTTTCAGATTAGGCAAGGCTATCTTTATGTTTTCAGCTTTTGCGAGATTGAGTCTGGTCTCCCGAATCATTATCGCCATCTTCATGGGTATAGGTATTGCTATCTTTTTCCCACAAGTGGCACCTTATTTAAGTCTGCTGGGTGACCTGTTCATCAAAGCACTTAAATCCGTTGCACCCGTACTCGTCTTTGTACTTGTTCTTGCCTCCATTGCCAATTTTCAGGTTGGACACACTTCTCGCATTCGTCCAATCATCCTGATGTATGCTGTTGGTATGTTCCTGGCTGCACTCAGTGCCGTGATTGCAAGTATCAGTTTTCCAAGCACGCTGTTCCTGAATGTGCCGGCAAATACAGAACTGCAACCGCCAGGAAGTTTAATTGAGATTCTGAAAAATCTGCTTCTCAGTTTTGTTGCTAACCCTGTTGTTGCAATAGGTGAAGCCAACTTCATCGGTATTCTTGCATGGGCGGTGATTCTTGGGATTGCTTTCCGTCATGCCAGCAACACAACCAAGACATTCCTGACGGATACTGCAAATGCAGTCAATCAGGTCATCCGTGTTGTAATCAGTTTTGCGCCAATTGGTATCTTTGGTCTGGTTGCAGTAACTTTTGCAGACGCAGGTCTGAAAACACTGGAGAGTTATGCTCAGTTGCTTGCCGTGCTCCTCGGAACAATGTTCTTTGTCGCACTTGTAATCAACCCATTCCTGGTCGCTGTAGTCACACGTGCCAACCCTTATCCGCTGGTGTTTCAGTGTCTGCGTGAAAGTGGTATTACCGCATTTTTCACCCGCAGTTCAGCAGCAAACATTCCAGTAAACCTTGATCTTGCAAAGCGTCTGGGTGTTGATGAATCAACAGCGAGTGTAGCGATTCCTCTGGGTGCAACCATTAACATGGCAGGTGCGTCAGTGACCATTACAGTTCTGACACTAGCGGCTGCACATACTCTGGGCATTCATGTTGATTTTACAACCATGCTTTTCCTGTCTGTCGTCGCGACTATTTCTGCCTGTGGCGCTTCAGGCGTTGCTGGAGGCTCGCTGTTACTGATTCCTGTCGCTTGTGGTCTGTTCAATATTTCTTCAGATATTGCGATGCAGGTAGTGGCTATCGGTATGGTTATCAGTGTGCTTCAGGACTCAACAGAAACTGCTCTGAATTCATCTACCGATGTTTTGTTTACAGCAGCAGTTGACCGCGGCCTAAAAAAATAAGTTAATATACTGATAATTCTTAATTTTATCAGTATATTCATTATGCCGTTACAATCTTTGCCCTTCTGGGTTCAGGCCGGGGCATTTTTTCTTGCGATAAATGCAGGAATCATAAACGTACTGGGACTAGTGACCGTACTTCATCAGTCCGTTTCCCATATGACCGGAAATGTCAGTGTACTTGCAATGGCAATCCTGGAATGGCGCTCTGAAACTGTTATTTATCTGACCCTTGTTATTTTATGCTATGTCATTGGTTCATTTTATAGTGGGTTTATTTTAGGAAACAGCCATTTCAGCCTGGGACGTCGCTACGGCATTCCCTTAAGCCTTGTGGCTTTTTCCATACTGCTCTGTTGGCTGTTCCTTCCCTGGTTTCCACGTTATGCGCTGCTTTGGTCATGTCTGGCAATGGGTGTTCAGAATGCAATGGTCAGTCATTACAAAGGTACGATCATACGTACAACCCATTTATCCGGTGTCCTGACAGATTTAGGACTGGCCATGGGCTACCGTCTTCGTGGTCTTAAAGTTGAAAATCGCAGAATAATTCTGCATCTACTGATTCTCAGCGGATTTTTAACCGGTGGACTGATTGCATCATTCATCTATCCTTTATTAAAATTAAATTCTTTTCTTATACCAGCCGCTCTGAGCCTGGCCATGAGCATGGTATACTGGATACTCTATTTTCGTTATCGGCAACTACACAGGTAATTTTCAGGAACTCTTATGGTCAAAAATGCTTTAGCAGCCCAGTTATTAAAAGCGGGCCTGGTCGATAATAAAAAAGCGAAAAAACTGAGCAAACAGGCACAGCATGAGCAACGCACTGGTCAGAGCAATGAAGCAGATCTAAAAGCAAAAATTGCGCAGGATCAGCAGGAAAAACAAGCCAAAGATCAGGCACTGGATCTTGAAAAGAAAAAAGCGCTGCATGAGAAAGAACTCAAAGCTGCCATTGTTCAGATGATTAATCAGCACAAAATACGTGAAACGAACGGTGATTCAACCTATCAGTTTATTGATGAAGATAAAATCAAAAAAGTCTACATCAACCAGCAGATTTACAATGCCCTCGTATCTGGCAGTCTGGTCATAGCCAAAGATAAAGAATCATACAGTTTCCTGCCAAAAGCACTTGCTGACCGTATCAATGAAAAAATGCAGGGATTTATTATCGTCAATAATTCCGAGAAAAATGAAGCTGTAACCGATGAAGAAGATCCGTATGCTGCTTATGTCATTCCAGATGATCTGATGTGGTAATTGAGACAGTGAATGAAAGCCGGCTACTGCCGGTTTTTTCATACCTCCAATGCGTAAGCTTAGATTATAAAATGTATATAAAATGTTAAGCCTAAGTATCTGTTTTTGTTAAATCTATACAATTCACCTCAGTTTTAAATATCTTGAGGCAATGTTTTGAATCATTTTGCATACATACAGCGTATTCAGGAATGGTCAGATCAGTACCCGTGGCTGGAAATGCTGACATCACTAGGAATACTGATTCTGTTTGCGTTTATAGCGAACTTTATTGCAAAACAGGTTGTTGTACGAGGCATACGTAAACTGATCACGAAGTTTTCTCCGTCTAATAACTCCATATTTGCTCAGCACAGTGTCATCCGTCGGGTCGCCAATATTGTGCCTGCCATTGTTATTCTGAATGGTATTGTAACGGTTCCGCACCTCTCTGAAAAAGTGGTTACTTTTGTACAGATGGGTGCTCAGGCATTTATTTTCCTGACCATTGCCCTGGCAATCAGTGAATTCTTAAATGTTTTCAATTTAATTTATCAGCGTAATCCCAAGTCCAGAAATAAACCGATCAAAGGTTATCTTCAGCTGGTCAAACTGATTATTTTTGTTGTCTGTGGACTGATGATTCTGGGTACATTCCTGAAAAAGGATGTTTTCACATTGCTGGCTGGTTTCGGTGCTATGGCTGCCGTTCTCATGCTTGTCTTTCAGAACACGATTTTATCCCTTGTCGCTTCAGTTCAGATTTCTTCTTACGACATGGTCCGGATTGGTGACTGGATTGAAATGCCAAGCCTAAATGCAGATGGTGATGTCATTGATATGTCATTACATACCATCACTGTGCAGAATTTTGATAAAACATTTACCACGATTCCAACCAATAAACTGGTGACCGATACCTTCAAAAACTGGCGTGGTATGGCAAATGCCGGTGCCCGGAGAATCAAGCGTTCCATCTATATTGATCAAAGCAGTATTCATTTTATGACAACAGATGAACAGCAGAAACTGAAAGAGTTCCTGTTACTGGATCAATATCTGGATACAAAAACCGAAGAGCTTGAACAGTTCAATCAGCAGCTTTCCAACCAGTCAGTCTATAACCAGCGAAGACTGACCAACCTTGGAACGTTCCGCGCCTATGTAGAGTTCTATTTAAGACAGCATACGGGTATTGCTCATAATATGTCTTTGATCATCCGTCAGATGCAGCCTACAAACGAAGGGTTGCCTCTTGAAATCTATGCCTTTGCAAATACAACGGTCTGGAAAGATTATGAAGCCATTCAGTCAGATATATTCGATCATCTGATTGCGATACTTCCGGAGTTTGGATTAAGAATCTATCAGGCACCGTCTGGTTCTGATATGAAAGCATTGACACAGCCTGCTCTTTCAGAAACTCAGAAAACGTCTATAAACAGTTGATTTATCAAACGGCTGCATAGATTTTTTTAGACTGCTGACATTTCCTGTATCTGTACATTGAACAAATGAAATGTCAGCTAAATTCCGATACATTTCTGTAAATGTACACGGATAAAAATATAAGTACTTATATTGATGAAATACGATTTAAGCACATGCTAAAATAGCAGCGATTTAAAATCTCCTGACTCCCACATTTCCTGATCAAATTTTCCATGATCAAAACGACTGTTAAAAAAGTGAGAAACTATGCTGCAATGGTTTGAACGTCTGGTTGACCCATATCCCACCAAAGGCTTAAATGAACCATTGCCTGTCAAATTTTTCCCATTTGTCTGGCAAGCAGCATATGGTGTACGTCGTTATCTGATTTTACTGATTTTACTGACAGCAGCCACGGCAAGTTTCGAAGCGATTTTCTTTGCTCAGATTGGACACCTTGTCGATTGGTTAACTCAGTCCACGCCACAGAACTTCTATGAAAATCATAAAAGTAATCTGATTATACTCAGTCTTTTCCTGCTGGGTAATATTCTGTTTTCCAGTCTGCAGTCTGTCGTCAGACATCAGATTTTATACAGCAGTTTCCCGATGCGCCTACGCTGGCGTTTTCATAACTTACTGTTACAGCAGAGTCTTGATTTTTTCCATAATGACTTTGCAGGACGTCTGTCAGCAAAAGTCATGCAGACCTCCCTTGCGGTCCGTGAGTTCTGGGTCATTTTGGGTGACATGGTGACCTATGTTGTGATCTACTTTATTACGATCAGTGTGGTGCTGGGTAGTATTTCCCCTGTCCTGCTGGTTCCATTACTGCTCTGGCTGGTTCTTTTTATTTCAGCAGCACTGTTTTTTATTCCACGTCTGGGGCGTATTTCCAAAGAACAGGCAGATGCCCGTGCTGTCATGACTGGGCGTGTAACGGATGCATATACCAATATTCAGACAGTCAAACTGTTTGCACACGCTGGTCGTGAAAGTCAGTATGCCAAAGAGTCCATGCAGCTGTTCATGGTCACTGTTTTCAAGCAGATGCGTTTAGGCACGCTGTATGAGATCTGTATTAATCTGCTGACTGCGGTACTTTTCTTTGGAGTACTCGGAACGGCTGTATGGCTATGGTTAAACGGTCAGGCTGCAATTGGTGTTATTGCTGCTACAACTGCCATGATTCTGAAACTGAACAGCATGGCTGAATTTATGATGTGGCAGACTTCTGCACTGTTTGAAAATGTTGGAACCATTCAGGATGGTATGACAACCATGGGTAAAGCCATCAGCATTCAGGACAAGCCCGATGCAGAACCATTAAAGGTGACAGCAGGCAATATTCAGTTCAGTGATGTCACTTTTGCCTATAACGATAAAAATGTGATTGATCATCTGAATCTGAATATTCATCCCGGTGAAAAAATTGGTATTGTGGGACGTTCTGGTGCAGGTAAATCCACTCTTATTCAGCTGTTACTACACTTTTATACCATCAACCAAGGTCGTATATCCATTGATAATCAAAATATTGAAGATGTGACCCAGGACAGTTTACGTAAAAATATTGCCCTGGTTACTCAGGATACGTCTTTGCTGCACCGCTCTGTGGCTGAAAATATTAAATACGGTCGTCCCGATGCAACAGATGAAGAAATGTATGCTGCGGTACGTAAAGCCAAAGCCGATGAATTTATTCCTGCTTTGACTGACTTACGTGGTAAACAGGGTTATGACGCCTATGTCGGTGAGCGTGGTGTAAAACTTTCAGGTGGTCAGCGTCAGCGTATCGCAATTGCCCGTGTATTTTTAAAAGATGCACCCATTCTTATTTTAGATGAAGCGACCAGTGCACTGGATTCAGAGGTGGAAGCAGCAATTCAGTCGAGCCTTGACGACCTGATGGAAGGTAAAACGGTCATTGCTATCGCGCACCGATTATCTACAATTGCACAGATGGACCGGCTGATTGTGCTGGATGAAGGTAAAATTGCCGAACAGGGTACGCATGATGAACTTGTTGCATTAAATGGGATCTATGCTCAGTTATGGCAACGTCAGACCGGTGGATTTCTGATAGAACAACAGGCACTTAAAAAAAAGGAAGTTGATTAATGCTGTATTTAGAAGACCTTAAAGTTGGGGATCATTTCAAAAGCCGTGAATATGAAATGTCATTGCAGGAAATAAAACAGTTTGCCGGTGCATATGATCCTCAGGTTTTCCATACCGATGAAGAACAGGCAAAATCACATCCTGTTTTTCAGGGCATTGCAGCAAGTGGCTGGCATACCTCTGCAGTAACCATGCGTCTCTGGACAGAATGTTTTCCTGTTGCCTATGGTCTGATTGGCTCAGAATCTTCCCTGCGCTGGCCACGACCGACCCGTCCGGGTGACCGGATTCATGTTGAAGTTGAAATTACAGCCATCACACCCTCAAAGACCCGTACTGACCGTGCAATTGTCAGTTATGTGACTCAGGCTAAAAATCAGCATGATGACGTCCTTTTGATTTCCACAACTAAAATTGTTGTATTTAAAAAAGACTTTAAACCCGAATAATCCTGTTAGAATATAGCGGTATCAGGATATACTACTTTCGTTTAGCTCCTGATATTGTCAAACAATTTTAAAGAAATACGTCATTGATTCATGTCAGTATAAACATGAGCATATTAGAAAAAATTGATTGCAACGGATCGCGCATGAAAGCAGTTTCCCCTCGCCAGGATCAGGGTATACCTGGAGTTTATGGCTTATTACTTCTTGATATTGTTTCCCGCTGGGGATATAACGATGAAACCCTGTTTTCCCCTTTTAATTTCACAAGTGAACAACTTGCTGAGCCTGATTTCAGGATTCCAACCACTGTTGCTAATGAACTGATCAAACATGCCTTAAGAATGACAGGTGAAGCTACTCTGGGTTTTCATATCGGAACTCAGATGCGGATTTCCATTCATGGGTTTATTGGCTATGCCATTATGACTGCTGGTGACATAACAGATGCTTTGGTACTTGCCAACCGCTTCATTCAGTTACGCATGCCCTTCTTGCAGCTGTATTTTTCTACATTTGGCGAAAAAGCAACCCTGCAGCTGCAGTGTGAAGTCGAAATTGAACCTCTCAGAACTGAAATCGTGATGGGGCTGACTTTTGGCATCATGACCATGGCAAAGGCTCTGACAGGCATTGATGAGCTTTATGGTGATATCGACTTCGATTTCCCCAAACCTGAAGGCTTTGATAAATATATTGATAAGTTTCAGAACCGCTACAATATGCTATTTGATCAACCTCATCTGCTTGCCAGTTTTGATAAAAAATATCTGGGACTGAAAATGGTCAATGCAGACCCAATTGCAAGCCAGATTGCGATCAATCAGTGTGAGGCTGAACTGTCTGCTCTTGGAGAGCGTCGCCGTGTTTCCATGCGTGTACGCGATATTCTCACCAACTCTGAACAGCATTATCTGAGTATTGAAAATGTTGCAGACCGTCTGCATATGTCTGACCGGACACTGAAACGTCAGCTGGCAGCTGAAGGCACATCATTTTCCACGCTCGTGGATGAAGTCCGTTACCGTCATGCAACCTCTTTACTGTCCCGTACTGATTATACGCTTGAGCAAATTGCTGATGAACTGGGTTACAGTGATGTCGCAAATTTCAGTCGTGCATTTAAGCGCTGGAGCGGTCGTAGCCCAAGTAACTGGCGTAAAGATCCATACTTATAAGTTTTATGACTGGCGAAAGTCTTTTGTTTTGTAACAAAAGCATGTATAACTCTTGGCAAAAATAATGCAAAGCATTTAAGGAGTCATTATGAATCATCCTTCAGAACTGAAGTATGCTGCAACTCATGAATGGGTAAAAATTGAAGGTGATCTGGTTGTAACAGGTATTTCTGACCATGCACAGGATGCTTTAGGTGACCTGGTTTATGTAGAAGCACCAGAAGTTGGTCAGCAACTTAGCGCAGGTGCTCAGTCAGGTGTCGTTGAATCTGTCAAAACTGCTTCAGATATTCATGCCCCTGTATCAGGTACAGTTGTTGAAGTAAATACTGCCCTTGAAGATGATCCTGATTTTGTAAATGATGAACCTTATGGCAAAGGCTGGATTTATAAAATTAAGCCGGACAATATGGCTGATGTTGAAAAACTGCTTTCAAGTGAAGAATATGAAGCAGGTTTGTAAGATCGCTGTTTTAAGAAAAATCAGCCTTGATGGCTGATTTTTTTATCACCTTCATTTTTATAACATTTACGAAGTCCATGGCCACCCAGCACATGGGTTTTCCAGATACGTATACACTTCATACAGCTCGGTCTGATCAAGTTGTTCATCCTTATTTTTATCCATGAGCTGAAATAACTTGCGACGTCCATCTTCTCCTTTGAACTCAGGATTATCAGGCCATTCATAGGGTAAAAAATCCTGAATTTTTTTAAACTCAGACCATTCAAACATTTTATTTTTATTCATATCGTACTGCTTAAAAAGCGCCGTCCAGCCGATTTCAGCAGGCTCACAGGCAAATACCGCTGATGCCTGAAAACATAGTAATCCCACCACTAAACTGATTATTTTCATCTCAATATCCTGTAAGCAGCGTAAAACTGTCTATGATTTCACTATCAGTATAATAATTTAGCGGCTAAAACCATTTGAATTATGTTTCCCTTAATATCAGTACATTGACCCAAAGCAAATATTTATTTTATATTTCACGTAATTTGAGTTAAAATTTAAACATATATGCAGCAAAGCTATATTCTGAAATAAATATAAAAACATCATTAAAAGCCAGTACAGATAAAAGCGACCGCTGTTTTACTCAATGTGGAAATATTATGTCTGTGGAAAATACGCTGTCACTATGGAATAAGTCTTTTATTCTGTGCCTGACAAACAACCTGTTTTTATTCATATTTTACTTTGCTCAGACAACGGTTTTGCCTGTTTATATTGTAAATGATCTGAATGGCTCACTGACACAGGCAGGGCTTGCGATGACGCTGTTTATGGTTTCATCCATTGCTGTACGTCCTTTCAGTGGTCTGATTATTGAAAAATTTGGCAGGAAAAAAACCTTATTTATTGCTGAAGGATTCTTCTGCCTGTTTTCAGTCGCTTATCTGTTTGCAGATAATTTAACAGCCCTACTGGTGATCCGTTTTTTACATGGCATCTGGTTCAGCATACTGACTACAGTGGTGGTTCCAATCGTCAATGATTTTATCCCTGAGCAGCGTAAAGGTGAAGGTATGGGCTATTTTGTCATGTCCATCAATTTAGGGATTGTCCTAGGTCCACTGATTGGTCTGACCTTAATTCAACCACTTTCCTATCTGTCTGTTGCAGCAATACTGGCAGCTATTGTATGTTTGGGATATGTTTTCTGCTTTATGATTCCTGTCCAGAATGAACAGCATCAACGACCAGTTGTTACTGAGAAAAAGTCATTAAGCATCAATGATTTTATAGAGAAGAAATCACTTTCTGTTGCGGCACTTGCCATGATCGTTTCATTTTCCTATGCAAGTATTATGTCCTTTATTTCGACTTTTACCGCATCTAAAAACCTGCTGTCTTATGCCAGTCTGTTCTTTATTGTTTTTGCTGTTTCAATGATGAGCCTCAGACCGCTGACAGGAAAACTGTACGATAATAAAGGTCCACATTATGTGATTTATCCTGCACTTATACTCTTTTCTATTGGACTGGCTGTTTTAAGCCAGATCAACACTTTGACAGGCTTAATGATCGCTGCAGTATTTATTGGTATAGGTTTTGGTTCTGTGCAGCCCTGTTTACAGACACTGGCAATCCAGCGTGCACCTAAGCACCGCATTGGACATGCAACATCCACTTTTTTCACGTTTTATGATATCGGTATTGCTCTAGGTTCTATATTGCTGGGAGTTATTATTGCAGCTCAGGGTTACAGTTTTGCTTATCTGTTGTGTGCACTGCTTACAGCAGGCAGTCTGCTGTTTTACAGATATATCGTTGCACCCAAAGCTGTATGAAATCTGCAGGAGTGCAGAACTGCCGCTCCTGCAAAGATATTATGATGCAGGCTGTGCAGAGCCTGTATCTTCTGCTGTTTCAGCTTCTTCAGATTTTACCGAAAATACTGCTGCACTACCAGGCACAGCCTGATCCTGTCGGGTTGAACGCAGTTTAATCTGAAGCCTCAGTTCATTCATTGAGTCGGCATTACGCACTGCTTCCTCATAGGAAATTGAAGAATCATTGTATAAATCAAATAATGCCTGATCAAAAGTCTGCATGCCCAGTTCACGGGATTTGGTCATAATCTCTTTCAGTGCATGAAACTGCCCTTTCAGAATGTTATCTGCTATCAAAGGTGTATTCAGCAGTATTTCTACGGCTGCACGTCTGCCCCGACCATCCTGTGTCCGAATCAACCGCTGTGAAATAATAGCTTTCATATTTGAGGACAGATCCATCAGCAGCTGGTTTTTACGCTCCTCAGGGAAAAAGTTAATAATCCGGTCCAGAGCCTGATTGGCATTATTGGCATGTAAAGTCCCTAAACACAGATGCCCTGTTTCAGCAAAGGCAATGGCGTGTTCCATGGTTTCTGTATCTCGGATTTCTCCGATCAGAATCACATCGGGTGCCTGTCTTAAAGTATTTTTCAGTGCATTGTGCCATGAGTGACAATCGACCCCGACTTCACGGTGCGTAATCATGGATTTTTTATGTTTATGGACATATTCGACTGGATCTTCAACAGTAATAATATGTCCTGCTGAGTTTTCATTCCGATGGTCAATCATTGCAGCAAGCGACGTTGATTTACCTGAGCCTGTTCCACCCACCACCAGAATCAGGCACTGTGTTTCAGCAAATCCATTCTTAACTGTTCCGCAGCCTCAATCAGTACCGCACTGGTTTTATCCCAACCCAGGCATCCATCAGTTACAGACTGACCGTAGACCATATCACAAGAAATTTTCTGATTTCCATCAACCAGATGACTTTCGATCATAACCCCTCGAACCTGGGTCTGATGACGTTCACTGATCACTGTTCTAAGGACATCCGGCTGCAGCATTGGATTTTTACTGCTGTTTCCATGACTGCAGTCCACAACCAGAGCCGGCATTTCACCTTTTATTGAATCTTTAATCTGCCTGATATCTGCCAGATGGAAATTGGTTCCTTTATTGGAGCCACGTAAAATCAGGTGCGCTTTAGGGTTTCCCTTAGACTGGAGTACTGAAGGTAAACCACTTTGACTCATCCCCAGAAACTGATGCGGACGGGAAGCAGATTCAATGGCATCCAGTGCAATCTGAACTGAACCATCAGTACCATTTTTGAATCCAATACTGAAATCCATGTGACTGGAAATTTCACGATGAATCTGCGACTCACTGGTACGGGCACCAATTGCTCCCCATGCCAGCAGATCGTCAAAATATGCCGTTGCCATAGGGCTCAGAATTTCACTTGCCAGTGGCAACCCCAGTGCAGCAATTTTTAAATACAGTGATCTTGAACGCTCCAGTCCCTGTTGTAAGTCAGAAGAACCGTTCAGTTCTGGATCGTACATAAACCCTTTCCAGCCCACAGTGGTTCTTGGTTTTTCGATATAAGCACGCATCACAAGATAGATCTGATCACCTACCAGCTGCTGTAATTTCTGTAGATGCCCTGCGTACTCGAGGGCTGATTTTTCGTCATGAATTGAACATGGGCCTGTCACCACAAGCAGTCGTGGATCAGTTCCATTAAGAATATTCTGAATTGTCTCGCGCTGTTCTTTGATTTGATGTGCAATTTCTGGAGATAAAGAAAATTTTGCCTTTAATTGTTGTGGCAGGCTTAATGTCAGTTCTGAATTATCTGTATGTTTCAGTGATGTATTTAATGCGTTCATTGATTTTTCCTTTGGACTGTTGCTGTCGCAGTCCGAACTTTTATTTGAGCGTTATGGGTCTGTTCGATTGCTTGATAAGAGTCATCACCTGACTAAAGTAAAACCAGTAAACATTGCTAAAGTATGAATAGTTAAATTTGTTCATGATAATCTCCAGAGATCTGTAAATAAGAAGCATAAAAAAACCTGATCAGGGTTGCCGATCAGGTATTAACTGGTGGGCAACTTTTCATTGCCCGAACACATCCAGGCAACTATTTAAATTGCCAAAAGTAATAAGATACCTGTACTGAATGCGCTTTCATTTCTGCTTCTACAAAAATATTAAGTGTTAAAAAACAAAATACGCTCTCTTTCGAAGCTTGACAATAGCTTTTGTAAAAAAAGCCGTAATTTATCTGTTCCTGAAGCGCAGGATAATGTGATTCAGCTCAGTTTATTTTTGCATCAGCATACATAGAATCTGATTTAAGTGGATGTCTATCAAAAAATGGATGCAACTGCATATTTATTCATCAAAAACTAAAGTATTACTTCCCCTTTTATTCATTTTCTCTGTATTTTATTTATGTTCGGAATTTTAATGGTTGTGAGCTGCTCTCCAGATATGTAAATTGCTGTATGAAAGTCTGATATTTGCTTGTTTCGTCAGATAGAAAAACCGTTCGGTCGCAATTGGTATTGAATGAGAAAGAGCTTTTCAGTTTCGAAAACTTAATTGTTGTTGATGTTTCCAAGGATTAATTCATGTTTCAACATGTAGATGCATATGCAGGAGATCCAATTCTTTCTCTGATGGAAGAATTTGGTAAGGATGAACGTACAGAAAAGGTCAATTTAAGTATTGGACTGTACTATAACGAAGACACTATTGTTCCTCAGTTAAATGCAGTTAAACAGGCACTTAAAAATATTGAGCCTCTGAATGACAAGGTAAAACTTTATTTACCTATGGATGGTTCAAAATCCTACAACACTGCAACACAGCTTTTGGTTCTGGGTGAAAATTCTCAGGCTCGCAAAGATGGTCGTGCAGTCACGGTACAGACCCTGGGTGGCTCAGGCGCTTTAAAAGTTGGTGCAGATTTTCTGAATAAATACTTCCCTGACTCTGATGTCTGGGTCAGTCAGCCAACATGGGAAAACCACATTGCTATTTTTAATGGTGCAGGTGTCAAGTCACACTTTTACCGTTATTTCGATGCATCCACCAATGGTGTAAACATTGAAGCAATGCTGGAAGATTTAAATACCATTCCTGCTAAAGGCATCGTATTGCTTCATCCATGCTGTCACAACCCGACTGGTGCAGATTTAACCCCTGCTGAGTGGGATCGTGTCATTGAAGTTCTGAAAGCCCGTGATCTGATTCCTTTCCTGGATATTGCTTATCAGGGCTTTGGTCAGGGTCTTGAAGAAGATGCGTATGCTATTCGTGCACTGGATAAGTCAGGCATGAATTTCATTGTCAGCAATTCTTTCTCCAAGATTTTCTCACTGTATGGTGAGCGTGTTGGCGGTCTGACTTTCATCTGTGATGATCAGGATGCAGCTCAGAGAGTACTTGGACAGCTGAAAGCAACAGTTCGCCGTATTTACTCAAGCCCTCCTACAACTGGTGCACTGGTTGTCGATCAGGTACTGAACAGTACTGAACTGACAGCACAATGGCATGCAGAACTTCAGGAAATGCGTGAGCGTATCATTCAGATGCGTGAAATTTTACGCGCGAAACTCAGTGCTGCATTACCAGAGCGTAATTTTGACTATCTGACAGCTCAGCAAGGAATGTTCAGCTATACTGGTTTAACTGCTGAGCAGGTTGATATTCTGAAAGATAAATATGGTATTTATCTGGTTCGCAGTGGTCGTATGTGCGCAGCTGGTCTGAATCTGAAAAATATTGATTATGTAGCCAGTTCGATTGTTGAAGTACTGAAAGCAACAGCTTAAAGTTACTGAAGCGCGTTAAAAATCCCTGCACTGTCAGGGATTTTTTTATATCAGTTGACATGAAGTATAAAATTCATACAATAGCCATTCCCCATCCCTATAAAAGAGCAACGCCAGTGAAGTAAGTCATTTTCCATCATTTTTTTATTTTTTAATTAAATTAATCTGATGTGCAAAATAGACGAACTCGTGCTGCGATTGCCTCGATCATTATTTTCTGTATTTTTATGTCTGATACGACATTTTAAATCTGTAGTTCCACTGTTTTGTACGTCCTTTTTATAAGGATTTCTTATGACTCAACAGGCATGTATTATTTCCGGTCTTTCTTTGGAGTTTCCTGCAAGAATACTGTTTCAACAGCTGAATTTCAGCCTGAATAAAGGACAACTCTCTGCACTGACAGGCCGTAATGGTCAGGGAAAATCCATGCTGATGCAGATGTTGCACAGCATGAACTGCCACACTGACACATCAGACAATCATGCTTTTACGACAGGAAGCATTCACTGGAATATTCCCCACTCACATTTACCTCAGTTACACCGGTTACAAGCAAAAACCATTGCTGATGCTCTTGAGATCAAACATTTACATGATGCTTTTCAGCGGATTGAAAATGCTGTTGCAGATATGGATGATTATAATACGGTTCAGGACAGCTGGCATTTTCCTGCACTGTGGGAACAGCAGCTTGCAGAAGCGGCATTGCCCACATGCCTTGATTTTCCTGTCCATAAACTCAGTGAGGGTGAAAAAACTCGCCTGGCACTGATGAAACTGTTTCTGAAGCAGGATCACTATTTACTGCTGGATGAGCCGGCAAATCATCTGGATCATAAATCCAGAAGATGGCTGATGGAAAAAATGCACTCGCATGCATCTGGCGTGCTCCTGATCAGTCATGATGTTCAGTCGCTTGAGCATGCAGAACAGATTTATGAGCTTTCTGGACATGGTCTGCAATGTTTTCATGGGAATTATTCAGATTTCTCTGAACTTAAGCAGCTGCATACTGTTGCACTTGAGGAAAAAATTGCACAGGAAAAACGTGAACTGAAACAGCTCAGACATCAGCAACATACCAGTTTAATGAAATCTCAGAAAAGACAAAGTCATGGTCAGGCTTTACGTGATTCTGGTTCTCAGGCAAAAATCCTGCTTGATTATCAAAAAGATCAGGCCGGAAAAAGTCTGGGAAAATTAAGAACACAACAGCAGAACCAGATGGATCAGGTGCAGGCAACATTAAAAGACAATCAGCAACAGCTGGAACATGTCAAAGTGCAACGTTTTCATTTTCCTTTTATAGCTACTCATACTTCCAGGGAAGTTCTGAGAGTTTCAGCGCTGACTTTACCGTATGGAACCCAATATCCCGTTTCATTATCACTCAGATCTGATCAGAAACTGCATATCCGTGGTGAAAATGGCAGTGGGAAATCGACCTTATTAAAACTGATTCATCAGAAAGATTCTACAGCGATCTATTGTGCTGCGGGTACAGTTTATCTTGACCAGAATTTCAGCTTTTTAAATACAGAACTGAGTGCTCTGGAAAATTTAAAGCTGTTAAGTCCTGAGGTTTCTGAATCTGAGTGCCGCAGGTCTCTCGGTCAGTTAAGATTATCGGGCGATAAGCCTTTACAGCCTTTATCTCAGTTAAGTGGTGGTGAACAGTTGAAAACTGGCTTACTCGCAATCAGTCAGATGTTACGCCCCGATCATTTACTGTTACTTGATGAAGCCGAAAATCATCTGGATATCGAGTCCCGACAATTACTGGCACATGCAGTCAGAACTTATTCGGGAGCTGTTTTGCTCGTTTCACATGATGACTGTTTTGTTCGGGATTGCGGTATTACTGAATCTGTCGAATTAAAAAAATAAAGTGATGTAACCTGGAACATAAAAAACCTGCGCTATGGCAGGTTTTTTATGTTCAGTTATATGATCTTTTCAGCTGATATTTAAAAAATATCACGCTTAAAAATGAATGACTGTACGGATAGATTTACCTTCATGCATTAAATCAAAGGCTTTGTTGATGTCTTCAAGCCCCATGGTATGCGTAACAAAAGGTTCCAGCTGAATATTACCACGCATAGCTTCCTCAACCATGCCAGGTAACTGACTGCGCCCTTTTACGCCACCAAATGCTGTACCTTTCCAGCTACGCCCAGTCACCAACTGGAACGGACGGGTTGAAATTTCCTGACCTGCACCTGCCACGCCAATAATCACTGACTGTCCCCAGCCACGATGCGCACATTCAAGTGCAGAACGCATGACACTGGTATTTCCGATACATTCAAATGAATGATCCACGCCCCAGCCTGTCATTTCAACGATCACCTGCTGAACGGGCTGATCGTAATCTTTAGGATTCAGGAAATCCGTAGCACCGAACTGTTCTGCCAGTTTGAATTTTTCAGGGTTGGTATCAATGACAATAATACGTCCTGCTTTGGCTTTTTTGGCTCCCTGAACCACAGCCAGACCAATTCCGCCCAGTCCAAATACAGCAACAGAATCGCCTTCCTGAACTTTGGCTGTGTTTGATACTGCTCCAAGCCCCGTGGTCACGCCACAGCCCAGTAAACAAACCTGCTCATGGTTCGCTTCTGGATTGATTTTAGCCAGGGAAACTTCAGCAACTACAGTATATTCACTGAATGTTGAACAGCCCATATAGTGATAAATCGGTTGGCCATTATAGGAAAAACGGGTTGTTCCATCCGGCATTACTCCTTTACCCTGAGTTGCACGTACAGATACACACAGATTGGTTTTATTGGATTTACAGAACAGACATTCACCACATTCCGCTGTATACAGCGGAATTACGTGATCACCCGGCTGTACGGAAGTTACACCTTCACCGACCTGAACCACGACACCGGCACCTTCATGCCCCAGCACTGCTGGAAAAACACCTTCAGGATCATCACCGGATAAAGTAAATGCATCGGTATGGCATACGCCGGTATGTGAAATTTTAATCAGGACTTCACCTTTCTGAGGCGGAGCAACGTCCAGTTCGACAATTTGTAAAGGTTCACCTGGCGCAAACGCCACCGCAGCACGTGATTTCATCTCAAATAATTCCTGATTGAATGATCCATTAACAGTTCAGCTACAGTAACCTTTTTCGCTTTAAAGATTCAAGTAGATAGAAAATGTTATGATTTGTCTGAAAACAGTTTGTGTACCCAAAAATGAAACAACATAAAACTAAGATCATTTTAATTTGTGCTGTATTTACATTGACAGGTTGCAGCTTACCTATGAATCAGGCGAAACCGGAAGCAAACGTTGCAGTCCATTCTGAGCACTGGATTAATGAACCAGACACCGCACATAAACTACAGAAAGGAATGTCTGCCTATCTTGCAATGAATGATGCCTTTCAGAGCATTGCAGCACGTGTGCATCTGATCCGCCATGCAAAATATACGCTTGATTTACAGTACTATATCTGGGCTGATGATTTCATTGGGAACCTCATGCTGCATGAACTGCTGAAAGCAGCAGATCGTGGTGTAAAGGTCAGATTACTGATTGATGATCAGAATGGTACAAAACTGGACAGCCAGCTGACTGCTCTGCTTGCTCACCCGAATATTCAGGTGAAATTTTATAATCCGTATAAATTCAGAAATTTTCGGGTCATGGACTATCTGTTCAGAGCAATGAAAATCAATCGTCGAATGCACAACAAACTAATCATTGCAGATGGTGCAATTGCAGTGACCGGTGGTAGAAATATCAGCAGTGAATACTTCGATGCAAGTGACTCATTTCAGTTTACGGATATGGACATTCTGTTTTATGGCACGGCAGTCCATAAAGCCAATGATACATTTACAGATTTCTGGAATTATCAGTTGAGTTATCCTGCTCAGCAGTTTATTACGACGGGCTCAGCTCAGGAGCTTCTACAGTTACGTGAACAATATAAAGCACTGGAAAACAATAAACATTCAGCAGATGAGAAAGTAGACTTTGAACAGAAAGAACTGGCCAATGAACTCAATCAGAACCATGTAAACTGGGCATATGCCGACTTTCTGGCTGATTCCCCGAAAAAAACAGCAGGTGAAGCCGAAGGAAATGAGCTGATTTCACATCAGATCCGTAATCTTATGGGCGATCCAACTGAAGAAATGGATCTGATCGCCGCCTATTTCGTTCCTGCAAAAAACGGGACACAGTATATTTCACAGCTACCTGCCAAAGGGGTTAATGTCAGAATCTTAACCAACTCCTATGTCGCAAATGATGTTGCCCTGGTACATGCTTTCTATCAGAAATACCGGGTCGATTTACTTAAAAGTGGTGCAAAACTGTATGAGTTTAAGCCTTATATTGAGCGCACAAGACGGACCTGGTATGAAGTGGTCACAGGTAATGTGATTCCTAAAAAAGGGAAAAATAAATCAAGTCTGCATGCCAAATTTATCAGTATTGATGACAAAACCTTTATTGGTTCATTCAACCTCGACCCCCGTTCTTTTAATTTAAATACCGAGGTCGGTCTGGTGGTTCGGTCAGATGCGTTACAGGAACAGGTTTCATATCTGCTGGACCGTACACTTCTGAAAGTCGCTTATGAAGTTAAACTCGATAAAAATGGCGATCTGATATGGTTTGATCATCAGAATAACGGGAAAGTTGTTCAGTTCCATACTGATCCGCATACCACTGGTTTTCAGCGGTTTATCATGCACAGTGTTTCATACCTGCCCGTTGAATGGCTGATGTAATGACAATGTAAGGATAGTGCTCGTCATTCTGGTTCATTTCAGGTTTTCTGACAGCTGAAAGCACATAAGCCTTTTATTTGCTTTAAAACATGAACCTGTCTGAAGCCTGCCTGTTCAAAAGTTTTGAAATGCTCTTCCATAGACATATACAGTTCGTTATTACTCATTGCATCATCGGCATAGAGATGGTCGCACACCAGGTAAATGGCATCATCTTTCAGGTGTTTTTTGATCTGTAGATGGAAATTCAAAGCATGATTTTTATGCCTTAACTCATGTAATGCCTGATGAATAATAATCAGATCGTATTGCTCCAGCCCCTGATTCCATCCAGATTGTTTAAAGTCTGCTGTATAAAACTTAGAACGCTTCAACTGCTCAGGCAGAAGTCGCTGAATCGAAAGCTGATGCATTGCATCTGAGAAATCCAGTGCTGAATATTGAATTTCTGGGCAATGCTCCAGTAAATATTCAGCCAGAAATCCTGGACCAGAACCAAGTTCCAGAATATCGACAGCATTCTTCTGCTGAATCAGTTCAGCATACATTTCAAAGAAGCTGTAACGCCACGGACGTTTAACATTTACTTCATTTGCCCACTGTGCAGCATCTGTCTGTTTCCGTAAATCAACAGGACTGGGTACATCTTCAGAAACAGATACGGGATTTTCATGATTCATTTTTATAACTCTATCAACATATTCAAAATTCGATGCATGTCTTATTTATAAGATAAATTTACTTTCTACTTATACATAATTTCAATCAATAAAACACTTTGTTTTACACACCTGAAGCATTGCTCTAAGATAGCACTTTCCTGAAAGCTCCCCCAGTCTGCATGCAATTTTTTGATTTAAGCCGTAAATTTAATTTAGATAATATTCTCACTCCCCGAAAAACTTTAACTGAGCTTCAACAGCAGGAATGGTTTCTGAGCAAAATCAGAATTGAACATGACTGTTTAACTGATACTCAGATTATTTCCGGTCAGGTTGTACTTTGCTCAAATGAAAAAACTGAAATTGAACTTGAATGGCTGATTGAAGATACAGGTTATAGCCTGAATGTCTTATTTAAAGGTATAGAGACTGTTGAAAATGAAACAACGATGATAATGGTAAAAGGTGCGCTACTGGTTGATCAGAATGATCAGTGCATCAGTATACAGGCTCTTAAGCTGTGGATTGATGGAACACTGCTCCCTATGCTTCCTGGTATTCGCACAGAAATAAAATCCAGACTGAATCTATGGGACTACGCTTCCAGTGACTGAATTACATATCTGTATTGTTGATTGCAGCGCCTGCACCTGATCTCAAAATCATTTTTTACTATCATGGATTCTTTTTCAGATCATTCAGACCATCTGCAAGCACATCAAAAACTTTTTTATCAATACTTTGTGCAACATTAAAGCGTAGAAACTGCCCTGCATTTCCAGACTTACTGAATGAATTACCAGGTGCAAGGATTACACCATGTTGCAGACAGTATTGTGACAGATCAGCAGCCAGAACGCCGTGTGGAAGTCTGCACCAGAGAAAAATACCTGCTTTAGGAATAATCCAGGGGTGAATCTCCAATTGTGCAAGTTGCTGAATCTGTTCCTGAAAAGCTTTCATTAACTGTTTCTTTAACCAGTCCGTATGTCTCTGATAACCACTGTCCATCAAAGCATGATAAATAATATCGGCATTGATAAAGCTACTGCTGAAACTGGTGGCTATCCGTAAATCAATCAGTTCATCTATACGCTTTTCTGTAGAAATAATATAACCACAACGTACAGATGCAGATAAAGTTTTACTGAAGCTGCCAACCTGAATCACCTGTTTCAAACCTGTCAGAGCTGCATATCGTGGTGCCTGCAAATATTCAAAATCAGCAAAAATATCATCTTCAATGATGAGCATATCTGATTTTTCAACCATTTTCGCAATACTGTATGCTGTCTGTAATGACAAAACAGCACTAGTTGGATTGTGAATGCCTGAGTTAGTCAGATAAATTTTCGGTTTTAACTGTAAAGCCTGCTGAAAGTGCTCAATATCTGGTCCATTGGTTGTAAATGGAACAGCGATTGCCTGTATATGGTGTGCTTCCACCAGCGCATGGAAATTAAAATAACAGGGATCATCAATTAAAATAACATCCCCTGGTTTTAACAACAGTCTGAAAATCAGATCAATCGACTGTGTGGCAGAATCTGTCAGTAAAATCTGTGCTGGGCTTAATTCCTGCTGAATGTATGCTTTTTTACGTGCAATATACTGTCTTAAACCAGTATGACCATGAGGTACTGCATAATCCATCAGTAATGAAGTTTCAGCTTTAGCAACCTGTTTCATTGCCTTACGGATCAGAGCATCGGGCATCCAGTGTGCAGGCAACCAGCCACAACCAGGTTTCAGAGTATTATGATCTGCTTCCAGTGACTGTCTGGAAATCCATAAAGGATCGATCTCACGCTGGTATTGAACCGAACTGACTGGAAAACTGACTTCCGGCATATATCCAGAGACATAGTAACCAGCACCTTTTCTCGGCTCAATCAATCCCTTACTGACCATACGCGCATAGCTTTCAACAACAGTTGATACTGAAAACCCAAGTTCAGTTGCCAGTCTGCGTACTGAAGGTAATCTTGAGCCTGCAATTAACTGCCTGCTGTCGATCAGACCTTCAATATACTGAATGCTCAATTCCACTTTATTTTTAGCCATGACTTTCAGTAATCTTCGTGATAAATGAAACAGTGTCTCAAAACTTAATATGAAATTTATTTTTCTGCAAATTGTACTGCTTTTATTTCCATAACAGTTTGCTCCAACTGTATAGTTACTGTGTATGTTCATCATTCTCCTGAACATTCAGTATTGACGGAATCCCTTATATTTTATGGATACTGTCCATGCAGAATTCAGCAATCAACAGCTCATCAAAAGGATGGCTCTATGGCATAGCCGGCGTCATTATCTTTGCAGGTTCTTTGCCAGCAACACGTATTGCTGTGATGGGCTTTACTCCAGAGTTTCTGACTGCAGCCAGAGCTGCTATTGCGGGTGTACTTGCCATTTTCTGCATTTTATTTTTTTCGAGGAAAATACCTTCAGTACAACAGTTTTATCGTTTAGCCATTGTTTGCCTGGGCGTGGTCATCGGTTTTCCTCTCTTTACCGCACTGGCATTACAGACGGTTACTTCTGCTCATGCTATTGTTTTTATAGCATTACTCCCCCTTTGTACCGCAATTTTTGCCGTTTTTAGGGCTGCTGAAAAACCATCACCCGCTTTCTGGTGTTTTGCAATTCTGGGCAGTGCACTTGTAATTGCATTTACCCTCTATGAAAACAAAGCACTTAGTTTCAGCAAAGGTGATATTTATATGATCCTCGCTGTTATTGTCTGTGGTCTTGGATATGCCGAAGGTGGGCAACTGTCCAGAAATCTTGGTGGATGGCAGGTTATCTGCTGGGCATTGATTATTGCTTTGCCTGTTATGCTTGTTTTCAGTGTGTACTACTTTCCTGACCATCTGAGCCAGATCAGTATTTCCCAATGGTCAGGACTGGCTTATGTATCTTTATTCAGTATGCTGATCGGTTTCTTTTTCTGGTACAAAGGACTGGCTTTAGGGGGAATTGCCAGTGTTGGACAGGCACAGCTGTTACAGCCTTTTATAGGACTTGGCTTTGCAGCAGTCCTGTTAAATGAGCATGTCAGTACAGGTATGCTGATCGTCAGTTGTGCTGTCATCTGCTGTGTCACTATGGCAAAAAAATTTGCTTAGGATGTAAATGGATTGAATACTCCGACATGATACCCTTGGTAAGAGAATGCTGTTCAACTTATGCTTTATTAAAGAAAGTCAATTTCTTTAAATAAGCTCAAATAAGCTTCTGCTTTCTTTTCAAGTGCTAAGGGATAGGCTCTTGAGGAAGATGGCATTCTGTACAGTGTCAGCTCCCGACCTGCAAAATGTGTCTCTACAGCCTGACCAATCACAGGTTTCTGTGTTCCCTCAGGCATGGATAACATCAAGGTGTCTGTTGCTTTATCTCCCGTTGTCATAACACTCTGACATTGTGGAATTGTACTCAGTAACTGCTTCATGTCTGTAGGCGTAACAATCTGTAAAAACTTATCTGATGCGTTACCCTGTAAACGAACAACCTGATAAGCCGTATCAAATATAGCAATTCCTTTTTCATTCAGAAAATCTTGAATCAGTTGTTCTTTAAAATTTTTATTTGGTATATCCAGAAAATAATCTTTATTTTGAAAAAAAATCAGTCCAAAGATCCGCCACATGTCGTTCTGATAATTCGGATAGTAAAAATCCATTTTCCAGCGTGTTTCAGGCGGCGGAAAACTGCCCAGCATCAGTAATCTGGCATTTTGTGGTAAAAATGGTTTAAGTGGATGGGTTTCTATTTCCAGATCAGTCATTTAATGCATTATAAAATTTGATATTTATAGTTTAAATCTTAACATTATTCATTGAACCATAAAAGAAAGTGTAAAACCAAACCCTTAGATGCCTAAACATCCTTATTCATCGCATACTTCTCCGTTCTGCTCTGAAATCACTGTTCCATCCAGTGCTTTATCAACGGCATTTGAAGCCAGCAAACGTTTTTTTGTATTTGTTGTTATTGCATCAATTTCATTGACCGTTTTATAAGCTGTGTCCGCTGAAAACCTTAGATAAATACAACTGATTGCCATAGAGTTTTTAATCGAAGCCTCTTTAGCTGCCTGTCTGTTACCCGGATCAATCAAAATAAACTGCTGCATACTTTTTGCGAACTGCTTTACAGCATTCTGTTGATCAATATTTTTAAAATTCTTTTGTATATATGCATCTATATCATCCCTGATACCATTGTCATCACCATCAATTCCAGCAATAGTATCAGTCCTTTCAAGTTCAGGAAGTTCACCAGCATCTTCCATTTTAGAAATCTGTTCAGTAAAAGTCGCTGTTTCTAAGTGTTTCCCAACTGGTTCATATTCACTCTGACATGCGCTGAAAGAGCTTAAAAATAGAATACTTAACGCTAATATTTTCATTCATAGGACAACTGGATAAGTTTTAAATTAAACATAATTAATATTCGGGTTAGGTTATCAGTTGCGGTAATTTTAATTACTCATCGCATACTTCTCCATTTGGTATGGAAATGACCGTTCCATCTAAAGCTTTATCGAATGCAACATACTCTAATAAACGTATTTTAGTATTTGTGGTTATACCTAGAATATACTGAACCACACTTTCATTATTCGATGCTTCCCCATTTGGGAACTTATCAAAGATACAGGTGATAGCTTTAGTGTTTGCAATAGATGCTGCTTTTACAGCGATTTTATCTTCTTTATTAACCAATAAAGAAGCCTGTAAGATTTTTGCAAATTGACTTGCAGCTTTTTGTTGTTCTTCACTTGTGTAGATTCTACCGATATATACATCTATATCATCCCGGATACCATTGTCGTCAGCGTCAATTCCAGCAACAGTGTCAGTTCTGTCGAGTCTGGGAAGTTCACCAGCATCTTCCATTTTAGAAACCTGCTCAGTAAAAGTCGCTGTTTCTGAGTGTTTCCCAGTTGATTCATATTCACTCTGACATGCGCTAAGTGTGGTTAAGAACAGAATACTTAACGCTAATATTTTGATTTTCATTGGCACGACAATTTAATATCCTCATATTACTGCATAATTAAATACTGAATCATCATGCACAACACTACTACAAAAGTATATAAAATCATTGTGTTATCTTTTTTCAGCAATGAATAACCAGAAAAATTTAATTTTTCATTATATAAACTGAAACCTTTTATTCATCACATACATCTCCTCTGGGCAATGATATAACAGTTCCATCTAAAGCTTTATTCAGCTCTAAATATTCCATCATTCGTTGCTTTGTATTTGTCGTTGCTCCAAGAATTTCTTCGATTACCCTTCCATCATTAGGTGAAGTCCCACCTGATATTTTTTTAAAGATACAACTAACAGCTCTCGCTTTTGTATTAGATGAAGCTTTGACTGCAATTTTATCTGTTTTATCAACCAACAGTGATGCTTGTAGACTTTTAGCATATTGGCTCACAGCTTTTCGTTGAGAGGTGGTCCCACTTGTTTGAACAACTAAAAGCGTATTTATAAGTGATATTCCGCTCTAGTTAAGCCACCTTGTTTTGTTGGGGTAGCTGATCATAGTAAAACTCATTTGGTGTCATTTTGTCTAGACTCGAATGAGGTCGTTTCAAATTATAAAACTCAAAATATGCACTTAATTGCTTTTTCGCATCTGTGACACTGCTATAAGCTTTGAGATACACCTCTTCATATTTAACGCTCCGCCATAATCGTTCAACCATCACATTATCTACCCATCGACCTTTACCATCCATACTGATTTGAATGCCATTTGATTTCAATACATCAATAAATGCATCACTGGTAAACTGGCTGCCTTGGTCTGTATTAAATATTTCAGGTCGACCATATTTTTCAATCGCTTCATTTAAAGCCGAAATACAAAAATCCACCTCCATACTAATCGATACCCTATGCGCAAGTACCTTGCGGCTATGCCAATCAATCACAGCACATAAATAAACAAAGCCTTTTGCCATAGGGATATACGTTATATCCGTAGACCACACTTGATTACTGCGCTGAATAGCCAACCCTTTGAGCAGATATGGATATTTACGGTGAGCTTGATTAGCCTGGCTTAAATTTGGTTTGCAATATAACGCCTGAATACCCATTTTCTTCATTAAAGTACGTGTATGACGTCGTCCTATATGATGTCCTTGACGATTCAACAAATCACGCATCATACGACTGCCTGCAAAAGGATATTGCATATGTAATTCATCAATACATCGCATCAGCTTCAGATCTGATGCACTCACAGGTTTTGGGCGATAGTAATAACAACCACGGGAGACTTTCAGCAGCTTAGCTTGCTTAGATACTGAAATCTGAAGTGAGTCGTCGATTAACTTTTGTGGTTGAAGCGGCCCAGTTTCTTCAACACACCTTCTAAAAAATCAATTTCTAATGCCTGCTCACCGATTTTTGCATGTAGTTTTTTTAGATCGATGGGTGGTTCTGTTGGAGCTTTTGATTGATCGAAAGCTTGCGAGGAAGCTGAGATCAATTGATTTTTCCAGTCAATAATTTGGTTTTGATGAACATCAAACTCAGCACTCAATTCAGCAAGTGTTTTTTCTGCTTTAATCGCAGCAAGTGCTACCTTAGCTTTAAAATCATTTGAATGATTTCTTCTTGGTCTACGTGCCATAAAATACTCCATATATTGATGTTTATAACATCATTTGAGGAGCAGAATATCACTTATAGGAGTTGTTCAAATTTACGGATCCATCTCTTTGTTCTTCATTTGTGTAGGTTCTACTGATATATGCATCAATATCATCCCGGATACCATTGTCGTCAGTATCAATTCCAGCAACAGTGTCAGTTCTGTCGAGTCTGTGAAGTTCACCAGCATCTTCCATTTTAGAAATCTGTTCAGCAAAAGTCACTGTTTCTGAGTGTTTCCCAACTGATTCATATTCACTCTTACATGCACTGAGTGTGCTTAAAAACAGAATACTTAACACTAATATTTTGATTTTCATTGGCACAACAATTTAATACCCCCATATTGCTACATAATTAAATACTGGATCATCATGCACAACACTACTACAAAAGTATATAAAATCATTAAGTTATCTTTTTTAGCTATGAATAACCAAAAAACAGTTTTTAATTTTTCATTATATAAACTGAAACCTTTTATTCATCACATACATCTTCTCTAGGCAATGATATAACAGTTCCATCTAAAGCTTTATCTAATACAAAATATTGCGTTAGTCGAAGTTTGGTATTAGTAGTCATGCTTAAGATTTCTCTTACTACACGCTCACCATTAGGGGATTTTCCACCAGGGATTTTGTCGGAAATACAACTTATAGCTCTAGCTTTTTCATTAGTAATAGCTTTAACCGCAATTTTATCTTCGGTATCAACTAATAAGGATGCTTGTAAGCCTTTTGCATATTGATTAACTGCTTTTCGTTGTTCTTCGTTTGTGTAGGTTCTACTGATATAGGCATCTATATCATCCCTGATACCATTGTCATCACCATCAATTCCAGCAACGGTGTCAGCTCTGTCAAGTTCTGGATCTTCAGTACCACATGCACTAAATATACTGATGCATACAACAATTAATAAGAACAATCTTATTTTCATCTAAACCACAATTAAATAATTTAAAAAATATGACCACACCACTTTAATGGATTCAATTAATTGAAAAATTATATCTTTTTCATATCCGACCAATGTTTATCAGATATACATCCCTCAGAATATTCAAGGTTACTAATATAAAAACTATTCATATATTTTTCAAGTGATTGATAATCTACATTTTCAGGAATGTTTATTGAGTAAAAATGTTTAGCCATAGAACCACAAGTGCAGCCTAAAGAATCTAAATAATTAATAACACTATCAATAAAATCTGTAGTTAGATTGTAAAATATTATACGAATAATTGAGCTACCTGAGCTTTGTATACGCTCTCCACAAATATAAACACCACTAATATCATTAATATTAACAGTAATTATGTCATCAAGTGCAAAATGATTAATAAAAAATGGTAAACTTTTAACTTTATAAGAGTTTTGATCGTTTTTAACACAAACAAGCCATTCATAATCATCTTCATTATCAAGGTTTATATAATTAACGCCGACTTTATGATAAATCATAAGTAATTTCCCTCCTATTTGTTTTATTTTTCAATATTATATGTGGCACACAACACTCTACCATTAGAAGGATTACCTATATATAATATACTGCCACTTTATAAAATATCATTTACAAACCCACTATCCAATCTTAAAAAATTAATTCATATTATTTACCATTACATTCATAATATAATCGGACTGTTACCTCTTACATTAGCACTCTTATTTTTCTTCAAAAGCAATATTTTTCATACTTCATAAAGCATTTTATTTACAACTGAGAGTTAAATTTTCGCCTATTAAATTTACATTGTCTTTCCAGAATCGAAAGTAACACAATATCCATTTTACTGGAATCTGCTGTTGATTTTCTTGACCAGTTCTTTTGCCCAAACCCAGTAAATATCCTTACCAGGATGAAATCCATCCTCAGCCATATCCAGTTGCTGGGCTTTAAACTCTTCAGGATTAAACTGGATCAAAGCATAATTTTTTTTCGTTTCCACAAGGTTTTTCAATTGCATATTCATCTGAGCTGAATACTGTCCAAACAGCCAGGCCAAAGGGTTTGGTAATGCAGGAAACAGATTCATTGGAGGAACACCTGTGATCAATACCTGATCAGGTGTAAATTTAGTCTCAATTTCCGCATAAAATTCTTTCTGCTGCTGTACCCATTTCTTTGGTGAAGTCAGCTTTGTCACATCGTTTACGCCTACAGAACTGATGACTACATCTGCATGAAAACTGTCGAGCTGTCTGACCCTCTGCAAAACTTGAACTGTGGTATCTCCTGTACGTGCCTCCAGCTGGTACTGAACGGTATAATCATTCTGTAGTTGTGTAAGAACGCAGCCGAGTAAAGCATTTTCCTGAGTCTGAACACCGACACCGGCTGCGGCTGAGTCGCCTACAATCAAGACTGACAGCGACTTTTTACCTGTTGCAGTCTGACCTTTGCGTATCCCTTCAGGTTCTGGTAACCGTGGCGTATTTTTCTTTACGGCATAACCCTGCACAATCAGGGAAGGTAATAACGCCAGTGTATATAGTTTTAATAACATATTCAGAAGACACTTTTTCAGGCAGGTAAAGGAAATTGTCCTTGCTGCAAAAACTGAGACAGTTCAAAACGGACGATTGTTGCACTTTCCACCGCTTTAAATACAACATCATTTGCAGAAACATCACAGAACCACTGTTCTCTGCTCTGAGGGCTGTTTCCTGTAAAATATTGAGCACTGAACAATCCAACACAGGCTGCATGATTTTCATCCCGCGCAGATGGATATTCAAACGCTTCAATACCTGCTTCACGCATGGATGTACCTAAAGCCTGTGAATAAGCATAATTTTTAGGGTGAGCCAACAGTTCCAGATGCCTGTCAAAAGGTACATCCTGTAAACGAAGACCTTTTTTACACTTATAGCCCACTGAAAATAAAGTATGTTCTGAGCGTATCATACTTTTTACAGGTGTTCCCTGCATGGATTTCAGGAATACAAAACGATAGTATGCAGACTCTGCAAGGGTAACTGCTACGCTGCATCCGCCATAAAAAATACTCGGTTCAAAAGTCCTTCCATAGCGTGAACCCCATTTTAAAGGTGGATACCTGAATGGTGATTTCAGCAGGTAATGAAGTTTTTCTATATCTGCTGGATAGGGTGGCTTCACTGATTCGAGTAAATCCTCCAGTAAAGCCTGTTCTTCCAGTGTATCGACAAGCTGTCGGGTTGCAATCTGTTCCTGACTTTCTACAAGTCTGTACAGCGTACCTGCTATAGGCTTGATCTGTTGCTGTCCATGACATTCCTGCCATAGATCAAGTACAGCGGTCATACTTTACCCCGCAGCGCATCAAGGAAATTGACCACGCTGACCAGACCTGTGATGCTTTCAATCTGCTGTACAGGTACACCACCTGTGACCAGGTTCGGCGTATTGATAAAATGACGCATCCACTCCAGATCGCCACCCGCCAGAGCATAAAGCGCACGGTAAATACGAATCAACAACAGTGCCAGTTCACCCTGCTTGGATGATGGATCAAGCTCAGGATTACTTTTTAAACGACTGATGGCAGTACGGTGGACACCTAAAATGGCAGCCAGCTGTGTCTGTTTCAGTTCCAGCTGTTCTGCTGCATTCAGTACAGCTTTTGCCAGAACGACATTTTTTTCTACAGGTTGTTTCAGTAATGCACTCATAACCAAAAACCTTTTTATGATGTATTTTCACATAATATACAATAAATGTTATTTTTTCACAACAAGGCAAGTGTATTCAATCTGTAGGCACAGAGAATAAATTTTCAGGATTTAAGCCTGAAAAATGTGATCAGTTATCATAAATGACAAAAGACCCTTTAAGAGCCTTTTGTTATTTATATACGGATATTTACTTAAACTGCAGACCGATATTATCCCAGTTTATTGACAATTTTCAGAGGTAAAACTTTCATTGCCAGACCAAGTGGCAACCACGGCCACTGTGGGACATAAGCTTTCACCGGTTCTTTTTCAATTGCTTTTGCGAGTAGATGTGATCCTGTTTTTTCATCCACTTCAAAAGGCAGTTTTTTAGCACCTTCGTTAATTTCAGTACGGATATAACCTGGAAAA
Source organism: Acinetobacter chinensis (assembly GCF_002165375.2). Taxonomy (NCBI): domain Bacteria; kingdom Pseudomonadati; phylum Pseudomonadota; class Gammaproteobacteria; order Moraxellales; family Moraxellaceae; genus Acinetobacter; species Acinetobacter chinensis. Next base: position 1,805,447 of record NZ_CP032134.1, read on the forward strand.
ATCGTGGATACTTTAATGTCAGTATCAATCAGTTCAGCACGGATACCTTCTGCCAGATGTGCTACCGCAGCTTTACTTGCACCATAAGCTGTCAGATGTTTAGGCATCCCCCGAATTGCACTCATAGAGGAGATCATGACCAGATGACCAAATTTCTGTTCACGGAAAATTTCGACCGCTGCTTCAGACTGAGCCAGAGCTGAGATAAAGTTTGTTTCTACAGTTGCCCTGTTGATTTCAAACTTACCATTTCCAATACGACGACCGTCACCTACACCTGCATTGACAATAACGCGGTCAATCGTGCCAAACTCCTGTCTGAACTCACGGAACACCTGAAAGACCTGATCATAATTGGTGACATCCAGAACTTTACAGCTGACTTTCACTCCATATTTTGACTCAAGTTCCTGTTTCAGTGTTTCCAGACGCTCAAGACGACGTGCGCAGACAGCAAGGTTGTAGCCTTTCTGAGCAAATTCACGTGCCATACCGGCACCGATACCTGAACTTGCTCCTGTTATCAGAATTGTTTTAGCCATGATCAGTTCCCTGTTATATCCATGTCAGTAGTTGAGGATTTTCTGCTTTTATAAAATGATGCTCATTGAGACTGAGTAACTGTGGTTCAGTGCCAACCAGACGCAATGTAGTCAGACTTGTATTGGCAATTGCCCAGTTCAGTGCAAAAGTTTTCTCAGGACTTAGCCCCAGAATCTGACCTGCTGCTACAGAAATCACGCCACCTGATGTAAATACAACAGCATAACGTGGTTTTTTTTTAGCCAGTTCAAGACAGAGCTGTTCCAAGGCATTTTCCACACGACCTTTAAATGATGGCCATGCTTCATCATATTCATGATGATATTCACCACCAGTCCAGCGTCCAATTGCAGACTCAAAAATCTTTGCAAGATATGCTCTTGGATTTGCTTCCTTTGCAACTTCCTGTTTCAGTAAGTGAGGTTCATTGAATTTCGGCTCATACAGGGAAAAAACCTGTTGATGGTTAAACTCATTCCATTCACTGTCAGTCACTACAGCTGCATCGGGAAAGCACTCAGCCAAAGCTATATCGGCAGTCTGCTGGTGTCTTTGCATGGAGCCTGCAACGACATAAGGCATTTCCTTTAAAATACTTTTAAAATACTGCCCAAGCACTTTTGCCTGTAACTCACCATTGGCGGAAAGTTTGTCATAACTCTCAGCACCAAATGATGCCTGACCATGCCGAACAAGATATATGGTGGTCATTTTCCTAAAATTTCCTTAAATTTTTCTATATATTTCTGAGCAATGTCATTGGCTTCCAGTTTCTGCATACCAATCAGTTTCAGTGCACGGATATGTAAAGCATGAATGACAATCCAGAAATCTTTGAATGCCGGATTATCGGTCTGTTTATGATAATAACGGTAATAAATCTGCTGTGCGATTACAGCAAGACGGAAAATTCCGAATACTTCATAGAAGCTCCAGTTTTCAGTCTGTAACCCCGTTTTTTCAAGATAATAATCAACCACTTCTTTACGGCTGAACATACCTTTTAAGTTGGTTGGCTGGCGACGGGTCGATTTGAAAATCTGATTGTCTGTATCTTCCACCCAGTAAGCCAGTGCAGAACCCAGATCCATCAATGGATCACCGATGGTTGCCATTTCCCAGTCCAGTACGCCAATCACTTCTGTCGGATTTTTCGGGTCAAGAATGACATTATCAAAACGCCAGTCATTATGAATAATACAGCTGGTCGAATCTTCAGGAATATTGTCATTCAGCCATTTTCGGACATATTTAAATGAAGGAACATTGAGGGTATGTGCTTTTTCATAACGGGCATCCCAACCTTCAACCTGACGACGGCAGTAACCATCACCTTTACCAATTTTCTCAAGTTCAGTTCCCTGATATGGAACCTGATGCAGCTCAATCAGTTTATCAATGACATTGATACAAAGTTTACGGACTTCAGCTTCGCCAAACTGCAGTTCAGGTGGTAATTTAGCACGTGGAATAATCCCTTCAATGCGCTTCATGACATAGAAATCGCAACCAATGACGGATTCGTCCTGGCACAGTCCAATCATTTCAGGTAAAACCGGATAGAACGGTGCAAGCAGTCGCTGAACATTGTATTCACGTGCCATATCATGTGCAGATTTTGCTTTCGTACCTTTTGGTGGACGACGTAAAATCAGATCGGCATTTTCATACTTCAAGCGATAAGTCCAGTTGGAAGCCCCGCCTGAATACTGTGTCACTTCGGCAGGTCCTGAAATTTCTGAACCATTTTCAATTAACCAGTTACTGACAGCACGTATATCCAGTTCTTCACCTTCACGAACTTTTCCACCAACATCTATAACTGACATATTTTTTCCCTGAATTTTCTGTGTCTTATATAACGTCTATAAAAAGATTATCCTGCATCCTGAATATTATCCAGTGATGCAGGGTAAATTTTATTGATCAGTCACTGATTTATTTTTTACGTGAACCATATCCATGTTTTTTCAGTTCAAGTTTTGCGATCATGCCTTTATGTACTTCATCAGGACCATCAGCCAGTCTTAAACTGCGTGCCTGAGCAAAAAATCCTGTCAGTGGTGTATCTCTTGAAACACCCATACCGCCATGAATCTGAATCGCCATATCCACCACTTTTTCCAGTACTGATGGTGCAACTACCTTAATCGCTGAAATTTCAGTCAAAGCAGCCATATTCCCCTGTGTATCCATCTTATAAGCAGCATATAAAGTCAGTAAGCGTGCCTGATCAATGGCAACACGGGCTTCTGCTACACGTTCAAGATTGCCACCCAGTTTAATAATTTCCTTACCAAAAGCTGTACGGCTCATACCGCGACCAATCATCAGCTCTAAAGATTTTTCAGCAGCACCGATACAACGCATACAGTGGTGAATACGACCAGGTCCAAGGCGACCCTGAGCAATTTCAAAGCCCTGTCCTGCACCACCGATAAAACTGGTTACAGGAACACGGACATTATCAAAGCTGATTTCGCCGTGTCCATGTGGTGCATCATAATCACCAAAAACCGGCAACATACGCTCTATCGTTACACCCTGTGCATCAACAGGGACCAGCACCATCGAATGCTGATGATGACGATCTTTGCTTTCATCAGGCGTGTGTGCCATAAAGATGATGATTTTCGCATTTGGGTCTCCCAGACCTGAAGACCACCACTTACGACCATTCAGCACAATTTCATCGCCATCCACAACGGCTGTAGCCTGCATATTGGTCGCATCACTTGATGCAACAGCAGGTTCAGTCATACAGAATACAGAACGGATTTTTCCTTCAAGTAAAGGTTTCAGCCATTGTTCTTTTTGTGCTTCAGAGCCATAACGCCACAGGACTTCCATGTTTCCACTGTCAGGTGCATTACAGTTAAATACAGTCGGTGCAATCAGACTGCGACCGGAAAGTTCTGCAATATGTGCGTATTCCTGAACAGATAAGCCCTGACCGAGTTCAGCATCGGGTAAAAACATATTCCATAGACCCGCGTCTTTTGCCTTTTTCTTCAGGACTTCAAGCTGAGCTGGCCACTGCCATTTTGTCCAGTCCCCACCCTGATTCAGATGATGGACTTCATTCCAGAACTCCGTTTCTACAGGTTCAATTTCATTTTTAATAAAAGCTTTGGTGCGTTCTACAAAATCCTGCGCACGTGCTGATAATTCAAACATATTCAGATCCTTTGGATGGATATTTCATGAAATCCGTGAGCCACTCGAAAGTAATTATTTATGGAGGCTTTACAACACAGTACCCATAAAACTATTATGAATAAAATGATTTAATTTTATTAATCACTATGAATGATATTCATAATAAAACCCGTATAGATATGTCAGTTTTCCACCATATTGATATTAATTTATACCCACTTTTTATTGCTGTTTATGAACAGAAAAGTATTTCTCAGGCTGCACATATGCTGTATATCACTCAGTCTGCTGCAAGCCATGCTCTACAGCGTCTGCGTATACATTTGCAGGATGACTTATTTGTCAGAGCGGGTACCCGAATGCTTCCCACACCGTTTGCAGAACAGATTTATCTGCCGGTCAAAAACGCACTCTACGCCATACAGAATATTTCAAGGCAGAAACAGCAGTTTGATCCTTTGGTGATTAAAACCCTGAAAATTGCAGTTCATGATGAAATTGAACCGATTATTTTTCCTAAAATCATTCAGCACTTTCAGGCAATCAATCCAGATATTCAGTTTCTGAGTTCCAAAGTTGACCGTAAAAACGCGGTTGCAGACTTAGCATCACAACAGATTGATTTTATTATTGATCTTGAGCAAAGCTATGGTGAAAAAGTTCAGTATCACAATCTGGTTCAGGACCATTTTGTGATCTGTACACATCATGAGTCCATTGATACAGCTTCATATCTGAGCGCACCACACATTGGCGTTTCTTCCAGACGTACAGGCACCCTGCTGGAAGATATGTATCTTCAGAAAAATAAGCTGACACGTCAGATATTTTTACGCTGTCAGCATTACTCCACCGCTTTACAGGTACTGGAACAGTACCCTTCAGCCATGCTGACGATCCCTCAGGGCATCCTGGATAATTTGCAGATGTCCAGTCGGATTCAGGTTTTTGAACATCCTGTGAATATCCCTGTTTTAAATATGGGAATTTACTGGCATAAGGATATTCAAGAGAATTCCAGACATCAGTTTTTAAGAGAAGAAATTATTAAAATTTTTGCTTAGGCTATTTTACTGCTGATTTTCTTCAGTAATTTCTTCAAGGATTTCACCATGTTTGAAATGCCATTGCTTTTGATATGCAGATACAAAACTTGCAATGAAAATCGGTGCGGAATCAATCGGGCTTTTTCTTGCAAAATAACCATTTTCCACCGCCCAGTCATAGCTTGAGACATCCAGTGGATACTCAATTACCATACCACTGAGATAATATTTCTGAATCCAGTCACACATGGATTCAAAACTGGAAAAAACAGCGGAAGTCAGCGCAGCATTTTCTGCTTTAAAAATAAAAATTGAATTATGACTGTTCATTTCACGTACCTGATTTTTATTCTGGTGAATATTTAATCATTTTAATTAAAAATATAAATCAGTTTTGTTTGAATTGTGTCACACAAATTAAATATTAAATTGATGAATACCTCAATTTAAGCCAATCCTCTACTTTGTATTTACGCGTTTGATTTCAGCAGAAATCATCTGGGTCAACTCAAGCATACAGGCCTTGATCTCCGTATCATTCAACGCACTGAACCCAAGAACAAAGCCATATTCAGGATCATTTTCATAAAACTGACTCAAATGTGTTATGGCAATGCCTTTCAGCTCTGCCCCTTTGACCAGTGCGTCTTCCAGCTTTTCTGCCAGTTTCAGGTTTTTGAAATAACAGGCGATCTGCATAGAAGGATGATGCTCTTTCAGCTCACAATAAAATGCAAGATACTGATTAAAATAATGAATAAATGCCTGATAACGTTTCAGATATATCTGCTGCATTTTATGCAGGTACACTGCATATTCACCATTTTTCATGAAATGAGCCAGCTGTACCTGTATATGCTGAGATGGCGCACTGCCATCAATATAGTTGCGGTAACGCTTGAACGGTTCAACCAGTCTTTCAGGTAAAATCAGATAAGACAGGCGTAATCCAGGTAATAGATATTTACTGAAAGAACCGATATAAACTGTACGCTGATAATGATCAGAAGCAAAAACAGCTTTATTTTTTTCTTTTTTCAGCATAAATGCATCGTAATCATCTTCAATGATGTATGCATTTTTCTTTTCAGCGAATTCTATAATCTGTCTTTTGCGCTGTTCACTCATCTGAATCCCAGAAGGATACTGACAGGAAGGCGTCACATAAACCGCCCTGATATTTTCGAGTTGTTCTGCATCCTGAATTTTCAGACCTTCGGCATCCAGTCCTATACATTTCAGACTCATATGCATATGTTTAAACAGATGATAGGCATTTGAATAATACGGATGTTCCAGTATCACCTGACTGTTTTCTGGTAAAAGTACCCTGCCACATAAATACATTGCCTGTTGGGTACTATTCACAATCAGCACCTGTTCTGGACTGACCTGTGTGTGACGGTGTAAGTTGACCAGCTGGGCAATCTGTTCGCGTAACAGCTCATTTCCGGCACTGTTGTCTTTCATATAAATACTGAGACCGGCACTGTAGAGCACCTGTTTTTCAGTTTCATACCACTTTTTAAAAGGGAAATTCCGAATTTCAGGGATACCATCGGCAAAGAAATTCAGATTCTGATCAAAGAACAGATCTTCCAGTTGCTGGCTTTCGGGTGCCAGGTCGTATTGCATATTTTGTGCAGACTGCCTGTACTGCCCCGATTTTGCATAAACAAAGCTACCTTTGCCTTTGATGCGGTATAAAATGCCTTCATCTTCAAGTTGTGTATAAACTTTCTCAACAGTATCTCTGGAAACCCCAAAACTTTCAGAAAGAAATCGGGAGGATGGACATTTAAAATCATTTGTATTCTGAATACTTAAAACCAGTGACTTAAGGGACTGATAAAATTTTACTTTTAGCCGGGCATCGTTATTTTTTTCAAGATTATGCCTTAACAGCTCCATAAACTCTTTTTGATTCATCATTAGCCTGCTATCAGTAAAAATCCACGCGATCAGTTCATCTACATTCAGCTTTCAGTTGCGACAGCTGTTCAGAATCCTAAAGAAACTTATTGCATTTTAAATGCAAATGCTGGGTCAGGCATTTAGCCGCTGCGTTGAATTGTGCTGTTTAAAAACAGTTTCTGTAAATTCACCAAAGACAGAAAATTTTTCAAATAAATGTTCACTGTACATCAGGTCATCCACCAGTCTTTCAGCATCTTTGAGACTGATATTCAGGTGCTGACTGACCAGTGGAGCATTGTCCTTACAGATATATTCGCAGATACTGGCTGTTTCGGTATTTTTTCTTTTCCATAACAGTTTTGCAAAATCAATCTGATCAGACTCGATACCACATTTCTGTTCCCCTACAACGATCGTATTCAGTCTGATATTCAACTGTTGTAGCTGCTGTGTCAGCTCTTCATGAGCTATCCAGGAGCTGATCCAGTCAATATGATGACAATATGGATCAAGTAATGCTTTTAAAAATGCATAGAACTGAAACTGATTTTCCTCAACCAGCTCCAGACTGATATTCATTTCAGACAGTGATAAACTGTGCTGAAGTTCGAGTGCTTCCAGTCGAAAATAGTGCGCAAAAACCTGTTCGGTCAATGGCATTCTTGAGGTGATATAGACTGTTTTAAAATTTAAAACGGAGTAAATGAAAGGAGTGAATAAAAAGCTTAGGCTATTTTGAGCACCTGTATTCTGAATCACATAAATATGCTTTTCAGTCTGCTCTCTACGTTTCGTATGATTCTGCGCCAGCTGCTCCTGATATTGTTGTTCATTTTCAAAACCCAGCAGATTGAGTGCTTTCAGTGCCTCTGACTCTGCCACATCCAATGATTCCTGCAATAAACTGAATACAGAACTGATGCTTTCCAACTTCATGCCTTACCCGTAATATCGAACACTTTTCTAACAGCCACTATAACGAGGTTATTCATATTAATGGTCTGCTGGATATAAAAAAAGTGGTCTGATTCATCAGACCACTTTTTCAGTGAATAAAATCAGGCTGAGAATATCAGAAAACTAATATGCCAGCTGAATCAACATTCTGAACAAGCCTGCAATCACTGCAAGCGCCAGAAATCCACCCAGCCATAACACAATGAACCACTGAGTCTCAGACAGTTTTTGTGAAAGTTTCATTTGCCTATTCCTCTCAATCTCATAATGATACGATGCTGATCACAGCCATATCTCAATGGTAGCCCTCATCACCCACACGGACTTTGTCACGGAATACCCAGTAGGAAAGTCCTGTATAGATCAGAATAATCGGAATCAGGATCAAAGCACCGATCAAAGCAAATAACTGACTGCTTTCTGGAGCTGCTGCATCCCAGATGGTAATGGATGGCGGGATAACATAAGGCCATAAACTGATCATAAAACCTGTATATGCCAGAAATACCAAAGCAAGTGTATAAATGAACGGGCTCAGTTCTTTACGTTGCTTGCAGGCACGTAAAATCAGCAATGTAAATACAACCACCAGTACAGGTACAGGACTGAAATACATCAGTTGAGGCTGACTGAACCATCGGGCTGCTATTTCAGGATGTGCCATTGGTGTATAAATACTCACGGCGCCAAAAATGACAAATAATGCAATGATCAGTTTAGGCATCAGACTGTACATTTTATTCTGAAGATCCAGTTCAGTTTTAAAGATTAACCAGCCACAACCGAGTGCTGCATAAAGCACAACCACACCAATTCCAGTAAATACTGAAAATGGAGTCAGCCAGTCCAGTCCACCACCTGCATACATGTTATTGCTTACTTTTATGCCCTGAATATATGCCCCAAGAATCATTCCCTGGAAAAAACTCGCCAGTATAGAACCACCAATAAAGGCTTTGTCCCACAGATGTTTCGTTCTGTTGGCTTTAAAACGAAATTCAAAAGCCACGCCACGGAATATCAGTGCAACCACCATTAAAATAATCGGCAGATACAGTGCGGACAACACCGTTGCATATACCAGCGGAAATGCGGCATACAGAGCTGCGCCGCCAAGTACCATCCAGGTTTCATTACCGTCCCAGACAGGTGCAACCGTATTCATCATTACATCACGCTCCTGTTGCCCCTGAATAAAGGGAAACAGAATACCGATACCCAGATCAAAGCCATCGAGCACGACATAAATAAAAACACCAATGGCAATAATAACAATCCAGATTAAAGATAAATCAATCATTATTTCTGCTCCTGTTGATGATCATTTTCAGGTTTTTCAGATGTAGATGACGGCTCTGAGTCAACACTGTCCTCCACACTGGTCAACGGACGTTTAGACGCAAGGATCACGGCTTCTTCACTGTGAACCTGTCCCTGAGGAGTCGCATGAATGAACTGCGGTCCCTTATGCATCAGTTTCAGCATGTAATAGATACCTATACCGAACACGACACAGTAGACTACGACAAAAATAATCAGTGTTAATCCCACCTGTTCAGCAGAAACTGGTGACAGTGCATCTTTGGTACGAAGAACACCATATATCACCCAGGGCTGACGACCTACTTCGGTCGTAAACCAGCCAGCCAGCAGCGCAATAAAACCGGATGGCCCCATCACAAATGCAAAACGGTGCAACCATTTATTTTCGTAAAGTTTTCCACCTTTTCTGAGTAAAAGTGCAAAGAAAGCCAGCAGAATCATCAACATGCCCAGACCGACCATAATCCTGAAACTCCAGAATACAACGGTCGAATTTGGACGGTCTTCAGGTGCAAATTCTTTCAGACCTTTCACCTCACCATCCATGCTGTGAGTCATGATCAGGCTGCCCAGGTTAGGAATACCAACGGCATATTTTGTTTCTTCAGCTTCCATATCTGGTATACCAAACAGATATAACGGCATACCTTCATCTGTATTGGTTTCCCAGTGCCCCTCAATTGCAGCAAGTTTTGCAGGTTGATGCTTCAATGTATTAAGACCGTGGTTATCTCCAATTATGACCTGTAAAGGAGCCAGAATCAGAATCATCCACATTGCCATGGAAAAAGATTTTTTGACAAGATCGTCACGGCGACCTTTCAGCAAATGCCACGCTGCTGTCGATGCAACCAGTAAAGCAGACACAAGAAATGCCGCCGCTGCCATATGAGCCAATCGGTATGGGAATGATGGATTAAAAACAATGGCAAACCAGTCTGTCGGAACAATAATGCCATTTTCTATGGCAAAACCCTGCGGTGTCTGCATCCAGCTGTTTGAGGACAGAATCCAGAACATGGAAATACAGGTTCCGACTGCAACCATAACAGTGGCAAAGAAATGTGCTCTTGGTCCGACGCGGCCCCAGCCAAACAGCATAATGCCCAGAAAGCCAGCTTCCAGGAAGAAAGCACTCAGGACTTCATACGTCAGTAAAGGTCCAGTTACAGAGCCTGCTATCCGTGAAAATTCACTCCAGTTGGTACCAAACTGATAGCTCATCACCACGCCAGACACAACGCCCATACCAAAAGCGACGGCAAAAATTTTGACCCAGAATTTAAACAGATCCTGATAGACAGGATTCTGGGTTTTCAGCCAGCGCCACTCGAGCACCGCCAGAAAACTGGCAAGCCCAATGGAAATCGCTGGAAAAATAATATGGAATGAAACAGTAAAAGCGAACTGGATACGCGCCAGCTCAAGTGCAGTCAGTCCCAGATTCATGACACCACCTTTTTGATAAGCACAGGGCTTTCAGAAATACGCATAAAACCGATATTGCTGAAGCCATCATTAAAAGCATTATTAAGTCTGTCATTCAAAGCATACCGCTTCTCTGAAAAGACTGTCTGTTGCTTATTTTTTGCTGATATTTTGTGCAGTTCTGCAAATTTCAGGATGTGTAAGTCCCTCTGTACAGAACAGATTGTTTCAGGATTCATGTGTGTTACCTACATAAAAGTTAATGCTTAAAATTCATTAATTTGTGGTTTATGCAGATAAAGAAGGTGGGGCTCGCCCCTGAGGCATGAGAAAAAGTTTTTGCAGCTCAAAGTAGATGTGCTTATGCGCTTTCTCAAAAGTGATCAGCCGGATATTCAGACGGTCAAAGACTTCCTGCACCCCAAGTTCGGGCGGCATGACCAAATCACCATAAACCGTACAGTACTGACACTGATGATTATGGGCATCGTGAACATGCTCATGATGATAATCAAAATAATCTTTCAGAAAATGTAAATGACTGTGAATGTCGTGTGGCTCATGAGCTGAAACCTGAGTCTCAGAAGAATGAAGTGGTGAAGCAATCAAATTATGAGTGATAGAAAGACATACCGGAGCAATATGATACTTTTCCGGTAGCAAAGGCTGTAAGTGAACAGCTATCTGTAAAAGTATTGTTGCTATAGCAAGCAACAAGCCACTGCGTTTCAGCAAAACAGAATCTCAGATCTTCGCTCGTTAAATTTGAAAAGTTCACGACTGCTTAAAAACCAAGCGGTGTGATCAACTTTCCACTCTGTTCAATATAGTTTATAAAAACATATTTTAAAAGTGGTCTGCCGTTTCACTTTTTACTGTATTTATTTTTCCAATCACTTTTTTATTTTAATAGAAAGATAATTTGAAAATTCACATAAATGAGCGTAAATTTAAATCATTACCCAGGGTAAATGATTCAGTAGCAGACTCTTCTTATGGACACTTCTCTAAAATTCCGATCCGTCATTCTTAAATTTTCAAGAATGTTAAGTGATGAAATAAATACGCTGTTGCTTGAACATCAACTGAACTATTCTCTGTGGCAGGTTCTTCACTATATTCAACAGCATCAGCCCTGCACCTCTACCGAAATCGCTGAATATCTCAATATTTCACGACCATCCATTGCTAAACGCATTCAACCATTATTAAAGCTACAGGCTGTTTCACAGCACTCTGAAGCTGACCGACGTGTCAGGATACTCAGGCTGACAGATTCAGGACAACAGCTGGTTATTCACTGTATGCACAAAATAGATCAACTTGAGCAGGAACTACTTGAGCAAAGTTCTGACACTGATATTCAGCTGAGTATTAAACTGATTCATCAACTGACCCAACAATTGCAGCATAAAAAATCAGGTGTACATCATGAACACTGAAAATGCGCCCTTATGGACCAGAAATTTTATTCTGGTCAGTGCCATCAACTTTCAGCTGGTTCTGATCTTTTATTTACTTGTGATTGTCATCGTCGGTTATGCCGTAGCTGAACTGCATGCAAGTACCGCTCAGGCAGGTCTGGTTTCTGGTCTGTTTATTGTGGGTACGCTGATTGGACGCTTACTGGTAGGTCGATTCCTTGAAAAATTTGGACAGAAAGCAACATTACTGACAGGGCTGACGGGATTTTTACTTTTTTCTGGACTCTATTTCATTCATTTTGACGTGGGCATGCTTTTACTGGTCAGATTCGCACACGGATTTATGATGGGAATGGCATCAACTGTACTGGGAACCATTATTGCTCAGATTCTTCCCCCTGCACGGCGTGGTGAAGGCATTGGTTATTACAGCATGAGCAGTACTCTCGGCACTGCAATTGGTCCATTTATGGCAATCTGGCTGATGATACATACCGGTTATCACGTGATTTTCATCATTTCCAGTTTCATCGCTTTCTGTTGCGTCATTACAGCACAGTTCATCAAAGTTCCCGAAATTAAAAAAGAAACTCGACAATGTGAAAATACTGATACCGGTAAAACGGCAGGCTTTATCTCAAAGTTTATTGAAAAAAATGCATTGCCCGTTTCTCTTGTTATGCTGCTGGCTTCCATCTGTTACTCAGGTGTTCTGTCTTTTATTCATTTTTATGCCAAAGAAATCAACCTGATTGAAAGTGCTTCTGTATTCTTCCTGATGTATGCCATCGCCATTTTGATTTCCCGCCCTTTCACAGGTCCACTGCTGGACCGCAAAGGTGAAAACATTATTATGTACCCGGCATTCATCATTATGGCACTCGGGCTGATTACACTGAGCTTTGCCACTCATGCCACAACGCTGCTGATCAGCGCTGCACTTCTCGGATTTGGCTACGGCAATATTCAGTCTGTCTGTCAGACCATCGCCATCAAAAGTGCAAACCTTGAACGTATGGGCTTTGCCACATCCACTTTTTTCATTTTCCTTGATGCAGGGCTTGGTTTTGGTCCTTATTTTCTCGGACTTGCCTTAAACTGGATCAGTTTTCAGCAACTTTATCTATACAGCGCGATATTCACACTGTTCTGTATCGTTGTTTATTACGTACTTCATGGAAAAACAGCTGCAGATATACGGAAGCTGCCCCACTGATTCAGCTGTTTTTCAGCCTGCACTGAATAACTTAAAAATATACAACGGTGCTGATTTTAAAGATTCAGCCAGATAAAAAGCCTCTGTCAAAGAGGCTTTTTATTCACACATCAGAATTATTGGAATACTTTAAAACGATCCGCATCAGACATATAGGACTTTTCTGCGGCTGGTGCTTCAACAGAACCGAAAACCAGCTGAGCACGCAGTTTCCAGTTCTGAGGAATATCCCATTCTGCATGAACCTGTTCATCTACAATCGGGTTGTAATGCTGCAGTGATGCTCCAAGCCCATCAGTGTGCAGTGCTGTCCATACAGCAAACTGAGCAATTGCTGTTGAATGTTCTGCCCATACTGGGAAGTTGTCAGCATAAGATGGGAAGTTTTCCTGTAAACCCTGAATCACATTCATATCTTCAAAAAACAGAACCGTACCTGCACCTGCAATGAAACTGTCCATTTTTGCTGATGTTTTTGCAGCTGATTCTTCATCTTTTGCATAAGATTTCAGTTTATCTTTAACGATATTCCAGAATTTTTCGTGCTGAGCACCGAACAGAATCACCGCACGTGAAGACTGAGAGTTAAATGAAGAAGGACTTTGCTTAATTGCATTCTGAATCAGGTCTGTTAAATATGCAGCGTCATGCTTAACATTTTTACCAATTGCATAAATAGTACGACGATTCTGAATTAATTCTAAAAAGTTATTCGACATTTGATGAAATCCTTGAATATATCTTCGGGAAATTTTGAAAGCGACGTTTCAACTATTTAGTTGAACTTAACCGTGAATAAGATTGTTTTGTAAAGCCAAAACAATGCAGATATGTTATAGATTTTTATTGGTTGATACTGTTATTTATTGATATCCTGGAACTGCCTGTACAGTAAGCATTCAACTTTGTAAACAGCATTCATATAAAAAATCCCCCATATATGGAGGATTAAAAATCTGATCTTCAGAACTTCGCGTTCAGCACCTTGTCTGATATATGACCTTTCCAGATATCACGCAGTACCGGCAAATAAAACTTTTCACCAACCTCAACCAGTTCTGCATCAATCTGAGCATGCAGCTCATGTAAAAACAGATAATCCAGTTCAACTGAAGTCAGTGCACTGTTTTTTACAGAAAACTCTTTACGCTTCTGTTTGATCTTTACCACAGTCTGGTCTGCAAATTTTTTATCACGAAATGCCGCCAGAGCATTCAGTCGTAATTCAACCACGCCCCAACCGCTAAGTAAAAGTTTAAACAGTTCAAAATCTACAACTGTAGATTCCCAGGTCATTTCTTCAAGGTTTTCATTTTCAGGCAGTACTGGTAACAAAAGTTCCATGACACTCGGAAAGATTTTTTTGAAACTCAGAATAAATTTAACGGGATGCTCGCCAGGATAATCACTAAATTGCACATTTTTACGAACATCGGTTAAATAGATAGAGAGCATTAAAAAATCCTAGATACAAAACTGTTTATAACTCAGTTTATTGCATTACCAGTTCAGCAGGCCACATCAACAATAAAATGAAAACAGAAAAAGAAAGGCATTCTAACAATTCTGACATTTTATTCAATGCCAATGAGCTACCAATCCACCAGGCTACATCCTGTCCCCGTGAACTGCTACATAAAAAACAACAGGTTTTATATCTGTTTTTATGTTCAGTACAGACTCATTTTTTGAGCAGTACTGAACATAAGTAACTTGCGACTTATTTTACATTTGGAGCAATCATGTCCTCAGGTTTAACAACTGCATCAAACTGCTCCTCTGTCACCAGGTTCAGTTCAACAGCAACCTGCTTCAAAGTCTTACCTTCTTTATAAGCCGTCTTAGCGACTTTTGCTGCATTTTCATAACCAATCACAGGATTCAGCGCTGTAACCAGCATCAGAGAGTTATGCAGGAAATAATCAATTTTCTCACGTACAGGTTCTATACCAACAGCACAGTGATCATTGAAACTGTTACAGGCATCCCCAAGCAACTGAATGGACTGTAAAAGGTTAAATGCTATGACTGGCATAAAAACATTCAGCTCAAAATTACCGGATGCGCCCGCTATATTGATGGTGGTGTCATTTCCCATGACCTGAGCAACAACCATGGTCATCGCTTCACTCTGAGTCGGATTCACTTTACCTGGCATAATACTGGAACCAGGCTCATTTTCAGGAATACTGATTTCACCAAAACCACAACGCGGACCACTTGCAAGCCATCGGACATCATTGGCGATTTTATTCAGACTGGCTGCCAGGGTTTTTAACGCCCCTGATGCAAACACGGCGGCATCACGTCCAGCCAGTGCTTCGAACTTATTGGGTGCAGTTACAAATGGAAGACCTGTCAGGCTGCCAAGCTGAACAGCTGCCTTTTCTGCATAATCAGGATGTGAATTCAGCCCTGTCCCGACAGCTGTACCCCCTAAAGGCAACTCATACAACCCTGCCAGCGCCTGCTGAAGACGTTTCAGCCCGTGATCCAGCTGAGAAACA
Source organism: Acinetobacter chinensis (assembly GCF_002165375.2). Taxonomy (NCBI): domain Bacteria; kingdom Pseudomonadati; phylum Pseudomonadota; class Gammaproteobacteria; order Moraxellales; family Moraxellaceae; genus Acinetobacter; species Acinetobacter chinensis. The sequence goes on from NZ_CP032134.1 coordinate 1,820,967, forward strand.
TAACCACTGAATTCCTGTCCAAGCGTTAATGGCGTAGCATCCTGTAAATGTGTACGACCAATTTTAACAATTTCTGAAAATTCTTCTGATTTTGCATTCAGTGTATCTCTTAATTTCTGAACAGCAGGAATCAGAAGTTCATTGATCTGAAGGCTTGCAGCGACATGAATAGCCGTCGGGAAAGAGTCATTGGTGGACTGCGCACGGTTCACATGATCATTAGGATGTACAGGTTTCTGCGAACCCAGCGGATTCCCCAGTTTCTGGTTGGCAATATTGGCAATCACTTCATTACAGTTCATGTTACTTTGCGTACCAGAACCAGTCTGCCAGACCACCAGTGGGAACTGTGCATCCCACTGACCTGAAATAACCTCATCTGCTGCACCTATAATATAACCTGACAGTTCCTCAGGAATCTGCTGAAGCTCAGCATTGGTGATTGCTGCAGCTTTTTTTACAAGCCCCATGGCACGGATCATTGCACGTGGCAATCGCTCACCACCAATTTTAAAATTCTGCAAACTGCGCTGAGTCTGTGCGCCCCACATTGCTTCTGATGGAACTTCTACATCACCCATCGTGTCATGTTCAATACGTGTCTGCATTTGAAACCTCTTGTATGTTCAGAATAGACTGGCTAAGCGCAATTGATCTGCTATGGCTGTACTGATACTAATCAATTCAAGCCACTAAGTAAATGATAATTATTTTCATTAAAACCTAGAGTCAGTATGACCTTAATGACTGCTGATAAAACCGCCATTCATCTTCAATCATTTGTTTTAAGGATCGGACTTTTTGCCACTGGAGGACATCGTGTGCTTTGGTAGATACACTTCCAATCTGATCCAGTACAGGATATTCACAGCTTTCAACATCCACAGTATGTATTTCTGTATGTGTCGTTTCACCAATTAAGTTCAGCAGTTTCTGAATGGAAATATGATCACCATAAATATCAAAAGCTTCACATGCATGATGCTGCATGCTTAACCACTGTAATGTTTTAGATACTGCGTCACAGAAATCAAGGACATGTAGAAAGCTACGCTCCGCTGTTTTATCTTCTGTCTGCGCATGCTTGTGCAGTTCTATGAAGTCGCGCTGTGTTGAAGCTACCTGCATTGCAAGAGGAACAATATTTTTAGGTAATGGTGTAACAAATTCCCCCAGTACACCATGTTCAAATGCACCCGCGATATTACCAGGTCTTAAAATCGCGACATTCCACTCATCGTCTGTACTGTAAGTATCCTGAATAATGGTTTCCGCCATCTGCTGCGACTTCACATAAGGATTCTGGAACCGATAATTGAATTCAGTCGCTTCCGTCAACTCCAGACTGGATTGCCCATAAACAGCAAGGCTTGAAATATGCAGCAGATTACGGGTTCCTGTACGCTGCATGGCGCGAAGCAGACTCATGATACAACTGACATTATCATTATAATATTCAAGTGGTTTCTGAACCGACTCTTCAAGTGACTTAAAACTGGCAGCATGTATGACCGCCTGGATTGAATACTGCTCAAAGACTTTATTTAATGCCGGTGTATTTCTGACATCAATTTTGACAAAAGGAATATACAGACCAGAAATATATTCAAGTCTTTCAAGAGTCTGCAGACTTGAATTGGACAGATTATCAACAATAATGACTTCCTGACCCTGAGCCATCAGACTTAAAGCAATATGCGAGCCTATAAAGCCTAAACCACCAGTCACTAAAATCATTGTTTAGAATCTCCACTTGATTATCAAAACCTTACATCTTCATGGTGCAGATTTGGTGCTCACAGTTATTCAGTCTGATTTCAGAAACCTCAAACCCAGCTGAAACTCTCTTATGAGCAATCGAACCACTAAGAGGTTTTACCTATTATCTTACAGCTTTAGAATATTGAGTATGTAGCAATTATGGTGATCAACTGTATTTTCTTTAACGATAAAAAACCGCCCTTTCAGGCGGTCTTTTCTTATCCGATCAATCTGAATCTTTTGTCTGATTCTGTCTCCAGCAGGAACATACGCTGGTAGTCATAAGCCGGCAGCTCTATGGCGTACTTTTTACACAAGTCATCTATGGCGCAGGACATATAGAACATATTGTCATTAAGCATGTAGACAAGCTGTGGATTCAGTTTCCCCAGTGCTGGACTATGTGTTTTCCACCACGTCATAAACAGCTTTGAATGGGTACACAGTATACGGAGTGACTGATTGTCCTCTATGACTATACCCGTTCCACTTTTAAGCTCCATGGTTTCAAGGTAGTCCACCGCATCCTGAAAATGTACGGCCAGGAGTTCACTGTAACGTGGTATGCGGAAATGTCTGTTATGTCTGCTCCATAATTCTGTTCGGAGACTGATAATGCCCCTGCACCGTCGATCAACAATTTCCTTCAGTTCAGCCTGCTGTCCAGCTTTGATCTTTACTCGCGTGTCGATCTGCTGATGCTGTATTTCATTTTCGAGCACGTCGAGTACCCATTTGCGGAACTCTTTAGCTATTGGGGTTCGGGCAAACATAGCAATTAAATGACAGCCCCTAAGAGAGAATACCCGCATACCCAAATTGGGTATCTGAGGATTCTCGACTACCTGCGTCATTTTTTGAGTGAATTCATCTGATTTACGATTAAAAATCTTGCTTACTGCATTTTCTTGCTTATATCCCAAGGCTTGAGCTAATTCAGTAGATGTTAACCAAATGTCCTGTTCATATCTTACGACATTAAACATTGTTTCATTGAACGATAATGATAAACTATTCATATCAGTTTTCTCGCTGAAGATTGATAACTAGCCCCGTAGCCGTCCAAAGTTCCGGGGCTTTTTAACACCCCACTGGGGTGTATTGAAAATTTATTCTTTTAATTACCTCTTGTCAACCCCAGTGGGGTTTATTATTATTGAATCAATTTCGAAAACAGATCATTGATATGAGCAAACATCTAGGTGTTGAATATAAAGTTAGAATGCCCCAAGAACTAAAAGATAAAATTGCTGAATCCGCTAAAGAGCTGAATCGCTCTATGAACGCGGATATTGTGGCAAGACTTGAAAAGAGCTTTGAACTAAACCAGCTACATCTAGGGATGGGATTAACCAATTATACTAAACCAACAGGCGGGATTGGTTTAAGTAATCTTAATTCCCAAACTCCTGTCTTGGAAAAAATAGCCACAGAAGATTTAATGAAAGAGTTAGCAAATCGATTGGATGGGTTTAGTGTGGTGGCAAAGCAAAACTCTGTCTAATTTTGATTAAATTTAGGAAAATTGAAGAATGACTGTATTTGAGACTAAAAATTTATTCTTAAAGCCATTTACTAAAGAAAACTTAAATGAAGCTGTTTTTCTATTCCAAGACAAGGACTTTATGGCTTTTTCACCTAATGGGATATTAAATATTGAAGATGCAACAAAACGCTTTTATGAAATTTTAGAACATTATGAAAAATACGGATTTGGAAAATTAGCTATTATCTAGAAAAAAACCAATAAGATTGTTGGTTATTGTGGTTTTGAAACATGTACTGTAGACGGGGTAGATGAAGCAGAATTAGGTTTTAGATTGATTAAAAACGAACGAGGGCAAGGCTATATCTTAGAGGCTACTTCAAAACTGTTAGACGACATGAAAAATAGAAATTTTACAAAGGTAATAGCATTTTCTGAAGAAAAAAATATTCCAGCTCATAATCTTCTTAATAAGTTAGGATTTGTTAAAACTTTTACTTCTAACTTTTTTAATATGGATGTTGTTTTTTTCAGTAAGGATCTATAAAAATATCACTTATATATGAAACAGCCCTTACTTAGAGGGCTTTTAATGTTCAATAACAAAATCTTCCTTTAATGTTTTCAAAACCTTCATTTTCAAGAATCCGCTCATGAAGAGTTTTAATTAACAGCTCATATTGTTTATATTCTTTATGGTTAAGGCTCATATTAAATATCCAATAAAAGTTAAGAAGGGTTATTCTTATTATTAGCAGGTTTAAAGATTGTTCCACAATATTTACACTTTTTAGCTAATGGATTAACTTCCTCCAAGCATTCTCCACAGTTTGCTTTTCCATTATCAGTTATTGATGGCTTACTATTTAAACGGTCTGTCCAACGAGCAATTCTAAAGATAGCGAATACAGCTGCCAACATTGATAAAATTGCGTATACAAATAAGAAAAAACCTAAAGCATTAAAAAAATCAGTTAGAATGCTTTTTAAGAAATAAAATTCATTTGAAAATATCCAATCACTCTCAAAATATTTAAGAATAATAGGTACTGAATTAAACTTAAGTAAGTATAAATACAACAAACAAATAATTTGCAAGAAAATAAAATGAACAAAGGCTGCATTAACTTTCATATAAGCTGTAGGCTTAGAAGAATCTTTATTAACATACAAGATTTTTTTTAATCTTTCATCTCCGATAGATAACCAAACAGCATACCCACCTAATGAAAAACCAAGCAATGATGGGAGTGCTGTTATAGCATCACTAATCCAATTATCTGAATGCCAAGCTTGGCTACACAAAAAAGTAATGACAATTGAGATTTTTAGGTAAATAGAAGACCAGAGCGCTTTCCATCCTCCATACGCATTCCAATAAATACTTATTGACGTCTCTGTCTTCTTCATAGGCTTATTATTTCCTAAATTTAGCAACAATTTTACTCGCATTTTGCTTTAAAAATGCAATTGGTGTTGTGATATCCGGATCATATTTCTCCCGTTCTAAAAGCGGTGTTGAAGCAGTACTCTTATTAACTATCAATCCTGTTCGTTCATCTTTTGCTTTATAGTTAACCTGTCCATTCGTTGCTGCAACTCTCGTCTGTTCTTTAGTTCGTTCATTTGGATCAAGAAACTCACTGTCTTGTGCCTCTAAAATTTTTTGATATATTCCAACATTTTGGGAGTCCATCTCCTCAAAAATCTCTTGCTCCATTTCGGCAAGCTCATCAGCATTTGGTCTTTGAATCACTAAATGAAGCTTTTTAAGTTGTTTCATCCTTAAAATTTTATCTACAGCATCTAAATCAGGCAGCAAATTTACTTCGATTGTTTTGAAAATTTCTAATAGTTTTACTGAGCTAAATAACTTTCGAAAAAATTCAAGTAACATTTTTGCACTGATAGAACCATCTTTATCTTTAATTTCACAAATTAATATATGATCCTGAGGATAAAATACGAAATTAAAAAATTTTGCGTTTGCTTTCAAATGACCAGGAATATTTACTTCTCTAAGATCCTGAGGATCTGCAACCTGACCAGTATTTTCATTATACCAATTATCCGTAATCCCATTATATTTTATAATCTCTCCTAGAAAACCATCCAACGGTTTATCCTCATTTAGAGGCGTCAACTTATTAATTGCTAAATAAGTATTATTACTTAAGAGAATATCCAAGCGATTAGCATAAAGGTAATTGAATAATTCAATATATATTTCAGGTGTTGGATGTGGATGGACTCGAATGTTTAGAGCCGTATAAGTAACACTGCGATTTTTAGCCATTTTTCCCTCTTTTAAAATATTTTACACAATATAACAATTAGTTTACTTTTTGTCACATGATAAATTTATTGATGTTATCCTCTGAATTTTCATGCTTTTAGATTTACTTATGAAATTTTTACTCATTTTTGTTTTGGGGTTCACTTCCGTCCAAGTTTTTGCAAAAAAATGTGCTGACTTCTCTACACAGCAGCAGGCTCAAAAGTGGTATGAACAACGGAAAAATTCAGGACAAACGGGCTGGAAAAGTCTAGACCGTGATGGCGATGGTCAGGCATGTGATTGCCTGCCAGGTGGGAATGGGAAGAAGTGCCCGAAGAACAAGAGGAAATAGAATAATTTATGCTAATTTAGCATTAACAAAAAACAATAAAGTATAATCTGATTTCGATTTATCGCTCATCCTTACACATGTCTTCACTGACCCATTACTTATCCCAACAACAATTCTGTTTTTTAGTCGAATACTTATCTTCAGATACGACCCACCCTGTTGCACAGGAAATAGCTGGTTTTCCTGCACTGATGACCCTGGTAGATCGTGTTCATTCTGATGAAGATCCAGCACCCCTGAATGTAGCGCAACGATACCCTTCCAGTATTGAAAAGATTATTCATTTTGCAGGCAAAGATCGTGACATTGCAGATTTTGAAATTTTTCTCAATCAGGCAAAACAACAAGGCATACAAAATTTATTATTACTCACAGGCGATAAATTAAAACAGCATCAGTATGGATCTGCTCACCTGAAACGAACCCGCTATCTTGAATCTATAAATGCTGTCGTGCATGCCAAGCAAAAAGGCGGTTTTTGTATCGGAGTTGCATTCAACCCATTTAAATATGCAGAAGCTGAGCGGGATGCTCAGTATTTTAAACTTCATAAAAAAATCAAAGCTGGCGCTGACTTTATCATTACTCAACTGGGTTATGACCTTAGCGCACTGAAACAAGTAAAACTGTTTTTAAGTCAGCAGCAAGTTCAGCTTCCCATCCTTGCTTGTGTGATGCCCCTGAACCTGGCACGTGCTAGATATATGGTGAAGCAACAGGTAGCAGGGATTGTGATTACACCGCACATGCTGAATATACTGGAACGGGAAAAACAGCAGGGTTTAACTGAACGGGTTTATATCCGTTGTGCTCTGCAGATACTGATCTGTCAGCATCTGGGTTTAGCAGGCATTCATTTATCTGCATGCTATAAAAAGGAAGAGCAGGAAGTTTTAACCCGACACATTGATCAGTATCGTGATTTGAGTCTGGTTGAATGTGAATATCTATGGAACAGCTTATGGGAGATCAAAACTGGGAAAGAGTTGATTCCTGTACTCCGATATTACTCAAAACCGGCTCCATCAACGGACATATTAAAATATCAGCATTTACATTTTATGCATGAAGCATTATTTAACTCACGTTTAGGATCTGGTATGGGGAAATTTATTTTCCAGCAGCCGATCTGGAGTAATAAATTTGTTGCCAGAACTTTACTTAAAACTGAAGAGTTAAGTAAGCATTCGGTCCTGGGCTGTGAAAGTTGTGGGCAATGCCGCTTAGGGGAAACGTTGTATATATGTCCTGAAACCTGCCCTAAAGGTTTAGCCAATGGGCCTTGCGGCGGGACAATACTTGATCGCTGTGAATTTGGTGACCGGGAATGCATTCACTCAGTAAAAGCCCGTTTAGCAAAAGCAGTGGAACAGACTGAGATTTTAAAAAATAAGCTGATCCCGACTGTACCCGTTGAAGTTCGTGGTACCAGTTCATGGAAAAACTGGTATTTATCCAGACAGGCTTAGTTTTCACCATCCATTGCATTGGTATAAAACTTCTCACCGAGTTTTATACGATCACGCCCCTGACTCATACGCCAACGATTGGTATCACGCAGTGAATACACGCATCCACAATATTCCTGCTGGTAAAATTCTTCTTTTTTACTGATTTCCAGCATCCTCACTGCTCCACCATTTTTACGCCAATTGTAATCCCAGTAAGTAATGCCCTCATAATTTGAAGCAGAACGATGACCACAATCATTAATCTGTTTCATATCTTTCCAACGGGAAATCCCCAATGAGCTACTGATCAGTTTGAACCCATGTTCAGAAGCGTACAGCGCAGTGCGCTCAAATCGCATATCAAAACACATGGTGCAGCGGATACCCTTTTCTGGTTCATTCTCCATTCCTTTTGCCCGTGCAAACCAGTTGTCAGTATCGTAGTCGCAGTCAATAAAAGGAATGTTGTGCTTTTCTGCAAATCGGATATTTTCTTCTTTCCGGATAAGGTACTCCTTCACCGGATGAATATTGGGATTGTAGAAGAAAATTGAGAAATCGATACCAGATTCAATCAGAGTTTCCATTACTTCACCCGAACATGGTGCGCAGCAGGAATGCAGCAAAAGCTTGTCATGACCTTCTGGGAGAGTAAGTTTCTGGCGTTCAAGTTTGTTTGACATAGTTAAAATAATGGAAGAATTTTAGATAAATATTTTATCTGTATTGCCAGCTAAAAATACTCCAGAAACCTGATATTTTCTCAGTCAAAGATGAGTAATTCTCAGCAGTTGAACGAAAATTTTTAGTATCAATGGCTTCAAACCTTATTTCCAGATACTACAATGTAATAAAACTGTGTGAGAGCGTAAGTATCCTATTGTCTTTGTAGCCCTTCTATTGCAATCCCTGATATCAGTGATGTTTTCCTATAGGCTGAATATTCAATCACATTTAAATAGGACAGTAATCCAATGACTACTATTAATGTTGAAAATATTAAGAGCCATGCTGATGTTATCGCTTCCTGTGGTACCAAAGTCGGTGAAGTCGACCACATGCAAGGTACAGATCAGATTAAGCTGACAAAGCATGGGGATGGACATCACCACCTGATTCCTGTTTCATGGGTTGGTGAAATCACTGACAGTAAAATTGTACTCAACAAAGACTCACAGGAAGTTAAAGATACATGGGTACAAATTTAAAAGCCTGTTGAGCTTAAATAAAGAAGCCCTCGTTTGAGGGCTTCTTTATTTCACTTTTCCAAAACGATATTCGTACTATTCCAATTGAAGAAGGCTTATGACTTCCTTTTCACCCTCCCATTAAAATATCCTTGTTTCAAAAATCCTTAATTTGTCTTCAGATTCTCATTACATATCAGCATGGGACAATTTTAAATCATTCATATGATTTTGCTTGAACTCTACTCTTTTCCATATATTTTATAGCTAGTGAGTTCTTTTTTAGAACCAACAATGTTGCCGAAATATAATTTTAATTATTGAATGAATAATTACAGGAGTTCACCATGCAAACTGAACGACACAACATAGCTGGCAGGAAAGTCTCTTTTGATTTTTCTAAATCTGATCTTATCTGGATCCCAAACGACAACTTCTCCTCACATTTGATTAATGGAGTTAATTTACTCCTTCCTGCAGGAGAGTTCTGGTTCTGCCGTGTCTTCAATAAAGCACTTCCTCACATTACAGATCCAGTATTAAAAGAAGATGTTATTGGGTTTATCCGTCAGGAAGCGATTCATGCAAATGCACATGTCTTAGGGCAGGATTATCTGACATCTCATCAGGTCGATATTGAGAAAATCAAAGAATTAGCCGATACATTATTTGGAACATTACTTTCAGAAAATCCTTTAGGCATTAAGGCATTAAAACGTGATTCATTAGAGCATCCGTGGCTGGTGTTACGTGTTGGTATCATTGCTGCCATTGAGCACTTCACAGGGATATTAGGTCAGTGGTGCATGGATAATAAATCCTGGGATGAATTCAATTCAGATCCTGTAATTGCCGATTTGTTCAAATGGCATTTAGCCGAAGAGGTTGAACATCGAACCGTGTCATATGACCTGTTTGCTCATCTTGTTCCCAATAAATATTCGTTTTATCTATACAGACAAGCATTGATGGCAATCGTATTTCCATTATTTATGTATTTGCTCATTGAGTCTGGACGCAGTGTCGCAAAGCATGATCTGGATATTCAAATGCAAAAAATGGTCAGAAAATCATTTATTCGCTGGTTATTTGAATTGGAACGTGTAGGCAATACAACAAATAATGTTCCTTCATTAAGTTTTTTAACTGCATCAACTTTCCGCTGGATGTCTCCTTCATTCCACCCAATACATGAAGGAAATACCGAACAGGCACTGGCATATTTAAACCAGTCACCTGCCGTCAAAGCAGCAAAACTGAATGAGCAAAACAAAGCCAGGCAATTAAAAAGTTAAAAAACTCAAAGAATAAAAAACCACGAGTAGAACATTTCTACTCGTGGTTTTTTAGCTTGCTTTATAAGCTTAATGCAGCTTTTTTATGATTCATTTTGGTAGAAACTTTCAACGGATCCCATGATTCTGACCGACTCGGCAGTAAGCTGGAATCAGCATAAATCTGTCCTGAGTGGATTTCCTTGTCCATATCCCTACCAAAAATTGCACTTGCAGCATGCAACCCACTCAGGAAGGCTCCTTCAATTGATGGTCCCCATGTGGTACTTGTTCCTGCCAGATATAATCCAGAGATACGTGTTTTTGATTTAGGTCTGAATGGACCATATTGCCTGATATTACACTCAAGGCCATAAGCTGTTGCATCTGTTGAAAGCGTATAACGCTCATGTGATAAGGGTGTTGCTGCCTCTTTCTATACAATATGCTGCTTTATTCCAGGCATCACTTCTTCAACACGTTGAATCATGATTTCGGTCAGTTGCTCTTTCAGATCAAGATAATAATTATCTTTACTGTAATTCTGTCCTTGTGCTGCTTTTGTCCAGAATTCCCGACTTGCAGGTACCATTGTCATGCTTTCCAAAGTCGAACACCCTGCAGGTGCATGACGCTTATTGTCTGGATCTTTAACCGTGGAGGAATGAATAAATGCCGGTAAAGTTTCACGCGCTCTTTTAATCCATTGATCTGTAGTCAGCTCACTATGTCCTTCGCTACCCAGGATGGCGACCGTTTTTTCTAAAGATTCTGTTGTTGGTACTGAAAAATAATTTGTATTTGGCATCCACTCTCTTAAATCTGTATTTAATCCCAGGAAGACATTTACGAAAGGATCGCTCATTTTATAATTCTTTACTTTACGTATAAATCCCGAAGGCAAATGCTCCACACCAACCATATTCAGATATGTTTTTTTTATATCTGCTGCAGAAACAACAGTACTGGTCGTAAATTCTTCACCACCTTCTAAGCGGACACCATGAACTTTATTATTCTGGACTAAAATTCTATCCACTTTTGCTTGTGTCCGAACCATACCACCATGTGCTTCTATGACCTCAACCAGATTACCTGCTAAAACCTGCCCACCACCTAGAGGATACCAGGCACCTCCACTTATGTAGTTCTGTAGTAATCCTGCATGTAGAACAACAGGCGCACGCGAAGGTATACAACCATACTGTCCAAACTGTACAGATACGACTGTACGGGCTTCTGTACTAAGTCGACAATAATCCAGAAGCTTACTGACTGGCATCATTGCCCATACCGATGCACTGCCAGCATTCACAGCGAATTTAGTGGTTCCCCATAATGATGCAGGTGTACGGCTACGGTCGATCGCCATACCTATACGGGAAATAATGTCAATGAATTGACGGAGACCCTTTTCTTCCTGTGGAAAAGCCTGAATTAAGTTATTTAAATAATTATCCCAGCCATAGGGTATTTTAACTTTGTGGTTAGGTGTAATCACAGTGTCATAACCACTCGCATCCATTAAAGAGAACTGGATCCGGTCTTTTAAGCCCAGGCTGTTGAGCATCGTAGTCAGTTGCCCTTTCTCGCCACAATCACCAATATAATGAATACCTACATCGAACTCCCATTGACGTTTACGGCGGAAAACATGGCTACATCCACCAACAACGTTATATTGCTCCAGGAGTAATGTTTTATGCCCATTAGTCGCTAGAAAAGCCGCTGTTGATAATCCTCCTATTCCTCCACCAATAACGATGGCATCCCAGTGCTGTTTAGTTTGTTGTGAAATCGACCTATCCATCATTTGCTCCAGAAGTTGCTATCAATACTTTGATAGTCTTCGAATCATCATTTATAAATTAAGCGTCTTCTTATTGCTTAAAAGCATTGTTTATAATATAAGTTCTATAAAAGAACTAACTTAAAAAATAACGACTATGGACTTTTATGTCAATTGACTCTATAAAGTCGTCCTAAAATGATAAAATTTTACCCACAGGGATAAAAAATGAGGGTGGTCATATGAAATGGGATGAACTAAGTGAAATGAACTGTCCGATCGCCAGAACACTTTCAATTCTGGGAGATCGCTGGACTTTGCTCATTGTCCGTAATGCTTTTATGAATACAAAAAAATTTGATGAATTCCAGAAGCAATTAGGCATCACCCGCCATCTTTTGACAGAACGGTTAAACCGTCTGGTTGAGTATAAAATTCTTGAGAAAGTACTCTATCAGGAAGCTCCGAAACGTTATGAGTATCACCTAACGAAAAAAGGATTTACACTTTTACCAATTTTACTTGCCTATACTGAGTGGGGAAATAAATGGATGTTCGAAGAAACTGAGGTTGAAGAAAATAATTCACAGTCAAAAATATAACCATTAATATTTAAGAAGCCCTCATTTGAGGGCTTTTAAGAAAAATTTTAAGAGTCCGTTATGTAAGGTTTAATTAGGCTTATGCCTTTTTCGAACATTGTGACTGTATAAAATTAAATGCATCAATTGTCTTCAGAACTGACTTATTATCCAGGTCGCTGTTAAAACTGAAAATTACAAAATCTCCATTTTTCTGAGCATCCCATCCTCTTACCAATCTCACATATTGAGTATAAAAAGCATTATTAACTGAAAATAATCTCAGACCACTTGTGCTGTCATTAATATATCCTTTCTCTAAACCAGGGACTTTACTCCAATCAATAACGACTTCCTGCCTCAGGTCAATTTTATGCCCACTGTAACTTATACTATTACCTATCTGAAGATACTTGGTAAGACATCCCTGACTGTAAAATTCAACAATTGTTGCATTTCCATTTCCAATAAATCCATTTAGATCATAACGTTTCTGTTTTTCAATAATATATTTATGAGCATCTTCTATCGTACTAAACTGTGATTTTTCTTCAGCATAAACTCCAGCTGAAGCAAATATCATCCCTATAATTAACGCAATAGAATGAATCTTCATATAACAGCCCCTCTACGTTAATACATTAGATATTATTTAGAATGTAATACCATCCCACCATCCACGAACATCTCTATTCGATGTATACGAAGCTGTACTTCCTTCCCTCAGCATAAAATTACAACTATAGACCTTAGCATAAAGTCGTCCTAAAGAACGGTGAGTCAGAAAATTGGATTGTACAGTTCTACCTTGACTGCAACCCGATAAGCTTAGGGCTTCCGATACCGTGTCATAGGAACTTGATGTCCTTTGTGTTGGTCCATCACAATAATATCTCCCTGAATCGGACAACCAACAAACAGCAATTGCCGTTTTAGGAGATTCAGCCATAGCCTGTGATGAACTGAAAAATAATGAATAAATAATTATTGCAGTAATGTATTTTAGAATTTTCATTTTAGTACCCTCTTAAAAAAATAATAATTCTGAATTTTCATTCATAATTCAATACGGTACATTATTAAATAAATTTTAATATACCCTAATTGGGGTATTCAAATATTCAAAGCCTTGCAGCACATGCTCTATCTTCCAAAAAATCAGCCCGATAAAAAAGAATCTGGGTACTTTTATCACTTTATTTCCCATTTTTTGTAAGCATTTTCCAGCTTTATATCATAACTGTTCTTTGCATATGCAATCCCGTTGTAGCCACGCGCAAAGGATTTCCAATCCTTACTCTTCAGAGCATTGATCAGATTATTCACTTTGATATATCGACACATGGCTTCAAGCTGTGAAGCTTCGTCTTTATACATTGCATTAATGAATGTCTGAAGCGATTTATATCCAAGCACAGCCCAGTGATAACCCATCACCTGACCAATGCCCCAGCTGGCTGATTCAAGTGCAGAATTACGATGGTACTGAGCTGCTGCATTTAAACGTCCATGCTGAGCCGAATACAGTCCATAACCACCCGATGTTTTGCTACACAGATCAGGGCGTTTGATCATCATTTCATTCAGGATCTCTGTCTGCTTACTGGCAATCAAACGCTGACGCATCACATGCCTTTCAAACAAAATGACAGGCGTACCATCCGCATTGAAACCCGAACCTTTACACTCCACTTCTATCACGGCGCGTAAAACAGCAACTTCAATACCAAGCTCAGCAGCTTGTGCTGCTATCTGTTCCATAATTAATTTTTTGTTCATTTCACTTTCCTTCAGGCATAAAAAAACCGCCTGGAAGGCGGTATAAACTTTGAATCTGGAATTTGGTTACATAGGCACTAAGCCATCTGCCACAACTCATAATATTCCTGAATATCCGAGTTTAAAAACTCATCATTTTCAGTATCATAATTGAATGGCTTGTTTTCGAGAATATCTGCACTGTTCACTGAAATCAAGTATTTCTTTAAGAACTTCTTAAAAGACTCAATCTTTTCAGGAAAAGTATTTTCTTCATCCCATAAAATTGTGTCCATCTCAAAATCCTTAATACATAACAAAGTTTGCGCATTATATTGATAACAAACCAGCTAATCAACACTTTAAAGTGAATTAAATCACAATATTAACTGTATGCTATTTAATCACACCGCTCTTATTCATTTAGCCATTAACAGATTCAGCACTCATTCCGCGTTACATTTGTTAAAAACAATTAAAAACTGTCCTTTATGTTTTTGCAGATCAGGGTTTTTCTTTGTCAGTTTTTAAAATCATCTTTTGCTTTTTTCAGCTCTTTCACGACATCAATAATCGTTCTGCCTTCCTGACCATCAATAAAGTTGAACGTCCACCTGACAATTGCCCAGCCAGGCAGTCCACAGACAAAAAAGAAACCGCCCAAAGCGATCACTCCCCATATATCGGTAATCCATTCATGCAGCCCCCATTTAACGATAATGAAAGCTCCACCCGTCAGACTCGAAACCACCGTACAGATCAAACCCACTGCCCATTCCTGCGGTGATCTTGGAAAACGCATCATCAGCACAACAGTCGCAACCATGGCAATTGCCAGTGTCGTAACAATCAACATCCCGTAAAATTTCAGAAATGCAGCCACCCCACTTGTAGAAACCGGTTCCATAAAACTCCCCCTGTATTTTATTTTCAGCAATAAAAAAGCACCCTTTCGGATGCTCTGGAATCTGAAACACTTCAGATCTGAATACCTTTGAGCTGCATCAGTTCAGAACGTATCTGTGCTGCCCATGTTTCAAGTTCCGCTTTAGTGAAACCTTTGCTGTACAGGCAGGCATAAACCACATCGGTATCTGCAACCCAGCCCAGTGGTGATGACTTCACTGAATAGCCGACTCCAACAGGATTGTCTGTAATATTCACGAGGTCAGGAATTGCCCTTGAAAGGAAAATATCCCGACCTCCCTGCAGATTGGCATATTCCTGACTGTAGGATGTGGCACTGTTTTTCGTTGCTGAATATACAAGCAGGACATATTCACCGTTAACGTTGGTACTCTGCTGACCGAATGCCAGTCCAACACCACCAGGAACACCTGCATATACATCTCCACGGGATGACATCGTGGTTCCATGCTCCTTACCATCTGCAGCCTGGGTTTTATCAACGAAGTCTCCCATCAGAAAGCCCATCCCTGGAGTTTTCTGAGCGACGACCAGAAAGGTAAAGCTTTCAGGCTTCAGTATTCCCGTGTTGATATAGTTTGTCTGATTGAACTTAAGTCCATGTTGTCCCTGCACCGGTGATCCCATCATTTCAGAATACAGACCTGTTGCAAAATTATATGCACCATGATCTTTCAGGGCATAGCCGGCAGCGAGTCCATCCTTAACCAGCGAGGGTAAAAGCATGAGATCTGTCAGCCGTTTGTACTGGGGACCCGATGGCAGTACTGCATTAATTTTCAGATAACCGTTCATTTAAAGCTCCAGAAATGATTTATATATTTTCTTTGCAAGGCGGTATGCACCTGCCTGGCTGACATGCAGGTTGTCATTCCACTGACCCTGTGCGTTTTCAGATTCAAAGCCTGCCCAGTCGTCATACATGTTGTAGTACTCCGCTCTGATCTGTGGTGCTAAAAGAAAGACCATTTCAGTGAAATCCACGAGGGGTATTGGTGGAGTGGCCACACTGGACTGTGCCGGTGCAACGACAATACAGGCACAGCCGGGTGATGCACTTCGGTACCCATTGATGATCCGGGCAATACCATTGGCGAAATCAGCAGTTGAATGCCCTCGCCTGTAGTCATTTGTACCCAGCATGATAATGACTACATCAGCACCAATAAATTCTGATAAATTGGCCTGAGCACCGGGTGAAATTTTCAGATAATCACGACCGGTACAGTTCCCGTTACCCAGCTTATTGACTTCGACACCTGCCCCTGTCGTTTTCCGCATGTGCATACCCCAGAAACAGATTTCACCACTTTTCACGGTCAGTACCACGGATGAAGTCCCGGACAGGTTAATCATCAGTCTCTGTGCAGCATCCGCTGTAACCTCAGTCTCAGCGGATCCATTGACTGAATAACTGAACACACCACCCGTATTTCCAAAAAACACACTCAGCTCATTTCCTTTACTCAGATTTCCAAGTGTAATTTTTGAGCCTGCTGTACTGCTGGATCGGGTAAATCCATCGGGACCACAGCCATAGGGAAATGCAGCTGCACCATTGTCCATGTCGTTAATGGTCCATCCACTGGAATAAGTGATTGTGATGCCATCAAGCATATTCCGCTCAGCTCCCAGATTGATCCAGCCTGAACCTGCTTCACCATATTCAGCTCTCAGCAGTTTGATCAGTTCACCTGTAATCACACTGTGCTCTGTCCAGCTGTCACCGGTAATGGCCACCCGGAGTTGCTGAGCTGCACCGGTTTTAATTTTTGCTGCTTTGGCTTTCCACTGAAACAGTGATGTTCCATCTGATACGATGGGTCTGAGACTGACGACACTGGTCAGATATTTGGTCTGAAGATAGCGTCTGTTCAGCAGTTCGACCGCTTCATCAGACAGCCCTGCAAAACCCAGTTTGCCATCTTTAATCCATACCGGAATATTTCCATCACGATCCACTGCCATAGGAATAAGTGAACCTGAAGATGCTTTTCCGATAACAACACTGTCAGCAAAATCCAGAGCACCTTCTTCAAGCCATACAGGAATATATCCTTCAGCATCCACAGCCAATGGAATAATGCGGCTTGAAACTGATGTCCCAACGCGGTCATCCGTATATTTATTGGCATTGATTACAGCGGTCGCAGCTTTCTGGTCTGCTTCTGCCGATGCTGCAATTATCACTTCATCATCCAGCTCCTGAGCTCTGGATACCGCCTTATCAAACTCACTCAGCCCCGTATCTATCCAGACCGTTCCATTCCAGTACCAGATTTTGCTGGTATCCATTGCTTTAGCAGCTTTCTTGGCTACTGTAGGTCTGGAGGTTTTCAGTGCGGCTTCCGTCTGAAACGGTTCAAAACCACCTGTGTCCATCAGCAGACGGATATATCCAGCCATGGTCAGTGACTGACGGCCAAGCCTGGAGGTGATCACTTTTTCAGTATCTTCATCATTATTGAAACTCTGAATATGCTGGCAGTCCTGGATTGTTTCCTGCACCGTTTTTACGATTTCGTTTGTCATATTCCACCCATAAAAAAACCCGCTATATGCGGGTCTTAATTTCGTTAATTTCTTCATCAGACAGTAGCCGGTTGATGAGTCTTAATTTCTGCAACCAGACTCCTGCACTGATATGCCGAATCTGGACGTTTGATTTTTTATACACACTGTGATCGACTATTAATTCACCTGTGTCCTGCCGAATATATTTTCTAAACACAACACCGGTAAACTCACCGTTATTGCGCGACCACTTCAGATCATCCACTGCACGTGTTACTGCCAAAGTACCTGTTTTAATGAATGATGATCTATACGTTTTACCGACTTCACGCTGCGGATAAGCAATAATTGCTGATATATTTCTATTTACAGCACTCGCGTAGAAAATTATCTGTCCTGCGTGCGATGCTCCATAATTATCAAAAAAACCATACTGCTTTGCCTGAAACGGTAAAAACTGAGCTGACGCTGAACTGTCAGTCTGCGCACCTAGACGCGCCTGCTCCACACCCACATTTTTGATGATCGCAGAGAAATACGCGAACTGATTTGCAGCAATACTCCCACTTGGTGCAATGATCAGTTTTATCGTATGCATGCCTCCTGTACAGTCATACTGAACTCCCTCTCCAACCCCGAACTCTGGTATCTCCACACCATGTGCTTTAACAACCGAAGAACCGGAATAGGGCGTTCCTGATGCCGATGCACTGTTAAGTATGGTATTTGTACTGCTTTCTTCAATCAGTAAGCCTTTCCGAAGCCACTTACCATCAACATATTCATGATCAAAGCGCGGAACATCAATTCCGGCATCAGAAAGTATGCCTTCCGAATTGAAATATGTAGCAGCTGAAGAACGACTGAACTGAAAATTGTCATCAAGTGAAATAACACGCTTATCTGTAAAATCATAAGTAACGTCGAATAATGCAATTTCATTACCTTGCTCATCAATTACATTTTTTAGATAATCATTGTCATTTCTGTAGTAACGGTTGTCATAGTTAATTGCTGTGATCTGCGCTTCACTCTGACCTGAACCTGAAATTTCAGAAATAAGAAATGCTTCTGAATCCTTTTCCTGCTCAAGCGTAATTGAATATTTTGCACACTCAAATCCCACCACGAGCGGCATGAATGGCAAACGTTCAAGCACCAGCTCAAACTCACTGTTACCCTGCGTTACGCGCATGGTTTCAACACGCCTGTTTGAAAGCTGCAGATGAATCACGTACTGTTCACCTTGCTCAAGAACCGCAGGCTGAGAAACAGTAATATTCTGCCCCAACCATGCGACTACATCACCAGATGAAACAAGCATCGGTTGAGTATCATCTGTCACAGCTATACGGTCTGCAACAGTCACAAGCTCAGCTTCACCGTAAGCTGAAAACTGAACTGTTTCACGCTGAAATCTGATTTTGTTCCATGCTCTGTGTGTGATGAAATGCGCTTGCAATCGGTTGGTTACACCTTTCAGTTCAACTTTTTTGGGATTTGAAATCTGATCATCAGGCAATTTGATCACAGATTCTGACCAGCTGTTATCAGGATCAATCCAGGTGACTTCCACTCCGTCATAGTCCCGTTCCATGCCGAACCGTTCTGATCTTGTTTCACTGCCAGGCTGCTTGTTTCTGTGATTAAACAAAATGGCAGAACTGATATTCTCACATTCAAACTGAACATGAAATTTACCGCTGTCCCGACGTGCATTTGCTCCAACACAACCCGCTACCAAAGCCAGTGACTCTTCATACGATGTATTCCATTTATCAAACGTATAATTGAACTCTGTTGCTTTATCAGTCCCAAAATACTGTGATATCTGATCTGAAACAGCATAGAGACCTACAACATCCAGTGTTTCAACTGATCTACGTCCTATCAGCTCATCTGTATGTATTGCACAGATAATGTCTGCAAAATTACTCGTTGCAACTTTCTGCAATGACTGACCGCCTGTTTTATATGTATAGACTTTCCTGGCTGCTATACAGTTCCACTGCCGCTCTTTGACTGACAGTGCTCCATCGGTCGCAACAGTCAGACTGCGGACAAGCGTCACTTTGTCATAGACCAGTTTATCCAGTTTTGAACATGCATATACAGACTTTAACTTCAGATCATTAACCCGTGTTGTTTTGCTTGCAACCCAGACATCCCCGCCTTTTCTGACCCGAACACGAACACCATTAAGGAAACGTGCCGGCAGATCAAAAATTTTAGACATTCCAAAACCATAAGTTCTGAGTTCCCACTCCTGATAATGACTTTCAAATATCTGCCCGGTCGGAGCACCGTTACTGTCCAGTTCCTGATAATCAACTGCAAAAACCGCATTGTACTGATAGTTCTTACCGTTTGACCCAACTGAATACATACCCTTGGGGTAATAGAAATTGAAGATCAGCTTATCAATGTCGTCATAATCAATGTAGAACCAGCCCAGCCAGTTGTCAGTCGGCTTTGACAGTTCTATCACAGCTTCAGAAATGTTCTTATCTTCAAGCTTATTCCACTCAGCCTGCACAGCAGGTGCTATCTCAAGCTCAATGTAGTTTGATGTCACAGCAGTAACAGCATTATAAAAACCCGAAATATTTATGCTTTCAGCATTGTCAGCGAGCAATGAAGATATTGCTGCGTTATTGTCTTCAGTCAGTCGAAGCCAGTTTGGATTGACAGATGCAAAATCAGACAGGGTAACTTCATAGATAAATGCACCTGATTTCACAATGCTTTGCACAGCATACTGTCCCGCCAGATCAATAATCCCGTTTTCAGTATCACTCACAAGCAAAGTATTGATCTGAATCGTTTTAAAGTTTTCAACATCTGCAATATCAGCTGAACTTGCGACTGTCAGCACACCCGTCATTTCAATATTTGCAATTCCAGACAGCACCGCATCTTTGCTAAGTAAAGGTTCAGCATCAATAATGACCTGCTCGCCAACCGTGAACTTTGCATCAAGCCCACCCCCGACCAGGTACAACCGGTTCGGATACTGCGGGTACATGGTTCCCTCAACTGCAGTGTCAAATACGGGATTAGACCAAGGTTCGAGTGTCTGCCCAGTAACTGCAGATGATTTTTTACCAATTAGCGGGGCTTCTGTAAATGCCGTTCCGATCTGCACCTGTGGTGTGCCTGTCAGACTTTGGCCAGGGGCATACACAGATGACGCAAAGCCGTCTATTGTTGCACCAAAAGTGTCGCCATCCTTGATGTCTGAAATCTCATATTCACCTCGGCCAACACACATCAGACATTCTTCAATTTCAATGCCGTCAGCGCGGTAATACAGTACCGGTGCAGCGATCAGATCAGGTATGGACTTCACTTTCCCAAAGATATCCGGTACACGACCCTTATACCGTTCACGGTTTGCACGTTTTGAAAGCTCATTGTTTGCAGATCCGTTTATGCCCTCTGGCGTTTCGGGCATGTTTAGGTAGGTCCAGACAGCCATCCCGACTGACAGGACTGCAGATGCTACCGCGACTATTGTCATCGGGTCACCTGCATGACAGACAATGTCAAATTCCTGATTTTTTGCCAGTATCTGCAAAGCAGCAGCATCGACATGATTTGTCGGGGTAACATCATTCTGCAGACAGGCTGGGCGTAAAAAAATCCGCGCTTGCGGACATTTCATTTTAACTTCTTTGAATACATTCAGCACATTATCTGTTCTGATGTGCAGAACGCTGTCACTCGAATCCAGCGGGTTCTGATAAATGCGTACTCGGCTCATAGTATCGAATCCGTTTAAAAAATTTGTACAGTGAAATCACAGGCAGGAAATGAACCCCCAGCTCTGTCAGATGCAGGACACGTTCACAGTAATACAACCCGACGTGTGAATTGCCTTTATCGTTGGTCATCAGAACAATAGTTCCGTCCCGTGGGGCTTTGATCTGTCTGTTTCTGACGACTGTATGCCGTGATGTTTTCAGCGTTTCATTCAGTGAGGATGTCAGCCCGATGAAGTTCTGACTGTAATCGACGCTCAGCAGATACTGCGCAGATTCAATCAGAAAATGAACACAGTGATAATGTTCAGGGTCATATTTCCGGTTCAGCAATGGATCTATACTTTTCATCAGAACAGACTCCGTAGACTTGGAAATTCATCAAGTGTATACATCAACCCTGTACCATTACTGTTTGCCCTTTTTGTTGCTGCTTTGAACGTGGTCGCTTCTTCATTTGTACTGCGTTCTTCAACAAAAAACCCATCTATTACACGCAATGGACTGTCCAGATTTACAGATGAGTAAGCACGGTACACAACAGCTGGACTTTCTTCAGTGTCTGCATTTCTAATGATTTTCAGCAGTCTGGGAACAATTTGTCCAAGATCATTAACTGTAATATCCAGGGTCTGATCCAGATCATTAAATGCTCCACCTCGACGGATCTGCAAAGGCATAAACTCATAAACCACTACCAGGCCATCTTCATGGGTTACTGTCACACCATCTGTATGATTAAGCACATAGCGCAATGATTGAGGCCATAGACTATGACTGATTTCTATACATTCCAGCATTGCAGCCGATGGGGAAGCATCAAGATAAAACTCATTCAGTTCTGCCATAAACCCCTCATTGTTCCAGGTACAGACTCGTTCGCCAGTTTCTCCAGCAGGAGTTTAGCCTGAGGGTTCATACCTGAATTCCAGTAATCAATAATCACATCATCAATATCTGCAGATCTGTGCAATGGCTTCACCCAGACCTGAAAACTGTACTGAACAATCCGTCCATTCCGCAGCTGCTCACTGGGCTGCGAGTTCACAGCAAAACGACATTCATGTTCTTCCAGATCATAAGCATCAGTCTGTAATGCCCAAAGCCAGTTTTCAGGCGATCTCTGTTTTTTACGCCAGAACGCCCAGAAATATTCACGCTCTGCCCTGCTTGCACACATGACCGATGCTGTAACCTGATGAACCGACCCGATAAATGCCAATCGTTGCCTCGGCATGCCACCACGCAGTGGCTGCTCTATCAGGTTCTGACCAGGTGTGAAGCCGTATCCCGACTGCAACGGGCAAAGCATAAATGTGTCCATATTTTTCCCATTAAAAAACCACCCTAAGGTGGTTAGCGTTTGGTGTTTGCCGTAGTATTCGAAACTATAGATTTGTGAACCCTGGAGTTAGGATTTCCCATCTGTGCAGGCAGATAACGATCCACTTCATCACGAACAGCTTGCTTCATGATATCAATCGTCACTGACCCATCACTGCCTTTCGTCTGTTCTGCGGTATATCCCTGAGGGACGTTGATATTGATCTGTGGCTGTACAATCACTTTTGCCTCAGATAATGAGTTCTGGCGAATTGCGTCAACAGTACCCATGCCAACACGGCGAGTGTTCTGTGGCAGCTCACCAAACCGGTTCATGTAATCAAGATTTTCTGTACCAATTTTTTGAGCTGAAGCAGCACGGATCATAAATTCACCATTGGAAGCCATGATCGGTATAGAGTCACTTGTACCCGAACCTGAACCACGAATACGACCACCGGTTGCGAACCCCTGTGCTTTAACTGAACTGATAATTGAAGCAATCTGAGCACCCTGAGCAAAGGCACCTGCAATCAACGGAAGATTTTGTGGAAAACCAACTTTGGATGCCTGAGCAATGTTCTGCCCCATCGCTAAAGATGCCTGAGCTGCAGTAAAGGCTTTATCTATTGCAAATGCCACTTTGTATGAAGTTGATTTCTCTTCTCCGATATCCTTCAGCATTGAAACTACTGCACCAGTGATACTTTGCCCATATGACATCTGAAGTTGTAATGAGTTCATCTGGTAATCAAACTCAATCATCTTCATACGGTCATGGTGTTCCTGCCAGATCAGTTCCCGTGCTGCAGCAATCGCTTCAAGATCAGCATCAGGATCTGCTGCACTCTGAGCGAGTGAGGCAACCTGAGCATCTGCAAGTTCAGAACTTTGTTTCTCCCTGGAATCCCGATCATCCTGAATCTGCAGAAAATCACCAGTTCCCAGCATATCGGCCTGTGCATAAGCCCAGTTTTTAGAGGCATCATTTAACCGTTGCTGTAACTCAGTCATTTTTTGAAGTCTGAGCATTTCAGCCTTAAATGCTCTTTCCTGCAGATCATTTATTTCAATGAGCTTTCTCTTTTCAAGATCGTATTTCATTTCAAAAGCAACTGTTTCATCAAGAAACTGCTCTTTCATCTGAAAAATACGCTGCTCTTTGGCCAGTTGGATTAAACCAAGCTCATGTGCGTACTGCTCATTCAGGAATTCCACTGCCTGATCACGCTGGCTCCTGGACAGTTCAATATCATGAGCTGCATAAAATTTCTTTTGATCGAAACTGTCTTTTAATAACTGTACTTCTGATTTTTTAAAAGAAGTATAGTCATTCAGTTTTGTCTTCAGAGCATATTCAGCAATTGATATTTCACTGTCAGCACGGCTTTGATATTCAGCAACAAGGCGGTTTTTTTCATCTGCAGAAAACCCTGCCTTATCAATCTCTTTAAGTTTATCTTTAAGATTCTCGCGGATTTTGGTTACTTCATTTGCAACATCAAGTTCAAGAGATTTTTGTAGGTCAGCTTGCTCCTTTAAAAATTCAGAATACTGCTTAAGATCATTAATCGCATCATCTACACCCTTGTTTTTTAGAGCCGAGCCACCCAAACCAACTATCCACTTATTGACTGCAGGAGCGAAGTTAGTCACCTCTTTGTTGCGCTCAGCACCTCCATTAACTTTTCCGCTTTTTGCAAACTGTGCAGATCCGGCAAGGCCGGCATTGTGTGAGCGAATCGCAGCCTCCCAATCTCCCAGTTCCTTGTATGCTTTAGCCAGATTTTTCGCCACAACTTCAGCTATAACCGGAAGGTTTTTGGAGTCTGCAATGCTTAATCCGTTATCCTTGCGATAAGCACTGGTAGTTTGGTAATAACCAATTGCGCCAGTCGGACTTACCGCGTCTGGATTGCCCTTAGATTCTTGTGCCATTAACCCAGCAAGATAGTTCTTAGGAATACCGTATTTAGCCCCTATACCATCCAAGTCGTGTTTTGCTGACAAGGTTGCCACCTTTTGCAGCATTTTGAGTTCTGCTTGAGTGTACTGGTACTTTTTCTCTGCCTCCTTTGTATTTTCCTTTAATACTTTATTTCTAGACTCAATGACCTTGCTGTTCTGCTGCTCTATTGAAAGAGTCTGCAATCCAATTTGAAACAAGTCATTGGTGAGCTGCACATTATTTTTTCGTGCCCAGTTAGCTGTCTGAACCATATTGGCCACTTGTTCAGGCGTATAACCCTTGGCAAGTAAATTTTTAGTCAAATAGGCATCGAACTCACGATCAAATAATGAAGCCTTAAAACTCTTCTGCGCCTCTGCTGCGCTGTTTGCAGCACTTTTATTTTCCTTAAGGGCTTTAGTGTTTCCATCGACACCAACAATTGCTGTCTGTGCGTTCCTTCCAGCCACCTCGACTTCAATCCCAAACAGTTTGAGTTTTGAACTGGTATTGGTCGCCTCCTGAGCATTTTTCACAAATTCAGCTGTATTCGCCTTTATGGACTCATATACATCCTTTGAGATGCGTAATTCATTAAAGCGCTGAACGGCTTCAGTCATGCTAATGGTGCCATTTCTGGCATCCTGCACTACCTGTACAACCTCTTTATTTCCTTTGTAAAGCTGCTCTATGGCATTTAGCTGCATGTTGATTTTGCTGCTTGATTCAGACAAAGCTTTATTCTGACGCTCAAAAGCGGCGGTCATATCATTGATCGCACCATCTTTCTCAAGCCCCTTTAAAGCAAGCAATTCATCCTTGGCTTTTTTTGCTACAGCTGCCTGCTCTTCAAGCTTCTTATTCGCTTCTTCTGCTCGGCTACTGAAATACACATAACCTGCTGCAAGTGCAGTTACCCCAAGAGTGACAGCACCTATTGGACCACCAATCAAACTATATAACGCAGCAGCACGTGAGCGGGCTTTATTGTTGGCTTCCTGTGCAATAGTGTCAGCTGCAGTTGCAGCAGCATGGGCGGCAGTTGCCTGAGTAGCCTTCGTTTCAAGTGGAATCACTGTAGCCTGGATATATGAAAGCCGTTGTAACCCTGTCATCCGCGCGGCAGTCGCTTTAGCATCTGCCAATTGCATTGCAGTGTACTGAGCTACAGCACCTGTTTTACGTGCTTCAGAAGCAGTTAAGGCTGCATTCGTGGTAAGTTCACTTAGGTTGACGGAATTCTTTTTTAACGATTCTGCGATAGATCCACGAATTGCAACAGTCTGGGCAAGAATGGTCTTTGTCAGGAATGCTACACCACCAATCATGGCCACATTGGCGACTGAATCCAGATTCTGTGCAAGTTCACCTAAAGCACCTGCCATAATTCCAGTAGCACTTGTAGCTTCATTTGCCTTGCCAAGGTATACAGTCACAGCATTGGAAAGCATGGTGAATCCATCTGCCAGGCTGTTTTCCATATTATTTGCGAGCTTTTCGTTTTGCTCACGAGTGGCAATCAGTGTCTTGATTAAGTCTTCAAGAGACGCTTTACCTTCTGCACCGAGTTTCCGAATTTCAGCTTCAGACTTACCTGTAGTTTTAGCCATATCTGCAATTACATTGTCTGCACCTGTGACAATAGAGATCCATGCATCAGCGTCAATCTTGCCTTTTGCCATGGATTTGGACAGGGAGTCCATGGCTGACTGAGCCTGGTCTGTTCGTGTCGCATTGTGGGTAAAACTAAACGACAGTGAATCAACTAGATCGAGTGTTTCTGTTGTAGAGCGACCAAGTGACTTCATGCCACCTGCGAGACTTAAATACACTTCTTGCGCTTCACCTAAAGAACGGTAGGTTGTATTGGCTGTAGCCAGCACTCGATCCTGTACCAATCTGTATTCTTCAGCACTTGCTGTGGCGTTACGAATTCGCGCAGCCATCTGTGTATAACCATCAGCCATGGCAATTGCTTTGCTGATAGTAAGGATGCCGCCCATGTACCCGACAAGACTTTTGATAGATGCAGACATCTCTGTCATCTGCATTTCAGCCTTACCACCTTTTACTGTCAGATTTTCAAGCTCTGCCGCTACCGCACGTGCATTTCTTTCAGCATTTCTGGAGTCAATCTCAATAACCAGTCTACTTGTTTGTGTCATTTCACTTTCCTGTGGGCAATAAAAAAGCGCCTACAGGCGCACAGACAATAAAAAACCGACCTCATTCGGGTCGGTTTTATTTAAGTACTTCTAATATTCTGGCGATTGCAATTAGTATTGAATCTGCTTTCCATATAGTTATTCCAAACAAAAAAGACACAACAAATAATGTATGTCCAAACTCTTAACGTTTTACTTTCAGAAAGCTTATTCATTGCTTTATCAACCTTTAAATCCAGGTTAAAATTCATCTATGTTCTGATCCTTTAGTCTGCATTGGATTGGAAACAAAAAAGCCCATGATTGCGAGTCACGGGCTTTTTGCTTTGCTAAATAAAATAAACCGTGTCATGCACGGCTTAAGTTAAATCTTGAATTGAAAAATTTATACTTCGTAGAGTTGCATATTAGTTATATACAACTACCCAAATAAAAAACCACCCGAGGGTGGCTCTTTGCTATGTTTAGATTTAGGATTTTAGAATTTTATAAATTTTTCCAGTTTCATTGCTTTCAAAAAGCATCTCAAAATTAGGTCTAATTATCTCGCCTTCAACTGAAATATGTTTAATTCGATCATGCGTTTTCGCTTCATTAGTGATTACATCATCTAAAGTAGCCTCAACCACATATTGCTCACCAAATTGATCCTGAATATTGAGTTCGAGCTTATTCATAAAAAACACCTTAAAAATTAAATAAATATAAATAAAAAAAACAGCACTCAATGGTTATAAGATTTTATGATGCCCCATTGAATGCTACTCAATATACCGTAAAATTAATTTTTGTTATATAAATTTAATTTTGCTCAGGTCTTGTGGATCTTTTTGCAAAACTCAAGTATTAAAAACCACTCCGAAGAGTGGGTTCATAGATATTTTTTATCAACAAAAGAAACCCACTCATGCTGATTTCTTCCTCACCCCATCCAAAAACAAATTATCCAAAGCAAAAACACATTCAACAAATACATGCAGCTCACACGGTGTTTCATACAATTCAAGGTAAGCACTTATGCTTCGCCCATCGAGGGGTAATGCAACTCCCTGCTCATAAGCACGGGATCTGGAAATAACATTGAATGCATTCAGAATGATGTGGGCTGTATAGCTGAACTCAGGCGCGTCATCAAGTTTGCGCCCAAGCTTTTCTCTGATCTTTTTTTGAAAGTCTGTCAGCCCACCTTCTCCGGTATGCCATCGGTAAAGCTCTGAGACTTTCCCAGAGTGTCTACCAGCACCCGATCCGCATCAGCCTGGATCTGCTCTGCGCATTTTTTCACAAAAGCCCATACAGATATCCCAACATCCCCCATGCTCAGTAGCTTCACAGCATTTTCAGGAGTGTAAGGCTGTTCTGTCTCCTTTCCATCTTCAGAGAACACAACCCCTTTCCAGTCTTCAATCAAATGGCATGCAGCAGCTTCAAGAAGCAACTCGTGATACAACTTATCCTCAGTGCTTGCGGTTGAGACATTGTAGCCTTTGGATGCCACCTGATTCTGTGCGCGCTCAAGTGCTACACGATAGGGTTTGTATGAATCGCCACGGATTTTAAACTCAGCCAGTACATTACCTGATGAGTCTTTATACTCTTTCCATAACGATGCATTTTTACTCTTTTGAATTTCTGCCTTAAGTGCCATTTCAATGATCCTGAAAAGCCCCCCCCTGAGGGGCTGTGATTAAGCTGTAGTACGTGTGATGGTTGGAGCTTCCTTCACATGACGGAACTCCATAGCGAGTGTGTGGTCATCATTTTTATTGGTATCTGACAAACCATCGTTATCCAGTTCAAGTCTGGTGAAGTGGAATCCATAAGCATTTCCTGCTGTATCTTCCATGCCAATTTCAGCAGTCATGGTTTCCCGTGATTCGACATAAGGAATCCATTCTTTTGAGGTGGCAGTAAGTGCCAGCGTCACATTCAGTGTGATGGTCACATTACCTTCCGTGTAGCGGTTTGGAATAAGGCTACCACTCGCAAGGCAGGGTTTAGCTGTCAGGTTATTGTTTACAGTGATCGTGAATGACTCAGCACAGGCTTTGCCGACCGTAGTTTCACCATTAATTTTGAAAGAGTTCAGATTAAGAGATGACATAAACGGGGTTGTTGTTGCTGCCTGTGGATTGGTCACCGGTGTCACAGCAGGTGTCGCATAGCCTGTAGCGCTGACTGATACGCTGCCGGTAATCTTGCCTTCTGTGTCACCCTGTATTGTCAGTTCCCCAATACGGCAACCAGTGAACACCTGAATGAGACCAACTTTTTTGTCATGTTTAACAATCGTATATGTTGCCAGCGTATCACCACCAATTTCAAGTGTAGAAACATCCGGTGTACCCGAATCTGTGAATACATTCCCTGCCATCCCCTCCAGGAACATATCCTGACTGAGTGCAGAGAGTTCATATTCGATATTGCCGGTCGCTTCACCTGAAGTAGCAATTGAGCCCTGTTCAAATCGTGAATTAACAATTTCATCTGACTGTGTCAGGGATACTGTCTTTTTTAAAGAGTCCGAATTGCGTCGAAGGGTGTGCCATTCAGGCAAAGCCGGAAGCGTATTTGGTGTTTCTTCTTTCGTAATGTGGATCACCACATCAGTGCCTTTTGACATAGCTGTCTCCTGATTTTAGGCAATAAAAAACCGCCTTTTAGGCGGTGCAGTAATTCGGTGGATTGGCTACCACCATCGGCATGCGGCAATCAGTGCCGCCATACCAATCAGAACAACAAAAATAATCACAGCATTTGCAAGCTTATTGCCCACTTTGTCAGCGCCTTGTTCGCTCATTTTTCCATCTACCTTTAATTCAGATTTTGGTGTATGATTTTCCATAAGTTGTATCTCCTCTTACTTTTGTCGGTGGGTTGAGATTTAAAAAGCTCATGATTCCAGTCATGGGCTTTTTGCTTTTCCAGACCACTGTATCGGCCCAGGTTCACAATTAAATGTGGCAATGCTTCCTAAAATTCAGGCATAAAAAAACCGTCAATTACGACGGTTCAGTTATTCCTATTTGTATGGAAGGCTTTAAGGCACACATTGAGTTGTCATGTGAATACAGCTCCTCTCTTATAAGTGTAACTCTAAATTAATTTTCTTCTCTTATGAGTGTAGCTCTATTACAAACCGCTGCGAATGAATTTCCTTACCTACTTAAGCGATAAGCCAAATCAGGAAAAAAACTACAACCAAGCCAATAAATATTTTCTTCATACTCAAACCATTACCTCTAGTAAATTCCATTATCTATATCTCTTGTTTCCGCCTGAGGTTATACAATATCTCCCACCCCTTGGACCAAAGCAATTGCTACTTGAAGAACAAGGGCATGAACCACCATAGGAGCTGCTTGTGCTCTTGTGTGTTCTTGAAGTGGTGGATTTAGTTTTGGGACTATTCAAATTGGATTTGATGTAATTTTTACTAGAATTAATATAACACCCCTCGCCAGAACAAAGCAGACTGGATGATACCCACTTGGGTTGTTGATTCTCTTTAGATATTCGTTCCCATGAGCTAATTCTGTCATATACAAGAACGGATTGTCCTTGTTTTAAGCTGCCTACGATCTTCCCATTTATTGGGGCATTTCTAATGTTAATATTAGGGGATTTGACATATTTTTTAGCTATTGGATTGTAATCATCACTTGTGTAACTTCCTTGGCTAAGGGTATTAGTTAGCATCTCCAGTCGATCTGAATAATCATGATTTGAATAGGCAGAAACATTACAGAATAGTGCTACAACAAAAAGTAAAAAACTCTTCATATTTATCCAAATTTATAATTCAGAATAAGATACTAATTTTATGGGGAAAAGAAACCGCCTCTTGGGCAGTCCAAATGGTGTTTATGATTAATTCACCACATATGCCACATTCACATTGTATTGGTAGTAACTCATACTGGATGGATCACCAATGGCACTGGAATGTCCAGCATCAATCACACTCGCTTCACGCATCTCAAGATCGTCTTTTTTATAGAACTCTAGATGCTCAACCCATTTATCAGCAAGCTGAGACAGGCTATCAGTGCCTGTATTTAATGGTGCAAACAATTGAATAAACACTATGCCAGTCGTTCTGGTACAGGGTTTCTCTCCAATGCCTGAAATAAACTTCCCACCGTTGCTCACTGTCACTTTTGCCCATAACTCCTTTTCAGGTGGTTCAAACTGTTTACCTTCAGACAAAGGATTGTTTGCAAGCTGGATGTGTTCTTTTAACATCCCTCGGAAAGTGCCAATACGTGCCATGATTGCCCGTAATGCCTGAGTATTTGTCATCATTTGTATTTCTCACAGACATGGTGAAATGTCAGAGCATAGATACCCTGTGGTGCCTGATCTGATTTACCGTTTTCAAGATTTAGCGCATACGGCAAATTGTTCTGTATATATACACATGAGCCAATCCGTGCTTTCAGGATTTCTCTGACCCCATCGCTGAAAGCTGTCTGATCCATTGTGCCTGTCGGTGATCGGTTACCCGTGCTCTCCACTGTCTCATTTGTCGTTGTATCAACTGTGACTCTGTGGTTTGAGCGAAATGTACCGTCCATAACAGGGCTCGCCATGATTACGCCCTGAAGCATTTCACCAGCAATTTTGCGGATATGATCATCACCATCTTTAAGGAGTTGAGTGGAGAAGTCAGTCGGTTTGTTTTTCCAGCCCATATTTCACCTATTAAAAAACCACCGAAGTGAGTTTTGCCAGCTTAAACCTTTAATGGTTTAAGCTTTTTAATTTTTTGCTTTATTTGTTCATATATTTTTTGGTTATCAAGCATTTTATCGCTCAACATTTTAATTAAAATCTTTTGTTTATTCTTTGATAAAGGATCCTCATTCAATGCTATGGGCTCAAATTGACTTGAAGTGAAAACTTGCTGAGCTAAATTATCCCATAAATCGTGTAAATCAATTATGATTAGCTTGGAGTTTTTACTAAATTCTCTACACTCATCATTAAACTCTCTAATATTATTGATTGTATTTACCAAGTTATTTATTTGGCTGTAAAATTTGACTCGATATTCATTATATTTCTGTGATGTATTCAAGTCTTCTTTCGTTAATGTGTAAAAATAATCAAGGTCTTCTTTGAATATCTTTAAAATCTCTTCGCTAATCCTCTCATTTTTAACCGCATTATGTTGATACCTCCAATCACTAAAGAGCACAAAGGCTGCTACAGGAGCAAGAAAAGCGGCTGTAAGAGTTAATGTGTCTTTAAGTAAATTATATGTTTTAGCTGGATCAAACTTAGTCCCATCACTAATTAACCACGCACCAACTAGAAAATAGAGTAATGTTAAGCCGAATGCCCACCAGCAAACGTACTTTATTTTTTCTTCTAACGTTTTTTTTTCCATAAATCCCCCCTTAAATATTAGAGGGATATTACTAAACTTTCCGCAACTGGCAAACCCAGATGCTTCCCGTTGGATCTGCACCAATATTCACCACCCTAAAGCTTCCTTTAATGGAGTCCCAGACATCACCAATCTGCGGTACCTGAGTCACTTCATTCTGCAGTACTGTGGCTTTTGAGTCAGTCACCTGGTAATCAGTTGGTTTGACCATATCTTTCAGATACGAGCCAAACAGCACACCCCGCCCGCTATAGGCTTCAACAGTTGTCACAGGATAAGTCTGAGTCTCAAAATCCAGCTCACCGGAACGTATTTCTTTGGAGCAGGTGAATGAATCTACCGCATCGGCAAGCTTATTACTGAATGCAGCAGCAACTTTAGACTGGATCTTATTTTTGATCATACCCGGAACACCTCAAATCCAAATCCACAGGGCTTTAAATCCAGTGAGGCAATATAAGCCCGTGCTATCTGCTCAAATTCAGAGATTTCAACGCTGCCCTCGGCATAGCTTTCAGTGACCTGTACCGTATCAGCCTTTACGCTTTCACTGGTGGTCTGGCGGGCAATACCGGAATAAATTACTCCTGCAATAATGCCTTTGATAATTTCACATGCAGCATCAATCAGAACTGGATCAACAGGGTCTGGCACTAGACCAACTTCGTTCTTCATCCACGTATTGGTTAATTTAATGAGGCGAGCTTTATCACCAGCTGGTGCAAAGTCTGCCCCCAGAATCTGCTCAGCCTGTTCCTGGGTAATAAAGCTCATGGGTTATTCCTTTGTTTGGTCTGCTTTGGCGGCTTCTTCTGCAGTCTTAGCGGCTTTCACTTCTGCAGCGGTTGGCTTTTTAGCTGCCGGCTGCAGTTCATCAATGCGCGCCTGCATTGCCGGGATGTCATTTTTAAATGCGATCAGTTCACCCTGTGCTGTAGCAAGCTGTTCTGCCAGGATGGTGTTTTCAGCAGTAACCTTTTCACATTCAGCTTTAGCCTCATCAATAATGACCTGCAGTTCAGGTGAAATACCAACCTTAAGATCAATTGTTAGTGGCTTGGCTTCAGGTAAATCACGCACTTCCACTTCAATACCGAGCTTTTCATAGTCGGCTTTAATTTGTGGATAATCACCATAAACCACCACAGACCTGGCACCTGGATCAGGCTTTTCATAGTAAGCAGGGTTCTGAAACGAGCCTTGCTCATTAATACCTGAGCTATTTTTCGCATAGATAATTTTCAATTTTTTCTCCCAAAAGAAAGAGGGCTGATGCCCTCCTGTTATGGTGTACCTGACAGATCAAGTAATGTACCCGCTGTCATTTTGTTGCTGGTTGCATGTTTAACCCAGTTTGCATCTGCACCGAGTAATGCCAGTGTTGGATTTGCACCTTTGGATGAATCCCATGAATAGCCAAGCACATCAAGATTAAAAGTACCTTCTGCACGCATAGCCATCGCAAGGTTTTCTTCATCGTTGATGTCATAGGCCCGGAATCCGGGTGCCTGAGATTCCGTAACCGTTAATGCACCCGCCTGCAGACCAAATGCATCATTATCACCCACAATATCTGTCACAAGTACCGGTTTACCCAGCGTGCCTGGCAGCCCACCGTAAATAACAAGTTCGGACTCGCCATACACCTGGTTTGTCAGTGCTTCATCAACAATGTCGAAATAAGTATCAGAATTCATAACCCAAAGTGAAATGCGGCCAAACTTATCGCCAAATTTACGCATACCGCGAGTCAGAGCTTTGCGACCATCGACGGCAATACTGCCTTTGGCAATCATGTCAGGATTACTGGTAATCGCAGCTTTCAGGGCTGTTAAACCATATTGCAACCGTCCTGCGACCAAAGCATCCGCAAGGTCATAGCCCACAATTTCAGCAAACTCTGCAGGAGATCGGGCACGGCGTTTAAATGCCTCTTCGGTAGATGCATATGGACCGTACTTAAACGGAACCTTTACGCCAACCGCCTCACCTGCTCCGATTTTTTTTGAAGGTACCTTTGCCGTGGAGTTCACATCACGATGTTCAATACTGCCACCAACGCGATAAAATGAATCCTGCTTAAAATCCCCCTGAATGATTTCATTCACATAGCGGATTGCACCATTAGACGCCTGATTAAATACATTCAAGTTATCTTGTAAGCGTTCAAGATACGCTGTTTGAGCCAGTTGATTGTAGATAATCATGTCACTGTTAACTGTAGTCGTCATTTCGACTCCTTATTTTGAAAGTTTTAAATATGATTCCTGACCGTGCTGACGGATGTAATCTGCTTTGGCATCGGCACTCATTTCACTGCGCTTTAACCCTGAGTTGTTATTTCCACCTCCATGGAACCCACCACCATTTGAACGATTACCTTTAAGAATCGAATCTTTATGCTGGTATCCACCAACCAGGGACTCTAAGGCTTCGTCAAAGTCCGCAACTTCACCCGGACGTGCACGGGAGAAGATCTTTTGACCATCTGTGCCGTATGCCACGACCTTGCCTTCTTCGATTTTGAAACGGCTGCCGAATTGGGCTTGGACCATGTCTACGGGTACAGCAATGTTGTCTTGAATGTACTTAGAACGAGCGAAGCCACCGCCAATCAGCTCGTTATGCAGTTGCGCCTGATATGCATCACGTTCCTGAATAATTGGCGCATATTTTTCTTCAACCGCTTTAATTGCTTCAGCTTTGACTTTTTCCACCTCACCAGCATCCACCAGCTTTTTATCGTCAAAGTTTTTCAGCGTTTCCATGGCTTTTTTAGCTGCCACTGGATCCTCAATACCTTCAAAGGATTTAAGAGATGTTTCAGCTTTTTCATAACGTTCACGGTTGGTTTTTGCTTCACCATTCAGGCGTGAAATTGTCGCTACGGTTTGTGCTGCGTCATGAGCAACTTCTTTACCGTCATCATGGATATACAGTGGCAAGCCCTGTTCACTCACTTCTGCATACGTTTTGCCATCAATCTGAGTTGTTTTAAGTTTCATAAGTCATCCGACCCTATTTCTAAATTGAGCATCCGCTCGTTACGCTGTCTGTTTCCACTTTCAGCAGGCATAAAAAAAGCACCCTGTTG
The DNA here is from genome assembly GCF_002165375.2 of Acinetobacter chinensis. Taxonomy (NCBI): domain Bacteria; kingdom Pseudomonadati; phylum Pseudomonadota; class Gammaproteobacteria; order Moraxellales; family Moraxellaceae; genus Acinetobacter; species Acinetobacter chinensis. Next base: position 1,856,008 of record NZ_CP032134.1, read on the forward strand.
GGTGCTTAAGTTGAATTTGGTTATTTGGCTTTAAATATGTTGTGATCTGCTGTACAAGCAGCAAACGCTGAAAACCATATTTTAAACCAATGATTTGCAGTATTACGCATTACAATTGCATCAGCTCGACCATTATTGAATTTAGTTTTAATTTCGTATTCCATAGAAAATTGATTGAACTCAAGAACTTTGTGATGATCTTCGAGATTGGTTTTTTCGAATTTCTGTAAAACCTCATGCTCAAAAAGCCATACAGTCCGCTCTAACCCTATTTGTTTTGGCTCTTTAACCATTTTCTACTCGCCTAAAAATAGACCATTTCAGATACTGGTGTTTAACTTAAAATAACTTAACCATTTAATAATTAAAAATTTTTCTATTTTTATTTACTTCATGAACGCTATTTGGCGTAAATTTTAGGACTAAATCATTCACTACATTTTGATCATAATTGTTTGAGTATATTTCAGGATATAAGTTCGCAAGCCTTTGCTTTAAAAGCTGAGATAGCTTCAACATCACTGCTTGACCTGCAATTGTCGGTCTAGATGAGCTGCTTGCAAGTGTTAAAATATGTGAATTACAAAGTTCTACAACCTCCTGACCACTCAAGGGTAACCATATTGTTTCTGAATTTTGTATAAAATACTGAAACAATACAGCTTTCTCGGGGTTTGTGAGATTTATAAGCTTTTGCTCGATTAACCTTCCTTTTTCCTTCCTATTTTTGATATCAGTAATTGAGTGTCGAAAATAAGAAACTATAGATTTAATGCAAAGTACTAAAACTGTGATTACACAAACAAGAAAAACTAGACCAACGTAATTCCTGTACTCACCCTTAATATTTACAAACCCTGTTAACTCAGCCAAACCAAATACATTATAAGAAAGCACGCCTGAAACGATACAGACTACATAAAGAAGGATATTATGTGTTCTGAAAATATCTAGAATTGCTTTTATCAAATTTTCCATAAAAAAATTTTAGAATAATTTTGTATGAAGCTAATTTATCATAAAAATCAGAGTCCCACCGCCTCAAAAGTCTTTTTATCCAAAGCTCTCATCTCAGCCAATGTATAACCACGTTTATTCAGTGGATCAGCAAACTTATCAATACTGTATTCACCCTTCTTATAAAGCTCATACTTCGATTTACCTAGCCAGGTGCGCTGAAAGAACTCATCGGACTGTTCAAAGAACTCCTTAAAGGATGTATTGGCATCCAGCTGGCCAATGAGGTGTTTCCGTTCCTCCTTAGGAATATCCTTAACCTTACGCTCATCCATTACAAATGGGCGCAAGCCTGCGACATTTCCATCCTTATCACAGCCAACGTAAGTCGTCCGGTTATTTGGGTGAACGGGGAAGCGTGGTCGTGCAGGATCATCAATGTGAAATACTTCCCCATCAACTGAAGCGCAGTACTTACATGTACGCCCATCCAGTGTGGCCACTACTTTCACATACTCATATCCGAGAGCTTTATACGTATCAATATAAGTCGCATTGCTGATATGGCTTCTTACTGTCCTGACCTGACGTTCAATTTCAGTTTCTGTCTTCTGCAGTAAACCATCCTTATAATCCAGGGATTTTTTACCTCTGATCCGCTGAATAATCTGCTGATTCGTCTGACCCTGCGAAACCCCATCACGAATGACGTATTCCACTTTCTTGCGAAGATTTGAAGCAATATCAGTAAACAGATAATCGACCAACTGACCGCCGGCAAATGGTGCTTTCTTTGCGGCTTTATAATTCTTCTCGGCATTTACTATCGCAGCGGCACCAGCAATCAACTTCGCAGAATATGACGCTTCATAGACCGCTAAATGCAATGCTGACTTGTCGAACTGCTCGAATAGATCAGCATCAATTGATTTGAACCATTCATTCAGGATGGCCTTAATTTCTTCAATATTTTTGCTGACTTTCGCTTTGCTTGAAAAGTTCAGGCTTTTAAGTGCGTTTCGCTCTGAGTCGCTCAATTCATTCAGAAGTTCCGAAAGCCGATTAAGTTGCCGTACCGATAGCTTGTTAAATTGAGCTGTCAGTTCGTTTACTGCTTGTGATGACGCACGGTAGAGATATGCAGAATGCTGACTCAGCGCATCAACCAGGGCTTTCTGCGCCGATGTATTCATTCTCAATCATCCTCTGTGTCCATGCCACCATCATCCCGCTTCTCGATTTTCTTTATGATGTCTTCCCACTTATCTTCCGGGAATGTTCCGGTCTGCTCATAGTGATACCAAACATACATTGGCAACTCACCAGCCAAGCAAGCTTCATAAATCAATTTAGAGCGTACCGGGTCATACTTAGGCTTATTGAAATCCTGTGCGATAGTGAAACTCAGTTCATTGAATTTGAGGTCATGATTTGCAGTGGCAAATTTGGCACACCACCGCAGTGCATTGGTAAATGCTTCAGAAACATTGGCAACCACAAGCGACAATACCGAATGCTGAATAGAACTGTCGTTATCTGCCTGCGTCGCTGTTTTATTGGCTGATCCGACCTCGATCAGGCGTGCACCAAGTTCCTTCATCTGATTCCACTTGTCCTGCATACGCTCATAGGCAAGGCCATTTTTTTCAGCTTGTACCATTTTTGCGTCTGTAGGAAAGCCGGAACGACTACCAACACTCGCTCCTGATTCTTTCACCATGGCGTACTGCTCAGGAGTAATGTTTGGAAAGCATAAGGTAGGTTGCCCCACAATAAATGCTGACTCTTCCACATCTGCAGTACTTGTGTAGTATGAAAGCTCCATCGTTGCCAGCTCATAAAGCGGTGCAGTTCCAATTTCATCCGAGTTATCAATTGCACCGCAAAAGGTGAACGGTATGTAATCCCATGGATTTCCGTTGTAATCAGTCGGCGTGAACTTCCTGCTCGAAGCCCATTCCCCTTTGTCATTTTTCGTCTGAACTTCAACTGTGTAGACAAAACCAGAATCGGTGGGCTCAAGTGTAAGGATTCTGTATTGCTCCTGCTTTTCTACACTGAATTCTTTCCTGACCATTACTGTTTCAAACAATTTAACGAAGCTCAGCTTTTTCTGATTGCCTACAATAATGTGATCCCAGTCTTCAATATTGGCAGCAGGTATGATGTGAATCATCGGAAAAGCACCGGTGTTCTTCTCTTCCTGCTTGTTCTTGCTTGGACCTATATTTGGGAAGTCCACATACAAACCACAACGGTAATTCCGGCTGATCAATCGTGTCGCTCTTTGTGCACACTGATAGATTGAACGCCCTGAACCATCAGCATTTCGCTCTAGATACTCAAGATCATCAGGGCGCTGAAAAACTGGTGTCTTACCAAATGCCAGACCGATATGGCTTGCCATGGTTCGACTGGTCACACCCGGGAAGATTGCCCGCAAAAGATATTCGCCATAACGCAGTTTTCCATGAGGATCATTCTTTGAAGTAAACAGTGAGGGTTTCGCCAGGTAGGTTTCCCGTTTTGCCTTGATGACTTCCTGACCTTCACAAACATCATCCAGCTTATTCCAGGTTGAAATGTGTTTTTCATAGTCGGCATGTTTTGTTGTAATGCTCATATCAGAATCCAAGAATTGGTATATCAATGTGGGTAACTTGTGGCGCCTCGTTCAACTCATTAAATCCATCGCTACACCCATCCACTTGGTCATCATGTTTACCATTTGGAAAATGCCGCATTTCTTCAATCAATGGCTTATTCCAGATGCCTCGTAACATCTTCACATTCCCAATATTCACCTGAGCAGCAAAAGGTTGCGCCCTGGTGATTTTGTCACCAGATACAGTTTCTGCTTTAACCCTGAAACCAGATAACATGGTTATGAAGTTTTTCGCTTGAGATTTCCCCGCCTGACCAGGGTCTTGTGGTAGCCGGATCATTACTGATTTGCCATCCATCTGAGCTGTTTGCTTGATTGTGTTCTCAACACCATCTGGACCCCACTGACCACGAACCATATCAACGATGTAGATAATGTTATCTTTGGTTTTCAGCATCCGTGGTCCCGCAGTCCAATCTCCCTCATTCTCTGAAGCTGCAAGATCCCATGCACGCACTTCCTTTATGAACTCAGCAGGCAGCGCATCCACAATTTCAATTCTGTCAGGCTTAAAAAAACCACCTGCTGGCGGTGATGGTAATTGACGGTACTGCCCTGAAAACACATAAGGCGCTGCATCCTCCATGACTTTTAAGCGTTCAATTGAATGCTTTTCAGGCCACAACGCTGTTCCATCTTCCTGAATAGCCGGCAGGCAAAGATGCTCCCACTCCTCCCCATTGCCACCATCAAGCAGCCATCCTGCCAAATCTTCTTCATGCAAACGCTGCATGATCACAATGATTGGTGTATCTGGTGAGTTTGTTCGGGACTCCAATGTATTTTGGAACCATTCAATCACGTTGCCACGAATTGTATCTGAGCTTGCTTCACTTGCTTTGTGCGGGTCATCAATTATGATTGCGCCACCAAATTCCTTACGGATCTTACCAGCACCAAAACCGGTAATCGTACCACCGGTCCCTTGTGAGTAGCAGACTCCACCAGCAACTGTGCGCCAGTCATCCTTTGCCTTACTGTCGTCACGTAGCTGAAAATCAGGAAATACGCGCTTATATGCTGTTTCCTGAACCAAATTTCTCGTCTGAAATGCATTATTGGCTGCCAAAGTGGCTGAGTAGCTGATGTGAATAAACTCACAATCAGGCATTCTCCCAAAGCACCATGCCATGAAATTAATGACTGCGAGTTCCGTTTTGGAGTAGCGTGGGGGTACATTAATAATCAGTCGCCTGGTCTTTCCACGAAACACCTTCATTAACGCATCGCAAATGACACGATGATGCCAATTGTGCATCCACTTGTATTTCCGGCGCTCTTTAAACATATAGCGTGAAAAGAAATACAGATCTTCCTGAGCCTCAATTTGAATTGCAAGCTCACGCGTTGGGTCAGTAATCATTTAAAACCTGTTCCCTTGCTGCAAGATAGCTTTCAGTTGAAACATCAGAACTTACAGTCTCTATTGGCTTACCATCTTTACCTGTGATTTCTTGCTTAGTGACACGCCCATCTGTTTCCTGAAATGCCTGTTTCAGTAAATTTTGCTTTGCTCGTTTATTTCGTCCTGAATCCTCATACATCATCTGAAGCTCTTTAAGTCGAAATGCCTTATTAGCGATTGGTATATCCAAGATATTTTCTTGAAACTTCTTCCGCGTCTCGTAAAAAAGGTCTTTTAACTTTTTGCTTAGATTTCGCCCTGCATACTTTGTCGGGTCATAACTATGGCATTGCTTTCTATCGATTTTAATCTTATAGGTTTCTTCTACTGAATCAGCAACTTGTTGAGGTGTTTCAAAGCAAGCAAGAGACTGAACTATAAAGATTTTTACAGGCTCTTTAAGTGCTGCCATAAACTCACCTTTGTCGTGCTACGTCGTACAAGATAGCCAAAAAAAAGAGCCCTTAGGCTCAATTCATCACACAGTTACCACAACACGCTGCAATGTTTGTCTCCGAAACAAATGGAGCATTCTTGGCGATTTCCAATAAACGCTGTACTGAGCTATCAATTCCGTGTTGACGTATTTCACCAAAGAACACTTCAACATCATGTCCAGCCAAGTAATGCTTAGGTAAGCCAGTTACATCGCTATAAATGATCTCACCATCAGCATCACGCTCTACACCGATGTGATACAGCTCGTGTTCAATCAACCGGCAGAAATCTCTGTCAGTGGCTTGTTCACAGAATGCAGCATCAATCGTAATGAGATATACAGGCACACAGCCAAACCATTCACGCATTTGCTGCTCTTGCCGAGCCTTTTTCCATCCACCTTGGTTGAACATCACCTTTTCACACTGCCCAAGTACCATGCGTTTCTTAGACACGGCAGCACTTGATGCCCAAGCGAATGCTAAAAAGGTTTCATCGTCGTGAAGTAGCTCTGCAATATGGTCATGATCAGGGTTATGGAGCTGGCCACCAATAGTCAGCCAGTTAGCAATCACCCAGTCTTTTAACTCCACGGCGGGTGCAAGCAGAATTGCTTCAACTTCCTCAGCTTGATCAATCAAGTCTGTTGGTGGAAAAGGTCTGATCTGTTCCATCTTCTAAACTCTCTAACTGACGTTGAATCCACTTAAGGGCATAGCCTGACTCAATTTGATGCGGCTCGAGACGTTCATGCCTAAAACCCATTTCCTCAGCTAAATTATATTTATTAAATGCATTCGCTATCTTTCTCCCACCACGCCCAACAGCCCAAGGACTGCCTGCTATTTCAATGAGCAGTTTCAAACGCACAATATAGAAATCAAACCGCCAGTTCTTTGTTGATTCAAATTGAAATTTTCTTCGATACCCAATCAAGTTTTCTTCTAATTCCTGAAACAGAGTTTTTTCAGCTTCCAGGTATGCTTCCTTAGCCTTAGGTAGAGACTTGGCACGTGATTTAGCTTTAGGTGGGCGCTTTTGGGTTTTACTGAAATAGTCGTCTGCGTTCATAATTTTCAACCACAAAAAAACCCCACTGTTTCCAATGGGGTTTACCCTCTTATATTCTTGCGCTGATATAAGTTTAGGTATTGTTATTTGTAATAATTAAATAACATGATCAAATTATCAAAAACAACAATATTTGTCTACAAGTTCATCAATAAACATTTCAACCATGAAGTCTAATAATCCAATCACAGTACTAAGACTTTTTGCCACTCAAACCCGACGTAAACAATAGGTAATTACAGTTAATTCATAAAAAGAGTCACATATAACTTGATGCAATTCAATATTTTTGCAATTATTGCGAATAATTAAGCAATATTAACACTAATAAAATTATGGAATTCGCTATTTATCTCGTTTTAACTCTTTTTGTAATTACACTGATTCTTGTATGTTTATGGATTTTTTTAATTTCTGGTGATCATTTTTTTCTATACATTGAAGCTCTATTATTATTGGGTTTAGCTATAGCTATATCTAAATTAAGATCATTATCAAAAGATCCGTTTGCTTAGCAAACGGATCTTTCACTGGACAACCTATAATAAAAAAACCTCCTTTAAAAAGGAGGTAAACTACCATTAATAAATACTATTAATAATGGAGTAAAACCTATACTTGCAATATAGGCTAAGGTTATGTTGCGTTACAGGCAACAGAGCTAGTATAACAAATAAAAAAGGTAATTTGTCACATTTATTTAATTTTTTTTGATAAATATCACACTTTAAGCGATCAACCATCACACCAAACACAAAAGAATATTACTTATTGAAAAAAAAATTTACCTAAAGAGGTTTCAAAAAAAAACCCGTATCGGCATGATGATACGGGCAAAAGGTAAAGTTATCCAATCCTGTACACTGGATAACACAGGTATCATAACTCATAAATTATGAGATTTTCATCACATTATATATCATTATATTAAAATGTATTTTGTTTTCAGGATAAAATCATAACTGATACTCATATAATTTATTATATCAATCGGTATAAATTTAAATTCATTAATTACTCGATACCCCAGAAATAAAGACGATACTTTAAATACTTGAACACTTAGTCAAATATAAGAGCAATTCAAAAATATATGACTTTAATTTTACTAATATTTGTCAATAACAATTTACATTAATTTTTAAAATATCTCGATAAATTTTTTTGGTTTAAGTATTTGAGATTTGAGCACTTATTAATCAAAAAACCCACTTAGTGGTGGGGTATAAGATGTGAATACATCAGAATTAAAATTTGTGATTACGCCTGGTTATTTCGAGATTCTACACACTGCTGTTTTAGTCGTTCCATTGCATCCGGTGGCATTGGGGCTGTCATCATCCCACGATAATTCATACACTCAGGCGTTTCTCTAAATGGCTGTGGTTGATTACTCATGCAACCTGTCAAAACCAGTGCTGAACATATAATGTATTTCATTATCTAACCCTCTTTTTCTATTAATTTTCAGCTTAAACAATTTTTACGGCATGTACTGTATTAAATCTGGCTCGCCATACAAGGTTCACAATTATCAATCCAATAGACAAAAAAATACCCACTTTGGAGTGAGTATATAAACTTTAAATTTTTTGGTTGGTAGCGGGAGCTGGATTTGAACCAACGACCTTCGGGTTATGAGCCCGACGAGCTACCAGACTGCTCCATCCCGCATCAACGAGTAATCGTTATACGCTTAAAATTCATACATAGCAAATAATTATCAAATATTAAGACCTACGGTAAACTGTACATCAAAAATTATCTAAATATGACCACTGTTGGATTCTGTCACAAAAGTTGGATGTAAGTCTCTGTATTTCCGTAATCTGATTTTTTCACTCTTCAAAAAAGACTCTGGTTCTTCTGACCATAGTGATTTTCTTGAATCAAGAGCTGAATGACTTAATGCCCAATCCGAAATATTCCCATACATGAATGTATTGTCAGCGAATATAAATTTAGCTTTCCCATCTGCGTTTATTAAATAAACCTTGTGTGTAGGTAGTGAGCCAAATGTACTGAATTGAGTATAAATATAATTATGAGATTCTGACATAGCACCAACTGCCTTTGTTTTATTTTCATTATAGCATTTTAAGCATTAAAAAAAGCCCACCATTTGGCGAGCTTTAAATTAACTTTAGTGCTTTACATACACTTCGGTCACTATAACAGAAATATGCCACAATGCGTCTAGACAGTCAATTCGATATTATGACGTTCAACATAATTTTTAAGCATAATAATTAAAACAAATTGTTTGATCAAATTTTTTGCATCTTCTTTATTTGAATTCCTATTTTCTCTTAGCGTCAAGCACAATCTTTTTGAAATAGTTGACCTTAAAATTATAACTTTTTCAGGCAGGTCAGGAAAGCATTGAGATATAACCTTCTCAATGTGTTTAAATTCCACCCCTTTACATAAAGTAACTCTATAATCCAACATATTTTATCCTTGTCGCAATCGTTTATCATGACCAGCTAAGTAAAATTTAGCACAACTTACCATAATTGCCGCCTGAGCCTTTGACTGATTGGTCTCATTCGCAACTCTACTCAGCCCTTTATTTTCAACTTTATTCTTTATCAAGCACAAAAGTGCAAACTTAGTCGTGTAATCAACACTATCGCTTTTTAAAATACTTCGTAGTAAGGCATGTACATGATCTGCTTCTGCATCAGATATCTCACAAGTAATAAAAGACTTGAAATTGCGAGGAGTTGTATCAGCCTCCATAATCTTCCAATAGATTTGATTTACATGAAGACCATCTGGCAGGTCACCGCCTTTCATGCGAACGGTCTCGCACCATGCCCCAAACTGTTCCAGCCAACCATCAATTGTAAATTTTGACCAATCCATTTCTTTAATTTTTGCCGCCGCATTCATACCATCACTCCATCAACCGTCTGATTTCTTCAATCGCCTTACCGCTTTTCACCTGCTCAGTGCTGTATCGATACACTGAATAACCCAACAATGCAGCTGAGTTATATTTCTCCATGTCTGCTATATATCCTTTACCTCGTGTATGCCTCCCATTGCTCCAAACCCCACCCTCAACTTCGATCAGTATCTTTGTATCCACCAGGTGAAAGTCAGCCCGCCATTTGCGCTCCGGGTTAAATCGGAACTCCTGCACATATTCAATTTTGTGCGCTTTAAGGTGCTGAGATAGAACCGCTTCCCCCTCACTCACTGCTTTAATTTTTTTCACCGATACACAGCGCTTCACACGTCGTGGTTTCAGATAATTTGCTTTGTAGTCAGCTATCGAGATTGACTTCAATTACATGCCTCTACATCATCGATTGCTTGCCTCATTCGCTCTACTGTGCATGAATACCCAGCTGCAAACCGCTCGTTGAGCTTTTCAACACTATTGGTCTCGTACTCCTGTATCTGAGCTTTTGCACTTTGTAAGCACTTTTCAACACCAACAGATGACAAATTAAAAAAGTCCTCCAACAGTTTGTGACTCTCTACAATTTGCTTTAAGTCATAAACGCAAACATCAAGCCAGGCTTTTTCTTTACCTGCATACAACCCGATGTCAAAACAACAATCTGCACACGGGTCAAAAGTCTTGAACGTAAAGTTCGGATCACCCTCAAACTGCTCTACAGAGTTTTTTATTCGATCTACACCCTGTTCTTTGATAAATGCGTAAACCTCATCTTTAAATTCTTTTTCATGCTTAACCATCAGTTTGCCCCCTGTATTTCATTAATTCTTTTCCGAATCGTTGATCTTGAAATACCTAAAACCAGAGCAGCTTCAGATTGATTACCTCTGCACATAATCAGAGCCTCACTGATCAAGGCTTTTTCAACTGCTGCATAAGCCTTAGCCATTGCTCCACCCGTATGACCCTGGATGAGGTTTGCGGCATCTATTCGTGTGATCTTCATACCCCACTCTCCATCTGTCTGCGGATCCCGATTGGTACTACCACCCCATCTAGGTCACATGCATTCAGGTATGCAGCTTTGTCATCAAACGGATCCGGCCAGTACGTGTCAATTTCAGGCTGCTTTGCTTTGGCTTTCAGTTTTTGAGGTTTATGAATCTGCCGATTATTAACATTCAGCTTTTGCTTCAGTGCTTCCAGTGCACGCTGTGCTTCTTCTCTGACAACAGGTACATGCTCTTTTTTTTCATTGTTCCAGGTCAGTTGCTGTGGCTCCTGGTACCATTGCTGCACCCGTCCCTTCAGTTGCGCCTCAGCAAGATACTCATCATAGAGACGAACAAACTGACGCTTTGCTTCGTGCATTTCGCCATCAGTGATCAAAAGCATGACCTGGTCCAATGCAAATTTTGCAATCGTAGTAATTTCCTGGTACTGAAAAACGTCCTCAGAAATCTGCACTGGTTCGTGCTTCATGATCCGGGTGTATTCACAGGCTTTGACCCAAGCTTTCTGACTGTTCCACCAGTCCTGACCTACGCACAGCTCCTTGAACTCAGCAAAGCTCGGCATGAATTTTTTACCTGTCGTGCTGAGTAAAACAATTCCACGGTCAAACTGCTGTTTTGATACCCCCGTCAGCGAGTTGGCAACAATCTGTTCAACCATGGTCAATGGCACAGCATTAGGTCCATCAAACGGGAAGTTTTTATTGAACTGCGATGCATACAGCGTGCGCAGAGTTGCAATCAGAAACTTGATGTCTCCCTGGTTTAACTGATTCATGGCTGATACACCCCCATCTGATAACCATCCGGAGTGACATCAATCACATCGTCCGGCTGATGGCCATTGAACATGTTTGCAAAATAACCAGATTCAGAATGACCTGATGGCTGGACAGGAGTCTGTGTAAATTCAGGCTTGGGCTGAAATACTCCCTGATAATTCCCAATGATTGAGTTTTCCAGGGACTGATTTGCCAGTACTCCAAATGACTCCAGTTTTTTCAGAATCAATTTCACGGCGTTTTCAGAAATTGGTTTTTTATTGCTGTTGCGCATCCCAACAAACTGAGTCCACAAATCACGATTTACGTTTTCAGGTAATTCTGCCTGAGCCGGATCATAAGAATTTCCAGATTCAACTTTTGGATTTTCAGAAACACTCTGACTTTTTTTATTTATTTTTTTATTCTTTGTAGAGTTGTTTTTGATAGTGATACTTTGTGTGTAAAAAATTTTTACTAGCAGAGGTAAAATATTTTTACTGGTGTAGTTAAAATTTTTAACCAGCAGGGGTAAAGATTTTTTACCATCATTTGCCTGTTTTTTAGCTAGTAAAAATTCTTTACCAGGGAACTTCAGCACCAGTCCAATGCTCGTTTCTTCACCAAGTTTATAGGTGTTACCGTGAAATGTGCTTTGAAGCTCAACCACTAGCCCCACCTTTACGAGTTCACGAAGACACTTGATTACTGTCGGTCTGGACTTGCCTGTTATCTCTTCAAACTGAGTTAAGGAGATGGAATCCATCTCTTTGTTCCAGCCACGGGTCTTGCGGCAGATCACAAGATACAGCTTGCATGCCGCATCAGATATTTTCCCAAGCACTTCGTCTACAAAAGCATTGGGTACCTGGAATGAATTTGGAACAAACTTACTCATACCTCACCAACCTTAGGCTTCAAATACCCACCAAATGAAATAACCCTGTCAGCCCTAATCAGACTGGTGATTACCTGCTCTGCCAGCCAGATTGTGATTCTGAAGCGGGATGCCATTTTTTGAGACAGCTCAACCTTTGTCACGGCGGCATTCTTTTCGTCATAGCCTTTGCTTCGAAGATTGCTCTTTTTGCGTTCATAAACCTCTCTGAGCAACCTTAGTGTCGGCTCATAGAAAGACTGGATCTGTGCCTGCTGACGATGATCAGCCTGTTTTTGAAAATGACTGTTCATGACACCTCCGCTAAAGCCTGTTCAGCTTTGGTTAAGCGACGTTTAGCATTCAACTCCATAGCAGATGCAGTGCGTATCAAATGGCTAAGTGCAAAGTTTCTATTGCCATCCAACAGCACACCATCGCCCTGCACTTTATGTACAGTCATTAAGACATCCGGTTTATGTGGATCTGTGAAAACAACAACATCACCGGCAATAAAATCCTGTTGATTGTCTTTACTTTTTTGTTGTGCTACATTTGATTCCATATTCAATTCCCTCAAAGTGTTGAATTACCGAAAGCCTGATGTAAGAGATCAGGCTTTTTTTATTTAAATAAGATCCGCATATAGTCAGGCGAGCTAAAAGAATTACTAAGAAACACTCGTGTTGCCTCTGCAACTTCAGGCGAACAATAGACGTCATTTGCATTCACCACCTTTAATCCAACAGCGCTCAACAATCCGCTTAAAAGCTCAATATCCGTCAAGTTATTGGATCTCTTGTCATTTTTCATGCGTGAAAGCGTACTTGCATCCACCCCTAACTGCTCAGCAACCTTGCTTTGGTTGCTAGAATTAACAGCCTTCAAAATCAATGAAGCGTTATTGATAGCGCTTGCAGGTAGTTCAATTGATAATTTGCTCATGGTTATCCTTAAGCAGCACTTTCATTCTGAATATTTGGATTCAAAAACAAGTGTGGATATTGGAGTTTTACTTTTGCTGGTATTCCACGTGTCATCCAGTTCTGGACTCTTTGCTTATCTTTGTAGCCAAGTAGCTCAGCCACTTTGGTTGAGCCGCCAAGCTTTAAAAGGGTTTCTTTATCAGCTTTGATTGACATATAAGCCTCATTAAACATTTGTTTAACCAATATTAAACACAATGTTTATTAGTGTCAATTCATTTGTTTAACACAAAATGTTTACTTTATGGATAATTAAGATCTAATGTTTACTGATTTAATGGGCACTGAGATGAAACCTGAAATTGCGCCGCACGCGTCTGTAGTGCGGTTGCTTGAGGCAAGCGGATTAACACAAGAAGAAACCGCTAAAGCAATAGATGAGTCTCCGCAAACAATTACAAATTGGAAGAAACGCGGTGTATCTAAATCGGGGGCACTTAAGGCGGCAGCCAGTTTTGGTGTTTCTGCTAACTGGATACTTTCTGGCATTGGTGAAAAACATAACAACAATGTCAGTAAGGTGACTGAATGGGATGAAAATACGCCTATTGATAATGATGAAGTTGAGATCCCTTTCTATAAGGAAGTCCTTGTTTCATGTGGTTCTGGTTCGCTTGTTGAAATCATTGGAAATGAGACGCGAAAACTAAGATTAAGTAAGTCGACACTGCGGCAGTATGGGGTGGAAAGCACTAATGCTTATGCATTAACCGCATTTGGCGATTCAATGACCCCTGTTATTAATAATGGGGCAACTGTTTACGTAGATGTTGGGCGCACAAGCATAGTCGATGGGAAGATTTACGCTATTAATCATGGTGGTCTTTTTAAGTTTAAATACTTGTACCGTATGCCTAAAGGCGGCGTGCGCATTGTTAGTGCGAATAAAGATGAGTATCCAGAAGAAATCCTGACAGCTGAAGATATAATGGATCAAGATTTTTGCGTTGTTGCTTATGCATTTAACGTTCAAAACCCACTACCATAAACATTTTGTTTTTAAAGGGTCGCTTTTAGCGGCCTTTTTTTATTTCTGTTTATTGTGCTGAAAACAACAAAATACACATTTGTTTATTATTTATGTTGACTGATGTAAACATAGTGTTTACTATAAATCTCGTACCCACAAAAAAGCCCTGTTACTTTCGACGGACACAGGGCTTTGCAAACTTGCGAGATCAATTATGAACGTAAATTCAAAACCAATCAACTTTATTGCGGTGGCAGCCACTGCCGCGATATTCACAGCAGGTGCAATCGCATTTGCTTACCCACCTGAATACAGTCGCCCTGCTGCTGTTGTTCCAGATGTACAACCTGCTGTTACCACTGTTGCTGCTATGCATCTCAATGATGAATCAGGCACAGCGGTAGTCCGTTTAGATGGCTTCACACTTGATGTCAGCTTTGACTTTGAACGCATTGATGACTCGTTTGGAGCACCTGGAAGTGAGTTCACCAATGCCGAAATCACAAACCTCGCTATAGACAACGTCACCGATGAATCAGGCTACAAAATCCCTGATTTCACAGACTTCAATGACAATCGTGCAATCAATCAACTGCTCGTTGCTCACATGCTGCAGTTCAAACTTTTGGAGACTGTCTGATGATTAACGTAAAACAAACCATCTCTCCTGCAATGGTATTTGAGGCATTGGGGAAAGGTATAAAAATCGACTTCTCTGAAGTCGGCTGCAATGAGTGGACTGAAATCAGCAGCTCTGCACAGATATCTATTTCTGATATCTACAGTGGTTTTCTTGAATTTCGCTTTACACCTGGTATGGATAATTTCTTTGACCGAGACAAAAAGAACCGTGAATCAAACTATCTTGCGGCATTTGCAGGACTCGATGGTGATCGGAATGAGCGCTATCGGGTTGGGAAAAGAAGTACTTTTTATTACGTTTTGAAGCGTACTGATAATGACTCTTTTCCTCAGCAGCTGAAGGGGTTTGATCTTTATCTCGAGCAAAATGGTTCCTTGAAACTCGTAGATAAATCAAAAATCCAGGACTGGATTATTGCGGCAATCAGTAAAGCACGCACAGCCAAAAACAATGCTGAATACAATCAGATTCTTGAAGATGCCGGACATTTTTCCACACCGGAATATAAAAACTGGAAACGCAATCATCCACGTCGTAGCGCTTAAGGGGATTAATTATGGCTATTCCTATTATTACAGCTGATCAGGCTTTGAACGTAAGTGCAATTATCACTTACATCTATGCGGATCCAGGGCTTGGTAAAACTTCTCTTGGTTTCACTGGTGATAACGCTGTTTCCTTTGACTTTGACCGTGGTGCTCATCGTACCGGTGAGCTTCGTCGCGGAGCTGTTGTACCTGTTCAGCAATGGTCAGATGTGGCGAACCTTACTCCTCAGGATCTTGCTCCATTCAATACCATCGTTATTGATACTGTGGGTGCGATGCTTGAAAGCATTAAAACCCATTTACTCTTAACAGCAAACAACCGGCAAAAAGACGGGGCTCTGAAGCTTAAAGCTCAGGGTCTTGCAAATCAGACATTCAAGCAATATGTGAACACCCTGCTCAGCCTGGGCAAAGATGTCGTTTTCATTGCCCATGCTTCTGAAGATCAGAATGGGGATCAGGTGATTTACAGACCTGATCTCGGTGGTAAAAACCGTAACGAGCTATACCGTATTGCTGACATCATGGGCTATATGACCACAGTCACAACCGGCGAAGGTAAGAATGCCCGTGTGATCAGCTTCAAACCTTCACCAACGCATCATGCGAAAAACTCTGGCGCACTGGGTGGCGAAGCGGGTGAAGTGTGGGTACCGGATCTTAAGGAACATCCTGCATTTCTTGCTGAGTTGATTGCATCTGCCAAACAGCACATCAACACACTGACACCTGCACAACTTGCTCAGATCAAAGCATCTGAAGAACTTGAGAACTGGAAACAAAGCTGCAGTGAAGCAGAGCATGCCGGTGATCTGAATCAGCTGACTGAATCACTTCAGCTGCTCGTTGAATCCAAGCACATGTACGCAGAATCAATGCGACAGCTGATGTTGCTCAAGGCTCAGGAACTTAACTGCAAATACAACAAAGAGTCATCAAAGTGGATGAATCCACCTGAGTTTAACGCTATCACAGATGCTCAGCGTGATGAGCTTCAGGCGTTTATTGATGAACGTGGGCTTGATACAAAAACTGTCTGTGAACATCTGGGGATTGATGCTCTGACGCAAATTGATGCTGCTCAGTTTACGGCAGTAAAGACTGATATCGACAACCTGGCGAAAGAAAGCATATAAGGAATAATAACTATGAACACTTTAAACAGCAGTGAAGCATTTGCTGCATTAATGGCTGGTAAAAATATCCTGTGTCGTGCTGTCGGCGAACTAATGGATTTTGATGATCTGAACCAGTTTCCTGCCACTGTCTTTGCTATGTCAGGTTATGAATACTGTATCAAGCGTGATTCATTATCTTTGGCTGATATTCTCTTTACCAAACCAGTTGCACCTCATGAGCTTGAAAGTGGCCAGGAGATCTACATTGTCATGCCGACATGCATTCTACGCACGACATGCGACAGTGAACATGCTGATATCCGACTCAGTGTAGCGAATGGATTTGCTCAACTTGATGAAGAAAATGCAAAGCTTCAACTGCAAGCATTCGGTAAGACTTTCGGCAATATGATTTCTGAGATTGAAGTCAAAGACGGTTTTAACGATAAACCAAAGAAACGCACTCGTAGAACCAAAGCTGAAATCGAAAATAGCCAAAATTCAACATCAAATGATGTCGAAGAAAAGTCATTTCAGAGTCAGTCAAATATTCGGGGCATTGAACAAGATTCTTTTACTGCAGCATCACAGGTACCAGGTCAGAAGTTTATCGATATGTGGTTAAGCCGTGCCAAGGATGAGCCTACGCGCCGAAATCTTGATCTAATGAAAGCAAGCATGAATCACAACTGGGGTAAGTTGGATCATGATCATCAATTACAAGCCCGTCAAATATGTGCTGATTACGAGGCTTTAGTAGAACAAACTGAAAGCGGAGTGATTGAAACTGATCCTGCTAAATTAGTTGAAAAGTTCACGTCGCAAATTCAAAAATTTACTAAAACTGATGATGTGCTCTCATTCCGTCATGTGTTTTTGGCCAACGGTCACCTGGAGCGGGAGCAGCATCAACACTTATGCAAACTCACAGAAGACAAGTTGCTTGAGTTGGATCCTGAACAATATGCTGTCCGAGTGGAAGAACCTGAAGATGCTATCGCTAATCTCAAGAAAATGCAGATGGAAGCTGAAGCTCTCGTTATAGATCCTGCTGTTGAAGCAAAAACTCCTGAGCAATCTGTTCAATCAATCAAAGATGCTGAATATGAATCACTGTTCGCTGAACTTGAAGAACGTGCTCGTAATGCAACCTCTCCTGCAGAAGCGAATGCGCTTTATAAGTACACGATGAAATGGACTGAAGAACAAAGAAAGCCGTTGATGACCGTCATCAATGCACGGTTGCTTGAACTTAATCAGCAAAATAAAACTGAACCTACTGCTCCACCATCACTCATGGTCCAGATTCAGAATGCACCGGATCTGACTGCACTGGATGCTCTTGAGATAGATGTTTACTCACGTCACGTTGATATACAGCCAAAGTTGATGGGGTGTGTAAAACAGCGCCGCTTTGAATTGCAGAATCAGGCAAGCGAGGTGGTGTCATGATCTGTCCAGCACAACTGATCCCTGCTTTTACTATGTTTATTGCAACTGATGGCTACAAATGTGTCATCAACAAGATTGTCGGTGAGGCTGTATTCACTAAAGCAAATAAGCCTGGTCTTAAAATTGACAGATTTGGAAACATGAATGAACCAGCTCAAAAACGTTATGAGTTATTTCTGAAATTATGGCTAAAGAATGGCAAGGCTTTTGTGCTTCGTCTTCAGGCTCAAGCGATTATGTTGAAGGTGGCGTGATGGATATTCAAACTGAACAACAGGCTTTTGAAAAATGGGCTTTTCAAGCTTCTCATGGTTGGGCTTCATTTAATAAGGATTCTGACGGGAAGTACTGGCCAGATAAATTAAATCTTGCCTGGGGTGCGTGGAAGGCAGCAAAAGAACAGGCTGCTACAGATTGGATATCAGTTAATGATGTGGGTCCACCGATCGATGAAATGGTTTTAGTTTGCTGGAACCAGCATCCAGATGTAGAACCTGAAAAGGAATACATGTCTTTAGATGAAGACCTAAGCGAGTACTGGCCTAATTGCGTAGATGAACCGCCTACCCACTGGAGGAAAATTCCACCACCGCCAAAACAAGCACAGGAGCAAAGTCATGATTGATGTATGTGATGTTTGTGGAACTCTGTCTGATAATTGCACACATTATGAATCGATGATTATTTGTGATGTGTGTGAAGATGATTTTGATGGTATGGCCGAAGCAAACGATGCTTGCGCTGAATTGGGTGCTTACGATGAAGATCAGGAGCAAAGTCATGAGTGAACAAATGGTTAAAGGAAAAGATAGTGACTTACTTCAGGCGATCTTCAATGAAGTACAGGTTCTAAAGAAAACATTTACGCAGCAAAATGAGCGACGCGTAGGTCGAGCTGAGTTTGCAAAATTATTAAATATTGAACCTGAAACTCTGGATGCTAGGATTAGAGAAGGTCGTTATACAAAACCGCATAAGGATGGTCGAAAAAGTTACTGGCTCAATTCTTATGTCCAGTCTGTAGTTCTGGATATTTGATCTCATATAAAAAAACCACCGCTTAGGTGGTTTTTTTATGAGTAACATTTTTGTGAGTAAGATTGTGAGTAACATGATTTTCTAAAGCTAAAATTGACGGATAAAAATACCACTTAACCATCCACAATATCAGCAAAACTAGCACCTAAAACTTTTACCAAATCATTTGGGTCTATACCTATATCCAGACCACGTTTTCCACCACTTACATACACTTTATTCAGTACTTTTGCACTCTCACACACAACTGTTTTTAAACGCTTTTTTTGCCCAACAGGACTGATTCCCCCGACCAGATAGCCGGTAAGCCTTTCAGCATCTTTAGGATCGGCCATATGCAGTTTTTTACACCCCAAAGCATTTGCAACTTTCTTTAAATTCAACTGATGATTTACAGGTAATACAGCAACATAATAATTCTTATCATCAGTAACCATCAATGTTTTAAAGACTTCATGAACGGACAGTCCCAGTTTTTCTGCCGCTTCAAGCCCAAAGCTTTTCGCTGAAACATCATGTTCATATTCATGAACAGTAAATGCAATCTTTTGAGTACTTAACAACTTGCATGCAGGTGTCATTCTTATTTCCAGTTAAAACAGTCAATAAAGTAGAAAATGTCTAAAATTACTTTGAGTCATTATATCTGAGAAAGAGCTTTGTTAATTTCACATCCGAACATAAACCATCCAAAGCCTTTAACAAAATTAATAACTTAGACTATAAATACTCACTTGACTCAATCAGTATCAATTACTAGCATGATAGCAACACAATCAATAAAATCATTTGATTTTTCATATATTTTATCAATAGGCTATGACTTCACTTAAATTTCTTAATATCCAGACTGTTTTCTTATCAGTGGTAATGATCAGTCTTGCTGGCTGCTCATCATTAGGTGGTGGATCTATACAAAAGCGGGCATCAAAGTTATCAAATGGAATACAGAATGCCTATTCCGTTGCACCAGAAACAGCGAACAGGATATCCCCTATCATTGTACAGAATGCTGAAAAATACAGTGTTGATCCACTATTATTAGCTGCAATGATCCAACAGGAATCAAGTTACAGAAACTATGTGGTTTCCCCTGCAGGAGCAGTGGGTCTGACTCAGGTCATTCCCCGATACTGGCAAAAAACATGCCCTGGAGACCTGTTTGAAGAAAACACCAATATTAATTGTGGAACATATATCCTGGCAAAATACAATGATTCCGCTGGAAGCTGGAAGAAAGCTTTAGCCTGGTATAATGTCGGTCCGACGGGTTACAGCAACAGCTGGAAAATGAAAAGACAAGGTAAAAAATATGCCCGACAGGTAAAAGCGCATCAAAAAAATCTAAAAAATGCACTTTGATCTTTCAGACATTACATCTTTACACTTTGGTCAGTTTTTATTTTAAAAATCAATTAAATAACTGACCAAAGCTATAGACCATAAACATCAGCATACATGCTGAAGATAACAAAAATAAAAATTCAAACGTCTTCATATTCCACCTTTTTTAATTTAATTGAGGAGCTGAGATATTTTTATACGACTAAAAAATTTTAGACTAAAACCTATAAATTCAATAACTTGTATAATATAAAATGCTTAAAAAGAATTTACAGATACAATTCAGATACCAATATTACAAATAGTATCAATTAATTCATCATGCATCAACATAATTATACTTTTTGTGATAAAAATCACAATATAGATTTTTCAATAAAAAAATCTACCTCTTGGTGGCCAGATGAAAGACTGTTCGACTATGCAGGATTGATTAAGTAAAAATAAATGACCAAAGAAAGTAAAAGCATACTGGCAAAGGCAAGATATGTTCCACTTGTATTAAAACTTTTTAAAAATTTTAAAATTTCCATAAGAAAGAAGACGACCTAAAAAACAATTTTGCAATTATAAAAGCAATCTTATGAGAACAACAACATTGAATTCAGTATTTATTTTTATTAAAAAGTAAAATTTGTATTTATCATTTACAAATGGCAACCCCACTCTATTAATTAGCATTACTAAACAATAACTTGGATAACCATTCAACAACTGTTGTAAATATAGAGTAATAAATCATATGATCTATTACTCCATTATTTATTTCAATTAACTGACCATTGCTATAACTTTTACTAAAATTGTCTGGCTTTCAGTATTTTCATCAATATTATGTAAACGAGTAAGCTCTTTACTTAGCACTTTGAAACTATGACTCTGATATTTGATAACTTCAGGAATTCGGTCAAAATATGTTGCATCTTCCTTCAATTCTTCCTGAAATAATGGTGTTCCCAACTGATAATCTTTACTTTTCAAGACAATATATTTTACAGTTGTATCCATAATTAAACCCATACTATTAAAATTCTTTCTTTCTAGTAATAACAGTTTTTTTAAAATAAATAAACTATTGATATAACAAATCCGTTTATTTGCCGTACAAACAGTAATGCAGCAACATAGCGACTTTACAATTGTAAATCAATAACCTGCAAAACATTACAATCATGTCTTAAGCTTATTGAAGTTAACTCAGAAAGAATCTGAATATTTAATTTCAAAAGATTTTTCGTAACAGTTTTAATAATTCAAATATAAATTCATTATGGCTATAATTACATTTCACTCACTTACAAATAAGAAGTGTATTTATCTATTTTGAAATAGCTAAACAGATTTTGCCTGACTCTCTATAAACCAATGCTGTTGATCTGCTCACAGATATAATACTTAACCGAATTTATCGTAACTGATCCTGATCACCCTGGCTCATCCCCATACACTAGGCATCAGAATGAATCACAAAACCCGAAATCACATTCTCAAATGACATACAACAAGATCAGTTCAGTTGAAAGAAATAATATGATAAGATTTTCCTCCAAGCGGACCAAAGCAAAAAATTACACAATGCACCACTATCATTTCACTCCAAATGAAATATATCAGACCTATACTTTATAAATTAAAGACTTTCCAAATCTCAGATTGACATACAACCCCTCTATAATTTGTATATAAATTAAACATAATTTGAGCAGAAATCACTATTTCGCGAAGCATGTACATAAGTATTCTAAGAGCGTTACAAAACCTAGATCATAAAAGCGTTACTTCTACTTTATAAAACCAGCTGGAAAATTATCTTTTTCTCTTTAATAGAGTCTTAAACAGATTGCTTAATATATCTCTGTCTTTATGTTATTCATTTAACGCTATATTTATTTAACAGAATTAAAAAAATCTATCCTTATTTATGCGTAAGAGACCATATGAACACCATGAAATCCGCATAGAAATGTTTATGTAACTCCTTGTTTATCTATTTTATTTTGTAGCCTTGAAATAAATATCATCATTGGTTTAACTCTGTTTCAATTGTGTATAGGAAAACAGACTGTTTTTAGTGAATAAGCCCCTTTCAGCTCGAGTCCATACCTTAAAAAACTGTGGTTTTCCCCCGCTGTTCTTTGAAGTATGGGGAGACTACATGAAGGAACTGATTCCTAAACGGACTGAACTGATGAATTTTGTACAGCAGCACTTAGGCTATAAAACTGTAATGTACGGGGAACTCTGTATAGCTCAGCACCCGGACAATCAGATCTTTGAAATCAGCTACAGTAAAGCAGCAGGTTTAAGCATGACCCGTCTGAAACAGCTTTGACTTTTCCTTTCACTGGACAATAAAAAACACCCTCAATCAAATGATTGAGGGTGTTTAGGAATAATGAGCTGGCGATGACTTACTCTCACATGGGTAACCCCACACTACCATCAGCGCAAAGAGGTTTCACTTCTGAGTTCGGGAAGGGATCAGGTGGTTCACTCTTGCTATTGTCGCCAGCACAACTGTTTATGGATACTTGCTTTGGTCTTATTTAGATGCCAATGCTTTTTCCAAATGAGTTATTAACAGCTCTATCTGAGTTGGAACATTGTCATACTGTTGCGATTCTGAATCAAGTCATTCTGATGAATATCGAATCAACTGAGCTTTATACAACAACTGTTTGGGTGTTGTATAGTCAAGCCTCACGAGCAATTAGTACTGGTCAGCTTCACACGTCACCGTGCTTCCACATCCAGCCTATCAACGTCGTAGTCTTCAACGGCTCTTTAGAGGACATAAAGTCCTAGGGAAATCTTATCTTGAGGTAGGCTTCCCGCTTAGATGCTTTCAGCGGTTATCCCTTCCGAACATAGCTACCCGGCGATGCGACTGGCGTCACAACCGGTACACCAGAGGTTCGTCCACTCTGGTCCTCTCGTACTAGGAGCAGATCCTCTCAAATTTCCAGCGCCCACGGTAGATAGGGACCGAACTGTCTCACGACGTTCTAAACCCAGCTCGCGTACCTCTTTAAATGGCGAACAGCCATACCCTTGGGACCTGCTTCAGCCCCAGGATGAGATGAGCCGACATCGAGGTGCCAAACACCGCCGTCGATATGAACTCTTGGGCGGTATCAGCCTGTTATCCCCAGAGTACCTTTTATCCGTTGAGCGATGGCCCTTCCATACAGAACCACCGGATCACTAAGACCTACTTTCGTACCTGCTCGACTTGTGGGTCTCGCAGTTAAGCGCGCTTTTGCCTTTATACTCTACGCGTGATTTCCGACCACGCTGAGCGCACCTTCGTACTCCTCCGTTACTCTTTAGGAGGAGACCGCCCCAGTCAAACTACCCACCAGACATGGTCCTCGTCCCGGATAACGGGACAGAGTTAGAACCTCAATATTACCAGGGTGGTATTTCAAGGATGGCTCCATAGCAACTGGCGTCACTACTTCAAAGCCTCCCACCTATCCTACACAGGTAAGATCAAAGTTCAATGTCAAGCTGCAGTAAAGGTTCACGGGGTCTTTCCGTCTAGCCGCGGGTACACCGCATCTTCACGGCGAATTCGATTTCACTGAGCCTCTGCTGGAGACAGCGCCCCCATCATTATGCCATTCGTGCAGGTCGGAACTTACCCGACAAGGAATTTCGCTACCTTAGGACCGTTATAGTTACGGCCGCCGTTTACTGGGGCTTCGATCAAGAGCTTCGCTTACGCTAACCCCATCAATTAACCTTCCAGCACCGGGCAGGCATCACACCCTATACGTCCACTTTCGTGTTTGCAGAGTGCTATGTTTTTAATAAACAGTTGCAGGGGCCTGGTTTCTGTGGCTGCTGGCCGCTCATTCCGCAAGGGAAATCACCGCCGGCAGCGTACCTTCTCCCGAAGTTACGGTACCATTTTGCCTAGTTCCTTCAGCAGAGTTCTCTCAAGCGCTTTGGTCTACTCGACCTGACCACCTGTGTCGGTTTCGGGTACGATTCCTGTGTAACTGAAGCTTAGAGACTTTTCCTGGAAGTATGGTATCAGCCACTTCACTGTACAAGTACAGCTTGCTATCAGATCTCAGCATAGAGTACCCCGGATTTGCCTAAGATACATGCCTACATCCTTCCACCTGGACAACCAACGCCAGGCTGACTTAACCTTCTCCGTCCTCTCATCGCATTACACACAAGTACTGGAATATTAACCAGTTTCCCATCGACTACGCCTCTCGGCCTCGCCTTAGGGGTCGACTCACCCAGCCCCGATTAACGTTGGACTGGAACCCTTGGTCTTTCAGCGAACGGGTTTTTCACCCGTTTTGTCGTTACTCACGTCAGCATTCGCACTTCTGATACCTCCAGCAGACTTCTCAATCCACCTTCATCGGCTTACAGAACGCTCCCCTACCACTTGCAATAAATTGCAAATCCGCAGCTTCGGCATATAGTTTTAGCCCCGTTACATCTTCCGCGCAGGCCGACTCGACTAGTGAGCTATTACGCTTTCTTTAAAGGGTGGCTGCTTCTAAGCCAACCTCCTAGCTGTCTATGCCTTCCCACATCGTTTCCCACTTAACTATAATTTTGGGGCCTTAGCTGGCGGTCTGGATTGTTTTCCTCTTGACTACGGACGTTAGCACCCGCAGTCTGTCTCCCGGATAGTACTCATTGGTATTCGGAGTTTGCATCGGTTTGGTAAGTCGGGATGACCCCCTAGCCGAAACAGTGCTCTACCCCCAATGGTATTCGTCCGAGGCGCTACCTAAATAGCTTTCGGGGAGAACCAGCTATCACCGAGTTTGATTAGCCTTTCACCCCTATCCACAAGTCATCCCCTGGCTTTTCAACGACAGTGGGTTCGGTCCTCCAGTTAGTGTTACCCAACCTTCAACCTGCTCATGGATAGATCACCCGGTTTCGGGTCTATACCCAGCAACTGAACGCCCTATTAAGACTCGGTTTCCCTACGGCTCCCCTATACGGTTAACCTTGCTACTGAATATAAGTCGCTGACCCATTATACAAAAGGTACGCAGTCACCGAACAAGTCGGCTCCCACTGCTTGTATGCATGCGGTTTCAGGATCTGTTTCACTCCCCTCACAGGGGTTCTTTTCGCCTTTCCCTCACGGTACTGGTTCACTATCGGTCAGTCAGGAGTATTTAGCCTTGGAGGATGGTCCCCCCATATTCAGACAAGGTTTCACGTGCCTCGCCCTACTCGACATCATCATATAAGCCCTTTCGCGTACAGGACTATCACCTACTATGGTTGCACTTCCCAGAGCATTCCACTAAAGCTTATATGACTTAATGGGCTGTTCCCCGTTCGCTCGCCGCTACTGAGGGAATCTCAATTGATTTCTTTTCCTAAGGGTACTGAGATGTTTCACTTCCCCTCGTTCGCCTCGTAACACTATGTATTCATGTTACGATACCTGCCTTATAGCAGGTGGGTTTCCCCATTCAGAAATCTCCGGATCAAAGGATATTTGCCGCCTCCCCGGAGCTTATCGCAGGCTATTACGTCTTTCATCGCCTCTGACTGCCAAGGCATCCACCACATGCACTTAATTACTTGACTATACAACCCCAAACAGTCGTTCATCCCTACAAGTAGGATGAGCAACAGATCGCGACGATTTCTCATCACTCTCATACAGTTGGCGTCTGTGAAATTAATCACTGTACAGCTTCAATTAGATTCATATACCAAAACGCTTGATTCAGTTTAATCGCTAGTTTCTCATTTCCTTCATTTTCACATCACAGTAATAAATTACTGTCAGTGTTAATGTCGGTCATGAGTATGAACAATTTATTTCAACTCAAATATATGCTGTTAATGATTAACTACCGCCTCGTCAGCAGGTAGCAAACTGTGATAAATCACAGAACTTAATAAACTGAGATCAGATGATCGTCATATTCACTAAATTCTATAATTCAGAACTTCACTTAATGTGATGGTGGAGACTAGGAGAGTCGAACTCCTGACCTCCTGCGTGCAAAGCAGGCGCTCTACCAACTAAGCTAAGTCCCCAGTTAAGATCCCGATATATCTGTTTCTGTGCTGATTCGTCAGAATGGTGGGTCTGACAAGACTTGAACTTGTGACCCCACGCTTATCAAGCGTGTGCTCTAACCAACTGAGCTACAGACCCTCAGATACATCAATGAAGAACAACTTGTTGTGGATTCTTACCAATCGTCAATCTTTCGTTAAGGAGGTGATCCAGCCGCAGGTTCCCCTACGGCTACCTTGTTACGACTTCACCCCAGTCGTCGGCCACACCGTGGTAAGCGTCCTCCTTACGGTTAGACTACCTACTTCTGGTGCAACAAACTCCCATGGTGTGACGGGCGGTGTGTACAAGGCCCGGGAACGTATTCACCGCGGCATTCTGATCCGCGATTACTAGCGATTCCGACTTCATGGAGTCGAGTTGCAGACTCCAATCCGGACTACGATCGGCTTTTTGAGATTAGCATCCTATCGCTAGGTAGCAACCCTTTGTACCGACCATTGTAGCACGTGTGTAGCCCTGGTCGTAAGGGCCATGATGACTTGACGTCGTCCCCGCCTTCCTCCAGTTTGTCACTGGCAGTATCCTTAAAGTTCCCACCCGAAGTGCTGGCAAATAAGGAAAAGGGTTGCGCTCGTTGCGGGACTTAACCCAACATCTCACGACACGAGCTGACGACAGCCATGCAGCACCTGTATGTAAGTTCCCGAAGGCACCAATCCATCTCTGGAAAGTTCTTACTATGTCAAGACCAGGTAAGGTTCTTCGCGTTGCATCGAATTAAACCACATGCTCCACCGCTTGTGCGGGCCCCCGTCAATTCATTTGAGTTTTAGTCTTGCGACCGTACTCCCCAGGCGGTCTACTTATCGCGTTAGCTGCGCCACTAAAGCCTCAAAGGCCCCAACGGCTAGTAGACATCGTTTACGGCATGGACTACCAGGGTATCTAATCCTGTTTGCTCCCCATGCTTTCGTACCTCAGCGTCAGTATTAGGCCAGATGGCTGCCTTCGCCATCGGTATTCCTCCAGATCTCTACGCATTTCACCGCTACACCTGGAATTCTACCATCCTCTCCCATACTCTAGCTTCCCAGTATCGAATGCAATTCCTAAGTTAAGCTCAGGGATTTCACATCCGACTTAAAAAGCCGCCTACGTACGCTTTACGCCCAGTAAATCCGATTAACGCTCGCACCCTCTGTATTACCGCGGCTGCTGGCACAGAGTTAGCCGGTGCTTATTCTGCGAGTAACGTCCACTATCTCCAGGTATTAACCAGAGTAGCCTCCTCCTCGCTTAAAGTGCTTTACAACCAAAAGGCCTTCTTCACACACGCGGCATGGCTGGATCAGGGTTCCCCCCATTGTCCAATATTCCCCACTGCTGCCTCCCGTAGGAGTCTGGGCCGTGTCTCAGTCCCAGTGTGGCGGATCATCCTCTCAGACCCGCTACAGATCGTCGCCTTGGTAGGCCTTTACCCCACCAACTAGCTAATCCGACTTAGGCTCATCTATTAGCGCAAGGTCTAATGATCCCCTGCTTTCCCCCGTAGGGCGTATGCGGTATTAGCATTCCTTTCGGAATGTTGTCCCCCACTAATAGGCAGATTCCTAAGCATTACTCACCCGTCCGCCGCTAAGATCAGTAGCAAGCTACCTCTCTCCGCTCGACTTGCATGTGTTAAGCCTGCCGCCAGCGTTCAATCTGAGCCATGATCAAACTCTTCAGTTTAATACTTGCTAGCACCTTAAAGGGTGCCAATCTTGGCTCATCAATTTTCTGACAAATTCTCTCAAATAAACTTCGAGTAATTTAAACCATTCAATCAATGAAAATAATTTCGATCGATCAATCAGTAAAAATCCACACAAGTTGTTCTTCATATTCTCTTAATGAATTATTTATCACCTCGTCAGTGATAAATAAAACGCAATAAACATTTAACAACTTAACCCTTTGAGCTAAGTTCGTTTGCTGTATCGCGTCGGGATGAGTGCATTCTATAGAATATAAAAATGAATGCAACCCTTAGTTTCGGATAATTCAAAAAAAGATGACAGTATGATTATTTTTTAATCCATCTTAACAGTTTTCGTATATATTTACTTCAATTAAAGCAAGAATATTACTGTTCAGCCAACCAGGTCATAAATTTCTGGCGTTCTGACTTGGATGCACTTTTCCATATCTGGATCAGCTGCTGGTCTGCAGTAGATACTGAGACAGCTGTTTGAGACTGTTTCTGTTTTTGAGGGTCTGCTACAGCCTTATCACTGACAGGATAAACAGCAGAAGGTTGTTCATTTACACTTTGTTTTTTCTGAGTGAGATCAACATCGGTACCAAACAATCCTTTGCCTAACCATGATTTTTGTGCTGTGTTTGCACCTGTCTGCTGCACAAGCAATTGTTGCTTACTGTTAAAAAGAGCAACCGTAGGCTGTTCAGCATATTTTTTTGCAGCTTCAAACTCAGTCGGTACATTTACAGTTTTAAGAGTATATTTCTCCCCATCCACGAGTTCCGGGGTATTTAGCGTCAGCACACCTGATTTCACAATATCGTGCTCACCGTTGCGATGCTCAAAATACTGAACGTAACGCATACTGATCGAATTCTTTCCTGCGTCGACTTTATACTGACTGGCAGCCGCCCGTAAAAATCCTGAACTGACTTCCTGATCATTTACTGCCACTACTTTAATATCCTCAGGAACAGTAATTGTCACGGCGGCAAAAGCATCAGCTCCCATCATCAGTCCCGCAACCAGCAGCGCAGCTCTTGATTTCATTGTCATTCTCTAATTGAATTTATATATTGCAGCACTATGCTACCAGTTGATGACATTTTTATGACAAAGCTTTAACCTTGTTCTGTCTCAGTTTATCCGCATAAATAAAAAAGGCGCTCAAAGCGCCTTTTTTGAAACTCAGTTGAAAGTTTTAAAACGTTCAGAGTTTTCCATATATGTTTTTTCACCAGCTGGAGCTTCAATGGAACCGAATACCAGCTGTGCACGCAGTTTCCAGTTGGATGGGATCTCATAAACATCTGCAACTTCTGCATCTACAACGGGGTTATAGTGTTGCAGTGATGCACCGATATTCTGTTCTGCCAGCGCTGTCCATACAGCAAACTGAGCAATACCTGTTGAATGTTCAGACCATACAGGGAAGTTATCTGCATACAGTGCAAACTGTTCCTGAAGGGATTTTACAACATCCTGGTCTTCATAAAACAATACTGTTCCATACCCTGCTTCAAAACTGCTGATTTTAGCGTCAGTGCCTGCAAATGCTTCAGCAGGTACCAGTTTACGTAATGATTCACGAACAATTTCCCAGAATTTTTTATGTGACGCACCATAAAGCGTTACAACACGTGAAGTCTGTGAATTAAAAGCTGATGGGCTTAAACGAACTGTTTTCTGAATCAGTTCTTCTATTTCTGCTTGTGACGCAAATACATTTTTACCGATCGCATAGATACTGCGGCGTTTTTCAAGTTGATTCAGGAATGACATAGTAAAACCTCTTTTAAAATATTTGAATTATTCCATACACACAGCATATTGATTCCTACTCATGCAATCAGCACTAAATCAGTGACAGTCTGTTTTATTTTTGGAACAATAACTTTTATTTATCATCAATTTTATTTCAGAAATATATCAAATCACTGTTTCAGAACAGATTGCTACAATTCAGCAACCTGTTTTCAGCCCATAAAAAACTCCACTGAAAGTGGAGTTCCGATTAAGCATAACTTAAACAATCAATGTTCTGACTGCTTTTATTTATCTGTTTCAAACAGTGCAGCAACAAATGATTTCGCTGAAAATGGACGCAGATCATCGATTTTTTCACCAACGCCAATGAAACGGATTGGCACATGAGTACGGCTGGCAATATTAAACAGTACGCCACCTTTAGCCGTACCATCCAGTTTGGTAATTGTAATTCCTGTCAGTCCAACTGCTTCATCAAACATTTCAACCTGATTGATTGCATTCTGACCTGTACCAGCGTCAACCACCAGCATCACTTCATGTGGCGCAGTCGCATCAATTTTCTGCATGACACGTTTAACTTTGGTCAGCTCATGCATTAAATTACTTTTGTTATGTAAACGACCTGCCGTGTCTGCAATCAGTACATCAACACCTTTTGCACGCGCACTTTCAAAAGCATCAAAAATCACTGAAGCACTGTCTGCACCATGCCCCTGGGCGACCACGGCGATATTGTTACGTTCGCCCCAGATCTGAAGCTGTTCAGTCGCTGCTGCACGGAAAGTATCACCTGCAGCCAGCATGACTTTCTTGCCTTCACCCTGTAAGCGTTTTGCCAGTTTACCAATGGTGGTTGTTTTACCCACACCATTTACACCTACAACAAGAATCACAAACGGGTTTTTATTTGGATCAATATGTAACGGCTTTACCCGTGGTGCCAGTAATGCAACCAGTTCTTCCTGCAATGCTTTATACAATGAGTGTGAATAAATCAGATCACCACGTGCAGTACGTTCAGTCAGATTGGCAATAATGGTTTTAGCCGCTTCGACACCAATATCTGCAACAAGCAACTGTTCTTCAACTTCCTCAAGCAGCTCATCATCAATCTCTTTACCACCGATCAGGATATTGACCATACCATCGGTAAAGTTACGACGGGTTTTGGTCAGACCATCCTTCATTCTGCCAAAGAAACCTGTTTTCGGCTGTTCATCCTGCTGAGTATTCTCCGTAACTTCAACAGAGTTTACTTCAGGTTCTTCCTTTTTAATTTCAACCTGAGTTTCAGTGATAGGAACATTTACGACCGGTAGACTCGGTAAAGTAACATCGTCATCACCGATATCAGCATCAATCAAAAATTTATTCTGCACATTAGATTGCTGTTGCATGCCGAATCCTTGAA
Source organism: Acinetobacter chinensis (assembly GCF_002165375.2). Lineage (NCBI taxonomy): Bacteria > Pseudomonadati > Pseudomonadota > Gammaproteobacteria > Moraxellales > Moraxellaceae > Acinetobacter > Acinetobacter chinensis. Next base: position 1,887,155 of record NZ_CP032134.1, read on the forward strand.
AAGCATTGCGTTTAAAAAATCGGATTCTATCATAAAGCTGAATGCTTTGCCTGTAATTCAGCCCTGCGCTTAAACACTAAAAAGCAACACGTTAATGTTGCGTTCAGGTATTTATCTTCTGAGAATAGAAATATGAATTTATTGACAGGTTGTAACTGTGCCTTATAAAAAATCATCCTCTTTACTTTACTCAACACTTAAAAAAGCAGGATTTTTGTCAGGTCTGTTTGTCTTTGCATTACATGCTGCACCCAGTCATGCAGAAACACGCAGTGAACTTTCCAGAACAACTTTTGAAACAACACTGAAAAATGGGTTAAAAGTCATTATCCGTGAAGACCATCGCTCGCCAATGGTCATGACTCAGATCTGGTATCGTGTCGGCAGCAGCGATGAATCGGGCAATATTTTAGGCGTTTCACATGTCCTCGAACACATGATGTTCAAAGGCACAAAAAAAGTTCCAGATGATGAATTCACCAGGCTGAGCCGAATGTATGGTGGAAGTATCAATGCTTCAACGTTCACCAACTACACTAATTATTATCAACTTTATCCTAAAAACTACTTTCCGATGGCACTGGAGCTTGAAGCGGACAGAATGACCGGACTTCAGCTCAAGCAACAGGATTTTGATCCTGAAATTCGGGTGGTCATGGAAGAACGCAGACAACGTACAGACGACAGTGCCAGAACACTCGCCTTTGAACGGTTTAAATGGATTGCCTATCCGACCAGTCATTACAGACAGCCTGTCATTGGTCATATGAAAACCCTGCAGAATATCCAGCTCCAGGACATAAAAGACTGGTATAAAACCTGGTACAGCCCAAACAATGCAATTTTAGTTATTGTCGGGGATGTCGATTCAGAACAAGCCGTAAAGCAGGTACAGTCTTATTTTGGCAATATTCCTGAACGAAAGATTCCCGCCCGTAATGATGTCCTTGAGTTTGATCGTGCCGGTTTTCGCCATATGGAGCTGCATTATCCCGTTCAGGTCGGAAACCTGTTCATGGCATGGAATGTTCCTTCATTACCCACTGCCAAGAACCCTCAGGACGCCTACACCCTGACTATTTTAAAAAGCATTCTGGACAGCGGTATTTCTTCAAGACTGCAACAACGACTGGTCAGAGAGCGAAAATTACTGACTGCTGTCAGCGTATCTTATGACCCATATAACCGAGGCGACAGTCTTTTCAGTATTTCAGCACTGCCTGTCAATGGTGTCAGCCTGGAAGATGCGGAAAAAGCCATCCTCAATGAAATAAATAATCTAAAGAAAGAACAGATACAGCCCCATGAGGTTGAACGCATTACCGCAAAATTTGTTTCAAACCTGGTCTATGGGCAGGATGATATTGTCGGTCAGGCAAGGATGATCGGCAATCTGGAGGTGAATGGTCTGAGCTACCGACTGATGGATGAACTCCCAAAACATTTTGAAAATGTCACACCCGAAGATATCCAGCGGGTTGCCTCATTTTATCTGACCAAAGACAACCTGAGTACCATGTATCTGCTGCCAGAACAGAACACAAGTAAATAAAAGGAACTGCTCATGAGATTTTTCATTACCACATTGACCGCAGTTCTGCTTTCAACATCCTATTCATATGCAAATGTCATCCAGGAACAGTCAAGTGAAGACTCTGTTTCGGATATGCATTCGATCCCCCTGCTGAACAGCCTGAAAAATGTCAGTAAAAATAATACTTATCGTGCCCCTTATATCCACGATTTAAAAAACCGTTATGACGTACGGACACTTTTTGCAGAATCTCAGGATTTACCCATCATTGATATCCAGCTGACATTCAACGCAGGTGCAGCACGTGATACTGAAATGCAAGGCGGTCAGTCAGGCGTCGCCAATATGGCAGCCAATCTGCTTGATGAAGGTACAAAACGGTACAATGCTGAAGAAATTGTGACTGTCTTTGAACAGACAGGTGCCAATTTCAGTGCAAAAGCTTACCGTGATATGTTTATCGTAAAACTCAGAGTCCTGGCTGATCCTCAGAAAATGGAAACAGCACTGGCAATGATGATCGAGCTGCTGAATAACGCCACTTTCAAAAAATCCAGTATTGAACTGGTACTCAGCAACACTCAGGTCGGTCAGAAACAACTGAAAGAAAATCCTTCCAGACTTATGGGCATACAGTTTCAGCGGGCGATCTATGGCAAACATCCGTATGCAGAACCTGTTACAGGCACTAACGGAAGTATTAAAAATATCACACCTGAACTTTTACAAAAATTTCGTGACAGATATCTGGTCAGTCAGAATATGAATATTGCCATTACCGGTAAACTGACACCCAGACAGGCTTTAAAATTATCTGAAAAAATTACACGCAATCTTAAACAGGGAGAAAAAGCAGCACCTTTACCCTCCACACAGCTGCAGACAGGATTCAATATCCAGCATATCCGTTATACATCAAACCAGGCACATGTCATGATGGGGCATCTGGGCACTGTTTATTCTGATCCTGATCGGCTTGCTTTAAGCATTGCCAACCAGATGTTCGGTGGCTCTGGTTTTAACTCAGTTCTGATGAAAGAATTACGTATCAAGCGTGGTTATACCTATGGCGCTTACAGTTCATTCGGTTTTTCTCAGGCACCTGGGACATTCAGCCTCAGTTATTCAACACGTCAGGATCAACTGATCAACAGCATTCAGGTTGCACATAAAGCTTTGCTTGATTTTGTTAACCATCCTATAGACAAAAAACAGCTTCGGGAAACAAAGGCAGGCATGTTAAGGGCATTTCCAAATACCTACCGAAGCAATGCATCCATCAATGCTCAACTTGGTTCGATTGGTTTTTATCAGTTACCTGCCAGCTATCTGAGTCAATACCAGCAGTTACTGGAAAAAATCTCTGCGGATGACGTGCAAAAAGCCGTCCGAAAATATATTCACCCTCAGGATATGACACTTGTAGTTGTCAGCGAAGAACTGGATAAAGAAAACCTGAAACTGATGCTGCAACGCAACTCTGACCCATCCTACAAACCAGATACCGTCAGTCCTGCAAAGAAAACAGACGTTACTGATTCTCAAGTGCCATTGCAGGAAGCTGTTTTGCCTGATGAAGTTCAGTCTGATGCGCCTGCATCAGTTTGAGGTATTCATCATAAGAAATATGTTCCTGCTCCATTAACACCGTTGCCATCTCCTGAGTCTGAGTATGGACCTGCTGCATGGAAAGTTTTTTGATATTTTCAAACTGAACACTGCCAATGGGACGTAACAGTGCGAAGACTGAGAGCAGCATAATGACTGCTACAATCAGAAGAATAACGCCATTATAAATCTGTTCGAGTGAAAACTTTGATTTGATATTAATGATTTTTTGAATAGCAATATGCATGTTCTACCTCAGTTCAAAGGTAGTGTATGGCGCATATTTGAGAATCACAAGCATATTTGCTCAAATTCACAACAGTAAAGCTGTGAATCTGAGCAATATAAACAGCCGGATCGTTTAAACCAGTTTCAACACTGCTGAATAAAGCACCACCGCGATAATCAACAGAACAATTACAACCGCAAAAGCACTGACACCACCTTCAGCATCTGCGGGATGCAGATCTTCATCATCAGCAATTCGGCGTAATTCCCCATCATAGGTCTGATAAAATGCTTCTCTCTGTTCTGGAGCTAAGCTGCTGGTAAAGTCATACACCCTTTTGCGCTGTGCCAGGCAATAGTTTCCAAGATGTATTTCATTGTGAAAAACTGCTTCATCAAGCTGCTGTCTGTGAAACTGAGCCAGGGCAACGACCTGTGAAGCATCCGGAGGAACATCAAACGCAAATCCATCTATCATTGTTGTCATTTTCTTCTCCTTCTATTACAGTTTCCTGTATAATCATTTTAATAAAAATTATTTTTGTTCATTGTTTAATCGTGTAACCTTGAAATTCAACGATGTACCCCCATAACTTATTTGACAATTCATTTAAATTGTAATATTAGTTTAACAATAGCCAGTTAAACTGGTATCAGGCTTAAAAGCCATCAGATCATAATTACAATAAGGAGTTATATATGATTCAGAACATCTCTCACCATGACCTCGAACACACTTATGCAAACGCGGTCAATACAATCCAGTCTCAGATGAACTTTGTGGATGCAGTAAAACAACTTGAAGAAGTTGCTCGTGCAGGTCACGGTAAAGCAGCACTTTTCCTTGCTGAACTTTATTATCAGGGTTTCCGTGTTGAACGTGACTCGCTTAAAGCTCAGTACTGGCAGAAGTTAGCCACAATGCAGGCATAATAAAACGTCACTCAGGTGGCGTTTTTTAATGCCTGTGATTTAACCAGGACATAATTTTTTACGATTTATATCAATCCTTACACTGAATTTTCATAGATTTTTCTTAAAATAATAATGGTATTCACAACTAAAGACGGTCATGAATCAAATCAGTCAATTGCAACCAGTGCAAAGAGACTTCATTCTGAAAATCAATATTTTAAAAACCATGATGTATTGTGGTGTTTTATGGGGACTCTATCATCAGGGATGGGCAATCATGTCTGACCATGAAGATAATATTTTTCCATTCTGGCTGAATGGCGTGCAGGCAAGCAGATATGCCAAACGTCACTGGCCGCACTATACACCAAGGAAAATTACGCCTGAGGATTTCCAGAAATCCTTACTGCCAACGCTGACACGACTTAAAGTGATTCCTGCACTGTGTAACTCTTCAAGTCAGACACTGAAACTTACAACGCAACAGATGCGTCATTTCTTTTTTACTGAAAACAATGCCATGCAGACTGCATGAAAATTTTAAGCACAAATAATATGGAGAAGCTGGAATCTTGTAAATAGTTTATTCTGACTGATGAAGTATTTTCATTTTCCAGTTTTCACGCTAATTTAATATCAAACAATAAACAACAATTCAGGATCAGCCCCATGACAAATGTAGCCAATGTTCTTAAAGATAAAACCAGCATTTCTGTATATACAATCAGCCCTGAAGCGACAGTACTTGAAGCAATTACCCTCATGGCTGAAAAAGGCATCGGTGCTCTGGTTGTCACTGAAGGTGAAGAAGTTGCAGGCATTCTCTCTGAACGTGACTACACACGAAAAATTGCCCTGATGCAGCGTAAATCATTCGACACCACTGTCAGTGAAATTATGACAGCCAAAGTTCTGACTGTTTCCAATGCAACCACAGTTGAAGAATGCTTAAACCTGATGACGGACAAACATCTTCGACACTTACCCGTGGTTGAAAATGGAAAACTGATCGGTCTGGTTTCCATTGGTGACCTTGTTAAAGCAACCATGGAAGATCAGAAAAAACTGATTGAGCAGCTTCAGCAATACATTTCAGGCTAAACCAGATGACAGCAATAAAAAAATCCCTCATCAGAGGGATTTTTTTATGACAGGATAATCTGCTCAGTGTAAACCAAGCTTATCAGCTACATAGTCAGAGTCTTTATCGCCACGACCAGACAGATTCACCACAATCTTAATATCTTTAGACATTTTTGGTGCTTCACGTAAAGCCCATGCAACTGCATGACTACTTTCCAGTGCAGGTACAATACCTTCAACCCGCGAAAGTGTCATAAATGCATCCAGACATTCCTGGTCGGTTGCAGTCGAATATTCCACACGACCAATATCTTTTAAGAAACTGTGCTGTGGTCCGACACCAGGATAGTCCAGACCAGATGCAATGGAATGTACAGGTAATGGTTCCCCTGCTTCATCTTCCAGAACATAACATGCCATACCATGAATCTGTCCCGGTTTACCCAGGGTCAAAGTCGCGGAATGCATATCTGTATCCAGCCCATGTCCTGCTGGTTCCACACCGACCAGTTTTACAGCCGGATCATTTAAAAATGCAGTAAAAGCACCTACAGCATTTGAACCACCACCCACACATGCTACAACATAGTCGGGCTGCGCACCGAAACGCTCCTGTGTCTGGACTTTAATTTCATTTCCAATAATCGACTGAAAGTCACGAACCATTTTAGGGAAAGGATGTGGACCAACCACTGAACCGATTGCATAAATGAAATTTACAGGGTCTTTCAGATATTCTTCAAATGCACTGTCCACAGCATCTTTTAAAGTTGCTGTGCCCTGGGTCACTGAAACCAGTTTTGCACCCAAAATCTTCATTTTTACAACGTTTGGATGTTCTTTTTCAATATCCACCTGCCCCATATGAATTTCACATGGAATACCCACCAGAGCACAGGCAGTTGCCAGCGCAACACCATGCTGTCCTGCACCCGTTTCCGCAATCACTTTTGTTTTACCCATGTACTTGGCAAGTAATGCTTCACCCAGACAATGGTTAATTTTATGCGCACCTGTATGGTTCAGATCTTCACGCTTCAGATAAATCTGCGCCCCACCCAGTTGCTCAGAAAGTCGTTTTGCATGAAACAAAGGGCTGGGACGACCGACATAGTTTGCAAAAAGATCATTCAGCTCATCCTTAAATTCAGATGTATTACGAATGGCTTCATAGGCAACATTAATTTCATCCATCGCTTCTTTCAGATGAGGTGGAATGAACTGACCACCATATTCACCAAAAAATCCGTCTTCATTCGGTAATGCGATGCCATTAATCTGATGATTCATTTAAGTTCCCTGTTTTATCCCTGGTACAAATTCAATTTAGCCGATTTAACGGGCCAGATAACGGGTCATATCTTCAATACCTTTCAGGGTCATTGGATACATATGATCGTCAAAAATATGCTTAATTAAACCAATAGTCTGCGTGTAATGCCAGTAGTTTTGTTCTTCAGGATTCAACCATGCTGTTTTATCAAAGTGTTTACGTAAACGACTCAGCCACACATTTCCGGCTTCATCGTTCATATATTCAACAGAACCACCAGGAGAGTTCAGCTCATAAGGTGCCATACTGGCATCCCCCACAACAATCACTCTGTAATCCCGCCCATAGGTATTGAACAGATCCCATGTGTTCATCCGTGTATTTGAACGTCTGAAGTTGTCTTTCCACACATGGTCATACAGGCAGTTATGAAAATAAAAATATTCCAGTGTCTTAAATTCGGTTTTTGCAGCACTGAACATTTTTTCACACTGAGCAATATGTGAGTCCATAGAACCACCCACATCGAACAGCATCAGGACTTTAATACGGTTGCGTCGTTCAGGAACAAGCTGTACATCCAGAATACCCTGTCTTGCTGTTTCTTTAATTGTAGAGTCAATATCCAGCTCTTCAGCTGCACCCTGACGGGCAAACTTACGCAGCCTGCGCAGTGCAAGCTGCATCTGGCGTGTTCCCAGTATCTGCTCATCATCCAGATTCTGATATTTACGCTGTTCCCAGACTTTGACCGCAGATTTTTTACGCCCAGGTCCACCAATACGAACCCCTTCAGGATGATCACCGAATGCACCAAAAGGAGAAGTCCCTCCGGTACCGATCATCTTATTACCACCCTGATGTTTTTTATGCTGTTCCCTTAACCGCTCTTCCAGCATTTTCATCAGTTCTTCAAGTGAACCCGCCTTAAGCTGTTCTTCGCGCTGTTCAGGTGTCAGATGCTTTTCCAGCAGCTCAAGATCAAACCATTCTTTAGGCAACTTATGTACCTGATCAAGCAAAGCATCAAGATCAAAGGTTGAAATACCTTCAAAATAATCTTTCATGCCTCGGTCAAACTTATCAAAGAACCGTTCATCTTTAACCATGACCGTTCTGGCAAGCTGATAAAACTCCTCCTGATCTGCAAATACCAGACCCGCAGCAACAGCTTTGTTGAGATCAATCAGTTCCTGAGTGGTCACAGGAACACCATATTTTCTGAGGGTATAAAAAAGTCGCACAAACATGCCGAGACAAATCCTTTTACTTTATTCGTTTAATTACACTGTTTGCTTTGGATTGGGCTTGGGGAAATTTCAAAATTCAAGAACATCAGCAAATCATTTAGCTTTTTCATTATGTGAGATCACAAAACACAAGTAAAGTCAGAAAACTTTACTCTGCGTTCAGCAGCATCCATTGCTATGTTTTACAGAGAATACAGAATCAGCTCCATAACTCTGTGCTCATTATAAACATTATATTTTTCAGCATACTGTCACTTCAGGACAGAAAATATTTCATAAAACATACTAATGCAGAATCTCCAGCACAAATAAGGAATGCACGTATTCCTGCCCTGGTCTTGCTGAATCAAAAAAGTCAGAAACAGATGGATCTATCACTTTGGCACCATAGTCACTGACCCAGTATCCTTTTTTAGCCAGTGAAATGTAACCCTGTCCACAGGAAACCCATTCTTCATCATATACATACTGCACATAACCTACGGAAATTTCCTTTGTTTTACGGTCTGTCCGTTTTACCCTGACCCGCATCTCCCCATTCCCCAATAAAAAATAAGTCAGATCATAGCAGCCAGATAGTTGAAAAATAAACTAATTATTCTGACAGAAAGTCAGTTTATGCCCATCTTTTTACAACGGTCAGCAATCAATTAAAAATAACGGACAAAAAAAATCCTGAAACTTTGGGGAAAGTAACAGGATTATTAACTGAAAAATCTGTTTTCAATGAGACTTATTTCTATCTCTTAAACACATTATGTGACACAGTTATCATTATTGCAAGCTTTTATTTAAAATAATTTAAATATCTTTGTATCCAATCCTTAAACTCCTGTATTCACACATTTTTTGATAACAAAAAAATCCTGCACAATGCAGGATTTTTTATTTCCATACTCAGGAACTGAAAAATCAGTAACCCATCGTCTGAAAGGGATTATCTTCTGGACATGAAAGCAAGACGCTCAAGTAACTGTACATCCTGTTCATTCTTAATTAAAGCACCATACAAAGGCGGAATTGCTTTGGATTTATCATGATTACGCAGTACATCTTCAGGCATGTCATCTGCCATCAGTAAGCTCAGCCAGTCAATCAGTTCAGATGTTGAAGGTGGTTTTTTCAGACCTGGTACCTGACGTAATTTAAAGAAGATCTGTAAAGCTTCGCTGACCAGTGTCGTAGAAATATCATCAAAATGTACACTGATAATTTCCCGCATCGTTGCTTCATCAGGAAATTCAATGTAGTGAAAGAAACAGCGACGCAAAAATGCATCTGGCAATTCTTTTTCATTGTTTGAGGTAATGATGACAATCGGACGCTGAGTCGCTGTAATGGTCTCACCCGTTTCATAAACATAGAAAGACATTTTGTCCAGTTCATGCAACAGATCGTTAGGGAACTCAATATCTGCTTTATCAATTTCATCAATCAGCAGAACACAGCGCTCTTCACTCGTAAATGCTTCCCACAGTTTACCTGGCTTAATATAGTTCCGGATATCATATACACGATCATCACCAAGCTGACTGTCACGCAACCGCGACACGGCGTCATATTCATAAAGCCCTTGCTGCGCTTTGGTGGTTGATTTGATATGCCAGGTGATCAGTTTTAATCCCAGGCTCTCTGCGACCTGTTCAGCCAGCAAGGTTTTTCCTGTACCCGGTTCACCTTTAACCAGCAGTGGTTTTTGCAGTGCACGTGCTGCTTTCACAGCAAGCTTAAGGCTATCCGTAGCGATGTACTGATCTGTACCAGTGAATTGTTGTTTATCAACAGACATGTTTTAACCTTATTTTTTTACTTAAAGCGGTGTGCTTTTTTTGTTAATCACAAGTTTTGCTTTTTCAGACATGTATCTGTTCCAGCAGTATCCCACAAGCATTCCAAGCCCAGTGACAAACAGAATAGCGGAAAGATTGGACCAGATCAGCGGTTGTTCCTTTGTCAACACACCAAAAAGTAATCCAAAAAATGCCGGAGCAATTGACGCATTGTTTCCTTCAGAGACCGTAGGTGTAAGCAGTATTGCAAAACCGATAATCCAGCTGATACCACCTAATGGCTTGGGTAACAGTCTGGCTACCGCATACCAGCACCATAAAATAATGATACTGCCAAGCAGATATACTGTGATTGCAATACTGTCTTCAGGAATTGAGTCCAGTATGGAAAGAAATTCATTCATTGCTCAACCCCCCAGGCTGCATTAAGCACCACGCAAACCTTCCGGTTCCATGGCATTTACATCAATAAGACCTTCTGGCGGTACCTGAATAAAGAAACCACGGTTCTGAATTGAATCCATAACATGAAGAACATTTACACGAGCCAGCTTTCGCGACTCACTCAGTTCCAGATGCATTACAAATGTTGCACGACCAAAAGCTGTACGCATGACTTCAGGTACAACCTCCAAAGGATCTGTACCCTCTTCCTGTGTTTTAGACACATACAGGTACATCTCGTCTTTTTTGCTCGATTTATAAATTGAACAATACATATTTAAAACAGCACTCATAAAACTCAGAACAAAGCATACATCAAAAAAAAGACTGATACATTAGTGATTATTAACGCATCAGTCGTGAAATTGTGTAATTGACAATTCTTTAAACAAACAGTCCCTGACTAATCAAGTACTTTCATCTGACCTGACAGATACTGTTCATCTGCCTGAAGAATTTCAATCAAGGGCTGTGTCAGCAACTCATAACGCCACCCTTTCAAAAATGCAGGCAGTTTTTCCTCATCATTATGAAATACCACATGCTGATAAATTGCATTCATCCATTTTTTTCTGATCAGAACTTCTTTTGGAATATCCGTTTCAAGCGATGCATTCTGAATCACCATCTCCACCCGGGATTCGGTTTCTTTGCTTGCATGTCTGATCGGTCGTGCCATTCTGAGTGGCCAATGTTCCTGCTCAGGTAAAAACTTCAGCAGATCCAGGATGGTTTTACCATGCTCTCGCACAATATTGGGTCTGATGTCTTTTACTGTTGAAAGCTGAAAATGATTACGTGGATTTTTTTCGACCATGTCAATCATGGTTGAATTACGCAATATAAAACTTCTCGGCTGATTTAATGCCTTGACCATCTGTTCGCGCCAGACAGCAATCTGCTGCAGCTGCATTAACTGACGCCGTGAATGTCTGTAGTTGCCAATATCGTGGTACAGCTCATCCGCAAGGGTTTCCACACCAATTTCATGTGTCAGATTTGAACAGTCTTCAAGCACAAAACTGAGTAGACTTTTATTCTTAAGTTCAAGCTGAATATTGTCTGAGAGCTTCATCAGATACAGCACATCATTGGCTGCATAATTCATCTGCTCAGGACTTAAGGGTCTTGCCAGCCAGTCTGAACGGGTCTGGTCTTTTTCAATATCCACATCAAGAATAAGTTTTAAAGCATTCTGATAACTGACCTGCAACCCATGTCCCAGAAAAGATAATGCCACCTGTGTATCAAACACATTCTTCAGCTCTTTCTGCTGTGAATAATGGTAAATCAGGTCGATATCTTCACTACAGGCATGAAAGACGTTCTGTTGAGCCGAAAAAAGCCGCTGCCAGAAACCAGTCAGATCCAGTGTTGTACCATCGAGTAAATAAATCTGATCATTTACGTTGATCTGAAAAAGCCCAAGTTTAGGCCAAAGGGTATCCACCTTAATAAATTCGGTGTCGAGCCCATAAGTTTTCGTCTGACCCATCAATGCCAATACATTTTCAAGATCTTTTTGCTGTTGAATAAACTGAAACATAATCTGCGAGTCTAATATTAGATTCTCTTGAATGGCATTCTAACTCATATATAGTCTATATATATAACAAATTTCATCCACTCAGGTTTTATTTAATATATATTTGGTGTTTAAGAAAAATTTAATAGTTTATTTATATGTTTTTTATATTATTTAATACCTGCATTCTTTCATTATAAACAGATGAATGTTCATGGTATGTATGAAATAAGTTCAGCACTTATTTCATACGCATTCTGTTGTGTACTGCCTGACTGAGTGTGTGACTGTCCACATACTCCAGTTCACCACCTTGAGGTACGCCCTGAGCAATCCTGGTCATCTGTACAGGTAAATGCCTGGCTGCTTCCACCAGATAGTGAGCCGTTGCCTGCCCCTCTACGGTTGCATTGGTCGCCAGGATGACTTCAGTAATCTGACCATCGCTTAAACGGTGGATCAGATGCGGAATACCGATTTCATCGGGACCTATTCCATCCAAAGGTGACAGATGCCCCCCCAGAACATGGTATCTCCCTCTGAAACTGCCACTCTGCTCAATAGCCATAACATCTGCCGGTGATTCAACAACACACAGTACATGCGTATCACGATCATGAGACAGGCAGATATTACAGACTTCATCCTCTGTTAAAGAATGACAGACTGTACACTCCTGAATATATCCAGTTGCTTCATTTAAAGCATGTGCAAGCCCTACAGCACCTTCCCTGTTTTTCATCAACAGGTGTAATGCCATGCGTTGAGCCGATTTCGGCCCAACACTTGGCAAAATACGCAAAGCCTGTACAAGCTGATCAAAACGATCGCTGAACACTATCTGCTTTCCTTAGAATAAACCTGACAAACCTGGTGGCAAGCCCATTCCAGAATTAGCACCTTTCATTTTCTCTTCAGTAATCACTTCAGCCTGACGTGCAGCATCATTCATTGCTGCAGCAATCAGATCCTCAATCATATCTGGATCGTCCTGAAGCAGTTCAGGATTGATTTCAATACGTTTAACAACATTGCGACAGGTCATGGTGACTTTCACCAGACCGCCACCTGCTTCAGCCTGAACTTCAGTCTGCGCAAGCTCCTCTTTGGCTTTTTTGACATTGCTTTCCATGTCTTTCTGCATACGCTGCGCTTGCTGCATCAACATATTAATGTTCATAAAGTTCTCCGAACATAAAATTTAAATCATAAAACGGGATCAGATTAAATCCAGACCACGACTGATGTCACCGATAATATCATCAATATCTTCAAGACCAACAGATATACGGATTAATCCTTCCACAATTCCTGCTGCCTGTTTAGCATCTGCAGACATTCTGCCATGAGAAGTGGTTGCAGGATGAGTAATGGTCGACTTAACATCACCCAGATTACTTGTAATGGATAAGAAACGTGTATTATCAATTACTGTCCACGCACCCTGACGTTCACCTTTCACTACAAAGGAAACAACACCACCAAATCCGGACTGTTGTTTTTTAGCCAATTCATGTCCTTCATGATGTGGCAGACCTGCATAATAAACTTTCTCAACTTTTTCATGCTGATCCAGCCATTCCGCCAGTTTTTGAGCGCTTGCACAATGTGCTTTCATACGCAGACTGAGTGTTTCCAGTCCTTTCAAGAAAATCCAGGCATTAAAAGGACTCATGGAGTTACCCAAAGTTCTGATTACACCATTAATTTCTTCCAGTAACTGATGATTACCCACGACAGCACCGCCCAGCGCACGCCCCTGACCATCAATATATTTGGTTGATGAATAAACAATCAGGTCTGCACCAAATTTTATCGGTTGCTGTAAAACAGGCGTGCAGAACGTATTATCCACTGCAAATAAAGCGCCGTGTTCATGTGCAATATCTGCAATTGCCTGCATATCACCGACCTGAGCCAGAGGGTTCGATGGTGTTTCAATAAACAGCAGACGGGTATTTGGACGTACTGCCTTTTTCCATGCATCCAGATCTTCAAGATCTACAAAAGTAACATCCACACCGAATTTGACGACGTATTTTTCAAACAGTGAAATGATTGAACCAAAGACTGCACGTGAACAGATAACATGATCACCTGCTTTCAGATAAGCCAGACACACCGCATGAACTGCTGCCATACCTGAACTGGTTGCAACTGCGCGTTCAGCACCATCCAGGACAGCCAGACGCTTTTCAAAAGTGTGCACGGTTGGATTTGTATAACGTGAATAAGTATTCCCTGGAATTTCGCCTGAAAATTTAGCAGCAGCATCGGCAGCACTTTCACAGACAAAAGAAGAAGTCAGAAATATTGGCTCACTGTGTTCCCCCTCAAAAGTACGGTCATGACCTGTACGGATTGCTAAAGTATCCAGTTGATATTCAAATTCATCTTGTTGGTTCATGTCTTTTGCTCAGTCCTTCAGACCGCCTGTATAAATCATTGCCAATATTTTGAGCGTCTACGGTATTTAAGGTCAAGGCATAATATGAAATTATCGCTTAGACTTCATACAAGCCCGCCATTTCAGAATATGAAAAGAATGAAAGAAACCGAAAATAAAAAGCAACTGCTCAACAGCAAGCTCAAAAATCTGTCCACCCGGATTTTTAATGGCAAATCACTGGTGCTTTCTCAGTCCACACCTTATGAGGTCATTGCCCGTTTCGACCGTACCCGAGTCCGTTATTATGCAGCGCCAGAAAAAAAGTATGCTGAGCCACTGGTGTTTACAGCACCGCTGGCAATCAATATGGCAATTTACGATCTGTACCCTTACCGCTCACTGATCAAATACTTCCAGAATGCAGGCTTTGATGTCTATCTGCTTGACTGGGGAAGACTGAAATATGACAGCCGGGATTTTAATTTCCTGACATTCATCGACAATTACATACCACAGTGTATCGAAAGCATTCAGAAACATTCAGGCAGTGAAAAGATTTCATTACACGGATGGAGCATGGCAGGTATTTTTGTACTGCTTTACACTGCACGCCACCACCCAAGTGCCGTTAAAAACCTGATTGTACTGGGCAGTCCGATTGACAGCTATAAATCCGGTGGCATTGGTAAACTGTATCGCCGTATTAACTACATGCTGTCAAAACGCCCTGCTTTTCAGCAAAAAGTATATAAAGGGATTTTACCGAAACGACTGTTGCATACCCCAGGTCTCTTAAACGCCATTGGCTTTAAAATACTCGATCCTAAAGGCTGGTACGATGGTCATAAGCAACTGTTACAGAATTTGGATGATGATCAGACCATTCATGAGCATGCAACACTGGGTAATTTTCTGAACCATATGGTAGATTATCCCGCTGGCGTAAACCAGGATATGCTGTTTAATGTATGGCTGCAGAATCCATTAAAAAATGGCTCAATTCAGCTGAAAAAGCAAAAAATTGAGTTAAAGCATATTGATTGTCCTTTGCTGATTGGTGCAGGTAAAAATGATCAGATGGTGACAGCTGCTGCTGTTGAACCACTGACTGCATTAACTGGCAGTAAAGATGTTACATTTACACTTGTTCCGGGTGGACACCTGGGACTGATGTCCAGCCAGAAGAGCTCAGAAGAGTTCTGGCCTGCACTTGCTGAATGGCTGGATCAACGTTCAACAAAAATTTAAGGAGTTTTCATGATTCAGTCAGTCTCATTTATTGGATTAGGCGCAATGGGTTACCGTATGGCAGCACATTTAACCAAGCACTTCAGTACGGTACTGGTCTGGAACAGAAACTTTGAGAAAGCTGAAAAGCATGCTGCTGAGTATGGAACACAGGCTGTAACATTAAACGAAGCTGTTCAGGCAGACATTATTTTCTCCTGCCTTCCAACCAGCCAGGATGTTGAACTGCTCATTACAGAACTGGAACTGAAGCCAGGTTCTGTCTGGGTGGACTGTACAAGTGGCGTGCCTGCATCTGCAAAAATACTGGCTGCACAACTGAAACTGAAAAATGTCGATTTCCTGGACGCACCTGTCAGTGGACAGACTGTAGGCGCGGAAAATGGCACACTGACCGTCATGGTTGGTGGTGATGCCGCAGCATTTGAGAAAGCACTGCCTGCCATGCAGACATTTGGCAAACTTATTAAACATGTCGGTGAATCCGGTGCAGGTTTTGCAGTCAAAGCCGTAAACAATATGTTAATGGCTGTAAACCTCTGCTCAGTCGCTGAAGGATTTACCACACTGAAAGCACATGGTGTGAACCTGAATGAGGCACTTGATTGTATCAATGCTTCCAGTGGAAAAAGCATGGTGACCGAAACTGTTTTACCACAGCGTATTTTAAACCGCTCATTTCCTTTAACCTTTGCACTGCCTTTACTGGCAAAGGATACAGGAATTGCACTCGACCTGATCCGTGATGCAAAACTCTCTGCACCTGTGATTGCTTTAACACAAAGCCTGATTCAGGCTGCCAGTGATTTATCTGAAAAAGACAGTGACTTTTCCACTGCTGTAAAAATGTACGAATCATGGAGTAAGATTACAATAGAATAATAAGGTGCTATTGATTAATCATAACGAAACCCAATATTGTGAATATGTGCCAACACACAATGTTACAAACTCTGAGGAAACTCTTATGAACAGGTTCACTATTGCTGTATTTGCGAGTCTTGCTGCTCTTACCGGGGTAAACTCTGTGGCCGCTTCACCTGAACAGGAATGTCAGAAACTCAAAAATGATCATGATGTCATCTATGCATCAAAAGGTTTCTGTTTTAAAGACCCTGAAGCAAAAGCTAAGTTTGGTAATGACAACTGTTATACAAGTAAACCAAAGTTTTCAGATAAAGAGCAACAACGACTTGACGAAATCAAGGATCGTCAGAAAGAATTGAACTGTAAATAATTACGTTCATTCACTTAATAAGGAACAGACATGGCTTACGACAATCAGAATATCTTTGCCAGAATTTTACGTGGCGAGCTACCAGCCATCAAAGTCTATGAAGATGATCAGGTTCTTGCCTTTATGGACATCATGCCACAGGCAGATGGTCACACACTTGTCATTCCTAAAACAGCTGCCGTTACTCTGCTAGACTTACCTGCTGAAAATGCAGCATATACCATCCAGATTGTTCAAAAAATTGCCAGAGCTATGGAAAAAGGCCTGGGCGTTGAAGGAATTGTACTGATGCAACTGTCAGGTATGGCAGCAGGTCAGACTGTTCCACACGTACATTTCCACCTGATCCCAAGTTCAGTGCACGAACTGGGTAAGCATGCCATTCAAATGGGTGATCAGGAAAAAATTGCAGCGCTAGCGGAAAAAATTAAAGCTGCGCTCTGACTCTTTTCAGAATAAATACATCTACAAATAAAAAGGAGCATCTGCTCCTTTTTATTTAAGCTTATAAAAATAAAGAAAATATAAAATTGTCATACACTTTAAGCCACGTCATCAAACTGTCATCTCCTCTTCATTTCACTGTCACATAGATTGCAGATACTTCAATGCAAGTTAGTAAGCACATGTAACTTTTTGTACTACATAGGCAAACTTAAAAAAAGAGTTAAGGCTAACGCCATAAAAAATTGTGTTCTGGAGAAATCTAAATGAAAAAATTGCTTCTCGCTGCCGCGGTATCAACCTTAAGCTTAAGTGCAGCGCAAGCAGCACCTACTCTTTATGGTAAGGTGAATGTCTCTGTTGATCAGTTTGATAATAAAAGCTTCGGCACAGAAAATGTGACTGAAGTAAATTCAAATGCTTCCCGTATTGGTGTTAAAGGCGAAGAAAAAATTTCTGATAAACTTTCTGCGGTTTACCTTGCTGAATGGGAAATCAGTGTTGATGGCGACGAAGATGACAGCCAGACTTTCAAAAAACGTAATATTTTCGGTGGTTTAAAATGGGCGGATATCGGTACTTTAAAAGTCGGTAACTATGACTCATATTTCAAAAGTGCTGCTGCCAGTAAAAATGATATTTTCAATGATCACGCTTTCGATATCACAAGCATGATTTATGGTGAAGAACGTCTTAAAAACGTTATTGGTTTCGAAACAGATCCTAAACTGCTTGCCGGCATTGGTTTCAACCTGATGCTTCAGCAGGGTGAAGAAAACAAAAAAGACGGTGACAACGGTATTGGCGATGCGATCTCATCATCCATTACTTATGAAAATAAAGATTTAGGTCTTGCAGTTGCTCTGGGTGCTGACTTTGATGTTAAAGGTAAATACTCTGCATCAACTTTTGGCAGCACGAAACAGGCAACTGATGCATTCCGCCTTGCAGGTTCATATGACCTAGGCAAAGTAGGCGTTGCAGGTCTAGGTCTGAATGCACTTTATCAAACTGCTGAAGCAACTTCAGATGAAGGTAAAGCTGCAAACCTTGAAGAAGATGCATGGGTAATCAATGCAGCATATAAAATTGCTGAAACACCTGTAACAGTTAAAGCTCAGTACCAGTCTGCTGACACTTCTGAAAAAGGTCAGAAAGACAAAACCGTTGATCAATACGGTTTAGGCGTTGACTATACCCTGAACAAACAGGCAAAACTGTACGGTCTAGTTGCTCAGCAGAAACGTGACTGGACAACAACAAAAACTCCTGAGAAGAAACAGACTGTATTTGGTGTAGGTCTGGAACTTAACTTCTGATCAGCAGTATCTTCCTGAATAAAAAAGAATATGCCTCGGCATATTCTTTTTTTGCTTTTAGTAAGTCTGTATATCCACTTTGCTGATAAAAAAAATCCAGCAACATAGCTGGATTTTTTACAGCAGAAACAACTTAACGTTTCAGAAAACCAGAAACCAGGTTCATAACCTGTTGAATATCTGCATTCGCTTCATGTTGATCAGTTGCATCACCTTGCGGTGTCAATGAATCTATGATCTGCGGCAATACGGATGAAATAGCACCGTAGACTTCCTGAGCTGAAACCTGTGCCTGTTGCGCAACCTGTTCAACCTCCTGTGTGTTGAACAACGACTGTATCTGCTGTGCAGAAGCGGCACTGTTGGACTGAGATGGATCTACCCAGCTCTGAACCTGACCGTCCAGACCCGCGCCCTGCAGTTTAGCCAGTGCACCCTGTAAACCGCCCTGTTGCTGAATCCAACCCAGAACCAAAGGTACAACTGCGATCAACAGCGATTGTGCGTTAAATCCGCCTGTAGCTGCTGGCGCTGACTGCTGACCGCCCAATCCACCCAGCACTGAACCTAGAATACCGCCCAATCCGCCCTGCGACTGCTGTTGTCCACCACCCAATCCACCCAGGAGCGAGCCAAGAATACCACCGAGTCCACCCTGTGACTGCTGTTGACCACCAAGTGCCTGCTTCGCAAGAATTTCTACAATATTACTTAAATCAGTCATACGTCATCCTTTTATCTGATAATTTTTTACTCAAAGACAGCATACCTGGAAATACCAGAGTTACAACAGCGCGATTTGTTAATTTTTGCAA
Source organism: Acinetobacter chinensis (assembly GCF_002165375.2). Taxonomy (NCBI): domain Bacteria; kingdom Pseudomonadati; phylum Pseudomonadota; class Gammaproteobacteria; order Moraxellales; family Moraxellaceae; genus Acinetobacter; species Acinetobacter chinensis. Next base: position 1,906,257 of record NZ_CP032134.1, read on the forward strand.
GAAATTTTATTATTCCTGGTGGATATTCAAGTATTTACCAACGAAATTTATTCCAGTTTTCAGGATTTGCCCAGAATTTTGAATTGAACCAGTCCGGCACATGTTTGTAGGTCAATATATTGAACTGCCAAAGTGCAAAATTGCTGTCATGTGTTGTTTTATCTATCAGCTGTGTAAACCCTAAAGACCTTAAAAGTTGCTCATCCTGCCTTTGACAGACCACAACAATCTTTTTTGCCATCAGATCCCGCAACTTCACAAGCAGCTGAGATTTGTGCTGAAGTGTGATTGCCACCATTTCATCGGTATCCAGCAAAACAAATGCAAGATCAAAACGCTGCGTAAATGGCAGATTTAAAAAATCAGTTGCGTTAAAATACTGCCATTGAATTGCTTGATTGTTGTCATATTGCGTCAGATCCTGCCCAATACAGAGTGCTGTCTGTATAGACTGCTCGGCAGATAAATCTTCCAGCATAGATGTAATGACATTCTGTTCAGCCATTGCAGCATCCTTTTTCAGATTGAGAGTATTTAAATGGAACTTCAGGGCATTTGCCATAAAATGCACGCGGGTCTTAAAGACCTTAGTGTAACTGATCAACAGACGCACAGGGCAAATGTTGAATACAAATTCATACTGGACCGATCAGAAGTTCAGCTGCCATTTCTACCTGGACAGGAGATCGAGCTGGAATGGACCGGAAATATTTACTGCGTATCCTGTGGTTCAAAAACCCCAAAATCCTATTCGCAGGGACACTGCTTTAAGTGTTTTAAAACAAAAGCTTCATGTGATATGTGTATCATGAAGCCAGAAACCTGCCATTATCACCTGGGAACATGCAGAGAAGACTCTTTTGCTCATGAAGTCTGCTTTCAGCCTCATATTGTTTACCTTGCCAATTCCAGTGCCTTAAAAGTTGGCATTACCCGTCTTGGGCAGATGCCAACACGCTGGCTGGATCAGGGTGCAACTCAGGCATTACCTATCATGAAAGTAGGCTCAAGAAGATTGTCAGGTCAGCTTGAAATTATGTTCGGAACTCAGGTTGCAGATAAAACGGACTGGCGCAAACTGTTAAAGGGTGAAGCTGAGCCGATTAATTTAACTGAAATCAGAGAACAACTGATCGATGAGTTTGCTCCAAAAATCGAAACGATCCGTAATGAGTTCGGGCAAAACCTGGAATTTAATGAAAATATTGAACTGCTTGAAGATGAACTGCCACGGGAGTTTATTTATCCAGTTGAACAATACCCTGAAAAAATCAAATCACATAACCTGGATAAGACACCGGTTATCCGTGGGAAATTACATGGGATTAAAGGGCAATATCTGATTATGGACACAGGCGTTATCAATATCCGTAAATATACCGGTTATGAATTAAAAATCCGAACTGAATAAGTCGATATATCTGCAACACAACCTGCCGTGATCAGCCTGTAGCTTATATGATTTTTATTTCATACTTATACAGCGATTGTACAGAGCATAAAAAACCAGCCTTAGGGCTGGTTTTTTATTACAGAAGTTTTATTTCAGTTTTGCATGAGCTTTCAGATACTGAGTGTAATCATCCAGTTCCTGCTGACCACGAAGTTGCTGATACAGCTTGGTCAGTTCCTGAAGCTGTTCAGCTGGAATTGCATCCACTGCTGATTTATCGACAGCAGAAACAGCCACTACAACCATCTCTCCCGGTAAGGCAGCTGTTGTTACAGACCACATACCTGCTTTTGGCGTATTGAGACTGAATGCAGCTCTTTCAATTTCACGTTTCAAACGACCTTCAGAACGGGTAAATACACCAGCATCAACAAATGCAATTTTATTTTTTGCTACAACACTTGATGCAGGCTGAACTTTGAACTCATTTAAAGTTGTCTGAATTTTAGCTTTAGCTGCTTCATATGCTTTCTGATCAATCAGTTTAGCTTTGACAGCAGGCGTTGCTGCTGCAAGTGTCTGTACACCTGCTGAAACATGGTTACGAACTTTCACCCAGACCACATTGCCATTTGTCAGCTGAATATTGCCAGATGCATTTCTGTCACCACTTTTCACATCTTCATTGAAAAGTTTTACTTTTACTGCTGGATCACTCAATACAGGATGCTGTGCAGAAAGTGTCAGACCTTTAACAGACTGAACCTGAACCCCTTTCACTTCCTGAGTAATTACGCTCAGATCATCACTGCCCACAACCAGCTCATTCAGACTGTTTACAGCATCTGAAAAGGCATTGGCAGTTTTTGACTTTTGAAGTTCAGCCATCAGACGCGGTTTTTCTATTTCAAACGAAGGCAATTTCAACTGTGCAGATTCTGCCTGAATCAGATGATAACCATACTGTGTTTTAACAGGTGCTGAAGTCTCACCAGCTTTCAGTGCTGACACCGCCTGATCAAAACTGTCACCAAAGACACCTTTATCATAAGCAGCGACCTGACCACCCGCACTCTTTGATGCAGGATCATCAGAATACTGTGCCGCAGCCTGAGCAAAGCTTAAACCTGCTTTGATTTTGGCAGAAACATCGGCAGCCAGTTTTTTAGCTTCAGCATCACTGCGGGTATCAGCAGTAATCAGAATATGTTTAACAGAAACTTTCGCTTCTTTTTTCTGTGTTTCCACAAACTGCGCATAAGCCTGCTGTAACTCAGCATCGGTAACCTGGGTACTGGCAGGTGCAATATCTGCAGGAGTCAGCTCTACATAATCCACATCCACACTTTCAGCCTGTTTAAAGCTGTTTTTATGCTTAGCGTAGTAATCTGCTATTTCTTTAGCACTGACTTTGACAGCTGGCTTATATTCATCAAGCTGAATACTTGCAAGATGCAATGTCCGCTGTTCAGCCTGTAAAGCAGCAATCTGACGGATATCGAGCTGGCTGACCAATGTGTAATCCGTAAATGTCGCTGTCAGCATTTTTAATGCATGATCCTGACGCAGATTTGCAATCAGTGCTGGACTGGTCATACCCACAGACTGTAAATAATTGGAATACAGTTGTTCAGAAAATTTACCGTTTGCCTGGAAACTTGGCTGTTGAGCAATCATCTGTTCAATCTGTGTATCACTTAATGAAATCCCCAGCTTTTCAGCCTGCTGCAAAAGCAAGGTACGTGCAATTAAGGTATCCATTGCTTTATTTTTTATAAAGTTCTGATTCAGCAGTGTTTCATCGCCATTCACATATGAAAGGTATTGTTTTTTGAATGTATCGGTCAGTGAGTCAAGTTCTTTTTGCGTTATATCCTGACCATTGACAGATTTCACAGCGTCTTTAGATTGTCCACTGCTAAAATATCCTTCAATACCTACAAGCGCCAATGGGGTCAGAAACAGTACCAGCAGTACCTTGCCCAACCAACCCTTAATAACTTTACGAAAAGATTCCATAAGTATTCCAATATTTTATTTCTGGGGGATTTTACCCGAAAACCAGTAATGAATGAATGCGCAGGCGATGCATTTTAGAAATAATAATAAAAAACGCGCCAAACTGGCGCGTCTTCTGGCAAATACAGTTACTTATGCAACTGAATCTTTCAGACCTTTACCTGCTTTGAAGCTAGGTACTTTGCTTGCTTTAATTTCAAGCGTTGCACCAGTCTGTGGGTTACGACCAGTACGGGCAGCGCGTTCTTTAACGCTGAAAGTACCAAAACCGACTAAAGTTACTGTATCACCAGCTTTAAGTGCTTCTGTAACGGAAGCAATCGTTGCGTCGAGGGCTTTACCAGCGTCAGTCTTAGACAATCCCCCTTTTTCTGCAATCGCATCAATTAATTCTGATTTATTCATGAAGGTTACGTCCTCTTAATATCGTTTATTTAAGGTCCAGAAATATAGTTTATATTACCATAACGCCTTTATAGCAATGCTTTAGGGGTAAAGGCAATACTTGTTTTATGCATTTCTACAAAATAATGACCAAAAAATCGGTGAAAAATTGAGAAACAGATAAAGTAATTTCACTTTTCAGTGATTCTTTCTTTTATTTGCCTGTTTTCTTCAGACAAAGTGTCGACCTTTTCATGCAGCTGCATGATCAATTGTTCCAGATGCTGGATGTCCTTTACAGAAACAAGCCCGATACGGTTAAGAGAATGCGTAACCCTCTGATCAAGCAGACGTTCCACTTTGTCTTTAGTATCCGATACAGATTCTTTTGCTTTTTCCGAAACTTTCTCTACAGCCTGATCAGCTGCATCAGTCGTCCTGGATTCCAGTTCTTCACCCACCTTCACCAGTGAGTCGAACAGTTTATTACCTTCTTCTTCCGCTCTTGAAAAAGCCCCAAGACCTGCAAGCCAGATCTGTTTTGTATATTTTCTGAAATCCAGTGCAGATTTTCGTCCCTGGCGGGATTTCTGTCCTTTTTCCGGCACAGCGTCCTGTAGATCCTGATCCACTTCCACCTCTGTAGTTGCTTTATCCATCAGCAATACTCCTGCTTATTTTATAATCTGCAATACATATGCAAGACAATTTTATCCACAAAATATGGGTATAATCGCATAATATCAAATTAAAGACTTGAACGTTTTATTAAACTGTTCTACAAATCAGTTTTATTTTTTGATTTTTTGAAATCATTTTCCTACACAGGAACAGGACTTCCTGAATTCAGGAACAGGAAAAGGAACAGGCTGTTATGAGTGAAGCGCAACAAAGACAAAATCAACCACATTTGTTGCTGACATTAATGATGATTATTATTGAAACAGTTTTCACCATTATCTTGAAGCACGACAAAGTGGCAGCTCTTCAGGCAAAGAAATTTGTAGATCAGAAAATCGCTATCAAATTCAACAGCTATATCCCTTATTTTGACTTCTATGTACAGTTCAGCGAACACGGTGTGCTTTTTGACTTAAAAGCGCCTGAAAAAGCCGTTGACCTTGATATCCGCACGACCCTGATGGATCTGGTGAAAATTTTTGTTTTCGGAAACAGAAAAAGCGTCAAATCAATGCGTATAGATGGTGACAGTACATTAAAGGATGAATTTCGTGATCTTGTGCTTATATTCAGCATCCCTAAAGTTCTGTCTGACTGGAAACTCTGGTTCAGATCATCCGATGAAGATGAAGCTGTTGCTTCAAAAAAACGGATTGCTCCCCTGCTTGAGAAAATTGATCAGCAACGCTCACGGATCAATACTTTACAGGTTGAAGTGAAGCAGTATCAGAACCGTATCCGTCGCATGGAGCAGAAACAGAAGCGTATTAACATCACATTTTTTGTAACAGTCGTGCTTTTAATTGCTTTATTAGTGTATAATTTTTGGCTAGCCTAAATACTTAATTTTTTTAACGAATTAAAAATAATAGATCATTAATAAAAAACTTGACTATTTTAGTCAGGATTCTTAAAATCTACACATCCAGTACAACATGTGTATCGAATCATGCGCTTAACAACTCGCGGTCGCTACGCAGTGACTGCACTTCTTGATTTAGCTTTGCAGCCATCTGAGCAGACGATCACACTTGCAGAAATTGCAGCCCGCCAGACCATTTCAGTCGCTTATCTAGAGCAGTTATTTGCAAAATTAAAGCGTCATGGCCTGGTTTCCAGTGTCCGAGGTGCAAATGGTGGTTATCACCTTGCACGCAGCGCAGAAGAAATTACAGTGTTGGAAATCATTGAAGCTGTAAATGAAACTGTCGATGCGACCCGTTGTGACCATAAAGGAAACTGCCAGAATGGTGCAATGTGCCTGACTCACGACTTATGGCATGAACTCTCCCACCACATTGCCGATTATCTTGCAAAGATCACCCTGGCTGACCTTGTAGCCCGTGACAACGTTCAGACCGTTGCCATCCGCCAGAATACAACCAGTTTTGATTCAGCTTTATTATCGGTTACAGGTATTTGACATGAAACGTCCTATTTATCTCGACTACGCAGCAACAACCCCTGTCGATCCTCAAGTTGCAGAACGCATGATGGAATGCTTAACTTTTGACGGGACTTTCGGTAATGCTGCATCACGCTCTCATGCGTATGGTTGGCAGGCAGAAGAAAAAGTTGAATATGCCCGTGAGCAGATCGCAAACCTGATTAAAGCAGATCCACGTGAAATCGTATGGACTTCTGGTGCTACGGAATCTGACAACCTTGCACTTAAAGGTATTGCTCAGTTCTACGGCTCAAAAGGTAAACACATTATTACAAGTAAAATTGAACATAAAGCCATTCTTGATACTTGCCGCGAGCTTGAAGAAGAAGGTTTCGAAATTACTTATCTTGAACCAGAACCACGTACCGGTCTGATTACACCTGAAATGGTAAAAGCAGCTCTGCGTGCTGACACCATTCTTGTTTCCCTGATGATGGTAAACAATGAAATCGGTACTGTCACTGATGTTGCTGCCATTGGTCAACTGACCCGCGCCAACAAAACATATTTCCACGTCGATGCTGCTCAGGCTGCAGGTAAAGTAGAAATTGATCTTTCAACCATGAAAGTTGATCTGATGAGTTTCTCTGGGCACAAAGTTTATGGTCCTAAAGGCATTGGTGCACTGTTTGTACGCCGCAGTCCTCGTGTCCGTATCAAAGCTCAAATGCATGGTGGTGGTCATGAACGTGGTATGCGTTCTGGTACACTTGCGACTCACCAGATTGTTGGTATGGGTGAAGCATTTGAAATCGCAGGAAAAACCATGGCTGCTGAACAGGCTCGCTTACGTGTTCTGCGCGACAAATTATGGAATGGCTTACAGGAAATGGAACAGGTTTTCCTGAACGGACATCCTGAACACAATGTAGCCAACTATCTGAATGTCAGCTTCAACTTTGTTGAAGGCGAATCACTGATGATGGCGCTTAAAGATGTAGCTGTATCTTCTGGTTCAGCATGTACATCTGCAACACTTGAACCATCATACGTTCTTCGTGCGCTTGGTCTGTCTGATGAGCTTGCTCACAGTTCAATCCGCTTCAGCTTTGGTAAATACACCACTGAAGAAGATATTGATCACGTGATTGCCATTTCCAAAGCTGCGGTTGAAAAGTTACGTGAACTTTCACCACTTTGGGACATGTACAAAGACGGTATCGACTTAAATTCTGTAGAATGGGCTGAACACTGATTTTCAGCCTTACTCTAAAGGCATTTTATTGAAATTCAGTAAAATGCCCCCATATTATTTAGCATGTAGCAATACATATTTTTAACGCTGACCCCGAGGTTTGGAGAAGCATCATGGCTTATAGTGAAAAAGTAATTGATCATTACGAAAACCCTCGTAATGTTGGTGTTCTGGATAAAAATGCTGAAAACGTTGGTACAGGTATGGTCGGCGCACCTGCATGTGGTGACGTTATGCGTTTACAGATTCAGGTCGATGATAATGGCGTGATTGAAGAAGCACGTTTCAAGACTTACGGCTGTGGTTCTGCAATTGCATCCAGCTCGCTGGTAACTGAATGGCTCAAAGGTAAAACTCTGGATCAGGCTCAGGCAATTAAAAACATTGATATTGCGACTGAACTTGCTCTGCCACCGGTGAAAGTACACTGCTCTGTACTTGCAGAAGATGCAATCAAAGCAGCTGTGGAAGATTACCGCAGTAAAAAGACTAAAGCTTAACAGCAGTCTGGATTTTAAACAGAACATAAATTAACGGAGTTTTCATGATCCATTTAACTGAACATGCTGCAACGCATATCAGCAATTACCTGAAAAATCGTGGTAAGGGTGAAGGAATTCGTCTTGGTGTGAAAACTTCCGGCTGTTCTGGTCTGGCTTATGTACTCGAGTTCGTAGATGATATCGACACACATGATCAGATGTTTGAACAGTTCGGTGTTAAAGTTTTTGTAGACCCGAAAAGCCTCGTTTATCTTGATGGTATGGAAATGGACTATGTTAAAAATGGTCTAAATGAAGGCTTCGAGTTCAATAATCCAAACAAAAAAGGTGAATGCGGTTGCGGTGAATCCTTTACCGTTTAAATTTATGCACCTTTTTCATTAAAACAGTGCAATGCACTGTTTTAATTACATTTACAGCAATATTTTTGTATTACCTGTCAAACACATCATTGTGGATGAATCCTCCCATGAGTCATTTTGAGCTGTTCAACCTCCCTGTCGCACTTGATCTTGATCCTGCCATTCTAAAATCCAGTTTTCTTGCATTACAGCAACAGTTTCATCCCGATAAAGCTTCCGATAAAGATACAGCCCTGATTAAATCCAGCGAAATCAACCAGGCTTATAAAGTGCTTGCCAATGTAGACAGCCGTGCTGCATATTTACTGGCGCTGAAAAAGCAGGACCATCATCTTGATCAGTCCATTAATGATTTTGAGTTTTTACAGTCAGCGCTTGAAATTCGTGAACAGCTGGATGAAGCGGCTGACAGCAAAGAACTTCAGTCACTGAAAATTGAAGTACAGCAATGGATTGATGGTCTTGTCCGCGAGTTCAAAATTGATTATGACGATGAAGATTGGGCTGAAGCCCGTGATGCTGTACGTAAACTGCGTTTTTTCCAGAAAGTGATGAATGATATCGACAAAGCAGAAGACCAGTTGCTTGATGATGACAGTTTCAATCTGGACGACGAATTTTAATTTTTGATTTCACTTTTTGATATTTTTTGTTAAGGATGTAACCCATGGCACTCTTGCAAATTGCAGAACCCGGACAATCAAGTGCGCCACACGAACACCGCATTGCAATTGGAATTGACTTAGGCACAACCCACTCCCTGGTTGCTACCCTGCTGTCAGGTAAAGCAAAAGTTCTGAACGATGAACAAGGTCGGGTGTTACTTCCTTCAATTGTTCACTATTCTAAAAATTCAACTGAATATGGCGATGCTGCAAAGCCATTTATGACGACTGACCCTAAAAATACAATCGTTTCAGTAAAACGTTTCATGGGTCGTTCAAAGTCTGATATTAAGTTCCAGCACCCGTATGTGCTTGTGGGCGAAGATAACCAGATGCCTGCTTTTGAAACTGCACAGGGACGCAAAACACCTGTTGAAATATCAGCAGAGATTTTAAAGCAGCTGAAAGACCGTGCAGAATCAAGCCTGAAAAACCCTGTAAACGGTGCTGTAATTACAGTACCTGCCTACTTTGATGAAGCTCAGCGCCAGGCAACCCGTGATGCCGCTCAGCTTGCAGGCTTAAATGTTCTGCGTTTGCTGAATGAGCCGACAGCAGCAGCTGTTGCCTATGGACTGGATCAGGAAACAGGTCTGGCAACTAACCAGAACTATGTGATTTATGATCTGGGTGGCGGTACTTTTGATGTCTCCATTCTGCGTTTCTCACAAGGTGTCTTTGAAGTTCTGGCGACTGGTGGACATACTGCACTCGGTGGTGATGACCTTGACCGTCTGATTGTCAAATGGGCTAAAAAACAGCTGAATATTGAAACATTGGATGATGCCGAATATGCTCACTTTATTGTGACTGCCCGCAAAGCCAAAGAAGCACTTTCAGATACCGATTCGGTAGAAATGAAACTGCTCGATCAAAAGCTGACACTGAACCGTCAGACTTTTGAAGAAATCATTCAGGTTGCATTGGATAAAACCATCAGTGTCTGCAAACGTGTTTTACGTGATGCAAAACTTGAACTGACGGATATTCAGAATGTGGTTCTGGTGGGTGGCTCAACCCGCTCTTACGCTGTTCAGAATGCCATCCGCGATGTATTTAATCAGGAACCACTGTGTACCATCAACCCTGATGAAGTTGTCGCCATTGGTGCAGCAATCACTGCCAATCAACTGATTGGAAACTCTCAGGACGGTTCCTTACTGCTTGATGTTACTCCGTTGTCACTTGGTCTTGAAACCATGGGTGGACTGGTTGAGCGATTGATTTCACGTAACACCCCTATTCCTGTCGCACGCCGTCAGGAATTCACCACCTATCAGGATGGTCAGACTGCCATGCTGATTCATGTTGTTCAGGGTGAGCGCGATCTGGTTGAGCATTGCCGAAGCCTCGGGCGTTTTGTTCTGCGTGGTATTCCACCAATGACTGCCGGTCAGGCCCGTATTGAAGTCACCTTCCAGGTCGATGCAGATGGACTGCTTTTTGTGTCTGCCAAAGAAACCTCTTCAGGTGTTCACGCTCAGATTGATATCAAACCATCCTATGGTCTTTCTGAAGATGACACTCAACGTTTATTGCTGGATGGTTATAAGTTTGCTGAAGAAGACAAAAATTTACGCCATCTGAATGAAACAAAAGTTGAAGCCCGTCGTGAACTTGAAGCCCTTGAACAGGCTTTAAAAGCTGATGCAAAACTCCTGAACAGCGAGCAGCTGTCGAGTCTGAATCAGGCAGCTGATATTTTAAAATCTCAGCTTGAAACAGATGATATTAAAAACATTGAAGAAGCCGTACAACAGCTTAAAATACACAGTGATGCTTTTGCTGCTGCCCGCATGAATCAACATATTGATCATGCACTGAAAGGCACTAAGCTGGATGACTGGTCAAACTCAAACTAATCAAGGTCAAAACTATGCCACGTATCAAAGTATTACCACATGCGACAATTTGCCCAAATGGTGCTGAGTTTGAAGTTGAAGCCAACAGCAACCTGTGTCAAAGCCTGCTGGACAATGGTATTAAAATTGAGCATGCCTGTGATATGTCTAAAGCATGCACCACCTGTCACGTCGTGGTTCGTAAAGGTTTCGATGAACTCGAAGAAATGGATGATGTAGAAGCGGATCTGCTTGACCGTGCCTGGGGTCTGGAACCTGATTCACGCTTATCCTGCCAGGTGAAAATCACAGATGAAGACATGGAAATTGAAATTCCCAAATACACGATTAACCATGCTTCAGAAAATCACTGATATTCTGTAGAAATATTGAATGTTAAAAAACCACTCCATGAGAGTGGTTTTTTATTGCCTGGATTCAGCATCTGTTATGAAATGGATCGTATTAAAAACTATTTAACTTCATCTACAATAATTTCATCTTCCAGTTTCAGCTTCACAATTCCCTGAGAGTTCATCAGTTTCTGCTGGGTATGGATACGTTTGATCATTTTTTCCAGAACATTAATCAGTTCAGGATACTCAAAGTTCTGAACTTCATCCAGATTGAGCAACAGATGAAATCCTTTATATTCATAATCAAACCAACGCTGATAATCAGACTTACTGGCGGTGTATTTTTCCATAACCTGCCAGGTACGCACAGGACCATTAATCCCTTTCAGAAAAATAGGAGCTTTGGGCGCACAAAGATAATCATTTTTAATTAATTTATAGGTTTCATCAGACAGCAGGATTTCATCCACTTCAGCTGCGCTTTGCAGTCTTGCAGCAAGGTTGGCATCCCGTCCAACAATGGTATATGCCATTCGATGCGCAGCACCGTAATTCCCCACGTGACAGTAACCCGTACTGATACCCATACGTATATGCAATGGAGGATAACCCATCTTAATCCAGCGTTCCCGTAACAGCTTCATCTGCTGACGCATGGCAATTGCCATTTCCACACAGGTTTTTGCATCCTGCTCGACGCCCTGAGTGGTCGGATCGCCAAAAAAGATCAGGATTGCATCACCCATGAACTTATCAACGGTTGCTTCGTACTGTTTTGCGATCTCAGTCATATGACTCAGATAGTCATTTAAGAGGAACGCAAGATCATCAGGAATCAGCGTTTCTGACAGCTCAGTAAAACCCTGAATATCTGAAAAGAAAATTGTCATTTTCTTACGTTTGTATTCAATTTTGGCTTCGGCTTCACCTTTCATGATGGACTGCCACAGCTGCAAAGGCGCATAACGGCTCAGCTGATTGGCAAATTCCATATAACGGTTCATCTGTGCGTAGTAATAGTCCTTACGCCCAATCGAATAACGGATGCGCTTGCTCTGATAGACACTGCCCACACCGAAATATGTGATCATGCACAGAAAAGCGAGTACAGTCAGCTCACTGGATGTGTGCTCAAAGTATTCACCGAATCCAAATACAAAAATATTGCAGATATAAAAGACGGTAGCCCCAATCAGGCTTGCCAGCGAAGCAACCACAAAGGATGTTCTGATATTGATTGCGGTATACAGCAGTACAAAAATTGCTGCAAAAGTCAGTACAAGATTGAGATGTACAGCTGACAGACAGATCGCAACGACCACAATATCAATAATAAACATGACATTGGCACGTATGCGGTTATTGAAACGGTACTGAAGCCAGTGAGACAGTTTTGGAATTATCAGAATCAAAAAACCCAGAAACAATGGCAGATAGATCTGATAATTTGTATCTGGGGAGGTGTAATAATAAACAACCAATATCAGAGATAGCATTGTATACCCCATCAAACGATGAAGGTAATCAAACTGCTTCGGCTCTCGTTCCATCCAGCTGTCCAATGACACCACTTTTCACCCCTTTCGGACTTTACAGTTACACATCCCTATGCAACCGAAATGTGAATATCAATCCATGCGCCAGTCAAACGGCATATCACCCTGACCGCGCAGTGCCAGCATCAGCGTCTGGCGCATATGTGCCAGTACTTCATTGTTATATGGAACTGCTGGCGTACCCCATACAGGTTTTGGCCATGCAACATCATTCTGATAACGTACAACGTGATGGAAATGCAACTGTGGAACCATGTTACCTAAAGCAGCTACATTCATTTTGTCTGCACGGAACACACGTGATAACTGACTGGATAACCAGCTTGATTCGCGTAAAAACTGTTCCTGATCCGCCTGGCTGAGTTCGTATAATTCTGTAACACCAGGTACACGTGGAATAAGAATCAACCACGGGAACTGCATATCATTCATTAAACGACATGTTGACAGCGGAAAATCGCCTACAAAAAAAGTATCTTGAGCAAGTTGTGGATGCAAACTAAACATATCTTTATAAATGATGCAAAATTAGAATGATGACCAATACTATCACATACAAATCAGTGTGAATATTCCATAGAGCGTGTTTCAATGCAAATAAAGCTATATTTGCTTTGAAATCCATCACACTTCAACTTTAATAAATTATCTAAAAAAATCAAGAACTTCTTTCCGCTTATTTTCCTGATTTCAATCGTTTAAAATAATCATATAGTTTTCAGATACTTTCAGGAAGTCTCTGTATTTTTCCCTGTTCCCACCTATAGGCTCATGACACGCATAACAGAGCTTCCTTCTGAAAGTATCAGATCAATCAGACTACGGCTTAAGCCCTGATTCACTGACCAGACTGTTCAGCAGATCACTGATAAATCTGATCCGTTTTTCATACTCTTCCATCATGACCATGACCCTCAGTCGCTGCCCGCCTTCCATTCGGAACCAGGTCGGATGCTTCTGCATCATCTGAATAATGGTGATTGCCTGTACGGGAGTGTCTGGTGAAAATTCAATAGAACCGCCGTTTGCACTCAGATCAATTTTAGTAATTTCAAGTTTTTCCGCTATGATTCGAACCTGATGCACACTGAAAAGCTGTTTGACCTGTACAGGTGGCACACCAAAACGGTCAATCAGTTCCATACGGATATGATCCAGTTTTTCCTGAGTATTTGCATTACTGATACGCTTATAGAACATCAGACGCTGATGGACATCACCCAGATATTCATCGGGGATCAGCGCAGGCATATGCAGGTTGATTTCCGCTGTCAGTGACAATGGTGCATCGAAATTTGGAGTTTTTCCGTTCTGAATGGCTTTGGTCGCCTTTTCAAGCATTTCCATATACAGACTGTAGCCTATTGCCTGCATGGAACCACTTTGCTGTTCGCCCAGCAGTTCACCTGCTCCACGGATTTCCAGATCTTCGGTCGCAAGCATGAAACCGGCACCCAGCGTAGATGCCCGGCTGATGGCATCCAGACGCTTTTCAGCATCACCTTTCAAACCTTTGATTGAAGGTACCATGAGGTAAGCATAGGCCTGATGATGTGAACGTCCGACCCGCCCACGCAGCTGATGCAGCTGAGCCAGTCCGAGTTTATCTGCCCGCTCAATAATGATGGTATTGGCATTTGGTACATCAATACCTGTCTCAATAATGGTTGAACAGACCAGGACATTAAATTCTTTATGGTAGAACTGCTGCATGACCTGCTCCAGTTCACGCTCACGCATCTGACCATGTGCAACAGCAACACGGGCTTCTGGCACCAGGTTACGGATATTTTCCGCAGCACGTTCAATCGTATCCACTTCATTATGAAGAATATAGACCTGCCCACCACGCAGCAATTCACGCAGAATCGCTTCTTTCATTGTTTCATCGGTCTGTTCATTGACAAATGTTTTGACTGCAAGACGACGTGCTGGAGGCGTTGCAATAATAGATAAATCACGCATGCCGCTGAATGCCATATTCAACGTCCGTGGAATCGGAGTTGCCGTCAGGGTCAGCATATCCACATCTGCACGCATCGCTTTAATACGCTCTTTATCACGTACGCCAAAGCGATGCTCCTCATCGACAATCATCAGCCCTAAATTTTTAAACTGGATATTTTCCTGCAGAATTTTATGTGTGCCAATCACAATATCTACTTTGCCATCAGCAAGATCTTCAATGGTTCTGGTATGTGCTTTACTTGTTCCGAAGCGGGACAGAACCTCTATGCGGATAGGCCAGTCAGCAAAACGGTCTTTGAAAGATTCATAATGCTGCTGCGCCAGCAAGGTTGTCGGCACAAGTACTGCGACCTGCTTATTGTTCTGAACAGCTACAAATGCAGCCCGCATCGCGACTTCAGTCTTACCAAAGCCCACATCACCACAGACCAGTCGGTCCATCGGTTTGGCCAGCTGCATGTCATAAAGTGTGGCTTCGATGGCATTCGCCTGATCCAGCGTTTCTTCATAAGCAAAACCACTTGAAAACTGCATATAGCTGCTTTGCTCAAGTTCAAAACTGATCCCAGGTTTTGCCTGACGACGTGCCTGAATATGCAGTAGTTCTGCTGCTACATCGTGAATCTGCTCCAGTGCTTTACGTTTGGCTTTGTTCCAGGCATCTGTGCCCAGTTTGTGTAGAGGTGCAAGATCAGGATCTCCGCCACTGAAGCGACTGATCAGATGCAGGTTGGTCACAGGAACATAGACTTTAGCTTCATCTGCATAATTCAGCTGTAAAAACTCGTAGTCCTGATCATCAATATTCAGCGTGATCAGACCTGCATAACGCCCAACACCATGATCAATATGTACAACAGGCGCACCAATACTTAGCTCTGTCAGACTGCGAACCAGAAACTCTTCAGAAACTTCATGCTGACGTTTACGACGGCGTTGAACCACTCGATGTTCATACAGCTGATTCT
Organism: Acinetobacter chinensis; assembly: GCF_002165375.2. Classification (NCBI taxonomy): domain Bacteria; kingdom Pseudomonadati; phylum Pseudomonadota; class Gammaproteobacteria; order Moraxellales; family Moraxellaceae; genus Acinetobacter; species Acinetobacter chinensis. The sequence goes on from NZ_CP032134.1 coordinate 1,921,595, forward strand.
CTGAAATAACCGAAAGATGATCTGTAATGACCAGCCCCCGATCCAGAGGTGCATTGGTGATTGCTACTGAAAAATGTGATTGCTGAAATTCAGCAAAGTTACTGACTACAGGAATTTCACCCAGCGCTGGGCGTAAAGCATCTTTCAGGGTTTCACGGCGTCCTGCACTTTCTGCCACCAGCAATACAGGATGATTTGCGTCATCAATATATTTTTTGACGGCTGAAAAAGGTTTTTCCTGCTTCGGATCTACAGCTAAGCGTGGCGGTTGTTCTGCTGATAAATTCAATGCACCTGAACGGATTTCCACAACTTCTGTATCTGCAATGATGCGCGGAAACTGATTCAGAAATTCAAAGATCTGATTGGGCTGTAAAAAAATCTGTTCAGGCGGTAGTAAGGGCTGATTCACATTATGACGGCGGTCTTCATAACGGCGCATCACATCTTTCCAGAAACTGGTCAACCCATCTTCCAGATGCTTATCTGTAATGACAACCGCATTACCAGGTAAGTACGATGTGAGACTGCTTTGGATCTGCATAGACTCAGCACTGAAGAACAATGGGAAATAAAAGTCCAGCCCTGGTGATGCAATACCTTCCATGACATCCTGATATATTGGATTTTTCTTGGGATTTGCAGTTGGAAAACTTTCTGCATAACGATCACGAAAGGTAGAGCGTGCTTCTTTCAGTGGAAATTCTTTGGCAGGAAGAACAGTAAAACTCTCTATTTTTGTTGTTGTTCTCTGGGTTTCAGGATCAAAAAATTTCAGCGTATCAATTTCATTATCAAACAGGTCTATACGGATCGGAGCATCCTGTCCAGATGCATAAATATCCATAATACTGCCTCGCACAGCAAATTCGCCATGATCATAAACAGTATCCACAAGATGATAACCTGCCTGAATCAGTCGCAGTTTCTGCTGCTCCAGATCAAATGTCTGACCGATTTTAATATCGAAATGTTCACCCAGTACCCACGATGTCGGTGCTACACGCTGAGCCAGTGTAGTCGCTGAAACAAGCAGAATACCCGACTGAGGCATGTTGGATAAAATTGAAAGGCGTTCAGATACAATATCCTGGTGTGGAGAAAGTCGATCATAAGGCAAAATTTCCCAGTCTGGGAAAATAGTCGGTTTTATGCCATAAAACTCAAGTTCACTTTCCAGTTGCCCCAGATGCTGATTGTTTCTTGCCACCAGTACAAATAACTGGCTGGATTTTTCTGAAATTTCCTTGAACAGTAATGCAGCTGATGAACCAAGCATGGAACCAATCCAGCGTTTTTCACCAGCTTTGAGTTGTTTTAAATTCAGTTCGGAAATTTCTTGTGTAAACATAATTGCTTTGGGTCAGAATGACATGGGCGATAGTTTAACATGATGCATCAAAGGCAAGCATTCATTTCATGACTAAGTTCAGTGAGTATCAACGATCCCGTCTGAACTGTTTATAGTAGTCATTCAACTTAAAAATCACAGTCTTCAGCTGTTGCAGATTTTCTTCGTTATTGCCTAAACGAGCCACATAACGACCTGATGCAATTTCCAGATCTATTTTTTCATTGATCAGAATAGCTTTATAAAAAAGTTCTTTTAAATCATCAAAATTATTCAGTTTACGGTTAGAAAAATATTCCAGCCGTTCAGATAGACTGTTGGCAACAATTCCATCGACAATAAAACCCCGCTCAGCATCTATCTGAATATTATTTTTTTCTAAAAACTCAAGTTCAGCTTTCGCCTCTTTACCTTTAAATAAATCAGCAATTCTGTTCAACATCTGATATTCCAGCATTCCAAGCAATAATTCAGTTTAGTCTGATTTAAACCCATATAAAAGTATAGATATGCTTAGGCTATTTTATTCCAATGGTAAAAAAAGCATCCTTTCGGATGCTTCATGACGCAAGATTATGCATATCTACGTTTTAAATAATCCACAATAACCTCAGATTCAAAAAGTTTTGCACCTGTATTAGGATCTTCCAGATAAGGCACCTGAATATCTTTTTTATGACGCCCCATGACTGGAACTACTTTTTCACGTTTTCCTCCGGCCAGAGGAATATATTTGCCTGGTTTTAAACGTAAAACCGATGGTCCCTGATCCTGCCAGCGTTCTTTTGCTACGTTATGAAAAACAAAAGGCAGTTCCAGTTCGGTCAGAATCCCACGCACGATACGGGTATATGGACTAGCTTCAAAACCCCACAGTTCCAGAAGCTGTTCAGGTGTTTCACGGTTTATAATTTTTTTATTGACCCAGACACCCCGTGCGCCATTCAACAGCGTTCCTGCTAAAGCAACGACTGGATATTTTGGATAATGTGCATATTTTTCAGGCGTTTTGCCACTTTTACCATAATGCTGAAACAGGTAATGAATAATATCCTGTGATTCATACATGGCTGTGCCGGTATTTTCATCTACAAAATACGGAAAACGCAGTTTACCGCCTTGCTCTTTGACGATTTTACGGAATTTAGTACCGCCTTTTGGACATGGATACACTTCATAATCCAGGTTCAGCAAAGTCATCACTTCGCGGACACGGCGACAAAATGGTGAACCTTCAAACTCATACAGTTTTAACGCTTTTTCAGGTTGAACTGGAAATGCGGTTCCGTTTGCTCCACGACCACCTTCTGTCAGCGAAGTCGCCAAAGCCTGAATGACTTTGATTTGATGATGCACCATTTTGTTATCTCCAGGCTTTGCGCCTATTTTTATAAATCGACCAGTTTTTCTTTGGATACAACAATTCCGTTATTGTCTGCATAGACATAATCACCAGAACTGAATGTTACGCTGCCAAAATACAGTGAAACATCAACCTCGCCTATGCCTTTACGGTTACTTTTTTGAGGAATTGAAGCCAATGCATGTACTCCCAGATCGAGTTCTGCAATTGCGTCAACATCTCGGACACATCCGTAAATAATCACACCATTCCAGTTATTTTTTACAGCAGATTCAGCAATCATGTCACCCATCAGTGCGCAGCGCATTGATGCACCACCATCCACAACAAGTACTTTCCCTTTGCCATCTGTAGCAAGCAACTCTTTGACACGTGAGTTATCTTCAAAACATTTTACAGTGACAATCTGACCACCAAAACTTTTACGCGCGCCATAGCTACGGAAAAAACGACCATCGAGCGATGGAATCAGAGTCTGAATATCTTTTTCAGGATGATCATCAAGTAAATCACAGGTAACGAATGCAACAGTCATGCTTATTTCCTTTTATATGGATTTTTGTATGCGTAAATTATCATAAATTTCAAATGGCTTTTCCTGCTTTTGTGCAGCCTCGACCATAGTATGAGCCACCTGTTCAGCAGTAACAGGCTTATATTTAAATGAATCTGGAACCAGATAAGCGAATTTTCTGTACAGCTTCTGTGTCGCATCTTCAAGTGTACGCTGTTCAGAACGCTCACCCAGCAACAGTGATGGACGTACGATAGACACCTTACTCAGTTGCAATGCCTGAACATGATCTTCAAGTTGTCCTTTGACCTGATTATAAAAAATTTTAGATCCAGCTTTAGCCCCCATGGCACTGACCAGAAGATAATGTGTCGCTGTTTCTTCAAACAGATCGGCAAAATGTGCATTGATTTCAAAATCAATATTATAAAATACTGATTTCGACCCTGCTTTTTTTATCGTACTCCCAAGACAACTGAAAGCATGGCTATAACCATTTACATCTTCATCATTCAGTAACAGAAAATCAGACAGAACCAGCTGTTCAACTTTATTTAAACTTTTAAACAGCTCATCTTCATGTCGGACCACTGCTGTTATCTTTTTACATGAAGGTAGCTGGTTCAGTTGTTTCAGCAGCTCTCTGCCCACCAGACCCGTTGCCCCGATCACGATTGCACTTTCAATTGATTTTGTCATTTTTTAACCACTCACTCCCTCTCAGCACTAATCTAACGATTTAATTCAAAAAAATCTTCATCTAAAATGTTGCCAAAGTATGTCAAGGCTTGACTTCCGTGCTCTATTTAATCACAATATGGCACTTGTTTACGGGCTGGTGAAAATTCTCTGATGTAGGTTTTCAGATGTAATTTCAGCCCGCCCAGACCAATCTATTTCAAGGAGTGCACGAGTGGCAAACTCTGCTCAAGCAAAAAAACGTGCTCGTCAAAACGTTAAAGCACGTAAACACAACGCTAGCTTACGTTCTATGGTTCGTACTTATATCAAACGTACAGTAGCTGCTATTGCAGCTGGTGAACATGCTGCTGCTGCTGAAGCATACAAAGTAGCGGTTCCTGTAATCGACCGTATGGCTGATAAAGGCATCATCCATAAAAACAAAGCTGCTCGTCATAAGAGCCGTTTAAATGCACAAGTTAAAGCATTAGTTGCTAAATAATTTTGCATTTGAAAAAAGCCCGCAAGGGCTTTTTTTATACCTGAAATAAATTCACCCTGATAAAAACGACACAATTAAAAACGAATTTCATCGGCATCATCTTCTATACTCTCAAAATTAAAACCCCATGATAAAAATGAATAATGACAACATCTGGCTATATTTTTGTAATCTGCTTTTTTCTGTTGGTGATCTGGTCAAGATGGCTGGCAATCAGACTGATCCGCAAAAGCAACACGGATACTTCTGAAAAAATCACCCTCAGCACATATATTTTTCCAGCACTGATTATTTTTGTCATTTCATCACTGGTTATTCCCTTTTCCTTTTTCATTCCACAGTCAGTGTACAACCTGTTCAGTAAACCAGCCTACGAAGCAACCATACAGGGCTACAGCAGCGAATGGGGCAATAACCCTGGTAAAGGTGGCAACCGAATCCTGATGTATCACAGTTATGTCAGTTTTCAGACTGAAGACGGTATGGTCCACAAAGACATACCCACCGATATACGCTCTGGAGGAAGACCTGTCATTGGAGATAAAGTTACGATTGTCTATACGCCAGGTGATAAAAGAGTCGGAGAAAAGTCTGCCCGTAGTGGTCTGCTGCTTTTTGCAGGCGGTTTAATGACATTCATGATGGCAATGGTGCTTTATACGCTATTTTCTTATGCCATGGATTTCAAAACAAAGTCTTTAGGGAATCTCTGGAGTTTTCTGCTTCTTCGGGTCATGATCCCATTTGCAACATTTGGCATGTTTGCACTGCTTCTGAGTGTTGTTTATAAATATATTTTTTTAGGAAATCCTGCAAATGATCCTGTGATCGTACCGATTCTTTGTGGATTTTTTGCATTTTCATTATTACCACTGATGATTTTACTGGTGCGCCCCAGATCAAAACATACAGAATAAGCCCCCGAAGGAGCTTATTCATCATGATCATTTACACATTTACTGACTGACTTCAGGTGTCATCAGACGAGTGATCAGTCCAAGATTTTCAGCTTTTGACAATCCAAGAATCAGACTCTGATTCTGCTCCATTATTGTCCATTTCTGGTTTGCACCATTGGTACATCCATAACGGATCAGACGGGCACGGTTTTCTTTCAGATTACCACCTTCAAGATCAAAACACTGATTTGCCTGTCTGATTGTTCCAGTTGCTTCATGCATACTCCAGAGCTGATTTGCCTGATTGCTCTGACAGGTAGCCATACTGATAACATTACCACCACCCGTTGTCAGGCACTGATCCAACGCGGCACGGTTATGAATCTTACCGTCAATATCGTAAATCCACTGCTCAGTTTCATCATTGCTGCAACCACTTGCACCGCTGATATAAGCATTCAGCTGACCATTTGCCAGAGTTTCAGTTTTCAGACAGTTTGTTCTGTTCTTGATACTGGTCACTCCTTGCAGAGGTTTTTCCTGATCCAGCCTCAATACTGTCAGAAAATTTTTAAAAGCTGCTTTAGCCTCAGGCACATCAGATGTCAGATCAGCACGATAAGCATCCACCCAACGGTTTAAACGGTGCATGGTACTTGTCTGCTGGACGTAACGGTCAAACACAGCCTGTGCTGCAGCTGAAAGCTCTGATTTATACGCAGAATACGAATCCATCCAGAGTCGTGCATCTGTTCCCAGGTGAATCACAGATTTATCAGCATTTTCAAGCAATGCCTGTTCCAGCAGTGGTAGTTCAATCTTTCTCAGCGCACTGTAACCCGCTTCACGACCAATTTTCACATAAGCAGGCAGAGCCGCTAAAACAGGAATATCAATCTGTGACAGTTTCACGGCATCAGCTCCTGCTTTCTGACAGAACAGCTCTACGTGTTGTGGCTGATCACTCTGTGCAAGATTGATATGGAATTTATTGGCTTTACTGTTGGCTGCCAGCTGAGCCGGTGCAAGTGCAATATTTTTTACACCATTTGCAAACTGCACACTTAACCAACAGTTGGCTGTACCAGTAGACAATACAGGTGCAGGCAGATTAAAGACATTCCCCCAGTTACCACGTGCAGCAGGATAAATAATACCGCTCTGGTTCTCTACATCGTAACCACCCAGAATGGTATAAACTGGCACACCAAACATGGCAGGTTTCAGATAGTTGCCATCTGCACTGTTATACCAGACCCCACTTGATTTAGGCACTTTAGGCTGAATGACTTCCATTTTTCTGGTCGTCTCATTCCATTTTTTATAGCCCGTAGGAGATTTTTCATCCCAGACATGGCGTGCATTGAAGTGCGGCTGAATCTTCCAGCGGGTGCTGTAACCCGTGTAGTGGGTATAACGGGAAATCGAACTCGAAGAATATCCACCCGACATCGCATCTTTACCATACGGATACAGGTTCTGGAAGTTAGGAATACCATTACTTCCATCTCCAAGGTTTTTATTGCCCCAGTCCAGGTTGCCCCGCATTTTGTTACGGTAAGCGATATAACCCCATCCGCTGTCTGCATGATGCGCCGCCCAGAACATGTTGTTTCCGACAGAACCAGGATAATGCCCCAGCCCATAATGATGCCCGATTTCATGACTGAACTCATTTCCAACAGAGTCAATAATGGTCAGCATACCATTACCACCACTCAGACCATGATTTGCTTCACCATTGGCATATTTACCACGTGCATGATGCACAACAACGCTCTGAGTCAACTGTGGCTGTTCCTGACTTGCCATGGATGAAGATGTCACGCCCCAGTTCGCAAGATTGGTTCCCACACTGAAGGTTGATTTTGCAGTATTTTCCCGCATATCCCCTTCATAATAACCACCGTTTGATGCACTGACAGAATCATAAATTGTGCCACTGGCAATCATAACCCGATCAAGTTTCATATCATCATATTTAGTGACAATCATCTGTGCAGCAGGAATTGTCTGAAAATAATCCGTTCCCGCTTTTTCAGGCTCAAGCAACATATAATGACCGCTTGATTTAGGTGGATCGGTCAAAAGACCTAAACGGATGTTCTGCAGTACCAGTTCACCCGGTGCTGCAAAATCAATACCTTCAGCCGTAATCTCACCACGTTTACCTGAGTCCGGCTGAACAATCTGAATACTCAGACCAGGCACAACCTCATCCCACTTCAATACAGCCGACCATGCTTTTTTTGAATACAGCACTTTAGGTCTGTCATCCGTATTTGCCTGATCAGACAGCGGAAGCTGAGCTGGATCATTCAATTCAACTGTCCTGAGCAAACGGCCATCCTGGTAAATTTCAGCATTTAAACGCCGAATATCTCCCATACCCTGTACAGGTGTCACCAGCAGTAACGCTTCACGTTCGCTGGTCAGACGAGGCATATTCTTATCTTCATTTCCTTTCGGATCTACAACATGCCCCTGTGCAAACTGAAGCATAGCTTCAAAATTTCCACTCAGATCATTCCGGATTTCGCGGTTCTGTCCCTCTGCATTTAAGTCATAAAAACCCAGCGTACTGCTCTCAATGCTGTCCTTTTCTGGCTCCGCATATTTTTGTACAACTCCACCTTCTGAAGCTGACTGGCTTCCGCCCCCGCCACCACAAGCCATAAGCATGGCTGATAGTGTACAAATAGTTAAATATTTATACTGAAGCTGCATCACATTTTCCAACTCAAAATTGGCACGATTCTCTAACAAAAAGAAAAATGTGCACTTATTAATCATGTTTTATCAAGCATTTAATGCTTAAGGCATGCTACACAATCAGATGTCGGAACTTCAATACTATTCACTTTTTTTTATTAAATAATTATTCATGTATATTTGATCGTTATTAAGTTTTATTAAAACAATACAACTCAGTTTACAGATCAGGAGTGGAACAGGGAGAAAGACTTAAAATTATAATTTTACATATAACACTGATCAGAACAGAATTAAGGATGGGAACTGATCTACAAAAAATATGACCAATAAAAGCAGAGATACGAACGGATTTAAACAGTTGACACCAAATCAATATCAGCCATTTTTCTGAAAATCACGGATAGACAGCTCATGTCGCTCTCCCCGCCAGATCCATTTCAGATGAGAGTCCAGAAAATCCTCGCCTTCAAACCAGACAAACAGACCTTCCATCATTTCCGGCCAGTCCTGTTGAGTGACTTCATTCCGTCCTGAAATAACCGCCAGAATTGCAGCCAGAATCGTGTCATGACTGACAGCAAGGCTTAAACCATCCGCCTGCTGTGGATGTGTCTTATAAATCAGCTCCAGTACATCTACAACTCCCGTAATCGGGTGTTTCATACCAGGCAGTGCATTATTGACAAAACTGTTGATAAACCCGAGTGCACCCTGTTTCCTGAAATATGGGCCTGCCTGCTGGATATCCAGCACAAAACTTCCTGGTTCCACCAGCAAACGCTGCTCCACAATTTCAATATGATGCGTATTGGGCTGAACAGTAATGGAATCAGCCCCTTGGATCATCAATGCTGCGGTATCCACACAGCGCTGAATTGGGCTGGAGATACAGTGCTGTACAGCACGGTCTGTATTTTCAATCAGATACGCTCCCCATGCCTGTGCAAGGTCACGTCCCTCTGAAGTTAACTGAAGATCGTAACCTGCCAGTCCCTGACCACTGACAACCTCACGAATTGAATGTCGTGTAAACAGAGTCACTGGAGTTTTAACATCAGGCAATAAATCAATCGCCTTCAGCATACTGGTCGGGAGCAGGTCTAATGCCATGATTCAGTCAGATTTCAACAAATTTATGGACACTATAGCATGTTCTCTTTTTTGCTCAATGCTTGTACTGCATCTGCGTAAGTGCCTGTAAAGCAATTTTTTTCATATTTATATTCCGATAAGCAATGAAACCATTATTCAACAAGGTATCCCGTTGATTGTACAGAAATGGACGCTGCCTGAAATCGACCAGCCCGCCACCGATCCGTTCGATCAAACACTGACCTGCACTGGTATCCCATTCACAGGTTGGATGAAATCTTGGATAAATATCCACCTGATCTTCAAGCATCATGCAGAATTTATAAGCACTGCCTGCACGTACAGTTCCAAAAGACGCTATGTTTGCCAGTTCATCCAGATAAGCTGCATATTCCTGTTTCTCCTGACTGCTGTGACTCAAGCCCACACAAAGCTCATGCTCAGTTTCAGACGACTCAAAAACACTCCATTCACCTGAGTCTGTTTTCAGCTTAAGTGGCATACCCTGTTCTGGACAGACATAGATTACAGACTGAGCCGGAACAGCGAGCAGCGCAAATACGGTATCTGCACCTCTGACCATACTCAGATTGATTGTAAATTCGGGTCTTTTGTGCAGAAATTCTTTTGTTCCATCCAGAGGGTCAAGCAACCAGAATTCTTTCCAGTTCTGCCGATGTTCAGCACTACCTTCTTCAGACAGTAATGGCAGTTCAGAAATCTGTGCCAGTGCATCCGTCAGATAACTGTTCACTCTGTAATCCGCCTGAGTTACAGGTGAATTGTCGGATTTTTTTACAACGTCAAAATCTGCGCCTGAACAATAACGCTCATATTCTTCTCGCAAAATTTCACAGGCATGTGTCACAATGGGGATCAGTTTTTGTATAAGCGCATCCTGTGGCGCTGTTGTAATTTTAAACATTGAATTCCTATATGCTGAATATGTCTGAAAAACCTACCATCATCTTTGATATGGATGGAACCTTACTCGATCTAGCTTATGATGATCAGATCTGGAATCATCTGCTTCCTGAACGCTATTCCCAGATCCATCAGTGCTCACTGGAACAGAGTAAGTCCACTCTTGCAGAATTTTATCAGGAACACAATCATACCCTGAAATGGTATTCATCCAGCTTCTGGACTTCAAAAATAGGCGTTGATGTACTGGCTCTGCAAATTGAATTTCAGCACAAAGTCGCTTTACGTGACGGTTGTCTTGAATTACTGGATTATCTGAAAGAAAACCGCTATCCCTGCTGGCTTGCGACCAATGCCGATCTGGCAGGATTAAAGTTTAAACTTGAAATCACAGGTCTGGCTCAGTATTTCGATGTGATTGTCAGCAGTGAAAGTTTTGGACATTCCAAAGAGTTTCCTGAGTTCTGGCAAAAGCTGAATACACAGCACCCTTTTAATGCTGATCAGGTGTTCTTTGTAGACGATACTGAAAAGGTTTTACAGGGCGCACAGAATTATGGCATACAGAATCTTGTCACCATTCAGCAACCATCCTCCATGGGCAATATCCGACAGCATAGCGCTTATCCTATGCTGAACCGACTGACTGACTTAATTCCACTGATTGAACAGATTGAGGGAAATAAAAAATATGCCTGAAACCGCTGCGGGTATCCGAATTGATAAATGGCTATGGGCTGCACGATTTTTTAAAACACGCTCTATTGCCAAAGCTGCAATTGAAGGCGGAAAAGTCCACCACAATGGCGATCGGGTAAAAGTTTCCAAAGAAGTCCGTATAGGCATGGAACTGACCATTCAGCAGGGTTTTGACAAAAAAACCGTGACAGTCAAAGCACTCTCCAGTGTCCGGGGTCCTGCTCCAGTCGCCCAGCTTCTTTATGAAGAAACTGAGGTCAGTATTGCACGCAGGGAATTGATTGCAACCCAGAGAAAGTTGCATAATCTAGCCCGACCTGACAATCGGCCAAGTAAAAAAGACCGTCGGGACATCAACAAGTTTAAACAGGACAATGATCACCAGTTTGACCGGTTCTGGTCATATAATGATGATTGAATCAAGCGTCATATTATGTCGCACATGATATGACTTTTATGGAACAGAAATATAAATTCTGTCACTATACTTGCCGTGGACAAGGTTTTAATTTAATACATCCACTTGAGTATACAGTTAAGTGACATCGTTTTGAGGTTGTAAGATGGATGATAACAAAAGTAAGGCGCTGAATGCTGCACTGAGCCAGATTGAAAAACAGTTTGGTAAAAACACAGTCATGCGTCTTGGTGATAATAATGTACAGGCAGTTGAAGCAGTATCCACTGGTTCACTGACTCTTGATATTGCACTGGGTATTGGCGGTCTGCCAAAAGGTCGTATTGTTGAAATCTATGGTCCTGAATCTTCAGGTAAAACCACGATGACCCTCCAGGCCATTGCTCAGTGTCAGAAAGCTGGCGGAACCTGTGCATTCATTGATGCTGAACATGCACTTGATCCACAGTATGCCCGCAAGCTGGGTGTAGATATTGATAACCTGCTGGTTTCTCAGCCTGACAATGGTGAACAGGCGCTTGAAATTGCAGACATGCTGGTGCGCTCTGGTGCGATTGACATGATTGTTGTCGACTCCGTAGCCGCATTGACACCACGTGCTGAAATCGAAGGCGAAATGGGCGATTCGCACATGGGCTTACAGGCTCGTTTAATGAGTCAGGCGCTGCGTAAAATCACCGGTAATGCTAAACGCTCAAACTGCATGGTGATCTTTATTAACCAGATCCGTATGAAAATCGGAGTCATGTTTGGCAGTCCTGAAACGACAACTGGTGGTAATGCACTGAAATTCTATGCTTCTGTACGCCTTGATATCCGCCGTGTCGGTCAGGTTAAAGAAGGTGATGAAATTGTAGGTTCTGAAACTAAAGTCAAAGTTGTTAAAAACAAAATGGCGCCTCCGTTCCGTGAAGCACTGTTCCAGATCCTGTACGGCAAAGGTGTTAACCACTTAGGCGAACTGGTGGATCTGGCTGTGGCACAGGAACTGGTTCAAAAAGCGGGTGCATGGTATTCATATAAAGGCGAAAAAATTGGTCAGGGTAAAAACAATGTGATCCGTCATCTTGAAGAAAACCCTCAGATTGTTCAGGAACTGGATAAAGCAATCCGTGAACAGCTGCTGATTACTGCAAATGCAGCACCTGCTGAAGAAAAAGACGAAGAAGAACCAGATTTTCTGGATGTCTAAGATTCAGCAATAATCAAACGCCTTTCGGGGCGTTTTTTTATCATAATACATATTCAAGCCCTTAATAGTCTGCAATAGTGAACCAGCCACACTGCATCGCCCACCATTCAGACATCTACGATGAATTCAGCTACATTCAGACGTATAAAGCATTAAACTAATCTAGTTATATTCAGGCATCTGTTCCATACATTATGAGTCACCCCAAATTTACCAAACTGATTGATTATGAAGCCCTGAAAGAACAATATGGGGAACCAGATCCATCCATCCCCCAGAAAGAACTGGAAAAAGCATCTTTAAGGCACTTTTCACAGGATCATCCCGACCCCAATGCCCTCTCATTTTCCAGTGACAACCAGAAGTCCGATCAAGGGCTGACAGGCACACGCTTACGCTCTTATGCTTTTGCCGTCCTCACACGCAGAGAATATTCCAAAGCAGATCTGATAGAAAAACTGGCAATGTACGCACAGAGCCGTGATGAAGTGATAGAACTGGTCAATGAACTTGCCAAAGAAAACTATCAGAGTGATTTACGTGTTGCAGAAATGATGCTGCGCAGTCAGGTACGTAAAGGAAAAGGACCCAACAGGATAAAACTGGCTTTACGCAGTAAAAGCCTGGATAGAACCCTGATCCAGGATGATCTGAATGAAATTGACTGGTATGAACAGGCTTATCAGTTAAAGATTAAAAAATATGGCGTGAAAGTCGAAAAAGATCAGAAGCTCAAAGCCAAGCAAATCCGTTTTTTACAATATCGAGGTTATGAAATGGATGTGATTATGAAAGCAATATCAAGAAAAGAAGATGAAGAATAAATAACAGGACTGGAAACAGAAGCTAAGAATAGATTTTGAAAGGATATTATTATTTTAAAAATATGGTGGCAACCCTACCAGCAAAGCCTCGGCACATCATAGTTCTGATACCGTTGCTACCTTCCGGTCCTGGCGGGGTTTTCAGATTACAATTGCGAAGTAACCAGCAGGGCTACCATTACAGGAACAGAGTATAGAGATTTTTTCTTAAGTTGCAAGCCTTGCACAGCACTTTTAAAGAAACAGCTATCCGTTTGATTATTTTAAAAACAATCCGTACTTTTTACACTCCTGAACACAAAATTCATATATGCAATCAAACACTTTAAAGTATGACCTGTTTTGTAAAAGCTTATTGCATTTCAATGCATGGGCGTTTTTAATGTGTTCATTCAAAGAATTTTTATCGGAACTCCGTAATATCTACAGTATCCGTTATACAGATGGGAATTTACTATGCTAAAAAAGCATGCACTTTATGCGCTCACACTTACCTGCTCTGCATCTTTATACGCCAACATCCCAATTGAGTCTCGAGGTCTGAGTCAGGGAAGCAATGAACTTTCTTCTGGCAACAGTACAGCAGTCAACAGCACTGCTCAGGTTCAGACCAATCCAACCTGGCAACTGATACAGAAAAACCAGCAGCTTGAAAATGATATCCGTGTACTTCGTGGAAAAATGGAAGAACAGGACAATGAAATAGAGAAGCTAAAAAAAGAACTGACCAATCGCTATACCGATCTGGATCAGCGACTTGAACTGCTACAACAGAAAGTAGACCCTGAAAGCGCAGCCAGCCCAGAGGAGGATAACCAACAGGATACTTCTCCCAGCACCACAGGCACCACAGGCACCACAGGCACCACAGGCACAGTAAACACAGCTGTACAACCTAAAGCTCCTGTCAGCTCCACAGTCACTCCTACCATCAATGCAGGGACCACAGTCAATGTCAGCTCACAGCTGGAACTGGAAAAAGCAGCCTATACCATTGCTTTAGATGCCTATAAGCAAGGCGGTGCAAAAAAAGCCATTGCACCTATGCAGAATTTTATTAAAAATCATCCCAACAGTGTTTATATTGGCAATGCTTATTTCTGGCTGGCAGAATTTAATCTTGCAATTGAACCGACCAATTACACTGAAGCCAAAAAGAACTTCAATATCGTTGCAAACCAGTATCCAAACTCTGCCAAAGCGTCAAATGCACTTTATCGTCTATACAGCATTGCAAAAGACGTAGATCGTGACTCTGTGCAGGCAGCCAAAGCTAAAAATAAAATTCTTGCCAACTATCCAAAATCCGAAGAAGCCAGCTATTTCAAAAAATAAATATTCTTTATTGTCCAAAAGAAAAGGCACCCTACAGGTGCCTTTTTATTAACGTATCGTTATATATTAACGTACGATACCACGACTTGAACTCTCTACAGAGTCAATCAGAAGCTGAGCTTCAGATACTGTTGGCAGTATTTCGTCACGGATTTTACTGATCGCCTGTTCGGTTGTCAGCCCAGATTTATAAATAATTCTGAATGACTCACGCAGTCCCTGGATAACATCACGGGACCACCCTTTACGGCGCATTCCTTCCACATTCATTGCATAAGCATGTGCAGGATTACCAGAAACCATCACATAAGCAGGAACGTCTTTCAGAATCAAAGAAGCTCCACCAATCATGCTGTAGGAATCAATTTTACAGAACTGATGAATACCTGAGTTACCACCAACAATGACATAGTCACCAATGTGGACGTGACCGGCTACACCAACATTATTTGCAAAAATATTGTGATCACCCACAACACAGTCATGCGCGATATGTGTATTGACCATAAGCAGATTATGACTACCTACTTTGGTTATTCCACCATCCTGAACCGTACCACGATGCAGACTGCAATGCTCACGAATGGAGTTATGATCTCCAATTTCAAGCCAGGTCTCTTCACCCTTATATTTTAAATCCTGGCACTCTTCTCCGACACTGGCGAACTGAAAAATATCATTATGTTCACCAATTCGGGTATAACCCCCAATTACAACATGAGAGCGAAGTCGGGTACCAACCCCAATGCTGACATTTGGACCAATAATACAGTACGGTCCAATCTGAACATCAGGTGCAATTACTGCTGATGAGTCAATAATAGCTGTAGGGTGAATAAGTTCTGTATTGCTCATGCCTTCTCTATTTTCTGATGCGAAACAATAATTTCCGCTGTGGTTGCAACTACGCCATCAACTGTGGCAATACAATTATATTTGTAAATTCCACGCTTTTGCATCACAAGTTCTGCTTTTAAGACCAATTGATCGCCAGCTACAACCTGTTTTTTAAATCTGACTTTTTCAGCACCAGCAAACAGGAACAATGAACCAGGTCCTGGTTTTTCATTATTCATAATGAAACCCAGAATACCGGCAACCTGTGCAAGTGCCTCAATAATCAGAACACCAGGCATAATTGGATAGTCAGGAAAATGCCCCTGAAGAAATTCTTCATTAATGGAAACATTTTTATAACCCACAATACCATTGTCAGTTACTTCAACTACGCGATCGACCAATAAAAAAGGATAACGATGCGGTAAATATTCACGAATCGTTTGAATATGCATTGGCAGTTCTGGTTTCGTAAACACAGGAGAATTCGACTCAGTCATCATATTTCTATTTACGCAATTTAAAAGTTGATTCAAGGGACTCTATTTGAGCCTGTATATGATCAAGTTTTTTGGCAAACTGGGTCAATGGCACATCTGCTAATTGTTTGAAGCGTATCGCAGCCCGCTTCCACTGAGCAGTTTCCAGCATTGGTGTACCAGAAGAATAACTTCCAGCTTCAGAAATACTTTTTGTGACCATTGACATACCGGTAACAGTTACATTATCAGCAATATTAATGTGCCCTACAACACCTACAGCACCAGCAAAGACACAGTTTTTGCCAATGACCGTACTTCCAGCAACACCACACTTCGCAGCCATTGCTGTATTTGCCCCCACTCTGACGTTATGTGCAATTTGCACAAGGTTATCAATAATCACACCATCTTCAATAACAGTGTCATCCAGAGCACCCCGATCCACACTGCAGTTTGATCCAATCCGGACATCATTTCCAATGCGGACCGAACCCAGCTGAGCAATGCGGTTCCATTTTCCCTGATAAGGTGCGAAGCCAAAACCTTCCCCACCAATCACAGTATTTGCATGAATGCGCACGCGGTCAGCCAGAGTACACTCACCTGTCAATGTGACATGAGAATCAATAAAGCACTGCTTTCCAATTTCAACGCCATCATCCACTTTTGTATGTGAAAGAATAACTGTGTCATCTCCCACTACACAGTTTTCACCAATACAGACAAAGTGCCCAATATAAGCACTGTCAGAAATCATGGCTGATGGATGAATATATGCAGAGCTTTCAATACCGCGCTGCTCATGCTTCCGTTCAAATGTATGTGTCAGTATTGCAAAAGCAAGATACGGATTTGCAACCACAATGAAGTTCTGATGAACATCCTGCAATTGAGCCCGTAACTGCTCAGTGACAATTAAAGCGCCTGCTTTAGACGACCTTGCCAGATCCAGAAATTTATCTGCATTTACAAATGCAATATCATCTGACGATGCATTTTCCAGACTTGCAAGGCGCTTCAGTTTTAAGTCTGACTGACCAACAGGCTCGCCCTGGACCTGCTTTGCGAGTTCATCAAGACGATATTGTTTTGAAATCATGGTTTACTTAATTGCATTAACCTTTTGAATCATTTTATCAGTTAAATCATACTTAGCGTCATACGCCAGGGCAGAGTTTTTATTTAAAATAAAATCCAGTGTATTTTCTTTACGCAATTGCTCTGCAGCCTGCTTGATTCGACCATCCATCAGCTTATTGGTGCTCTGAATGGAACTCTGTACAGTCGTCTGAACACTTTGCTGAATCGTATTAAATTCTTTCATCTTAGACTGATACTGAGCAGACATTTTCTGCTTATCCGCTTCAGAAAGACTCGTACTTTGCTGTGCTTTCTGCTGCATTGCCTCAAGCTCTTTACCCAGCTGTTCAAGTTTCGTTGATTGCGGCTTTAAAGACTGCTGTAAAGCTGCATTCTGCTGTTTAAGAAAACTGCTTGATTCTACAACTTTTTCCAGATCAACCACGCCATATCCTGCTGCATGAGCACCAGAACTCAGAACACTTGCTGCGACAGCCATACTGCAAATTATTTTTTTCATGTTCAGCCCTATATTTCCATATTAAAGTCAGATGCGAACCGTACTTAGAAAGTACGGCCGATTTCAAACTGAATGCTCTTCGTATCATCACCGTCTTTATCATTCAGCGGATAAGCATAGCTGAGTGATAACGGACCAATCATCGTAATCCAGGTAAAGCCTGCACCCACACTGTAGCGCATGTTGCCAAAATCGAATCCAAAGTTATCTTTACAGTACTTTTTCGCATCGAGCAGTCGATTGGTTGGTCCACCCAGATACAGTTCACCTTTAGGTACATCACACTGTGTATCAAACACCTGCGCACCCTCAGCAAAAAGAACCGGACGGATCTGGCGTACCCAGTCCCCTTTAAACGGTAATGGCAATGCCAGTTCAGTACCAAACTGAAGCAATGCATTACCACCAACTTCTTCATAAGAAGGGTCTACGTTTTTAGTTTCATTAAAGTAAACACCAGGATATTTAGGACCCAAAGTACTGTTGTCATATCCACGTACCGATCCATAACCACCTGCATAGAAGTTTTTATAGAATGGCAGATCATTACCGTATCCCAGTTTACCATAACCACGCAGAACAAAGTCCTTACCTAAAGGTATGAAACCCTGAGCGTCATAGGTCACTTTCTGATATTCAACATCACTGCCAGGAAGTGCAATCTCGGCATTAACACGATGTGACATACCATTGGTCGGGAAAATTGGACGGTTGAGTGTATTGTATGACCAACCTAAATTCAGGTTATAGGTCAGAAAGTCACCCTTGTATTCACTGAAATAAGTATTTTCATCTACAGGGCATTTATAACCTGTAATTACATCATCTTTGTCTTTTATGGCTTCAAGATCCTGAGGACAGTAAGTTGCTGTTTTAGTCCCCTTACCATCATGCGCCATCAGATAGTCTTTTACATAAGTCGAAACGTAAGGACCTGTCGTCACTTCAGTCTGGTCAATATTCAGACCTGCACTGATGCTCTGGTTTTCATCGATTGGATAACCAAATGTGATACCACCACCCAGACTGTCTGTAACGTAGTTGTTGACGTTATAATCATCATCCAGTTTGGTTTTACGGTAGTAGACATTGTAACCACGACGAACACCATCAATCGTGAAATATGGATCCGTCACACTCAGGTTATAATAATCCTGCGTTTCAGAACGGGATAAATCAACTGAAACACTGTTCCCTGTACCCAGGAAGTTTGTCTGACTTAAGCCTGCCTGGAATGTAATACCGCCACTGGCAGAATAACCGACAGCCAGTGTACTGGTACCTGAGTGCTGTTCTTCAACATCAATGTTCAGATCCACCTGATCCGGCACGTTTGGTACACGAACAGGTTTTACATTGACCGTTTTAAAATAACCTGTGCGTTCAAGTCGAACTTTAGACAGATCAATTTTTTCATTACTCGCAAGAGCACCTTCCATCTGGCGCATTTCACGACGTAAAACTTCATCAGCAGTTTTAGTATTACCTGAGAAATTAATACGACGGACAGTAATCTGCTGACCTGGGTTGATAAAGTAGTTCAGATCAACAACTTTGGTTTCTTTATTGATTTCAGGAACGACATTCACTTCAGCATAGTAATAACCGGCATTACCATATTTTCTGAGCAGTAACTGTTTAACAGCATTGACCTGTTCCTGAGAATAAGTTGCGCCATCCTTATAAATCTGCAGAACTTTCAGGTCTTCCGGCTTATATAACGCATCGCCCAGGAACTTACTTTCACCAAATTTAAACTGCTCGCCTTCATCGACAGAGACTTCAATAAAAATATTCTTTTTATCTTCACTCAAATTCAGACTTGAGTTTGAAATATTGAAATTGATATAACCTTTGTTGAGATACATCGCACGCAGTGCTTCAAGACTTGCTGCCATTTTTTCACGAGCATAGCGGTCATTACGTGAAATCACAGAGCTCCAGCTGCTTTCTTTCACAGAGAAAGCCTGTTTGATTTCACTGTCTTTAAAGACTGTATTACCAATCATGTTGATATCTACAACTTTTGCAGACTTACCTTCAATAAATTCAATCGTCAGATCAACACGGTTATTGGGTCTGGCTGTAGTGACGACTTTTACATCAGCATCATAACGACCCTGTTGCATGTACTGTTGCTCAAGTTCTGATTCAACTGTCTGTAGTGCAGACTTTTTCAGAACCTCACCTTCACTGATGCCCATTTTCTTCAAGCCATCCTGAAGTGCTTCTTTAGGAATCAGCTTATTGCCTTTAAAGTCAATTTTTGAAATTAACGGACGTTCTACAACTTTAAAAACCAGAGCTCCATTTTCATTTGAAGCTTTAATATCATCAAATAAACCTGAGGCATAAAGAGAACGGATTGCATTTGCAACCACTGGGTCATTAACACGATCACCTTTCGTTACTGGAATCATTCCATAAACATTGGCGGGTGTTAAACGCACAAGACCATCAACTTTTATATCCTGTACAATAAATTCATCTGCTGCATATACTTGTTGTACAGCTGCCATTGCACTCACGAGCGCCAGTGGCATAAATAAATGTTTGTGCTGCATGCCTGTTTTTCCGATGTTAATTTAGTCCATTACGACGCTTATAAACGCATAAAGTCATTGAATAATGCAAGGAGCATCATACTGCCAAGCAATACCATACCAATTTTCAAGCCAACCAATTGTATTTGTTCAGATACAGGTTTGCCTCGAAGAAGTTCCACAAAATAATAAACCAGATGCCCACCATCAAGCATCGGGATTGGTAATAAATTCAGAATCCCCAGACTGACACTCATCAGCGCCATAAAGGAAATAAAGGTCTGCCAGCCCATTTCCGCACTCTGACCCGCGACTTTGGCAATAGTAATTGGACCTGATAAATTTTCAAGACCGATCAATCCACGCACCATTTTCACAATCGAGTTCAGAATCATGCTGGAGATCTGACCCGTTTTTTCAACTGCTTTTATACCCGCTTCAGCAGGAGAATACTGAATCATCTGTTTGTATTCATCAGGAATAACCACTTTTCCAGGATTATTCTGCACACCAAGCATACCTGTGACATTACCCATACTGTCACGTTTGCCTTGTGGCATAACCTCAAGCTGTACCCGCTGAGAATTTCTCAGCACATCAATTTTGAGCAGTTTTTCTGGTGAAGCCTGAACAACCTGAACAACATCAAACCAGTCATTCATTTTCACACCATTAATCGCGATAATTTTATCGCCATTTTTCATCCCTTGACGGATAGCAGCACCATCCTCACTCAGCTTTGAAATCACTGCAGGAATGTGTGGGCGGTATGGTGTGAATCCCAGTACATCAAGCGTAGACTGACTCTGATCTTTCAGAAAGTTCTGAACAGGTAGATTAAAAGTCCTGATCTGCCCCTGACGCTCTGCCTGAATTTCAATTGTGCCGGTTTCACCTACCCGATCCACCAGAGCAAAGTTGAGTTTTTCCCATGTAGATACAGGAGTTCCATCAACAGCAGTAATCAGGTCTCCAGATTTCATCTGAACTGTAGCCGCAGGTGTACCAGGAATCACCTTACCCACTTTAGTGTTCAGCTGTTCCTGAGATGGCAGAAACAGTATCCAGAAAAGCAGAACAGCAAAAACCAGGTTGATTAAGGGACCTGCCGCAACAATTGCAATACGTTTCCACGGATGCTGTCTGTTAAACGCTTTAGGGCGATCCTCTTCAGACACATCACCTTCACGCTCATCCAGCATCTTCACATAACCACCCAGTGGCAATGCAGACAACTGATACTGAATACCTGATTTTTTAGATGTCCATTTCAGCAGTGTCGGACCAAACCCAATGGAATAGACCAGCACTTTAACACCCAGTTTACGCGCAACGATATAATGCCCAAACTCATGAATGGCAATCAATGGACCAAGTAAAAGTATGGCTGCGACAATAATAAACAGGGCATTCATCGTTTAACTTCCTTTACTTGAAACAAACTGCTGCGCCAGCAACCTGGCTTTCTGATCTGCCTCAAGAATAACATCAAGACTGGATGCTGCTGCATTAGATAAAAGGTTCAGCGTATGTTCAACAACCACAGGAATATCTGTAAATTTAATCTGATTGTTTAAAAACGCACCGACTGCAATTTCATTTGAAGCATTAAGCACAGCGGGTGCCAGTCCGCCACTTTTCATTGCTTCTCTTGCAAGTTTCAATGCAGGAAAGCGCAATGTGTCCGGCTCCTGGAAATCCAGCTGATGATTTACAAACAGATCAAGTGGAGGAACATGGGTCTGAATTCGTTCAGGCCATGCCAAAGCATGCGCAATTGGTGTACACATATCCGGATTCCCCATCTGAGCCAGTGTAGAACCATCTACATACTGAACCATAGAATGAATGATACTCTGCGGATGCACAACAACTGTAACAAAATGTTCTGATATTGCAAAGAGATGGCACGCTTCGATCAATTCCAGCCCTTTATTCATCAAGGTAGCCGAATCGACGGATATTTTTTGTCCCATTGACCAGTTTGGATGCTTACACGCCTGAGCTGGCGTAACCTGATGTAACTGATCAAGTGTGTGATTTCGGAATGGACCACCGGAAGCCGTCAGAAGTAATCGGGACACTCCTTTTTTAGGCTGCCCATTTCTTTCTGCCTGAAGGTAATCCGCAGGAAGGCACTGAAAAATTGCATTATGTTCTGAATCGACAGGAAGCAGTAAAGCCTGATGATCAATGGCAGCCTGCATCATGATGTCACCAGACATCACCAGTGCTTCTTTATTTGCCAGTAATACCCGCTTACCTGCCTTGACCGCAGCCAGCGTAGGCAATAGCCCTGCTGCTCCAACAATAGCAGCCATCACCACATCCACTTCAGGATGTTCCGCAATGCTGATCAGCCCTGCTTCACCTGACAGAATTTCAATCTGATGAATATCTGACTGTTTTAACAGTTGCTGTAATTCACCGACTTTTTCAGAAGGAACTACAGCGACTTTCGGTCGGAACTGTCTGCATATTTCTACAAGTTCAGCAATCCGACTGTGTGCCGTTACTGCAAAAACCGAATACTGCCCAGGATGTTGCTGCAGTATTTTCAGGGTGCTTTGTCCAATGGAGCCAGTTGCACCCAATATACAAACAGATTGAGACATCTATAAATCTACACCAATGAGTTTTAAAATATACATACCCGCAGCAAACACAGGAGCTGCTGCAAGCAGCGAGTCAATACGATCCAGCACGCCGCCATGACCAGGCAAAATCCGACCAGAGTCCTTGATACCGGCACGACGTTTGATCATAGACTCAAACAGATCACCAAGCACTGAACTGAATACAGTTACAACAGAAAGAATAAGAAATAAAACATGCTGAGCAAAAGTCAGATCGAGATACAGCAACTCAACAGCAACCACAATGATCATTGCAGTAAACAAGCCACCATAGAGACCTTCTACAGATTTATTAGGACTGACATCGGGCGCCAGTTTCTTTTTACCAAGTTTACGCCCAACAAAATACGCACCACTGTCTGCGCCCCATACCAGCAGAAAGAGATACATCAGCCACCATGGTGAGCTATGCCATACAGCAAAAATAGCGGTTACAGCAGCAGAAATCAGAATAAAACCGATGAAATTCAGACTCGGATTGTACCAGCCATCATATTCAGGATAGGCTTTTACCCAGTAAACACTCAGTATCCAGGATAAAATGGATGCTGCCCACAATAATAATGCAACATCATCCAGATATAATGCCAGTGCAGCAAGTGCCGCTGTAAAGGCGCCATAAGCCCATGCAACCGGTTTCAGGGTGTTTTTTGTTTTTTTAGGCATGAGTTTATACCACTCATAGCCCGCAACCCCAGCTGCAATAATCATCAGCACAAACATTGGGTATTGTGACTGAGTTGCAAACATGCAACTCAATACAACAGCAACCAGTACCAATGCGGTAATAATCCGCTCTAACATTTATTAATTCTCAGTTTTTTCTTGCAGAATCTGTTCTGAAGTTTTACCGAAACGACGTTCACGACCACCAAATACAGCAAGTGCATCATCAAACTCTTCAACAGTAAACTCAGGCCACAAGGTCTGGCTAAAATACAATTCAGCATAAGCTGCCTGCCAGAGCAGGAAGTTAGACAGTCTGAAATCACCACCAGTACGGATCAACAGATCAACAGCAGGCAAATCAGCCATACTGACATACTTTCCAAACAGCTGGCTGTCTATCTGCTCAATCTTTATTTTATCTGCTGATACATCCGCAGCAATCCGTTGAGCAGCCTGTGCCATATCCCACATACCACCATAACTGATCGCAATGGTTAATGTCATGCTTGTGAACTTAGCAGTCCTTTCCTCAGCATGCAACATTAATGCACGTAAATGTTCAGGTAATGGCGCACGGTCACCAATAAAGCGCAATGCGATATTGAATTTTTCCATGCGGGGTAACTGCTCATGAATGGTTTCTTCAAGCAGTCTCATTAACAGATCGACTTCAAACTGTGGACGGTTCCAGTTCTCACTGGAAAACGCAAAAACAGTCAGTGCTTTAACACCCACCTTTCGGCAATGCTCAACAATCGGATCAAGGACATTTTTTCCTTCACGGTGTCCATCACCCTTTTGCATCTGATTTTTTTTAGCAAAACGGTTGTTGCCATCCATAATGATGGCAACATGTTCTGGAAGATTTTTACAGTCTTCGGATGAGGTCATTGAGTATCAGACCTTCATCAAGTCAGCTTCTTTCGCAGCAAGACGTTTTTCAACTTCAGCAACAAATTTATCTGTAATTTTCTGAATATCATCGCCAGCACGACGCTCATCATCTTCAGAAATTTCTTTTTCTTTCAGCAATGCTTTCACATCACCCAGAACATCACGACGGATGTTACGGATCGCAACTTTAGCATTTTCAGCTTCGTTACGCGCAACTTTCAGCATATCCTTACGTGTTTCTTCTGTCAGAGCAGCCATTGGAACACGGATAGCATCTGCAGTAATCGGGTTTAAGCCCAGATCAGATTCACGGATTGCTTTATCAATTGCAGAAACCATTGAACGCTCAAAAGGCTGAACCAGCAATGTACGTGAATCTTCAACACCCACGTTCGCAACCTGATTTAAAGGTACGTCAGAACCATAGTAAGAAACCATGACACCATTCAGGATGGATGGGTGCGCCCGACCCGTACGGACCTTTGCAAAACCATGTTCCAACGAGTCCAGTGACTTGTTCATACGGTCTTCAGCATCTTTTTTAAGATCGTTAATCATATGATCTTCCTTACTTAATAATCTAAATGTGTATAACGTAAAATTGCAGCAGTATAAAGAGCTTTCAGGCTCACGTACATCAGTTTGTAACGTGAGTTCCTTCTTTTTCACCCATAACGACTGAGAGTAAAGCACCGGACTTATTCATATCAAAGACCTGTAACGGTACATTGTGGTCACGGCATAAGCAGATAGCTGTCAGATCCATAACACCCAGTTTTTCATCCAGCACCTGATCAAAAGTCAGATTGTCATACTTAACAGCATCATCATATTTGCTTGGGTCTTTGTTGTAGACACCATCAACCTTAGTGGCTTTTAAAATCAGATTGGCTTCAATTTCAATACCGCGTAAGCACGCTGCTGTATCAGTTGTAAAGAATGGGTTACCAGTACCAGCAACAAATACGCAGACTTCACCCTGAGTCAGATGACGGATTGCATCACGGCTTGAGTAGGATTCAACCACTGCACCAATTGGCAGAGCAGACATCAGACGGGTTTTGATATTACGACGGACCAGTGCATCACGCAAAGCCAGACCATTCATCACAGTTGCAAGCATACCCATCTGATCGCCAGTCACACGACCAACCAGACCTTCTTTCTGCAGCTGGCTGCCACGGTACAGATTACCGCCACCAACCACGATACCAACCTGCACACCCAGTCCAACCATGTGTGCAATGGACAATGACATCTGATCAAGTACCTGAGCATCAATACCCATATCCTTGTTTCCAGCCAGCGCTTCGCCTGAAAGTTTCAGCAGGATGCGCTCATAACGTGGCTTTTTTGAATCCATCATCACTTTACTCCAATATCAATCTCTAAAATTTTATTCGTTTCAGGTTAAGAACTACTTAAAACCAGCTTAAGCTGATTTAACCTGAATTAATCGGGCATACAGATCATATTCATCTGCATCGGTAATTTCGACTTCAAGCAGATCACCTGCTTTAATCTGAGTTTTGTCGATATCTTCAACAAAAACATTACCATCAATTTCTGGCGCATCTGCATAAGAACGTGCAACAGCAACCGGGAATTCTTCTTCCAGGTCATCCACCAGCACTGTCATTGTCTGACCAATACGTTTCTGCAGTTTTGCTGCAGAAATTTCCTGCTGCACTTCCATAAAGCGTTCATAACGCTGCTGTTTGATCTCTTCAGGCACATGATCAGGCAAATCGTTCGCTGTTGCACCTTCAACAGGTGAATATGTGAAACAACCAACACGATCAAGCTGAGCTTCTTTAAGCCAGTCAAGCAGCATCACGAAATCTTCTTCAGTTTCACCAGGAAAACCGACGACAAATGTTGAGCGGATGACCAGATCAGGACATTTTTCGCGCCATAATTTCAGTCGTTCCAGTGTATTTTCACTGTGGGCTGGTCGCTTCATCAGTTTTAAGATGCGCGGACTGGCATGCTGAAAAGGAATATCCAGATACGGTAGGATTTTCCCCTGTGCCATTAAGTCAATCACAGCATCCACATGTGGATATGGGTAGACATAATGCAGACGCACCCAGATGCCTAACTGTCCCAGTGCTTCACACATGTCATAAAATTTGGTTTTGACCGGCTGACCATTCCAGAAATCGAGCTTATATTTAGTGTCCAGACCATAGGCAGAAGTATCCTGGGAAATCACAAGGACTTCTTTTACACCTGCATTTTTAAGTGCCTGAGCTTCACTCAATACTGAACCAACAGGGCGGGAAACCAGATCACCACGCATGCTTGGAATAATGCAGAACGTGCAACGGTGGTTACAGCCTTCTGATATTTTTAAGTAAGCATAATGTTTCGGGGTCAAACGGATACCCTGTTCAGGAACAAGGTCAATAAACGGATTGTGCTTCGGTGGTTCAGGAACATACTCGTGTACGGCTTCCATCACTTCCTGATAGGCAGCTGCACCTGTTACTTTTAAAACATTAGGGTGCATTGCACGGATTTTATCTTCATCTTTACCTAAACAGCCTGTCACAATAACACGGCCATTTGCACTCATTGCTTCGCCAATAGCGTCGAGTGACTCCTGTACTGCTGATTCAATAAAACCGCAGGTATTTACAACTACAAGATCTGCACCATCGTAATCTGATGCAACATCATAACCCTCAGTCTTTAACTGAGTTAAAATTCGTTCAGAATCTACCAATGCCTTAGGACAACCTAAAGATACAAAACCGACTTTGGGGGACTTCATGAATCTGCGCTCCACTAGAATGCGCGTATTGTATGACTTTTCTGTTTATAAAAACAGGTGAAAAGCGGACTCTTTGTATAATGCACCAAAATACAACCATCAAAATTATGCCATAACACTTGTTGCACCATTTTGGTTCGTTTTTAATATACACTGATTCATGAACAGGTTATACATTTAATAACAAGTCCACTTTGAGCGCATTTATTTCATTTATGACCTTATCTGGCACCATTTTTATAAAGTTGGCTTATATTTTGCTTTATTTGCCTCAATTCAGTCCTTTTATATGGACATTGCTTATTTTATGAAGTTGCCATTGCGCTATTTTAATACAGGATGCTTACGCTAATGGAACAACCGAATGCGATCGACTACCGATTACTGGTGGACAATTTAACCACCGCAATTCTGCTCGCCGACAGCAATCTGAATATCTTCTATCTAAACTCCTCCTGCGAATCACTGTTTGACATCAGCCTGCTCAGAGCATCAGGACAGCCCGTTCTGAACTTACTGCATATGCCGGATGATGAGTTCAATACCCGAGAAGCCTTACTGAACACTCTTTCCAAGGGACAGCACTACACAAGACGTGAAGCAACCATCAATGTCAATTTCAAAGACATTCATGTCGATTATTCTGTATCACAGCTCAACACAGGCAAACCTTACCACCCTCTGCTGCTGATAGAACTCAATCCAATTGATCGCATGCTGAAGATCTCAAAAGAAGAAAACCTGATCCAGCAGCACCAGGTTGCGCGTCAGCTGATTCGGGGTGTCGCTCATGAAATCAAAAATCCTTTAGGCGGAATACGGGGTGCAACACAGTTACTTGCCCGCAGTCTGAACGATCCTCAGTATGCAGAATTTACCGATATTATTATCAGTGAGGTTGAGCGTTTAAGAAATCTTGCAGATACCATGCTCGGTTCAAGACAGCTGCCAAGTTATGAACCGGTTAATGTCCATGAGCCACTGGAACGTGTACGCTCACTGATTGCAAACCAGACCAAAAAGAAAATTAAAATTACCCGTGACTATGATCTGTCTTTACCTGATGTCAAAGCAGATCGTGATCAGCTGATTCAGGTCATGCTCAACATCAGTGTCAATGCCGTGCAGGCAATGATGGAAAATAAAGACTTCTTTATAGATCATCAGCCCGAACTGATTTTAAGAACACGGATTCAGCGACTAGTGACTATTAATGGCACGTTGAACAAATCAGCTATAAGAATAGATATTGAAGATAACGGACCTGGTGTCCCTGAAGAAATTCTTGAGTCTGTTTTCTATCCACTCGTGACAGGTCGCGCCAAAGGTACCGGTCTGGGACTCAGTATTGCTCAGAACATCATGCATCAACATAACGGAATGATTGAATGCCAGTCAGTTCCAGGAAAAACAACATTCAGCTTATATTTACCTTGGGAGTCAAATCATGTCGCGAAATAAAATATGGGTCATTGATGATGATCGCGCCATGCGGTGGGTGCTGGAAAAAACATTCAAAGAAGAAGGTTTTGATGTAACCAGTTTTGAGGAAGCTCAGTCAGCTCTGGATCAGCTTAGTCTGGATGCGCCCGATGTCATTCTCACCGATATCCGCATGCCTGGAATAGACGGTCTGACTTTCCTCGGTAAAGTAAAAGCGAATTATCCAGATCTGCCAGTTATCATTATGACTGCACATTCAGATCTTGAATCTGCGGTTTCAAGCTACCAGACAGGTGCATTTGAATATCTGCCTAAACCGTTTGATATTGATGAAGCACTGGCATTGGTTAACCGCGCTATTCTTCACATCACCAAATTACAGCAACAGGAATCTGCTAAAACTGTTCAGCCCATTCAGTCCACTGAAATTATCGGTGAATCTCCTGCCATGCAGGAAGTATTCCGTGCAATTGGTCGCCTGTCTCAGTCTCACATTACAGTTCTGATCAATGGTGAGTCTGGCACAGGTAAAGAACTGGTCGCTCATGCACTGCATCGCCATTCTCCGCGCAGCAGCAAACCGTTTATTGCACTGAATATGGCAGCTATTCCCAAAGACCTGATTGAAACCGAACTTTTTGGTCATGAAAAAGGAGCATTCACAGGAGCCAATTCACAGCGGCAAGGGCGTTTTGAACAGGCAAATGGCGGTACACTGTTCCTGGATGAAATTGGCGATATGCCTTTTGAAACTCAGACCCGTTTACTGCGAGTCCTTGCAGATGGGGAGTTTTATCGTGTAGGCGGACACATTCCTGTCAAAGTGGATGTCCGTATTGTTGCGGCAACCCATCAGGACCTCGAGAAACTTGTGCATGAAGGTCGCTTCCGTGAAGACCTTTATCACCGTCTGAATGTCATCCGCATTCACATTCCAAAACTTGCGCACCGCAGTGAAGATATTCCTATGCTGGCTCAGCATTTCCTTGCACGGGCAGGCAAAGAACTGGGGGTGAGTCCAAAAATACTCAGACCGGAAACTCAGGAATACATGCAGCAACTGCCCTGGCAAGGTAACGTCCGCCAGCTGGAAAACACCTGTCGATGGCTGACAGTCATGATTACCGGACGTGAAGTCTACCCTGAAGATCTGCCTTCGGAACTGAAACAGATCCCAATTGAAAAATCAGGTGAACAACAGCCAAATACGCAGTTCGACCGCATTTCACTTCACCACTGGGATGAACTGCTGGGACAATGGGCGATTCAGAAACTGAAAAATGGTGAAATGAAAATCCTGGATATTGCGACACCCATGTTTGAACGCACCCTGATTAATGCTGCACTGCAACAGACCCGCGGACGTAAACGGCATGCAGCTGAACTTTTGGGGTGGGGGCGCAACACCCTGACCCGCAAGCTGAAAGAACTGGGCATGGACAGTACAGATGATGATGTTGAAGAAGAAGTGGAAAACTGAGTACTGAATCAGACGAACCTGTCTTTAAATAAAAACTCCCTCAAATGAGGGAGTTTTTATTTTCACTTTGAAAAGCCTGTATATCTGAACATATCCATCACCCCAAGATCTGACTTCACAATCGTCATATCATTGATATTCACAGCACTCACAATTTTAAAAATATCCTGCTCAAGATCTTCATGCAGCTCATCTACAGATTTAGGTAACAGTTTTTCAAATCTGTCTGCCACATATTCAAAACCGATATTCAGCGCAATAAACAAAGTATGTTTACATGGCTGGATGTAGTCTTCATTTGCAAGATTCACAACTGCCTGCTGACAGTGTGGGCAATGAATATTTGCAGATGCATCTGTTACTTCTATTAAATGATATGACATAAAAACACTGAAAAATGAAGATTTCACCAAGTATAAAAGATTCGTATCCGCAGGTTAATCAAAAAATGCATCTCGACATGATAAACCTTACACTCAACCTGCATTCTTCTGTACAAAACCTCTTTTGGACTTAAATCATCTGTCATTTTTATTCTGAATCAGGTAGTGAAACTGAACCCAATCAAGCAAATACGTTAATTAAAAAACACAAATCTATATTTGACATTGTGCAACGATAATTTTCTAATTTGTAACATTGTTGCAAAAATGGTGTAAACAAATGCTTTCCGATCTGGATGATTTTTATTGCTTTGCCCTCGTGGTTGAGCATGGTGGTTTCAGTGCTGCCGAGCGCGCTACAGATATCCCAAAATCCAAACTCAGCCGCAGGGTTTACAACCTTGAAGAACGCCTGGGAGTCAGACTGATCCAGCGCAGCTCAAGACATTTTGCAGTGACTGACATGGGCATGAATATTTACAGACATGCACAGGTCATGATGAATGCTGCCCAGGCTGCACATGATATGGTTGACCATTTAAGTATTCAGCCTCGTGGTGTGATCAAAGTCAGCCTGCCCGTTTCCATTGCCCAGAATGAAATAGCAAAAGTTTTACCTGAATTTTTAAAAATTTATCCCGAAATCAAAGTTCAGCTCATGGTCAGCAACCGACGTATCGACATTATTAATGAAGGCATTGATATCGCTTTACGTGTCCGCTCCAGCCTGGACGATGACCCAAGCCTGGTTATCCGAAAATTCAGCACCATAGAACAGCATCTGTTTGCCAGCCAGGCATATTTAAATGAATTTGGCGATATGAAACAGCCGGAAGATTTAAGCCAGCACAAAATATTAAGCATGGCAGATGAACATCTTGATCAGCATATCGTGGTACATGATCACAATAATCATCAAAAGAAAATTAAAGTGAATCCTGTCGTAATGGGCTCTGATCTGATGATGCTTGCACAACTGACCCGTCAGAACTGTGGTATCGCACTTCTTCCAGATACCATTGCCCAGGATTTTATTAAAACAGGTGAACTCGTGCGCGTCCTGCCCGAATGGAAAGCTCCCCACGGTATATTCCACGCCGTTTATGCATCCCGCAGAGGAATGCTGCCTGCCGTACGCGTATTCATAGATTATCTGGTTGAAAAGTTCAGCATCCGATAACAGCCTGCTGTTTGCTGAATTATAGGCAAAAAAAAGCTTATCCTTGGAGGATAAGCTTATAAACTGAAAATAAAGAAACTACAGCTAGTATCTTCAGGTTTTATTTTAATCACATTACAAAACTACAACTAATACTTAAAAACGATAATTTAAGACAGTTTACATCTAAATAAAACAATAAGTTACGTAATTTTCAAATTAAATAATAAATAACTCTCAATTAATCAAACAATTTCCAAATCAAACATAGACTAAAGTAGTGAGTTAGATTACAGGATATTTCCCTGTTCCCTCAGGCCATGGTGAAAGTAACTCAAATCCTGTTTCAGTCACAGCAACCATGTGTTCCCATTGGGCTGAAAGTGATTTATCTGCAGTAACAACAGTCCAGCCATCTTTCAGCTCTTTAACATGAAGCTTTCCAGCATTGACCATCGGCTCAATAGTAAAGACCATTCCTTTTTTAAGAACCATGCCTGTACCTGGCTGTCCATAGTGCAGAATATTCGGCTGCTCATGATACACCTTACCAATTCCGTGCCCACAATATTCACGCACGATACTGTAACCTTCACGCTGAGCAACTTTCTGGATCGCATGTCCAATATCACCCAGTGTCGCGCCTGGTTTTACTGTATGAATGCCCGCAACCATTGCTTCATAAGTGGTCTCACATAGTTTGCGCGCTTCAGGGCTGACATTTCCCACATAATACATCCGGCTGGTATCACCAAAATACCCATCTTTAATAATCGCGACATCAATATTAATAATGTCGCCATCTTTTAAAACCGTTGAACCCGATGGAATACCGTGACAGACCACTTCATTGGGTGAAATACATGTTGTTTTGGTATAACCGTAATATCCCACATTTGCAGGAATCACTTTCAGAGTATTTACAATATAGTCATTACAGATATCATCAAGATATTCCGTGGTGACACCGGGCTTGACATGCTTCCCTATCATTTCTAAAACACTTGCGGCAAGACGCCCCGAAATCCGAAGTTTCTCCAGATCCTGTTCGGTTTTGATTGTGACAGTGGAAGCTCGCATAACATCGCCCTCTTAGTAAGGCTTGTAATTATATGCCTTTTCTGAGTATTTTGCTCAAGTATCAACTTCAGTCATCGAAAACTGGTCGGATTATATACTCCCCCATTAATACAACCAATCAAAAGCCCAACACCCTCAAAATCTCATCATGACTTATGCAGTTTTTAACTATTTATTTTTCTGTTTATATTTTAATTATATAAATGAACCATAAAACTTCTTCTACGAGAACAACCCTCTAAATCATAAAAAAAATTAATAGCATGCATAAAATAAATTACAAAATTTAAGCAACATGGACTAAAATCCTTTTCTTTTGTGAACAATACCTCTCCCCACTATGACGAATCTACGCACAAGGGATATTATTGCATTAGGTTTTATGACCTTTGCACTGTTTATCGGTGCAGGTAATATTATCTTCCCTCCTATCGTTGCACAGCAGGCTGGCGCTCATGTCTGGCTTGCCGCAGCAGGATTTCTGATCACAGCTGTAGGATTACCCGTAATTACAATTATGGCATTATCCCGCGTTGAAGGCTCTATTCAGCAGCTCAGCTCTCCATTGGGTAAAATCGCCAGTCTGATCCTGACAGTGGTCTGTTATCTGTCGGTTGGTCCACTGTTTGCCACACCAAGAACAGCAACTGTTTCCTACGAAATAGGCTTCTCTTCTTACTTTGGTACATCCGCTGGCAGTTTACTGATCTACAGCATTATCTATTTTGCTGTTGTCACCGTAGTCTCACTTTACCCCAATAAGCTACTCGATACAGTCGGACACTTTCTTGCTCCGCTGAAAATCATTTCCTTAGCGATCCTGGGTATTGCTGCCGTAATGATCCCTTCTGGTTATATTCCACCTGCCGTAGGTAACTACATCAGCAGCCCGGTATCTGAAGGTTTTGTAAGCGGTTATCTGACCATGGACACATTAGGTGCACTGGTTTTTGGTATTGTGATTATTCACGCCATTCACTCCCGCGGTGTTACAGACAAAAAGCTTGTCACACGCTATGCCATTATTGCCAGCCTGATTTCGGGTGTAGGACTGACACTGGTTTATCTCAGCCTGTTTAAACTGGGCTTAGGAAGTCACGAAGTTGCTCCAAATGCAGCGAATGGCGCAATTATTCTGCATGCCTACGTACAGCATGCCTTTGGCGATTTAGGTTCACTGTTTCTGACAGGAATGATCTTCCTTGCATGTATGGTGACAGCAATTGGTCTGACCTGTGCCTGCGCCGAGTATTTTTCACAACTGACCAAGATCCCTTATAAAATCTTGGTATTTGTTCTTGTGGGTTTTTCCCTGCTCATTTCAAACCTGGGTTTAACCAAGCTGATTGCTGTCTCCGTACCTGTTTTAAGTGCAATCTACCCACCAGCGATTGTGGTAATCATGCTGAGCTTTTTCTCAAAGTTCTGGAATAACCCATCACGTGTGGTAGCTCCAGTTACAGCAGTTGCATTTATCTTCGGTATTATTGAAGGTATAAAAGTTGCAGGTTTTGAAGCAGTTCTGCCTGAAACCATTCAGCACCTGCCTTTAAATGAACAAAACCTTGCATGGCTTATTCCTGCTCTGATCGTTTTAGTACTGTCAGTTGCAATTGATAAAATCAAAAAATAAGCAGCACTGAAAATAAAAATGGATTTTACCAAGATCTGTTTTTATATGAGGTCAATATCTGTCTAATCTTACCCAGATCGACAAATATTGCTTACCTCACAAGCCTTGCTTATGTTACTGATTCCCCCGATAAAAGACCTATAAAAAGCTCCCTGCTTAATCTTTTAAAGCACACCTACCTAACCAAACCCGCTCAGACGCTCAGACGCTCAGACGCTCAGACGCTCAGACGCTCAGACGCTCAGACGCTCAGACGCTCAGACGCTCAGACGCTCAGATAGAATTCAGTATCTTCAGAATCGGGTAAATACCCTGATTAACCGCAGCTGAAAACATCCCAACGCACAGACAGCCTGAAACCCATACTGACAATCCAGGCGATATTCTTTTTAAAAGGCATAAAAAAAGCCCTCTACCATAAAGATAAAGGGCATTTTTATATTAATCGTTCTTATAACGGATTTGAAGGTCTGTCTTCAGGCTGAATGTCCAGGACAGTCTTCTCATGACGGGTACTTGCAGCAGCTTCAGCGGCAGCCTGCTGAGCAGATTTAATCTGCTCCTTACGAAGATAATCAATATCTTTACGCAAGCGTTTAATTTCCCAGCTGTTCTGAAAAACACGGAACACCTGAACACCCAACAACAGACCGACCACTATACCCAATGCCAGCGTAAGTAAAAGCAGTAAGCCTAAACGCATCGCCGGAACCTGAGTAAACAGTAAATCAACTGTCAGTTCAGTGCCATTTTGCAAAACCAATGCCAGGGAATAACCAAACAGAACGATCAGCAGTGCAACTAAAACATAACGCATTGTACACCTACCTGTTATCCCTGGTTGATTGATTCATTTACAGCGTCACGCAATGCCTTACCAGGTTTAAAGTGAGGAACAGCTTTCGCTGCCACATCTACAGATCTGCCTGTTTTAGGATTACGTCCTACTCTTGGTTCACGGTGATGCAGTGCAAAACTGCCAAAACCACGAATCTCTATACGGTTATCAGTAGATAGAGCTTCTATCATCTGATCAATCATGATCTTAACTGCTTCCTCCACTAATGGCTCTGCCAGATGTGGATTTTTAAGTGCAATACGTTCAATTAAGTCTGACTTATTAAGTGCTTCGGTAGTCATCTTCGACCTCTTTAATTATCAAGCTACTTTCATAGATGCGAAGATAATAACCTGTTTAAATACAAAACGGTAGCGTAATAAGTGAATACTACGCTACCGTTTACAGTAATTGTGCAAAAAGTATTAGTTAAATTACATTAATAATACTTTTTTACATCCAACTACTTAGTGGTTCATTTGAGCTTTGATCAAATCACCAATAGTCTTAGGACCGTTGTCCTGACCAGTTGTTGTCTGACGTAAGTTAGCAACAGCTTCTTTCTCTTCAGCTTCGTCTTTCGCTTTGATAGACAGGTTGATAGAGCGAGACTTACGGTCAACGTTGATGATTTTCGCTTCAACTTCCTGACCAACTTCTAAGAATTTAGTAGCATCTTCAACGCGATCACGGTTGATTTCAGATGCTTTCAGAGAAGCTTCAACTTCATCAGCTAACTTAACAGTTGCACCTTTAGCGTCAACAGCAGTTACTGTACCTTTAACCAGCGCACCGCGCTCGTTAGCAGCAAGGAAGTCATTGAACGGGTCGTTGTTCAGCTGTTTGATACCAAGGCTGATACGGTTGCCTTCAGCGTCAACTGACAGAATAACCGCTTCAACTGTGTCACCTTTCTTGTAACGACGGATAGCGTCTTCGCCTTGTTCGTTCCAAGAGATGTCTGACAGGTGAACCAAACCATCAATACCACCTGGTAAACCGATGAAGATACCGAAATCAGTGATTGATTTGATAGTACCAGAAACTTTTTCGCCTTTATCGTGGTCTTTAGCAAACTCTTCCCATGGGTTAGCACGAGTCTGTTTGATACCAAGAGAAATACGACGACGCTCTTCATCAACTTCAAGAACCATAACATCAACTTCATCACCAATCTGAACTACTTTAGATGGGTGGATGTTTTTGTTAGTGTGATCCATTTCTGAAACGTGTACTAAACCTTCAACGCCTTCAGCGATTTCTGCGAAACAGCCGTAGTCAGTTAAGTTAGTAACGCGAGCTTTAACGATAGAACCTTTAGGGTAACGGTTCATGATCGCTAACCATGGATCTTCACCAAGCTGTTTAAGACCTAAAGATACGCGGTTACGTTCGCGGTCAAATTTAAGTACTTTAACAGTAACTTCCTGACCAACTTCAACAACTTCTGAAGGATGCTTGATACGTTTCCAAGCCATGTCAGTGATGTGAAGCAGACCATCAATACCGCCAAGGTCAACGAATGCGCCGTAGTCAGTAAGATTTTTAATAGTACCAGTAACTGTCTGACCTTCTTCAAGCTGAGCAAGAAGAGCTTCACGGTCAGCTGAAGATTCAGCTTCCATAACAGCACGACGTGAAACAACAACGTTGTTACGTTTAGCGTCAAGTTTGATTACTTTAAATTCTAACTCTTTACCTTCTAAGTGAGTAGTATCACGAATAGGACGAGTATCAACTAAAGAACCTGGAAGGAATGCACGAACTGGACCGATGTCAACAGTGAAACCGCCTTTAACCTTACCAGAGATAACACCAGTAACGATTTCGCCGTCTTCAAAGATTTTTTCAAGTTTAGTCCATGTCTCAGCGCGTTTAGCTTTTTCGCGAGAAAGAACAGTTTGACCCATACCGTTGTCAAGAGCTTCAACAACAACGTCTACAGTGTCGCCAACTTGAACTTCAAGTTCACGTTGTTCATTTAAGAATTCAGCGCGGTCAACAATACCTTCTGATTTAAGGCCAGTGTCAACTGTTACCCAGTCAGAATCGATGTTTACTACAACGCCCTGGATGACAGCACCCTTTTCAACGTTGAGGTTTAATTCGCTTTCTTCAAAGAGGGCTGCAAAAGATTCGGTCATGATATACCTGATAAAGTCAGCGGTCTTGGATCAGACAAGGCCGGTTTAATAAAGCGTCTACATAGTCCATATAAAACTGATCAAGCTATGCTTCTGCTGAAAGATTTTTTAATCAGCCAGTTTGAGGTCGATATATTCAGTCATCAGATGAAACACCTCATTGATGTTCAGTTCTGAACTGTCAATGATATATGCATCTTCGGCTGGCTTGAGAGGAGCAACTGTTCGCTCCATATCACGCTTATCCCGAGCCTGTATATTGGCTAAAATGTCGTTCATTTTAACATCCAGACCCATACCCTGCAACTGGTTTACGCGACGCTGTGCCCGCGACTCTGCTGATGCAGTTAAATATATTTTTGCCTGAGCCTGTGGAAAGATGGATGTCGCCATATCACGCCCATCTGCAACCAGACCTGGAGCCTGAGCAAAAGCATGCTGCCGTGCAACGAGTGCTGCTCTCAGAACAGGAATGGCAGCCACTCTAGATGCATATTCCCCCACATGTTCAGTACGGATGGTCTGAGTAACTTCTTCGCCATCCAGAAATATATGGGTACCCTGTTCTGCTGTCTTAAATACAATATTCAGATGTTCTGCAATTGAAGCACTTTGCTGTAGCGCATCTTCATCATCAAGCTTTTCAATTAATTCAGCTTTATGCAAAGACAGCCCAAGCAACCTGTAAAGCGCCCCTGAGTCCAGCAGATGGTAACCATAGTGATCAGCCAGTTTTGCTGCGAGCGTACCTTTTCCAGAGCCACTCGGACCATCAATTGTAATAATTTGAATTGTCATAAACTTCCGCTTATACAGATTTTGCCAGTTTTGAAAAACCTAGTGTAATCGCTAGTTTCAGCTGCGCAAGTATTAATTTACTGACAAATGGTGCACGCGCCTGCAGTTCAATCGTATATTTCACCAGAGTTTTTGCTGGAGTGATGCTTTCAAACTCAATCACACCGAGATGATGCTTAATAAGTGGATTTTTGATCAGCTTGTATTCTATGCGTTTATTTAAGTCAACCAGTGTGATTTGCTCCTGAATCGGTTTTACCGGCCCAAAGCCCATGCGACGGATAGAACCCAGACCATCTGGACGCCCTGGATCTGTCGAATCCTTTACACGAACCACCTGAATCGGTGCAAATGCAACATTATATGTCGCATGTTTCGACAACAGATCAAAGACCTGTTCCACTGGTGCATTAAATTCTTTTTTGACCTGGATGGAATTCATTATTATTTCCCTTAGCAATATGTGTGGTATCAAAATATATTTTGACAATCGTTATTGTCAGTTATGCAGTCTCATTCTAGATTATTTATGACTGTCATTTAAGGACTTTTGTTGCTGTCTCAGTATTTTTTTTTGTTCTCTGCGCATTTTAAAGAAACTGGAAAGCTGTACAGAACAGGCATCCTGCATACAGCCTGACTCGTACTCAAAAACATGATTGTAATAACCACTTTCAAGCAGTCTGCGCGCACTGACCAGTGAACCTGATTTTGACTCAAGCGCACCAAACACAACTTTTTTAATGCGTGAATGAATCAATGCCCCTACACACATGGTGCAAGGCTCAAGCGTAACGTAAATAACAGCATCATCAGGCATACGATAGTTATCTATCTGACTGCATGCCTGTCTGATTGCCTGTATTTCTGCATGCGCTGAAGGATCTTTCAGGCTGATCGGTGCGTTGAATCCCGCACCGATCACTTTGTTCTGACTGACAATGACAGCACCAACAGGAACTTCCCCCTGTTCAGCAGCAAGTTGAGCCTGCTCAAGCGCAAACTGCATCCAGTATTCATCAGTGTATTCAGAAATATCCGTCATTTATGAATCAACTGACGACACCGTACTGTTTCAGTAAAGCCATCCAGCTTTCATTTTCAGCCAAAGGAGGATTATCTGAAAGAATGCCTTTTAAGGACATATCAGCGCCGGTTTTCCATTCTGGAGACAGGTCTTTATCAACCAGGCGGGCGCGCACGCCTTCAACAAAGTCAGGGTGACGGATTTTCCAATCTGAAATCTGAGTTTCAAGCTCAAAAACTTCATTCCAGGCATGTACCTGCTTACCCCATTGCCATAAAAGCCAGGTTAATGCAGCCGTGGTTGGTGAACCTTTCTGAAGGTTTTCACTCGCCTGACGAAGCCAGTCACTGCGGGCGTCACTTAAACCAATGATGGATTCATAATCATGTTCAAAATTTACACCTCGGCATACGCTCTGAATCACATCAAGTGAGTTTTGCAGAGGACCAGGTGCAACTGGACGGTGCATACTGTTCAGTGTGTCATCAATTGCTCTGAAATCACCTGCCGGATAATGATCCCAATCAATATTAATGACTTTCTGAAGGACATTATCACGCTGTGTATCGCAGATATGCGTAGCCCATCCAATACCATAGGCACCGGCAGCGGTCATAATTGAACCCGTCAGACCAGTAAACAGACCAATTGCACCCCGATCTGCCAGGAAGCGTGTTGCCCCGACATCAGGATAAAGTCCAATGTTGATTTCAGGCATAGCCAGTCTTGAATAAGGTGTCACCAGACGGAATGGTGCAGCCATAAACAGACCAAGCCCACCACCCATCACATAACCTTCACCCCATACAAGTACAGGTTTTGCATAGTTATGCAGCAGCAGATCAAGCGCATATTCCTGCTCAAAGAATTTATTGGCAGTATCCACTTCATCATTGATGACAAGCTGACGGAGTTTACGGACATCACCACCAGCACAGAATGCTTTTGGTGTTGTTGAATCAAGCCAGATAGCTTTAACACTGCTGTCATCATGAAAGTCAGTAAAAACTTCCAGTAACGCAGTAACAATGGATTCATCCAGAGCATGCAGAGATTTTGGGCGGTTCAGTCGAACAATACGCCATCCATTCTTTGCTTCTTCTACAAGAATATCCGGATGATAATTTTTTAATACAGGAGAATTTGTCATGCGTCCAGCTGCCAGTCTATGGGCTCAATGCCATTTTGTTTCAGATAATTATTGGATTTAGAAAAAACTTTACAACCAAAAAAACCACCACGGTTCGCTGCAAGCGGAGAAGGATGTGCAGCTTTCAGTATGAGATGTTTTGTCGGGTCGATCCGTTGCCCCTTACGTTGCGCATATGCCCCCCAAAGGATAAAGACAATATGCTCACGCTGTTCATTTAAAACATCAATCACGTGATCAGTAAAATCTTCCCATCCACGCTTCTGATGTGAAGCAGCCATACCTGCTTCAACTGTTAAAACACTGTTTAACAGTAATACACCCTGTTCTGCCCAATGGCTCAGATTGCCATGTTTAGAGACAGGAATCCCCAGGTCATTGTGTAATTCATGAAAAATATTACGTAAAGAAGGTGGTAATGCAACCCCTTTCTGCACTGAAAAACTTAGACCATGAGCCTGACCTGGACCATGATATGGATCCTGCCCTAAAATAACGACTTTTACATTCGCCATAGGTGTTGTATTCAGCGCATTAAAGATCAATGATCCTGAAGGATAAATCACTTTACCTTCCTGCATTTCATTTACAAGAAATGCTTTCAGCTCATCCATGACAGGACTGAGCAGAAAATCTTTCAACCCGTCTTTCCATTGTGCTTCGAGTTGAATTTTATCCAGTTTTATCTGCTGTGATTCCGTTAAAGACATATAATCCCTGATTCCTTTTCAGTACGATGGACTGGTTTTATTCACTGTGAACCTGAAGTTCCACAGCAGGATTCAGAAATTTGACACCCTGTTTCAGTTTTTCATACATTTCGGGATCAGCCCACTCTGACTGAACCTGCTCCGAAAACTCTATCTGCTGCAGACTCAACAACCCCATCTGCTCATTTTCAATATCTTCGATAAAGCTCTGTGCATAACCGGTATCTGTTTCATGCACAATAACCGAATACACTTCCACATCCCCCTCGCCATTCTGAGTTTCAGTGGAGCACAGAATCTGCTGAGCAAGGTAGAAAAAAATTCGGGAAAACTGTTCTGCTGATGGTGAAACTGGCAGTGCAACCCATCGCGCACTGAATTTTTTACATGCAGCAATATATTCAGCATCATCTTTCTGCCAGAAACAGATCGCATGATCGAAGCTGTCAAAAATATCTTTTATTACACCTTTAAGCAGACCAAAGTCATATACCATCTGACCATGATCAAGCCGATTTGCTTTCAGCAGCAGTTCAACTTTATAACTGTGACCATGAATAGAGCGTTTGCAACGGTCTGATGTGCAGTTCCGCACAATATGAGCATTTTCAAACTTAAAAAGCTTACGTATTAACATATACCTTGATGTAATCAGAAAAATATGAATTGTGTTTGATTATAATGCAAAAGCGACAGGATAGGCATCAATTTTACCATTGAGACTTATCTTAATAAAATATCAGTATTTTGCATCCTGTGCAGAGTCGCTGATCTCAATAGGTGTAAAGGGCGCCATACTTCTTTTCAGTATATAAACTTTCTTATCCTGACGAACCAGCAATGAATTGAACTGTCGCACACGCTCACCCAGTGAGACTTCAATCTGAGCTCTGAAAAATGTGGACTGAACACCCAGAAGGTTATTCAACTGAACTCTTTTTTCATTATCGACCTGAGTAAATGGTTCAACATCCCACAGTTCATTTACAGATTTAAAGTGTTCAAGTGCACTCTGTTTCGTGTTCAACATATTCTGCACCGCTTTTTCATCCAGCTGCTCATCCATGCTTGCCAGTAAAAAAGCAGATGCAGTGTTGATATTGACCTTAGCTTCAGTCGAAGGATTTGCAGTTACATACGGTTCCAGCTGCAGATATTTCTGCCCTTCAAATCCTCTGACCATTTTCAGCTCTTCAACGCTGTGAAACTTATTGTTTGCAGGTAAATAACCTGGATTCAGACCTTGATAATAATTACTTTCCGCACCCATTGAACCTGATGTTTCATCATCAGCATCCTGCCAGTCAATCACTGCCTCAGAAAGCTGAGCCGGCAAACCTGCTTTTACAAGCAGTTTTTCAAACCAGTTTTTTGCCTGAGCATTTACTTTTCCACTCTTATCCACAAGACTGTTTAAATTAAACTTTCCACTTTCATCACGTAAAATTCCTGCCACATATCCGTCATCCACAGGAAATGCAGGCATAGGTTTAGCCCAGGTTTCCTGCTGATGATCCACTTCACCAGCATTTTCAGCATCATCCACCAGCAGTTCTGAAAAAAAGGATTCAGCGCTTTTTGCATAATACAAAGACTGATTCTGCCGCATGACATAAGCAGTACTTTCAGCAGTCGCGGACTGTCTTTTGGCAATCATAGCAGCTAGTATAGTTGCCAGAGCAACCATGATCAGAATAGTCAGCAGTGCAATTCCACGTTGGCTCTGTTTCATTTATTTTACGGCTTCCTGTTTCAGAAAGTCTGTATTCAACAGGCTATACAACCACTGATAGGATATCCCCTGTACGGTCAGACTCAGCATGATTCCCCTGGGTAACAATGCTTTCTGCTGAACATTTTCTGCATCTGCCGTCGCCTCAGGCCAGCTTTTCAGCTCTGCCGGATTCAGGACAGAAACATCATACTGTTCAACATTTTCAAGCAGCACGCTCGAAACTGGCTGTTCCTGCCCTGTCTGATTCAGGTAACTGTATTTTAATCTATAGAGTTTTTTTTCATCTGCACGATAACGGTATTCCACCCGCTCATCGGGTGGTGTGCCCTGGGCCAGAGGATCTGTAACACCTGTTTTACTGAAAATCAGCACACCATTCTGCAGAATCAGCGCAGGAGCTGTTTCACCTTTGATATTTGCAGTTAATGGTGCAATCTGAAGACTGTCTCTGAGAATCTGCTGATGGGCTTCCTGTAAGGCGGATAAATTCGCCTCATGCATTTCATTACGCTCACTGACCTTCGAGAGATAATCAAACACTTTCCAGCCGAGTGCAGAGAGCACTGCGAAAATTGCAATTGCAACCAGCAGCTCAACAAGGGTAAACCCTTTTGACCTGCTCATGATGCAGCTATCCGATAATTAAAGAACACAATATTGGTAATACCGGCTTCGACTTTGCCTGTTTCCTTATTGAACAGACTCACCTGAACAGTGACACGCTGCACATCAGGACTGACTGTGGGCTGAGTACTTTTATCAATCTGCCAGTTTTCGCCCTGTTGTTCCACCTGCTCTGACTGAGT
This sequence comes from Acinetobacter chinensis, assembly GCF_002165375.2. Lineage (NCBI taxonomy): Bacteria > Pseudomonadati > Pseudomonadota > Gammaproteobacteria > Moraxellales > Moraxellaceae > Acinetobacter > Acinetobacter chinensis. The sequence continues at coordinate 1,964,927 of NZ_CP032134.1, forward strand.
TCCCTCCAGCCATTCTCTGTTGATTTCCATCTGCGCTGCTGCATTCATTGCAACAAACTGTGCTTTGGTGCGCAGAACGGCATTGGAGGTTGCTTGGGTATACTGCATCGCCACTTTGGTCAGCGCCATTGCTGCTGTGGCAAAAATTGCGAGAGCAACCATCACTTCAAGTAAGGTAAATCCTTTATTTTTCTTCATGAATCTTACCCAGGTGATCAATTTCTATTTCCTGACCAATAGGCTTTTGCTGAAAATAGAACTGAATTCTTACAGGTTTTGCCTCACCATTCCCAAGCCATACCAGCTGTGGAGCATCATTTGAGATCAGTTCAGTATTCGCTGCATTCTGAAACTGATAATCAAGTGACTTCACTGTAAAACTGACTTCTTCCGGCAATTCTTTTGATTTAAATTCTGCCCATTCTTTCCAGATCTGTTTTTTATCCAGCCTTGAAATTTTTATCTGCTGTACAGTCGGGTTCTGGTATTCAACTACAGTATAACGAAACGGTGACACATCTGTTTCACTCTGAACATTCAGTGCCAGTATTCTTGACTGGTCTGTTGCTTCACGCTGGATTTTTTTCATATCCATCAGGAAGACAGCCCTGGACTGCATTGCTTTGCGCTGATCAACACCACCTGTGTTCATTAACACTAGGGAAGCCATGATTGCCATAATCACAATCACCACCATCAATTCGACCAGTGTAAAACCCTGTATTGATGATGGTCGCATATTCATATGAACCTTCAGGCAACCTGCTGCGCATGACTGGCATGCTTAGGCAAAGCCAGTGCCTGATCAATGTAGGCGACACGCAGTGTATCCCTGGAGCCCAGATAACGCTGATAAAAACTTGAATTCAGAATTGCAGCAGCACCATGTGTCAGTGCCCAGATGGAAGCCAGATAATCCCTGACTGTCATTGCACTGTGTATATCCAGCAGATAGGTTTCCGTCATACGTATAATCAGTCTGAGACGCTGACGCCTGATCTGATACAGCTCACTGAACAGATGATAAATTCCTACACCTGTGGTTGAAAGTCTCTCTTCGATCTGATGAAACAGCACAGTACGTTCAGGATGATGCAAATGATGCAGCATAAAGAATGCGAGGTGTTCAGGGAACTGTTTTTCAGTGTCTTTTATCATCTCCAACAGCATATTTTCATTGCGGATGATCAGCAGCATATACAGCTCATCCTTACTCTGAAAATGCTTATAGAGTGTTCCTTTTGCAAGATCAAGTTCAGCTGCGAGCGCATCAAGCGTCATTCCTGACTCGCCATTTTCCAGCAGCAGCTGTTCCGCCACCTGAAAAATCAATGATTCTCTTGCCCTGAACTGCGCCTGACGATCCATCTTCACCCTGTCACTCTCTTCTATGCTTCTAACTGTTTATTCAAGCTATTTATTTCATTTTCAGCAGGTTTTCAAAATTCTGCATTGTAATAAATGCCATTTCTTCAAGTGACTTATCATATACATCACTTAGCGCTTTTGCTACATATGGAACGTATTTTGGTTCATTAGTTTTACCACGATATGGAACCGGAGCCAGATACGGACTGTCAGTTTCAATCAACACTCTGTCCAGTGGTACCTGTTTTGCGACATCACGCAAATCCTGCGCATTTTTAAAAGAAACAATGCCCGAAAATGAAATGTAGTATCCGCAATCCAGTACAGCTTTAGCCGTTTCCCAATCTTCGGTAAAACAGTGCAGAATACCGTGTGTGGATTTTTCTGCACGGATAATATCCACAGTGTCATGCTTCGCAGATCGGGTATGAACTACCACAGGTTTGGATACTGCCTGGGATGCATGAATATGTCGTGCAAAACAGGCTTTCTGTTCAGCAATAAAATCCTGACTATGGAAATAATCCAGACCCGTTTCACCCAGTGCCCAGGCTTTTTCAGACTGTGCAAGCTCAATCAGACACTCAGTAGTTGCCCGTGCCATGGTCTGAACATCTTCACAGGGATGTACCCCAACGGTATAACCCACGTCATCATGACGGGCTGCAATCTCTGACAAAGGAATATGATCATCCAGATCGACAGAGATACCCATAAACTTACTGACGCCGGCTTCACGTGCCTGAGCCAGTGCCAGATCCACATCACCATTATAAGGTGTAAGGTCGAGCATGGTTAAGTGGCAATGAGTATCTACAAACACGGTCTGATCCTATGAAGTTTTTAACCTACATAGTGTAACTGGATCTGCCGTCAGACTTAATACCCGCAAGCAGTTTTTCCGCTTCTGATTTGTAATAAACACCCTTTTCACCCATCAGCTGAATACCAAAACCCTGAAGTTTTGCACCATTCTGCTTATGTGCAATCCAGATAACTTTCCCTGTTAAAGGGATTTTCTGAGACTGTTCCGGCAATGTTGCCAGTACAAAAACCTCTTCACCCAGTTTCACCGGCTGTTTTGATGGTATAAACAGACCTCCGCCCACAACATAAGGCATATAACTTGCGTAAAGTGTATTTTTATCAGGAATATTTGCCTGAATAATCCCACCCATACGTGGCTGCATACTGTTCCCCTTTAAACATTCATTAACTTTATACACAACTGATCAAGTACAAGATTTCCCTGTATATTCTGCTCAGTCATTTTTTTTGATTGTTGTAAATCTGCATAGATTCCAAATAATGTTTCAAGTGTGTACTGCTCCGCAAGTACTGTAAAGTCCAGATCAGTATTATTCACCTGCTGATTGAGCTTGACACAAATCAGGTCTGACAACAAGTATTCAAACATCTGACTGAACTCATTGAAACCAAGCTCTTTATTCCATCTGGTCGCTGTTGCCATTGGCATATTTTTCTGCTGTACCAGTTTCTGCCAGTCCTTTAAAAAGTCATTCCTTCTTGAAAACCACGTACTCTCTGCCAGATGAACTGCCTGTAATGGCATCTGCCCTGAAAGATTCAGCAACAGCTGTTTCTGCTGCTGCAGGTCTTCAGGTAAATACTGACTTAAAAACTCATCCGACTGCGCTGAAGTTATACGATCCATGGCAAAGTGCTGTAAACGGCTGCGGACAGTCGCAGGCAGTTTAAGAAAGTGATCTGCCAGTAAAATGATGATGACTCTGTCACCAGGCTCTTCCAGTGTTTTCAGCAATGCATTTGCCGAGGCGATATTCAGGGCTTCTGCCGGTTCAATAACAACGACTCTCCAGCCATCCACTGTCTGCTGCACAAATGGTAATAAATCCCGGATCTTCTCGATCTTAATTTTCGCGTTCTGCTTTTTATTTTCTTCATCGGTCGTGATGTATACATAATTGGGGTGCGTATCCGACTTTAGCCACTGGCAACTGCCACATTCACCACATGCTACACGATCCACATGACGGTTTGAACACAGTATCCAGGCAAGAAACTGCTTGGCAAAAGCATCTTTCCCACATCCTTTTTTGCCATAAAACAATAAACCATGACCAATTGCAGGAAAGCGCCCTGTGAGCGTATTCCAGACATCCTGTTGCCAAGGATAGACCCTTGCCTCAACCTCACTCAGCATTCGAGATTCCTGCTTTTACTGAAAAAGACTGATATCAAGTTCATTTAAACGATCCAGATCCTGCTGTGTATCCACACCTGGTGGCAGACTTGCTTCTGCAACAGCAATTGCAATCCGGTGACCATTTTCAAGTACTCTTAACTGTTCGAGGCTTTCCAGTTTTTCCAGCATCCCCATTTCCCAGCCAACATATTCCTGAAGCAGTTTGACACGGTAGCCATAAATACCCAAATGACGATATGCCTGATTATGCAAAGCTGGATTTTCCTGTTTATTGCCATCACGGTCATAAGGAATCGTTGCCCGACTGAAATACAGTGCTTCATTAAAACGTGACATGACAACTTTGACGATACTGTCGCGCTTGAATTCATCCAGATCTGTGACCGGCTCACATAACGTAGACATTGAACACAATGGTTTCATTTCAAGTAACTGAGCAACCTGCTGAACCAGCTGAGCAGGCAACAAAGGCTCATCACCCTGTACATTGACAATAATATCTTCAGCAGCCCAGCCTTTAATTTTTGCAACTTCACTCAGCCGATCCGTACCCGATGGGTGATCAGGTGATGTCAGAACTACATCCACACCTTCAGCAATACAGACATCTGCGATCCGCTGATCATCCGTCGCCACACAGAGATCGTCAAAACCCTCGACTTTTCGAGCCTGATCCACAACCCTTAAAATCATTGCGCGACCATGAATCTGCAATAACGGCTTACCCGGTAAACGTGAGCTGGAAAAACGGGCAGGAATAACAATGTGTTTCATAAAGTCGCCTAAGAGATCTGAATGCCTGATTCCTGCAACTGCTGATGCAGTTTCAGATAGCATGCCTCAGAGAGTACTGCTTCCACAGGAACCACCCAGATTTCACGATTAAAAGCTGGGTTCTGTTTCAATAAAGGTAAAATTTTAACTGCATCTTTTTCGGTTGTAATCACCGGATTTGCGTCATCAAACTGAAAATCCGCAATCTCATATTCATAATGATCGGGAAACTCATGACACTGAAAATGGTGTATACCCATAGATTCGAGCGTTGCGTAAAATCTTTGAGGAAAACCAATACCTGCAACTGCGTAAAAATCTGCTTCTGGATTAAACACCCGTCCATCCATTGCATTCAACAGATAAGGTTCAGCAACTTCAAGGTGCATATATAGCTCACTTTCAGGCTCTGCTGCATGCTCAATCACAGTAGCCCCTTCAAGTCTGGACGGAGGTTCTCTCAGATAACCCTCAGGAAGGATTTTCCCATTACCTAAACCACGGTTATTATCCAGAACAATCCACTCAATCTGCCGGTTCAGTGCATGGTGCTGTAATCCATCATCACTGATGATCAGATCCAGTTCATATTTTTCAAGCAACAGCTCAATACTTTTTTGCCTGTTCGACCCCACAGCCATAGGCACACCCGTTGACTGAACAATCAGACAGGGTTCATCTCCGACGGTTTCAGGTAGAGCATCGAGTCCAACAAATGCAGGAAATGGACCTTTCCCACCATAACCACGACTGATGACACCTACTTTGACATGATGTCTAAGCAAATAGGTCACAAGCTGAATCAGAAGCGGAGTTTTTCCACTGCCACCTACTGTAATATTTCCAATAACCATGACAGGAACAGGAGCTGTATAAGCCTGTTTAACATCCATTTCATAGAGTTTTCTGTTCAGCAGAAAACCACCACGATACAGCCACGACAAAGGTCGAAGCACAATCAGCCATCCTGCCTGTTTATTCCAGGCATCCTGAATGAATTGCGCCAGTGACATAATTACTGTTCCTCAAAGTTACGCTGATGCAACTGATAATAAGCGCCATGCTTTTCAATCAGTTCTGCATGAGTACCTTGCTCTACAATCATCCCTTTGTCCATCACAACAATCAGATCTGCATTTTCAATGGTAGAGAGTCTGTGTGCAATAACAATAGTGGTTCTGTCCTGCATCGCAGCATCAAATGCCTGCTGAATGAAATATTCGGATTCGTTATCCAGCGCACTTGTTGCTTCATCCAGAATTAAAATCGGTGCATCTTTCAGGATAGCCCGAGCAATGGCAATCCGCTGACGTTGACCGCCAGAAAGGTTCAAGCCCTGAGCACCCAGCTGCGTATCATAACCTTGAGGTAAGGACATGATAAAATCATGTGCATAAGCTGCTTTTGCAGCAGCAATCACCTGTTCATCTGTTGCATTTTCCAGCTGCCCGTACGCAATATTTTCACGGACAGTCCGGTTAAACAGAACGACCTGCTGATTGACCATGGCGATCTGAGTCCGCAGACTGGTGATTTCAATATCCTGAATATCATACTGATCCAATAAAATACGACCTGAGCTCAACTCCTGGAATCTGACCAGTAGATTCACCAGTGAAGTCTTGCCTGCTCCTGAACGTCCTACAAGTGCGACGGTCTGACCTGCTTTTACATTCAGGTTGAAGTTTTTAATCGCCTCATGTCCATCAGCATAGATCAGTCCAGCATTTTCAAACTGAATATTACCTTTTAAAGCAGGTGTCAGAGTTCCTGTATTTTTTTCTTCCGGCAGATCAAGCAGTTCAAACACTGAATATGCCGCAGCCATACCACGCTGAAGTTTTTCATTAATATCTGTCAGCGCTTTGATAGGCTTACTGAGCATACCTGCTGCTGTGATATACGCAACAAATTCACCCGTGGTGGTTTCTCTGAGAATTTCAGGGCGCAATGCAATCCAGATAATAATACTGAGCGACATGGCCATAATCAGCTGCACAACAGGGCTGTTCAGTTGCTGTACAACCACCATTTTCAGACCACGACGCAGGTTTTCAAGGGAATGTAATTTAAACCGTTCCTGCTCATAAGTCTGTCCGCCAAAGCTTTTGACGACCAGGTTACCGTTTACCGTTTCCTGAACCACATGGTTGACATCACCCATGGTATCCTGTACCTGCATAGACAATGTACGCATACGCTTGGCAGCTTTACGGATTAAAAGACCAATCAGTGGACCAAAAACAAGAATACACAGTGTTAAACGCCAGTTGCTGTAAAGCAGATACCCAAGCAGAGCCATTGCAATCAAGCCCTGCTGAACCAACGTTCTGAGTGAATCAGTCGACGCCGCCGTCAACTGCTCAACGTTGTACATGATTTTGGCTGTAATGTGCCCACTGGTATTATCCAGATAATACTGTGACGGCAGTTTCAGTAACTTGGCAAACACTTCCTGACGGATGTTAAAAACCAGATTCCGGGAAATGACTGAGGTGTAATATCCACCGACAAAACTCCCTACACCACGGAAAAAAATCAACAGAACAACCAGAAACGGGAAAAGCGAAGTGAAACTTTCATCCCTGTCCTGAATTGCAGTAATGATTTTTTCAAGCAATTTGGCTACCGACACTTCCGTTGCTGCATTGATAGCAAAACCTACAACAACCAGTATCATCAGACCCCAGAATGGTTTCAGATAACTGAGCAGGCGCAAATAAACTTTTAAATCGTGGTTCACTGATTAATAACCCCTGGACGGCACTTTCGTACTGATATTGATGTTAACAAAGCCCAATTGCCCTGCAACATCCATGACTCGAATTACATCCTGATGCGTTGCTTTTGCATCAGCAGCAATGACAAACATTAAATCACGCTGATCATTGGAAATCTGTTTAATTGCCGTATTTAAATCTGCTGATTCTTTACTGGACAATGCCTGTCCATTGACCGAGTAATGCCCGGAAGCATCCACCACAACTTCAATCTTATGATTGAACTGCTTCGGTGGTACTCCCTGGGCATCAGGTAAAGTCAGATTCATACGGCTGAACTGATTAAATGTTGTGGAAAGTAACAGGAACACCAATATGAACAACAGGCAGTCAATCATTGGCGTCAGGTTAATATGAATATCTTCCACTTGTGTACGTTTAAATTTCATATTTCACCTTAACTTGCTTTCTTCACTTCCTGTTCTTCCACAGAATCATTCTGATAGAAAAGTGCTGCATGAAAAAGTGTTGACTGCTGTTCAAGTTCCGCAATGTACTCCTGAACCAGCCGCTGAAAATAACGGTATGCAAACAGCGCAGGGATAGCAATCAGCATACCTGCTGCTGTTGTAATCAAAGCCTTGGAAATACCCGGAATCATGAGTGTTGGATTACTGTTAGTTCCCAGGTCAATCACCAGGAATGATTCAATAATTCCCAGTACTGTACCCAGCAAACCCAACAATGGAGCAACAGCACTTAAAGTCCCCAGAAAATTGATATTTTTTTCAAGATATCCGATTTCCTGAGAAGCTGTGGCTTCCATTTGAGCGCGAGCATAATTTTCAGGCTGCTGGCGATTCTGATACCCTGCCATAAAAATCCGCCCAAGTGTACTGCTCTGTGCCGAATCATTCTGTTTCAGGTACTGCATTACACCTTTAACTCCCGCTCCCTGACTCAGCAGCAAGCCCGCAGGTAAAATATTCGATTTTTTCAGGCGAATGAAACGCTCAATTGCAATTGCAACAGTAAAAATCGAACAGATCACAAGCGGCAACATCAGCCACCCACCAGCTTTAACCAACTCCCACATTCCGCTTCCCCAAGACTTTCAAAACTGCAAATTTAAAAAATTTAAAACGATAAAATTATTCAGCAAGACAGATATTTAAAATACCATCCAGTTCTTCCAGCGAATGATAATGAATAACCAGTTTTCCTTTACCCTGCTTATTATGATCAATTTTTACATCCGCACTGAAACGCTCAGTTAAGCGCTGAGTCAGTTGTTGTATATCCGACTGAAGTTCAGGTTTTTTCTTTTCCTGTTTCGGCGTATTCATATCACGGACAATCTGTTCTGTCTGACGGACGGACAGATTTTTTTCAACAACCTGCTGTGCTACTTTCAGCTGTTCTTTTTCTTTCAGTGTCAGTATTGCGCGGGCATGCCCCATATCCAGCAAACCTTGCTGCATCAGATCTTTCACAGGTTCTGCAAGTGCAAGCAATCGAAGTAAATTACTGACTGTCGTTCTCGCTTTACCTACTGTTTCTGCAATTTCCTGATGGCTCAGACCAAATTCTTCATGGAAACGCTGTAATGCCATTGCCTGATCAATCGGGTTCAGATCCTGACGCTGAATGTTTTCAATCAGTGCCAGAGCAATCGCAACCTGATCTGTCAGATCACGGACAATCGCCGGAATCTCAGTCAGACCAGCCTGTTTTGCAGCACGCCAGCGACGCTCACCCGCAATAATTTCATAAGGATGGATTTCATCATCTGCAACAGAGCGGATAACAATAGGCTGCATCACACCATGTTTTTTAATGGATGCCGCCAGCTCCTCAAGTTCCTGTTCGTTGATGAAACGGCGTGGCTGATATTCACCACGCTTCAGCAAATTCACATCAATCTGTTTCAGCTGACCATGATCCAAGGTTTGAACTTCGAGTTGTAATTTTTCTTTCTGAATGGAACCCAACAGGGCATCCAGACCACGACCCTTAGCTAATCCGCGTTTTTTTGTGGTCATGCTTTCGTTCCTTTTTTCACTTTACTTTTTTTCAACATTTCAGCCGCAAGGTTTAAATACGCCACAGCACCCTTTGAGCTTTTTTCAAAATAAATAATAGGTAAACCATGTGCCGGTGCTTCTGCCAGACGGACATTTCGTGGAATCACAGTATCGTAGAGTTTTTTCCCAAAATACTGTTCAAGCTCTGCGGATACGTCACGCGTCAAAGCATTACGGGCATCGTACATGGTACGCAGCACACCCATAATTTCAAGCTCAGGATTCAGTGCCTGCTGAATGCGGTCTATGGTCTGTGTCAGATCTGCCAGGCCTTCCAGTGCATAATATTCGCACTGCATCGGGATCAGCACACTGTGTACAGCTGCCATCGCATTTACTGTGATCAGGCTCAGACTTGGCGCACAGTCAACAATGATATAATCAAAGTCTTTTTCAATCTGCTGCAAAGCATTGCGCAGAATATACTCTCTGCCTTCCTGCTCTGCAATGACAAGCTCAACACCCGCCAGATCACGATTTGAACCAAGTACTTTATAACCGACTTCTGCCTTGGTGATGGCTGTCTCAATCGGCACTTCACCCAATAAAACATCAGTAATGGAATAAAGTAAATCATTTTTCTGAATGCCCGAACCCATCGTGGCATTACCCTGGGAATCCATATCGACCAGCAGCACACGCTTTTTCAGAACAGCAAGAGAAGCAGCAAGGTTTACAGCTGTTGTCGTTTTACCAACACCACCTTTCTGATTCGCGATTGCAATAATTTGCGCCATGGAAACCCCAACTCTTAAGTCTTAAATTTGTTTTAATAACAGCAAATGACGCTGTTCATCTAGTCTCGGAACTTTCAGTTCAATAATGTCACAGCTGAACTGTTTTTCTACAGCTTTGACTTCATCTTCTGGAATCAGACCTTTCATTGAAGCAATAATGCTCTGATCATGCATATACGGTCTAGAAGCAGCTATAAAATCGGTTAATGATGCAAATGCCCGACTGGTAATGACATCAAATTTACCCAATTCATTAATACTGTCTTCGTTTTCAACCCGTGTCTGCACAGCAATCACATTCTGCAGTTTCAGGTCAGCAATAAACTGTTTAAGGAAACGGATTTTTTTGCCGTTTGAATCCAGCAGCACACACTGACGTTCAGGCTGACATAAGGCAATAATCATGCCTGGCATACCGCCACCCGTCCCGATATCCAGCAGACGACCTGCAGGCAGATCTTTCAGAATACTCAGACTGTCGAGCAGATGCTTGACCAGCATTTCCTTAGGATCACGGATTGCAGTCAGATTATAGGCTTTATTCCAGAGTACCAGTGCATCCTGGTATTTAAGTAACAAAGTTAAGGCATCTTCATTGAGTTCAAGCCCAAGTGCCAGACTGCCCTGTTTAAGTTCCTGAAAAAAAGGATGCATAGATAAAACGTCCCGAGAAAGTTAGGTGGAAGTATACCGATTTATCGTTATAGTCACAGTAGCCGATGATTAGTGAATATGCACTTAAGCATATTCACCCTGACGAATTTGCGAATCAAGTGCCATAAGGCGCTCAGGTGTACCTACATCCACCCAGGCAGCTCGCATTTTTTCTGCAGAAATCCGCCCATCCAGCATTCCCTGCTTTAAAATAGGTGCCAGTGGACGTTTTCCTGCTTCCAGTCCATTGAACATTTCAGGATGAATCACAGAAACGCCGCTGAATGTTAAATTCTCACCTTCACGGTGCTGATCAAATGTATAAGCACGCCCATCCGCCAGTGTAAAATCACCTTTAGGGTGCTGTTCAGGATTCTGCACGAACACCAGATGCGCCAGATCCTGCTGCAGATTTACATCCAGCAGTGAAGCAAAATCAAAAGTTGTCCAGACATCACCATTGATCAGTATGAACGGTTCACTGCCAAGTAAAGGCAAAGCATTGATGATTCCACCAGCGGTTTCAAGCCCTTCATCTTCACGTGTCCAGCGGATATTCACCCCAAACTGAGAACCGTCGCCCAATGCACCGATCAGCACATCTGCAAGCCAGGCTGAGTTAATGATGATTTCGGTCACACCGATATTTTTCAGTTTTTCGATATGCCAGACGATCAGCGGCTTCCCACCCACCTCAAGTAAAGGTTTGGGCTTATAAAGCGTCAAAGGACGCATGCGGTTTCCAAGACCCGCTGCCAGAATCATGGCTTTCATTATGCAACAACCTCATATTTGCCGTATTTGGATTCAAATTCCGGCATTACTCTATTATGAATAAACTGCATAAAAGGTTGTAATTCTGCATACGCTTTGCTTTCTTCAAGTAAATACCACATCACGCGGGGTAAATCCTTGAGGTAGCCTGATTTGCCATCACGTTCAAACAGTCGCACAAAAATACCCAGAATTTTGATATGACGCTGAATCGCCATCAGATCAGCATCACGTCTGAACTGTTCAAAATCGCGATCCTGCTTTGCAGACTCAGGCAACAGGTCATAGAACATTTTAAACCACTGATAAACACGCTCAGGATTCCACTGCACATAAGCATCGCGTGTAATGGAAATCAGGTCATAAGTATCTGCACCGATCACAGCATCCTGAAAATCAATCACACCCAGATCCGTTTCACCTTCTATTTTCATCAGGTTACGACTGTGAAAGTCACGATGTACAATCACCTGAGGCTGTGCAAGCGCAGCATTTGCCAGAATTGCAAAACTGCGTTTAATCAGTGCCAGCTCATCTGCTGTTGGCTGAATCTTCAATGAAGGCAGCATCCAGTCGGTCAGCAGTTCCATTTCTGAAATGAGCTTTTCATACGCATATTCTGGGAAATGGTTTTTACCATCAATCGACTGCAACTGTACCAGCTGCTTAAAACTCTGCGCATAGTACTCATCCACAGTTTCATCTGTTAAAAGTGTGGAAAGTAATACATCGCCAAAATCTTCAAGTAAAAGAAAGCCCTGCTCAAGATCTTTTGCCACAATATGAGGTACACGAACCTGATGAGCATCGAAAAATTCGTCTATCGTCACAAAAGGCACACAATCTTCTTTTTCAGGAGGTGCATCCATCAGCATAAATGTTTTATTATTCAATTTGATTCGTGCATAACGACGGAAGCTCGCATCACCTGCAAGGAAGTTAATTTCAAATTGATCTGAACCAAGTACAGATGTAATCCATGTTTGTATCAATTGTTCACGTTGTGTATTCATTTGCGATAAATTCTAATACAGGCTGAGTTTTTAAAGTGCTAAGTGTAGCCACTTATCAACTTTTTCTCTATGATGCGACAATAATTAATTGCGATTAAGCATGCCTGGTTAATGAGACAAATGAAGCATCAGTTTAAATTCAATCCTCTAGCAACTGCGATCTTCACCCTTCTGTGCGGTAGTTCCGTTTCGGGTTTTGCTGAGTCCGTGGATGTAGATCAGGTCTCTACCACAAATAACCAGCAACTTAAGCAGACCATCCAGGAAGCATATCCAGGTCAGCAGTTTTTTGAGCAGTATTATGTAGATAAAACTGCACCCGAAGCTCAGATGCGCAATGGAAAATATTTAAGTTCCGCATTCTGCAGCGGTGCCTGGATTACCCCGGTCAGCCCAGAAGTCAAACCCGTTCCTGCAGATCAGGCGACATCCACTGTCACTGCTGATTATGGACACTATGATCCAGATGGTGACTCTGTACTGGAAGGCAATGTTCTGATTGATCAGGAAGGGCGACAGATCCGTGCAGACAAAGTCACAATTGATAAAACACAGACGTTTGCCAACGCACAGGGTCGTGTCCAGATGGCACAGGCAGGTCTGCTGGCTCAAAGCGATCAGATTGATTACAACCTGAAAACTCAGAAAGGCGAACTGAACAACAGTTTCTATATTTCTGAAGAACAGCATGCGCATGGCCGCGCAGAAAAAATTGCCCGTACCTCTGAAAATGTTGTGGTCATGAATAATGCAACCTATTCAACCTGCCCACCTGATCAGTCACCTGGATGGAAAATCCAGGCAGATCAGATCGAACTGAATCAGGACACAGGTCGTGGCACAACCCGCGGCACTAAGCTTTATGTAAAAAATACGCCTGTACTGGCTGTACCTTATTTTAATTTCCCGATCGATGACCGACGTACAACCGGTATTCTCACACCGTCTTTCGGCTTTACCAATGACGGCGGAGTTGAACTTGGCGTTCCGGTTTATCTAAACCTGGCACCGAATTATGATGCAACGCTCACACCTCGGTTTATCAGTGACCGTGGACCCATGCTTGAAGGCGGTTTCCGCTATTTAACTGAAAATTTCGGTGAAGGTCAGTTATGGGGTGGATATCTTCCTTCAGATAAAAGTTACGATGATGAAGATCGTAAGGATCTTCATTTTCTGCATAACTGGCAGATCAACAAACAGTTCTCTACCAATCTCGAATACAACTACGCTTCAGACAAAGATTATTTTTCAGACCTGAACAACAACCCAAACTCTAAAACAGATCTGAACCTGCGTCGTGCATGGGAGCTGAATTACAAAAATGGTATTCCCGGTTTAAAGGCTCAACTGAAAGTTGAAGACTTCCAGACTCTGGATCCTGAAGTACCTCAGTCTGACCGTCCTTATGCCCGTCTGCCACAGTTCCTGCTGAACTATAAAGCAGGTGATTTGCAGGGTCTGCAGTATGAATTTAACAGTGATACTGCTTATTTCAAAAAGGACATCAATGCCTTAAATCAAAGCAGCAGTACATCTGAACCAAGTGGTACACGACTGTATAATGAATTTGCTGTGCGTTATAACTACCGCAATCCATGGTCATTTGTTATTCCTGAAGTCAGTGTTGCCAATATCAATACTTTCTTTGACAAAAAAACCGTTGAAGCACAGAATCTGAATTCTTCTGACGAATCAGTTTCCGTGACTGTTCCACAGTTCACACTGGATGCCGGTCTGACTTTTGAAAAAGATGGTAAATATCTTCAGACCATCACACCACGTGCTTTCTATGCATATGCACCGTATCAGAATCAGCAGAACCACCCTAACTTTGACTCTGCAACAGCATCCATTAACTATGACCAGCTGTTCAGTCCAAACCGTTTTTATGGGCATGACCGACTTGAAGACAACAACTTCCTGTCTCTCGGTTTAAGCTATAGTCTGTTTGATGATATTGGTCTGGAACGGATCAAAGCCAGTGTTGGACAGAGCTTCTTTTTTGAAGACCGCCGTATCACACTGGAAAATTCACCTGATGAATTTGACCGTGAAAGTCGCACAGGACCTATCGTCAGCCTTGCAAGTCAGCTGTCTGAAAACTTCAGCGTCGTGGCAAATTCTGCATGGATGTCCAACAACGATAATGCCCAGCGTGATTTCCAGCTGTACTACACTGGCGATCAGGGCAATCTGTACAATGTTGGATATTTCTACCGTAAAGATATTACCAACCGTCAGGATCACTACGATCAGGTTGTTGCCTCTTTCATTCAGCCTGTTCACAACAACTGGCGTATTATGGGGCATGCACAGTACGACATGGACAACAATGTTGCCCGTGAATATCTGCTGGGTGTCAACTATGAATCCTGTTGCTGGGGCATCTCAGTCTATGGCCGTTCTTATTATAATGACCTTGACAACGTGAATGACGCAGATGTAAAACCTAAACGGGCTATCATGGCGGAAATAAACCTGAAAGGACTGGGCGGATTCAATAACAAACTGGCTTCCTTACTGGAAAACCGTATTTTAGGTTTTAATAAAATCAATCAATCCTGGACACAACGTTAATGAAGACGAAACAGTTAAGAACTTTTTTTAAAGCAACGCTACTGGCAGCAGCAATTTCATCCTCCCTGCCTGTTTTTGCCCAGTCAACTGATGAAGTCGTTGCCGTTGTAGACAACAGTGTTATTCTCCGCAGTGATCTTGCGCAATCCATTGCTGAAATCAAACATCAGCTGGAATCACAGAAAAAACAGCTGCCACCTGAGCAATACATAGAACAACAGGCGCTTGAACAGTTGATTATCCGCCAGACACAGCTCGAACAGGTCAAACGCTACAACATCAGACCCGATGAAAAAGCCCTGAATGAAGCTGTGATGAAAGTTGCTGCTCAGTCTGGCTCTCCAAGTCTCGAAGCTTTCCAGCAAAAACTGGATGCAATGGCACCAGGAACCTATGCATCTTTACGTTCCCGTATTGCTGAAGACCTGACGATTAACCGCATGCGTCAGCAAGTGGTGACTTCACGTATTAAAATCAGTGACCAGGATGTTGAAAACTTCCTGAAAACACCTCAGGGACAGGCTGCATTAGGCAACCAGGTTCACGTTCTGCACATCCGTATTTCAGGTAACAATAATGTGGAATCTGTAGCCAAACAGGTACAGGCTGAACTCAAAGACAATAATGATATTGCTGCCATCAGTAAAAAATTTACAACTGCCGGCACCAAAGTTGAAGGTTCAGATATGGGCTTCCGCAACCTGTCTGACATCCCGTCTGAACTTGCAGCCCGCGTCAGTACGATTGAACCTGGTCAGACCACAGAACTGATTTCTGTACGTGATGGTATTCATATTCTGAAATTACTTGAGCGTAAAGGTTCTGAGCAAAAAGCCATTATTCCTCAGTATAAAGTCCGCCATATTCTAATTCAGCCAACTGAAGTAGTCAGCCCTGATAATGCAAAACAGATGATCGACAGCATCTACAACCGCTTAAAAGCGGGTCAGAATTTTGCTGAGCTAGCCTCCACTTTTTCTACTGACCCTGGCTCTGCCCGTGATGGCGGTAGTCTGGGCTGGGTTTCCCCAGGTGTGATGGTGCCAGAGTTTGAAGAAAAAATGAAAAATACTCCTGTGGGTCAGATCAGTGAGCCATTTCAGTCTCAGTTCGGCTGGCATATTCTGGAAGTCACAGATACCCGTCAGCAGGATATGACGAGTGAATACCAGCAACGTATGGCGCGTCAGGTGCTTGGTGAACGTCAGTATGACGCTGAACTGGACAGCTGGTTACGCGAAATCCGCAGCAATGCCTTTGTTGAAATTAAAGATCCTGCACTGGATCGTAAAAACAACAAAAAATCTGACAGCTGATCTCATACTGACAACATTGAAACCAGTGCTTTAAGCACTGGTTTTTTTATTTGCACTCCATTAGATCCTGCAGCTTAAGCATAAAAAAAGCCCCTGTAAAACAGGGGCTTTTAAATACAATCAGATATTAACGATTGTTGTCATCTTCCTGCGAGTCTTCAAATTTTGATTCGCCATCAAAACCTGTAGAAGACTGACCACCGAAGCCACCCTGACCACCGAAGCCGCCTTGACCACCGAAGCCGCCTTGACCACCGAAGCCACCGCCTTGACCACCGAAGCCGCCTTGACCACCGAAGCCACCTTGACCGCCAAAGCCACCGCCCTGACCGCCACCAAAGCCACCGCCCTGACCGCCACCAAAGCCACCGCCCTGACCGCCACCAAAGCCACCAGCCTGAGCACCACCACCGAAGCCACCAGCCTGACCAGCAGGAGCACCAGCAGGACGTGGGTTACGTGCAGGAACTACAGTTGAAATCGCGTGTTTGTAAACCATCTGGCTTACAGTATTTTTTAACAGAACAACATACTGGTCAAAAGATTCAATGTGACCCTGTAATTTAATACCATTCACAAGGAAAATAGAAACTGGAATACGTTCTTTACGGAGAGAATTTAAGAACGGATCTTGTAAGGTTTGACCTTTAGACATTTTATAACTCCAAAAATAATTCAAAAATCAGCGCAAAAAACTATCTTTATTTTTCAATTAAAATTTATAAAAAAGACAGCTGTTAAATTTTGCTTTATCCGTAACAGTTTCGCAAGTCTTCTTGGGCTTGTTTTATTGTTAAATATGTCTGAAAATTATGCGATTCCTGCAACGATCTAAGCCATGTATATTGACGTTTTGCCAATTGTCGTGTCGCAAACAGGGCTTTATCCTCCATTTCCTGTATTTTTTTGAGACTTCTGTCACCATTGTACAAAAATTCCAACACCTGACGGTAACCTACAGCACGCATAGAGGGTAAATTTTCATTTAAATCGTATTTTTTAATCAGGTCTTCCACCTCATTTAAAAAACCGATTTTCCACATAATTTCCAAACGCTTTTCTATGCGCTTATGCAATTCTAACCGATCTGGCAACAGGGCGTGATTATGAAAAGTGTAACGATATGGTACGTTTTTAGGCTGTTCTGCCTGTAGTTTTGTAATCGGCTGCCCGGTCAGCTTATAAACCTCAAGAGCACGGATAATCCGCTGCCTGTCACTGACCTTAAACTTTTCACCTGCAAGCACATCCACCGCACACAATTCAGCATAAACTGCCTCCCAGCCTTCCTGTTCAGCTTTGGCTTCAATCTCTGCTCTGACTGTGGCATCCGCACCTGGCAGATTTGTAGACAAACCTTCCAGTAACGCTTTGAAATACAGCATTGTTCCACCAACCAGTATCGGTGTTTTCCCCCGCTGATGAATATCATCAATCAGCACACAGGCATCATCCACAAACTGAGCTGCAGAATAAACCTCCAGTGGGCTGATAATGTCAATCAGATGATGCGGAAACAGCGCCTGTTCATCTTTTGTCGGCTTGGCGGTACCAATATTCATATCTTTGTAAACAAGCGCAGAATCGACGGAAATCAGCTCAAATCCACCACGTTCATATAATTCACAGGCTAAAGCTGTTTTACCGCTGGCTGTAGGCCCCATCAGATTGATCACAGGTAATTGTTCTGACATGCCTTATTCTCCACGGGCAAAAAGTTTATCCAGCTGGGCGAGCGGAAATGCTCTCCAGGTTGGTCGTCCGTGATTACACTGACTTGCAAATTCGGTCTGCTCCATCTGTCGGAGCAAAGCATTCATTTCTGACAGACTTAACATTCTGTGCGCCCGGACAGCACCATGACATGCCATACCCGCCAGAATCTGATCCCTTTTCTGTAATAAACCCTGCACTTCATCACCAGGGTCCAGATCATTCAGCAGTTCAGGAATCAGCGCGGCAAAATCTGCTTTATGCAATATGGCAGGCACCCCACGTACAATCACCTGCTCATCACCATATTGATCTATTTCCAGTCCCAGTCGGGCAAGCTGATCTTTCAGCTCATCGACACGCATTGCCTGCATACGGCTGATTGAAATCACTTTAGGAATGAGCAGCTGCTGTGACATCCAGAAGTCGGGTCTGTCCCATGCTGATTTCATCTGTTGCAACAGAATCCGCTCATGTGCCGCATGCATATCTACAATAATCAGCCCTTCAGTATTCTGCGCAAGAATATAAATACCATGCAGCTGTGCGATGGCTATTCCTAAAGGATGTTCATCCACTTTCACAGCAGAATCTTCAGGGGCGTTTTCAGACCATCCTGCTGATGTATCCCGCAAAGGTGCCAGATAACTTTTCAGTGCATTGTTCAGGCTCTGTGGTGCTTGAGCACTGTAATCTGCACGGGTTGAATACTGAACCACCTGTGGGCTGCTGACATTAAAATCAGTCAGAATTTCTGTAGACAGCTGTGCTTCGGGCTGAGGCGTATAAGCATCAACCGCTTTGTGTAACTGAAACTGTTCCTGATAGCGTGGCTGAACCACATCAGCTTGTTGTGTCTGCTGTTCAATTTTCAGGGCTGAGCCCAGTTCTGCACTGGCGGTCTGAAACTGTGAAAGCGTTTCTTTTGCATAATGCCTTACAAACTCATGAACTTCACGCTGGTTTAAAAAACGGATTTCATGTTTGGTCGGGTGTACGTTGACATCAATATTTTCAGGTTCAACTTCCAGGAACAGCAGATAACCAGCATGCTGATGCCCATGCAGAATGCCATCATAAGCCATACGCAAGGCATGTGAGATGGTCTTATCCTTTACAATCCGTCCATTTACATAGACATACTGTAAATCTGCCTGCGCACGGGCATCAGAGGGATGCCCCAGCCAGCCTGAAAGACGCATATGTACGCTGTCAGCATCAATCCAGTAGGCATTTTCCGTAAACGCCCTCCCAAGCATTTGCTGCACACGCTGAAAACGCAATTCACCACTGTCCGCAACAGGAAGATTGATCTTAATACTGTCATTGTGCTCCAGCGCAAAGCGGATATCGAAATGTGTCAATGCCAGACGTCTTACGATTTCTTCAATATGACCAAATTCTGTGCGTGGTTTTTTTAAAAATTTCCGTCGTGCCGGTACATTAAAAAATAAATCCTGTACACGGATCACTGTACCTTTTGAAGCAGCTACTGGCTGTATCTGCTGATGGTCAAACGCAGTACCATTGACCTCAACCTGATAGCCGATCCCTGAGTCATCCTGACTGCTGGTCAAAGTTAAGCGCGACACCGCCGCAATCGAGGCGAGTGCTTCACCACGGAACCCCAGGCTGACAATCGCCTGTAAGTCTTCGGAAGTCTGAATTTTACTGGTTGCATGGCGCATAACCGCCAGCGCCAGATCATCCTGGTGAATACCCCGACCATTGTCCATAATTTCAATCAGCGTACCGCCACCCTGTGCCACACGGATCATCAGTTCGGTAGCGCCTGCATCAATTGCATTTTCCAGCAGTTCTTTAACCACTGATGCCGGACGCTCAATAACCTCACCTGCAGCAATCTGGTTGGCAAGTGCAGGATCAAGGGTTTTAATTCTCCGTACGCTGATATCTTCACGCATGTCCGAGTTTTTGCTCCAAAGTTTGATGCAGAGTTTCCAAAGAAGTCTGAACTGTCACAATACGGGTCGTTTCATCCATGGATTTTTCTATCTGAATCACCAGGTCTGCCTGTGGAATTTCATCACCACCTTTAGATGGCCATTCAAAAAGGAACAGAGCATCAGGTGTTTCAAGATAATCACGGATACCCATTAACTCCAGTTCATAGGGATCATTCAACCGATACAGATCAAAATGGAAAATTTCCTGACCGGCAATGCTGTAGGGTTCAACCAGTGTATAGGTCGGGCTTTTTACAGCACCCTTATGCCCTAAGCTTTGCAGCAAAAAGCGCGTCAGCGTCGTTTTACCCGCACCAAGGTCACCAATCAGATAGATCACACCAGATTTAAAACAGCTTGCCACAACCTGCGCAAGGTTCTGTGTATCAGTTTCACTTTGGAGGTTCAGGCTGAATGAATACTGCATATTATGAGACACGACATGATTCAAAAGAGCGATTATGATAGCATTCCACTGTCTTAAAGCCTATGCGCTGCAACCGAAATGCACATTTTTAATCAGTGCATTATGTTAATTATTTCTGTCAGATCACCTGTATATGAACGCATCTTCATTTATTCCCCCTATGGTTCGGGGTGTCAGTGCTAGCAGACTGTATCTGCCGACGATTAAACCTGCACCCGTCAGCGTTTTTGAATATCTGTGCATGCAGTTTTCACATATTACACAGCAGGAATGGCAACAGCGTTTCAATGATGCTCAGATTTACAGTGAAACAGGCGAAATACTCACACTTCATTCCCCATACAGCGCAAATACCCAGATTTTTTATTATCGCTTTCTGGAACATGAGCCACATGTCCCATTTAAACATCATATTCTGTTTGAAAATGATGTTTTACTGGTGGTGGACAAACCTCACTTTCTGACCATGAGTCCAACCGGACAGTACGTTCAGGAAACCTTACTGGTACGGCTTAAAAATGAGACCGGAAACGAACTCCTGACCCCCATACACCGTCTTGACCGGGAAACCGCAGGTGTAGTCATGTTTTCTAAACAGGCTGAAAGCAGAAGTCTGTATCAGCAACTTTTTGCTGAAAGAAAAGTTCAGAAAACTTATTTTGCAATCGCGCCTTTTTGTGCTGAGCTGAAATTTCCGCTTGAAATGAAAGTTCGAATGGAAAAGGGGAATCCCTTCTATACCATGAAGATAGTTGATGGTGAGCCTAACAGCCAGACTCAGATTGAACTGATAAAGCATAATGATGCATGGGCGATCTATAAGCTGGATCCTCACACAGGTAAACAGCATCAGCTCAGACTTCATCTCAGCTCACTGGGCATTCCGATTAAAAATGATCCTTTTTACCCGTCTTTAAATCATAAAGACAAAGATGATTTCAGTGCGCCATTGCAGTTACTGGCAAAGCATCTTGTCTTTACTGACCCTGTTACCAAACAGAAAATGCATTTCAGTTCCAGGCATGAATTGACACTGTAATATATTTGTCATTACAAATGTTTCAAAAAATTATTGTATTTATATTGAAATTACAAATTCTTTGATTACAATAAGGCTGAAAAGTTTAGTAATTTACAATTTTAAAAATCATGAGAAAAACTGAAGTTTATCAAATACGTCTTGATTCTCAAGAGAAAAAACAGGCGTTTGCTGTTTTCAAACAGCTGGGAATTACTCCCGCCCAGGCAGTGCGACTGTTTTTTAAACAGGTTGTTCTCACCAAGTCCATCCCCTTTTCTATTGAAAATCAGAATATCAATCTGGAACAGCTGATCCGTTTAAGAAAACTGAAACAGGAACAGAAATTACAGTCAGGCACGGAACAGGTTTCACTACCGCTGACAGATACAAACTTTGATGATGAACATCAGGATATTTTTGAAGAGCTGAATGCCCTGCTTGGTGAAAGCGACAAAACTTAAACAGTGTTGCATTTATAAACAAAATTTAATCAATTTTTCCTGTAAATGCTGGTTATTCTTCATGCATAGATAAAAGAACAGCATGAGGAATAAAATGATTGTAAAGCGTGCAACTGTTGAAGACCTGCATCAACTCTCTGTTCTGTTTGATGAATATCGACAGTTTTATGGGGCTTCCTCAAACATTGATCTTTCATATAAATTTTTAAAACAACGGTTTGAAAATCAGGAAAGTGTTATTTTTATTCATGCTAAAGATGAGGTCATAACCGGCTTTGTTGTGCTGTACCAGGGCTTCTCCTCCATCTCCTGTTCAAGCTACTATATTCTGGACGATGTCTATGTCACCCCAGTCTACAGGCGACAGGGTTCTGCAAAACAGCTGATTGACACCGCCATTTTATTTGCACGGCATGACAATGCTCTGCGGATCAGCCTGGAAACACAAAAAAATAATTATCAGTCACATCGGTTATATGAACAGCTGGGATTTGTCAAAGATGAGGAGTTTCAGACCTGGCACTGTTTCCTGAAATAAAGTCAGCTTCTATATTGTCCAGTCAACGCATGGAAGATCTGTATCATCAGTTAAGTGGTAAAGAGCAACAGGAAGCCAATCCTCTGAGTTCTGCGGAAACATAAATATGCATCACCATGACCTAGTGACTGCCCAAATATCAGATCCCGACAATCTTTTCCGATAAATTTTTCGCTGCTGAAATCTGCTCATCAGACAGATAAACCCACTCTCCTTCCGCCAAACCACTTAACTGAAGCTGCCCCACCTGAGCCCGATGCAGACTTTCAACTTTATTTCCCACGGCGGCAAGCATTCTTTTGACCTGGTGGTAAACACCCTGATGTACAGTCATTTTCAGTTCATTCTGACTTAATGCTTCAACATCTGTAGCAGCAAACAAATCTTTTTCATTGCGCAGCTCCACCCCCTGCTGTAACTGTTGAATCTGTTCAGCAGTAACGGGGTCAGCAGTCTGCATCTGGTAAACTTTAGGAACATGCTTTTTAGGATGAGTCAGCGCCTGTAAAAACTGCCCGTCATCGGTCAGCAGTAACAGCCCTGTTGTATCCTGATCCAGCCGCCCCACACATTGTAGACCACGGTTCATCAGTACATCATCAAACAGATCAAATACGCTGAAATGGTGTGTTGCCTGATGTGAACATTCATAATTTGAGGGTTTATTCAGTGCAATATAAATTTTTTCACGATACTGAAATTCCGTACCATAAACTGAAAATTCAGGCTGATGGATATCAAACTTATGCTTCAGATCTGTAACAATTTCACCCTGAATACTTACTGCGCCATTTTTAATCAGTTGCTGACAGTTTTTTCTGGAGCCAAAGCCCTGTGATTGCAACATTTTTTCCAACAGCATTGTAAATTCTCAGAATATCAACAGAAGTGCCTAGTTTAGCTGATCTGTGCTGAGATTTCCGCTGTGACAGCCATGATTCGGCATTTACCGCAATACAGGCTACAATAAGCCGTTTCAAATACTGCCCCGAATGATATGCCACAACTTGCCCAGCTGGATCTGAATTTAATCGTACTGCTTGTATTACTAGCCTGTGGCATCTTCAGTCATAATACGGCTGTCACTATTGCTGCTGCGGTGCTGATTGTTTTTCGCATTACCCCATTAAGTGAATATTTTCCTCTGCTGCAACAACACGGACTGAACATCGGTATCATTATTCTGACCATTGGTGTACTGACGCCAATTGCCAGCGGGAAAATCCCTGGCGATGAAATTCTAAAGTCTTTTATGCACTGGAAATCCTTACTGGCGATTGCTGTTGGATTACTGGTTGCATGGCTCGGTGGACGTGGTGTTCAGCTGATGAGCCATCAGCCCAATGTCGTAGCGGGGCTGTTAATTGGCACGGTCGCAGGTGTCGCGCTGCTGCGCGGTGTCCCCGTAGGTCCATTAATCGCAGCAGGCATTCTTTCATTGCTGATTGGAAAATCCTGATATCAGGGACACCTCATTCAGCTTAAGCCTGTTTTTGTTTAAACAACCTTTGACTGAGTAAAATACCGATACAGGATAATGCAGCCATCATAATGCCGATCCAGAACCAGCCGCCTGTTTCTGAAACAGTCATGGCAATCACAGGCGGTAAAATAAACTGAGAACTTGCAGAGCACTGAAGTATCAACCCGACAGTTGCACTGATTGCCAATGGAGATGGTGCAAAATGCAGAGCCTGTGAAAAGACAACCGCTGCCACCAGCCCCCCGAACAAAGAAAAACTGAACACCAGTCCATACTGAATGAAAAAGTTCAGTTCATTCATGCTGATATAAAAAAATAAAGCACTGACACTCAGAACACTAAAACCCAGCTGGACTAAAGTTTTAGCGCTGAAACCACGTTGCAGCATCAAACCACAGAGAAATGTTCCCACTGCATTGGCAATGGCAACACATGCTGTTAATGCTCCAGCCTGCTGAGGTGCAATGTAGTTTTGCTGATAAATCGCAGGTAAAAAACCCACCATACTGAACCACTGACCAGCGTAGACTCCAAAAATACCTGCAAGTATCCAGGCTGGACGATGCACCAGTGTACTTTTAATCAGTTTCAGAATAGATGAATGTTGTGATACAGACTTTGGTTCAGGCACAAAAAATAAAATACATAAGCCCAGTAACAGGCTCAGTACTGAGAAAAATATCCATACACCCTGCCAACCCGCCAGTGTAATTAAATAAGGTGTGATGAACAGTGCTATCCCCATGCCACCGCCCATATACGCACTCCACAGCCCCATGCGGGTCTGCAGCTGTGAAACTGATACAAGCTGCCTGATATAGGCAGGACCACTGAGTGTCACGAGTAAAAAACCAAAGCCTTCCACCACACGCAGACCTAACAGCATTTCGACACCATGTGCCTGACTGCCGACAGCACTGGCAAGGCTGAGTAACAACAGCCCGGTCAGCACGCAGCGCTTTAATCCAAATTTCTCAGTAAAACTGCCCAGACTCAGTGCGGACAGCATACCTGCCAGCTGCACCAGTGACAGTAACAGACCTGCCTGTACAAAACTGATTCCCAGTTCATTCTGTAAGATCGGAACAGATGGAGGAAGTTTTCCAACATGCATTGCGGCTACAAAACCTGCGCAAATAATCCATAGATCCCTGGAGAGCCTTTGCTGATCTGACACGCTCATATTCCTGATGATTTCAACAGACACAGCCTAACCAAAGTGATTCAGCCGATTCATCGTGAATAAATATAAGCTGAGTGTTTTTTATAATAAATATCTGTTCAGTCTGAATACTCAAAACTTATGTATTACCGATGGATTCTGATGATTTTTTCAGTTTTTTATGCACATACATTTTCTGATCTGCATATTCAAGTAGCTGCTCCGAGGTTTCTGCATCTTCAGGATACACAGCAAGTCCAACACTTGCCCCTATCTTCAGGCGGATATTTTCAAAGACAAAAGGCAAACCGCATGCTTCAGCAATTCTGTTCATGGCAGCACTTGCCAGTTCCTGATTCTGCACTGATGACAGTATGACGGCAAATTCATCTCCCCCCAGACGTGCAACCAGGTCTTCATGACGGGTATTTTTCAGGATACGCTGTGCAATTTCCTTGAGTGCTGCATCTCCCATTCTATGCCCATATTGATCATTGATTGGTTTCAGGCCATCCATATCAATCATGAGGACGCCCAGCACTTTGTTGCTGTATCGGGCTTTTTCCATTCCCTGACGCAGACAGTCCAGGAACAGCGCACGGTTTGCAAGCCCTGTCAAATTATCCTGAGTCGCCAGTTTATATAATTCCTGAGCGCCATATCGGGTTGCATGAAACATTGCAGCAGCAATCAGCTCCGACATCAGACTCAGTATCTGTAAGTCACCATCATGGAATGCATTGACTTCCGATGAGTAAATTTTCAGTACTCCAATCCCTTCACCGCAGTGTACCAGCGGCACAACCGCCATTGACCGCAATCCAACACGGCGGCAGGCATCCCGATCGACACGCTCATCCACCTCACTGTCCATACAGTACAGCGTTGTATTTTCAGAAATACAGCGCCCTGAGAGGCTGTTCGCCATTTTCAGTCTTAAACCCAGCAGATGTGCAGCACCACCCGAAACAGCCCGGTAGACCATATCTCCATCTTCTGCCAGTTCAACCACAGCACCTTTGGCATGGGTAATCTGCTGTGCCTGTTCAGCAACGAGTGTCATGACTGCATTCAGATCCAAACCCAGTTTTGCAATAGCGGTCTGAGTCTGAATAACAGACATCAGCTGTGATGGTGATGGCTGATCTGGCTTTTTCATGCAGAACCCGACGCTCATAAAAATAAAAGATAAGAGCCTAATTTTAAAAAGTTTAATCCATCTTGTATAGCAACTTACTGAGGAGCAGTTCTCAGTTTTTTATATATTTAAAAACTTTGAAACATCACAATCCCGTACCCCGTTCAGCCCATACTGATTTTTTACCGTTATTGATGATTAAAACCGACATATAAACCTATGATTTTCAGAAAAAATAAATAAAATAGCGCTATAAAACTGACAACCTGAATACTGCAGACATAAAAATCAGAAAAGATTCCTCCTGTCTGATGCAGATCATACAGAAGATTGTCCTGACCAGGAAAACAGGCACTGTCATAAAAATACTGATTAACAACATAACAATGAATACACAAGGTAAATGCATGAATAAAACACTTCTATTTTTTATCAGTAAATTTTCATTTATTGGGGTCATTACACTATTGATGCTGACAGCATGCAGTAAAGCACCGCATGAACCTAAATCTGGAGAATATGGCAAACAGCTCATTGCAAGCTATGATCTGACTCCTGAGCAGATTGAAGCGCTGAATAAAACCAGTATGCCCAAACCGGATATGAAAGACCGACCTGATCTTGGAATCGGATTCAATGCTAATGCAGCAGATAACCCATATAGATTTGTCATTGTGGCACGGGGACATGCCATTACTGATGGTGAAGTGGATTTAAGATTTATCGGTGGTGTGGAAAGATCGAGTCAACAGGGTTACAGACCGGAGGCTTATCGTGAAGATGATACTCACAGCTATAAAGCCAATGAACCGGTTCTGCTGGTGATTGCATCCGACCCATTTTCCATTGATGCAACTCAGAACTCTGCGGGCAACGAATTTGGCACACATGCTGAAATTACCGAAAGAAATAATTTTCAGTTTCACAGTGCGCAACTTCAGATCTGGCAAGGTAAAGGCTCTGTACAGTCATGGACCCGATACCTGGGCTTTGCTGTTATTTTCATAGGCATCTTTGCCTTTGTCCTGTCCAGAACCAATTTACTGGCAGATGCATTTAACCGCAGATAATAAAACCAGCATCAGTCAGTTTAACACTGACTGATGCCACTTACCGATTCAGGCTGAATAGTACTGATTACGCTTCAGTGAAAATTTTGCAAGCTGTTTTAAAAAGCCTTCAAAATAACTTTTTTCTTTTTCTTCCACCCGATAGCCGGCATACAGTGTACGTCGTAACCCTTGAGGAGACACACAATCCAGGCGACGGGATGTGACCCAGCCTTTCTGTTCATATTCATTGACCACCCAGTCGGGCAAAGCACCAATCCCCCGTCCACTGGCAACCAGCTGAATCAGCATCTGCGTTAAGTCCGTTGTACGGATCTGCTTAGGCTGAATATTGGCTGGAATAAACAGCTTTGCCATAATATCCAGTCGGTGTTTGTCTACAGGATAAGTAATCAGCGTTTCTTCCGCCAGTTCCTGAACACTGATCTGGCTTGCCCGCACCAAAGGATGCATATTGGACAGTACCAGCCTGGATTCATATTCAAAAATTGGAAAGTACTCAATGCCTTTCAATGCAATCGGATCAGCGGTTATCAGCAGATCAAATTCAGCATTCTGCAATAATTCATGCGGATTTGCTTCGAAACCTGAAGCAAAGTCCAGGTCTACATCAGGATACTGCTGACGGTACTGGTTCAGCAAAGGCATTAACCAGTCAAAACAGCTGTGACATTCAGATGAGAAAATAATACGACCGGTCTGACCATGTACAATACGGGTAATATCAGACTGAGCAATCTGAATCTGTGGTAAAACATCATCTGCCAGTTTCAGCAGTCTTTGCCCAACATTGGAAAAAGTCACAGGACGGCTACGTCTGTTGACCACCTCTACACCATACCAGTGATCCAGTTCTTTGAGCTGATGGGAAATCGCCGATGGCGTTAAACAGAGATCATTGGCAGCAGCCACCAGTGAACCATGTTCCCGTAAGGCGGTTAATGTTTTTAGGTGACGAATTTCCAGCATGAGCGAAGTCCAGTAAAATAATGTTTTGTCCTTGTACAAGGGCATAAATCAGTATGCTTTACCCGAGCGTAGAGCGAGAGGCCATGCTTCGGATAAGAAGTCCAGAAAAATAAATTGACTCAGATACAGAGAAAACTGCGCATTGAGTAGAAATTTAAATAAGACAATGTATAAGTAAGAAAATACGCTTCAGATAACAGCCGTGAAAATAACTGTGCATGCATCTGTATGAAGAATACATACTCAGTAATAAGCCTGACTGGAGTTTGACTTCCAATACCCAAAAATGAATAAAATTCACTATATCATAAAATTAATGAGCATACCTAATCGATATTTCATTAAACTTAGCTACCCAATACTTTTTAGGGTCTTTTGAAAAAGTTAAGGTTATTCTGAAACAGACTCACTTTCCCATTCACCAGTCTGCAGATCATACTTAGCAAACTCACCTGTATCTGTAAATTCTGAAGCCATCATGGTCACGTCAAAAATATCATCCTGATTAAAACCTGACTGAAAATACACACCTGACATTGTCAGTCATGCCGCAATGGTTGAATCAGGTTTTTCCAATTCAATTATTCCTGGCTTTGTTTTTACAGGTTCAAACTTCTAAGCCATCAGACGCTCTTTCAATTCTTCAAACTGCTGCTCTGTAAACTTACAGAGATGATCAGCATGCTCAAAAAAGTCTTCATCTTCTGATTGCTGATATTTATACATCGTTTCAATACTGAATAACTGCAGGTTATAGCTCATTTTTATTCTCACTTTGAAATGGATTATTTTCAGAACAGTTCAGAATCCCGTATACATCCAGATGTTTCATGAACATGAACTGTAAAAACAAAAACAGCTCCTTTTCAGAGCTGTTTCAGTTCATCCAATGGATTTCTATTAAAAAAACTTAATCAGTGTCTGAATTACAAAAGCATTAATAATGTCGATAAAAAATGCACCACACAGAGGAATAATCAAAAAGGCTTTATGCGATGGACCGTAGCGATCCGTCACAGCCTGAATATTGGCAATGGCTGTTGGTGTAGCCCCCATACCAAACCCACAATGCCCTGCAGCCAGTACAGCAGCATCATAGTTTCCACCCATAACTTTAAAGGTGACAAAAGAAGTATACAGCGCAAGTACAGCCGTCTGAGCCACCAGGATAATAACCAGTGGACCCGCCAGATCAGCCAGCAACCATAACTGTAAAGACAGTAAAGCCATCGCCAGATATAAAGACAGCGAGGTATTACCAAACACATCAATGGCGCGGTCAAATATATTCACTTTGAACACATGTTCAAGCACATTGCGGACAATCACGCCTGTACCCAACGCCCACACAAAAGTTGGCAGTTCAAACCATTGCCCCTTACTGAATTCGGTCATCTGATTTGCCACAAAAATACACAGCGCAAACATCCCTAGTGTGGAAATGGCATTATCAGCAGTAATTAAGCGCGTTTTACGACGGTATTCAAATGCAGCTGAGTTATCATGCGCTGGTGTGTCATCATTCGGATCATTATCCACCGTTTCGAGCTTATATCTTTTAATCAGAAATTTAGCGACAGGTCCGCCTGCCACACCACCGATAATCAGACCGAAAGTAGCACTTGCCATTCCCAGTACGATTGCACCGTGTATACCATGTTCCTGCTCAAGTACTGTTCCCCACGCCCCAGCTGTTCCATGACCACCAGTCAGTGTAATTGAACCGACAATCAGACCAATCAGCGGGTCAAGTCCCAGCATTTTAGCCAGACTGATACCTACTGCATTCTGCACCAGTACAAAACCGATAACACAAAGCAGAAAAATAAACAGGGCTGAACCACCTTCTTTGAGTTTGACAAAACTTGCACTCAGACCTATCGAGGTAAAGAACATCAGCATCAGAATGGTCTGTATTTCACTGCTGAATTTTGCACTGATTCCAAAAAACTTAAACAGAAGAAAAGCCAGAATTGCTGCGATCAGACCGCCGACTACAGGCTCTGGAATATTATAATTTCTTAAAAATTTAATCCGATGTACCAGAAAACGTCCAATAAAAAGAACAATAACTGCAATGACCAGTGTTCCAAAAGCATCAACCTGAAAATTCATAGCATCATCCATTTTAAGTTTAATTTATTTTGCTGAATTACATGTCAGTTCTGATTATTTTTCAGCAGTTAAAATGTTAATTGAAGCACAAAACCTGCCATTCAACAGACTGCGACGGATATAGCACTTATATCCATTTATATTATGCAGCCGAACAGATTCAGCTTCGGATAAAAAATACTCAGGAGTCTATAAAACAGTATCATAAATCACACATTGAAAGCAGATATATCATTACATATCAAAGATTTCAGAGATAGACTCATTGAGTTTCCATATTGTATCTCAGCCACTTGCACCGACTGACGTTCAGGCTGCGGAGTCTGTAAAGACGCCATTGGTGAATACTGGAAGACATTGGATTAGCGTATTCTGCTTATTGGCTCTGCCGGCTCACACATGATCCACTCACTTTGCAGATTCAGACGACACCCCCTTCAGTGCAGATTTTTTAAGAAATGGACACTGACATACGAATGATGACAGCGGAACCTGTAACTGTATAAAGCTGTGATTATTATCAGCCTAAAACAATCAGCCCATCATCACTGTCAACTGGCGAAGACGTACTGTTTCTTATCCTGTTCAACATGCTTATATGAATTAAGTTGTACCCTGTAATATAATAAAGTCTGTTTAATTTACTGTAATCTTCACTTAATGTCCTCCTGCGCTGCATCTCCCTCTATATCCAGACCCTCCTTAACGCTGATTATTCTTGCCCTTGCCATTGGTGGTTTCTGTATAGGAACGACCGAGTTCGTGGCGATGGGACTGATCCAGGAAATTTCCAAAGATCTGAATCTGAGCATTCCTGTTACAGGACATTTTATCAGTGCCTATGCACTTGGAGTGATGGTTGGTGCACCTGTGATTGCGATTCTTGCAGCCCAGGTTCCCCGTAAAATCCTGTTGACTGGTCTTATGCTTTTTTACGGTATCGCAAATGCCATGACAGCGCTCACTGATCAATACTCAACGGTACTGATTTCCCGTTTTATTGCGGGTCTGCCTCATGGTGCATATTTTGGTATTGCTGCACTGGTTGTTGCGGAATATGCAGGGAAAAACCGACGTGCTTCTGCTGTTGCAAAGTTGATGCTTGGACTGAATCTGGCGACAGTCATTGGTGTTCCATTTGCCACCTGGCTGGGACAGAATTATGGCTGGCGTTCAGGCTTTGAGTTCTCTGCATCCCTCGCATTTCTTACTGTTGTTGCAATCAGCTTCTGTGTACCGCAGATTGCTGTTGATCGCTCTGCCAGTATCATCAATGAACTGAAAGGTTTGCGTAATCTTCGCATGTGGATGACCCTTGCGGTGGGTGCAATCGGATTTGGTGGACTGTTTTCTGTTTACAGTTATGTTTCCCCTATTCTGACCGAATATACCCAGCAGAATATTACAGTTGTCCCCTTTGCCCTGGCAATCATTGGCATGGGACTGGTGACTGGAGGACTGGTTGCAGGCTATTTTGCTGATAAAAACCAGAATCGGGCGATTGTTGTGATTTTACTCAGCAACGCCTGCTCTTACCTGATCTGTGCTTTAAGCATGCAGAATATATATACTGCCTATGCAGGTCTGTTCCTGGTCAGCTTCAGTATTGCAGGTCTTGCTCCCCTGCTCCAGACCCGCCTTATGGATGTTGCGGGCAATGCACAGGGACTGGCAGCTTCACTGAATCACTCTGCTTTTAATATTGCCAATGCGGTTGGTGCGTTTCTTGGTGGATGGGTGATTGCTGAGGGCATGGGATGGCTGGCACCCATCTGGCTGGGAACAGCATTAAGCCTGGGTGGGTTAGCGGTACTGTGTATTGCTTTTGCAATGGACAGAAATCAGAATAAAATTTAAAACATACATCAGGGTTTACTCATCAGTCCACACAAAGACATTGAGCAAACCCTGCAACCATTCACTCGGGCAACTTATGTCCACAATGAGGACAGAAACAGTATTTGTTTTTTTCCCTTTCAAGCTGTTTCTCTTTACGCTCCCGAATCAGCTGTAAAACAATATCCTGTGTCTGTTCTTTAGATAAGCCTACATCTTTTCGGATATTTTCAATCTTTTCTTCATCTTCAATAATATCTATTTCACAGTTTTCCAGCAGATCCCTGAATTTTAACTCCAGCTGCTGCTTGCGCAGTTCCAGTTCATTTGCCAGTCCATTGGCGAGAATACCTGCCGGTAAAGCAGCCAGTCCAACCCCAAGAATGGTGATCAGTGCCCCAAGAAAACGCCCTATGGGTGTGATCGGAGTGACATCACCATAACCCACCGTTGTCAGTGTTACGACTGCCCACCACATGGAAGCTGGAATTGAGCTGAAAACCTCTGGTTGAGCACGGCTTTCCACCACATAAATACCTGCGGCAGCCATCACAATCATGATCATTAAAATAAAAATAACGGCCTGGAAAGATCCCTTTTCCCGTTCAATCACCCGCAGTAAAATCTGTAACGATACAAAATACCGCGTCAGCTTGAGTAAACGAAGTAAACGTAAGGTTCTGAGGAAGCGCAGATCTATATGTACAAAGAAGTTCACATAGGCTGGTAAAATTGCCAGTAAATCAATAATGGCTGCACCACTGGTAACGTATTGCCAGCGTACTTTCCAGCCAGAATCAAAAGGACTTTTTTCAACCACGCTCCAGAAACGGAGCACATATTCAACACTGAATATGACAATTGAGATATTTTCAAAAATATCAAAATAAAACTGATATGTACTGTAAATCTGATTGACTGATTCAAGCAAAACCGCAACGACATTTCCAATAATCAACAGAATCAGAAACCAGTTGATACAACGGCTGAACGGCGTTTCATACTCATCATTATGCAGATTGTTATAAACAAAATTCCGCAGCTTAAACCATGCTGTAAATGCCATATGGAAGCAGTCTGATTTTTATAAAGTCATATAATATCCGATGTTATAACCGAAAAATTACAGCTGTAACAAAAATCATCGTTTTACAGATTCAGGTTTATTCAATAAACAGCAATGCCAGTCTGACCTGATCGTAACCCATACGTGGACTGGTCGCTTCCACAATTGGACGCAGTTTGATGTTGCCGTCTTCGCTGAAGTTTTCCGCATTCTGACGCTTCATCAGTTTTTTATATATTTTACGAACCTGCTCTACAACTTCTTCACCTGGATTTGCAACTGAAATGTCCAGACCCTGCTCTTTCTGTAAACGCCCTAGGTGATTGATAATGGTTGCAGGCGTCAGTCCACGTTCATGTGCAATATCCTGAATTTCATAGCCTTCTTCAAACAAAGCACGGGTTTCATCCAAAGTCGCCGCAGAAACACTCTGCTTTCCACCATTTTTAGCCAGTTTCTTTTCGTTACGCTCGATTTCCACTTCATTTAAAGTCCCACCACAATGCCGGATAAAGGCTTTGTGCTGAGCACTCAGATCAGTCAGTTCATAATGCTGTTCAGCTTCACCAGACAGCTCCTGGAAACGCTTATCAGCCTTAATAGCAAGACTGTCCAGCTCCAGTGCCTGTTCATTAAAGCCCAAAAGTCTTAAACCGCTGATGGATTTCAGACGGGACAAAGCCACATAACCCTGACCTTTTTCAAAAGTATGCGTCAGATTGATTTCAGCGGCTTCAAGTGTCATGCCCTGAGATTTATGAATGGTGATTGCCCAGGCAAGACGCAAAGGAATCTGTTGAAAACTGGCAATGGTTTTTCCCGATTCATTGTCAATTGACCATGTCTCAGGCTCTACAGCCATAACCGTCCCATCGGTCATTTTCACCTTTGGCAACATTCCATGATCATCATCTTCTTCGAATCCAATCACTTCACCCATACTGCCGTTAATGTAGCCCATATCAAAATTGTTTTTGACAAACATGACTTTGGCATTCTTTTTCAGCACTAGTTCTTCTGGTGCCCGAACTGAGGATTTCAGGGTTTCCATCAGTTTTTCATTGCCATCCAATACGGCATTGAACTGATGCGGATCTGTTTCAATGGCATTGAGATGTTTATAATTGATCGTGTCCACATCCATATTGTGGGTATACAGACGGGTAAATGTATCGCCAATATCCTGCTGACGTGTCGCTTCAAGTGCCTGAATATGTGCCTGCTGAATATTCTGCGCCCGAATGGCATTTAAAATATCATTCAGATAGTCATCACCCTGACGGTGCTGCTCGGTCAGATAACAGACTCTGAATTTTGCCTCGACCCATGCATCTGACATAAAACAGAATTTATCACGGTTGCGTTCATCATTTTTTCCCACTGGCGGTAACTGGAAAAAGTCTCCAGCCACAATGACCTGAATCCCGCCAAAAGCCTCATCACTTTCTTTGAAATATTTCAGTACCTGATTGACCAGATTGAGCTGTTTTGCATGCAGCATTGAAATTTCATCAATGATCAGTACCTGAGCATTTTCAAGATGCTCTTTCAGGTATTTACGCTCTTTCATGTTCTTCAGATCAGCATCGGACAGAAAATCCTTAATGCCGATGCCCGCCCAGGTATGGATGGTCATACCATTCATATGTGTAGCGGCAATCCCTGTAGATGCGGTAATCGCAACGGGGACTTTACGGACTTTCAGATAGTTGATGTACTGATTCAGGGTATATGTTTTCCCTGCTCCTGCCGAACCCGTCAGAAATACATTTTCGCCAGCTTTTAGCAGTTTAAGAGCAGTTTCCTGTTTCATATGACCCATACCGTAAATGAACGGCTATAGCCTAACGACTTTTATCGCAAAAGTTAAGCAAAAGACGGATGTTCAGCCGATGAAACTGATCACTGCTGCTGAAGCGACTGATTCAGCCACTGAATAAATTCCTGCGCAATCTGTATCACAGGCTGTTCCGCTTTTTTATTATCCGGATATTCAAGCTGATCAAAAATCAGCATCTGACTGACCACATGACAGCCGAGAGTCAGATGTATGTTCTGCAAAGGACATGACATATGAAAAGCAGCATATTCACGCTGTATCATCTGACGGGCAAAACTGACCGCAAGACAGTGATGAAAATTCCTGGATTCTTCAATCATCCGATCCACACTGGTCAGTTCTTCAAAACACCAGCCTGAAAAATACTGAACAGGCTCTCTGCTGAATCCCTCCCAGCGTTCAATATGTAACTCTTTTCCAAGCCTGGACAGCACTTCTTCTTTCTGAATCTGCGCATGCCAGCCAACTGCCTGATGAAACAGCGCGTACCAGTTTAAATTTTTAGGCACAATTCTGAAATGCGTAAAAAAATCCATTACGTAGTCACGAACAAAAGCATCAAAAACAGATTCCCTGCATGTGCCATTCCTGAGGTAAAACCTTTGTCTGAATTCATCTGCCTTTATATGATGGCGCTGTAATGAAATATAAAAATCCCGGTTCTGCTGATTCTGAGGATGAATATAGGGCATCAGCTCATCGGGCAAATGACTGCATTGCTGCTGGAGATGCAGCATATAAGCCTGCATTATACGGCTCATACCGGTATAGACCTGTTTCAGCAGCTGACTGTCTTCTGAGGCAACATTGTGTAAAAGACTCATCCATTCATCCAGATAAAGAATGGAGGGACTGATGGCTGTCCGCTGGTCATCCATAGACTGCTGCTGACCTTTGAGTATGACTCCGCTATTATTTACATGTTCAAACCATTTCTGCTGAGTCGCAAAATAGTCGCAGCTGTAAATAAACATGCGTGCCGCGGCATAGTGAAAATACTGTAAAACTGCAAGAATAACCTGAGGATGCACCTGACTGGTATCCATAAAACTCAGTGCGGTCACAGTCACCCTTATGCTCGAATGCTGAATATTCTGACTGATCCAGTCCACCACTTCTTCTGACTGTCTGAACATCCAGCTGGCAGCACGTGGGAAGTCAAACAACGGAAGCCTGGCAACTTTTTTCTGCCATAACTGCAAAGATGGCTCCAGAAAACTGGTTTTAGCCAGGATGTCCTGGCGATGCCAGCATTCTCTGTTCATGAGCCGTACAAACCCCAGCAGATGACTGCGCTCCTCTGCATGAGCATACAGCAGTGCAATATCATCCTGATATTCCACGATATCTGCCAGCCTGAAACTCTCCTCGAACGACAGTTTTATAATCCTGCACATGGGTGCAGGCAGGAACTGAGCCGCACTGAAGCAGAATTCGTCATAACTGTCCTTCAGCTGCTGCAAAGGCAGAAAATCCTCAGGTGCCGTATATTTCAGAGAACAGATCTCCTGGAGCATATACAACAGGTGCTCTGGAACTTCTGTCCCGTTTTCAACACACTGACTCAGGATTTTTGTCTTATAAAACCCTTCCTTAATCATCATGTGATCAATAATCTGTGCCTGAATGGCTGACAGATACTGTAAAAACATTCTGACCCGCTCTGCACCGTTTATCCAGCGATAGACCTCATTCACGATCAGCTGTTTCAACTGCTGTGCTTTATTCATCAGGTAAATAGAATGCAGCGGTTTCTGATCCCCTGTCATAAAATTCACATCATGCAGGATAAAATCTTCCAGACAGCCTGCCCGAAACTGATGATGCCGGAAACTGAATACAGCTGACTGCTGCTGAAATGGAGGGCAATGAAACTGAACTGAAAACAATCCATTGCACAGGTAAATACAGGAGTGCTCCTGATCTATCTGAAACATATTCTGAGCATTCAGATGACTGATTATCTGAAACTGTTCCATCACAATATCCTGGACAGTTCCAGAAATACGGATCAGCTGTTTTACAATCTGCTGATACTGCTGTACTGAACGTTCCTGTTCCATATACACCTCAGCTCATTTTTGTTTTCAGTTCTGATCTTAACCAAAAAAACATTCTCTTTCCAGCGAGCCGATCTTTTTCCATTCTGATCTATCACCTTGACTGACCACTCTACAAGACACGCGATCACTCAGTTAAATATCAACAACTTAAACTCATAAAAATCACAAAAAACCGTTCAGTTTTCCTGTAATTTTCCCACTTATATTCTGCTTACGGTTGCTGATTCTGACTCATTCTGCATCACCTTACTTTTGGTAGGTATTTAGTAGGTATGAAAGCAGAACGGTTAATTTAATACTCAGATACACGGTAGAACACCGCAAACATAACGAAAATGGTAGAAGGAATCGCACCATGGCTTTTAAAAATATTGCAGATCAGACTAACGGTTTTTATATCCCTTGTGTATCACTTTTTGGACCAGGCTGTGCCAAAGAAGTGGGTGCAAAAGCTCAGAATTTAGGTGCTAAAAAAGCACTGATCGTAACCGATGCAGGCTTATTCAAATTTGGTGTTGCTGACATTATTGTTGAATATCTAAAAGAAGCAGGCGTGGACAGCCATGTATTCCCAGGTGCAGAGCCAAACCCAACGGACATTAACGTACACAACGGTGTAAATGCCTACAATGAGAACGGTTGTGACTTTATCGTATCTTTAGGTGGTGGTTCTTCTCATGACTGTGCTAAAGGTATCGGGCTTGTAACAGCGGGTGGCGGTCATATCCGTGATTATGAAGGTATTGATCAAAGTAAAGTTCCTATGACACCGCTTGTTGCGATCAACACAACAGCAGGTACTGCATCTGAAATGACCCGTTTCTGTATCATTACCAATACAGATACGCATGTAAAAATGGCAATTGTTGACTGGCGCTGTACTCCGCTTGTCGCAATTGATGATCCTAAGCTGATGATTGCTAAACCAGCTGCACTGACTGCAGCAACCGGTATGGATGCGCTGACTCACGCAGTTGAAGCATACGTTTCTACAGCAGCTAACCCAATTACAGATGCATGTGCTGAAAAAGCTATTGCCATGATTGCAGAATGGTTACGTCCAGCAGTTGCCAACGGTGAAAATCTTGAAGCGCGTGATGCAATGGCATATGCACAGTACCTTGCGGGTATGGCATTCAACAATGCTTCTTTAGGATATGTTCATGCCATGGCGCACCAGTTAGGTGGTTTCTATAACCTGCCACACGGCGTATGTAATGCGATTCTGTTACCTCATGTCTGCGAATTCAACCTGATTGCCTGCCCTGACCGTTTTGCAAAAATTGCACAACTGCTGGGTGTTGACACCACAGGTCTGACCGTTTCAGAAGCTGGTTTTGCAGCAATTGATGCCATCCGTGAACTGTCAGGTGCAATTGGTATTCCATCAGGTCTGGCTGAGCTGGGTGTAAAAGCTGAAGATCATGCAGTAATGACTTCAAATGCACAGAAAGATGCCTGCATGCTGACCAACCCTCGTAAGGCTAATGATGCACAGGTAATTGCAAT
This sequence comes from Acinetobacter chinensis, assembly GCF_002165375.2. Taxonomy (NCBI): domain Bacteria; kingdom Pseudomonadati; phylum Pseudomonadota; class Gammaproteobacteria; order Moraxellales; family Moraxellaceae; genus Acinetobacter; species Acinetobacter chinensis. The sequence goes on from NZ_CP032134.1 coordinate 2,003,513, forward strand.
TTTCGAAGCGGCAATGTAAGTCTCTCCTCTCCTTCTTTTGTCCTTTGACTTTCGGAATATCACGTCAGGTGATATTCCTTTTTTTTATTTGCCAGTGTCCCTTTCCAGACAATTCGTTTTTTGCTGATTCTTTTCATCTCTCCTCAAAACAACTCTTACTTGACAATCTGTATTGTCTAAAATACAAGTAATGTTCCGTTGCTATAAAAATGAGCAGTTTCAGCATGAAAACAATATTAATCACTGGGGCAAATACAGGTATTGGACTCGCTACAGCGCAGACGTTTGTCCAGGATGGTCACCATGTCATTATTGCCTGTCGTAACCCTGCCAAAGCTGAGCGGGCAAAACAGCACCTGGAAACATTCAACGCAGGCAAAGTCGATGTAATCGAACTGGATCTGAACAGCCTGCAACAGGTGAAAGAGACTGCTGAAAAAATTCTGCAAAATTACAGTCGTCTTGATGTACTGGTCAACAATGCTGGTATGATGACACCAGAACTGGAAACGACCGTCGATGGTTTTGAAAAACAGATTGGTGTGAACTATCTCGGACCATTTTTACTGACCATAAAACTGCTGCCTTTGATTCAGAAATCTGAACAGGGGCGAATCATTCATTTAGCGTCGATGATGCATGCTATGGGACGTATTCAGCCTGAACAGTTCAGAGCCGATCAGGTCAAAAAATACAATGGTGTACTCAGTTATGCCAACAGTAAACTTGCCAACCTGCTGTTCAGTAATGCACTGGCAAAACAGTTACAGGGTACGCATGTAACCAGCAACGCCCTGCACCCTGGTGGCGTGGATTCTGAAATATATCGGGAACTGCCTGAATGGCAATACCGCGCGATTAAGCTGTTTTTAATTCCTCCAGCGAAACCTGCAGAACTCATTAAACGTATTGCCTTTTCAAATGAATGGAAAAATAAAAATGGGCAATACGCCAGTTTACAGACTCCGGCTTTCCGTTCTGCAAAAGCCAAGGATGCCCGTCTGGCAGATCAGCTGCATCAACAGACCTTAACACTGCTGGCGCAGTATTTATAAAACTGACTTTTAATAAACACGCTATCCGTATAAATTAATCGTTAAACATCATTCTGTTGCTTTCAGGAATCATGAAATGAGCAAAACAGTTTTAATCACAGGTGCCAATGCAGGTATCGGTCTGAAAACAGCCGAGCTGCTGGTTCAGCAAGGTCATCATGTCATTCTGGCATGCCGTAATCCTGAAAAAGCTGAACAGGCAAAACAGCAGCTGCAACGCGCAGGCAGTGGACAGGTTGATCTGGTGCAGCTGGACTTAAACAGTCTCAGCAAAGTCAGTGGGGCTGCCGAGCAGGTTTTAAAAAATTATGATCAGATCGATGTCCTGATCAACAATGCCGGACTGATTTCACAGCAGCTGGACAGCACTGAAGATGGATATGAAAAACACTTTGGTGTGAACTATCTGGGACATTATCTGTGGACAATGAAGCTACTGCCTTTACTTAAAAAAGCACCCGAAGGACGGATCATTCACTTGTCTTCCATTGCTCACTGGGGTGGCAGCATTCAACCTGAGAAGTTCAGTGCGGTGAACAACAAACGCTACATCATGTTTCCAAGTTATGGCAGCAGTAAACTTCAGAACTTATTGTTCAGCAATCACTTAGCCCGTCAGCTCAAAGGCAGCACCGTCACCAGTAACGCCATGCATCCTGGTGTCGTGGATTCAGAGCTGTACCGTCAGTTGCCTAAATTTCAGTATATGTTTGTAAAGCTCGCACTGATTCCTCCATCTAAACCAGCTGAAAAACTGGTGCAGATGGCACTGAGTGACAGCTGGAAAAATAAAAATGGTGAATATGCCAGTGTACAGACACCTGCATTAACCTCTGCAAAATCCAGAGATATACAACTGGCTCAGAAACTGTATGACCTGTCTTATGAACTGGTGAAGGAATATCTGTAAAAATATCCAGTCAGATAATGATTTGTGTATATTAAATACAAAGATAAACCTTCAGAGAGAATAAAAATGACAACAACACGCAGTGCATATACCCAGGATGTCCTAGGAACAGGATATGAACAGCTGACCCTGAGTTTTCCTGATGATTATGATGGAAAAGTCACAGCGACCCTGATCCGAAAAAAGGCAACAACCCCAACAGCTAAAGCCGTGCTGTATATTCACGGATTTGTAGACTATTTCTTCCAGACCGAAATGGCAGAAAAATTTAACCAGCAGGGTTATGATTTTTACGCACTGGATTTAAGAAAATATGGACGCTCACATCTGTCTCATCAGAAATATTATTATGTGAAAGATCTGAATGAATACAATGCAGAAATTGATGAAGCTCTGAATATTATTGGAGAAGAAGGTCATACAGCTGTACTGCTGGCAGGACATTCAACAGGCGGACTTACCACCACCCTCTATGCAGCACATCATCCTGATCATCCACTGATTAAGGGTCTATGGTGTAACAGTCCTTTTTATGACTTCAATATGCCTGGATGGAAGAAAAAACTGGCATTGCCCCGACTGGCTGCACTGGGTAAACACCTCCCTAACTTAAAATTTCCAAGCGAGTTAAACAAATTTTATGTGCAGAGCCTGCATAAAGATCTGTATGGAGAATGGGACTTTAGCCTTGAATGGAAAAAACAGACTTATCCTAAAGTTTATCTGAGCTTTGTCACCACTATATTTGAGGCACAGAAAGAAATTCATGCAGGAGTCGCACTGAGTGTGCCTGTACTGGTCATGCATTCGCACAAAACCACATATCCGAAAAAGTTCAACCGTGATGCACAAAGTACAGATGTCATTCTTGAGGTTCAGGATATTATAAAGTATTCAAACAAAATACAAAGTGATGTCAATGTAATGACAATTAAGGATGGATTGCACGATTTAGTGCTCTCTGAAGCCCCTGTTCGTGCTCAGGTTTATGAGCAGCTTTTCCAGTGGCTCAAGATTAAAATAGCTTAGGCTATTTTAATCATTCGGTGTCAATCACTGATCTTCAGTGCTCATCCTTGTATTTCAGTAATAACTGATGTGCAGGATGGCTCTGAGGTGTCAGTTCTATCAGACGCTCAACGGCATCAATCGCTTCTGGAAAATGTGCCAGATGCTTGAGTAACCCATCTGTTTCATTGGCTTTGAATATAGCCTCACTGAGTCGTGATTCCAGACAGTCCCGCCATGCGGTTAAAAAAGGACTTTCTGTTTTCGCCAGAAAAACGCCTTTGCAGAGTTTCAGTGCTGAGTCGATATATCCTGCATCCAGTGCATTTTCTGCCTGTAAAAAATCAGCTTCAACATGTGCCAGTAGACGGTACGGACGTGAGCCTAGCATCCCCCCTAAAATATCCCTTAACTGCGACATTTCAGCTTTCAGTGTACCAACACTGACCTTGCGCTCTCCATAAAGTGCCTGATGCAGATTTTCCAGATTCAGACCCTGTGGACACAAAGCAAGAATTGTCAGAATTTCAATCTGTCGTGGGGTTAAAACAACAATTTTTCCATTAAACAACACCTGCGGAACAGAAAATGCCCGGATAAACAGATGCTGTTGCTGAAACTCCAGTAAAGCTGACTGAATAATTGAAGCGCAACGCTCCGCAGCAAGCAACCCCAGACTGTTGTGATGATTCCATGTAGTGGACAGATCAATCACACCGAGAACCTGCTTTGAATATGGATCTACAATGGGTGAGGCATAACACACCCAGTCATGTATGGATGACATGAAATGTTCATTTGAAAAAACACAGCTAGACTGCTGAGTTTTCAGCGATAAAGCCAGTGCATTGGTTCCTACGAGTTCTTCACGCCACTGACCACCTTCCATAAAGTGTACACGCTCTGCCGCACTGCGCATCTGCCCACTTGCCGCTGACCATATGATGGTACTGCCTACATCACCAACCGCAGCAACCATGGAAGACTGTTCTGCAATATGGGTCAGCTCATCACGGCAGTGTGCCACAGCTTTTTCAAGTACGCTCTGTCTGGTCTGTTTAATCGTAATCAGCGGGGCTGCTTCACGGTCTTTAGGAATATCTGCTGAAGTGGATCTTTGCCATGAACTGGCAATACTCTGACCCAGCAGATCTGCATGATGTAAGGACAGACTGCTGCTCTGGCGTAACTGTTCAATCTTATTGCGCTTTTTTACAAGTTCCTGCTGATTCATCATTTACTACATTCCTGTGTAATCACGCTGACGATATCCATTATTTTTAATTATTTTTTATTGAATAGAAATTGTTTATCTCCCTACACCCTAACATATCTACCTGTAATGCAGTCAACACTGTTAAGACCAAAGCGGTAGTAAAATTTAGCTGACACTTTCACTTTTTCAGCAACAACAAAACATTGCCAAAAATTAAATCTTAGCGCAAATCTGCTGTTCTGAACTCCAACCTTTTACCAACCTTCAGCATTCTATGTTCAGTTCATCATGTAATTTCTGACACAGTGTCATACATGCAACTTACATTGAAAAAATAAGTAAAGGGAAATTCTTATGCGTTATGTAGATCCAAACCAGCCTGGTTCAAAAATTCAGTTCAAGGCTCAGTACGAAAATTTTATTGGTGGTGAATGGGTTGCACCTGTCAAAGGCGAATACTTTGACAATATCTCCCCGGTTGACGGCAAAGCCTTCACCAAAGTACCCCGTTCTACCGTAGAAGACATTGAACTTGCACTGGATGCTGCACACAAAGCAAAAGCCAGCTGGAACAAATCATCTCCAACAACCCGTTCAAACATGCTGTTAAAAATTGCTGACCGCCTGGAAGCCAATCTTGAGCTGCTGGCAGTAGCAGAAACATGGGAAAACGGTAAGCCTGTCCGTGAAACACTGGCTGCAGACATTCCACTGTGTATTGATCATTTCCGTTATTTTGCAGGCTGTATCCGTGCGCAGGAAGGTGGTATTTCTGAGATTGATGAAGATACCATTGCTTACCATTTCCATGAGCCTCTGGGTGTTGTGGGTCAGATTATTCCATGGAACTTCCCAATTTTAATGGCAGCATGGAAACTTGCTCCAGCTTTAGCTGCAGGTAACTGTATTGTACTGAAACCGGCTGAACAGACACCTTCTAGTATTCTGGTACTGGTTGAACTGATTCAGGATTTATTGCCACCAGGCGTACTGAACATTGTAAATGGTTATGGTGCTGAAGTAGGTCGACCACTGGCAACCAGCCCACGTATTGCCAAAGTTGCCTTTACAGGTTCTACCGCAGTTGGTCAAAAAATCATGGAATATGCAACTGAAAACATTATTCCTGTAACACTTGAACTGGGTGGTAAATCACCAAACATATTCTTTGAAGACGTTATGGCTCAGGACGATGACTACCTGGACAAAGCCCTTGAAGGTTTTGCTATGTTTGCTCTGAATCAGGGTGAAGTCTGTACCTGTCCTTCACGTGCTCTTGTACAGGAAAGTATTGCTGAAGAATTCCTTGCAAAAGCCGTTGAGCGTGTAAAACGTATTAAAACTGGTCACCCGCTTGATACAGATACCATGATTGGCGCTCAGGCATCCCTGCAGCAGCAGAACAAGATCCTGGGCTGTATCGCAACAGGTAAAGCTGAAGGTGCTGAAATCCTGACAGGTGGTGGTGACCGTAAAGAAGTGGGCGAAGGTTTCTATATCGAACCGACCATTTTCAAAGGCAACAACAGCATGCAGATTTTCCAGGAAGAAATTTTTGGACCAGTACTGGCAGTGACTACATTTAAAGACTATGATGATGCCATCCGCATTGCCAATGAAACCATGTATGGCTTAGGTGCCGGCGTATGGTCACGTTCAACACATACAGCTTATCGTGCAGGTCGTGCAATTGAAGCAGGTCGTGTCTGGACCAACTGTTACCACATCTACCCTGCACATGCGGCATTTGGTGGTTATAAAAAATCAGGTATCGGTCGTGAAAACCACAAAATGATGCTTGATCATTATCAGCAGACTAAAAATTTACTGGTGAGCTACTCAACGAAAGCAATGGGCTTCTTCTAAGTTTTAGACTTGAATTTGGTGTGATTTAAAGCGAACTTCGGTTCGCTTTAATTTTTTATAAGATTAACCTTCTTGCAAAAGTGTTCAAACTCTAAATTCAAAAGCGTATCAGAGTTCCTTCTCCCTTTGGGAGAAGGCTAGGATGAGGGAGCTTTTAAAAAATATTATTTTCTTGTGCTTTAAACTTAAACCTTTTGCGCAATCTCAATAAATGCCTTCACAATCGGGCTGATCTGCTTTTTATTCTTTACTGCCAAGCCGATTGACCGCTTAATATTCGGTGATAAAGGTAATTTCTGCACATTGGGAAATAACGTCATCAATTCCTGATTCAATGCCATATCTGCCACAATTGAAACCCCTGCATGATTATTCACCATATTGATAATGGTTAAAATCTGCGAGAAATGACACTTAATTTTAGGCGTTAAATTTGCCTTTCTAAACATTTCAGTGACATGACTCTGACTCCCTGCCGAAGTCATTAAAAATGGATGCTCGACCAATTCTTGCAAACTCACAGCGCTTTGTTTAGCAAGTTCATAAGATTTTGGAATCAAAGCCACAAAAATATCATTCATAACAGAAAAGGTATCAAAACGCTCATCAGGCAACACCACAAATCCAACATCAATACTGCGCTCCTGAATCCATTGTGCAATATCTTTGTCTGTACCCTCTTTGATAAATACTTCAATATTGGGATATTTAGCATTGAATTTTTCTAAAATCAATGGAATCAAAACATTAGATGAAGATGCGCCAAAAGAACCAATACGCAAAGTTCCTGAATGAAATCCATGAATATCTGAAATTTCCTGTTCCAGCTGATGTGAAATATTCAGAATTTCTTTCACATGCAACAACAGCCGTGCGCCCACTTCGGTCAGTTCTACTTCATTATGATCACGGTAAAATAAAGTCACCGCCCAATCCTGTTCCAGACTTTTAATTGCATGTGAAATTGCAGACTGAGAAATCTGTAACCTCTGCGCGACAACAGTAAAACTTTTTTGCTCTGCCAGCAGTGCAAAAATATTCAACTGAGTAAATGTCATGCGTATTCAGCTCATGAGTAAAAACTCATTTTACCATGAAGACTCATAAGGAATATTCTCTACAGACATTTATAGACCTTCCGGAATAAAGAACTGATATTTTCAGCTCACCAAGGATCGGCACCACATATGTTACAAATGATCAATATTCTATTTTCACCTATTGCACTGATTGTCTTGGGATTCTATCTATTCCAATCGCGTACTTTGGATGAGAGGTTCTGGAATGGCGCAGAGAAGCTGAATTATTATGTGCTTTTTCCCTCCCTGCTGTTCAGTTCCTTAGCCAATGCCGACATGCACATGGGACACCTCGACAGCATTTTGATGGTGATTTTTGCCATGATGGTGATCATCATTGTCAGTACCTATGTTTTTGCCAAGCTGAATAAAAGCCCAGATGCACATTTCGGAGTGTATATCCAAAGCCTGATTCGGTTTAATACTTATATTGGGCTTTCAATTGCAACCACACTGCCCAATCCTGAAATTAGAAGTATTCTGGTCAATATACTGGCAATCGCCATTCCCTTTGTGAATGTGGTTTCAATCCTGTCACTGACACCTAAAAATCAATTAAATATTAAAAACATTGTCATTTCACTGCTCAAAAACCCTTTGATCAGCTCGTGCATACTTGGCATAGCTTTTAACTTATTACAGATTCCGATTTGGACAGGTTTTCAAAGCTTATTACAGGCATTTTCAAACAGTAGCTTAATGTTAGGCTTACTGTGTGTAGGAACTGCAATTCAACTCAAAGGCATGCAAACCTATTTCAAAACAGCACTCATCATCAGTTTAACCAGATTAATGATCATTCCCATTGTGGCATTTATTGTATTGCAGTTTTTTGATCTGAGTTACGCAGCAGTCGTTTCGATCATGATTTTCTTTTCGATTCCAACTGCTTCTGCGGCCTATATCCTAACTAAACTTTTAAATGGCGATTATCAGCTGATGGCTGCTGTGATCAGCTTACAAACGATACTGTCTGTAGTGACTTTGGCGATCATGCTGACTTTGGTGCAAAGCTATTATTTTTAATACTGATTCAGTAGCTTATGCATTCAATTCACATACTAAATTAATACTATTATGGGGAAATTTTAGATTCAAAGCATATCCAAAAGAATATCGGGAGTTCCTTCTCCCTTTGGGAGAAGGCTAGGATGAGGGTTTTTAAATACTATTCCACCGCTTGCAATGCATGTTCCACAAAATGCAAATGATCGATACCCCAATATATTTCCTCGCCTACAAACCAAGTTGGCGCTCCAAAAACTCCACGTTCAATCGCTTCCTCAGTCACTTGCTTGAGTTGATTTTTAACTTGATCATCGGCAAGCCATGTTTGTACCAAGTCAATATCGAGTTCCAAAAATTGAGCCAATGCGACTAGTTCATTCATATCATTTAAGTTTTTTGGCTGTCCAAACATTGCATCAAATAAACCCTGCAACACTTTTTGAAAATTTTCAGGCTGATACAGCTGAACTGCTGTAATCAAGCGCATCAGATTCAAAGTATTAATCGGAAAATACGGATTCATCTGCACAGGAATACTCCAAAGTTTTGACCATCTGCCCAAATCAATCATGGAATAACGTGCTTTCGCAGGAACAGCCATCGGACTGCTGTTTCCTGTTGCCTTAAAAACACCGCCTAACAGCATCGGTTTCCAGACAATTTCAGCCTGATACTGCTTTGCAATCTGCTGAATACGGTAAAAACCCACATAACTATACGGACTACCAAAATCAAAATAGAATTCCACCTGTTTCATTTTGCTTTCCTTCGCTTAAAGATTGATTATTTATTACTTACGATTTTATGGCTTATTACCATTTTATAGTTAATTACTAATTTACAGATTTAACCACTACAGGATTGATCATTTACGATCAATTACCACTTCTCAATCCAAGGGCGTAAATCCAGTTCATGCGTCCAGGCATCACGCGGTTGCTGACTGATGTGCCAGTAGTTTTCAGCAATATGTTCAGGATTTAAAATACCGTCCTGATCCTTCTTTTCATACAGATGTGGAAACGTATTTTTAATAAAATCTGTATCAATCGCGCCATCTACAACGACATGTGCCACATGAATATTCTGTGGTCCCAGTTCACGAGCCATGCTTTGTGCCAGTGCTCGGAGCGCATGTTTCGCCCCTGCAAATGCAGCAAAATATGCTGAGCCACGCATACCCGCTGTTGCACCTGTAAAAATAATCGTACCGCGCTGACGTGTGACCATCCGTTTAGCCACTTCACGTCCAACCAGGAATGCAGCAAAACACGCCATTTCCCAGATCTTGAAATATTTACGGGCTGTTTCTTCAAGTATGCTGCAAGGTACATTTGCCCCAATATTAAAAACTAAAACATCAATTTCACCAATATTCGCTTCAATCTCTTCAATCAATGCAATCACGTCTTCTTCTTTACGTGCATCCGAAGCAAAACCGTATGCAGTACCACCATCAGCCTCAATTTCAGCGATCAGTGGCTGTAATTTTTCGGCACTTCTACGGGTCATACAACTGATATAGCCACCTTTGGCAAACCGTTTTGCAATCGCACCACCAGTCGCATCTCCCGCGCCGATCACCAGTGCAACTTTTTGTCCGTTTTTGTCTGTCATCGAATCATTCCTGTTTCATTTTTATAAAATAACGGTCGTTATCATAACGGTTACTATGTTATGATTTTCTTCAGCGGTCAAGAAGTTTTTAATCTATACATTCTGCCTCCTTTGCCGCCATTCAGGAACACAGGAGCTCATATGCGTTATAAAGCAGGTTATAAAGAAGAAAAACGCAAGGAATTACTGAAAGTCAGTGGTCAGCTTGCTAAAAAGAATGGCTTTCATGCGACTGGTGTAGACGGTTTTATGAAAGAATCAGGTGTGACCAGCGGTGCATTCTATTCACACTTTTCTTCTAAAAATGAGTTATTTAGAGCACTGGTTGAATCCGAACTCGAACAGAGCATCCAGCTCTGGCAAAGCAACCCTCACCATGATGCTGCTGCCTGGATTGAATTTGAACTGAACCGTTACCTCTCACCTTTACATGCAGAAAAACCTGAGTACGGTTGTGTCCTGCCTGCACTTTCATCTGAAATTTCCCGTGCAGAAGAAGATATCAAACAGGTATATGAAGCTGAACTCATCCGCGGAATCCAGCTGTTCGAAAAACACCTGGGCAGTCAGGATCAGGCATGGGCAGTCCTTTGCCAGATGGTCGGCAGTATACTGATAGCACGCAGTGTTGCCAGTCCTGAATTAAAAATCAGAATTCTTGAATCAAGTAAGCAGTTTTTACTCAGTCAGATTGCACTTCACGCTGCATGAGGTTATTTATTACGATTTTATGACGAAATTTCAAACAATACATCTTGCCTAATCTACACAGTATTTTTAACCTGTAATCCTTTCAAGGATTGCGACTGACAATAATGACATTTCCTACAACTGTGTATGCGATACAGCATCTGGCATTTGAAGACCTGGGCTCACTTGAAGATGTATTTTATCAACTGGGATTCCGTGTCCGGTATTTCGAAGCTGGAGTTGATCACCTGACTCAGGCAATGCAGTACGAGGGCTTAACCGTCATACTGGGTGGTCCTGTTGGTGTCTATGAAAATGAAGACTACCCTTTTCTGAATGAAGAAATTTCATTACTTCAGCAACGTCTGGCACAGAACTTACCTACCCTTGGAATCTGCCTGGGCGCACAGTTGATTGCCCATGCTTCAAATGCAAAAGTCTATCCAGGTCACCAGAAAGAAATCGGCTGGAGTCAGTTACAGCTGACTGATACACAGGATAATATTCTGTCTGCCCTGAAAGGTTACGAAGTACTGCACTGGCATGGTGATACTTTTGATTTACCAGAAAATGCTGTTTTGCTTGCCAGTTCAGAAATTTATCCGCATCAGGCATTTCAGATTGGGAAAAATATTCTTGCACTCCAGTTCCATATAGAAGTAGCAGCTGACAGCCTGGAAAAATGGCTGATTGGACATACATGTGAGCTGCAAAAAGCAAAAATCAATATTCCGCAGCTTAGACAGCACAATCAGAAATACGCCTCTGATCTTGAAAATCAGGCAGCCATCATTTTAAAACAGTATCTACAGCAGATCGGTGCTGTTGTCTCCAGCTGATCACGGCATCATTTAAAAATCATAAAAAAAGCACCATTTATGGTGCTTTTTTTAACTTACAGCTGGAAACAAGGCTTATTTAGCAGCTTTAGTTTCTTCTTTTGCCGCAGCAACTGAAGCTTCAGTTGTGATATTTACTGTGATTTTATCACCAACGTTTGGAACATAAGCACCAACACCAAATGCAGAACGGTCAAACGAAGTTGTTGCATTGAAGCCGATAGACTGAGCTTTAGTCATTGGGTGTTCGCCCTGTTTATTCAATACCGCATCCAGCACAACCGGTTTAGTCACATCTTTAACCGTCAGATTACCTGTAATTTTATATTTACTGTTGCCTAAAGACTGAACTTTAGTACTTTTAAATGTAATGTTTGGATATTTCGCAGCATCAAAAAAATCAGGAGTTTTCAGATGATCATCCAGTGCTTTAACGTTTGTGTTTAAGCTCGCCAAAGGAATAGTCACATTTACAGAAGAATTTGCAGGTTTTGCATTGTCTACAGAAATTGTGCCCTGAATGTCACTGAAATTTGCAGATGGTGTAGAAAAACCAAAATGATTCCAATTAAATACAGTCGCTGTATGAGTTGGGTCAATTGTATAGTCTACAGGTTTTGCTACAGTGAAAGTTGCAACTGAAGCTACCGCTAAACCTAATGTAAGTGCTTTAAAGTTCATGTTTTTAATCTCGCTTTAGAATGGTTGCTAGTTTATACCAATGATATTTTAATTCACCGTCATGAATAAGACGATCTGTTCCATTCCTGGAACAATATCTGTCATTGTGTGCCTTTAACACAACACACCTCTCAAATAACTGAATAATAAAAATATAATTTCAAGTTGTGGAAAAATATGGAGATCACAGCATACAAAGAAGCGAACACCGTTCATACAACTTTGCCATTAGAAACAAAAAATTACAGTAGAAATTTCAACAAAGTCTTTTTATATACTTTGATGATAATGACTTAGGTATAAACATGAACAATTCCGTTCTGGCAACAGGCACCACAACGCCTTACCGTGTAACATTGACCAACCCACAGGGGCATCACTGGTATGCAGATGAACCTGCCGAAAATGGTGGGCAGGATACTGCACCCAATCCTTTACAGATCCTGTTATCTGCACTGGGTGCCTGCACCACGGTCACCCTGGAGATGTATGCCACGCATAAAGGCATTAAAATTGATCATGTTCAGGTCGATTTAATACTGAATCCAGATGGAGACCCTGAACCTGGTACTAATAAGATTGAAAGAAAAATCACTTTAAAAGGCGATTTTACCGAAGATCAGCATAAACGTCTGCTTAAAGTGGCTGAAAGCTGTCCTGTACATAAATTACTGACTTCAAATATTCAGATACAGACTGCACTGGTATAATATTTCTATTGATATCAGCTTGATACACTAAACCAAAATAGATATTTATGAATATCCACTTATAAAAGACTTTTACAATGAAATCAGTCTTTACCAGGCTTAATGAAGAAAGTCATATGATTAAGCATCACACATGGAAACTTTCCAGAATACAGTTAGCTGAAATACAAAACACTCCGTATGGAGTGTTTATGTGTATTCATTCAGGCATGTATTGCTGAACATTTCATGACGAAACTCATCGAATTTTACATGAAATATTCGGTCAGCAGATAACCCAGCCCAACGCCAATAAATGAATACAGAATCATAATAAAGAACACAAAGCTGGTCTTATTTTTCTTCTTAAAAAACTTCATCATATTAAGCGTACTCTGCAACTGCTGAAATAGACATTATATTAACCCACACCAGCTTAAAAATCAGGATATTTAATTATTCAGCCTCATATTAAAGCCATTAAGCAGACCACTTTTAAAATAAAAATTACATTAACTTTATTATTATCAAAAATTTAACCGAATGAGTATCGTCTATCGCATTACTGTTTTCATACCACTATTCAGTAAAAAACAGACCAGTTTTATTCCACTGTTCAACTTTTTAATGCACATAAAAAAAGCCCCAGCAGGGGCTCTTTATCATTACAGTTTTTCAACCAGAATCCGGTCTACATGCTTCAAACCAGTCTGCTTTTCATGGTTTTTACGACGGATCTTAATTTGCTTATCTTCCGCCATATCCTGAAGTAACAGTTCGACAGCAACCATAGCTTCAAGCGGTAAATCTTGTCCGATCCACTTCTGCTCACCCGCATCCATTAAAATGATTTCTTCACTAATCTGCTCATAAAGGCTCATATTTTCCTCACTTATGGTATATGAATCACCATATTTCATGATTACTGAATAAGGGCACAACTATATACCTTTTGTTTAAAACGTCCAGTATTTTCCACTCTATTTAAGCCATACCTCAAAAACAGTCAGATTCTATTGAAAATGTCTTTCACGGCAATAACGGAATCAATGATTTCAGGAAAATCTGATCTTTATGAACAATTAACTGCAGCCATAAGCAATTCAGGTCGCTGATTGATAAATTTAAAAGGCGCACCATGTGTTTCTGCATTGAACTGAATAAGCTTTGTCTGCATTAAAGCCTGTTTAAACTTATCCATGTCCGCAGCAGCATCATAAGCAAATGGATTTCCATAGTGCTGATCATCCAGAACAATATCCACAGTGATCTGGTCATCAGAACTCAGCCTGTCCAGACCGCCTGCATCTTCAATCAGAAATTTAGCTTTAACATCGGCTTCCATGCAGTTGAAACCAAATGATAAAACATAATTCCTGACATTTTTATTCTGAATAAATACATAATTCTGCTCAGGTGAATACAGTTCAAAATAACTCCATTGATCCTGTGGTGTGAGTTTTTTCAGCTCTTTTTCCCACTTTGAATGACTATCTACAATAATCCGTGTCGGTATCAGATCTGCCTGAACAGGCAAACTGTCTGCAAAAACCGGACTGACCATCACAGGAAGAAATAAAAGTGCCCAGCTGGCTTTCATTATTGTGTTCATACTGGCATCGCTCTCAGAATGCTTTTTTAAATTTATAAACTCCATTCAGCAGTTCAAAAGACGTTTGTTCAATGATTCAAATGTAAAAAAACGCCTCAATAATGAGGCGTTTTTTTATTTAAAGCGATGTGTTTTAAGCTGTAACTTCTTTCACAGCAGCAACAACTGCTTCAGTAGTAATACCGAAGTGTTGATACAGGTCTTTCGCAGGCGCAGATTCACCATAAGTCGTCATACCGATCACACGACCATCCAGACCCACAAATTTCCACCAGTAATCCACATGAGCTGCTTCAACTGCAACACGCGCACGAATGTTTGACGGAAGAACTGCTTCACGATAAGCAGCATCCTGTTTCACAAACTCTTCAGCACATGGCATAGACACAACACGCACACCATCAAGTTGTGCATACGCTTCCATTGCCAAGCCTACTTCAGAACCTGTTGCGATGATGATCGCTTTCAATTCGCCTTTTTCTTCAGCCAGTACATAACCACCTTTCGCGACATCCGCAATTTGTGCTTCTGTACGGGTCTGGAATGCTAAGTTCTGACGAGAGAAAATAAGCGCTGTCGGACCTTCGCTACGTAACAATGCAGATTTCCAGGAAATTGAAGCTTCTACAGTGTCACATGGACGCCAAGTATTTAAGTTTGGTGTACCACGTAAAGATGCAATTTGCTCTACAGGCTGGTGCGTAGGGCCATCTTCACCCAAACCGATTGAGTCATGGGTATACACATGAATCACACGCTGTTTCATCAATGCAGACATACGTACTGCATTACGCGCATATTCCATAAACATCAGGAATGTTGCAACGTAAGGAATGAAGCCGCCATGAAGTGCAACACCATTGGCAATTGCAGTCATACCGAATTCACGTACACCATAATGTACATAGTTACCCGCAGCATCAGACTCAACGCCTTTTGCACCTTTCCAGAGTGTCAGGTTTGAACCAGCTAAGTCAGCTGAACCACCCAGAATTTCAGGAAGTTGTGGTGCAAATGCCTGGATTGCATTCTGGCTTGCTTTACGCGTTGCAATGGTTTCTGCTTTTGCATTCACTTCAGCGATATAAGCATCTGCTTTAGCAGCAAAATCAGCAGGTAAATCACCATTTAAACGACGTTTAAGTTCAGCCGCTTCAGTTGGATATTTTGCAGCATAAGCAGCAAAAGTTTCATTCCAGGCTGCTTCAGAAGCCGTACCTTTGGCTTTAGCATCCCATGCTGTATAGACATCTGCAGGAATTTCAAATGGACCTTCAGTCCAGCCTAAAGCTTCACGTGTTAATGCAATTTCGTCATTACCGAGTGGCGCACCATGGCAATCTTCTTTGCCTTGTTTATTTGGTGAACCTAAACCGATAATGGTTTTACACATAACCAGTGTTGGTTTAGCCGTTTCAGCCTGTGCTTCCAGAGTTGCGGCACGAAGCGCATCAGCGTCATGACCATCAACTTTAAGTACTTGCCAGCCGTAAGATTTGAAACGCTGTTCTGTATCGTCAGAGAACCAGCCTTCAACTTCACCATCGATTGAGATGCCATTGTCATCATAATAAGCAACAAGTTTGCCCAGACCTAAAGTCCCTGCCAATGAACATGCTTCGTGCGAAACACCTTCCATTAAGCAACCATCACCCAGGAAACAGTAAGTGAAATGATCAACAACTTTGATGTCGTCTTTGTTGAACTGTGCCGCTAAAGTTTTTTCAGCAAGTGCAAAACCAACAGCATTGGCAATACCCTGACCCAATGGACCAGTCGTTGTTTCAATACCAGGTGCATAACCCAGTTCAGGGTGACCCGGAGTTTTAGAATGTAACTGACGGAATGATTTTAAATCTTCGATTGAAAGATCATAACCTGTTAAATGAAGTAATGCGTACTGAAGCATTGAGCCATGACCATTAGACAGTACAAAACGGTCACGGTTTGCCCACTGTGGGTTTGATGGATTGTGATTTAAAAATTCACGCCACACCACATCTGCGATATCTGCCATCCCCATTGGCGCACCTGGATGTCCAGAATTTGCTTTTTGCACAGCATCCATAGCCAATACTCGAATTGCATTGGCATTACGACGTTCATTCAGCGGGGTTGTCATAGATCAGAGTCCAGTAAATTTAAAATTAAAGGAAGAATAAAAATTCAAACTGCGCATATTGTCTTAGAAAAACCCTGGAGCGTAAAGCCCGATAAAGCATAAATAGAGTTTCAGTACGCAATAGAACAAAAAACAACCAAATCTATAATGAGGGAAAACTCAGTATCCTTTAGGCTGGACTGTTTCAGTAAAACAGATACAGTTACGTCCTCTGGACTTGGCCCTGTACAGTGCCTGATCTGCAAAATGTACAGCATCCATGACCTGTTCTTTTTCATTGAAAAAAGCCACTCCCATACTGCCACTGACTTTGATTGAAAAGTCTTCAGCAATGGCGTGATCTTCTTCGTACAAAGCAATGCGACAACGCTCAAGCCTCTCTCTGATCCCCTGTTCGTCGGTATGGCAAAGAATCATTAAAAACTCCTCGCCACCATATCTTCCCAGTAAATCATTGTCCGTTGTGTTTTCCCTTAAAATCTGCGCTACTTTTTTCAGGACTTTATCACCTGCGATATGCCCATAAGTGTCATTGACCGATTTAAAATAATCCAGATCCAGCATGACGGCAGCATGCAGCAGTGCTTCAGCATTACTCTCCGCTTCCATGCAGAGCAGCTGTTCATTGAGCATTCTTCGGTTATACAGACCAGTCAGTGCATCTACCTGCCCCATCCGTACAATATATTTTTCACGTTTACGCCACTGAACAAGTACAGCAATAATAATGAGTAAACAGGCGATCAGCACAGGGAAACTGAAATATGCCATAGACAGCAGCCAGAATTTATTCAGATATTCTGGATAGCCTATCGCTTCAAAATTAAATAGAGGTGCATAGCTGATACTCTGATTCAGCGTATGAAATACAAGATAACTCAGTATGACCGTAGCGATGGACAATGCAGCTAAAATAACCCGTGTCTGAAAAAGAAACATGCCAATAAATACATAACAGGTCGTATTCAGAAACATTGCTACACTGAAAATCCCTGACAGATAAGCATCACCAATCAAGGTTACTGTAAATGCTGCCGTACAGAAATAAGGCATAAATTTTTGAATATATCGCGCTTCTTTAAAATGCCAGCAGACCATCAGCAGTAAAATGGACAGTGTCAGCTCAATACTTTCAATGCCCAGCTGTAAAAAAACAATATCAAGAAATACAAAGGTATGCAGTTCGGGTGTTAATACAATAAAAACTTTCCAGCAGATCCATAAGCATTTCAGAAATGCATAGTATCCCAGCAGCAACAAGCAACTCTGAACGGGCGTCCAGTTCAGTACAAAAGGGATTTCTCTTAGTTTTTTAAAAAAATATTCTGGTAGTTCCGCCATATAAAACCAATAAAAAACTGTCCGCTGAAGAAAAGACGTTTTATCTGAAATATAAATGCCTGATGTTTCAGAATCATATGCACATATATTTTACATGATCTGATGCTTCTATCTGATGCTTTTCCGTATAACTAAAATCAATGAATACCCTGAATTTTTCATTTTAATTTTTATCACTTTATCTGCACCGCCCAAAATTAATCTAACAGAATGATTTATAAATAAAAGTCATAATTATGTAATTTCGACCGACGGATAAAACCAGGGACTCAGAATATTTTTACTTAAATTTAAGTCTGAAAAACACTTTCCATTTCAGAATAAAATTAAAACTGTATAAATCTGAAATCCATTCAGATTCAGGCGGATTTACGCTTTTTGCTCACTTATTCCAAAAATTATGACTTATATTGAAATTTATTCATCTATTTCAGCTCAGAGGAACTAGTCCTGAAGTCCAAGTCGATGTACCATATTGCGTCATTTGAATTTAGCTGTGATAGGACTTATGC
Source organism: Acinetobacter chinensis (assembly GCF_002165375.2). NCBI lineage: Bacteria > Pseudomonadati > Pseudomonadota > Gammaproteobacteria > Moraxellales > Moraxellaceae > Acinetobacter > Acinetobacter chinensis. Next base: position 2,021,758 of record NZ_CP032134.1, read on the forward strand.
GCGAGTACGCTGTATTTACTTCAGAATCTGTAAGCGAAGGGCATCCGGATAAAATGGCTGATCAGATCAGTGATGCCATTCTGGATGCAATCTTAAAAGAAGACCCATATGCACGGGTTGCCTGTGAAACGCTTGTCAAAACAGGTGCAGTTGTACTTGCTGGTGAAATCACAACAACTGCCAATGTCGATTTTGAAGCGATTGTCCGTAATACTGTAAACGGTATCGGATATCATCATTCAGACCTGGGCTTTGATGGTTCAACCTGTGCCGTCATCAACATGATTGGTAAACAGTCTCCTGAAATTGCTCAGGGTGTTGACCGTCAGAAACCTGAAGACCAGGGTGCGGGCGACCAAGGCTTAATGTTCGGTTATGCAAGCCGTGAAACTGATGTACTTATGCCAGCACCAATTTCATACGCGCATCGCCTGATGGAAAAACAGGCTGAACTGCGTAAGCAAGGCAAACTGGCATGGTTACGTCCTGATGCGAAAAGCCAGGTGACTTTTGCTTATGAAAATGGCAAACCTGTTCGCCTGGATGCAGTTGTACTTTCAACTCAACACGATCCTTCAATTTCACAAGCTCAATTAAAAGAAGCTGTGATTGAAGAAATCGTGAAAAAAGTCATCCCTGCTGACATGTTCCATGCAGATACCAAATTCCACATCAACCCAACAGGTATGTTCGTCATTGGCGGCCCTGTAGGTGACTGTGGTTTAACAGGTCGTAAAATCATTGTAGATACTTACGGTGGTATGGCGCGTCATGGTGGTGGTGCATTCTCTGGTAAAGATCCATCAAAAGTTGACCGCTCTGCTGCTTATGCAGGTCGTTATGTTGCGAAAAACATTGTTGCGGCAGGTCTTGCAGACAAATGTGAAATCCAGGTGTCTTATGCAATTGGTGTTGCAGAGCCAACCTCTATTTCAATCAATACCTTCAATACTGCAAAAGTATCTGAAGATCTGATTATTGCGCTTGTACGTGAACACTTTGATCTACGTCCATACGGCATTACCCGTATGCTTGATCTGATTCAACCAATGTACCAGCAGACAGCAGCTTATGGTCATTTCGGCCGTGAAGGTTCTGATCATGCATTTACATGGGAAAAAACAGATAAAGTTGAAGCACTTAAAGCATCAGCAAATCTGTAATACCTCCAGTAAATAATAAAAAGCCCACAAATATGTGGGCTTTTTTAATTTCTGCAGATAAAAATTCCGATCATTGATCTGTTTTTTATCACAACTGTATCAGGTACTGTAATTTTACCGCAATGTTTTTTGATTCCCCTGATTAAGCACATCAAGTAGAGTTGGATGAGCAGGTTCCTGATGGCTGTTCAGATAAACATGTACAGATTTTACAATGACAATGACTACAAGACAGGTCACTATACAGAAAATCCAGAATCCATAAGGACTGCGTATATTATGCGAGCCACACTCAGGACACTCTTTAGCTACTGATGCAACAACCTTGTCACAACAAGCGCAATGGTATTGATGATACAGCATAGGTATCCTCCTATTTAATTGCCGTTCTTTTTATTCTCATGCTACATTTTTATTGGATGTAACATTGTTTTATCTTATGTGAGAAAATGTATTCGCACAACAACAATGTGAACAGATTCACACTTTAATGTAAATGAAGTAATTCCTGTATTGCACGCTTGGTCTACTTTACAGACATATCGTGATTTACATCTGCCATTCTATCCGACAAATGGTTAAAATCAGTCACTGATTTCAGGAGTTTTAACATGGTTCAGCTGATTAAAAAAGGCGGGTTAAGAGAGCGTGCCAACCGCAGTAAAAAATATCAGGGATCTGAAAATACAGAAACTTCCCTGCAACCCAATCAGTACAGCCTCGGAAAAAAAATGACAGCTGAACAGCTTTCAGCGGAAGAAAAAAATGACGCTGATTCTACAAATGTATTGTCAGAACATCCTGATGGCATCAAACCATAACCAGACAGCAAATATCAGAAACAGTCCGCCTGAAGCCACATCAATATAACTGCCCGATTTCTGATATGCTTTCTTGATTTCAGGCATTGACATAATCAGCATGAACATTGAAAAAACAACAAACGTCTGGATTGGAATAATAAAAGCCAGCTGCATTTTCAGTCCTGCACCCGCAGTCGAACTGAGTGCCAGTGAAAACACACTACTGAAATAAATCAGTGTTTTGGGATTGGACAGGTTTGTAAAAAGCCCCCATAGAAAATAATTTTTCTGCTGAGTCCCCTCTTTAAAACTGTCATCAGATTCAAGTGAGGTATGCTGTTTCAGTGACTTCAAACCGCCACTTAACATTGCCCAGCCCATTTTAGCAAGGAACAGACCACCGACCAGCATCAGAATCTGCTGTATCCATGGAAACTGTTCAACCAGCACCGTAAAGCCAAGCAGAGTCAATACAACCCACACCACAATACCTGCGGATATTCCCAGAATAATTTTTAATGTATTGCTTCGGCTTGTGGATGCAGAGCTTTTCGCAATAAGAAGAACATCAGGACCTGGACTGAGCTGAGCAACAAAATGCAAAGCACATATGGTCAATAATAAAGACATATAGATGGATTAAAAGAATCTGAATATTCACATATTATATCGTTTGTTTAAAACAGTAAGTACTTCTTTCACTTTATAGATGCAAAAAAAACCGGACTGTTGATCCGGCTTTTCCTGAAATGAATGTGCTTATTTATTGACATCTTTCATTTCAATTTTTTTAGCTTCAGGTCTGACTTCACGTGCTTCACCATCAATAATGCTTGAATCACGGCGACCGCCACTGTTCTGCTGATTCTGCATTTCCTGCATCTGACGTATCATATCTGCAAATGGATTTCCACCCTGCGGATTACCCATATCGCCCATCATTCCACCCATCATCTGATCCATCATGGACTGCTGACGTTTCATCATCACCTTCATCATTGCACCTTTCAGTGCGTTCTGAACGCCTGGTATCAGAATCAGTAAAGCGAGTACATCTGTGATCAAACCTGGAACAATAAATAAAAAGCCTGCAATAATTTTAGGCAGATTTCCTGTCAGAGACGGATCAGCTCCCATTTGCCCCATCTGCATCTGCTGCATTTGTGGCATCAGTCCGGCTGAATATTTCCGGATCATATTCAGACCAATAAAAAATGCAGCAATGAACCAGAAAAACACATACCACATGCTTCCGACAAGGTCACCCACGCCAATCCATACAAATACTTCAAGTACAAGCGTAGCCAGGACAATAAGAGCTAATTTCATGAAAATTTATCTGATCTCAAAAAATAAATAAAGGATGTCTTATGCTGACAGAAACAGTAAAGCTGCAACCATCATAACAACCTGAGGTTTAAATTATCTATTAGGGCAGTTTTCCATTTTTAAAGCAAAAAACAAGAGTTTTTGCACGATTTTTTAATATTTTCCTGATTTTAAAGCCAGTTTCAGCGTTAAAAAATCTGAGCATGTACTTTGAGCAAAATCATTTCCTGAAAGAATAATTGTTTCTAAATAAATTAATTTGATTCACATTTGTTTACTTAATCTGTTTTTATGATATGTTGTGTGTTCTTTCTGTGAACAATTCTTAATAAGGGGACATGATGCAATAAGTGCATCAAATCATTCCCCCTTTATGTTCACACTTACAGGCTTCCTGATTTCATGGGTTTTTTCTCTGAAATTACGGCTTTTAAATCATATTTTTCACCTGAAAAATATTTTTCTGAAACTTACCTCAGAGGGATTACTTATCTAAGCAGGAGCTTAGTCACAGAACTCAAAACTAATGGAGATAGCAATGACTCGAATTGCAATAATCGGAGCAGGCCCCAGTGGCATGGCTCAATTAAGAGCATTTCAATCAGCAAAGGCCAAAGGTCAGCAAGTTCCTGAAATTGTATGTTTCGAAAAACAAAACGATTGGGGCGGCCTATGGAACTACACCTGGCGTACAGGGGTAGATCAGTATGGAAATTCAGTACACGGCAGTATGTACCGTTACCTGTGGTCCAACGGACCAAAAGAAGCACTAGAGTTCGCAGACTATACGTTTGATGAACATTTCAAAAAACCGATTGCATCCTACCCGCCACGTGCTGTGTTATGGGACTACATTAAAGGGCGTGTGGAAAAGGCAGGAGTCAAAGACCAGGTCCGTTTTAACAGTTCGGTCAATCAGGTCGATTTTGACGATGGAACCCAGCTCTTTACTGTACAGGTCTGCGATCACATCAATGATCAGACTTATACAGAACAATTTGATTATGTGGTTGTGGCTTCAGGTCACTTCTCTACACCAAAAACACCTGAATATGAAGGCTTCGATATATTTAACGGTCGGATCCTGCATGCTCATGACTTCCGTGATGCAGTACAGTTCAAAGATAAAACCATTCTGATTGTTGGCAGCAGCTATTCTGCTGAAGACGTCGGTTCTCAATGCTATAAATATGGCGCAAAACAGATCTACAGTTGCTACCGCAGTCAGCCTATGGGCTATAAATGGCCAAAAAACTGGACTGAGAAGCATCAGCTTGTCCGTGTAGATGAAAACAGTGCATATTTTGCCGATGGAACTTCAGCCCGAGTGGATGCAATTATTCTCTGTACGGGCTATCTTCATCACTTCCCTTACATGGCTGAAAACCTTTGCCTGAAAACCCATAACTGCTTATATCCACAGAACTTATATCAGGGTGTGGTATGGGAACAGAATCCGAAACTGTTTTATCTAGGCATGCAGGATCAGTGGTATACCTTCAATATGTTTGATGCTCAGGCATGGTATGTCCGTGACATCATCATGGGTAAAATTGTGCTGCCAGACGCTGAAACCATGCAGGCTCACAGTAACAGCTGGCATCTGCGTGAGCAAAAACTGAAAAACTCAGAACAAATGGTCAGGTTTCAGGGCGAATATATCCGTCAGCTGATTGATGCTACGGATTATCCGAGTTTTAATATTGATGCTGTCAATGAAATCTTTATGCAGTGGAAAAAGCATAAAAAGGACAACATTATGGCGTTCCGTGACAAAACTTATCGCTCAGTCATGACTGGAAAAATGTCAAAACCTCATCATACACCATGGCTTTACGCCCTGGATGACTCTCTGGAAGCCTATTTACAGACGGGCAATCAGGAACAGAAAGCGATGTAATCTCCTGTCTCTGAAACAGAAGATCTGAAAATTCAGGTCTTCTCCATATACATTAACCAACACCCTTCTTTTCATTTTTATATTATTTATGTTTATTTTTCATACACATATATTTTAAAAAATTTACATACACATCCATCATGAAATCATATAATTCACTTAATCTTACTTTACCGATGCACTATGCCTTTAATTATTGGAATTGACCCTGGTTCCCGACTGACCGGATATGGAATTATTGAAAAAGATGGGCAAAGCCTGCGGTTTGTCGATGCTGGTACAATCCGCACGGAAACCACAGAAATGCCTGAACGCTTAAAACGGATTTTTGCTGGCGTTGAACGCATTGTTAAATTTCATGGCCCAACAGAAGCTGCCGTTGAACAGGTCTTTATGGCACAAAACCCTGACTCTGCCCTGAAACTGGGACAGGCTCGTGGTGCTGCCATTGCGGCACTGGTCAATCTGGATTTACAGGTTGCAGAATACACCGCCAGGCAGATTAAGCAGTCCGTTGTAGGCTATGGTGCAGCAGATAAAGAACAGGTTCAGATGATGGTGATGCGACTGTTGAATCTGTCCATCAAACCTCAGCAGGATGCTGCCGATGCACTTGCAGCTGCCATCTGCCATGCCCACGCTTCAGGAAGTATGAGTAAACTCGCTGTACTGAATGCATTAGGTGGAATGGCACGCGGTCGAAGCCGTAACAGTAGCCGCAGACGCTAAAGAATGCCCAACAGATCCTGAAAAACAACGGATCATTTTTCAGGGTTTATAAATTCCTATAGAAATACTGCGCTGTATCTGAATTAGACCAGATAAGGTGCAGCATCCTTTTTAATTTCCCTGACAGATGGCTGTTTTGCATAAGTTGCAATTAACATTTTGCCGGAAGTTCTCAGATTTTTCTGCTGATTGGGATCAATACGAATTAATACGAGTTCATCAGGTATTCGAGGGTTAGCGCCCTCTTTACAGATAATAATATTCTGATTTCGCTCAATCACCTTAAAACCAGGGAATTCTTTCTGCAACCGATCTTTTAAGCTCAGATGATCATCGGCTTTGTCACGGCTGTTCAGTTGCGTATATGCCACAAGCAGCAGGCAGGCTGCAAAAACGATTCCGACCACCAGATATTTTTCCAGCATATTATTTGACCTGAATATATTTCTGTTGTTTTGCATTATAGTGATAAACACGGGTTTCATTCATCGGCACAATTTTTCTGCTTTCGTCTGCCCGCTGAGTACCCTGATATTTAATTTCAATATCATACAAACCATCATGTACAGAGTTCAGAAATCTGTACTGTCCTTCAAACGCATACGTGTCATCCGCACCTGTTGCACCGTCATCCGCCCGTATTTCTGCAATCTGATCCATTTTCAGTTCAGGACGCTCATCAAAAGGTGCTATGGATAATATTGTTGTGCTGTAACCCTGAAGTCCAGACTCATCTTCTTCGATATATCCTTTTACTTTTGGACCGATCAACTTCAATTGCCTGACTATCGCCTTTGGTTCATAAGGACTGATGTTATAGCCAGAACTCGCCCAGCTGTTTTCACCGACAGACTGACTGACCAGCTGATACTGTCCCTGAACTGTTTTACTGAACAGATAGACATCCGTCTGCACCGTACAGGCGCCACAATAAATAATTTCCTTTCGACCTTTATCCACTCCCATTTCTGACACGGTCAGCACATACCTTTCTTCACCGGCAGCATTGGTATATTTTTCAGCAGGGTAAAAAATCAGTACAGTATCAATATCATCGGCTTCCGAACCCACATACTGTACTTTTTCTGCATCCAGTTCAGGAATGACAACATGTCTGATTTTATGCTGATAAAAAGCCATCATGACTGTTTTAAAATCGAGGTTTTTTAGAATGACTGCCTGTTTTTGCTTCTGTGGCACAGATACAGCTGGTGGCTCTGCCAATACACCTGTAGCGCATAAGACTGAAAGTGAAGCCATCAGTACAATCTTTTTCATTTTATCTCTCTGTTATTTTCAGTCTATTCATCAGCATTTTTTTTAACATTATCTCAGCATTTTAAAATCTGTAAAAGGTGCATCCTCTGCCAGCTGTTCCTGCTGTATGGAACTGACACTGGCGCGTAATGGTCCAACATAGGCATGACGTATGATTGTGGCAACAGACTGCTCAGTCCCAATAATCACAGCTTCAACATCACCATTTTCCAGATTTTTTACATAACCTTTTAAATTTAAAGCGATGGCTTCTTTTTCAAACCAGCGTCTGTAGCCAACACCCTGTACTTTGCCATGTATTAAAAGTTTAACTGCCTGCATTTGCCATACCGCTCCTGAATTATTTTACTGATGATTTTTGTGATCATGATTGACCACATAATACACCGCTTCATTCATATGCTGAGCCTGCAAGCCGCGTTGACCTTTCAGCGCAAGATGATCTCCAGCCAGTGCATGCAGAGTGACAATTTCATGCAGCTGAATCCGTTCTGCAAACTGAGCTTTCAGACTGGCAATCATTCCTGCCAGTACATCACCCATACCTCCTGTCCCCATACCAGCATTGCCAGCTGTGCAGATCCATAGATCATCGGGATTCTGCAAAGTCAGACTACCTGCGCCTTTGAGTACCCACTGCCCTGAATATTTTTGCTGTAATTGCTGAATTGCTTCAATCCGGTCATTTTCAATTTCAGCAACCCGACAGTTCAACAGTTTAGCAGCCTCTCCTGGGTGGGGTGTTGCATAACACTGAGCTTTGAGCCGAACAGGCTGTTCAGCAAGAAACCACAATGCATCAGCATCCAGTACGACCTGTAAATGACTGGACTGATGAATGACCTGAAACCACTGGGCAAACTGCTGGGCTGCCCATTCATCCCGCCCCAGCCCCATGCCGAAACAGACTGCATCGACATGCTCAGTCAATGCCTGAATTTCGGAAACTGATAATGCATCAATATCCCGAAGCATAATATTGGGTGAACGGGACAAAATAGCTGTGTGATGTTTTGCATGACAGACAATAGTGACTTTACCAGCTCCTGCTGAAAAAGCAGATTCAGCAGCCATCATCACAGCGCCTCCCATTTCTGCATGACCACCCACTACCAGTACATGACCATAACTGCCTTTATGACCAAAAGCCTGTCTGACAGGTAACTGAATCTGTGTGGAAGATAAACGCGCCAGTGGTTTAAGTCTGTTGTCAACAGGAATTGCGGATATGACTTCAATCTGTCCTGAAAACTCTTTCCCCTGACCAGTAAACAATCCTGCTTTTAAACCCAGTACGGTAAAAGTCCGGTCTGCCTTAACTGCACAGGGTAATGGCTGTCCACTGTTGACATTCAGACCACTTGGAATATCCACAGCTACTTTCAGCCCTGACTGAGCATTAAACAGCTGAATCAGCTGTTGCCATGAAAGATCCAGCTCACGGTTTAAGCCAATCCCAAACAGAGCATCGATATGACAATCAAAGTCTTTACTGATTTCAAAGTGGGAGTGAATCTGCACCTGATGATTACTGGCAACTTCTACAGCCTGATTTAAATCAGCTGATGCTCCTGGAGGAACAGCGAAAATTTCCACCTGATAACCCATATTTTTCAGATATGCCGCCAGACAGTAACCATCACCTGCATTATTTCCCGCCCCACACCACACCGCAATACTCCGTACACCATATCCAGCATGAGATACAGATTCTGAAGATGCAGTCTGCTGAAACCATATATCCAGTCGCTGTGCAATTGACCATGCAACCTGCTGCATCAACCCAAAGGAACTGTTCTGCTGTGCAAACCAGCGTTGCTCCCATGCCTGAATGTCGTGGCTATGATAAACTTGTTGGCTCATACATCTGTCCCATCTTATATTTGAATATCGTTATGTCGGCTTCCACTTCCAAACCTCAGATTTCCCTGCAAGAGATTGATCCACATGAATTAAAAGTATGGATTAAAGCACAGGCTCTGCAGCTGGGTTTTGCTGATTGTGTCATTGCCCGACCCGATGCTCAAGCAGAATTACCCCGTTTTAAGGAATATTTAAAACGTGGATACCATGGCGATATGAAGTTTCTGGAAGAAAATCTGGAAAAACGTGCCAACCCTGCACTGCTGGTTCCTGGAACCCGAAGTATCATCTGCGTACGCATGAATTACCTGGTGGAAACCCCTAAACCACGCTATGTGCCTGATGAACCGAACAATGCCATCATTGCCCGTTATGCACGGGGTCGTGATTATCATAAAGTCATGCGCGGACGTCTGAAGACACTGGCCGGTCTGATTAAAGATAGAACTGGAGAATTTGAGTCCAGACCGTTTGCAGACTCTGCTCCTGTTTTTGAAAAATCTCTCGCAGAAAATGCCGGAATGGGCTGGACAGGTAAACACACCCTGCTCATTCATAAAAAATCAGGCTCTTTTTTTGTACTGGGTGAACTGTTCACCTCACTTGATCTCCCTTTCGATGAACCGGCAACAGCGCACTGTGGTTCATGCACCGCATGCATAGATATCTGTCCAACCCAGGCAATTGTTGAACCTTATATGCTGGATGCCCGTAAATGCATTGCTTATCTGACCATAGAATATAAAGGCATCATTCCAGAAGAATTACGTCGTGGGATTGGTAACCGTGTTTTCGGTTGTGATGACTGTCAGCTCATCTGTCCCTGGAACAGTTTTGCAAAAAAAGCGAGTATTGATGATTTCAATCCAAGACATGATCTGGACAGACTGACTCTGCTTGATTTATGGCACTGGGATGAAACCACCTTTTTAAACTGCACAGAAGGCAGTCCAATTCGACGTACAGGTTACCAGAGTTTTATGCGGAACATTGCCATTGGTCTGGGAAATGCACCTTATTCACAGCAGATCATTGATGCATTACAACACAACCGAGCATTGCATGATGACATTGTGCAAATCCATATTGACTGGGCAATTGCGGAACAGTTAAGCAAACGCACCTGATTCAACCTTAAAAACAAGAGGCGAAAACCTGTATTTCTTAACTTCACGTTCTTTGCAAAGTTTTCATTATTATTCTGTTTTAGCGGCATATACAAAGAAATTATCAATTTTAAAGATTAAAATTATGCAGCTAAATTCAGGGTTTTCAGTACAACTTAGCAACTAAATCGTATATTTATATTTTTTATGTTTTTTACTTTTCCTATCGGCAGATACCATGAAATATGGACACTTTTGCCCTGCGATTATGATCTGGATTATGTATTATAAACTGATAAATAATGACTATCACGGATTTGACCAATGACTGTACGTAATGACTGGACACGTGAAGAAATTCAACGACTGTACGAACAACCCTTCATGGATCTGGTATTTCAGGCGCAGCAGATTCACCGCGAACATTTTGACGCCAATACCATTCAGGTCAGCACTTTACTGTCAATCAAAACAGGAAAATGCCCTGAAGACTGCAAATACTGCTCTCAATCTGCCCGTTATGATTCAAAACTTGAAGCAGAAAAGCGTATAGCCGTTGACAAGGTGATCTCTGAAGCGAAAGAAGCACTCGCATCCGGTTCATCACGATTCTGTATGGGCGCAGCATGGCGCAATCCACATGAACGTGATATGCCATACGTACTGGAAATGGTTCGTGAAGTTAAATCTCTTGGACTCGAAACCTGCATGACACTGGGCATGCTCAACCAGTCACAGGCTGAACGCCTGCATGAAGCTGGTCTGGACTACTACAATCACAACCTCGACACCTCACGTGAATATTATTCACACATCATCAGTACACGTACTTTTGATGACCGCCTGGATACACTTGATCACGTGCGTAATGCCGGCATGAAAGTCTGCAGCGGAGGAATTGTGGGACTTGGTGAAGACCGTAAAGACCGTATTGGACTGTTACATGAGCTTTCAACGCTGCCAGTTCATCCCGAATCTGTACCGATTAACATGCTTGTTCCAATTGAAGGCACACCGCTTGCCGATGTTGAAAAACTGGATGTTACGGAGTGGATCAGAACGATTGCTGTCGCACGGATCACTATGCCAGAAAGTTATATCCGTTTATCTGCTGGTCGTGAGTCGCTTTCAGACTCAGATCAGGCACTCGCATTCCTTGCAGGTGCCAACTCGCTGTTCAGTGGTGAAAAATTATTAACCACTCCAAATGCGGGTGATGGAAGAGATAAACAACTGTTCCAGAAACTGGGTTTGCAGGCTGAAAAAGCCAAGCCAGGACTGGCGGAACTGACCGTCGATGCAATGGCCGTCTGAAGTACAATAAAATCAAAAGCCCATCTGGGCTTTTGATTTTTCACTTAACAAAAATACTGTATTGACCTGATTCGCAGTATTTCCATAGATCTGAATGGAAACACCCAGCATCCAGAACGCTTTTACCATGAAAAGTATAAAATCAAATAAGCACTTTATGATGTAAAAGGTTTATTGATCAGGATGTAACAAGCAAGCCATAACCCGCATTAAGATACATCCCTTTACGGATAATATCCGTACCGTTTGCATGATGAACTTTCAGTTCCTGATGCTCCACATCAAATTCAAAAGCATCAAAACAGTCCTGATGCCTGACCAGCCAGCATAATGTATCCGCAAGACTTTCATCCACAATATAAGTCAATGCTGAAAAATCTTTATTCATTACACTTGGTGCCCCGATGAAATTAACTGGAAATAAAGTTTAGCTTTTTTACAAAACAATTTGAATTATCCTGGAATGCTTACAACTATTTTTCTCTCATTTAATTATTTTTAATCTAAAAACAATCAAACTGAATCTTCAGCTCAGGGATTTTACAGCTGAATAAAACATTCAAAAACTGAAGCATACACAGTCATGGATCAGTTCAGACACGATGATGAAAACAGCTGAATCTGTCGAAACAGACAGAACTGAAAACAGGAATATAAAAGATGGACAGCATAAAAAACCATGATCAGCTATAACTGATCATGGTTTTTTATTTTTTAATCTGGATCGGCATATTTGCCTGATGTATCTTTAGATAATGAAGTGAGAGCTGTACTCACATCATCAGTATAAACGGGTCAGCTGACTTAAAGAGAATTATGGAGTTTTATGAACACCACATTTTCTGCATTCAATGTGTTCTCCTATCTCTTCCATGTGTTCATATTCATATATATGCATGCAAAACAATTTTTTTAAAATACGAAGCATTTTCAAAACTCCCGTTCATGTATTCGCTTCTCAGATATTTCATCCTGAAACATCAATTTCATCTTCATGACAAAACTGTATTTACTATTAGCATAATATTTCAATAAATCAAACATTATTTCATTAAATTTTACCATTTTTTAAAATTATGAAAAAATCCTCACTGACAGATCAATTGTGTGCTTGAAAAAACAGTTCCCAAAAATTATTATAGTCACTGATCAAATAACACACACAAATCTGAAAAACACGTGCAATGACGCGGATCAATAAAAAACCTGTTGAGAAACAACGACGAGTAAAAAAATGACGACTTATATGATTCAGTATGAAATGTTTAAAAAACGTGATTCCGCCCCACTGAAGCAACGGATTGAAAAACTGGGGATTGAAGCAAAAATCACACCAATGAGCCACCTTTGGCTGATACGTTCCCAGCTCGATTCTTCAGAAATCAGAGATCAGCTGCTGCCTTTTATCGATGCAAAAGATAAATTATTTGTCGTCAGAGTAGACACCGATGACTGGGCATCCTGGAACTTAAATGACAAAGAGGTCAGCTGGCTCAACCAGCATATTTCAGTTTCAGAATCCTGATCACTGATTTTAAATTTTTCCAAAGCAGTCATTTCAATACAGAAAAAATCATAAGATATTATTTTAAAACAATATTTAATAAACCAGACTGATCATAAAAGTTTTTAAAGAAGTATTGATTAATTCAGATAAATAGATAGGATGAAAATGAAGAATATTTTCTGTCCGCGCTGACCGGCAGATATTAGAAATTGATAAATTTAATCCTATAACCAACACAATAAAGGAAGACCTATGCACGGACGTATGATGTTTCAACCTCTACTGATCAGCAATCTGCTTGATCATGCAGCCCGTTATCATGGGGACACAGCAATTATTTCAAAAAATACTGATGGCAGCATCAGTAAAACCGACTGGACCCATGTTTCTGAAAACTCAAAACGTTTCGCAAATGCCTTAAAAAACTTAGGCGTTCAGATGCATGATCGTGTTGCAACCATTGCATGGAATAACCATCGCCACCTTGAGTCATGGTATGCCATTTCAGGCAGTGGTTTTGTCTGCCACACCATCAACCCGCGCCTTTTTCCTGAACAGCTGATCTTCATTATCAATGATGCCAAAGACCGCGTGGTTCTGTTTGATAAGACTTTTTTACCACTGATTACAGGTGTTAAAGCTCACATTCCCCAGGTTGAACATTTTATCTGCCTGGGAGCGTTTGACCAGGACGTTGCCGATGCATTACCTGAAGTTAAGTTTTATGATGTACTGATTGCAGAAAACTCTGATCAGTTTGAGTGGCCTGAATTTGATGAAAATACGGCAAGCTCGCTCTGCTATACATCCGGTACAACAGGAAATCCCAAAGGTGCTTTATACAGTCACCGCTCTACGGTTTTACATACCTATGCAATCTGCCTGCCTGACTCACTGAATCTCTCAGCTTCTGATGTCATGTTGCCCGTTGTACCTATGTTCCATGTCAATGCCTGGGGCACACCTTATGCAGCCGCAATGGTCGGCTGTACTGTGGTATTACCAGGTCCAGGGCTGGATGGTGCAAGCCTGGTTCAGATGATCGATGAATATAAAGTGACTGTTGCTTTAGGTGTACCAACCATCTGGCAAGGTTTGCTGGCCGCTGCAAAACAGGCCGGATCAGTATTGCCAAGTTTACAACGCAATGTAGTGGGTGGTTCTGCCTGCCCTCCTGCCATGATGAAAGCTTTCCGTGACCTGTTCAACTGTGAAACTATTCATGCCTGGGGCATGACGGAAATGAGTCCATTAGGTACAAGTAATCAACTGAAAGCCAAGCATCGTAATCTCAGTGAAGATGAACAGTTTAAAATTCGTCTTTCACAAGGTCGTCCGCCTTTTGGTGTGGATTTACGGATTACCACTGAAGAAAAAGGGACGACTGAAGTTACTCGCGATGGTCATAACACGGGTAACCTACAGGTTAAAGGTCACTGGATTATCAGCACATACTTTGGCAAAGATGAAAGTGCACTGACCTCAGATGGCTGGTTCGATACTGGTGATATCGCATCCCTCAATGAAGATGGCTATTTATATCTGAGTGACCGCGCCAAAGACTTAATCAAGTCTGGTGGTGAATGGATTTCTTCAGTAGAACTTGAAAATATTGCCATGGGGCATCCTGAAATTGCGATGGCTGCCGTCATTGCAGCTAAACACAGCAAATGGGATGAACGCCCGATTGTGATAGCCATCAAACACAAAGATGCCCAGATTACCGAAGAAGGTTTACTTGAATACTTCGCAGATAAAGTCGCTAAATGGCAGATTCCTGATAAAGCAATCTTTGTAGAAGCAATCCCTCTAAGTGGTACGGGTAAAATGCTGAAAAAAGATTTACGTGAAAAATATGATTCGGTACTTCTTTAAGCCCTGTTGATCATTCAGCAAATTAAAAAAACCGTAGCCTGATGCTACGGTTTTTTTATAAAAACAGACTGAATTCATAACTTTTCACATACCCGTGAAAAACGCATGAACCAGTAAAATACTTTTATTTAGCTTCACTGGCAGCTGGAGTATTATATTCTTCTGGCATAGGTGCAGCATCAATTTCATCTGGATTTACTTCAACAGATGAGACCGCAGTTTCATTCACTTCTGAAGTCGCCTGTTCCTGAGCAGGTGCCTGCTCTTCCTGTTTTTTCCCACAAGCCACCAGTGTCAGCGATGCTGCTGATATAAGTACAATAAGTGCTGTTTTTAAATTTTTCATCCAGAAACCTCAAATTAAAAAATAATCAATCCTTCTTTATTGTATTCAATTTCAGTGTAAATGTAATTAAGTGGTTGTTTATATTTTGTTTTAATTACTGAACATAAATCAATGCCTGAACAACCACTCCAGCCTTAAAAGACTGTCTAGAAGCAATGGAACCGGTGTCACTTTTAAAGCTTTATCAGACAGTAAGCACTACAGTACAGTAAAAGCCATATGACAAAAACCGCCCTTAGGCGGTTCTATTTTCAAAAACTGGATAATCAGATTTCTAAATAACTTTTTGACTTAACTTAAAAAGTTGATGCAGCGAAGTATAAAATGAACGACCATCGAGATTTAAATCAACGACTGTTCCAGACTGCAGCAGCACTCTTTTACCTACTTCAATTTTTTTTGAACCCTGACAGGTATTTTGCATTTTAATAAGTGGAATTAAGGATACAACGATTTCAGTGCCATTATTAGATTTGGCGATTAAATTATTTGTTTTTAACAACTTTTTTCCTATTTTTTAGAGTTCACTTTCTATAAAACAACTCTAAAATTAAATTTTAAAACTAATAAAGCACCATACAGTGCTTTATTAGATATCATTCATGTTGCCTTTCAGTTCACCTGCTACAGGAGAACAGACAAGGCATTACAAGTATGAAAGTGGTAAATTATTACTTACAGAGCAACAATATTTACAGCTGTAGGGCCTTTTTGACCTTGAGCAACGCTGAATTCAACCTTTTGGCCTTCAGTCAGAGTTTTAAAACCTGAACCTGTGATTTCGCTGAAATGAGCAAAAACATCAGGACCTGATTCTGGCTGAATGAAACCGAAACCTTTAGTTTCGTTGAACCACTTTACAGTACCTTTAACAACATTTGAGTTTGACATAGTAAATCCTACGTAGTTTTTAATAGTATTAGTCATTTTTTTATAAATGACTGATGACAACTTTGAAAATAATAAAGCAAGGTACTGGAATCTGTAAAACGAAGCATTATCACTAAAACTACGATACTTAAGAAAGACTTACCAAAACAAAACTTTTTCCAATGACGAATACTACGCTATTTTCAAAAAACAATCAACTTTTCTTATGCTTATACCCCGTACGGTATTTTTATTCAAAACATGGCAGTGAACATCGGAGCAGGTTGTCCAGCAGAAATTGGAAGTTCTCTAAGCTGCCTACATGGCAGTGAACTAAATCATTGGTATCTGCCGATGGGTTGGGTTTTTCTAAGCTGCCTACATGGCAGTGAACAACGTGTAGCGATGACAACAGGTGTTGTTTTGTTTCTAAGCTGCCTATATGGCAGTGAACATTTCGGGAACGCAACTCATTGTCTGATAGTATTTCTAAGCTGCCTATATGGCAGTGAACACAAAAAAATATGATTAAAATCATTTTACAACAATAGTTTAACCATAAAATCAGGGAATAACCCAATTTTAAATTAAAATTATAAACTATTGATTAAATTTAGTTTTTAATGAGTCAAAATATTTTTGGTTAAAATCATCTTTTAACCTATGAGTGGCTTATTCACCAGATACTCATAATACCTGATTACCCTGAATCATCCATATTAAAAACAGAGCTGAAGCCTGCCCAATTTTATTGCCATTGTTATATGCTTAAGCAGACACCGAATAACAGCAGAATTACAATCCCACCCACCAATTATCAAGTCAGAAGTTTTGTGCAAATCAGATCGCAGCAACCCGTTCCAATTGATCAATAAATGTCTTTGTTCGCTTTACTCTTTGTGATGACCCAGATAAAATCTCTAGCGGTCGCAGTGCTTAACAATATATGCTGTATTTTCCACGATCCACTCTTGGTCAATTCAAAGAAAATACTTGATAAAAACGGCATTCATAGATAGTATTGCACCTTTCCAAGTAATTGATAATAGTTCAGTTAACTTGATTCAGGGCCTATAGCTCAGTTGGTTAGAGCAGCGGACTCATAATCCGTTGGTCGACAGTTCAAGTCTGTCTGGGCCCACCAGATTCAAAAAAACCACTTTGGTACATTAAATCCAAAGTGGTTTTTTATTTTCAAGCCGATAAGACTTTTAAGATATTGTTTAACGACCCGTCAGCATTTTAAACTATGCATGACTTACAGATAACAGGAAGTATAATTTTGATGTATTCCCTGTTCAAACAGAATCACTTCTAAAGTTCATTGCTTTCTTTTCCTTACGCTTTTCCATAAGCAACTCCAGTAAAGACCAAAGAATCACAATGATAAAAATACCAATCACCACTATAAAAGCCGTAAAATAGGTCATATCCCTTATTCCCCATTAACAATTGACTTAATTTTGAGCCATTCAACCCCGCCCTGGACAAAAGTCTAATAGTTATTTTTCAGTCTGAACAGAAAAATTTGGTGATTAATCATACTTTGTTTATATCAGTTTATATTTTATAAATATTTTCACCAGACCTTTAAGACATTAAATCTATTAATTCGCATCATTTCGCAAATATTAAAAATACAATTGTATAATTATATTTTATCATCACACTCAACTGCTCTTGACGTTATAAAAAAACAGGCAGAAAGTAGCACCTTTCCTGAGGTCAGGTATAAAGTTTTCAAATGCTAAAAAAATTAATCGGTAATGCCACATTCAAACTTTCAGGCTGGTCCTACCATGTAGAACCCGACGTCCTTGAAAACAAACAGGTCATTGTTGGCTTTGAACATACATCCATGATGGATGCAGTTTTATCATTAGCCCTGTTCCAGATTTATGATATTAAAATTCATACCCTGATCAAAAAGGAACTGTTCAAGGGACCTTTCAAGCCTGTACTTGAAGCAATAGGCGGTATTGCTGTTGACCGCAATTCCAGTAAAGATATTGTCTCTCAGATGGTTGAGCATTTTGAAAAGAATGAGAAATTCAATCTGGTGATAGCCCCTGAAGCAACTCGGGCAAAAAAAGATGAAGTAAGAAAACCGATCCGAACCGGCTTCTGGCATATTGCAAAAGCGGCAAATGTACCTATTGTGCTGATGTATGCCAATTCCAGAACACAGAAAGGTGGAATTTTTGGCAAAATATATCCCACTGAACTGGAACATGATCTGGTTTTGATGAAAAAACTGTATAAAGAACATACTGGACTGGACATTATTATTCCAGATACCAAAAAATAATGCTAAATGCTGCATTTCTAAAATTCAGGTACTTTCTCATAAAAAAGTGCTTATGGTAGAATCGCAGCAATCTGATATGGCATAAAGCCAATCTACAAGGAGCAAATTTCGCATGGCGGGTCATTCCAAGTGGGCCAATATTAAGCATCGCAAAGCAAAACAAGATGCCAGTCGCGGTAAAGTTTTTACTAAATACATTCGTGAGCTTGTAACAGCTGCCAAACTCGGCGGACCAGATGCTGCAAGCAACCCGCGTTTACGTGCGGTGGTGGAAAAAGCACTTTCTGTCAATATGACTCGTGATGTGATTAACCGTGCGATTCAGCGTGGTGCCGGCGGTGAAGATAACGATGACTTAAAAGAAGTCACTTATGAAGGTTATGGTGTTGGTGGTGTTGCCGTGATTGTTGAAACAATGACGGATAACCTCAACCGTACTGTACCGGATGTCCGTCACTGTTTCTCAAAAACAGATGGTAACCTCGGTACCAATGGCTCTGTGGCTTTCTTATTTACAAAACGTGGCGAGATTACTTTTGAAGATGTATCTTTAGAAGATCAGATCATGGATATTGCTCTGGAAGCTGGGGCAGAAGACATCGAAGTTGATGAAGACGAAATTCTGGTCATTACAACACCTGAAACATTTGGTGTGGTACAGGATGCTTTAACTGCTGCAGGTTTAAAATCTGACAATGCTGAAGTGGTTATGAGTCCATCGACCAAAGCTGAAATCACCGATATCGATCAGGCGAAAAAAATCATGAAAATGATTGATATGCTTGAAGATCTGGATGACGTTCAGAACGTATATACAAACGTTGAATTCTCAGATGCCGTACTGGCAGAGCTTGAAGCTTAAAACGTCCAGTCAATTCATAAAAAAACGCGCTGAATGCGCGTTTTTTATTGAACAGATCAAACCACAACTGCCGCCCCTGTTTCAGACTTTGCTGAGCAAGCCCGTACAGTTAAACACATGATTATATTCTTTGATCACAAAACTTGAATGCAAAGCAACCACGTGCTCAATTTTACCAATGCGTTTCAGTAAAATTTCACTGTAATTTTCCATATCCTTAGCCACAACTTCAACCAGAAAGTCTGCTGTCTGCCCTGTCACCAGAAAAGCATTGATCACCTCAGGGATATTTTCCAGTTCTTCAAGAAACTTCGCAAATGTATCGGTGTCGTGCTTACTCAGTGAAACCTGCAAAATAACATGCAGCTTAAACCCCAGTTTTTCATAGTTAATATCACGCTTCAAATGTGTCATGACATTGGTTTCAATCAGATGCTTAATCCGGCGATGTACAGAACTGACCGACAGGCTGATCCTTTCCGACAGCTCATTCAGATTGATATCTTCATGCGTCAATATTTCAAGAATCTGTTTATCGTATCTGTCCAGTTCCATGTCCACACTCCCACGTTTAAGCTGCAAAGCTATATTTTTATAATTTACATTTATCACATTTTTCTGTTTATAGGTCTATTTATTTCACCTAGCCTGATTTTAAGGGGAAATATTTTTTATAAAATGCATAAATGACGTAATTTTATTCAAAAATCTCAGACTGTTTTGAGC
Organism: Acinetobacter chinensis; assembly: GCF_002165375.2. Lineage (NCBI taxonomy): Bacteria > Pseudomonadati > Pseudomonadota > Gammaproteobacteria > Moraxellales > Moraxellaceae > Acinetobacter > Acinetobacter chinensis. The sequence continues at coordinate 2,041,737 of NZ_CP032134.1, forward strand.
TGGCTGCTGGAAACACCGGCTGATCAGTCCTGAACCGATCAACCAGGATGTTTAAATACCACGCCAGTCAACTCTTGCCCTGCGTTCTGTCATATAAATTCGTTGTACATACTGCCCCAGTGGAAGCTCAGCAAGAAAATTCTTATAATTTCTGAATTCTTCAGACTGATTTTCACCATGTTCCTTTTCCCAGGGAGTCCCTTCAATTTCAAGTAAAGGAGCAAGCATGGAGCACACGGCTATATCGGCAAGTCCCAGTCGGTCACCGACAAAATATCTGCCACCATTGTTGTTCAGTCGCTGATTCAGCTCTGCAACCAGGATATCCATTTTTTCACGTGACTGAATCACTTTCTCCGAATCGACTTTATAGCCTTTCGCCATGAGTGCTTTAATCAGAGGTTTTGAATATTTTTCAAACTGACGCAGATAGCCTTTCTCTCCAATCAGAATTTCGAGCGACTCGCCACCATCTGACAGGGCATGTGACAACCCCCATCTACGGACATGCTGTCCAAGTTCCGTGGCAATCGCATTGACTTCAAGTGCGCTCTCACGGAGTTCAGGATCTGACCTCAGCAAGGTATGTTCTGGATACAGCTCATCCAGATATAAAGCAATCTGTGTTGAATCTGAAATCCATTTTTCCTGATCTTTCAGAATCGGGAGCGTGTTCTGCCCTGTCTTTAACTGTGCAAATGCACGATGTACGCCAGGAATTAAATTCTGTGCAACAAAATCCAGCTCTTTATAGTCAAGTAACCAGCGTGCTTTCTCACAAAAATGGGATAACGGAAACTGATACAATATCCGCATAAACTCTCCAGCATTATTTTTTTAGTTCAGCTCGGACACTACTTTAGTCACAGCTGAGCTGAATAACAATGTACTTTTGCTACAAAAATTCAATCAGAACATCAAACTGCATTTTTATGGACAGCACAAACGCCTGTTATACCAGTCAACTGAACTGACCATACGTTAAAATTTCATCTTCGGCACAGTTTACTGTCACTGTATGACCTGACTTTGCAGTGTCTTTGATGTAGAATCAGCAACAATTTTCAAATAATTCAGTGTGAGTAACTTCATGGGTTTTAATTGCGGTATTGTCGGCCTGCCGAACGTTGGTAAATCTACACTTTTCAATGCATTGACTAAAGCTGCTATTGCTGCAGAAAACTTCCCATTCTGTACCATTGAACCAAACACAGGCATTGTACCTGTACCTGATCCACGTTTAGACAAACTGACTGAGATCGTTAAACCACAGCGTGTGATTCCGACCACAATGGAATTTGTGGATATTGCCGGTCTGGTTGCAGGCGCATCCAAGGGTGAAGGTTTAGGTAACCAGTTTCTTGCAAACATCCGCGAAACTGATGCAATTGCACACGTTGTCCGTTGCTTTGAAGATGAAAACGTCATTCATGTAAATGGTAAAATTGACCCGCTTGATGATATCGCAACCATCAATACTGAACTTGCACTTGCTGATCTGGATACTGTTGCTAAAGCATTACTGCGTCTGACTAAAGCTGCAAAAGGCGGTGACAAAGAAGCGATTGCAACTAAAGCTGTCTTGGAAAAAATTCAGCCTTTACTGGATGAAGGTAAACCTGCCCGCGCTGCTGACCTGGACGACGATGAACGTAAAGCAGTCCGTGGCTTTGGTCTGATGACTTTAAAACCAACCATGTATATTGCAAACGTTGCTGAAGATGGTTTTGAAAACAACCCTCACCTGGAAGCTGTGAAAAAACTGGCTGCTGAAGAAAATGCCATTGTTGTTCCACTGTGCAACCAGATTGAAGCTGAAATTTCTCTGCTTGAAGATGAAGACCGTGCTGAATTTCTTGAAGCACTAGGCATGGAAGAACCAGGACTGAATGTCGTGATTCGTGCCGGTTACAGCCTGCTGGGTTTACAGACTTACTTCACAGCTGGTGTTCAGGAAGTACGTGCATGGACTGTTAAGGTTGGCGCGACTGCACCTCAGGCGGCTGGTGTGATTCACACAGACTTTGAAAAAGGATTTATTCGTGCTGAATGTGTTGCTTACGACGACTTTGTACAGTACAACGGCGAAAATGGCGCTAAAGAAGCTGGAAAATGGCGTCTTGAAGGTAAAACATACGTTGTTCAGGATGGTGATGTTCTGCATTTCCGTTTTAACGTATAAGTCAGTTTAAAAAACAAAGCCCGCTTTTGCGGGCTTTGTTTTTTGTAATTCGGCTTAATTTCTTATGAACTGTATTTACTGACCTGAAGCTGTATGCATCGTTTTCAGATCCATTTCTGCACGCTGTTTTCGTGCTTCCACCAGCATACGCTGCTGAATATCTTTACGGAATCCAAGCAAAAAGACAAATTCAGCCAGCACAAATAATGGACCAATAGCCAGACCGATCAGATCATCCACAAAAGCAGGTTTTTTCTTTTCATAATAATGGCCCACAAACTGGAACACCCACCCCACAACAAAAATACCTACACTGCTACTTAACCATGTAACGGTATCCCATTGTGCAATTTTATAAGCAAACGGATATGCAACTGAGAAAAGAACCAGCATGATTACACCAAAAATCCGATCCAGACTCAGATAATAAATCACACTCAGTACAATCAACAGCAGCGCCAGTGTTAACTCAAAGCCATACACCATGACACCAGCCCGGGCGGTCAGACAGATAATTGAAAATACAATCATGGGAATACCCACAAAATGTGTATAAATATTTTTATGATCAAGATGATAAGCTGCATACTGGCTTAACAGTTTTTCTAATTTTGTCATTTTCATCGTCCTTGTTACATTACACTGTAGGCTTTAATATACAAAAAAAGAATATGTGAAGTTGTCAGCCAGACGACAATTCAGACTACCCACCTGCCAGACACCGGAAAGCGTTATGTTTAGTCAGAACAATACAGACCAGCTGAGCAACAACCTATGGTTTTCAAATCTGGATCTGAACTTACAGCAATATATTCTTAAAAATGCAGTGATTCAGCACTACGAAAAAGATCAGACTATTTTTCAGATGGGTAATCTGTTTGATGGGATTTATGCCGTACTCACAGGCTCTGTACGCCTGGGATATATAGATATAGAGGGCAATGAATCTGTTGCAGCCTATGTAGAACCCATTATGTGGTTTGGTGAGATCTCACTGGTGGATAAACTTCCCCGCTCACACAATGCTGTAGCCACTCAGAAATGCGAAATCCTTTATCTGTCTGATACAGCGATTCAGACACTTTTACAGCAAAACCCAGGCTTCTGGTTTCATATCGCACAATTAACGAGTCAGAAACTGAGACATGCTTTTCTTGAGCTGATTTCAATTCAGACACAGACCATCAGTCAGCGCCTGGCGCAACGTCTGTTATTTATACTGCAAGGTTATGGCAATCATGCTCAGATTGAGCAAAAAGAGATTCATTTCAGTCAGGAACAGCTGGCACAGATGCTGATGTGCTCAAGACAGACCATAAATCAGGAATTACAGCAACTTGAGAGAAAAGGCATCATCAGAATTGCTTTTAAAAAAATTGAAATTATCAACTTTGCTGAATTGCATCAGATCGCGCATTCTCATCATGAAAAAAGCTGAACCATCACATAAAAATGCACGCTTTAAATACACTTCAATGCACCACAGCTAAACAGTCATTATATTTTTGCACACTGTCGGTGCATGAGTTTTCAGGAAATTAACTTACACACATCCACATCATCAAAGCCATTAGTGCATGGTGCAACTTCATTGTGAGCAATAACAGGCTGAACATTCGCAGCAGACTCTGTGTACAGCGCTGACGCACTAAAAGCACCAAGAAGACTTATAGATAATGAAACTTTATAAAGCATAAAATTACTCCTATATTTAATATTAATCACACTATAAATCAAATTATAAGCCATTTTTACTACAATTTATCAAATAATGATATTTTTTATTATTATTGATTTATATTTCTTAACAATAACAAAGCCATCCATTATGGCTGTTTTACAGGTAAATCATTCATTCAAACCCAAAAAGCCACATATAAGACAGTGGTTTCCTATATGTGGCTCATCCCTAAAATCGGTTTGACGTATTAAAAAAGATTGGTGTGCGGTTTAGTATTGCCCAATGCCGGATTAGCAATTGCATCTTTGCACTGTGCTTTATCACGCTCATAATCAGCCTGTTTGTGTGCAACTGAGCCTGTATTTTCAACAGTTTCACGTGCCCAAGTATCCAGTGATGTCAGGGCTTTTCGGCATAATGCATACTTTCCTTCCGTCACAGAGTCTGTCATTTTGACATTGATACGCCAGTCGGTGCTCAGTTTACGGGCAGGTTTACGCACTTTTTCATCAATTTCATTGATTTTTTTTGCATAAACAACAGCATCCACCTCATTGATGAACTTCCATGCTTCATTCGCATACGTTGTTGCGTCATTGCTTAACTTAGGTGCCGCTTTAATTTCAACCTGTTCCGCAGGTTCCTGCGCAGGCTTGCTGCATGCCTGCAACAGTAAAATTACACCAACCAATGATGTAAACAGTACACTTTTTGAGTTAAACGTCAGCATCTGTGAGCTACCTGGACAAACATTTGAGTAATATGCTAGTGAATTCGAGTACAATACTCAATCTTATTTGACCCTTTGTTCAATTCTCCTCTTAAGGTGTGTTGTGTCCGAACACAAAATTTCCTCTGTGCAGCCCGCCGGTTTCTGGCAAGGTGCTAAAGACAGCCAGGCTATTATCTTTACTTATCTCCCTGTTTCATTTGCATTTGGTGTCTCAGCTACACAATTTGGATTTACTGCATGGGAAGCACTGTTTTTATCCTGTTCCATGTACGCAGGAGCAAGCCAGTTCCTGGTCGTAGCTCTGCTGGGCAGTGGCACTTCCATATGGATGACTGCACTCACAGTGATTGCACTTGATATCCGCCATCTGCTTTATGGTCCTGCCTTGCAGAACCTGATTCAGGATAAATTAAATCTGAAAAAAACCGCGATCTGGTCATGGGGACTGACTGATGAAGTTTTTGCATCAGGTATGATTAAACTGTCTCAGCGACGTCAGGAATGGTCAGAATCATGGATGCTTGGACTCAGTCTGTTCAGCTGGCTGTCATGGGCTTTGGGTTCATTTTTAGGGGGATTGTTTGCAGATCAGGTCACACAGCTTCCTCAGTTTTTACAGGCAGCACTGGATTTTCTGTTACCCGCACTGTTTTTAAGTTTCCTGCTTGCCGCTTTTGAAAAGAAACATACTTTCGTCGTTGCAGTATCTTTAATTGTATCGGCATTTGCCTGTTACTTTATCAGTATGTCAGCTGCTATTTTTATAGGCATCACTTCTGGAATTTTTGCCGGACTATTTAAACATTATGTTTTAAAACAGCATGATGAGACAGGTATTTGAGATGGATTTACATATTATTGCGGTGGGTATACTGGTGGGTATTGCAAACTTTGCATCCCGTTTCGGTCCATTTTATGTGATTCAGAAAAGTCAGCAGAATACTCAAGCACGCGGTTCAACCTGGCTTAAAGTTGCATTGGGCAGTATCGGTATTGCAGCTATCAGCTCCATGCTGGTTGTTGCAACACTACCACCCTTGATTGAAACACCTGATAAAAGCTTTGCCATGCTGGTTGGATTTATTGTCCTTGCAGGATTGTATTTTAAATTTAAACGTATTGTTCTTGCGACCTTAACAGCTGCACTGGCTTATGGACTGGTTTATACCTATTTCCCAATCTGATATATTCAGTCAAATGAATCAAAAATATCTGCGCAGATTTTTATAATTCACGCAGATTCAGCCTTAAAATGTAACCACGTCAGTTTTGAGGCTGTATAAATCACAGTTTAAAGTGCTGAGAGTGCTCACAATAAAGTACTCTTTAGAGTGTTTAATAAAAATAATTTTGCTTTCGGTTAAAATCACTCCTAAAAGCCCAAGCTATAAAACACATAAAAATGAATAACATATTAAAAACAGGTTTATTCAATTGTTTGACAAAATTGATGATTTTATGTGAAACAAGGCTTAACACCTGTCTCAGTTCTGATATGCTTAAAATCCCATAAAATCAAGCATGGATGATTCTCATGAGCGTGACCATCGGTACTCCCCTACAGTCTTCAGCGTTTAAAGTTTTACTGTTAGGTTCAGGAGAACTCGGTAAAGAAGTGGTGATTTCACTACAGCGACTTGGTGTAGAAGTTCACGCAGCAGACCGTTATGAAGATGCACCTGCCATGCAAGTTGCCCATTTCTCTTATGCCTTGAATATGGCAGATCCTACAGAATTAAAAGCACTAATCGAAAAAGTTAAACCCAATCTGATTGTTCCCGAAATTGAAGCGATTGCCACTCATGTTCTGACAGAAATTGAAGAACAGAATATTGCAACAGTCATTCCTTCAGCCAAGGCTGTTAATCTGACCATGAACCGTGAAGGTATCCGTCGCCTGGCTGCTGAAGAACTTGGACTCCCGACTTCTGCCTATCGTTTTGCCAGCACTTTAGAAAGTTTCCGTGCTGCTTGTGATGACATCGGTTATCCAAACTTTGTAAAACCTGTCATGTCATCTTCAGGTAAAGGGCAATCGCGTGTCAAAGAATATGCCGAAGTTGATGCTGCATGGGAATATGCTCAAACGGGCGGTCGTGTGAATCAAGGCACTGTAATCGTTGAATCACAGATTGATTTTGATTTTGAAATCACATTACTGACTGTCCGCTCAAAAAATCCTGAAACCGGTGAAATCGAAACTTCATACTGTGATCCAATCGGGCACCGTCAGGATTCAGGTGATTATGTTGAAAGCTGGCAGCCACAGGCAATGACCAGTGCTGCACTGGACGAGTCAAAAAGGATTGCAAACAAAGTCACCACAGCACTGGGTGGCTGCGGTATTTTTGGGGTCGAACTGTTTGTCAAAGCAGACAAAGTATGGTTTAGTGAGGTATCACCTCGCCCTCATGATACAGGACTTGTTACACTCGCTTCTCAGTTCCAGAGTGAATTTGAACTGCATGCCCGGGCTATTTTAGGTCTACCTGTTAATACTGCCCGTCACAGTGTAGCTGCAAGTGCTGTTATTTATGCAGGTACAGATGCTGAAAATCTTTCGTATTCTGGTCTGAATCTTGCTTTAGCAAATCCAGATACAGATCTACGTCTGTTTGGTAAACCCGAAGGGTTTAAACGTCGCCGTATGGGTGTCGCAACAGCTCGTGCTGAAACAACCGATCAGGCACGTGAACTTGCACAACAGGCAGCGAATCAGGTCACTGTGAACCAGAACTGAGACTTTTAAATAATACGGACCACTGTTCATGATCATTACTTCACCATTACATAACTATGTGAAAGGTACTCACGACATTCAGGCGATCAATCAATGGCGAACTGATGTCGAGCAACAACTGCAGGAAAGTTATGAGCATGGACAGCCGATTCGTGAAATTATCCAGTCCCGTTCTGCTCTGATTGATGAAGCATTAAAATTTTTATGGCAGCATGCCGAACTCGAAACAACCGACCTGGGGCTTTTTGCTGTAGGTGGATATGGTCGTCGCGAAATGCTGCCGTATTCTGATGTTGATATCATGATTTTATCTGAAGATGAAATTACTGCCGAACAGGAAAAATTAATCTCAACTTTTATTTCCTCTTTATGGGATGTCGGGAACTTTAAACCTGGGATCAGTGTACGCACCATCCGTCACTGTGTAGAAGAAGCAACCAATGATCTGACCGTCGCCACTGCCCTGATTGAAGCACGTCTGATTATCGGCAGTCAGCACCTGGCTCGATGGCCACGCCGTATTGTCTCTCAGACCTGGACGGACAGAACTTTCTATGATGCAAAAATGGAAGAACAGACCCGTCGCTATGCCCAGCATAATAATACCGAAAGCAACCTTGAGCCGGACATCAAAAATGCACCTGGAGGTATCCGGGATATCAACCAGATTGGCTGGATTGCAAAAAGGCATTTTCGTGTAAACCGTATTTATGACCTGGTTCATCTAGGCTTTATTTCTGAGTTTGAATTGGGCGTGCTCGAAGAAGCAGAAAGTTTTCTCTGGGAAATCCGTAATGAGCTTCACCGTCTGACAAAACGTGATGAAAACCGTCTGCTGTTCGATTATCAACGTGAAATAGCAGCAAAGTTCGGCTATCAGAGAGAAGAAGGTAAATCACCGAACTATCCAATTGAACAGTTCATGAAGCGTTATTATCGGACGGCACAACAGGTATCCACCCTGAATGAAATGCTGCTGGCCTATTTCAATGAATCTGTCATTACGCCACGCCTGCCTGATTACGAACGTAAAATTGAAGAAATCAATGAAAATTTCAAACTGGTGGATGGCAAACTGGCGGTCAATCACCATAAGATTTTTTCTGAAAATCCAAGTGCTATTCTTGAACTGTTCTATCTGTTGGCAAACCGTCCTGAAATTGAAGGTATCCGTGCCAGAACGCTTCGCCTGCTGACTCTGGCAGCAAAACGTATTAACCAGAGCTTCAGAAATAATCCTGCGCATCAGGCAATGTTCATGGCAATCATCCGCTCGCCACACCGTCTGTATGACACACTGGTGGCAATGAAACGTTATGGCGTACTGGGGAACTATATTCCTGCTTTTGGTCAGATCATGGGGTTAATGCAGTATGACCTGTTCCATATTTATACCGTCGATGCACACACTCTTTTACTGATCCGAAATCTGAACCGTTTTAAAGAACCTGAGTTTGCAAAAGATTTCCCTGTTGTCAGTTCTGTTTTCCAGCGTCTAGCACGTCGTGATATTGTCTATCTGGCTGCTATTTTCCACGATATTGCAAAAGGTCGTGGTGGAGATCACAGTGAACTTGGTGCGGAAGATGCGATTGAGTTCTGCAGGATGCATGGTTTTACTGAACGTGAATGCAACCTGGTTGCCTGGCTGATTCAGAATCACCTGAGCATGTCTGTCACCTCTCAGAAAAAAGATATTTCAGACCCTGATGTCGTCAAAGATTTTGCTGAAAAAATGGGTGACATGGAGCACCTGGATTATCTGTATACACTGACAGTTGCAGATATCAATGCCACAAATCCTAAACTGTGGAATACATGGCGTGCTTCGCTCATGCGCCAGCTGTACACCCATGCCCGTGATGTGATCCGCTCGGGTCTAGGCCGTCCTGTCGATTATCAGATGCTGATCGAGGATACTAAATTTTCTGCCAGCGAACTTTTGGTCAATGATTTCTCCCTTGCCGATGTAGAAAAAGTCTGGCAGGAACTCGGTGATGAATATTTCCTGAAAGAGTCTGCGGACGAAATTGCATGGCATACCCGAGCCATTCTCCAGCATGGCGATAACCCTGCCCCCCTGGTGATGATGCGGGCACACCGCAAGTATGCTCAGGATGCGGTACAGCTGTTTATTTACACTCAGGACAAGCCAAACCTGTTTGCAACCACAGTGGCTGTTCTTGACCGCATGAACCTGGATGTCCAGGATGCGCGTATTATTACTGCGGTCAAAGCATTCAGCCTGGACACTTATGTTGTACTGGACCGTTTCGGCACGCTGCTGACTGATCCACAGCGTGAAGAAACTGTCACAGAGGCACTGGTAAATGCTCTGAGCCATTCAGATAAATACCCAGGTCTTATGCAGCGACGCATTCCACGTCAGTTACGCCATTTTGATATTGAAAATACAGTGGATATCACTGTAAATGAAGCACTTCAGCAAAATATGGTCGAAATTGCAACACTTGACCATCCAGGTCTGCTTGCGAAAGTCGGTGGATTATTTATGATGCAGGGGCTGGATATTCATTCAGCCAAAATTGCAACTCTGGGCGAACGGGCAGAAGATATCTTCTTTGTCACCAAAAAAGATGGTGTCCTGATGACCGATGCCGAGTCTGAAACTTTTGCAGCACTGCTGAAATCTGCACTGGATGAAGCTTCCAGTCAGGTATGTGGACAACATTAACCCTAAATATATCGGTAACGATTACATGAACTCCAGTTTGTCATTATTGCACCCTTATCCGTTTGAAAAGCTGAGCAAACTTTTTCAGGATGTTAAACCTGCAGATTTACCGCTGATTCCACTGTCTATAGGTGAACCGAAGCATCCTGCACCGGAGTTTGTAAAGCAGGCAATTATTGACAATTTCCATCACCTGTCCACCTATCCAAACAGTAAAGGTCTGCCTGAACTCAGACTGAGTATTGCAGACTGGTTAAGTCAGCGATTTAAACTGAACAGTATCAGTGCTGAAGATCATGTCCTTCCCGTATCAGGGACTCGTGAAGCAATTTTTTCTTTTGTACAGGCTCTGGTCAATCGTGACGATGCACCTTATGTCGTTATGCCAAATCCTTTTTACCAGATATATGAAGGAGCAACTCTGCTTTCCGGTGCACAACCTTACTTCATTAACTGCACTGAAGAAAATGGATATCTGGGTGACTTCGATGCTGTTCCTGCCGAAGTCTGGGAAAAAACCGCACTGCTGTTTGTCTGCACCCCCGGCAACCCAACAGGTGCTGTCCTGTCCAAAGAACAGTTTAAAAAACTGATTGCTCTTTCAGATCAGTATAATTTTGTCATTGCTTCAGACGAATGTTATTCGGAACTCTGGTTTGATCAGGCTCCAGTCGGCTTACTGGAAGTCTGTGCTGAAATGGGTCGTAACGACTATAAAAACTGTGTGGTGTTCCATTCACTGTCGAAGCGCTCCAACTTACCGGGTATGCGCTCTGGCTTCGTCGCTGGCGATGCAGCACTGATGAAACCTTATCTGAAATACCGTACTTATCATGGCGCTGCAATGCCTGTTCAGCATCAGCTGGCTTCCATCGCCGCCTGGAATGATGAGTCGCATGTTGAAGAAAACAGAAGACTTTACCGTGCTAAATTTGACCTTTTCCAGCAGGAACTTGGCTCGTTATTACCATTACAGAAACCTGATGCAGGTTTTTATTACTGGCTTAAGGTTGATAACGATGAAACATTTGCAAAAAGGCTGATGGAACAGGCGCATATTAAAGTTCTGCCTGGTCGTTACCTGTCCAGAGAAACATCACAGGGCAATCCTGGTGAAAATCATGTCCGCATGGCTTTAGTTGCTGATATCGCACAGTGTGAACAGGTTGTTCAGCGACTGAAAAATATTCTCTGAGAAAACAGCATCAGGAGCCATTTTATCGACTGTATAAAATGGCTTTTTTATCACACTTTATATCTACTGAAAGTCCCGTCATTATTCTGCATTTCTGATATCCAGATCATATACCAGTGGGTAGGTCAGATATCTGTCTGCACGTGGAATCGGTTCAAGCTTCGCCAGCAGGAGTGCCTTTTTTATTTTTTCATCAATCTTCGGCTGACCAGAACCTTTGATTATTTCTGTTTCAGCAATAATTCCTTTGGCTGCAATGACCGTCATTCTAACCCGTACAGGTGAAATTGCCTGAGACATTTCTGCTGGTGTCAGATTATAGGCTGGACGTACCACCCAACCGACATAATATTCTCTGTTCAGCAGCATGGGATCAACCGTGTAATCCTGCTTTTTTAAACTGTATTCCGGCTGTTTGGTTTTGATTGATTTCAATAATTTATTGTATTCATGAGGTGAAGCCTGCGCCGCAGTACAGACCAGTGTCATGAATGAAGCAGATACTATTTTATTTTTCATTATCAGAATCCATTCATCATGGGTTTTCAGGCAGCTTAAGCATAAACTGCCTGAATCAGTTAAGCCTGCAAAGCTTTCTGAATCTCACTCTCGATTGACTCAGGCTTTGTTGTTGGTGCAAATCGATCAATCACTTTACCATCACGCCCAATCAGAAACTTGGTAAAGTTCCACTTAATGCCATTGCCGAGTACACCTTTAGAATTATTGGTCAGATAGCGAAACAGTGCATGTGCTTCTGCTCCTTTAACATCCACTTTGGCAAACATCGGAAAATCCACACCATAGTTTTTCTGACAGAATGCACCGATCTGTTCACTGGAACCTGGTTCCTGACCACCGAACTGATCACATGGAAAGCCTAATACCAGAAAGCCCTGATCTTTGTACTGCTCATACAGCTTCTCCAGTCCTGCATACTGCGGCGTAAAACCACACTTGCTCGCCGTATTGACTATCAATAAAACTTTACCTTCATAATCGGCAAAAGATTTATTTTTTCCATCCAACAATTCAGCCTCAAACTGATAAATGCTCGTCATGGATACGTTTCCTCATCATTTTTTTCTTGTGTTTGTAATTCTAATGATGCCGAGTTGACACAATAACGCAGTCCCGTCGGCTGTGGTCCATCATGGAAAACATGTCCAAGATGGGCATCGCAATGATGACAAATAATTTCTGTTCTGACCATACCATGTGAGCTGTCCTGGCTTTCTTCAACCGCACTGCTGTTTACCGGTCTGAAAAAGCTGGGCCAGCCACTCCCACTGTCATACTTCGTCTCCGAAGAAAATAAAGGCGTGCCACAACAGCGGCATACATAAACCCCCTCCTGTTTAGTATTCCAGTATTTACCTGTAAAAGCAGGCTCCGTCCCCTTCTGACGCGTAATGCGAAACTCATCTGGTGATAACTCTCTTTGCCATTCACGTTCCGTTTTATTGAGTTTTCCCATCACTAAACTCCTTTAAATCTTTGACATTCAATGTCATGCTTCAGTACATCCATATTTACGCTGGAGTGCTCTAAATTTCCAGCGATATTTAAAGATGGATTGTGCTATTTGCGTAATTATTTTTTTCACTGACAAAAACCGGATGGAGCTATGTCCACATTAAGTAACACCAAGCCACGCGAAATTAAAAAATCTTCCAAGCTCGAGCATGTATGCTACGACATTCGCGGACCTGTGTTACAAGCGGCCAATGAAATGGAAGAGGCCGGACATAAGATTATTAAACTGAATATCGGTAACCCCGCCCCGTTTGGCTTTGAAGCACCTCAGGAAATCATTAATGATGTTGCTTTAAACCTGCCGAATGCCGTCGGTTATACAGATTCAAAAGGTATTTTCCCTGCACGTAAGGCAATCTGCCAGTATTATCAGCAAAAAGGCATCCTGGATCTGCATGTCAATGATGTCTATGTCGGTAACGGTGTTTCAGAACTGATCGTTATGGCGATGCAGGGGCTGTTGGATGATGGCGATGAAATGCTGGTGCCTATGCCAGACTATCCGTTATGGACAGCTGCCGTCAATCTGTCAGGCGGTACAGCCATTCACTATAAATGTGACGAAGAAAACTTCTGGTATCCTGATATTGCAGATATGGAGAGTAAAATCACTCCAAGTACCCGCGGTATTGTGGTTATCAATCCAAACAACCCGACAGGTGCGGTTTACCCACGTCATGTCCTGGAGCAGATTGTTGCTTTAGCGAAAAAATACGACCTGATCCTGTTCGCCGATGAGATTTACGACAAAATCGTTTATGACGGTATTGAGCATGTTTCTGTCGCTGCGCTTGCAGGTGATCAGTTATGTATTTCCTTCAATGGTCTGTCCAAAGCATACCGTATTGCAGGATACCGCTCAGGCTGGATGGCCATTACCGGCGACAAGTCCCGTGCGCAGGATTATATTGAAGGTCTGAACATGCTGGCTTCCATGCGTCTGTGTGCCAACCATCAGGCTCAGTATGCCATTCAGACAGCACTGGGTGGATATCAGTCCATCAACGATCTGATCCGTCCTGGCGGTCGTCTGTATGAGCAAAGAAATATTGCGTGGGAAATGCTGAATGATATCCCTGGCGTCAGCTGTGTCAAACCTGAAGGGGCAATGTACTGCTTCCCTCGTCTTGATCCAGAAATCTATCCTGTTCAGGATGATGAAAAGCTGATGCTCGATTTCCTGCGTGCAGAAAAAGTATTACTGGTACAGGGTACTGGATTTAACTGGCCAACACCGGATCACTTCCGCGTTGTATTCCTGCCAGCAGAAAATGAATTACGGGAAGCCCTGACCCGTTTGAGCAGATTTCTGGCAAAACTGCGTTAAGTCAGCCTTTCATACCAAAAGCCGTGAATTATTCACGGCTTTTTCTTTTCAGGGTTAAAACCTTATACCACTTGCATCACATCCAGGTTAAGCTGATCCATCAAGGAATTTATTTCAGGAGTATTGCCAATGTCATTTAAAGTTCACATGATTGATGTTAAAAATCAGCTTCAAAATTACATATGGCTACTCGAACATACCCCTTCACGCCAGGTCATTGCTGTAGACCCGACTGAATCTGGACTGGTTGAAGCATACTGTACCGAACATGGACTGGAACTCAGTCAGATCTGGATTACCCACTGGCATAAAGACCATACCGGGGGCGTTCCTGAGCTGATTCAGCAAAAAAATATCGCTATTTATGGTCCACGGGATGAACTCAGTAAAATACCGTTTATCAGCCATCCTTTGATGGATCATTCCACTTTCAGTTTCCAGGGGCTGAACATTGAAATTTTAGCTGTGCCTGGACATACGCTTGGTCATATCGTCTATTTTATTGATGAGCTTGATCTACTGTTCTGCGGTGATACTTTATTTGCAATGGGTTGTGGCAGAGTGTTTGAAGGTACGTTCGAGCAGATGTATCACTCCCTGAACCGACTGGCAGCTTTACCTCCCCGAACTCAGGTCTACTGTACGCATGAATACACTTTATCCAATGCCAGATTTGCACTGCATGTCGAACCGGACAATAAAGAAATTCAGAAACGGTTTTCCCATGTAGAAAATCAAAGACTGCTTGGACTATGTACACTGCCAAGCACCATCGAAGCTGAACTTGAAACCAACCCATTCCTGAGAGTTGAAAGTGCAGATGAGTTTCAGAAACTGCGCGAATTAAAAGATAATTTTTAAAATATACTGAATATAGAAAAACCCTATTCAATCTGAATCGGGTTTTTTATGCCATCGCTCAAACAACAATTTCAGTAATAATCACCAGAACGCTGTGCATGAAGAAATGCAGGAATCAGTCCAGTTAAAGCAGCCCGTATATCAGCACGTTCATTAATCAGCTGATGTGAACCTTCTTCGAGCATTAACAAGGTCTGCAACCTGAATTTCCTGCGGATAAATTCAATGTTGTAACGCCAGTCCACAGTCTGATCCAGCGCCCCCTGAGCAAGCCATACAGGTATACGGCATGACTGTCTGTTTTCCATTTCCTGCATCCATCTGGACATTGCCAGAATCCAGTCCATTCCCATCATTCGGGGTTGAAGTGGATCTTTTAAACGGACAAAACGTAAAAATTCAGGGTTATGGTTATTACGCTTAAAATGTCTTGGTACCTGACTTTTAATTCTTCTGATAATGCCCAGGCCGACAGAATTGTGCCACCATGCTGACTTTGCCGGTCTGATTAATGGTGAAAGCAGTAATACTCTGTCTACATAAGGATTTTCACGCTTTTCTGCAAACTCAAGTAAATGATGCATCCATATTGCACCCCCTGTACTTTGACCTATCCCCAGCCAGGGTTTAGGTAACTGCGATGCCTTTTCCACATGCTGATAAACCGCATGTAACACCTGCTGATAATGATCAAAGTCTTTAATATTTGCAGGTGAGCCATCACTGAGTCCATGCCCAGGCAGGTCATAAGTCAGAACACTGAAACCCTGCTCCAGGATTTCCCGGATAATCGGCTGATAAATACCACTGTGTTCAAGATATCCATGCAGTAAAAAAACAGTTCCCTTACTTTTCTGGTTTTCAGTCTGGCTGAAATCAGGTGTAAACACCTGAACATGCAGCTTAAATAAAGGCATCTGGACATAACCCTGCCAGTGCAGACACTCAAGCAGATGTAAACCGTACAGTTTTCTGTATGCCTGGATTTCTACAGTCGGTTCATACTTTTGATTCAGATCCAGAACCTCAAGTAACTGTGGCGTTGTATCCCTGCTGGGTACAGGTAAGTTCAGCTGTTTAAGTACAGCAGGATTTAAAAACGGGATATCAGACAATTAAGGTACCTCCCGACAGTCGCTGGAACCCAGCAATACATCTCGTATGGTCGCCAGGACTTCATAATTTGCACGGCGGCTATGATCATAATTCTGTTCCGCAGGTTGCCATTTTGTTAATGTTGTCGGCATAGGTGCTTCCACAGGTGTCGTTTCTATTCCATTCAATGCAAACAAACGACGGGTTCGTGGCATATGATAACGGTCTGTAATCAGCAGAACCGTCGGTGCTCCACCTTTTTTCTGTAGAAGTAATGAGCTGAATCTTGAGTTTTCACAGGTGTTCATACTTCTGTCTTCAAGCAGTTTTGCATCCACCTTGTGCTGTTTAAGCCATTTCTGCATATATGGGGCTTCAACACCACTCAGAACAATCGGAAGCTTATACTGCTTTTCTACTTCCAGGGTTTTTTCAAGGCGTAATCGTGTGTAGTTATTTACCACAATGTCTTTGCCATTTTTATCCAGTGTCAGACCACCGCCCAGGACAACAATGGCATAAGAAGCATCTGAAGCACTGCCTTTCTGCTCGTTCTGCCCCTGAACCATCTGAATATCTTTGTAAGTCGCTGCATCGACACTCTGTGCTGCAACTTCGGTTTCTTCAATTTCATGATTACGTAAAAATTTAAGATACTGCTCCATCAGGACTTTATTTTCACTGCTGCCCAGATCCATCAGATCCCTTACCGCCTGTCCTGGCTGCTCGACAACAGCCTCTGAAGCAGATTCACTGGACACCAATGGAATCTGTGGCTTTTCTTCCTTATTTTTTTCATCTGACAGCTGCTGTTGAATGATTGCCTGTAAGGCTTTATATCGAGCCTGAATCAGCGTCAGATCCTGAGGGTTGTCCCCCTGAATTTCATCTTCAATGACTTTCAGATAAGCCTGACGTGCAATCCACAAGTCTGAGCCAGGTTCCAGATTCTCCTGATCACTTAATGCTGCGGTTTTCTGACTCTTGGCTGCAACTTCATTGACCTCAACAGGGACAAAGGTATTCAGTGCCTTTACTGCCAGCTGCGAATAAAAAGGGGTATAAATAAAAACCATCAGACAGCCAGACAGGACAAACAGCACTGCGGCTATCTGTACCAGTCTGATCATCAAATGGGTCTTTTTCATCATTTATATCCGCTCAAATGTCTCATGTGGCACAATCACTCCCAGCGCATTGAACAGCACCGGCTCAGGTTCAAGCATAACACCAAATTTCTGATGCACAGCGGACTGAACAGCATGATAAGTTGCCTTGACATCTGAAAGCCCAACATCCTCATAATTTACAAGAACCAGTGCCTGCTTTTCAAACATACCTACTTTACCGAGCTGCCTGCCTTTCCATCCTGACTGATCAATCAACCATCCGGCTGCCATTTTAATCTGCGCATTGGGCTGAGGATAATGGGGCAAACCCGGAAAATTTGCAGCAATCTGGTCAAAAACACTCGCTGAAACAACAGGGTTTTTAAAGAAACTGCCTGCATTTGGAAACTCCGCAGGATCAGGCAATTTACTCTGACGGATTTTAATCACCTGTTCCTGCAAATTTTCAGCCGTAAGATCATCACCGACCGCCTGTTTTAAGTCCCCATAGTTTAATTTCAACTGCGGCTGTTTCAATAATTTAAACGTAACATGGGTAATGATATACCGCTCAGGTTCATCCTTGAAAATACTGTGTCTATAAGAAAAACTGCAGTCTTTAGCCAGAATTGAGCTGAATGCTTTCAGCTGTCGGTCATAAACCTGTACAGATTCAATGAATTCACCCGCTTCAACACCATAAGCACCGATATTCTGTACAGGTGAAGCACCGACACGCCCAGGAATCAGAGCAAGATTCTGCAATCCAAATAAATGATGTTCTGTCGTCCAAAGCACAAAGTCATGCCAGTTTTCACCAGCACCTATTTTCAGCGTGACCGTCTCAGGACTTTCTGATAACTGTTCTATACCGGCAATACTCATATGCACCACCAGCGCTTCAATTCTTTCAGGCAACAGCATATTACTGCCACCTGACAGAATCAGTACATTCAGATTTTTCTGATGAGCAAACGCCAGTGCCTGAAGTAAATCTTCAGTATGGCTTACTTCTACGTAATGGGCTGCAACCGCATTCAGGCTCAGTGTATTAAACGCTTTTAACTGAACATCTGTTTCTATATTCATGTCAGTGCAATCCTGTTAATCATTTCTGCTTTTAAATATACCGACCCAGGCACGACTACTTGATTCACACTGATCCAGCACCCGTTCAAAACCCTCTGCACCGCCATAATACGGATCAGGCAGTTCCTGTTCAGGATAATCACGGTCATGCTCACTCATTAAGGCAATTTCCGCCAGAACCTGGTGTGAAAAATGATGCTGCGCCTGGTTTTTTAAAGTCTGAATATTTTCCAGATTGTTATAATCCATAGCGAGAATCAGATCAAAATCAATGAAGTCATCCACTGTCAACTGTCTTGCACGCAGATCAGCCAGATGATAGCCACGCTTTAAAGCATGTTCCTGACTGCGTAAATCTGGTGCTTTACCAGGGTGATAATTACTCGTTCCCGCTGAATCTATTTCAATATTCAGCCCACTTTCATTGCAAAAGTGTCTGAGTACAACCTCAGCCGTTGGTGAACGGCAAATATTTCCGAGACATACACACAAAACCCTGTACGGCGCATCGGATGGCATAAACAACCTCAAAGCTGGTTTATTTTCAGGTGTCTTATGTTAAGTTATTTACAGGATGAATCCTATATCGCATCACAACAATAATGTTTCATTGGTATAAAAATTAAGGATAAGTGTATGAGCCATTTTCAGTTTCAGACAGTTTCGAACATTATTTCAGGACCAGGTTCCATTCAGGAACTGAAAAACTTACTCCGAGTGTTCAACTGCAGAAAACTGTTACTGGTCACTGACCCAGGTATGATCCAGCATGGCTTACATTTACCGATACTTGAACAGCTGGAGCATTTAAAACTGGAATATGCGATTTACTCAGATGTACAGGCAGATCCTGCTGAGCACATAGTGCTAAATGCTGTACAGTTTGCCAAAGACGAAAAAGTCGATATGGTTCTGGGTTTTGGCGGTGGCAGCTCAATGGATGTGGCTAAAATTATTGCGATCCTTGCCCACCCTGAACAATCACAAAGCCTGACTGAACTTTATGGTGTCAATAATGCAAAAAAACCTCGTTTAGCATTAATACTGGTACCGACAACAGCAGGAACCGGTTCTGAAGTCACACCCATTTCCATCGTTACCACAGGTGAGACAACCAAAACAGGTATCGTTTCCCCTGTCCTGTATGCAGATGCCACGATCCTGGATGCCGAATTTACCCTGGGCTTGCCTGCACAGATTACAGCAGCGACCGGTATTGATGCCATGGTTCATGCGATTGAAGCCTATACATCTAAAATCAGGAAAAATTTTTATGCCGATATGCTGGCAAAACAGGCACTTAAATTACTGAATAAAAACTTAGCCCTGGTACTGGAAGATGGTCAGAATGTTGAAGCCCGTCAGAATATGCTGACTGGCTCCATGCTGGCAGGTCAGGCATTTGCCAATGCACCCGTTGGTGCAGTTCATGCACTCGCCTACCCATTGGGTGGACATTTTCACCTTTCGCATGGACATACCAATGCCCTGGTACTGACCGAAGTACTGAAATTCAATGCTCCTGAAGCTAAAACACTGTACGCCGAACTCATGAGCTGGCTTGACCCTTTCAGTAAAGGAAGTACAGATGGACTCTGCGATCTGTTTATTGGACATATGCAGAATCATTTAAATAAAAGTGGTTTAACTCTGAAACTCAAAGAACTGAATGTTCCTGAAAATATGCTGAATCAGCTGGCAGAAGATGCCATGCTCCAGACCCGCCTGTTACAGAACAATCCAAGAGTCATGACCCAGGAAGATGCCCACAGAATTTATCAGGCAATTTATGCCTGACAGCGTGAATGCCACCATTTTCACTAACTGATTGCAACCTCATGAAATGAGCTGTTTTCCAAAAGAAATCGTGAATAATGCCTTTGCGCCTGTAGAAACTGATGAACCTTCAGTCTTGCTTAAACTTCAGATTCCAGGTAAAAAAGTAAAAAATCTGTATTGAAAATAATATGAAACAAACTGCAAAACTGAGATCAGAATATAAGTTTATCTTTCCCATACAGACCCGTTGGGCAGATAATGATATGTATGGTCATGTCAACAATGTCACTTATTACAGCTATTTTGATACAGCTGCAAATGCGCTGCTGATCCAGCAGGCTGGTTTCAGCGCCAGTGATTCGCCACAGATTGGACTTGTGGTCAGTTCAGCCTGTGATTTTCTCAAAGAATTAAGCTATCCCGAAATTATTGAAGTTGGTGTTGCCATATCACGTATGGGCAATTCCTCATTAACCTATGATCTCGCCATCTTTAAACAGAATGAAGAAACCGCTGCGGCACAAGGGCATTTTGTGCATGTATTTGTTGACCGTCAGACCCGAAAAAGCACAACCATTTCCCAACCCATGCGGGATGCTTTGATACCTTATCTTGTTCAGGAATAAAATCAGAAGCCTGGCAAAATCACCAGGCTTCTGCATATTTCAAACAGCAATTCAAGCCATTAAACCATGGCAGGGTCTGTCACAGAATCCTGACCTGTTTCCACCCGCCCTGAAAAACGTCTTAAATATGATGCATCCTGTTTAATCCTTACTTCAAAGTCATACCAGTGTCTGGAACTTTCAAGCGACCAGTGATGCGTCAGGGTTGCACCCGGTTTTACGATCAGATTTAACGTCAGGTCTGCTCTGTAAGCCAATGGACTGATCAAAAATTCAATATCTTTGGAGCCTGTATTCATCAGGTCCACATAAACATCACCCTGTGTAATTTCATAACACACGCGGATTTCAGGATTGACATCCAGTGCTTTGAGCTTATTCAGGTCACCTTTAAAATGACGATGGAAACCGTTAGGTCCAAGCACCCATAAATCATATAAGCCTTTATTGTCCGTCATGAGCTGCCAGATATCTTCCAGCATCTTCCCAGCCTCAACCACATAGCGACGGGGAATCCTGTTCAGATTCAACCGGTCATATACATGAAATACCGCACCCTGCGTGCCCGTATTTGAAAACAGAAGTTTCACCGTACCGTCATTCTGACAACGGGCACTGGTATGCAGCTCATACGGTAATGCTCGGGACTGCTTAATTCCTTTATCCTGTACCGGCAATAACGGATTCTGAGGTAAAGGAACTGCTGACAGTTTTTCCTGTGCCTTGCGCAGTTCATCTGCCTGAGTACGGGTCTGCTTTCCGTTCAGAAACGGTAATATATCGTCGTTAGGATTTTTAAAATTGAATACTGATGTCAGATCACCACAGACTGCCCGTCGATAAGGGCTGATATTGCTTTCTTTCACCCCAAATCTTTTTTCAAGGAACATCAGTACTGAAGTATGGTCAAAGACCTGTGAGTTCACCCATCCACCCCGACTCCACGGCGATATTGCAAATAACGGTACTCTTGGACCAGGTCCATATACACCTTTGTCCTGCCGTGGCTGACTTGTACTGCCGTCAGGCGCACCATGCACAAAGTATTCTGCGCGCATATCCGCTTCACTGAGTGTTGATTTACCTGCATAACTGCCATCATCCTGAATGGATGGCGCAGACGGCGATGGTATATGATCAAAATAACCATCATTTTCATCATAGTTGATCAGAAATACGGTTTTACTCCAGACTTCAGGAACTGCGGTCAGTGCATCAAGCATTTCCTGAATGAACCAGGCACCCTGTACCGGACTGGATGGTCCTGGATGCTCACAGTAAATGGACGGAGCACTGACCCATGAAACCTGTGGCAGTCTCCCTTCTTTTACATCTCTACGGAATGCATCCAGGTATTCTTCTGGTTTTAAACCTGGTAATGTATTTGCAACCCCTTTATACAGCGGATTTTCAGCATTATCGGTTGCATGATCATAGGCTTTATAAGGCAAAGGTTGTGCTGCGACATTGTATGGACTGCCAGGCGCACCACCGCTGGACACCGGATAACCTGAATCTATATTTGCCTTTCGAAAAGTACGGAATGCGCCCAGCATATTATCTCCCCACTCATCAGGCATATTCTGATAGCAGATCCAGCTCACACCTGCTTCTTCAAGCCGTTCAGCATAGGTTTTCCACGTATAACCGACATTCACTGTCAATGGATTACCATCAATCCAGTCCCATTCATTGTTCACAAAGGCTGTACTGGTTGGGACTGCACCATTGGTTCCCGTCAGATGAAAAGAACGGTTTGCATCCGTCCCTGTATGCATGGAGCAGTGATAGGCATCGCAGATGGTAAATGCATTGGCTAAGGCAAACTGATAAGGAATTTCCTGTTCCTTGAAATATCCCATGGATGTTGTGGTTTTATGCTTTGGCCAGTCTGCCATTCGCCCATGATCCCATGCATCCTGGCTGTCTCTCCATGCATGTGGTGTACCACTTGCACGCTGTGCATTATTATTTTCGCCATCCAGATGATAAGGTGTCAGAACAGCACCATTGCTGCGCTTCTGTTGCCAGACTTTCAATCCATTTTCCATTGGAATGGTTATTCTGTCACCAAAACCACGTACACCTTTTAATGTACCAAAGTAATGATCAAATGAACGGTTTTCCTGCATCAGGATAATGACGTGCTCCACATCCTGTATTGTGCCTGTTTTATTGTTTGCAGGAATTGCCAGTGCTTTCTGAATACTGGCAGGAAATGAAGCCAGTGCAGCTGCACCAAAACCAGTTTTTAATGTGTTTTTTAAAAATTCGCGACGGTCCATTATTTTATTCCCCAGAGATCATTTAACTTATGGTGCACAGCGTTTGACAGGTTTTTCAGATGTTTCAGGCGTTGTTGCCTCTTTCTCATCCGAGTCATTACATGCGGTTAAATGCAAAGTGAAAAATAAAACCGAAAAGATATATAAAATTTTTCTTCCCTGCTGAAACATGGCTGAAACCCTAAAAAGTAGTTCCAGATACAGTAAACATCCACTATTACAGCGAGGTGACTGCCATATTTCAGCTCCATGAAAAGAAAAATAGACCCGAAGGTCTATTTTAGAATTACAGTTCCAGCCACGGATGCTGCTGTTACTTCAGCTCGATATTTTCCAGTCTGGCATCAAATGCCTGAATCAGCTCTTTGATTACAGGCTCCTGATGCAGCATTTCTTCAGCACGGTTAAATGCTTTCTGCTTTCGTTCATTCTGCATAGTAAAAGGCGTAATTTCATTCACCTCTCCATACTGAACACTGAATACAGTTGCCGACCATTGCTGTTTAAGTGCTTCTTCTAAAGCATACTGCAACTGATGCAGTAATTTTTCATACTGCTGAGGAATATGAAATACACAACTGCCATCAATCTGACCTGTCATTACGCCATGTTGTGCCAGTTCCTGAACAGCAGGTGAAAGTGAACTGTTACGGAACCAGTACTCCCATTTTTTTGCATCCCATTCACCAGACATATCCTGTGAAGGAATCTCCAGAATCTGCTGTGGCATCAGTTTATCAGCAGTTTCAGCTATAACTGCTTCCTGAACAGCCATCGGAATTTCTGTTGCCTGTATTGCAGACTCAGCTGTTACTGACGGATGTTCCTGCTGCTGAACTGCCTGTTGTGGTGCAGGTTCGTACATAACCTGTGGCATCACTGACTCTGTTGAAGATTCAACAGGATCAAACAGGTTCAGTGCATCGGTATCTGAAATATCTGCAGCTGCTACAGTCGCAGTTTCAACTGATTCAGCGATCAGGTCATCGCCAAACAGAACCTCTCCATGATTCGGATCAAAAACAATCTGATCATTTTCCTGTTCAGCACTGCTCTGCTGTATGTGCTGACCCTGATCTGCGACCTGTTGCTGTTCAGGCTGAACATCATTGTGATCATTTTCAGAAGATGCTTCATGAACTGGCTCATCTGGAGCAACCTGAACCTTTACTGACAATTCAGCAGGTGGTGTTTCCACAGTCTGAGAGATCACAGACTGTGGAGCAGAATCTGATTGAACGGGCACGTTATCACTGACAGCTGAAACTGTCCGGGACACAGGAAGCTCATTAACTGACAGTGGGCGGAACGCAAGCAACCGCAGGACACACATCTCAAAGCCCTGCTCCTGAGTGACCGCCAGCTGTAAATCAGCGCGTCCCTTACAAGCGACCTGATAATACAGTTGCAGATCCTGAGCAGAAATCATCTGTGATAAATGTGTAATTTTGCGGTTGATTTCAGCACTGTACTTCAGGCTTAACTCAGGCAGATACTGCAACAAAGCCAGCTCATGCAGTGTCGAGATCAACTGATCAAGCACCATGGAAACATCAAGTGCCTGCTGTCTGAACTGCATCAACAGTTCACTGACCCTTTGTCTCTGATTCTGATGAATGGACAGAATCAGATCATAAATAATGGTACGGTCAATCAGCCCCAGCATGTCTTTAACATCCTGATGACGTATTTCACCCTGACCATAAGCAATTGCCTGATCTGTCAGGGACAGTGCATCACGTAAAGACCCCTGTGCAGATTCAGCAATCTGCCAGACGGCATCCTGATCAACCCCAATTTCTTCCTTGCTTAATATACTGGAAAGATGTTCTGTAATTTCATCCACTGCTAAAGGACGTAAAGTAAACTGAAGACAGCGGGAAATAACGGTGATGGGTAATTTTTGTGGATCGGTCGTAGCAAACAGAAATTTAACGTGTTCAGGCGGTTCTTCCAGCGTTTTCAGTAACGCATTAAATGAGTGCGTGGACAGCATGTGCACTTCATCAATCAGATAGACCTTAAACCGCCCCTGAGTCGGTGCATAAGGAACATTGTCCAGAAGCTCACGGGTATCTTCAACTTTGGTTCGTGACGCAGCATCAATCTCAATCAGATCAATAAAACGTCCTTCATTGACTGATTTACAGGTTGCACAGACTTCACATGGTATGGAGGTAATACCTGTTTCACAGTTCAGGCATTTTGCCAGAATACGTGCAATGGTTGTTTTACCTACGCCACGAGTCCCTGTAAACAAATAGGCATGATGCAGGCGACCACGATCCAGCGCACTTGTCAGAGCACGTGAGACATGATTCTGTCCAACCAGTTCATTAAAATTACGAGGACGATATTTCCGTGCAAGTACCTGATACATGAGTGCTCCTGATGTCAGGTCTTAGGATACTGTTTTTTATGCATAGAGTGAATTAAAAATACAAAAACCCGCTTCAGCCGATGAAATAGACTCCAATACTGTACAGGTCAGAGCTGTCGTACCATTTTGTGGCTCAAAGGTGCATAATCTTTAAAATCACTCTTCCGCAGTCTGATCATTCAGAATAAATCAGAACCATCCTTTATGACCTTTCAGAACTGCATCTGCACAACGTAAGGTTTCCTGAGTCAGTCCCCACAGACGGTAATCCCCTGTAATGGAACCAATCAAAAAATTATGTGTATAGGCAAAGCTGAGCTGGCGGTCTGGATCACACCATGCACCTGAACCATTATAGCCAATATGACCAAAACCATGTTTGACGCGTTTTCCCATAGTCAGTACACGGTGATAACCCATACGCCATTTCATAGGCACAGGCATCACACGATCACGGCGTATATTCTGGATTTTACTCAATGCCTCGAAGGTTTCAGGTTTAATCAGTTGCTGATCGTTCCATTGCCCACGATTTGCCAGCATGGCATAAATGCGGGCAAGACTGCTGGCCGTAAATGCACCATTTGCAGCAGGAATCACCGACTGAAGCCCCTGATCACCATAAAAGCTGAATTCACGCATATTTTTAGGAACCATGGCATCCAGAAAATCCTGTGGATTCTGTCCACTCAGCTCAATCAGTCTGTCTGAAAATGATGCTTTGTACTTCTTTTTGGCATAAGGCTGCGTTCCTGTTTTTTTCTCCGGCTGAACAGGCTTAGGTTTCTTTAATGGGCGAGCCACCCGTTCCAGCTGATTTGATGGAACACCAAAATATGCACCATCGAGCTGAAGGGGTTCCACCAGATAACGCTGCATCAACCAGGTCAGTGGTTGCTTTGCCGCTTTTTCGAGTACGCCACCAATCAGCCAGCCAAATGTCAGTGCCTGATAAGCGATATCTTCACCTGCCTGGAAACGTGGTGTTGCCTTTTCCATAACCTGCAGCATATGCTGCCAGTCATACATTTCCACGGCACTGCCAATATTATTACGGATATCATACAGTCCGCTCTGGTGACTGAGCAGATGACGCAAAGTCATCCCAGATTTACCATTCTGAGCAAACTCAGGCCAGTATGCTGCAACGGGTGTGTCATAGTCCAGAATGCCCTCACTGACCATAATATGCGCCAGAGTCGCGAGCACACCTTTACCTGTAGAAAAACAGACCGATAAAGTATCTGTCTGCCAGTCTTCCGTCTGTGATTTTTTACCGGTACAGATATCAACAACTTTCTGCCCCTGAAAATAAACTGCTACTGCAGCTCCACCCTGATCACTGCGGGCATCCTGCATACGGCTGAACTGCTCAGCCAGTCCCTGAAACCGTTCATCTACATAGCCCTGATAGCTGTCTTTTTCTGCAAGCAGGTATTGTTTGAATCCATTCATTTTCTTATCAGCCATAAAATATTGGGGCAAAAAAAAGCCTGAATCATTTTATGATTCAGGCTTTATGTTTACAGTGCCTTCACGCTTCCTGCAACATGTGGTTTCTGATTTTTAGAGTTCCTGATCAGAAACTCTGTATCTTTTGCCTGTTCAGCTACCATAAAATCAACCACGCCGGGCAGGAACATTGGCAGTTTAAAATGTACATCTGCTTCATAAGCATCAGGCAGATTCAGGCTGGCTAAAGCACGTGCCTTGCTCCACATACCATGAGCAATTGCCTGTTTAAAACCGAATGCTTTTGCTGTAACTGCATGAATATGAATCAGGTTGAAATCGCCTGAAGTCTTTGCATAACGACGACCGATATTTTCAGCCACTGTCCATTGCGCTTTTAATGTATAAGCAGGTGTTTTGTCTTCTTTTGCTTTAGCAGCAGCCTGCCCATCTGTTTTCTGACGTGCAAGATAAGTCGTGACACCTTCCATAACCACTTCATCACCCACTTTTGCAGTCGTGATGAAATCAAACTGTACGCCTTTATCGTGAGGCTGAAGATCACCAAATTTACAGGACAGCGTCAGTTGCTCATTGACGCCTGTTTTACGGTTCTGCTTAACCTGATTACGGATATGCACCAGACCCAGTACAGCAAAAGGAAATGCCTCTGCTGACATCATGTGCATCTGCAGGCTCTGAGACAGAACAGCAAGATAAATCGCTGGAATATAACCGTTGTTTTTAAATCCACAAACTTCATTATATGCTTTTAAATGATCAGGATCAATTTTGAATGAATCCACCACATATTCAACCTGCGGCAGAACTTTCTCTCCTTTAGGCTTTTTAAAAATCAGACCCTGAATAACTTTAGGATAAGCAAGATAAGGTTTTGGAAGTTGACTGAAATGGCGAGTATTCATACTGAACCTTTAAAATATTTTATTTTATAAAATGTAATCTTCCATCGAAGATCAATCGGTGAATGGTTTTAACTTTAGGCTAAAACCATTCATCCTGCCCTGTTTTACATAGTTAAGTATAAACAGGGTTTAAAACTTATGCGCCCAGCAGACTCTGACCACATACACGTACAACGTTACCGTTCAGACCTGAAGAACCTGTCGCAGCAAACAGTGCGATTGTTTCTGCAACATCAACAGGTAAACCGCCCTGACTCATGGAGTTCATACGACGACCTGCTTCACGGATGGTAAATGGAATCGCTGCTGTCATCTGAGTTTCAATGAAACCCGGTGCTACTGCATTGATTGTTACACCCTGCTGCAGGAATGGAGCAGTCATTTTCACCACACCAATCACACCGGCTTTAGATGCCGCATAGTTGGTCTGTCCAAGATTACCTGCAATACCTGAAATAGAAGATACGCAGACAATACGACCATTTGCATTGATGCCCTGATTATTCATCAGATATTCATTTACGCGCTCAATTGCAGACAGGTTAATGTTAATCACCAGATCCCACAGTTCAGGCTTCATATTGGCAAGCATTTTGTCACGGGTGATACCAGCATTGTGAACAATGACATCCAGACCGCCCTGA
This sequence comes from Acinetobacter chinensis, assembly GCF_002165375.2. Taxonomy (NCBI): domain Bacteria; kingdom Pseudomonadati; phylum Pseudomonadota; class Gammaproteobacteria; order Moraxellales; family Moraxellaceae; genus Acinetobacter; species Acinetobacter chinensis. The sequence continues at coordinate 2,070,072 of NZ_CP032134.1, forward strand.
GCTGCTGCAGCTTCTTTAATTTTCTGTCCTGCATCTGCTGCTGTAATATCAATAGCCAGTGTAGAACCACCGATTTCAGCGGCAACACGGTCAAGATCAGCCTGCTGCTGTGGAACATCCAGACAGATCACATGTGCACCATCACGTGCCAGTACATGTGCAATCGCTTCACCGATACCACGGCTTGCACCGGTAACCACTGCTGTTTTACCCGCTAAAGGTTTTGCCCAGTCCACATCCAGCACTTCAGCTTTGGATACACGGATCACCTGACCTGAAACATACGCTGAACGTGGCGAAGCAAGGAAACGTAAAGTCGATTCAATATTATCTGCAGCACCATCATCCACATAGACCAGTTGCGCTGCAATTCCTTTTTTGAACTCTTTGCCTACAGATTTTACAAAACCTTCAAGCGCGCGCTGAGCAACAGCCTGTTTTAAAGTTTTTGCTGTTTCAGGAGTAATACCCACCACAATAACGCGACCAGAAGCCTGGATCTGACGTGCAATCGGGTTAAAAAATTTATACAGTTCGATCAGCTGTTCTGAGCTCTGAATGCCTGAAGCATCAAAAATGGCAACTTTAAATGCAGACTCTTTATCGCCTTCATTAAATGCACCCAGGTTCAGTCCAGCTTTAGCAGCTGCCTGCTGAAGTTCAGTATTCTGTCCAGCATAGCTGTTGGCATGAATATTTGCCAGTACCTGTGCAATCGCACCAGACAATGTGCTGGATGGTGCTGCACCCAGAATAACCGCACCTTTTACAACAGGTGTTGCTGACTCAAAACGCTCAAGAAAAGTTGGCGCTGGCAATCCCAGGTTTTTGATGACAAATTTACCAATCGGGGATTTTGCAAATGCCTGATACTGGTCAGTCATGATTATTATCTCTCATTAAAATAAATTTATGGTGAACCTGAATATATCCCTTTAACTTCAATATGATGTCAGAGCCCTGTTTTTCAGTACATTCACCTGTTTCATAGGAATAATACTTGAGTTAAACTCCAGATGTCTTGACCTGAAAGCATTCTGCATTGTCATTACAGTCAATCCAGGCTTTTTGCAGATATGTTAATGTAAGCTTCTGTAATACCTTATACATGCTTGGAAAAGCCTTATGAGCAAAACAACTCAAGAAAATCCGGCAGTCGAGAATTCTACTGTTGAAACTGTGTCAAATACATCAAAGAGCACTACCCGCTCAAGAAAAAGTACGGGCACAGCAGTGAAGTCAACAACAGCTGCAACAAAACCGGCCCGCAGTACCACACGTGCCACCGCTGGCAGAAGCAAAACTGCAGCTGCAACAACTACTACAAAACCCAGATCTACCATTAAAACTAAAGTTCAACAGGATAAAACCATGAGTCAGAACACAGTTCGCCGCGTTGCCATTATTGGCGGTAACCGAATTCCATTTGCCCGTTCAAACGGTGCTTATTTTACTGCATCCAACATTGACATGTTCACAGCGGCACTGAACGGTCTGGTTGAACGTTTTAATTTACAAGGTCAGCGTCTGGGCGAAGTTGTCGCTGGTGCAGTTTTAAAGCACAGCCGTGACTTTAACATGACCCGTGAGTGTGTGTTAAATACTGAACTTGCTCCTGAAACACCTGCTTACGATATTCAACAGGCGTGTGGTACCGGCTTACAGGCAGCTTTCCTTGTTGCAAACAAAATTGCACTGGGTCAGATTGAAGTCGGTGTGGCAGGTGGTGTAGATACAACTTCTGATGCTCCGATTGCATTTGGTGATGGTCTGCGTAAAGCGCTGCTTGAGCTGAATATTGCAAAAACAGGTAAAGACCGCTTAAAAGCACTGGCTAAAATCAATGTTAAAGATCTGATGGATGCTCCAAAAAATGGTGAGCCACGTACAGGTCTTTCCATGGGTGATCACCAGGCAATCACTACGCTTGAATGGGGAATTCCTCGTGAAGCACAGGATGAACTGGCAGCTGCTTCTCATCAGAAAATGGCAAAAGCGTATGAAGAAGGTTTCTTTGATGACCTGATCACACCTTTCCTGGGTCTTGAGCGTGACAACAACTTACGTGCTGACTCAAGCGTGGAAAAACTGGCAAAACTTAAACCTGCATTTGGTAAAGGCGATGCACGTACCATGACTGCGGGTAACTCTACGCCGTTAACTGATGGTGCTTCATGTGTACTGCTGGCGTCTGAAGAATGGGCGAAAGCCAATGGTCACGAAGTACTGGCATACTTAACGTTCTCTGAAACTGCAGCTGTAGACTTTGTTGGCAAAAAAGAAGGTCTGTTGATGGCTCCTGCATATGCAGTTCCACGCATGCTTGACCGTGCTGGCATTACACTTCAGGACTTCGATTATTATGAAATTCATGAAGCATTTGCATCTCAGGTTCTTTCTACACTTAAAGCATGGGAAGATCCAAAATTCTGTAAAGAACGTCTGGGACTGGAAGCTCCTTTAGGTTCAATTGACCGTTCAAAACTGAATGTTAAAGGTTCATCTTTAGCAGCTGGTCACCCATTTGCTGCAACTGGCGGCCGTATTATTGCGACTGCTGCAAAACTGTTAAATGAAAAAGGTTCAGGTCGTATTCTGATTTCCATCTGTGCCGCAGGTGGTCAGGGTGTAACAGCGATTGTAGAGAAATAATCTCTACCAATAAGCATTAAACAAAAACAGCCGTCACTGGTTTATACCTATGAGGGCTGTTTTAATATGAAGATTGAAAATATTGCTTTATATATCAAAAACAATCATTACCAATTTCAGTTAGAACCTGTATCCCACCCCGACATAAGTAATCAATGGGTCTATATCAATTTTTGTCGTAGAGTGAATTAACTGCTGACCTGTAGTTTTATTGATTACATTAATCGTAGCCTTATTATTCAGCTTTGCATACGAAACTGAAGCTGTTGTAAACCATTCAGGTGTAAGATCATAGGTAAAACCCGCTGTAACAATCGGAGCAATTGCATCACTCGCCTTTACTTTGACTTTCATATCCCCAGATGAAAGCTCACCATCGAGTGCTGCACCTGCTTTTCCATCGAGTACATTCTGGATCATATGACCTGCAGCAACCAAGTCTGACTCAATACCTTTATTCAGCTCAATATCATTAAAATAAGCGTACATTAACCCCACCCCAACATAAGGTCTTAATTTATCAATGCCAGGTTTCCCAAACTGATACTGGGCTTCCAGTGCAGGTGTCCACGCCCTTGCAGTTGCCGCTTTTGATCTACTGCCCAGGTTTGTAATTGGAATATCCTGCTTAAGATCTAAACCGTCAGGAAATAAAAGACCTGCCGTACCAGTAGGTGTAGCTTTCCCGGATAAAGGTGCAAATATTTCACCTTTTCCTTTAATATCGACTTTCGGCGGAATACCTCCAATCAACTGCAAAGACACATTTTCGTTCAGATAATAGTTAAACATCAGCCCAAGTGTATCAACATCATCCGCCTCAAGCCCTGTCCCCCTGGATTGCCATGATTCGAGACCATTAATTACTGCAGTTCCCGACTCACCCTCCAAAATATTTCCATCAGCATCAGCAATTCCAATCAGTCTAAAAGCATCCAACTCTTCCAACTCTTTAAGTTGCTCTTTTACATTAAACTCATTCATCGTGTAGTCAGGATCCACTGCGTTGATAAAAGAACCCACACTAATTGATCCAACTTTAGATGCTGTGCCATTTTCTACAGCAGTATTAATATTAAAAGGATTTGCCTTTCCCTGTGGCATGACGTGCAACCAACCAGCAGATACAGAGAATCGTTTAAACTCACCGGCATAACCAACATTTGTAAATACCAACAATGATGCTGCCATTGCCCCGATTTTGAACACTTTACTTTTATTCATTTTATTTTTCCCTAAAAATGACGATGTCTTACATGACAATTCGCATATAAAAAGTACAAAAAAAATAAGAATAATAAATAAAAAATGGATGAACTGTAGTCTAAACTTTCCAAACATTCGATAAAAAATGATCAAAATATAATAGATAAATATTTTTAAGATTTTCTTAAACAGCAATTTATTTTTAATAGACTGTTTATTAATTTTAAATGATTAAGACAAAATGAATATATGTAACCAATTGGAAAATAGTGACATATATCACAAATTAAGAATTGAGAATTGAGAATTGAGAATTGAGAATTGAGAATTGAGAATTGAGAATTGAGAATTGAGAATTAAGAATTGAGAATTGAGAATTGAGAATTGAGAATTGAGAATTGAGAATTGAGAATTGAGAATTGAGAATTGAGAATTGAGAATTGAGAATTGAGAATTGAGAATTGAGAATTGAGAATTATTATATTAACTAATAATTCTCATATTATACTCAGCAGAGCATCTTTTTCGGACAGATTTTGATTAATGCACAACCTGGTAACCCATACGGGCTTCAACTGCGTCGTAGATCCACTGAAAAACAAAGGTATAAACCAGGATACACATCGTCAGTCCAAAATCCAGCATCATCGCCTGTAACAGACTCATTTCCATGGCATAAGCCACCATTGGAATCGTGGCAAGCATTAAACCACCTTCAAACCCAACAGCATGGAGTAAACGGATTTTCACTGTTCTTTTCAGTTTATGTTTTGCTTCAAATTTTTCAAAATGATGATTGAACACCATATTCCATATAACGGATGTTACAGCCATAGCAATCCCCAGCGTACCTGTCACGTCCAGAGGAACTTTAAAAATCAGACTTAATGCAACCGCAATGATGACCAACAGAATAATCTCATAGCTCAGTGCATGAATAATCCTTCTTTTGGAAATCAACATAACCACTACTCTTCAACTAAAAATGACATTGTATTTGCAATAAACTGATTAAAAAAGTCAGATACTTTCATTTTAATTGATAGATTAAATTTTATTCAGACCATCCCCTGAGGAATTCCTGTTCTGATGCCTCAGAACATTTCAGACATAGAAAACGTACAAACAAATCATGAAACCGTATGCCTTTCTTTAATCTGACCGCTTAACAACTGATAAACATCAGATAAGTCTTTACGCTGAGACTGATTAAGCATGTGCTGATGCATCTCCAGAATATTCATATCACCCCGCATAGCGGGTCCTGTCTGCATAAGCTGTGGGTCAGCCTGCTGTGCTTTCTGCGCAGTTTCGTTAATTAAGGGATAAAGCAGACTGAAATCGACCTGTCTGGCATCGACAATCTGTTTTGCCATGTCATAACAGTAGTTACTGAAGTTACAGGCAAACACAGCAGCAAGATGCAGACTGAGCCGCTGTTCCGATGTATAGGCATAGACGCGCTGACTTAAACTTTCAGCAAGTGCAGTCAAGCACTGCTGATCTTCAGGATATGTTGCTTCAACAAATAGCGGAGTACTGCTCCAGTCCACTGTTCTTTCAATACTGAATGTCTGTAATGGATAAAATACACCTGCCCGCTGGTGCACTGCTGTCAGCCGGGAAATATGAGTACTGCCTGAAGTATGTACAATCAGCGCATCAGGAAGTACCTGATGAATAGGTACAATGATGTCGCTGATCGCCTGATCACTGACTGCAATCATGCACAACTCAGTTTCAGAACTGAGCAAGTTCAGATCTGAAATGATCTGTGGAGCGTTCTGATCTGCTGACAGCCCATGAAACTTCCCCGTACGACTGAATATCTGGATAATCTCATGCTGATCTTTCAGCACCTGAAACAGATGATATGCAACACGTCCTGCGCCAATAATACTGATTTTCATAAACTCATCATCTTTCATTATCCTGTGGTGAAAGCATGCCCGTAAAAAAAGGACGAATCAATTCGTCCTTTTTTATTTTAAGAAATTTATAAAAAATCAGTTATAAACATTGTTCAGATAAACTGTTCTTTCCTTGGTTTTCTGAATAAAACATTTTGTATACTGCATTTCCTGATCCTGGGCATACATCGCATCATCCCAATAACCTGAGTGCTTCTGATAAGTCTCTTTATCACTTTCATTCAGTTGATTTACAGACTTCTGCGCCAGCACTTTACAGTCTACATCACGTTTTTCAAACCAGTCTGACTGATCCTGCTGTAACTGCTGCTTCTGTTCATCTGTAAACTGATCCCAGGTCTGATTCAGACGCTCAACCGCTTTTACTTTATCTGCATCGAACTCTTTTTTACGGATATTCATGGCTTTTTGTGCAAGTTCAGCCTGTGCTACGTATTCCTGAGAGTTTTTCTCAGAATACTCCACCATTTCTGCATTTTCCTTCTTATATGCAGCGTACTGAACAGCTTTGACGGTCACAAAAACCACACCATCAATCACACTGCTCTGACCTGGTACATTCAGGCTCAGACCTTCTTTATCCGTTTTTGTAATGCTGTAACTGAAGTCACCTTTCAGCTGATCATCTCCAAGGCTCAGTGCATATTCACCGCCTTCCAGATAATCTCTCAGTGTGGAATTCTGGTTGCCATCCTCACCATCACAGTCCTCACAGATGTTCTGTTCAAGATAAGCATTTTCAGCCCGTTTCTGTAAACCTTTAGGAAAATGTACAATCAGCTGGCTCGAACAGTCGAGCTGTTTTGCCTGCTCAGGATTTTCTGTCAGTGTAGTTACACCCTTTATTTCAAATTTAAGATTTTTAGTGATTTTATCCAGCAGTTCCTGATCTGCACTATAACTGGACTGGCGAAGGTCTTTCTCCAGTTTTTTCAGATATTCAGCTTTCATGAAATCCTGCACCTGATTGATATTACCCTGATCAGTACAACTCCAGTCGGACATCACTTCGGTTTTTTCTTCAGCTGTTTCCTTCTTGTTTTTGAAGTAATCACATCCTGACATGAATGTAGCTGAAACGACCAGGATGGAAATTATTGATTTTTTCATCATTTTATTATTAACCAAGTTAAGTTTTGTTCTGCGCCGCGTATTAAATCAAAAACCTGACTGTTTGACGAGTACGAAATAAAAATCCCCACAGATTTGCAGGGATTTTTTTACAGATTGGCTTTATTGCTGCTGTACACCGTTTGCATCAACTGTACTTACACTGCCTGTTTCTGTGTTCAGTACTTCAAAAGCAATACGACGGTTTTTGAAACGGCCTTCAGGCGTTTCATTTTCAGCAACCGGTTTTTCCTGACCAAATCCTACAGCTTTTAACTGAGCAGCATCAACGCCTTGCTGTACAAAGTAATCAACAACAGCCTGAGCACGTTTCTGAGACAGTGTTTTATTTGCATCAGGATTACCCGTAGCATCTGTATGACCACCGACAACCAGCTGCACTGATTTCGCATTTTTCAGTACATCCGCTGCTTTATTCAGTACGGCTTTGTTTGCATCAGGAATCGCATTTGAACCCGTAGCAAAATTAATGATCTGTAAATTCAGTGCATCCGCCAGTTCCTGTGCTGTCGTCTGTTCAGCATTCAGCTCAGAAAGTGCTTTTTCTGCACTGCTGATACTGGTACTTACAGCTGAACTTTCATCCAGTGGAGCAGCAACAGACACTGTTGCATTTTTCAGTAAAGGCTGGATTTTTCCTACTAAAGCTTCTGCTGCCGCCTGATCAGGTGCCTGGACAGTCAACTGATTGCCTGTCCAGTTCAGATTGATACCTGGAACACCTTTCAACAGCTGTAGAACGCCTGGAATAGCATCCTGATCTACAAATTCTTTTGCAAGCTCAGCATTTGTTTCCACCGTACAGTCATTGGCCTGGCTGAACAGTGATTTAATATCTGTTTTCAGTTTTTCAAGGAAACCTGCATCGCCTGAACTGATCTGACAATGTGTCAGCTGACCCGCCTGATCCGTCACCAACTGTAGCGAAGATGCTTTAAGATCAGCGCTCTGTGAACTGACTGCACCTGTTCCTGCATCAACATCTTTTTTGGTACTGCAGGATTTATACAGGAATGCGATCAGTCCAAGTAAAACCAGTAATGCAATTAAAGGCAGTAAAAAGCCGGATTTTTTTTCTTCTTTTTGTGGAGGAGTTGAAGAAAGAGTCGGTTGAGCCACAACTTTTGGTGCTGCTGTGGTCGCTGCCGCAGCAATACTGCCAATACCAAATGCAGAAAGAATGGAAGCCGCCCATACCGGTACTTTACTGCTGATACTGCCAATCTGGCTCTGAATCAGTTTTACAATATCCTGCGGATGACTGCTGCCTGCTTCATCAGAAAGCAGACCTAAAGTTGGTGCAATAGCTTTACTGAGCACATTTTCAGTCTCATTCAAAGGCGCATCGCCACTGACCTGGCTTAAAAACTGCAGTTTCAGATCAGTACCTGTTCTGAAAAGATCAGAAAAACGAGGATTCAGCTGGTTCTGTAAAGCACCAATCAGATCTGGATGAGCTTTTAAAATGGATAAAAGCACGGGATAAAAAGATGCAAGTGCTTGTGTTTTCTCAGGTAAATAGCCTGTTTCACCATCAAGTACAGCTGCCGTAACTTTATTTTTGAGTAGTTCAATTAAATCTGTCATTTAAAATTCCTCTTATTTTCGTTTTTTCTTTTGACCTATAAAAGTTTATAGAGAGTATTTTAATATTTTGTTAATTATTTGTTTTTTTAGGTTTGATTTGTGAATAAAAACACATAAAAAAGCCAGCCGAAGCTGACTTTTTAAAAGAAACTGAATCGAATGTCTTAAGCTGTAAATGTGCGGATCGCTTTTCCTGTCACTTTCTGTCCAATCAAAGGTGTATTTTTACCCTGTGAAACAATACTTTTTTTATCCAGTGTCCATTCCAGTCCAGGATCAATCAACACAAGCCCTGCTTCATTTTCCCAGCGTTCTGCCATGTTCGCGACTTTTGCAGGAGCAAGTGTCACTTTTTCCACCCATTGTAACGGTGTGAACAGTTCTTCTTTAATCAGCTGCACACCAAGTGGCACATAACTGTCAAATGCTGTCAGACCAGGTTCTGTTTCAGCAAACGGTGCCATTTTGGCAGAGCTGCTTAAAGGTTCATGATGAGTACAGATTGCATCAATAACACCTTCTTTCACCGCATTACGCAGAACCTGTTTGTCATGTTCAGAACGTAACGGTGGACGTACATGTGCCAGTGGGTTAAAGCCATCAATCAAAGCATCGGTTAAATGCAGCTGATGCATTGCAACATCGGCAGTCACCGGCAGACCTTTGGCTTTGGCAATTTTAATCAGTTCCACTGACTCAGCACAGGACAGCAGTCCGAAGTGCGCATGAACACCTGTGACTTCAACCATCAACAGATATTTAGCAATCGCAATGGTTTCAGCAAGAGCCGGAATCATCGGTAAACCCTGGCGCGAAGCAATGAAGCCTTCATGCACACAGCCATCTTTGGCAATCTGATGTTCTTCTGCATAGAAGACCACAGTCATGTCCAGACCTGCTGCATATTCCAGGGTACGGATGACCACATCATCATCTGCAAATGGAGCATTAGCATTGGTCACTGCAGTACAGCCACCCTTTTTCAGACCCGCCATATTTGCAGGCTGTTTGCCATTTAAACCCTGGGTCTGTGCGCCAATCACCTGTAGGTAAATTCCACCATCCAGCATCGCTTTTTCAACCAGACCATGAATCAATGCACCATTATCCTGAACAATCGGTTTGGAATCCGGTGGGGTAAATACATGCAGAATACCGTTTTCACGGGCAGCCTTACCTTCCGACTTCAAAGTCCCATGCTGTTGCTGACCTGGTTCACGCATACGTGCGCAAAGATCCACCATGGTTGGCATGAGCCATTTACCCTGACCATCAATGGTTTCAGCAATCTGACTCTGATCCGGTCGGGTATCCAGCAGTTTACCATTTTCAATATGTACCGTCTGAACCTGATCAGTCTGTTTTACAGGGTCCAGGACACGAACATTTTCAATTTTTACAATAGTCATGACGTTTCTGCCCCCTTATCCTGCAATCGCTTCAAGTAAACCCTGTTCTTCCAGCTGCCCCTGCATGGACAGTGCAAGTACTGCCATACGCACAGCGATCCCATTGGTGACCTGATGCAGAATCACCGACTGGTCACCGTCAGCAATACTCGAATCAATTTCCACACCACGATTCATCGGACCTGGATGCATCACGATGCAGTCTGGTTTTGCCAGGGCAAGACGTTCCTGATTCAGACCATACATTTTGTAGAATTCAGCCTGAGATGACAGTGCCGGCGAATCAATCCGTTCATTCTGAATACGTAAGGTAATGATCACATCACAGTCTTTGATCCCTTCATTCATTTTATTGAACAGGCGAACACCCTCACCATATTCATTAAAACCATGAGGTAAAAGCGTATTCGGTGCAATCACACGAATATCTTTACAGCCTAAAGTCTGTAATGCAGCAATATCAGAACGGGCAACACGGGAATGTTTGATGTCGCCAATAATTGCCAGGCTGATATCTTCAAAATTCTTTTTAGTTTCACGGCGAATGGTCAGCATATCCAGCATCGCCTGAGTCGGATGCGCATGACGCCCGTCTCCGGCATTGATAATGGCCACATTCGGGCAGATATCTTTGGCAATAAAATGTGCTGCACCAGAAGATGAGTGACGTACCACAAAAATATCGGCAGCCATTGCTTCAAGATTCCACAGTGTGTCCCGCAGGGTTTCACCTTTGGACGTACTTGAACGGGCAATATCAATATTTAAAACATTGGCAGATAAGCGTTTTGCAGCGGCTTCAAAAGTCGTTCTGGTACGGGTAGAGTTTTCAAAGAACAGGTTCATCACTGTACGACCTTCTAAGAGGTTATTCGTTACAAGTTGATTTTGATCATTGATAAAAGAATGGGCTGTATCGAGAATTTTTGTCAGAGTTGCTTTAGAAAGCCCCTCGATAGTGATGAAATGTTTGAGATTTCCATCTTTATTCAGTTGAATCTGACTCGGTGTATGCAATGCCGCCAAGTGCATGAGAGATTCCTTAGAGGTTAAGTTAACGCATTATACAGATTTCCATTGCTTTTCGCAGTTGAAGTTTTGGGCATTTGCAACGATTCACTCAACAGACAAGTATGTACTGAATATTCTCCATTCCCGTTCAACACACCTTTTGAACCTACAGAGTCCAGTCACCTCTGATCAGTGCAATACAGACTGCTCTGCTTTTTACAGCCATGTATTGCACTCTTTTTTAACGAAGTGCCCCAATATAGTGATGGGAAACCTGTGCCTTATAAATTTCTTCTGCGCTAAGCTCATCTGAACTTTCTGTCTGATATGCACGGGGCAGTTTTTCTGTCTCACCCGATTTATCAGCAGGAACTGACTTTGTTTTTTCCTGATCTACAAACAGCTGAAGTTTCATGCCCAGACGGCTGAGTTCTTCATCCTGAGCTGCAAAGGCAAGCTGCACAACATATTCAGCATAAGCAGGATTTTCCACCAGATACATGACATCAATCACTCGCCCTGATACCCGTCTCAGACGGGCAAGTATCAGCGTTGCAATTGAAAACACATCTGTACGGGACAGAAAAGTTGAGCCAGTATCCATAAATTCCCCCATTCAATCAATTAACCACCTGAAAACCAGGTGAAACTGATCAATGGTTTAGCAATATTTATACCAGAGCAAAAACAATCAGATACAGAACATCAAGCTCATACAGTTATTCAAGAAAAAATGATCTGAATTTACGGGGTTTAGAATGATGGAATTCAGACATTAATACGACAGACTACTGATTAAGCGAATATCATTATGTCTTAGGAACTTTACTATTAATTGTATGGGCTGTTACTGACCATAAAAATGCGTCCAGCACATATGCAGAGAAATTACGATCAACACCAGTCCCATTACAATATTAAAGATACGTGCTCTGTGACCTGTATTGAGAAATGCAGCCAGCATTTCACCTGCCACCCCCCATATCCATAATGACAGATAACAGACCACAAAATAAATCAGGATAAAAAGTACAAGAATGTTCGGGTTCTGAGATGCGGAAAACAAAGCAGTTCCCGCTACAGCAGCGATCCATGCTTTAGGATTTAACCACTGCATGAGTGCGCCCTGCATAAAACCAGGAACCTGAGCGGTCATACTTTTTTCAGATGACACAGATTGTTCTGTGGAAGAAATGTCTCCAGTAATCCGCTCGCCTTTTGCCATCAGAATATTAAAACCGATCCAGACCAGTAACGCTGTCCCGAGTAAGCTGATCACATTCAGTAAAACTGGATAGATCATAATAAATTGATACAGTCCAAAGCAGACAGAAGCCAGCAACAGCGTAAAACCGAACGTTGCACCCGAAATAAAAGCCAGCACAGGCTTTACACCATAATTCATACTGCTGCTGAGAATGGTCAGGTTGACAGGTCCAGGTGAAATGGACATGGATAATGAAAAACTGATCATTGAAATGATGAGCGCCAGCATAGGTTTATTTTCTTTTTTAAGTCACTTATTTATCTGGTTGAACTGACCGATTTCAATTATTTTTTCATCTTTATTTTGCAAACTTATCTCTGACCCACTAAAAAAATCAAACTTCGTGTGTCTCTACAAGTATTCGTCACGAAAATAAGCTAAAATACTCGTTTGCTTTTTTGCTGCTGGAAATATTCATGAATGCTAAACCCCGTCTTTCTACATATTGGGTCACCTGTGCAGATGGACTTGAAACCCTGCTACAGGAAGAAATTGAAGGTTTAGGCGTTCAGAATATCGAAAAATTTCCAGGACGCCTTGTTTTCAAAGGCAAACTTGAAGATGCGTACCGTATCTGCATGTGGTCACGTCTGGCTTCACGTGTACTGACCCCTATTCATGTCCATGAGCTTGACTTCACGCACGATGCCCGTGATGTCGCAGAAGAACTTTATGAGGGTGCCATCAATTTTGACTGGTCACTGATTTTTGCCCCACAGAGCACTTTTGCAATCCGTCTGCATGTAGAGCGTGATATTAAGGTCAACACTCAGTTTGCTACCCTGCGTGTAAAAGATGGCGTAGTGGATTCCTTTATGGAAGCTGTAGGTAAACGCCCAAGCATTGACATCAAGCAGCCAGAAATCACGCTGTATGTACTTGCAGGTAAAACGGCACATACTTATTGCCTGGATTTATCAGGCGATTCCCTGCATAAGCGTGGCTACCGTCACTATATGACAGATGCGCCGATTAAAGAAAACCTTGCCGCTGCCATCCTGCAGAAAGCAAAACTCAAAGAACGCAACCCTGACATTATCCTGGACCCAATGTGTGGTTCAGGGACGTTTATTATTGAATCTTTAATGATTCTGACGGATCGCGCACCAGGTCTGGTACGACGTTTCGGTTTTAATGGCTGGAACGGTCATGACCATGAACTATGGATGTCCATTAAAGGCGAAGCTGCTGAACGTCATAAAACAGCTCTGGCTCAACCACTTCCACAGTTTTATGCTTTCGATGCTGACTGGGAAGCAGTCAAAGCAACCAAACAGAATATTATTGCAGCTGGTTTTGAATCTGTACTTGATCAGATCAAAATGGAAGAACGCACACTGGCAGACTGGCCTGATTTCAAAGCTGAGGGTAAAAAGTCCTTTATTGTGACTAACCCGCCATACGGTGAACGCCTGGGTGATAAAGCATCCAACCGTTCGCTGTACTTAGGCTTATCTGCGCTGCTGCAAAAGAATTTTCCAAATCAGTATGCGGCAGTGATTGCAGCTGCGGTTGAACAGGCCGATGTGCTGGCATTCAATAATCCTCAGATTCTGCGTCTGATGAACGGTAAATTACCAATTTATGTGCGTTTTGGTGATATTAAGCCTGCAACCGTGAGCCGTCCGTTCCTGGCTGAATGGCAACCACAGCAGTTTGAAGCGATTGAAGGTGCTGAAGACTTTACCAACCGCCTGCAAAAAAACATGCAAGCGCTAAAAAAATGGGCAGTGAAAGAAAATATTTACTGTCTGCGTCTATACGATGCCGACCTGCCTGATTTTAATGTCGCGGTAGATCTGTATGGTGACCGCCTGCATGTACAGGAATATGCGCCACCAAAAACCATTGACCCTGAAAAAGCGAAGAAACGTTTCAACCTCGCTTTAGCTGCAATCCGTGCAGTGACAGGTCTTGGTCGTGATGCTATTTTCATTAAAACCCGTGCACGCCAGGAAGGTAAAACTCAATATGAGAAGCAAAGTACTGCTTCCAAGCGCTTTATCGTTCAGGAAGGCAAAGCAAAAATTCTGGTCAATTTAACTGACTACTTAGATACAGGTTTATTCCTGGATCACCGTCAGATGCGTCTGCGTATAGCTGCTGAAGCCAAAGGCAAACACTTCCTGAATCTGTACAGCTACACTTCCACAGCCAGCTTACACGCAGCTTTAGGTGGCGCGGCCAGTACCACAAGTGTCGATCTGTCCAATACCTATCTGAACTGGTCCAAAGAAAACTTTGTTTTAAACGGTCTGACGGTTGATCATCCAGATGAACAGCATCAGTTCTTCTCAAGTGACTGTTTTGAATGGTTAAAAGAAGGTCATGAACAGTATGACCTGATCTTTATTGATCCACCGACGTTTTCAAACTCGAAAAAATTCTATGGAACCTTTGATGTTCAGCGAGACCACAATTCACTGCTGAAACGTGCCATGAACCGTCTGACAACAGGTGGCACACTTTACTTCTCAAACAACTACCGTGGTTTTGAGATGGATGAAGAAGTTCAGGCAATGTACGATGTGGTTGAAATCAGTAACGAAACCATCGGGCAGGATTTCAAACGTAATCAGAAAATCCACCGTGCCTGGAAAATTCAGCATCCACCGGTGTGATGCTGAATTTTTAACTCAGACTATCGCATTTCAATGGTGATTCCATTCGGATAAGTCACTGTAATGTTGTCATAACTTTGCTTGTAAACTATGTTGTTTACAGGCAAAGTTTTTTCATCCTGTAAAATTCGTGCCTTATCATCTGCTTTTTTCTTCTGAATCAGGTAATCACTCATTTCAGAACCTTCAAGATTTTTTTCCTGAATATTCTGATTGTTCTGACTCACCAGTCGATGAGCCTCTTTCTGATGATCAGCTTTAGAAGTTTCCTCATCCGATTTAAATTTCTGTAATGCAGAAGAATTCACATAACCATTTTCACCAGCTGTATCCGCCAGAGACTGATCGGACAAAGCCACTCCAGCTGCCTGAACAAAAATCGGAACGCTGCTGCAGATTACAACAAGTATTCCTGTTTTTATGACACTTTTCTGACTTTTATTGTTATTCATCATCATGATGCTGTATTCCATTTTATTATGCAGAATTACGCTAACAAGTTTAGTCATACACAACAAGGACTGTTCAGGACAAGCCGACATATAGCAGAAAATTCATTTTTATTTTCACATAATTATTTGATTATCATAATAATTCCATATGTCTGATTATTGTAAATTTCATCACATAATAAAAAAACCACCCGCAGGTGGTTTCTGATGATGAATCAAGCTTATTCTTTTCTGTATGACTGCTGCCCATATTTATAATCAAGCCGCATGATCATGTTATTCCCATCACGCTGAACCTGACCTTGCTGCTGCATTGCCTGAATCATATTTTCCACTTCCTGATCCGACATGCTCCGACCAGCATTCTGCAGATAATTATTCATCATTGCTTTCAGAAGTGCTTTATCAAACTGAATATCCGCACTGAAATCCAGCAGGCTTGGAACCATCTGAACAAAACCTGTAATTGAACCATGATGACCAGGCATCAGCTTTCCTGTCAGACTTGCTTTCGCCTCACCACCGGATGCTTTAATCATATTGTCTTTCGACTCAAAGTTAAAACCATCCCCTATAACGGCAAGCAAAGAATCCAGCAGTACCTGAGTTTCTGCATCTGATGACGTACAGGTCTGATTAAAATTTTCAAGTGTGTCAAAAAAGCTCTGAACTTTTTTCAGCTTAAGATCTTTCAGATTCATATTCATGGAAAATTCGTCAAATGAACCCGCTGCCGGCATAGTCATTTTGCCAATGTTGAACTGTGTAGCGATATCTACAGTCTGCTCATGTACTTTTGTTGTACTTTCAAGATGCATATTTTTGATACTGCCCGCAGACTTGCCAGCACCTTCATTACGACTCATGGAAGATATACTTAAAATGGAATATCCATCCTTTAAAGTCCCTTTATTCAGCCCCTGGCTGGTTTCAAGCATAATATCCTGAGCCAGTAAATGAGTATCCTTTTCAGTCATATTGATCACAGGTATGGAAAGTTTTACAGCCGAAAGGCGGGTATCCTGACCTGGGTAGGACTGCGTGCGTATTTCAGCATTCAGGGCATCCATTCTGACACTCATCCCATTTACATTTTCTGTGATTGCCGGCAACTTAAAATGTGTTCGGGACTGCCCAAGCCAGTTGATTGTTGTATCGGCTTTGACTCCCCCTTTCAGATATTTAATGGCTTCGGGTTTACCCTGGTGCACTTTAGAATCAGAATTCACAGCATAACCAGTCAATGTTCTTCTGATCTGATCCTTGCCTTTTAAAATAACAAACTCAGCGGGTATACATGGGTCAGGTATAAACGTCATCGTCCAGCTGGCAGACCCCGTCATGAGCCCCATCTGAAAATCCGAATATTGCATTTTAATATTTGCATCTGCCGATACATCAGGTTTTTGCTCATAAAATGCCTGAAGCACTTTATCTGCATATATGTTTCCACCGACTGCAACAGCCCCCAGAAACACAATCCCCCCTATACCCCATTTTATTTTTGACATCTATATCTCATTTTGATCTTTTTATGCGATTGATTATAGCCAAAACAACTGAAATTAAAAAACTTTTTATTCCAACCTGATGTTTAAATCCATAAATTCCAGACATTCATTCAACTGCTTCATGGATGAAAATCCATAGGCAATAAAAAAACCTGACCGAAGCCAGGTTTTTTTATTTCAACACTTAGTTTTAAGTCAGTTCAAATTAACTCAATTTCAGTTTCCCAAAATCAAGATGACCATCTTCAGCACTGATTAAAACAGTATCGCCCGCAGTAAAATCACCTGCCAGGATACGTTGCGCCAAAGTATTTTCAACCTGTTGCTGGATCGCACGTTTCAATGGACGTGCACCATATACAGGATCAAAACCAGCATCAATCAGGATATCGAAAGCCTGATCATCCACTTTCAATCCAATGTCACGTTCAGCTAAACGAGCGCGTAAACGATCCAGTTGAATATCGGCAATGCCACGAATCTGCGATTTTTTCAATGAATGGAATACCACCAGTTCATCAATACGGTTGATAAATTCAGGACGGAAATGTTGCAATACCGCACCCATCACCACCGCACGAACTTCTTCATCCGTAGCACCATCGCCAAGCTCACGTACATCACTTGAACCTAAGTTCGATGTCATCACGATCACGGTATTTTTAAAGTCAATCAAGCGACCTTGTGAATCCGTTAATCGCCCATCATCCAACACCTGTAAAAGTATGTTGAATACGTCTGGATGTGCTTTTTCAACTTCGTCAAACAGTACAATACTGTATGGTTTACGACGGACTGCTTCAGTCAACACACCGCCTTCTTCATAGCCGACATAGCCTGGAGGCGCACCGACCAAACGACTGACTGAGTGTTTTTCCATAAATTCAGACATGTCGATACGAATAATCGCATCATCACTGTCAAATAAGAAATTACCCAAGGCTTTGGTCAATTCAGTTTTACCCACACCTGTTGGTCCAAGGAATAAGAATGAACCACTTGGACGGTTCGGATCAGATAATCCTGCACGTGAACGGCGCACTGCGTTGGATACTGCAACCACAGCTTCATCCTGTCCAACCACACGGTTATGTAAGAATTCTTCCATGTGAAGAAGTTTCTCACGTTCGCCTTGCAGCATTTTCGAGACAGGAATCCCTGTTGCAGCACTGACTACTTCCGCAATTTCATTTTCAGTGACTTTGGTACGAATCAGTTTCGGTTCTTCATTGGTTTCCGCAACTTCTTCTTCATTCAAGCGTTTTTGCAACTCAGGAATTACGCCATATTGCAAACGGCTTGCTTCTGCCAAATCACCTTCACGTTGCGCTTTTTCAAATGCAGTACGTGCTTTGTCTAACTCCACTTGCGCTTGGTTTGTACCATCGACTAAGCGTTTTTCCGCAATCCACACTTCTTCAAGATCGCTATATTCTTTTTGAACTTCTTCGATTTGTTTTTCGAGATGTTCAACTTCAGCTTTCGACACAGAATCCGCATCTTTTTTCACTGCTTCCAGCTGCATTTTCAACTGGATTAAGCGACGATCCAAACGGTCTAATGGCTCAGGTTTCGAGTCAATTTCCATTTTGATCCGTGATGCAGCCTCATCAATCAAGTCAATGGCTTTATCGGGCAACTGGCGATCTGTGATGTAACGATGTGACATTTTCGCCGCAGCAATAATCGCTGAGTCGAGAATCTGCACACCATGATGGGTCGCATATTTGTCTTTTAAACCACGCAAAATCGCAATCGTGTCTTCAACACTTGGTTCATCGACCAGAACTTTCTGGAAACGACGCTCAAGTGCCGCATCTTTTTCAATGAACTGACGATATTCATCTAAAGTGGTCGCACCGACACAGCGCAATTCACCACGTGCCAATGCAGGTTTAAGCATATTGCCCGCATCCATCGCGCCATCGCCTTTACCTGCACCGACAAGTGTATGCAACTCGTCAATGAACAGGATGATTTCACCATCGTATTTGGCTAAGTCTTTCAGAACTGCTTTTAGACGTTCCTCGAACTCACCACGATATTTTGCACCTGCAAGTAAAGAACCTAAATCAAGTGAAAGAACACGTTTTCCTTTCAAACTTTCAGGGACTTCACCATTGACGATACGCTGTGCTAAACCTTCAACAATCGCAGTTTTACCCACACCTGGTTCACCAATCAACACGGGATTGTTTTTGGTACGGCGTGACAAAACCTGAATGGTACGGCGAATTTCTTCATCACGACCAATCACAGGATCAAGCTTGCCTGACAAAGCACGTTCAGTCAGGTCAACGGTATATTTATTTAATGAATCACGTTGATCTTCATGGTTATTTGCCATAACTTGCTCACCACCTCGTATATTTTCAATCGCTTTGCGCAGTTTGTCTGTCGTCACACCCACGCTTGTGAATAATGTTTTGGTTGCACCAGTTTCAGCAAGTGCCAGAATCACCCAATCAGTTGATAAAAACTCATCGCCTGCTTTTTGGGCGAAACTGTCTGCCAGATTCAGCGCGCGAACCGCTTCAGGATTTAAATTAATATCACCTGTTGGCGTACCGATTTTCGGTGCATCGTTAATTGCCTTTTGCAGCTTCGTTTTCAGCTCAGGAAGATTTGCACCTGACTGTTGCAATAAACTCAGGTTCGATGGCTCTTCCAGTAAAGCTGAAAGAATGTGAATACCCTCAATCGCAGTATTGTCATTCCCCATCGCTAAAGACTGGGCATCAGATAAGGCTTGCTGCAGGCGGTTGGTAAATTTTTCAAATCGCATTCTTGTTATTCCTCACAACAAATTTTGTACTTGAATAATAAATGGGAACGCTTGGTCGGATTTCAATAGACAAATTAAATTATTTTATATATTTTTCAAAAACTTACTATTTTAATCAGAATAGATTTCAGTATTAATATCTGTGCTGATTCAACTTTTTTCAAGTCAGTACTTTAGAAAAATATATGTTTTAAATGTCCTTATATTATTGATCAACTTACCATTTAGACTAAGCTGTATTGGAAAATTTTAGAATCTGAAAAATGTTAATATTCATTAAACGTGAATGTATAAAAGGCTGAACAAATATTGCAATTTGATCAGCCTCACTCATTCATCTTAAATTTATATACAACTAAACCTGTGACTTGGTTGCTGAACTTTGCGATACAGCGCTATTGGCAGGCACACTTTGGGTAATCCACACATTTCCACCAATCACCGCACCCTGCCCAATGGTAATACGTCCAAGAATCGTTGCTCCTGCATAGATCACCACATTATCTTCCACAATCGGATGACGCGCATATTCTTTCTGTAAACGCCCTGCATCATCGACTTCAAAACGCTTCGCGCCAAGTGTCACAGCCTGATAAATACGGACATTTTTACCAATAATACAGGTTTCACCAATCACCACACCTGTCCCATGATCAATAAAGAATCCTTGGTCAATCTGAGCACCTGGATGGATATCAATACCTGTTTTAGAATGAGAAATTTCAGCAATCAGACGTGCCAGTAAAGACAAATCTTTTTTATAAAACTCATGAGCAATACGATGGTAAATAATGGCGAGTATGCCTGGATAGCACAACAGAACCTCATCAACACTACGTGCCGCAGGATCACCCTCATAAGCCGCAATCACATCAGTATCCAGAATACGGCGCAATTCGGGAAGTTTTTGTGCAAATTCACTCACAATACTTTGTGCAAGCACATCAATCACTTCCGCATTTTCATTATGCTTTTTATATTTATAGTCATAGGTCAAATTGAGTTTGACCTGTTCCCGCAATGCATAAAGTGTTTTTTCAAGTGTATGTGCAATGTAGAAATTTTCACTCTGCTGACGTAGATCGTGTGGCCCCAGACGCATTGGAAATAAGATGCCACACAGATCATTCATGATTTTTTTAATTTCTTCTTTAGAGGGCAACTCTCGCCCACCAAAATCTTTCAGACTTTTCTGTTGTGTACGCCATTCATTACGCGCTTGCTGTAATTCAGTGACAATATTTTGAATGTTCCATTGCGTCATGGGATTGCCTGCATGAGATTTCTTTTTTCATTATATGAATAAAGTATTCGGTTCAATATTCTTTATTCAATTCTTATGAAGAATATTATTTTATTTGCTACCTTTTAGATAAACATTGTTGATATATCTTTATCAAAATTTTGCATTTAGCCACAGTTGAAGTCGATGCCATGTTTGAATGCTTAGCAATAAATGATCCAGATAATAAAAATCTCTTTTCCCAAAATAAGAATAAGCAATTCAACTTTTATTCATTTTCAGAATATAAAAAATCATTATATTTAATATCAACTTCTCTAATAGATTATTTCAAATTCTGCGTAGCTTAGCTTAAAAACTGCTTTATTCAGGATTTGATTCAGGTGTGTAACATGAATAGTACGACTAAAATTGAACTTCCAGAATTGGATGACAACAAGATTCAGCAAATCTTTGCCGATGCAAAACAACGGGTTGAAGATCATTATCTTGAATTTACAGGTACTGTTTTACCGCATGAAGCATGGGCTTTATTTCAGGCAGGTCATGCCGTGATTGTGGATGTACGTACCAATGAAGAACGTAAATTCGTCGGCTATGTCGAAGACACCATTCATATTCCCTGGGCAACAGGAACTGCATTAAACCGCAATCCCCGCTTTGCCAAAGAACTGGAATCTAAAGTGGGTAAAGACAAAACCATTCTACTTCTATGCCGTAGTGGTAAACGTTCTGCGGCTGCGGCAAATGTCGCCTTTAATGCAGGCTTTGAAAATATTTACAACATCGAACAAGGTTTTGAAGGTGATCTGGATGAAGACAATCATCGAGGTTCATTCAATGGATGGCGTTTTCATCACCTGCCTTGGCGTCAAGAATAAATAACTCGGGCGAACTATAAGTTCGCCCTGAAACTGACGCTCCATTTTAATTCCATTCTCCATTTTTTACTAAAACTTCAATTGCCTGGGAGAGGATCATTTTTGCCTAAAAAAACTTAAACCAACTGTAATGCTTCATTTTTGAAATGTTTTCTTTAGAATTTTAGGATGTATAAAAATGGCTAAAAACCAAGAAGTAGCCCGCCAATCGTTAAGTGATCAGGCTGCCCGTCAGCTTGCCAATGCAACAAAAACAGTACCTCAGCTTTCAACCATTACACCTCGCTGGTTAACACATTTATTGCAATGGACACCTGTAGAAGCGGGTATTTATCGTGTCAATCAAGTCAGCAATACCGATGATATTCAGGTGGCGTGTACACAACGTGACGAAGCGACATTGCCACAGACTTTTGTGGACTATGAACTTAACCCACGTGAATATTTTCTCAATGGCGTTTCAACGGTTTTAGACATCCATACCCGTGTCTCAGATTTGTACAGTAGCCCGCATGATCAGATCAAAGAACAATTACGTTTAACCATTGAAACCATTAAAGAGCGTCAGGAAAGCGAACTGATCAATAACCCTGAATACGGTTTATTGGCAAGTGTTGCTGATAGTCAGCGTCTTTCAACCTTGACAGGTGCACCAACGCCTGACGATTTTGATGATCTCCTGCGTAAAGTATGGAAAGAACCAGGCTTCTTCCTTGCCCATCCTGATGCAATTGCAGCATTTGGTCGTGAATGTACCCGTCGTGGCGTGCCACCACCAACTGTTAGCTTATTCGGTTCTCAGTTCATCACATGGCGTGGTGTTCCATTGATTCCATCGAATAAAATCCCTGTGGAAGATGGTAAAACCAAAATCATCCTGTTACGTGTTGGCGAAAAGCGTCAAGGTGTAGTCGGATTATTCCAACCGGGTCTTGCAGGTGAACAAGCGCCTGGTCTATCTGTACGCTTCATGGGGATTAACCGCAATGCGATTGCATCTTATCTGATCTCATTATATTGCTCTTTGGCGGTACTGACTGAAGATGCTTTGGCTGTACTTGAAGATGTGGAGGTTGATAAATACCATGACTATCCAAGTACTTACAAGTAATTCATTGCCGACTGATACGGCATCTGCACAAGCCGATGCACCGATCAGTGAATCTGTGCTTGCACAATTGGCAGCAGAGTTTTTCTCTGCTTTGCCCAAACAAAATGCGCAGGGTTTAAACTTGGATTTACCTGAACAGGCTACAGGCAATGGCATCAGCCATCCACCGCAACCGAAAGATCCAATTGCGGCATTGAGTGGTCGTGTGCCTGCTGTAGTGCAACAAAGCAGCCTGAATCCAAGTGCGACACAACGATTCGCTGATCCAACCGCAGATCATCCTGAGCGTCGAATTTTATCTTCAGCGCCTGTGATTGGCGGTGCGCACACTCCTGATCCGTCTGCGTTATCGAATCGGATTCATTTGCCTTCTGCTACAACAGAAACACCAAGTGCATCTGCAATATCGCAACAAAATACGGCGCAGGGACAATCTGCTTATTACTTTTTAGACATTCCAAAGCCTGATGCGCTACAAGCAACAGCGCCAAGTGATGTATTGCGTAATCCTTTTGCTTTTGATGACTATCATGTTGTGGATGATCATCAACTCAAAGGCTTGCTCAAAGATCGTAATGACAAACCTGCGACTACTGAATCGGGCTATTATTTTGCTTCTGCGCCAAGTGTTGAGCAATCACAGTTTCAGCGTGAGCAAAATTTGCAAATCCCGACCACTGCACAAAATCATCAACCGATTGATATTTTGCAGATCCGTCGTGATTTTCCGATTTTGCAAGAACGTGTGAATGGTAAACCATTAATTTGGTTGGATAATGCAGCAACCACACATAAACCTAAAGCTGTGATAGATCGAATTTCATATTTTTATGAACATGAAAATTCCAACATTCATCGTGCAGCGCATGAACTTGCGGCACGTGCAAGCGATGCTTATGAACATGCTCGTGATGTGGTGGCTCGTTTTATCGGTGCGCCCTCTGCACAAAACATTGTTTTTGTCCGTGGTACGACAGAAGGTATTAACCTGATTGCAAAATCTTGGGGCAAGCAAAATATTGGTGCAGGTGATGAAATCATCGTGTCCAACCTTGAGCACCATGCCAATATTGTGCCGTGGTTCCAACTCACCAAAGAAACTGGGGCGAAACTACGAGTCATTCCTGTGGATGATACGGGGCAGATTCGAATTGATGAGTTTATTAAACTGCTCAATCCGAAAACCAAACTGGTTGCCATTACCCAAGTCTCCAATGCCTTGGGAACTGTAACACCAACGCAGGAAATCATTGCCTTGGCACATGCAGCAGGTGTACGTGTATTGATTGATGGTGCGCAGTCCGTGTCACACATGCCAACCAATGTCACCGCACTTGATGCAGACTTCTTTGTCTTTTCAGGGCATAAAGTCTTTGGTCCTACAGGCATCGGCGCAGTCTATGCCAAATCCGAATTGCTCGACAGCATGCCGGTCTGGGAAGGTGGCGGTAACATGATTCAGGACGTGACTTTTGAAAATGTGATTTACCAGCCTGCACCCAATAAATTTGAAGCAGGTACAGGAAATATTGCAGATGCAGTCGGTCTAGGTGCTGCACTGGAATATGTGGAAAGTATTGGTATTCACAATATTGCACGTTATGAACATGACCTGCTTGAGTACGGACAACATGCGCTACAAAGTGTTTCAGGCTTGCGTCTGATCGGCACTGCGCTGAATAAAGCGAGTGTGATGTCTTTTACCCTCGCAGGTTATGAAACGGAAGAAGTAGGCAAAGTGCTGAATCAGTATGGTATTGCAGTGCGTACAGGTCATCATTGTGCCCAACCGATCTTGCGCCGTTTTGGTGTAGAACGCACTGTACGCCCTTCTTTAGCGTTTTATAACACCACTGAGGAGATTGATCTGCTGGTTTCTGTGCTTCACCAGCTAAGACGTAACCGTTCACTCAGAACCTGATTGAACGGTTTACTCATAAAAGAACCGCCTTTTTCGAAAGGCGGTTCTTTTTTATGCAAAATAAAAATAAAATCTATGTTTATTCTTTCTTAAAAAAGAAAAGACTGTTAAATAAACAATCCGTTACATAACTTTACAGTCACTTATTTTATATTTCAATAATTTCAAAATCGTGTGTAATTTCAACACCACCGTCAGACAGCATTTTACTGGCAGAACAGTACTTTTCTGCGGACAGCTCTACAGCTTTAGCAACCTGCTTTTCCTTGACTGCTGTGCCTTTCACCACAAAATGCAAGTGTATTTTTGTGAACACTGCTGGAATGGCGTCTGCGCGTTCAGCTTTAAGCTCACATACAACATCTGTCACATCCTGACGTGATTTCTTAAGAATAGTCACAATGTCAAATGAAGCACACCCACCAAGTCCCATAAGTATGAGCTCCATGGGACGTGGTCCACGGTTTTCCCCTCCATACGCAGAGGCCCCATCCATCACTACACTATGACCACTTTCAGATTTTGCTTCAAAAGCAACATTCTTAAGCCAATGAACACTAGTTTGCATTGCAACAGAGATGGATCCGTAAATTTGAACAACTCCTATAAGTGATATTCTGCTCCTCAAATGATGTTATAAACATCAATATATGGAGTATTTTATGGCACGTAGACCAAGAAGAAATCATTCAAATGATTTTAAAGCTAAGGTAGCACTTGCTGCGATTAAAGCAGAAAAAACACTTGCTGAATTGAGTGCTGAGTTTGATGTTCATCAAAACCAAATTATTGACTGGAAAAATCAATTGATCTCAGCTTCCTCGCAAGCTTTCGATCAATCAAAAGCTCCAACAGAACCACCCATCGATCTAAAAAAACTACATGCAAAAATCGGTGAGCAGGCATTAGAAATTGATTTTTTAGAAGGTGTGTTGAAGAAACTGGGCCGCTTCAACCACAAAAGTTAATCGACGACTCACTTCAGATTTCAGTATCTAAGCAAGCTAAGCTGCTGAAAGTCTCCCGTGGTTGTTATTACTATCGCCCAAAACCTGTGAGTGCATCAGATCTGAAGCTGATGCGATGTATTGATGAATTACATATGCAATATCCTTTTGCAGGCAGTCGTATGATGCGTGATTTGTTGAATCGTCAAGGACATCATATAGGACGACGTCATACACGTACTTTAATGAAGAAAATGGGTATTCAGGCGTTATATTGCAAACCAAATTTAAGCCAGGCTAATCAAGCTCACCGTAAATATCCATATCTGCTCAAAGGGTTGGCTATTCAGCGCAGTAATCAAGTGTGGTCTACGGATATAACGTATATCCCTATGGCAAAAGGCTTTGTTTATTTATGTGCTGTGATTGATTGGCATAGCCGCAAGGTACTTGCGCATAGGGTATCGATTAGTATGGAGGTGGATTTTTGTATTTCGGCTTTAAATGAAGCGATTGAAAAATATGGTCGACCTGAAATATTTAATACAGACCAAGGCAGCCAGTTTACCAGTGATGCATTTATTGATGTATTGAAATCAAATGGCATTCAAATCAGTATGGATGGTAAAGGTCGATGGGTAGATAATGTGATGGTTGAACGATTATGGCGGAGCGTTAAATATGAAGAGGTGTATCTCAAAGCTTATAGCAGTGTCACAGATGCGAAAAAGCAATTAAGTGCATATTTTGAGTTTTATAATTTGAAACGACCTCATTCGAGTCTAGACAAAATGACACCAAATGAGTTTTACTATGATCAGCTACCCCAACAAAACAAGGTGGCTTAACTAGAGCGGAATATCACTTATAAATACGCTTTTAGTTGTTCAAACAAGTGGGACCACCTCTCAACTACCTAAAAAAAGCTATAAATTTACAAGGTACCTGTACACTAACATAATTTGAGTTGATAAGGAATTTCATCTCTTCTGTGTGACAAGTTCATTTTAGGTCTTGTGCGATCTATTACTTATCCAAATTCGGAACCGTTAGCATGACTTCAAACTTTTCACAACTAAGCACTGATGCGCTGTCTCCAGGACAGCTGCCAGAGTCAGTTAAAGCATTATTAAAACGTGCTTATATCAACCGTTATCCAAAACGTACAACAATTGTTGATGCAGGTTCAGAATCCAAATCGCTGTATCTGATCCTTAAAGGTTCAGTATCTATTATTCTGCGTGAAGATGATGAACGTGAAATCGTTGTTGCATATTTGAATCCGGGTGATTTTTTTGGGGAAATGGGTCTTTTCGAAGCGAATCCACAACGTACTGCTGAAGTCCGCACTCGTGACGTTTGTGAAATTGCTGAAATTACCTATGAAAATTTTCACGAACTCAGCAAGCAATATCCTGACTTAAGCTACGCTGTGTTTGCTCAGCTTGTGCGTCGTTTAAAAAACACCACACGCAAAGTAACAGACCTTGCATTTATTGACGTATCCGGTCGTATTGCACGCTGTCTGATTGATCTGTCTTCTCAACCAGAAGCAATGATTCTCCCTAACGGTCGTCAGATCCGTATTACCCGTCAGGAAATTGGCCGTATTGTTGGGTGTTCCCGTGAAATGGTTGGCCGCGTTCTCAAGACCCTGGAAGAACAGGGAATGATTGAAACTGATGGTAAAGCTATCCTGATTTTTGATGTCTCTTTAGAACAGAATGAAGTTTCTGAAGATGAATTTGATGAAGAAGATTAATCTTCTGATTCAATCAAAAAAGCAAATCTCCGGATTTGCTTTTTTTATGCCTCATATATTCTTTTTTGATTTCTGTCCCTCTTTTTATCATTTTACAGCCTGTGACTCTTAGGATAATGTATTCAAAGAATGAAACATGCACATATCAACAAGGATGTACCATGCAGTTTAAACCACTCGCCAGAACCGGAATTCTGTTACCTGAAATTTGCCTGGGCACCATGACATTTGGAGAACAGAATTCACAGGATGATGCTTTTAAACAACTGAATTATGCACTTGAGCGTGGTCTGAATTTCTGGGATACAGCAGAGATGTATCCCGTTCCTCCCAAGCCTGAAACTCAGGGTTCCACCGAGCAGATGATAGGCAACTGGATTACAGAAAATGGACAACGGGACAAACTTTTCCTGGCGTCAAAAATTGCTGGCCCATCTCAGGGTGGATCTCACATTCGTGATGGACAGACACGTTTCACAGCAACAGATATCAGCTCTGCACTGGATGGCTCTCTAAAACGATTACAGACCGATTACATTGATCTCTATCAGTTGCACTGGCCTCAGCGTCCAAGCCCGATTTTCGGCAAGCTGAGCTACGGAAACGCAGAAGCAACTGCGCAGCAGGATATTACGCCTCTCGAGGAAACGCTTTCTGCACTGAATGATGAAGTCAAACGGGGACGTATCCGCTTTATTGGCCTATCCAATGAAACACCATGGGGAACCATGAAGTTCCTGCAGCTCGCAGAGAAACTGGGAATGGAGAAAGTGGTCAGCGTACAGAATGCTTACAGTCTGCTGAATCGAACCTATGAAAGTGGCATGTCAGAAATTGCCCGTTTTGAAGATGTCGGACTATTGGCGTATTCACCTCTGGCTTTTGGCTATCTGACAGGAAAATACCGCCATGGCGTACGACCTGCAAATGGACGGATTACTCTTTTTTCACGTTTCAGTCGTTACAGTAATCCCGAAAGTGAATGGGCAACTGAACAATATGCGCAACTTGCCGAACAGCATGGACTGACTCTGACACAGCTTGCACTTGCATTTATCAAGCAGCAGTTTTTTGTCACAAGTACCATTATTGGCGCAACAACCATGGAACAACTTAAAGAAAATATTGATGCATTTGATACTGATCTTTCAGATGAAATCTTAGAGAGCATCAATGCCATTCACCGTCAGCAGCCTAACCCTGCTCCCTGAAGTATACTTCTGAGATATTTCTGAAAATACTTTCTTCCTGATTAAAAAAGGATGCATCTGCATCCTTTTTTACTGACCAGGTTGATCAGTTCAATTTTTTTAAAGTGTTATTTACCGCCACGAGCATTATAGACTGTCATCGCCGCAGGTAAATTTTTCCTCATTGCCTCAATACGCTGAGTGTTAGATGGGTGTGTTGACAGGAATGATGCATTACCACCATTACTTGCTTTTGCCATCTTCTCCCAAAGCGTAATCGCAGATTGTGGATTATAACCCGCCCTCGCCATCAGCATTAAACCACCCTGATCAGCACGGCTTTCCAGGTTACGTGAATACGGCAAGCCTACTCCCAGCTGAGAACCGATCTGTGCAATAGCTGCACCACCCTCACCCACACCTGCACTACTTAAACCAATTCCTAAAGCAAGGTCAGTCAGTGCCTGAGCACCTAATTTGCTTTTCGAATGCTCTTCCAGCGCATGGATCATTTCATGCCCCATAATTGCAGCAATCTCAGCATCCGTAAGATTTAAACGCTCTACAATTCCGGTATAAAACACAACCTTGCCACCCGGCATAACCGAAGCGTTCAGTTCATTGGATTTGATTACAGAAACCTGCCACTGGAATGGCTGTCCCGTCTGGTTCATCTGATCAGCATACGGGCGTAAACGGTTGTACACTGAATTAATACGTTTGTAAGTATTTGAACTTGTATCAAGCACGCCTTTACTGCGAGCCGTACTGATAGTCTGAGAATAGTTCTGGGCTGCCGCCGCATTTAAAGTAGCAGAATCTGCTCCTGCCATATCAGCTACGGTCGCACAACCCGAAACCGTAACCACTGCAACTGCACATAAACTGAATAACAGTCTGTTCTTCATTATAATAATCTCCACATTTCAGAAGCATACTCATGATAGGCGGATTATAGGTGATAGAAATGTAGCTTCCTATTATTAATCAACACACATTAATATTATTTATGTAATCACATTATAAAAACTGATAGCAAAGCCAGTACACCAGGCATGCAATATTCAGCACAAGATATGCATGACATAAAGGTTCAATTTTTAAATCAAGTTTTTCATTTTTACGTTTAAACCATAAAAAAGCATTCTGTGCCAGTATTACAGGAACCAGGATGCAGGCATATATGACAGATAGTCCAATAAATGCCTGATATACAATTTCGGGATTATGTGCCTGTGCCTGAATCGTCAGCATGGCAATCGTTGGTGCTCCACCCATTGCAAACAGCAGTGAATAAAAGATAGTTCCTGAAATATTTTTATGCATCCGTGCTTTCCATAGGGATTCAAAACTGCATTCTAGCAATGCCACTACGCTCATCACAGCAATACTGCATGGAACTTTAGTCGAAAACTTAGCTTATCACAAAAAAATCCACCCACAGGCAGATCTTTATTCCAGTTCTGAGGTCTTTGACTGAAATATTATTTAGACTTTTTCGCCTTTTTTACAGTCTTTGTTTTTGTTCCGGTAACCGTGGCTTTATTGCTGCTCGCATATAAAACTTTAGCTTCTGCCATACTCTTGTTCAGATCTTCAATACGGGCATTGTTGGATGGATGTGTCGAGGTGAAACGTGCCACTCCATTATTACTGCTTGAATCGAGCTGATTCATTTTTTTCCATACAGATACTGCAGCTTCAGGATCATAACCTGCTTTTGCCATCAGCATTAGACCACCACGGTCAGCCCTGGATTCAAGACTCCGTGAATAAGGCAGCCCCACACCATATTTACTGCCAAAATCGACCGCCTGGGAGCCCATTGATCCAAGTTTATCTCCTGCGTAGGTTTTACCTGCATCCACTGCAAGTTTAGTCAGAGCCTGGGCACCAATTTTACTCTTTGCATGTTCCTCCAGGGCATGGGTAATTTCATGTCCCATTACTGCCGCAATTTCTGCATCTGTCAGTTTCAGATTATTGACAATTCCTGTGAAAACAACCACCTTCCCACCTGGAACAACAAAAGCATTAACCTCATTCGATTTTATTACAGCCAGCTGCCAGTCAAATTTCTGACCCGTTTTATTGGCTTCATCTGCAAAAGGCAACATACGCTGATAAACAGCATTTACACGTTTATAAGTTGATGATGATGTATCGAGTGCCTTCTGAGTCTTCGCATCCGCGATCAGGGCTTTATAATCTTCTGCGGCATTCAGATTCAGTGTTGCAGAATCATTGCCCGTAAATTCAGCAATTGTGGAACATCCGGACAATAAAACTGCTGCGCTGATTCCAGCCAGGATTTTTTTCTTAATCATTATTTCACCAAAAAATATAATTTTTAAAATAATTTAAAGTTCATGTGAACGATTCAAAACATGAATCAGCTCACAAAAATAGATTGTTTTAAATTCAATTACAACAAAAAAAGCTCCCGAAGGAGCTTTTTAATCATTCAATACTCTTTCAGGAGCATGAATTATGCATCAAAAGGATGACGCATTACGATTGTTTCGTCACGATCCGGACCAGTTGAAATGATGTCAATTGGACATTCAATCAATTGCTCAAGACGTTTTACATAGTTGATTGCTGCCTGTGGCAACTGATCCAGTGATTTAGCACCAAAGGTAGATTCTGTCCAGCCTGGCATTGTTTCATAGATCGGTTTCAAAGTTTCAAATGCAAGTGCATCTGATGAACCTACGCAACCAGAATCAGCAGCTTCATAACCTACACAGATTTTCACTTCTTCTAAACCATCTAAAACGTCAAGTTTAGTTAAGCAGATACCTGAAAGTGAGTTTACGTCTACTGAACGACGTAGAATTTCAGCATCAAACCAGCCACAACGGCGCTGACGACCAGTAGAAGCACCAAACTCAGAGCCAACAGTACCTAAGTGTTTACCAATCGCATCACCAACATCGTTAGCAGCATCGTAAACCAGTTCAGTTGGGAACGGACCAGCACCTACACGGGTTGTATACGCTTTAGTAATACCCAGTACATAGTCAAGGTGCAGTGGACCAAGACCTGAACCTGAGCTTACGCCACCAGCAGTAGTATTTGAAGATGTTACATACGGATATGTACCGTGGTCAACGTCCAGTAAAGAACCCTGCGCACCTTCAAACATGATGTTTTCACCATTTTTGCGGTAGTTATGCAGTTCTGTAATGACATCAATCACAAGTGGTTTGATCACTTCACGCCACTGGTCACACAATGCAAGTACATCTTCAACTTTGACAGCTTCAACACCAAAGAACTGAGTCAGCTGGAAGTTATGGTATTCAAGCAGTTCTTCAAGCTGTGCTTTAAGATGCTCACCGCCACGTACAAGGTCTGCAACACGGATTGCACGGCGCGCAACTTTATCTTCATACGCAGGACCGATACCGCGACCTGTTGTACCGATTTTTGCATTACCGCGTTTTTTCTCACGTGCCTGATCCAGAGCAATGTGATGAGGTAAAATCAGTGGGCAGTTTGGAGAAATACGCAGACGTTCACGTACAGGCACGCCTTCACTTTCAAGAATACCCATTTCTTTAATCAAAGCTTCTGGTGAAAGTACAACACCATTACCGATCAGACACAGTACGTTTTCACGTAAAATACCCGATGGAATGAGATGAAGAACTGTTTTCTTACCACCAACGACCAAAGTGTGGCCTGCATTGTGTCCGCCCTGATAGCGAACAACCGCTGCCGCCTGGTCTGTGAGCAGGTCAACGATTTTACCTTTACCTTCGTCGCCCCATTGGGTACCGAGTACCACAACACTTTTGCCCATAATAGCCTCTTCACATCATGCTGTTAAAATTGAAAACCAGACACTGACAACAGACTGTCAGTGCTTTGCCGTTAAATCTTCTGAATGACCCATTCACCTGCAACACTGACCATTTTGTGTGTCGCATTCGGTACAGAGTTCAGTTCATCATTACCCAGTAACTGTATTACGCTCAAGCCCTGCTTTCGTGCAGTTGCAATTGCATTCTGTAACTGCTGTTCAGTCCCTTTCGGTGCAACCACTTTTTCAGCCTGGCTGTACTGACCAGCACACAGAGAATAAAGATCACATGAGAAACCGGTTGCTGGACGGGCACGACCAAAATGTTCGCCAATACCGTCATAACGACCACCCTGTGCGAGTGGAGCAGCACGGTTCGGTGCATAAACAGCGTACATCAGACCTGTATGATAATGATAAGAACGCAGTTCAACCACATCCACACCAATATCAAGCGCAGGCCAGCGCAACTGAATTTCACGCAGCGTTTCAGTCAGTGTGCTGAGTGCATCCTTAAAAGATACATCTGCAAGAATTTCAGCGCTTAAATTTGTCTGCAGTGCATCAAGATCGCTCGCATAACGACCCAGTGCATAAAAATCTGAACCAGATTTTAATTCTTTTGTGAACTCTGCAAGTTCTGGCAATGCTTTACGCTGATACAGGTCAGAAAGATGACTTTCTGTCACTTTGTTCAGACCTGCATGTTTCACCAGACTGCGGAACAATCCTACATGCCCCAGATCCAGATGGACACCATCCACCAGACCTGCTGTCTCAATCAGATTCAGCATGACATCAATCAACTCGACATCTGCATCAATACTGTCTGAACCAAATAACTCTGCACCCAGCTGTAACGGTGCACGTGTGGTATTGAAACCCTGAGGTTTAGTATGAAGTACTGTACCTGCATAGCAATAACGTGCTACGCCATTTACAGGATGTACATGCGCATCAATACGAGCCACTTGTGGTGTCATATCGGCACGCACACCAAGCAGACGACCGGAAAGCTGGTCAATCACTTTAAAAGTGGCTAAGTCTAAATCCTGGTTCGATTCTGAAAGAGAAGAAAGAGATTCAATGTATTCAATAAACGGCGTGTACACCAACTGATAACCACGGGATGCAAGAAAATCCAACGCAGTACGGCGCAACTTTTCAATAACTTGCGCCTGTTCCGGTAATACATCAGCTACACCATCAGGTAATAACCATGTCTCTGAAATGGGCATGTTGTAAACCTAAATCCTGTCAGCGCGGAAGTAATCCGCATAAAAAAATCGGGAACACACCCGATTTCTCTTATTTTAGCACGATCATTGTTGCTGTGCATCAGACTTTTGCAGAAAAGATGTGTTTCAGGAACAATTCAATGATTTTTAGTCTCTATTCATTTCCATCACTGTTTTACAACTGTTTAAACAATTTAATGACTCAAGGAAATTTATATTTTCTAAGTTAAGGGTAAAACCGTTGTCTGTTTAATTTTCTGCAAAGGAATCTCAGTTTTCACATTCTGAATCCCTGATATTTTATTTAAATGATGAATCTGGAATTTACGATATGCTTCCAGATCCGCAACCACAATTCTCAAGAAAAAATCACAATCCCCCGCCATGAGCTGACATTCAACAATTTCAGCAATATCCATAATCGCATCAATGAAATGATTGACCGTTTTCTCATCCTGACTTTTTAACCAGATTCGAGCAAAAACAGTCAGCCCTAAATTGACCTTTTGTGGATTGACCAATGCCACATAGCGATCAATGATTCCAGAATCTTCAAGCTGTTTCACCCGTCTCAGACATGGTGATGGGGATAAACCTATTCTTTCCGCAAGTTCATTATTCTGTAATTTTCCATCATGCTGTAATGCCTGTAGAATATTTTTATCCATCTGATCCATACAGCCACCCACCACAAGACATTTAATTTCATTTAAATTACAAAATAAGCAATAAAATATCAATTTTAATTTTTATAAAAGCAATTTAAACAAAATATAGCGCAAATAAAGGCATAAAATAATCCTCCCAAATGATTTCAACATCATCGAGTGAGCACTATGTTCCAGTTTAAAAACTCCGCCAAAGACCTCGACGCTTCAGTTGAATATCTGGAGTTTTTACGTGGTGTGAAAATTTCGATTCCAATGCTACTCGGGATTATTCCTTTTGCTTTGGTTTTAGGTACACAAGCCGCGCAAAAAGGTTTCTCTGCAATTGAAGTTCCATTACTTACCGGGCTTAATTTTGCAGGTGGTTCCGAATTTGCCATTATTGAAGTCTGGACTCAACCACCGCAGTTGATGTTCCTGCTTTTAATTACGTTCCTGGTCAACAGTCGTCATATTTTAATGGGCGCAAGTTTAGCACCGTACATTCGCCATTTACCCAATCGTAAAGCTTTACCTTTACTGTTCTTTATGTGTGATGAAAGCTGGGCGTTAAGTATCACCGATGCGCATAAAAACAATCCACGAAATCCGTATGTTGGTTTTAGTGTGTATTTTTATATTGGTCTATGCTTTGCACTGTATGTTATGTGGGTGGTTTTTACCACTTTAGGTGTTGGCCTCGGCGCATTCTTAGGCGATGTATCGAAGTTCGGTTTTGATATGGCATTTCCTGCCGTGTTTCTGGTTTTATTGCGCGGTATGTGGAAAGGATTCAAGCCTGCTTTGCCCTGGCTGATCAGTCTGATTGCTGCGGCTTTAGCTTATCTTTATTTACCCAAAGGCTGGTATGTTTTAGTCGGTTCAGTAACTGGCATTATTACTGCCATACTGTTTGTGGGAGATGAAAAATGATCCACATACCAACGCTCATTGCCATTATTTGTGTTGCTTTAACCACATATTCCACACGGGTTTTAGGCTATTTATTGCTTAAAAATAAAAAACTCAGTAAAAGAACCACACAGATTTTACAGGTCATTCCCGGCTGTGTATTGGTTTCAGTCATTGCGCCCTATTTTGTTTCAGACAATCCTGCCAATTTAATTGCAATTGTTATTACCTTGTTCGCAGCATGCTATTTATCACTTTTACCAACAGTTTTGATCAGTATCGTTGCGACAGGTTTTTTGAGATACTTTATCAGCTAAGGTAGCTCAAATTCGACTTAGGTCAAAATACACATGATGTTCAATCCAGTATTGAATCCAATCATGTGTATTTAAACCAAAAATTTATTTAAAAAAAATCAATTGTATAAAATCAAATTCACAATCAGCTGATATCAATTACATAGAACTCCGCTTTTCAAATTTTTTCGCCGATCTTCAATATTCAAGATGGAGCTTGCTACTCCATCAACAACCTGATCTAAAGCGTCTTTTGAAGAATTCACTAAATCCACTATACCGCCCTGATGCTTCGCTACAGGCTGTGTAAATACCATCCGACAACTGAATGTATTGCTTTGCACAGGCTTTGTCTCATTTTTAGCTGTCGTCAATGGATGATTCACCTGATCCAGTTTAATTGTCCAGTTTACAGCGACAGCAATCTCATTCTTATTATTAACATTTGCTGTACCTTGATTATCAATAAAATCAAATCTGGAAAAATCTGTCGCAATCCGATAAGTCGTTTTGCCACCGCTCATTCCACTATTATAACGATCTATCGCTCCTAATTTTTGCTGTAACCCCGAAGAAAGTCCATCACGTAATTCTGCCGCCAAAGTAGATGTCCAGCGATTTTCATTTAAAACTTTTGATTTTCCATTTGCTTCAAAAATGACGATAGGAATGCGGTTTAAACGGTCTGCTAACCCTACCGGCAATACTTCAATCATCATCAATTGATTTGTTTGATGGAGAGGCGTCGCAACAGGAATTTTGCCATTAAGTGAGTAATAATTCGGTGGAGCAGAAGTCGAGCACGCTGTAAGCACTCCACCAAATAAGCCCACGATGACATGCAATAAAACACTTTTGCGGTAAAACTTAATTTTAATCTTATGATCAATTGTCATTTTTCTTAGGCTCCGCTGTTTTACCTCGAATCAATGATTCAGGATGTTGTTCAATCTGGTCTGACATCAACTGCAGTGAAGCCGCAGCCCGAGTGATCTGTTGCAAGGCTTTGCGTAAATCCTGCTGTACAGGTGCATCACTTGCCAGAACTGTTTCGGTGGACTGTACCGTTTTACGTACATCGTCCAGTGTTGCCTGTAGATTCGGAGCAACTTTACCATCCAGCTGCTCAATCAGCTTTCTCGTTGAAAGGACAGTTGTATTCAGCGTTGCTAAAGTTGTACGGACATCCTGACCTATTTCCACCAGCGGGAACTTCGTAACATTATCTGCAATCTGAGCAACCTGAGCCTGCAAGCCTTTCAGTTCAGTTGCAGTGGTTGGTATTTCAACTGAACCATTCGAATACTGTACCGTTGTGGCAAACTTTGCCTTAGGAAATACATCAAAAGCGATATAGTTCTGACCGGTCAGCAAGTTCCCTGTACGCATCTGTGCACGCCAGCCACGTTCTACAAAATTCTTAAAAATAACCCCATGAGGATCGAGTTCACGACCATCTGCGATACGGGACGGATACACCTCTGCTTCCACCCGCATACGGATTTGAGTGTAATTATGATGAAATTCGGTATTGATTGCTTTCACATTTCCAATATCCACCCCCATAAAATCAATAGGTGCACCCACTGACAAGCCTCGAAGTGACTCGGTAAAATACATAATGACACGTCGCGGATTGATATCCGGTGCTTTGAGTGCCAGTTTTTCGCTATCAAACAGTTCAAAACGGCTGCGGTCAGGTGCTAAGCCTGCACTGGATTTTTCAGGATACCCAAAAGCAATACCGCCCGAAACAATACTTGCCAGAGACTGTGTATTCAGGCTGAAACCCGATGCATTCAGGCTGACATCCACTCCACTTGCCTGCCAGAATCGGGCATCACTCGTCACAAATTTATCGTATGGGGAGCGGATAAAAGTCTGCAACTCCACACTTCTACCATCCTTTGCCAGCTGATAAGCAGTAACCTGCCCGACATTGATTCTCCGATAATAAATGGGTGAACCATAATCCAGTGATCCCAGATCCTCTGCTTTTAAAAAGAAAACTTTACCAGGAACATCTGAAGCAATAACCGGTGGCGTTTCCAGCCCCTGAAACTCTTTCTGTTTCTGATCAGAACGTCCACCATCGACTTCTATATAAGCACCTGACAACAGTGTATCCAGACCCGACACTCCACCTGAACCAACACGGGGACGCACCACCCAGAAACGGCTGTCTTTCACCGCAAAATTACTGGCATCACGGCGTAATTCAATTTTAGCAACAACATGAGAACGATCTTCTGACAGCTCAAGCTCCCGAACCAGACCAATATTGACATGCTTATAACGGATAACCGTTTTTCCAGCTTCCAGTCCTTCGGCCGTCCTGAAGCTGACCTCGACTGTCGGTCCTGTATTTAAAAATGCTTTTATTGCCAGTGACAGAGCAATCAGCAATGCAATCAGTGGTATTAACCAGATCAGAGATGGTTTTAATTTGCTGCGCTTTTTAACAGGTTCAGGCAGTTCAGATATATTACCCGGAACATTTACCTGAGCATGCAATTCTGCTTTTTCATTGTCTGAATTATCGTTCGTCATACTCATATTTCTTTTTTTGATGAGTTAAAATCAGCATTGGTCACATGGACACTCACATGCTTATTCATTTTCTTACGCTGTTCAAGACTATAATTGTCCCAGATCATTCGCGGGTCAAAACTCTGTGAAGCCAGCATGGTCAGTACAACAACCGCACCAAAAGCTACAGCACCCGGTCCTGCAAGAATTGTTGCCAGTGACTGAATCTGAATGAGTGCTGCCAGCAATGCCACTACAAATACATCGATCATGGACCATCGACCGATAAACTCCACAATACGGTACATCGTAGCGCAATGCGCCGGAGAAAAAGTCACGCTTTTTGATGACTGAAGATATACCGCAACCAACAGTACAGCCAGAATGATCAGCTTCAGCATCGGAATAAAAATACTCGCCATAAAAATCACACTGGATACCAGATAATCTCCACTTTTCCAGAAATAGATCACACCACTCATAATCGTGTCCTGCTGTCGCCCGAGCAATGATTCAGTCACCGTCATAGGCAAAATATTGGCAGGAATATAAAGAATGATTGCCGCTGCCAGAAAGGCAAACGTCCTTTGCAGACTTACAGGCTTGCGCAGGTGTACAGGGCTGTTACATCGGCTGCAACGCTGATTCTCATCAACGGTATGATCAACAGCATCTGTCTCCTGCTGTGGGTTCAGCAATCCACAGCAATGACAAAGCACCAGAGACAGATCAATCGCTCTTAATGGCACTGCTTCAGTATGCAGATCTTTTTTTACATCCACACGGGAGGCTGGTTGCAGAACCGCAACATCGGTATTATTTTCAGAATGCTTCATAATGGTACATACACATCAATCGCATCCCATAAATCTTTAATTTTTATGGAGCCAATATATACCAGCAGCACACTTAATATTGCAATCGCCCAGAGTGCAATCCCAGGGATTACAACCACCATACCAACCAGTTTCACCAGGGTCACCAGTATCCCGATCAGGAAAACCTCCACCATTCCCCAGGTCCGTAAGAAATAAAGTGTTCTCAGTACCACCCGAATGGTTTTGCGGGAGTTTCTGAACACCTCCCGCCTGATACCCATAATGACCGTCAGAACATAAGTCATTAACAGGATGTACAACAGAGGAACAATAAAAGTGGTCAGCATCAGTAATGCACCTACGAAAGCCCGATCAGTCTGAAACATGATCCACGCTGCACCCAGCAGTGTTGTTTCTGAATAATTCCCCTGAAGCTCAACTTTAATAATGGAAAAGCTGTTCGCAATAATAAAAACGATAAGTGCCGTGACAATCATTGCAAGCAATGTATTGAAGTTATTTATTTTTCTGTATAACTCTGCACCACAGCAACTGCAATAAGCATACTCGCCTGTTGCAAGTGGCACTCTTTGGAAAACCGCATCACATTCTTCACAACCAATAAGGTCAGTATGATTTCTCAGTTGCATGCTGCGCACATACCTTTTTTAATATCGTTATAGAGTTTTTTGTCTTTAATAATTAAATTAACTCAAACCAGGCGTTTTTATGTTTATTTTTATAAGTGAATTGTTTACTGACAGATCAGTTTGATAAACCCAAAGAAATTGCCCCACCAGACAAGTATCCGATGGGGCAACCATGTTCAGAACCATTAATCAGACTAAGGTTTATTCTAAAATTGAATTCATTTTCAAAAGATTAAATAACAAATATAAGTTTAGCATTCCTTTAAGTCTGTTAAACGCATGACCAGTTCCGGACGCCCAGGAGTGTGATTCTGAAACTATTTATACTGCTCAAATTACAGGTTTTTCAGTTTAGCCAGAAGACTCACCAGTTCTGCATTTTGAAGTTCAAGCTGATTCAGACGGGTCGTGGTTTTATCCAGCACTTCCTGCTGAACCTGCATTTTCTTTGCCAGTCCCTGCATTATTTCCAGGGTCTTTTTCAGATTTTCTTCCAGATGCAGAACTTTGTCTTCTGTCTGCATAATCTGTGTATCAGAATGCACAGAATCATCCTGATTTCTAAAATACAACCAGAACAGAAAGCCTACCGCACAAACCAGCAGCAGAATAAATCCCCAGATCAAAATCAGCATCGCATTTCCCACTTAATTCAAAGTTCATTCTTTATTGATATATAAAATCACATCTTATGTGAACTGATGTATCAAAGATACTTTTCTTTATTCAATCAAAAGCTTTTTAAAGTCCTGACAGCTACATACTCAGTTCAGGTAAAGGACTCACACAAATCGAGTAAGCGGTTTGCGTATCCCCATTCA
Organism: Acinetobacter chinensis; assembly: GCF_002165375.2. Classification (NCBI taxonomy): domain Bacteria; kingdom Pseudomonadati; phylum Pseudomonadota; class Gammaproteobacteria; order Moraxellales; family Moraxellaceae; genus Acinetobacter; species Acinetobacter chinensis. The sequence continues at coordinate 2,110,409 of NZ_CP032134.1, forward strand.
TTATCATACCAGGCAAAAACTTTCGCCTGGTGCCCTGCAACCATAGTCTGAGTCAGATCAACAATTAAAGAATACGGCGAGTGATTAAAGTCACTGGAAACCAGCGGCTCTTCTGTAATATCCATAATTTCTGAGTAATCACGCTCTGCTGATTCCCTCAGCACCTGATTGATCGTATGCGTATCAAGAGGTGAACGCGAGACAAAAGTCAGATCAACTGCTGCGACATTGATAGTTGGAACACGTATGGAATAACCATCTATACGCCCTTCCATTTTCGGCATCACCCGCTTTAAAGCTCCCAGTGCAGAAGATGTGGTAGGAATAATATTCTGCCCAGAAGCCCGTGCCCGTCTTAAATCACGATGTGCATGATCCAGTACAGCCTGATCAGCTGTTACGGCATGAATCTCAGTCATCAGCGCACTTTCAATACCAAAAGCATCATCAATAATTTTGACCAGAGGTACCAGTGCCTGAGTCGTACAGGAAACCCCCGAAATGATCCGGTCAGTTGTCTTAACTTCGTGATGGTTGACCCCATAGACAATGGCTGCATCTACCGTATCAAACGGTGCAGCACCAATAATGACACGTTTTGCACCTGCGGTAATATGCTTCGTCGCGGCTTCATGTGAACGGAACAGACCTGTACATTCCAGTACAACATCCACATTCAGTTGATGCCACGGCAGTTTCTCAGGATCAGCTTCAGCAAAAACTTCCACCCGCAGACCGGCAAGCCCCGCACTGATATTCAGAAAAGAATGTCCGTCCTCTGTCTCAATACTGACCTTGCCTTTAAAGCGTCCATGGGTACTGTCATATCGAAACAGATGGGCAAGTGTTTCAACATCGGCAACATCATTGACAGCGACAATTTCAAAATGAAAGTCTTTAGGATTTTCAAACCAGGCACGTAGAACATTGCGCCCTATCCGCCCAAATCCATTAATCGCCACACGTTGCATTACTTATCCTTAGAATTGAAACCACACATTTCAGCTGAATATGTTATCGGATTTCTTTGCTTTATGGAGAATATTTGTCAAAATGCTGTAGAAAAATTCAAACCTAAAACATTAAAACAACTTTTGATAAAACTGAGAATTTTAAAATGGCGAATTTAGATCAATGCTTATACATTTTCATCGCCTCTTGCATCTTCTCAAGCCCTGTACTTCATGCAAAGCCAATTTATGCTTCATGCAATACACAACAAACTATACAACTGATTCAAAAGTTTAAATTATTGTCAGATTTAACACTTAAACATGAGGAAATTGAAAATCGTTTCGATTGTATCCAACTCAATGATTCACAAATATTGATTGCAACAGCCAATATGATCGAAATGAACCAAGGTAATTATCAGATCAATCTTGATTTAATTGATATGAATAAACAAAAATTATTAATGCGCTATCAACATCCTCAATTTTTTTCAGAAGCGAATGGTCGATTCTCATCAATTAAATTTGATCGTGCCCCATACTCAAACTTAGCTGAACAACATGTAATTGGATTAAAAACACACCTCTACAGTATAGGTGAACACAGCTATAATTTAGATAAGTTCAATTTATTCCGTATTATTTACAGCTCTCCGACTGCTAAAAACAATAAAGTTCAATCGGTTTTAAGAAATATAAACACTCAAATCCAATCGAATTGGCGACCTATGTATGGCTGTGATGAAAGTACCAATGATGACATAAAAAGCATTTTTATTCTGCGAAATACTCAGAATAATCAATTGCAAGATATTTTACTCAAACAAACTAAAAAATCAGTAGATACCGATGAAGAATGTAAAACAACCAAAGTGAATAAAACGCAACAACAACTTTTAAAATTTAATGGTCAGTCTTATCAAATCGACAGAACACAATTGTTGTATTCGGATGATTTAAAAGATGAATAAAACTATGAACAGAAAATTTGTGGCTTAAATTTTCCTATTAGGACAAGAGTACAGATCAGCACCTGTTCTATTAGACTTCTTGCGAAAGTTAATTTCAGCAAGATCTTATCAATATTGGATGTCCCCCTCTCCTTTCAGGATGAGAAACATCGTTTCGCAAGAGGGAGAGGTTTTCTATTTTAAAGCCCTCATCCTCTTGCGGAGTTACCTCCTCATCCTAGAGGGAGAAGGAACTCCAATATTCTTTTGGATATGTTTTGAATCTAAAATTTGAATATTTTCTGACTTATGCAAGAGATCTATTGTCAAAAACCTGCGTAAATTCAATGCTCAATGTAAGTTAAATCTGAAGTATTAATCGACTTCCAACACCATCGCAGCACCGATACCACCCGCAGCACATGCCGTCGTCAAAGCCACACCACCGCCACGGCGTTTCAGCTCATGCACAGTCTGACCGATCACTCGCCCGCCCGTTGCCCCAAATGGATGACCATAAGCGACTGAACCACCATTCACATTGAGAATATCAAAATTCACCTCACCTACAGCTTGAGAACGGTTCAATACCGTTTTGGCATAACTGTCTGAGGCTAAACCTTTAATATTACACAAAACCTGACCTGCAAAAGCCTCATGCATATCAATCAGTGTCATTTCTGCAAGTGGAATCCCTGCACGCTCCAAGGCAATTGGTGCTGCCAACACAGGTCCCATTAACAAATCTTCTTTTGGCGTTTTCGCGGCAAAAGCATAAGAACGAATATAGCCAATCGGTTCAAAACCTAGAGCTTTGGCTTTTTCTTCACTCATCAGCAAAACAGCCGATGCACCATCTGTCAAAGGACTTGCATTACCTGCTGTCACCGTACCTTTGCCCAAAAGGTCAAATACAGGTTTTAATTTGTCATAAGCTTCACGCTTCGGATTTTGACGGACAAGGTTGTCTTCTTTTAAAGTTTTGCCTGAACTTAATGTCGCTGTCAGTACCTGTTGATCTAAATAACCTTGTTTCCACGCATTGTCCGCATTGAAGTGTGATTTAAAGGCAAGGTCATCTTGCTCGCTACGACCAATGCCCCATTTTTTCACCATTTTCTCACAGCTTTGCCCCATAGTTTCATGGGTAGAATATTCTGTAATTGAAGGTTGTTGCGGCAAAATATCAGTCGGACGTAAAGCAGAGAGCAGTTTCAAACGATCTTTGAGTGTTTTGGCAAAATTGACATCACGCAATGTCGAAGAAAATTTTGCCGACATTGGTAAACGTACACTGCTAGTCGAATCTGTTCCACCTGCAATAATAATGTCCGCATTACCCGCCAATATAGTTTCAGCTGCACTGCTAATAGTTTGAAAACTGGTCGCACATGCCCGAGTAATACTATATGCATCAACATTTTCCAGCCCTGCCTGTAAAGCAATCTCACGGGCAATAAATGGCGCTTCTGGAATCATCACGGTCATGCCAAAAACCAATTGGTCGATGTCATCTTTATTTAAATTATTGCGTTTGATCAGTTCATTGACCACCATTACGCCTAAATCAATCGCATTCAAATCTTTATAATGTGTTGCAATACGGGCAAATGGAGTACGAACCGCATCCACAATGGCAATACGTCCATGCTTATTGGATAAATCTACTTTGCTGTTCACTTTCGTTCCTTAAAATTATTTTAATCAAAATGACAATAACCGAGAGTAAAGCGCTGTGTGTTTATTCAACAATGGCTGGACTGACAATCCTGACTGATATTTATGTGCTTAGTTGTTACAAATAAAATGTGCTGCCCCCACCCTTGGCTATGAATGAAAAAATCAACTCTCCTGACATACTCGAGGTGATTGTGAATTCATCCTAAATACGATGCTCAGTAATATTAATTTGATGCATCACGATTTCAACAAATCGAGAGGATTTAAAAAATTAAACATCATCTATATAAAAACCTCCAATTCACCTTAAAATCATTGGTGGAGCGCGGTTTTTCCGTTATACTTTGGCGTTTTTAAAAATTAAGCCCGTGTGCTGACTAAGCATAAAAATCAGACTTAGCCACGCACTTTTAGCCAATAGAAAATTATGGAGTGACTTGGTTGTGAGTACTCGTTTTATGACAACTGCCGAAATACGTGAAGCATTTTTGCGTTACTTTGAATCGCAAGGACATACACGTGTCGCGTCGAGTTCACTTGTACCCGCCAACGACCCTACTCTGCTGTTCACCAATGCAGGGATGAACCAATTCAAAGACTGTTTCTTAGGTCTTGAAAAACGTGACTATATTCGTGCAACGACTTCACAGAAGTGTGTCCGCGCAGGCGGTAAACACAACGACTTAGATAACGTTGGTTATACCGCACGTCACCATACATTCTTTGAAATGTTGGGTAACTTTTCTTTTGGTGATTATTTCAAACATGATGCAATCCGTTTTGCCTGGGACTTTTTGACTGGCGAAGAATGGTTAGCATTACCAAAAGATAAACTCTATGCCACTGTTTATCATACCGATGATGAAGCGTTTGACATCTGGAACAAAGAGATTGGTCTGGATGCAAGCCGTATCATCCGTATTGGCGATAACAAAGGCGAAAAATACGCATCAGATAACTTCTGGGCAATGGGTGATACAGGTCCTTGTGGTCCTTGTTCTGAAATTTTCTTTGACCACGGTGATCACATCTGGGGTGGCTTACCTGGCTCACCTGAAGAAGATGGCGACCGTTTCATTGAAATCTGGAACAACGTATTCATGCAGTTCAACCGTACTGCGGATGGTGTATTGCATAATCTTCCTGCCCCTTCTGTTGATACAGGTATGGGCTTAGAGCGTATTTCTGCGGTTTTACAACATGTAAATTCAAACTACGAAACTGATCTGTTCCAGCACTTGTTAAAATCTGCTGCTGAAATTATCGGTGTAGATACCACACAAGCTGTTGCAACTGCACAAGCAAACAACAGTCCTGTTGAATACCCTGCTTCACTTAAAGTGGTTGCTGACCATGCACGTTCTTGCTGCTTCCTGATTGCGGATGGTGTAAATCCGTCGAATGAAGGTCGTGGTTATGTACTGCGTCGTATTATCCGTCGTGCTGTACGTCATGGTAATAAAATGGGCGCGACTGGTACATTCTTCTACAAAATGTTGCAGCCTTTAATCGAAGTGATGGGCGAAGCTTATCCTGAGCTTGCTGAACGTCGTCAGGTGATCGAAACTGCGTTAATCCGTGAAGAAGAACAATTTGCAAAAACTTTAGAGCAAGGTTTGAAATTGCTTGAAGGTGAATTGGCGAACTTAAAAGGCAATGTGATTGCCGGCGAAACAGTATTTAAACTTTATGATACTTATGGTTTCCCTACAGATTTAACCGCTGATATTGCACGTGAACGTGATTTAACCATTGACGAAGCTGGTTTCGAAGTTGAAATGGCTGCTCAACGTCAACGTGCCCGTGATGCAGGTAAGTTTGCTGTTGATTACAACTCTATTGTCAAAGTCGATGGCGAAACTCAGTTTGATGGTTATGACTCAACCAATGGTCAAGGTCAAATTGTTGCGATCTACAAAGATGGCGAACAAGTTGATGAAGTCTTTGAAGGTGATGAAGCCCTCATCGTATTGAACCAGACGCCTTTCTATGCAGAAAGCGGTGGTCAGATCGGTGATACAGGTATTTTCAAAAACGATACGGGTATTTTCGAAGTACAAGATACTAAAAAATCGGGCGGTGCATTTGTCCATCAAGGTATCGTGACAATGGGTAGCTTAAAAGCAACTCAAGCGGTTGAAGCGATTGTAAAAGCCGATATCCGTGAAGCAACTGCACGTAACCACTCTGCAACTCACCTTTTACATGCTGCATTACGTCAAGTTTTGGGCGAACACGTACAACAAAAAGGTTCTTTGGTTGCATCTGACATTTTACGTTTTGACTTTGCCAATGACCAACCTGTGACATTTGCTCAAATTCAACAGATTGAACGTATTGTCAATGCTGAAGTGATTGCCAATACTGCTGTTTCAACTGAACTTTTAGACATCGACGCTGCCAAAGAAAAAGGCGCAATGATGCTGTTCGGTGAAAAGTATGGCGATGAAGTACGTGTTCTTTCTATGGGTACAACAAAAGATGAGAAAAACTTCTCTATCGAATTGTGTGGTGGTATCCATGTAAAACGTACAGGTGATATCGGTTTATTCAAGATCACCTCAGAAGGTGGTGTTGCTGCGGGTGTACGTCGTATCGAAGCGGTTACAGGGACTAAAGCACTTGAAACTGTACAGAAAGTTGATGCTGACATTGTTCACATCAATGATTTGTTAAAAGCGCAAAAAGATCAGACCGTTGAAAAAGTTGAAGCAACTGTTGAATCTGCACATCAATTGCAAAAACAAATTGAGCAATTGAATCAAAAACTGGCGAATTTCCAAGCATCTGAACTGATGGGTCAGGTTCAGGATATCGCTGGTCGTCAAACACTTATTGCCACTGTTCATGGTCAGGATGCGAAATCAGTTCGTCATCTTCATGACAGTGTCAAATCTAAATTGGATAATGCAGTCATCGTACTTGCAGGTGTTGACGCTGACAAAGTCAGTCTGATTGCATCTGTGGCGAAAGATTTCACTGCAAATCTAAAAGCGGGTGACATCATCAAACACTTAGCGACTGAGCTGGGTGGTAAAGGTGGTGGTAAACCTGACTTAGCACAAGGTGGCGCGCCACTAAACGAGAAGTTTGAACCAGTTATGGCAGATCTTACTGCCTGGCTTGCTCAAAAATAATAACTTCACCTTTTGTGTAAATGACTCTAATGCCAATTAGAGTCACTGCTTATATGGAACAACTATGGCATTAATCGTTCAAAAATATGGCGGTACCTCTATGGGTACTCCTGAGCGCATTTTAAATGTTGCTCGTCGTGTAAAGCGTTGGCATGATCACGGACACAAAGTTGTCGTGGTTGTATCAGCAATGAGTGGTGAAACCAACCGCTTATTGGCTTTAGCGAAAGCCATTACCGAAACCCCTGATCCTCGTGAACTGGACCAAATGGTGTCTACGGGTGAACAGGTAACGATTTCAATGTTAGCAATGGCACTCAATTCAATTGGTGTTGCAGCGAAGTCACTTACAGGTCGCCAGGTTGGGATTAAAACTGACAATTCATACACCAAAGCGCGTATTGAATCAATCGACACAGATGTAATGACTGGGCACTTAGATGCAGGTCGTGTGATTGTTGTTGCTGGTTTCCAGGGCTTTGATGCTGAAGGAAACACCACAACTTTAGGTCGTGGTGGTTCAGATACTTCAGGCGTTGCCCTTGCTGCTGCACTGAAAGCGGATGAATGTCAGATTTATACCGATGTGGACGGTGTTTATACCACTGACCCTCGTGTTGCACCAAAAGCTAAAAAAGTTGATCGCATTTCATTTGAAGAAATGCTTGAAATGGCATCGCTTGGTTCAAAAGTCCTTCAGATTCGTTCTGTAGAATTTGCAGGAAAATACCAGGTGCCTTTACGCGTATTATCAAGTTTTGATAATGACGATGATGGCGCATTCGACGAAGAATTTAAGAAAAACGTCGGAACACTAATCACCACTGAAGCGGAAGACAACATGGAAAATCCTATTATTTCAGGTATCGCATTTAACCGTGACGAAGCAAAATTAACTATTTTAGGTGTTCCTGATGAACCAGGTATTGCCTCTAAAATTTTGTCACCGATTGGTGCTGCAAATGTTGAAGTGGATATGATTATCCAGAACGTTGAAGAAGATGGTACAACTGACTTCACGTTTACGGTTAACCGTAGCGAGCTGAAAAAAGCGAAAACTATTTTAGAAACAACTGCAACAGCGATCGGCGCTCGTGAAGTTGCTACACGTGACGATATCGTTAAAGTATCAATCGTGGGTGTAGGTATGCGTTCACATGCAGGCGTTGCAAGTAAAATGTTTACTGCTCTTGCTGATGAAGGCATCAATATCCTGATGATTTCAACTTCTGAAATCAAAATCTCAGTGATTATTGAAGAAAACTACTTAGAACTTGCAGTTCGTACACTTCACACTGCTTTCGGTTTAGACCGTGAACATGGTGAATCAAGCGTTCGTGCATAATTTTTGTTGCAAATAGACAAAAATTATCATTGTCAGACAATTTTTGCAAAAGACTACAAAAATACAGAGCCACTATAGTTTTTTCTATAGTGGCTCTGCTATATTAGCTTCTGAGGTTTTTTGAAATTTATAGCATCGATATTTATGTGATATTTATCACACTTTATGCTAGAATTTCTTTGATGCCAAAGGTTGTGTGTGTTTTTTAATTTAGATCAACTGCACGTTTAGCATTTTGCAAGGAGATAAACATGCTGATTCTGACCCGACGTGTCGGAGAAACATTAATGATAGGGGATCAAGTCAGTGTTACTGTGCTTGGTGTCAAAGGTAATCAGGTTCGTATTGGTGTCAATGCTCCTAAAGAAGTATCAGTTCATCGTGAAGAAATCTACCAACGAATTCAACATGAACGCGCTATGCACGAACATTTACAACACCTCGATCAGGATTATCAGCCTTCCTTTGAAGATGATAATTTCTCACAGAATAACTTTAATCGTTAAACATTAACTGTTCTTCATATTAAAGCGGCCCTAAGGCCGCTTTAAATTTTTCCGCAATCAGATCAATCCCAGAATTTTTTTCACAGGCGCATAACTGCGTCGGTGTTCATCAATAACACCATGCTCTGCTATAGCTTCAAAGTGTACTTTAGTCGGATAACCTTTGTGCTTTGCAAACCCAAACTGTGGGTATTTCTGATCCAGCGCAACCATTTCACGGTCACGGGTCACTTTTGCAAGAATACTTGCTGCTGAAATTTCTGCATGAATTGCATCACCACCAACCACAGCATCACAGCTCATCTGTAAGCCCTGTGGGACTTTATTTCCATCGACAAGTACATGATCAGGCTGAATTTTCAGTGCCTCAACCGCACGACGCATCGCAAGCAGAGATGCCTGTAAAATATTGATTTCATCAATTTCTGTATGGGTTGCTTCTGCAATTGCCCAGGCCAGTGCTTTTTCCTGAATTTCAATAAATAACTTTTCACGTTTTTTTTCGGTCAGCTTCTTTGAATCGTTTAATCCTTCAATTGGATTATTCGGATCAAGTATCACTGCAGCTGCAACAACTGAACCGACCAATGGACCACGCCCTGCCTCATCGACACCACCAATTTTCATTTCATTTCCCAAAAAAAACAGACTGAAACTGTCAGTCTGTCTAAAATTTTTATAATACAGAATTACTGAACAGCTTCAGCAACACATGCATTGATCGTTTTAGTCACGGCATGACTGACAATAGTCGCACGAGCCTGAGGATCAAGTGCCGCAGTTGCCAGATCTACAGCAGTCACACTTTGAGGTGCTTTATCGCTGACACAGCCACAGATTTCCGACTGTACATCAGTTTTCTGAGTCTCTGTCATCAACTTTGTTGCCGTTTTCCATGCAGGTAAATTGTTCAGCTCAGTTGTACACTTGGCATTAATCGCAATTTTCAAAGCAACTGTTCCCAGCTGCTGAGTCGGAGTAGCTGCTGCATCTGTACCAGTAGTACCTGTTGATGCACACGCAGTCAAGAACATTGCAGCTGGTACAAGTAATAGAGCTAATTTATTCACTGTTTCTTCCTTTTTATAAACATGTAGGCGTATTCTGCCCAAAGAAGTAAAATTTAGAAATATGAAATTGACCAATATCAGCTATATGAACAAAAAACAACATTTCTCAGCGTTGCAAATATTCAACATATTGTTCTATTCACACCATTTTAAGCTGCCAGTCTAACCCTTAATATGAACCCAATTCTGCTATCATTTCATTTATTATGAACAATACATCCAAGTACTACACAAGAACAGCACAATGGCTTCACTGGTTAATGGCAATTATTTTCATTGTTGCCTATGTGATTGGTTTTTATAGCGGTAACTTTTTAAGTTATGAATCCGATGGCAGTTTTAAAGGTAATGTCATTACATTACATAAAAATATCGCATCAGTTTTAATTTTCCTGGTTGTGATCCGAATTTTCTGGCGTTATACCCACCCTGCTCCTGAGCTGCCTGAAACCATGTCTCCAACCATGAAAAAACTGGCACATTTTGGGCATTTAGCTTTATATCTGGTCTTGCTTGCATTGCCGATCACAGGTTGTTTATTCAGCTGGAGTGCTGGGCATCCAGTACCTGTTCTATACTTATTTGAAATACCAAAACTGGTACAGGACAATCCTGATTTAACAGCAATAGTAAAACCATTACATGCATATATCGCATGGGCAGCAGGTTTACTGTTAATCGGTCATATCGGTGCGGCATTGAAACATCACTTTATTGATAAAGACAATGTTTTAAGAAGCATGATGCGCCAGAAAGACTAAGTTTTGTTTGATACCATCCATTAAACCATGATTTTAAGCACATCAAATGATGTGCTTTTTATTGGCTTAAATTTCAAAAACCAATATTTTATAAACGGCTAATTGTTAATCCTGAACAAAAACTATTTTAAAACTTCCTGCGCACATCCTTTTAAACTGCTTACCACCGCCTGACGAATGACTTTATTTTTAGTTTCTTCATTCACTGAAGCCATGACCAGGTCTTTATTTGACACATCTTTCAATGCATTTTCACCAACACAGCCACAGATTTTTTGCTGTGCATGCTTCTGCTCAGAATCATTCCAGAATATAGATGCTGCTTTCCATATTTTCGAAGATTTCAACTCACTTTGACATTGTTGTTCGATCAATGGTTTCAACATTTTCTGGCGTATTGTGTGAGAATCTGTTTCTGCACACGCCACGGTGATTGGAACGATTGTCAGTAAAGTCAAAGCTGTTAAAAATTTCACACATCTTTCCTCAAAAAAAGCAGTGCTGAAAACACTGCTTTTTTAAAACTGTTCAGGGTAAATCTGGATTGATTTAAGCCAGAGCATCAATCTGATTGTTCCATTTTTGCTTTTCTGTATCAGCAATAAATGAAGCATCAAATGAATTCTTCGCCAGCTTCTTTAAGTCATCGTGTGTAAGATCCAAAGCTTCTGCAATCGCAATGAAGTTATCATTCATATAACCGCCAAAATACGATGGATCATCAGAATTTACCGTCACATGCACGCCTTTCTGCAATAAGCGCTGAATATTATGTTGTGCCATATCATTCACAACACATAACTTTAAATTACTGAGTGGACACACCGTTAAAGGCATTTTTTCAGCAATTAGGCGCTCCATCAACGCTGGATCTTCTTCAGAACGCACACCATGATCAATACGGTTCACTTTCAGTAAATCCAAAGCTTCCCACACATATTCAGCAGGACCTTCTTCGCCTGCATGCGCCACAATCAGGAAACCTTCTTCACGCGCTTTGGTAAATACACGTTCAAATTTAGACGGTGGATGTCCCACTTCACTTGAGTCCAACCCCACAGCAATAATCTGGTCTTTATAAGGCAAAGCTTGTTCTAAGGTTGCAAAAGCAGCCTCTTCACTCAAATGGCGCAGGAAGCACATAATCAGATGTGAACTGATACCTAATTTAGCCAGAGCATCATCACAGGCACGCTGCAAACCATTGATTACCGTTGCAAATGTCACACCACGGTCAGTATGTGTCTGAGGATCGAAGAACATTTCAGTATGAACGACCTTATCTTCTGCACATTTTTCAAAATATGCCCAGGCCAGATCATAAAAATCCTGTTCATGAATGAGTACAGCCGCCCCTGCATAATAAATATCCAGAAAAGACTGTAAATTATGAAAATTATAGGCCTGTTTTACTTCTTCCACAGACTTGTATGGAATATCGATCTGATTGCGTTGAGCAATGGCAAACATGAGTTCCGGCTCAAACGTGCCTTCAATATGTACATGCAGTTCAGCCTTAGGCAAGGCACGGATAAGCTCTGATCTATTCATGTTTCTATCCTCAAATTTCACTTCAGTTTTCAAATATTTTAAAATAAAAAAGGGCGTAAACTGAGTTTACACCCTTTTCCAGATACAGATAATCAGCCACCAAAAGCAGCAAACTTAATCACCCAGAGTACCGCAATAATCCAGACCATATATGGCACAGTTGCAGCCTTACCTGTTAAGAGTTTAACCAGTGCATAGCTGATAAAGCCCATCGCAATACCATCTGCAATAGAGTAAGTAAATGGCATGAATACAATCGTCATAAATGCTGGGACTGCTTCAGTGATATCATCCCACTCAATATTGGTGATCCCTTGCAGCATCAGCACACCCACAAATAAAAGTGCGGGTGCAGTTGCAAAACCCGGTACAGACTGAGCAAGTGGTGCCAGAAACAGACAGGCAATAAACAGAATACCGACAACAACAGCAGTTAAACCTGTACGACCACCTGCTGCAACACCTGCAGAAGATTCAATATAAGGTGTTGTTGAAGATGTACCTAAAGCCGCACCTGCAACAATTGCAGATGAATCTGCAAACAATGCCTTTTTCAGACGTGGCAATTTACCATCTTTCAGTAAACCCGCACGATGCGAAACACCAACCAGTGTCCCTGTAGAGTCAAACAGATCCACCAGGAAAAATACAAAGATCACACCGATCAGACTTGCCTCAAACAGTCCTGTGAAATCCATCTGCATAAAAGTTGGTGCAATTGAAGGAATTTCCCCAACCACGCCTTTGAACTCATTGATTCCAAGCAATGTTGAAACCGCTGTAATGGCCAGAATACTGATAATAATGGCACCACGGATTTTGTAGTGATGCATTACCACGACCATAAAGAATCCAAGTAAAGCCAGGATCACCTTAGGATCTTTCAGATCACCCAGTCCGACCAGTGTTGCAGGATTATCTACAATAATTCCTGCATTTTTCAGCGCAACCAGTGCCAGAAATAGACCAATCCCACCGCCAATAGCAAATTTAAGTGACATCGGGATGGCATTGACAATTGCTTCACGGATCTTAAACATACTGATGGCAATAAATACCAGTCCTGAAACAAAAACTGCTGCCAGTGCAACCTGCCATTCCACGCCCATTCCCATACACACAGAATAGGTAAAATAAGCATTCAGCCCCATACCGGGTGCAAGTGCAATCGGATAATTTGCCACAATACCCATGACGAAACATCCGATCGCAGCAGCAAGACAGGTTGCTACAAAAACTGCGCCATGATCCATTCCTGTTTCAGAAAGAATCAAGGGGTTTACAATGATGATGTAGCACATCGTCAGAAAGGTTGTTAAACCTGCAAGAACTTCAGTTCTGAACGTGGTCTTGTTTTCACTTAGCTTGAATAAACGTTCAAGCAAACCAGTGGATGTTGGATTAGGAGTCGTCATGACCTAGCCCCTGTTAATGAATTTCCTGTTGAAAATACTGAAAAATACAAAATGCATTCCAGTAATTCACAAATAGATAGGCAATGTGAAGGCAAAAAAATTTGCCACAGCATCATAAAACCCTGTTTAAAATCCTGAGTGATCAAGAGCATATAAACAGTCGTGTATATTCAGATATAAACAAAAAAGCTGCATAACCTTTTATGCAGCTTCAGTCCATAAAATAAATCAGGATCTCCAGACCAGAGGCCGACCTATTATTTGATTGGCAAATTATATCATACTGTTTTTTTTATTTTCAGAAATTAATCATCGGACTGACCGCAAACAGACAGAAGGAAACTCAGAGTTTTTTAGCCTCACCCATCAATGTTCCATTCGTTACGTTACTTTGCTGAGTTGAGTCAATCTGAATAATTTTACGATTAGGATTGGATTCAATCTTCTGCAATGACTGTTTTGCATCACTGATGACCTGATTCATTTCTTTTTGCTGTTTAATGACTGACTGTTGATAGGCGATATACCCGACCAGACCAACAGCAGCAATAAAACTTATCGTTAAGGCCTTGCTCATGGTTGACAGCTTATGAATAAATTAAATGCAATATAACAAAAATCCAACCATTTATGCGATGTAAGTCACATTTATTTTATCAATACATCTGTTCCTTTTATTGCTAATTTAAATCAGTCATCAATCTGTAATGAATCACTCAACTGAATTTCGCAATCCGCCTATTGAATATATTGAATCTATACCGGTCAGTATCATGATTCTCACAAATGTGAGTATTGGTAATTTATCAAGTCAGGATAAAACATAAATAGTTAAACTGCGATGCATGAATTAACCACAATTTAAAATACAAAGAATAAAAAAAATCCTATAATTTTGGGGAAAATTATAGGATTATTAAGACGGTTATTGGGGAATAACCGCAGTGCTCAAAAGAGTTTTTACTCTTCATGAACCAATAATGTGACACAAGTCGCATTATTGCAAGTATTTGTGATTTAATTTATCTTCAACTGATAGCTTTTAAGTCTTAAAAACTGAATTTTTAATTATAAATACCTCAAAAAATCTTACTTCGTTCAAAATCAATAAATAGAAAAACAGTATTATTTATTTTTTCAGTACCTTTAAATTGCACCCAATTCTTTCAAATTATCCTGTATATCATCAGCCTGAATCACATCAGAAAATCAGTTTTGATACAAAGATCGAAATGTTCCTGAAACCTTCTGACATAGCCGGTACGAGATTTCATTCTTTCCTGTATAAAGAAACAGTATGAGAAAAGAGGCTATTCCAAGCTGTGGGTTGTATTCTCGCTGCGCCCGATTCAGTTTTTCTCACATCTGACAGTTTTCAGGTTCAGTTCACGCTTATAAACAACCGGTTAAGATTTTATCAATGAAGAATTGAAAACCAGACCTCCGACCTGAAGCTACGAAAATATTTATTTGTTTTTAGAGCAGTATTTGCCTATAATGAGCCCTCGCAATTTTTGCGGCTCAATCTGTTGGCTGTTTTACAGCTGACTTCAGATTGTGACTCCTTGCTTCGTTCATTTTTGAATGGGGCTGTATAAACCGTAAGGAGCTGACAATGCGTCACTACGAAATCGTAATTCTGGTACACCCAGACCAAAGCGATCAAGTTGTGGGAATGGTAGAACGCTACATTTCTCACATCAAAGATGCTGAAGGTCAAATTCACCGTCTTGAAGACTGGGGTCGTCGCCAACTGGCTTACCCAATCAACAAAATTCACAAAGCTCACTACATTCTGATGAACATCGAATGTGGTCAGACTACGCTTGATGAACTTGAAGAACTGTTCCGTTATAACGACGCGATTCTTCGTAATGTTATCATCCGTCGTGAACACGCAATCACTGAAGAGTCTTTACTGGCTAAGAGTGCTGAAGAAAAACGCGCGCGTAAAGCTCAGCGTGAAGAAGCACAACAAGCTCAAGATTCTGTTGAAGCATAAGGAGAACATCAATGGCACGTTTTTACCGTCGTCGCAAGTTCTGCCGCTTTACAGCTGAGAACGTTACGTACATCGACTACAAAGATATCGACACTTTAAAACAGTACATCACTGAAAACGGCAAGATTGTTCCTAGCCGTATTACAGGTACTAAAGCTCGTTACCAGCGTCAGTTAGCACTTGCTATCAAACAAGCTCGCTTCCTTGCGCTGATTCCTTACACTGACAATCATAAGTGAGGTTGAGCCGTGGAT
Organism: Acinetobacter chinensis; assembly: GCF_002165375.2. Lineage (NCBI taxonomy): Bacteria > Pseudomonadati > Pseudomonadota > Gammaproteobacteria > Moraxellales > Moraxellaceae > Acinetobacter > Acinetobacter chinensis. Next base: position 2,126,033 of record NZ_CP032134.1, read on the forward strand.
ATTATCTTATTACAACGCATTAAAAACCTTGGTAAATTAGGCGATAAAGTTTCAGTTAAAGCTGGTTACGGCCGTAACTTCCTTATCCCTCAAGGTAAAGCAGTTGCTGCTACTGAGTCTAACACTGCAGCTTTTGAAGCTCGCCGTGCTGAACTCGAGAAAGCTGAAGCTGAAGTTTTAGCTACTGCTCAGGCACGTGCTGACCAACTGAACGAAGTTAACATCGTAATCACTGCTAAAGCTGGTGACGAAGGTAAACTGTTCGGTTCTATCGGTACTCGCGATATCGCTGAAGCATTAACAAATGCTGGTCTTGTTGTTGACCGTGCTGAAGTTCGTTTACCGAACGGTGCACTTCGTCACACTGGCGAATTCAACATCGCAATTCAATTGCACCATGATGTTGCTGCTGAAGTTCTCGTTACTATCGTATCTGAGTAATTTTCTGCAAAAAAAAGAGCATGCTTTCGCATGCTCTTTTTTTATTTCCAGTTTTTATTTTTAATCTTTTCAGATTGTTAATTTACCCTGTTTTGCTTAAATCAGCTTATTCAACTTTCACCCCGTGCAAGAAGTTCATTTTTGGATTATGATAGGTCTCCACAGACTTACTTTTCTGTTTTATTTAAAAATCAAGGTCTTATATGTCTCAGGCTACTGCCACAGCTACAGCAAATACATTTAAAAATGATGCAAAGCCATCTGATAATGCTCAGTTGAAGGAATTTCGTACGCCTCCACATAATCTGGCTATAGAACAGGCAGTACTGGCTGCACTGATGACGGTTGCTGAATCCTATGAGCAGGTCAGCGACATACTCCAGGAAAATGATTTCTATGCGACCCGTCATAAATATATTTTCCGTGCCATAGATAAACTGGCAAAAGAAAACTCACCTTATGATGCCGTACTGGTCAATGACTGGCTGATCAAACAGAATCAGCTTGAGGCTGTAGGTGGTGAAGAATACCTGATGCAACTGATGGCAGATTCTCCATCCAGTTTTTATAACCTTGAAACCTATGCTTCTAAAATTAAAGAATTTTCAACCTTAAGAAATATGATTAAGGTCAGCACAGAAATTCTCCAGAATGCCTATGACACGAAAGGTCGTTCTGTCAGTGAAATTCTAGACCTGGCAGAAACCAATATTTTCCAGATTGCGGAACAGCACAACAACAATAAAAAAGATGCTGGCCCAAAAGCGATCAATACCGTTGTGGCTGATGTTTTTGATAAGTTGAATGAACTTTCTCAGCTCGATGGCAACATTACCGGTCTGACCACTGGTTTCACCGAACTGGACAATAAAACATCAGGCATGCAAGCCGGTGATATGATCATCGTTGCAGCCCGTCCATCCATGGGTAAAACCACATTTGCCATGAACCTGGTGGAAAGTGTCCTGTTCAACTGTAACCTGCCAGCACTCGTTTTCTCTATGGAAATGCCTGCTGACTCAATCGCCATGCGTTTGATTTCAGCCTACGGTAAAGTCCATCAGGGTCATTTACGTTCGGGTAAACTCGATGGTGATGAATGGTCCAAAGTGACGGGTACGATTCTGCAGTTACAGGAAAAGCATCTTTATATTGATGACTCATCTGCCCTGCCACCAACTGAATTACGTGCACGTGCACGGCGTGTTGCCAAACAGCATGGCGGTAAGTTGGGCTGTATCATGGTCGATTACTTACAGCTCATGAAAGTTCCTGGCATGGGTGATAACCGTGTCGGTGAGATTGGTGAAATTTCACGAAGCTTAAAGGCGCTGGCTAAAGAAATGCAGTGCCCTGTCATTGCACTGTCTCAGCTCAACCGTTCTTTGGAGAACCGTCCAAATAAACGTCCTGTTATGTCAGACTTACGTGAATCTGGTGCGATCGAGCAGGATGCCGATTTGATTATGTTTATTTACCGTGATGAGGTTTATAACAAAGAATCGAAAGAAGCAGGTACAGCAGAAATTATTATTGGTAAACAGCGTAACGGTCCAATTGGTACGGTGCGTTTAGCCTTTGAAGGTCAATATACCCGTTTCAGTAATTTATCCCCTGAATACTATGCTCAATATGAAGATGAAGAGTAAGGGATTTCTTGCTCTTTTATTTCTTAGGTGTTCTTTAGTTTATCGTTTTATGTTCAGGCTGATATGCTCAAAACCATGATTTAATAAATTTTATCAGCCTTCCCCACCACAATTTCCAACTCGCCGTTGCTTGTGAATGTGTAGAATTATCATTCATTTCAAGTGGTGGAAATGCCTTATTTAACCGCTGACAGGTCGGATATTCCTGTTGCAGTTTTGCCAGATAATAAGCTTGATCATGTTCTAAAAAACCATCCAGAATTCCTGTGTCTTTCCGATCCCCAAAAGCACAATTCGAAGTTTGTTTATTCCAGGCTAAAAATGGTGCTATTGGTTTAGAAATACTCAACTGATTATTCTCACAACTCAGTTCTGCAAATGAAGCAATCTGATATTGCTCAGGTTTTCCGCCATCAGGTGCATAGGCTAAACCAATAATTAAACTGTCTTTCGCAATATTTTGGCTTGAAAATGTACTGTTCCATTGCATCGGTTTTGCATATTTAAATCCATCCAGCAATGAACGGAGAATAAATTGATCTGAACTGAGCTTAATTTCAAAATTTGCGCTATCACTTTTCATTTCTTTCGAACTTTGAAAACGTGCAATAAAGACATCTTCCGCTGAGTGTGGCATACATGCCAAAACTGACTGCGTAAAAAATAATGTACATAGTCCGATAGGATGAAAAACTCGTATCGTCAATTTATTGATCATATTCAAACTTAAGATGCATTTTTCAAAATTTCTTTCAGTTCATTTAAATTTTGCGCCCAAGCATCATAGTCATCAGAGTCTTGCCACAATTCATCCAGTTCAGAATTTTCCTGTGTCAAAATATCAATAACGATGATGGCTTTTTGAATCAACGCAGTAGAAGGTCGTGCATCCAGTTGATCGACCCACTGACTCACACCATCCAGAAAGTCCAGATCCTGTGTACCCTGACCTGTGATTTGAGCCAGTACTTCCGCGGCAGCATGGGCAATACTGCCATCGTCCGCATCAATAAAATCTTCATTTTTATCTGCAATGACCTGATCTAAAGCCTGCTCTATCACCACAAAGCCCGTGCTTTCTTCTAATTCAGCCGCCCAATCACAAGCGGTATCATTGCCAAATGGTTCGTGTGACCATGCACCCATTTTTTATTCCTCATGATTTACTATTATTTGAAAAATCATTTTAGAGGATACAATAGCCTTAAAATCATTAAATCTGTAAACAGATATGAATGACTCCTTTTATCATTTTCACTGTCTACTATGCTTAAATGAATAAAATTGTATTTAAAATCAAATTTGCAAATTTATAATCAATATTTTCAGAGTTTTCTTATTTAGCATCATCCTGATATTTATATTTTTCAATCCGTAAAATAACAACATCAGGGAATGCCATGACTGAATCTTCAATACATTTTCATTTAGATACTGCCAATAACAATTTCAAAGATCATGGATTATTTGGCCCTGATTCGATCAGTTGGAAAGTATGGTCACACCCTGCTGCATTTATCGGGCTGACACGATCATTTTATATCGAAGTTTTGGCAAGTATCGATGCAGCTGCGGCACTGTCGGATCGTGCAACCTATAAATCAGACCCGATTGGGCGTTTAAGTCGCACCATGACCTATTTCCTGACTGTGATTTTTGCTGATACAGAAACTGCGAGTAAAGCCAATCAGCGTTTGTTTAAGCTACATTCACACATCAAAGGCAATATTCCACTGACAGGACAACAATACAGTGCCCTTGATCCGCTATTGGTCGTCGGTACGCATTTGATCACATGGCATTCGGTTTATTATGCCTATGAAAAGCTTGTTGGAAAGTTACCTGCTGAAGAAGAAGCACAATTTTTTAAAGAAAGTGTGCAGTATCTGATTTCTTTACAGGAAGTTTATCCTGATTTAAGTATTGAAACCGTTAAGGAAAGTGCCCGTAAACATGGCTATCCAATGGAAAGAATCAATGATTTGACTGATCTTCCACAAACTCGAGAAGAATTTCGTACTTATATTCAACTGACCAATAGCAAGGCGGCGATCACACAACAAACACGGGATATTATCAATACCTTACTTGATCCATCAGGCGTTGAAACTGATGATCAGATGATGCAAATGATTTTGAAATTTTATCCCGTGCTGAAAACCATCGTGGTTGCATTAACGCCAAAAGAAATTTGCAAACTTGCGGGACTGCCACGTTCTGCAATGAAAGATCGAGTAGCAATTCAATCAGGCAAGGCATTGGTCAAAGCGATGCAAACGCCTGCTGTTCTGAAAATATTTCATGAGGAAATTGGTGCGCAAGGTTATCAACTGATGCATCAAGCGATGAATCATCCTAAAAAGATGCGCCATACTGAAAAATTGCAGAAAATTGCTTAATTTATACCAATCTTTGAAATTAACTTAATATAAAAGCTAAAGCTTTAAAGATTTCACATTCAGTGGTGCTATCGCGCTTGGCGACATGGATGTCGCCCGTTAGACTGGGGTAAAGGGACTTACCCTCAGTCTAACAAAGGATTTTTGTCACCTTGCGGAATACATTCCTCATCCTTCAAAAGTGAGGCATCGACTACGCAAAGTAATTTAAACTTGTCAATGTAAGTCGAGTCTGTGCAAACCTTTAATTTATATTATCAAACTTTAATAGAATGGTATTATTTCCAAATTTATTACAACAACAGGATTCAATTCAGAGCGTCGTTTGCTATGATTTCGTTATATTTAAAATAAAACTTAGCAAATGATATGAATCAAAAAGCAACAGTGAATGGCGCTATTGCAGGTATGTTCCGTGATTTTTTAACGGAACAAAATATTCAAAATGCAGAATTACTTCGCCACATGCAATCATGGCAACCTGATCATCGCGTTCAACTCACTGAATTGGGTTTTATTCTGCACTATATTTCCCAACTGCATCCGAGCGATGCTTTGGGTTTAAAAATCGCGCAACATTTTCAACCCTCGTATTCAGGCGTGTTGGGCTATTTAATTTTACATAGTCGTGATCTTGAACAAGCCATTTTACAGTTTAAAAAATATTATGCCCTGATGTGGGATGGTTTCGCAGTTGATATTATTGAAGATGATCAAACACTTAAAGTTCAGTGGAATGTGCCTCAGCTAGAAGCATTTGTGAATAATGAAGATATGATGAATACCATCCGCATCGGATATGAGTTAGGCATCAGTTGTTTTATGCAAATGCTGTGGCAACTGAACCCTGATGATAAAACGCTAAAACCACAATATATTGAATTACCTGGTGCGTTGCCTAAAAATGTAGCGATTTATGAATCATTCTTTAACTGCGACATCCATTTTCAATGCAAAGTCGGCGCAATCATTTTTGAAAAAAATAATTTAAAACAACCGATTAATTTAAGTCATGATTATTTTATCGAACTTTATCATCGCCAAGCCGAAGCTCAACTTAAATACATGCATCATCTGCATATTACACCTGAGAATACGGTATTAAATAAAGTGCAAAAAGCATTGGCTTTGGGGATTGATCAAGGCGTACCCACGCTTGATTTTGTAGCAAAAGAAATGGCTATTTCCAAATCTAAATTACTGAATCTGTTACGTGAACAGGAACTGAATTTTAAAAGTATTTTAGATTCGATGCGCCTTGAACTTGCCAAAACCTATATGCAGGATGAACAGCTTTCGTTGTCTGATATTGCAAGTTTATTGGCATTTTCAGAACAAAGCGCCTTAAATCATTTTTTCAAACGACACACTGGGATGACACCCAATCAATATCGAAAATCCATACTATAAGTATCATGAAGTAATATTGCAAAATAACGTTCATAAAATATTTGATACGCGTCAACGTCATTCGCAACTGTTTGAGGCAAGACTACTTTTGCTATATCTTGTTTTTGCGATGAAATTAATCAATATCAGGTAGTTGACGAGTTTTGAGAATGACAATGGTTTTGCCTACTTTTCCCGAAAGAAAAGTAGGTCGAGCCGAAGGCTAATCCTGAAATTAAAACTTTTGATGTAAGACTCCGCCGAATAGCATTTTAATGCTCTTAAATACTCAAATGAAATGCAAAACTTTTCATCATCAAGTTTAATTTTCCGATACTGAACACTAAAATCATCAAAAACATAAATGTTGATGTTTATTTCAAATTGAACGGCATACAATAGACCGCATTGGAAAATCCTATGCAATATTTCCAAAATGACGTGCAGCTTTGACTGCACGTTTATGTTTTTAATCTTCCTGAAGGAGTACTCAGGGTGCGCCAAGCAACAGTTTATATTGACAGTAAAGCACTGCAATATAATTTAAACCGTGTTAAACAACTTGCCCCAACTGCTAAAATTGTCAGCATGGTCAAAGCCAATGCCTATGGGCACGGCGTAAAAGACTGTTTAGCCGCCTTAGCCGAAACGGATGCGTTCGGTGTTGCCTGCCTTGAAGAAGCTTTAGAAATTCGTGCATTAGGCTATCAGCAACCGATTACCTTAATCGAAGGTATTTTCAGTGCCGATGAAATAGCTGTGGTGGTTGAAAATAACATTGAAGTCGTCGTCCATCAGCAAGAACAACTGGACTGGTTACGCACTCAAAAAGATGCTTATATCGCCAAAGGCTTAAAAGTTTGGGTCAAACTCAACAGTGGCATGAACCGCTTAGGTTTTAAAGTCCCTGAAATTATTGATGTGATTCACGCACTCAAAGCAGATGGTTTTAGCTGTGTACTTGCGATGCATTTCGCCAATGCCGACGCAGAAAATCATCCGCTCAATGAACAACAAAAAAATCAATTTTTAGATGTAAAAGAAGCCTGTGATCCAATTATGGCGTCATGCTGTAACTCAGCTGCGATATTTAAATGGCCAGAACTTAACTTTGACTTTGTCCGTCCAGGCATCATGCTTTACGGTGCATCGCCATTTGCAGACAAATCTGTCAATGACCTAGATATCAAACCTGTCATGACGTTTACTGCGGAAATTATTGCTTTAAATCACATCCAGGCGGGTGAATCTGTCGGTTATGGCTCAACCTTTGTTACTGAATCAGAAATGGACATTGCCATTGTTTCGATTGGTTATGGTGATGGTTATCCACGTGCATTTCCAAAACAGAACTATGTTGCAATCAATGGCAAACCAACTCGTGTGATTGGTCGTGTGGCAATGGATATGATCGCGATTGATGTCACAGGGTTAAATGCACCTTTGGGTACAGAAGTTGAGCTTTGGGGTAAAGATCGCTTGGTCGATGATGTTGCTGAAGCCAATGGTACGATTGGTTATGAATTGCTGTGTCGTATGAGCAATCGTCCTGTTCGTAAGAAAATTTGAGGGTTGTAAAAAATGAGGGCTATTTAAAGCTCTCATCCTAACCTTTTATAAAAGCTCCCCCTCATCCTTAATGCAAGTCAGTTAAGGTTTTTTGAATCCTCCCCAACCCTCCTTTTCCAAAGGAGGGGGCTTTCATTACTAAAAAACCATTTTAGTTACAAGAAGTTCCCCTCTTTTTCAAAGAGGGGTTAGGGGAGATTCTAGAAATTTTCCTAATAATTTTGCTAAACTGATCAGCATTACCCCTCATCCTCACCTTCTCTCTGAGCCATATATAGTGCAAGAGAAGGGGCTCCCGATACGTTCTTGAATTTATTGTGAATTTAAAACCTAAGTATTTTTTTAAATAGATATTTTAAAATAACATAACCCTGTATTTTATTTAAACCTATCAGCATATAACTCACTGAAAAAAATCATCATTCGGTTTTGGCAAATCCTGTAACCCCTTTTTCAAAGTCTCAGACCACTGCTTACTGATATTCTGAAAATAAGGCTCATCTTCATTGATTCTTTTTCCTTGCGGAATCACAAAAGAATCCTTTTGATACACCAATGTATCCAATGGCATGCCCACAGAGACATTCGAACGTAGAGTAGAATCAAAGGAAATTAAGCTACAACGTAAAGCTTCATCTAAAGGCATGTCATAACTTAGAGCACGATCTAAAATTGGCTTACCATACTTACTTTCACCAATCTGAAAATACGGTGTGTCACTGGTTGCAGAAATAAAATTGCCTTGTGGGTAAATATTATAAAGCTGCATATCTTCGCCTTTAATCTGCCCACCGATCAATAAGCTACAGAAATAGTTGCTTTGCTCCTGCGTATCTTCCGTGACATCAGCAATCACTTTACGCAGGATTTGACCGACCAAGCCTGCAGCTTCAAACATGGTATTAACACTATATAAATTTGGCTCTTGTTTTAAGGTCAAATGATTTTGTAAATGCCCTATCACCGCTTGTGTCGTCGCCAGATTCCCAGAGGTCTGGATACAGATAAAACGCTCACCCTGTATTCCAAATGTATACAGTTTTCGATATACAGAAATATGATCGACACCTGCATTGGTTCGTGTGTCACTGATAAATACCAAACCTTGTTTGAGTCTTAATGCACAGCAATACGTCATAAGTTTTCTCTGTAAATGTCAGCAGGTCAGTACCTGTACAATCGACTGCATAGTCTCTGTACCACCCTTTTCACGAACCCCCCTGATCGGAGCAACATCCCAGTAATCCCGACCCATTGCCACATACACATGCACCTGAGGGCTAAAGATCTGATTACTGATATCAAAACAATACCATGTGTCATTTAAATAAGCCTCTGCCCAGGCATGACTGGCCAGGTGCGTACTGTTATCTGCAAACAGATAGCCCGATACATATCTTGCAGGTATCCCCAAGGCTTTACACATAGCGATGAAGACATGACTGTGATCCTGACAGACTCCCTCTCTGCGCTGAAATGCTTCTATTGCAGACGTACAGACCGAAGTCGCCTGAACCTTATACGGCATATACTGTAGAAGTGCCTGTGCCAGTTGTTTCAACTGATCCACGGTATTTTCCCTGACATATCTGTGGGCAAAACAGCGCATTTCAGCATCCGACTGTGTCATGGCGGTGGGCTGTAGAAATATGAATGGGTTAAGGCTGCATTGAGGCCCCTGCCCAGTTGCTGGATTCAGCTCAATCACGCCCTGAGCCATAATGGTCATCTGCGAATAACTGTAACGCTGAACCGCCGTCAACCAGGGGTTGTTAAAGACGTCCATCTGCTGCTGCCAGTCACCTGGTACACTGATATTCCAGTGATGTACTTTCTGATGAGCATTGCTTACAGGCATCATTTTAATATACTGAATACTGTTGCAGGCAGCTTCACTGTACTGAAAATGTGTCTGGTGATTGATCATGAGTCGCATGTGCCCACCTCAAAAATATGCTGTAAACCATCACTCAACTGATAAAATCCCTTCAAATCCTGATGCCTTGTAAACTCAAGTAATGTTTCACTCAGAGCAACCCAACCCACTGGTTTCATCAGTGCTGTAATCTGCTTCAGCTCCACAACAGTCTGCTCAATTTTCTGTTTCAGCCTGAGCTGCCGATCCAGCTGCTCAATGCATTGCCCCAGTTTAAAAAATAAAAATATTTCTTCAGACTCTGCTTCCATCACATCATGGCACTCATCCACAACATCACAGATATAAGCCGCATTTACGCAGGCATTTTTAATATTCTGATTTAGTTCAGCATAGGCTTTTGCAGAAATCAAACCCCTTAAATCCTGCACATTATCTTTTGCATACTGAAACTGCCAGCCAAAAGATGAAGGCTGTTCAGCATCCAGTACCAGTTCATTCAAAGATGATGCATCAAAAGCCGGCAAGCAGAAAGCATGAGCATAAAGCAATGCATCTTCATTGTTTTCAAATGGAAACTGACTGCATAAATACTGGATACGTTTTAAATATCGCCCTAACCAGAAAATCTGTTGTGCATTACTGTTCAATAAAATCATCTTTCACTCCTGTATCAGCAGTTATGAATGCAATGGATCTATGACCCATGTATCTTTTACACCACCGCCCTGCGAGGAGTTCACAACCAGGGAACCTGCCTGCATTGCCACTCTGGTCAGACCACCAGGGACAATTTCTGTCCGATAAGGAGAACTCAGAATAAACGGTCTGAGATCAATATGCCGTTCAGCAACTCCATAATCTGCAAGTGTCGGGCATACCGACAACTCGAGCGTAGGCTGAGCAATATATAAATGTGGATTTGCTCTGACTTTATCCCTGAACTGAGCAATCTGCCGTGGTGCGGACTGAGGACCGATCAGCATGCCATAACCACCTGACCCCTGTGCCTCTTTAACAACCAGCTGCTCCATATGTTCAAGCACATATTCCAGGTCTGCCTGCTCACGGCACTGCCATGTCGGTACATTTTTCAGTACAGGTTTTTCTGCCAGATAAAACTCAATCATCTTATCAACATAAGGATAAATGGATTTATCATCTGCAACGCCTGTTCCAGGAGCATTGGCAATCACGACATTATTCCGCAGATAAGCAGACATCAGACCTGGCACACCCAGTGTGCTATCTGAACGAAAGCTCAAAGGATCAAGAAAAGCGTCATCCAACCGTCTATAAATTACATGGACTTGCTGTTTACCCCTGACTGTTTTGACATAAACCTTATCTTTTTCAACAAAAAGATCACGTGATGTCACCAAAGGGACATCCATTTCCCTTGCAAGAAATGAATGTTCATAATAAGCACTGTTAAAACGCCCCGGTGTCAGAACCACAATCAATGGGCGATCAACTGCTGAGTTTTCAGCAAGAATTTCTTTTAACAGTTGTGGATACTGCTCAATCCCCTGAATCTGACTCTGTTGGCACAGTTCGGGTAACAGTTGCTGACTGATTTTCCTGCTTTCAAGCATATAGGACACGCCTGATGGTGTTCTGAGGTTGTCCTCCAGCACATAAAACTCACCGTCTTTATTACGGATAATGTCTGTTCCACTGATCTGACTGTAAATTTTCCCTTTCAGCTGATGACCGCACATCTGGGGCAAAAAAGCCTCATGGGTCATGACCTGAAGTTCAGGAACAATGCCGGTTTTTAAAATCTCCTGCTGATGATAAATATCATGCAGAAACAGATTTAAAGCTTTTACCCGCTGTTCACAGCCACGTGCAATCATGTTCCATTGCTTACCGGCAATAATGCGCGGAATCACATCAAACGGAATCGTTCTTTCAGTGCCTTCCTGCTCACCATAAACAGTAAATGTAATCCCCTCATAAAGAAAATGATCCCTGGCTGCACGGTTCAGTAATGCCAGATCATCCAGGGTCTGATCTCTCAGCCATCCCTCAATCCTGGCACGGCTTTCAGCAGGAATATGACTGTCATCATGCAGTTCATTAAAAAACTGAGATCTGAACTGAGTCATTAAATCATGTGTCTTTACCGATTCTGTAGATGAAATATTCCCTGTATTGACCACCCTTTCTTCTGCAACATTCCTTGTATAATTCTCCAGCACAGAATTTGTATCCCGATCTTCTTTTAGCATACAAACCTCGTCATTGTTGTGTTGTACAATGGATTAAGCAATAACAGTGCCAGCTCAATGCTTATCGCCTTCTGATTATTTATTCACCAAAGTCGCATAGACTCAATGTAAGTTTTATTCAAAGATGTATCAAAATATAGCCAGTACTGGACACAAAAACTTGCCATTCCGGTCAGGTTTTCTTATTGTGTGGCTATCCCGTTTTTTACGATAAATTCAGCCATTTTTTGATTTTTAAATTATGTCAGCACAAGAAAAAGAAACATCCAACAGCCTCTATAGACAATGGCAAATTTTATCCCGTCTTTCTTCAGGAAAATGGACCGGTACACGTGAGCTTCAGGACACCCTGCAGCGGGAAGGTATTGATATCAGCCTGCGTACCATTCAGCGTGATCTCAATCAGATTTCTCAGCGGTTTCCCATTGAAAGTAACAAGGAAGTCCCACAGGGATGGCGCTGGCGGGCAGATGCTCCGATTCAGAGCCTGCCTCATATGACCAGCTCACAGGCGGTTACTTTTATGATGGTGGAAGAACACCTGAAACATCTGCTTCCCCCAAGTCTGCTGGATGAAATGAATCCCTGGTTTGATCTTGCCCGTAGAAATCTGTCCACACAGAACAATGTCCGCCAGTGGATCAACCGTGTGCGTATTGTCCCTGCCAGTCAGCCTTTGATACCGCCAGTCGTGGAAAAAAATGCCCAGCAGTCCATTTACGAAGGACTTTTACAGGATAAACAACTGGAATGTATTTATCAGGGACGCAACAGCCCTGAAGAAAAAACCTATATTCTTAACCCACTGGCACTGGTACAAAAAGGTGCAATTATTTATCTGATCTGTACCCGCCATGACAAAACGGACATTCAGACCTTTGCTTTGCACCGATTTAAATCAGCCACTGTCATGAATACCCGTGCATTACACCCTGTAAATTTTGACATAGACAGCTATATTGATTCGGGTGCATTAGGATTCCGAGTCGATTTCAGTAAAGCTACTGAAAATATTGAACTGAAACTTAGGGTTGCAGAGTCTGATCTTGCTTATTTTGATGAAAGTCAGCTGAGCCTGAATCAGAGTATTACCCGCCTGGATAATGGTCTGTATGAAGTAAAAGCACTGGTTCCGTTTACATTACAGCTGGTCTGGTGGTTGCGCAGTTTTGGTAAAAAACTGATCCAGATTGAACCGGCTGAAGTTCATAATGCTGTGCATGAAGTTACGGCACAGACGACTGAATAAAAAAAGTCCCTTTACAGGGACTTTAACAGTTTTCATATTCATCTTATTTTTGTTTTAGCACATTGATAAGGAAGGTCATGATTCATCTGGTGGATGTATTTTGCTCTTCTTATCCATCTCACTCCGTCTGAATCAAAACCTCACTGCATTCGTGAACACATGGAATAACATCGGCAAGCAAGTTCTGCTGTGTTATATCGGATGGACTTTTTAGTCATATTGCTGACTCCTCTCGTTGGCTATAAAGCTAATGTACATACACTCAATCCGCTTGTGAAATAAACAGTTTTGCAGAGTAAATCTTATTTTCAGCTAAGAAGTCTAAAAAATTACAATATTCAGAATATAAAAAAGGACAGCATCTGCTGTCCTGAAAACTTCTGAGGATTAAATTTTTAGTCTTTTTTCGACGCTTTATAGCGGGATAGTGCCGTTACAGCAACAGCTGACAATAAAATACCCGGTGCACTGGCAACAAGAATCCCTGTTGTCCCCAGTCCTAAAGCCAGAATCTTTCCTGTCAGTAATGGTCCTGTCATCGCACCCAGGCGACCCAGCGAAATTGCACTGCCGACACCTGTCACTTTACCTGCGGCTGAATAGAAGATTGGAGAAATACCATACAGAATCGACTGACCGCCTGTAGAGAAAATTCCACCCATAACTCCTGCAACAATAAGTACCGGAATAGAGGTTGTTGTAAACAGTGTAAATACTGAAATAAACAAACCAGTATAAATAATAACGGACATCTGCCACAGTTTCAGACGGTCAAGCAGGTAACCAAAGGCAAGTGTACCAACCACAGCACCGACCTGGAAAACCAGCATGATGGTAAATGCCTGTTTCTTTTCAAGCCCCTGCTCCATCAGCAGATTTGGCAACCAGCTGATCAGAATATAATTGACCATCAGGGTAAAGAAAAAGCTGACCCACAAAGGCAAAGTCTGCTGATATTTCTTCTGTGAAAACAGAATCTCAGACATCCCTGGTACATCGCCTGTACCTTCGGTCACTGTCTGTTCTTTTCTTTTGTCTTTCAGAATAAATGCCATGAAAGGAATCAGAACAAGTGGTGTGATCCCACCAATCAGAAACAGTGTATGCCATGAAACATCCGGGAAGAAAATGCCCAGACCTGCAACAAAAATTGCGCCAACCGGTAAGCCACAGTACATCAGACTGTTCAGTTTTCCACGGTTTGCCTCTGTCGCCTCATCACCCACAACTGAAATCATGGTTGGCATCGCAGCCCCAAGTCCAAGCCCCGTGAAAAAACGTGAGAGATAAAGAATTTCTGTATTTGGTGCAATTGCACTCAGGCTGAAAAACAGACCGAAAATTGCAATCGACAGCATCAGGACTTTTTTCTGTCCCAGATAGTCTGCAATACGGCCACCAAAGAATGCACCAAATAACATACCAAATACACCCAGGCTGAATACATAGCCCATCTGTACCTGGTCTAAGGAAAATGTCGCTGCAATTCCTTTCGCAGCAATACCGGGTGCCTGAAGGTCAAATCCTTCAAAGAATGCCACCCAGAAACACAAAAATACAGTGAGGAATTTTTGCATTTTTCCTGATTGTTGACTTGCCATAATCGAACTCCATTCATAAAGCGTATATACGGTCATACGCCATGGCATGGAGTGTCTGCCTAAATCCAGAGAATAAATACCACTACAATGGTCGGGTTTCTGAAAATAAATACTGTAATTTCTTAGCGAAATAAGACATTAAAGTGATCTGAGTGATATATTTTTACAATAAATTAAATATTTTTAATTATTATTCATAAACTTACCCTAATAAACGCTATTAATGATCATACAATCATTTAAATCTATACTGGATTAAAAAGCTTGTGTCTCATCGTCCGATCATATTCAAAATGGATATTGAAATATATTTCATGAAAGCCATTTTGTTTAATAATGTCAATTTTTGAATATTCAGGTAATTTTTCAGGCAGGTTGAACGCGGGTTCACTCAATGCCTCACCAATCAGCAAACCATAAATTGTGCCTTAGAGATGGCATATCTGTTCATTCTATTGTGCTTTGTATAGTGACTTATTTTACAAGGAAATAGAGGTAATATTAATTCAATTATTATACAAAAATAAACCCCAGACTTACCCCATTGTGATATAAAAAGATCAATATTTATACAAATAAAAATTTATCAATAAGGTTCAAAAGATGAAAAAATCAATAATATTTATAGTATTAACTACAGTATTGATGACTGCTTGCAATGAAAATGAGCCCAATAAAAATAAAGTAAATCAAGTTAAAAGAGAAAATACTGTTAATTCTCTTATTAATCTTACCAATGAACATTCACAGCAAAGGTCTCTTAGAAAGAGACAAGTACAAATGATAGACTACCCGTATATCTCTACACCCAAGCATTTGATCTAGAAAAAAATAACCATAAAAAAAGTTACCTGTTAACTTTCAATTTCAAACTCGATTACGATTATTCGTTAAAAATATTTTTTGATACTGTAGAAAACCAGCCAACCAAAGTAGAATTATTGAAGTACTCTTCTGATCCAGAATCTCCATATTTATTTTCCTGTAGCGAAGAGGGAAAATACTCATGCAATAATATTCAATTAGAAGTAGATCATAAAACGGGCAACAGTAAAATAAAATTCAATCAAACTAAAATTTATGATATAAAAAATGTATTAACTTTATCTGGTACGATCTCAGGACAATTACAACAAGATCCGAGTATTGTAAATATACCTGCATCTGGAAGATATGATTTCACATATCAACTTTCTGATAACAATCAAATTATTCCAATTGAGAACTCTAACTTTACACAATTCCATTTTACTAATCATAATATACAGGAATTTACTACATCACCATTACCTTCTAAGGGTTTTTTATATGTAAAGGCTGTCAATAATATTGTAGATGAAGTGTCGTTTTTTTCAATCTTGTTAGAAGGATATGGATATGCATTTTGGGATCGTGAAAGTAAGACAAATATTCAAAATATTTCATACAACCCAATTAATCTGACCGTAACCCTTAATCAGTTTAAATTCAGTAGTGATGGCTATCCTGACTTATATTTAAATGGAATGACTGGCCCTTAAATGACCATAAAAAACCCGCCTAAGCGGGTTTTTATTTCAATCTAACAATTAAGCAGATTTTTTCGTTTGAGCATTCTTACGGATGGTAATCATCACCAACTGAACTGCCGCAGGTGTCACACCTGGAATACGGCTTGCCTGACCTAAAGTTTCAGGACGGACATCTTTCAGTTTCAGAGTAATTTCACGGGATAGACCTGAAACCACATCATAATCAAAATCTGCCGGAATACGTGTATCTTCCAGACGTTTCATCTGAGCAACGTCTTCCTGCTGACGGTTAATATAACCCGCATATTTCACGGCAATCTCGATCTGTTCACCCACAAATGCAGATACTTCAGAACCTGTCAGTTCAGCAATCTGAGCAAAACTGATATTCGGACGTTTCAACAGATCAATCGCAGAAGACTCTTTAGAAAGATCATCACCCGTCATTTCAACGAACTTTTTACCCATTGGATTGTTTGGTGCAGCCCAAAGGTGTTGTAAACGTGCTTTTTCAGTTTCTACTGCTTCCATTTTTTCACAGTAAGAAGCCCAACGTTCATCGTCCACAAGACCCATTTCACGACCAATGGCTGTTAAACGCTGATCAGCATTGTCTTCACGAAGCATCAGACGGTATTCCGCACGAGAAGTAAACATACGGTATGGTTCTTTGGTACCCAGTGTAATCAGGTCATCAACAAGAACGCCCATATACGCTTCATCACGTTTTGGTGTCCACTGCTCCTGATCCCACGCACGGCGTGCTGCGTTCAAACCTGCCAGCAAGCCCTGCGCACCCGCTTCTTCATAACCTGTTGTACCATTGATCTGACCCGCGAAATACAGGTTATTGATGGATTTGGTTTCCAGAGAGAATTTCAACGACTGTGGATTGAAATAATCATACTCAATTGCATAACCAGGACGCAGAATGTGCGCATTTTCCATACCACGGATTGAGCGAACCAGTTCAAACTGCACATCAAAAGGTAAAGAAGTTGAAATACCGTTTGGATAAAGTTCATGCGTATCCAGACCTTCTGGCTCAAGGAATACCTGGTGAGAATCTTTGTCTGCAAAACGGTGAATCTTGTCTTCAATGGATGGACAATAACGTGGACCAACCCCTTCAATCACACCGGTATACATTGGGGAACGATCCAGACCACCGCGGATAATCTCATGCGTACGCTCATTGGTATGCGTAATGTAGCAGTTCACCTGCTCAGGATGCATTGAAGCATCGCCCATAAATGACATGGTTGGCGATGGGAAATCACCTGGTTGCGGTGTCATCACGGAGAAATCAACTGAACGCGCATCAATACGTGGTGGTGTACCTGTCTTTAAACGCCCCACTGGCAGTTTTAGTTCACGTAAACGAGCAGCCAATGAAATAGACGGTGGATCACCGGCACGCCCACCACTGGATTTTTCAAGACCGACGTGGATTACACCACCGAGGAATGTACCCGTTGTCAGAACAACTGTTTTCGCATCAAAACGGATACCCATCTGTGTGACAACACCTTTGACGGTATCGCCTTCAACGATCAGATCATCTGCTGCCTGCTGAAAAATATCCAGGTTTGCCTGATTTTCCAGAGTATCCCGAATAGCCGCTTTATAGCGGATACGGTCAGCTTGCGCACGTGTTGCACGTACTGCCGCGCCTTTACGCGAGTTCAGAATACGGAACTGAATACCGCCTTTGTCGGCAGCAAGTGCCATTGCACCGCCCAGGGCATCAATTTCACGTACCAGGTGCGATTTACCAATACCACCAATGGCCGGGTTACAGCTCATCTGCCCCAAAGTCTCAATGTTATGCGTCAGAAGCAACGTCTGTCGCCCCATACGCGCCGCAGCAAGTGCCGCTTCCGTACCAGCGTGACCGCCGCCGATAACAATGACATCGTAAACTTTAGGATAATGCATAGTGGTATAGAGAGATAAAAAAAGAATGACAGATCATTATAGCAAAAACCATCGAATAAGTTGACCCTGTCACTCAATTATCTTGTACTGACCGGACAAATCCGTTTCATGCCTTTTTATGTTACTGAAAGCATGCTGTTGTTTACTGAAACAGCACTGGATTCAGATTGTTTTTTTCTGAGTCTTTTTTATTCTGAATAATGTGAATCTGAACAAACGAAAGGATTAACATGATGAATAAAATTTTCCCCGTTTCATTTCTGATGTGTGGTTTGCTGTTCAGTTCCTTTGCGCTCCAGGCAAATGACAAAGTTGAAACCATTTATGACGCACAGAAGTTTCAGCAGGTCTGTAAAGGAAAAACCCAGGGAGATCAGGTCAGCTTTGCCTTCAGAGGAATTATCTGGAATGGCACATGTGAACCTCAGTTTTTTGCATCTTCCAGAAAAGCAGCCATCAAAGGAGATGAAGCTGAATTAAACTCAGTCTGTCAGAGCGACAGCAACACAAAATCAATCAATATAGAGGGACAGGAAATTAAAGGTAAATGTGCTTTAGGTTTTGTTCCCCCGCAGCCAAAGTCATAAAATAATGACCAGTTTCACTTAATTCTTTTCTCATGTGACTTAACCAATAAAGCAGTCATAAATATTTCATTTTATGACTGCTGCGTTTATTGCCAATGGCAAAAACGTCTATAAACTCTCAATAATCAAAGAAAAAATAATAAAGGTTCGCATGGGCACAGGTTTATTTACCTTTTTATTGCCAATTACGCTGGCCATCATGATGACGGGGTTGGGGCTTGAACTGTCACCCAGGGATTTCATCAGGGTCAACCAGTATCCTAAGGCTATATTTCTGGCATTATTTTCACAGCAGATTTTACTGGTCATTATTGCGTTCCTGATCTGTGTCCTGTTGACATTACCACCACTGCTGTCAGTAGGATTGATGCTGCTCGCTGCGTCTCCAGGCGGTCCAACAGCCAATATGTTCAGCTATATATTTAAAGGCGATGTTGCCCTCAATATCAGCCTGACGGGGATCAACTCCCTGGTTTCCACCTTTACCATGCCTTTTATCGTCAGTCTTTCGATTGCCTATTTCTTAGGGGAAACCCAGGAAATGGCAATGCCTATTGAAAAAATAACCTTAATTTTCTTACTGATTATTGTACCTGTGTGCGTGGGTATGGCATTGCGGACATCCATGCCCGAATTTGCACAGAAAATGAATAAACCCATGCGGTATCTGTCCATCTGTTTTTTAGCAGGCTTATTTCTGTATGCCCTGTATCAGGAAAGAAGTAATGTACTTGAATATTTTTCTGAAATTGGGATAGCCACCGCCCTGTTCTGCTTCAGTGGACTGGTAACGGGTTATGTCGTCCCTCAGCTTGCAGGTGTACCCGACAAACAGGCTCGTGCCTGTGCATTTGAGATTGGCATTCACAACACGACAGTCGCCATGGCGATTGCCCTGACCGTACTGAACAGCACAACCATTGCGGTTCCTGCGGCTATTTACTCCATTGTGATGTATGTATTTGCCACGATTTTTGGGTTCATTCTGACAAGTCATACCAGCAATGAAATAATTTCTGAGGACAAGTTCTGAATTCTGTTCTATATTAAAATTACAAGCTTAAAAACTGAAAAAAATATACAGACTGCAGCATAAAGTCTGCTTAATAGAACAAGGACAGGAGTTTGAACTGATGGATTCAGGAATCATTACAATATTATTACCTTTGGCCTTAGCTATTATTATGATTGGGCTTGGGCTGGAACTGACCCCAAAAGATTTTGCACGGGTGACCAGACACCCTAAAGCCGTTCTGCTTGCACTGTTCTGCCAGCTGGTTCTACTGGTTGGAATTGCTTTTCTGCTCTGTAAAATACTGGCTCTACCGCCCGTACTGGCAGTCGGTTTAATGCTGCTCGCCGCTTCACCCGGGGGCAGTACAGCAAACCTGTTCAGCTATCTCTTTAAAGGAGATATTGCGCTGAATATTACCTTAACAGCCATCAATTCAGTCATTGCAGCTGTTTCCCTCCCTCTGATTGTCAATCTTTCCATTCAGCATTTTATGAATGATGGTCAACAGATTACCTTACAGTTCAGTAAAATTCTCCAGGTTTTCAGCATCATTATCATTCCTGTCTGTATCGGGATGCTGATCCGTCATTTTGCCCCAAAGTTTACGGAGAAAATGAACAGACCATTACGGATTTTTGCAGTGGTTTTCCTTGTATTAATCATTATTGGAGCGATTGCCAAAGAACGTCATCAGATTATGGAATACCTGACCCAGGTTGGTCTCGCAACCGTGATTTTCTGTTTATGCAGTCTGCTGATCGGCTATTTTGTTCCCCGTTTAGCAGGTATCAGCAGTACCCAGGCACGCGCCTGTGCATTTGAGATCGGTATTCACAACAGTACACTGGCGATGACTATTGCACTGACGGTGATGGCAAGCTCCACCGCGGCAATGCCTGCTGCGGTCTATTCATTATTCATGTATTTCTTTGCCGCAATTTTTGGTTTCCTGCTGAACAGGTTTTCGCCTGTCCAGCCAGCAACAGAGCCACAGCAGACTGCCTGAAGTCAGTTCTTTACATGAATAAGGCTTTCAGATGCGTTCCAGCAGTAGCCGTTCCGGTTACTGCTGGTTACAATAGCTTTTTAGAATCAGATTTAGGTTATTACCGTGAAGTGGTTACAAATTCATATTACAGTTGATCAGGCTCAGGTTGATTTTACTGAAACACTGCTCAGTTCACTTGGAGCAGTCAGTGTTACCTTGGATGATGCTGAAAATCAGGATCTGCTTGAACCACTTCCAGGTGAAACACCTCTTTGGAATAAAGTCATCGTGACGGGTATCTATGCCCAGGAAGACGATGAAACGATTGATGTAGCCTCACTGGAGACATTCATCCGTACTCAGCTCCCTACAGAACCGATGCGCAGTGAATTTCTTGAAGACCAGGAATGGGAACGCACCTGGATGGATGCTTATGAGCCTATTCAGATTGGTGAAAAGTACTGGATCGTACCAGAATGGATGGAAGCACCTGAAGCAGATGCGGTCAATATCAAACTTGATCCAGGACTGGCATTTGGTACAGGCAATCACGCTTCGACATTCTTATGCCTGCAATGGTTAGGCAAAACTGATGTTAAAGATAAAATCGTCATTGATTACGGTTGTGGTTCAGGTATTTTAGGTGTTGCTGCACTACTTCTGGGTGCTAAAAAAGTATATGCCACAGATATTGACCCACAGGCTGTACTGGCAACAAAACAGAATGCAGAACTTAATGGCGTACTTGAAAACTTATATGTAGGTCTTCCTGAAGAGTTCAATGCAGAGTTTAAAGGTAAACAGGCCGATATTCTGGTTGCAAATATTCTTGCCGGACCACTGATGTCACTTGCAGAAGAATTCTCAACTTTAATTAAATCTGAGGGTGAGTTCGCACTTGCAGGTGTAATAGAAGAGCAAGTTACTGATGTTACTGGTGTTTATTCTGAATTTTTTGATATAGTAGAGATCGAAAAGCGTGATGAAAACTGGTGCAGAATTTCTGGAAAACGCCAGCAATATTAATTTTTAGTTTTAAACAGTAAATTATGAGTGATAAACAAACCAAGTGCCCTGAATGTTCTACAGTATATAAAGTCTCTGTGGCTCAACTGACTGTTGCTCAGGGTATGGTTTGTTGTCCAAAATGTTCAGCAACATTCAATGCACTGACCAACCTGATCACGGTTGCAGGTACATCTGCTGAAAGTGCGGCTGCACAAAATGAACCGCTGCCTGAGGACACCTTCAATACTGCTATTCTGCAAAGCCTTCAGAATGCACAGGACAATGAAAGTGAACATGTCCTGCTGTCCATTTTCGACCGCAAAGTTGAACACTCAAATATTGATCTGAAAACCTATCTGAACAACCTGAATTATTTTGGAACAGAACCGATTGGTAACTTTCCAACGCTGAACCTTTCAGATCACGAAGCTGAAGTCAAAAAACAGCATGGTCCTGCTTATTATATTGTTTGGGCGACCATCA
Organism: Acinetobacter chinensis; assembly: GCF_002165375.2. Classification (NCBI taxonomy): domain Bacteria; kingdom Pseudomonadati; phylum Pseudomonadota; class Gammaproteobacteria; order Moraxellales; family Moraxellaceae; genus Acinetobacter; species Acinetobacter chinensis. The sequence goes on from NZ_CP032134.1 coordinate 2,147,970, forward strand.
ACTTTTTACTGGTCGGCTTACTGACCTTTCAGGTGCTTTGGTTCAACCCTAATTTTCTGAACAACAGCCCTGCCCTCAGCGCAATTTTCAACAGTACCTGCCAGCTGGTCAACTGTAGAACGCTTGAAAAAACCTACAGCATGATTTCTACCAACCGGGTCAAAGTGAAGCGGGTCAGCAAAAATGAAGTTCAGTTTACCGGTGAACTGATTAACTATCATGAAAAAAGCCTTTTATTACCAAACCTGCAGGTCACACTCAAAGAACGTGGTGAAAGTATCGGTGTTTACACCCTGCATCCACATCAGTACCTGGTCAAGAGTCTGAGTGGGATCCAGCGTATTCCTAAACACAGTCCATTTAAGTTTGAATTTAGCCTGCCTAAGGACCGTAAAGACTTCGATTCCTATACATTGGAAATCATTCACCCTTGATATTGAAAAAAACTATTAAAAATGTAAAAAAAATGTAAAAAAAGTGCAGTTTTCTTGCTCACTTTTTCTAAGACAATGGTATCATACGCGCCACGAAAGCTTTGTGCTGCGAACTCCCCGTTAATTTTCACAATAAACAGTCATGCTGATGCGCCTTATTTAATCAATGATGCGCACGAGTAGGATTTTTTGTTCTGAAATTGGTCGGTAACAAATATTTAACTATTGTTACGCTTATTTTTCGACCAAAGCGCTGAGTTGTGGCAAGCTAATGATTAAGTTTTAGAGCGCCCGTTTTAGGATCTAAAACGGAGTTCATTAAATTTTTAGACCATTTTTTTTACATATCACCTTTACCCAGGTGGTATCTGATTTTTCGGATTAATTCGCATGAATAGCAAATCTCCTATTTTTACTGCACAATCTGATGTCGCTCTTCGTATTCACGTAGATCGCGCAGTTCGTCATTACTTTGCTCAGTTGCAGGGCGAACAGCCTTCGCAGGTATACGACATGGTGCTGGCAGAAATGGAGAAACCACTTCTATCTGTAGTTCTTGAATATACTCGTGGCAACCAGACGCGTGCTGCGGAGATTCTCGGACTGAACCGCGGAACTTTACGTAAAAAGTTAAAAGCTCACGGTTTAATGAGTGAATAAATGATAAAATGCTCACGGCTTGCGTGGGCATTTTTTTTTACCTACGTTTTAGCTATTTGTTAAATATCCAGACTTAAACTGTTGACGATGATCATGACTATTAAACGCGCTTTAATCTCTGTTTCTGATAAAACCGGGATCGTTGAATTTGCCCAGAACCTTGTTGCTCTTGGGGTGGAAATTTTATCTACAGGTGGTACATATAAGTTGCTTAAAGACAACAATGTGTCTGTAGTAGAAGTTTCAGAGCATACTGGCTTCCCTGAAATGATGGATGGTCGTGTAAAAACACTGCATCCAAAAATTCATGGTGGTATCCTGGCTCGTCGTGGCCTGGATGAAGCTGTAATGGCTGAACACAACATTGATGCGATTGATTTAGTTGTTGTTAACTTATATCCATTTGCTGCAACTGTTGCTAAACCGAACTGTTCACTGGCTGATGCGATTGAAAACATCGACATCGGCGGTCCGACCATGGTTCGTGCTGCTGCAAAAAACCATGCGTCTGTTGGTATCGTGGTAAATGCATCTGACTATGCAACTGTAGTTGAAGAGTTAAAAGCAAACGGCGCTTTATCTCATGCAACACGTTTTGATCTTGCAGTAAAAGCATTTGAACATACTGCACAATATGACGGTATGATCGCATCTTACTTAGGCGCTCGTGTAGGTAACGAAGAAGGTCAAGCTGATAAGTTTGCTCGTACTTTCAATACCCAATTAAACAAAGTACAAGACCTTCGTTACGGTGAAAACCCGCATCAATCAGCTGCGTTCTATGTAGAAGATACTGCGACTGAAGCTTCTGTTTCCACTGCGAAACAGCTTCAAGGTAAAGAACTGTCTTATAACAACATTGCAGATACCGATGCAGCACTTGAATGTGTGAAATCATTTGCAAAACCTGCTTGTGTGATCGTTAAACATGCAAACCCTTGTGGTGTTGCGGTTTCTTTAGACGGTATCCAAGCTGCTTATGACCTTGCTTATGCAACCGATCCTGAATCTGCATTTGGTGGCATCATTGCATTTAACCGTGAATTAGATGTTGCAACTGCGCAAGCAATTGTAGACCGTCAATTCGTTGAAGTAATCATTGCTCCAAGCATCGCTGATGGCGTTCTTGAAGTGACTGGTGCGAAGAAAAACGTCCGTGTTCTTGTATGTGGTGAACTTCCTGCAATCGATGCACGTAAAGCACAACTTGATTACAAACGTGTAAACGGTGGTTTACTGGTTCAGGACCAGGACTTGGGTATGATCACTAAAGATGATCTTAAAGTTGTGACGAAGCGTGCGCCAACTGAAGCAGAAATTGATGATTTAATCTTTGCTTGGAAAGTTGCGAAATATGTTAAATCTAACGCAATCGTTTATGCAAAAGGTCGTCAGACTATCGGTGTAGGCGCAGGTCAAATGAGCCGTGTTAACTCTGCTCGTATTGCTGCGATCAAAGCTGAACATGCTGGCTTAGTGGTTGAAGGTGCTGTAATGGCATCAGATGCATTCTTCCCATTCCGTGATGGTATTGATAATGCTGCGAAAGCAGGTATCAAATGCATTATCCAACCGGGTGGTTCTATGCGTGATGAAGAAACCATTGCTGCTGCTGACGAAGCTGGCATTGCAATGGTGTTCACGGGTATGCGTCATTTCCGTCACTAATTAATATATAAATCCTCCCTAGCCCTCCTTTAATAAAGGAGGGTTTTCTATATCATAATAGAACGAAGGGAGTCCCCCTTTCCAAAGGGGGATTTAGGGGGATTCTATTTCTGGAAGGATTTTTGATCATGAATATTTTAGTTTTGGGTAATGGCGGTCGTGAACATGCACTTGCATGGAAAATCGCACAGGATGACAAAGTCGCAAAAGTATTTGTAGCACCGGGCAATGCTGGTTCTGCAACTGAAAATAAATGCGAAAATGTTGCCTTAAATATTTTAGACAACAATGCGATTATCGACTTTGCAAAAAACAATGCGGTTGATTTAGTGATCGTGGGTCCTGAAGCACCGCTTGTAAATGGTGTGGTTGATGCATGCCGTGCTGCTGATGTAAAAATCTGGGGTCCAACTCAGTTCGCTGCACAGCTTGAAGGTTCTAAAGCATTTGCGAAACACTTCCTGAAACGCCATAACATCCCTACAGCTTTCTATGACGTATTTACAGAAGTAGATGCGGCTAAAGCATTTGTAGAAAAAAATGGTGCGCCGATCGTGATCAAGGCAGACGGTCTTGCTGCAGGTAAAGGTGTAATTGTTGCCATGACCAATCAGGAAGCATTTGATGCGATTGATGACATGCTCGCTGGCAATAAATTTGGTGATGCAGGTTCACGTGTCGTCATCGAAGAATTCCTTGCAGGTGAGGAAGCGTCTTTCATTTGTATGATTGATGGCGACAACATCTTGCCAATGGCGACTTCTCAAGATCACAAACGTATTTTTGAGGGCGACCAAGGTCCAAACACTGGCGGTATGGGTGCTTACTCTCCTGCTCCTGTTGTGACTGCGGATGTATTTGAAAAAACCATGCGTGAAGTGATGCGTCCAACTGTAGATGGTATGAAAGCAGATGGTCACGTTTACACAGGTTTCTTATATGCAGGCTTAATGATTGATGAACAAGGTCAACCAAAAGTGATCGAGTTCAACTGTCGTTTTGGTGATCCTGAAACTCAACCGATCATGATGCGCTTAAAATCGTCATTGGTGGATCTGGTTGAAGCAGGCATTGCGGGTAATTTACCTGCGGAAGCTGATTGGGATGAGCGTAAAACTGTCGGTATCGTTCTAGCATCTAAAGGCTATCCTGAAACTTCTAGCAATGGCGATGTGATTTCAGGTTTAGACACTGAAATGGCTGATGCTAAAGTATTCCATGCAGGTACGAAAGCCAATGAAAATGGCGACATCGTAACTGCTGGTGGTCGTGTACTTTGTGTGACTGCACTTGGTAATACCATTGGGGAAGCTCAAGCTAAAGCCTTGGAACTTTGCCAAAAAGTAACGTTTGATGGCGTTCAATACCGTAAAGATATTGGTTACCGTGCGATTGCACGTGAAAATGCTGAATAAGTTTTCATAGTCTCAGTATTTTAAAAACCCGCTTAGGCGGGTTTTTTGATATATTCAATTAAATATCAAACAAATACTTTCTAAAAATGCTCTTTAATTTATTTAATCAACCATCTGAAGAAATACAATATTTAGGGACACCCTATACTCAAGATTGTTTGGACGCTATTGGCATCATTCTCCAAACTCAAATACACATTGAAAAAGCACTACTTTTATCCTGCAATCAAGCACATGCATATTTAATAAAATCTCATAGAAATACTTACATTATCAGATCAGGCTTTAGATCAGGCTACCCTGGTGAAGGACCAAAAGGATTAGCATCATCACTGCAACTTCTTTTAAAGCACAATATAGCAGTAGACGAAATTAATATTTCTGAAAAATTAATGAAGAAAATCAATCATAGTTCATTGCCAGATACTGATATTGAAATAATGTTAAAAACCGAAGTTGTACGACCAACTAACATATACGAATACATCTATGAAATTTATAAAACTACGGAATACCAAGTCACAAATGACCGTTACTATCCAACAGAATTACCCTACCACTTAATTGATTCTCAAATTTTAGATCTTGCTCTTAAATTTAACGATGATCCTAATCGCTCGATTTTTAATGCTTTTATAAGATTAGAAAATATAGTTCAAAATCGTATTAATAGTGATAAACATTCCTCAGCATTATTTGAATATGCCTTCTGTTCTGAAAACCGGCCATTGATTTGTAAAAATGAAGATAAAAGAGCATCTCAAGCAACAGGAAGAATTTTTCCCAACATATATAAAGCTTTCAGAAATGAACACGCTCATAATGAGGTATCAAAACCTTTAAAGACATTAATGCGTGAGTTTTTACTCATTAATGAACTTTATATACTTGAAAGTGAAGCAATCCAACGATCATGACCATCCAACTCCAAACCCCTCGCCTAATCCTACGCCAATGGCAAGATTCCGACACTGCCCCATTTATCCAAATGTGTGCAGATGACGAGGTCATGCGCTATTTTCCTAAAAAACTTGATGCAACTGAAGCCACTGCTTTTCTGCAACGTATCCAAAATGACATTAAAAAACGTGGTTGGGGCTTATTTGCAGTAGAGCTAAAAGCTACAGGTGAATTTATTGGATTTATCGGCTTACACGTTCATCCACCTGAGTTTGAAATAGCCGATGCCCCTGAGATTGGCTGGCGTTTACTACCCCAATACTGGCATCAAGGTTATGCAACCGAAGGCGCTAAAGCTGTGTTAAAGCATGCTTTTAGAAACTTACGTATAGATCGTGTAATTTCATTAACTGCCTGCATCAACACACCATCCGAAGGTGTTATGCAAAGACTCGGCATGGATAAAGTCAGAGAGTTTGATCATCCTTTTGTTCCTGATGATCATCCATTACATCGTCATGTACTGTACGAAATACATCGCGGTGATTTTCTGCATCATACATTTTGTTGATGCAAAAATATTTCATACAGGTACTAAAGCCAATGAAAATGGCGACACCGTGAATGCTGGCGGTCGTGTACTGTGTGATTGCACCTGAAAATGCTGAATAACTTTTCATCGTCTCAGTATTTAAAAAAACCCGCTTAGGTGGGTTTTTTCATTTAGCAAAAGAATCGATCAGCTACGGTTTATAAAGGCTTCAGCTCAAAGCTTAAACTCAAAACAGGATTTCTGGATTTTCCATAAACAGTCAACCGTTGCCCATCATCAGATAATGCAACGCTCTGTAAGAAATTTTGAAAAAAAGACAGGATGGCTCATTCATTACCTAACTGGTATTTTCCGGACGTTGTTTTATTTAAAATTACTGCAGATATTTATATTTAATCAGAAATTTATAAGCACCTTACCGTTTTCCATGAGTACGGTTCTCATACCCTTTTTTCATTATACAGTTAGCTTCAGGTTTTGGCTTTTTTGCATCAAAAACATCTGCTCCCCTACTGAGTATCCAAAACAGTCTGATCACTCATACAGCTTCTGGAACAAGGCTTTATTTCAGCTACATGCTGATCGTCTATGTTGATCTTTCAGCTCTAAGTACATTCTTAGATTCAACCCGATGCCTGCAAAGCAGCTATATTCATAATTCAGATAGTAAATTCAAAAAAATTTATATATTCAATATAAGTAAATTCAGAGGATAAATTTGCTTCCATGTTTAATAAAAGCTTTTGTTTTCTATATTCTTTTCTTTAAAGTGTTAAATTAGAACATTATTCACGTTAAAACATCACCATAGTGCAACACTATTTATAATTAAATTTTATTGGTATGATAAACAAATCTTTAGAGTAAAATTTTCAAAAATACCTGAAAGCCGTTGTACTGCTGCATTCCAAGAGCATCAGATACTGCCTGTATTTCAGGACTCTGGAACCATTTTAAATTTAATGTAATGCAGACATTCCGGCATTTGCATTTCAGGACTTATACATGAAAAAGTTATTCAGCGTTTTGCTCAGCGCCTCTGTTCTGACTCTGTCAGCATGTGGTAAGCAGGAAGCCCCAAAAACTGAACAGGCAGCTGCATCTGCCGGTGAACTGACTACAGTTACCCTGGCATCAAGTGGTTCAGATACAGATATCTGGAACTACATCGCGACATTGCCTGAAACAAAACAGGCTGGTATTGAGCTGAAAGTTAAAAACTTTACTGACTATGTATCCATGAATACTGCCGTAGCGAATAAGGAAATTGATGCAAATGCATTCCAGTCCTACGCTTACATGGTTGCGTACAATGACAACAACAAAGATAAGGTTGCACCAATCGCAACGACATATCTTGAGCCAATGGGTATCTATTCAAGCAAAGTGAAAAAAGTTGAAGACTTTGCCACTGGCGCTACCATTGCGATTCCAAATGACGGTGCAAACGAATCCCGTGCGCTTTTATTATTACAGTCTGCAGGTCTGGTAAAATTGAAGGCTGACTTTGATAATGTAAAAGGCACACCTGCTGATATTACTGAAAATAAAAAGAATATTGTGATCAAACCGATTCAGATGGCTACAGCTGTCCGTGCTAAAGATGAAGTGGATGCCATTGTTCTGGGTAATGTGCTTGCAATGGAAGGTGGTCTGAACGTGATCCGTGACTCTATCTATCATGAGCCGATTGACCAGTCGACCAAAATGAATGTCAACATTGTCGCTGTTGCTGATTCACGTAAAAATGATCCTGTACTTGAGAAACTGGGAACGCTTTACCATACTCCTGCGGTTGAAAAATACATTCAGGAACATTTTGATGGTACAAAAGTGGATGTAAATAAACCTGTCAGCTATCTGACAGAATCAAAACAGTAATATAATTTCTTAAACAAAACAGGCAAAGTAACTTTGCCTGTTTTTTCATTTTTGTACAGTTTTTGACGATATGATTGAATTTAAAGACATTTCAAAACACTATGAGCTGAAAGGTCAGACCCTGCGCGCACTGGATAATATTAATCTAACGATTCCAGCCGGCAGTATTTTTGGCATTATTGGTTATAGTGGTGCCGGTAAAAGCACCTTAATCCGCCTGATTAATCTGCTTGAACGCCCAAACTCCGGTCAGGTGATTATTAATCAGCAGGATTTTACTGCGCTGAATGCACGTTCATTACGTCAGGAGCGTGCAGGAATCGGTATGATTTTCCAGCATTTCAACCTGTTGCAGACTAAAACGGTTGCGGCAAATATTGAAATGCCACTGAAACTGCTGGGTGTGGCTAAGGCTGAGCGCGAAAAACGCCTGGATGAGTTGCTTGAGTTCATTGACCTGAAGCACAAGAAAGATGCTTATCCTGATGAACTGTCTGGTGGGCAGAAGCAGCGTGTCGGTATTGCCCGAGCACTGGCAAATCATCCTAAAATTCTGCTTTGTGATGAAGCAACCTCTGCCCTTGATCCACAGACGACCAAGTCTGTTCTGGAATTATTGAAAAAAATCAATAAAGAGCAAGGAATCACCATCGTCATGGTCACCCATGAGATGGATGTGATTGAATCTGTCTGCGACTATGTGGCTGTCATGGAGCAAGGTAAAGTGATTGAAACAGGAACTACCCTGGATATTTTCAGTCAGCCACAGCATCCAACAACCAAAAATTTTATTCAGACTGTATTACAGCAGCAGCTGCCGGTCAGTATTCTGAATAATCTTGAAAATCAGAACCACAAAAGTATTTACAGCCTGCAGTTTCTTGGAACTTCAGCGCAGGAAACCGTTGTTCAGGCTGCCATCAAACAGTTTGATATCAGCCTGAATATTTTATTTGCCAACATGACTGAAATTAATGGTTCTGTAATTGGGCAAATGTTCATTCAGCTTTTAGGCGATCCTAAAATTATTAAACAGACCATTGCGTTCTTTGAACAGAATGGCGTCAAAGTTGAACAGCCAGGAGTCAGCGCATGAGAGATCTGTTTGTTCAATGGCTGACTGAAATCACAGCTCCTTACTGGCACAGCCCGCTTTCAATCGATCAGTTTGTTACGGCTCTGCAGGAAACCTTTCACATGGTGTTTTTTGCCATGCTGTTCGGTACACTTTGGGGATTCATTCAGGCTGTTATTTTACTGGTGACCCGCCCTGAAGGCATTATGCCCAACCGAGCTGTCTATCATTTACTGAACCCGATTGTAAATGCCCTGCGTTCACTGCCATTTATTATTCTCCTGATCGCTGCGATTCCACTGACTAAATTCCTGGTGGGTACATCTATTGGAACATGGGCAGCCATTGTGCCATTAACGATTTATGTAGGACCCTATATTGGTCGTCTGATCGAGACTTCCCTGCTTGAAGTGAATGCAGGAATTGTAGAGTCTGCTCAGGCAATGGGTGCATCCCCGTTACAGATCATTTTTAAATTTATTATTCCGGAAGCACGCAGCTCTCTGATTTTAAATCTGACCACCGCAACCATCAGCCTGATCGGAGCAACTGCCATGGCAGGTGCTGTCGGAGCCGGTGGTATTGGTGATCTTGCTATTTCTTATGGTTATCAACGTTTTGATACCAGTGTTGTCATTCTGACAGTTATAGTCCTGCTGATCCTGGTTCAGTTGGTACAGAGTCTGGGTGACTGGTTGTCTAAAATCAAATAAGCAAAACTTCATGATCAGTTCAAATGCCTTCAGTTCCTGGAGGCATTTTTATTTACACAGTCATTTTCCGTTGACTATAAGGAAGTCGAGCTATCCCGCAACTGTCTAAGCCCGCTGTAAACACAACACTTTAGAACTTTATCTCTGCATTTTAAGTTCAGAATTGTGCCACTTTCCCCAAGTGCTTAAATAATCACGTATGCAGATCTTTTTTGCGTGCTAAAATGTTCAGCAGTTTTTGCAAGGATTGATTTATGCAGTTTGTACATCTTGGTATTCATACAGAGTTTTCGATTACGGAATCAATCGTACGTGTGCCTGAATTAATTAAAACTGCCTCCAGTCAATCCATGCCGGCTCTGGCGATTACAGACCTGTCAAACCTTCATGCTGCAGTCAAGTTCTATAATAAATGCATGGGCAAAGGGATTAAACCCATTTTCGGAAGTACCATCCGCCTGAATGATGCTGAACATCGGGCAACCCTACTTGCCATGACCAATAAAGGCTGGCGCAGTCTGACGGAAATCGTTTCCCGTGGTTATATTGAAGGACAGCAGCTTTCCATTCCATGCATTCAGAAAGACTGGATACTGGAACAGTCAGATGACATCATTGTACTGCTCGGTATGCACAGCGATGTCGGCAAAATGCTGTGCTCTGCCAATCCTCAGAAAGCTGAACCCTTACTTGAAGAATGGATTCATAAGTTTGGCAATCGGGTTTATCTGGCTTTAACCCGTACTGAGCGCCCGTTTGAAGAAGACTTTATTCAGGAAGCGGTGAAACTGGCAGCAAAATACAATATCGGTGTGGTTGCACATAACGATGTGCACTTCCTCACACGCGAGGACTACGAAGCGCATGAAGCCCGTGTCTGTATTGCTGATGGTTATGTACTGAATGACAGCCGTCGTCCAAAAACCTATAGTACAGAGCAGTATTTCAAAACAGCCGAGGAAATGATCGAGCTGTTTTCAGATATTCCAAGTGCTATAGAAAATACCGTCAATATTGCCAAGCGTTGTAATGTAGCACTCCGACTGGGCTTTAACGATTTACCTGATTATCCAATTCCTGAAGGTCATACCATTGACACCTTCTTTGCGCATATATCCGAAGAAGGTCTGGAAGAACGTTTAAATTTTCTGTATCCACCTGAAAAGCGTGATGAAGACTGGGCTGAAATCCGTAAGCCTTATGACGAGCGTCTGGCCTATGAAATTAACATCATTAATAAAATGGGCTTCCCAGGCTACTTCCTGATCGTCATGGACTTCATTGGCTGGTCTAAAAACAATGGTGTACCCGTTGGACCAGGTCGTGGTTCAGGTGCAGGTTCACTGGTGGCATACAGTCTGAAAATTACAGACCTTGATCCCTTACGTTATGACTTACTTTTCGAGCGTTTCTTAAACCCTGAACGTGTTTCGATGCCCGATTTCGACGTCGATTTCTGTATTGCAGGTCGTGATAAAGTCATTGACTACGTGGCACGTCACTATGGTCGGGATGCAGTCTCACAGATTGCAACATTCGGAACCATGGCGGCAAAAGGTGCAATTCGTGACGTTGCGCGTGTTCTAGGTAAATCTTATGGTCTGGCTGACCGTATTTCAAAAATGATTCCGACCAAGCCTTTAGGCTTAACCTTAGAGGAATCCATTGAAGCTGAGCCACAACTCAAAGACATTGTGACCAATCCTTCCAATCCAGATAATGATGATGCTTCTGAAATCTGGGAAATGGCACTCAAACTTGAAGGAATCACCCGAAACACCGGTAAGCACGCCGGTGGTGTGGTGATCGCACCGACCAAAATTACCGACTACTCTGCGGTCATGTGTGAAGCCGATGGTACTGCACGTGTTGCACAGTTCGATAAAGATGATGTTGAAGCAGCAGGTCTGGTTAAATTCGACTTCCTGGGTCTGCGTAACTTAACCGTGATTGAAGATGCGGTACAGAACATCAACAAACGGATTCAAGCCGATCAGCCTTTGGATATTGCGCATATTCCTCTGGATGATGTTGATGCCTACTTAGTTTTTGCTGAAGCAAATACCACAGCGGTATTCCAGTTTGAATCCGTCGGCATGAAAAAAATGCTGAAGGAAGCTAAACCAAGTAAGTTCGAAGAAATTATTGCATTCGTATCTTTATACCGACCAGGTCCAATGGATCTGATTCCTGACTTTATTCATCGTATGCATGGCGGCGAGTTTGAATATCTACATCCTTTGCTTGAAGGTGTGCTCGAACCGACCTATGGAATTATGGTTTATCAGGAACAGGTGATGCAGGCAGCACAGTTCTGTGCAGGCTACACACTGGGTGGCGCGGACTTACTCCGTCGTGCCATGGGTAAAAAGAAAGTCGAGGAAATGGAGAAACAGCGTGCAACCTTTATTGAAGGTGCTGCGCTCAAAGATATTGATGCAAAAACAGCGAACCATATTTTCGACTATATGGAAAAATTCGCAGGTTATGGTTTTAACAAATCACATGCGGCAGCTTATGCACTGGTTGCCTACCAGACTGCTTGGTTAAAAGCGCATTACCCTTCAGAGTTTATGGCTGCGGTCATGTCTTCAGAAATGCAGAATACGGACAACATTGTATTTCTGATTGATGACTGCCGGATCAATGGACTGGAAGTGCTTCCCCCTTCAGTCAATATGTCGTTCTACCAGTTCCATGCCAGCGATGCTCAGACCATTATCTATGGACTGGGTGCCATTAAAGGTGTGGGTGAACAGGCAATGCAGTCTGTGATTGACTCACGTCTGCATGATGGTCCATTTAAAGATCTGTTTGACTTCTGTCATCGGGTCGATCTGAAAAAAATCAACAAACGTACACTTGAAGCCCTGATCCGTGCAGGTGCGCTCGACTGTCTGGGCATTGAACGTTCAAGTCTGATGCTGCAGCTCCCAGAAGCTGTTCAGGCTGCTGACCAGGCACGTTCCAACCGCGAAACCGGAATCATGGATCTGTTTGGTGAAGTTGAAGAAGTTCAGCGTAAACCGGCAAAACCAGTCAAACCGTGGTCAGATGAAGTCCGTCTGAAAGGCGAAAAAGATACCCTGGGCTTATACCTGACAGGACATCCGATTGATGTATACCGCCCTGAACTTAAATCTTTCATTCCATGCCGTATCAATGAACTGACGCCGACCCGACGTGGTGTGACGACTGTCTTTGCAGGACTGGTGGTGGACGTTGCAAACTTCCCGAACCGGATGATGATCACCCTGGATGATGGCACAGCCCGTATTGAGGTTTCAGCCAATCACGAGCGCTTCCAGCGTTTCAAAGACATTCTGCAGAATGAAAAAGTCGTGGTGATTGAAGGTGAGATTTATGAGCGTGAAGGCTTTGACCGTCCTATGGGACGTCTGACCAAAGCATTCAGCCTGAATGAAATCCGCCAGAAACGTGCCTGCAACATTCAGATTAAACTGAATCATGAAACTGTTTCCAGATCACTGCGCAAGGAACTTCAGCCTATTTTGCAGCCATTCTGCAATGTCGATATGTGTACACATATACCTGTGATTTTACAGCTGGATTATCCCTATGCATCAGCCCAGTTACATATGGGTGTTCAATGGAATGTAGCACCACTCGATGACTTACTGATTAAACTTCGGGATTATTTCGGTAAGGAATCCCTGCATGTTGAATATCAGGTCAAATCCAAAGCAGCAAAAGCTGCGGATCATCAGCAAAGCAGACCTGCCTATATTCCCCCTCCTCCATCAGATATGAGTATGGATGAGGCAATGGATCTTTATCAGACTGAAGAAGCTTCTCAGTACTCCTGATAACCTGTTTAAAATAATGAGTGGATACATTATGAGTCATCAATTTGACAATGCTGCTGTCTCAGCACATCTCTCCCATGTGCGCATCGTTATGGTCAATACCACCCTGCCTGCCAACATCGGTAGTGCTCTGCGTGCAATGAAAACCATGGGCTTAAGTAAACTGGTGCTGGTTGAACCTAAAACATATCCGCATCCGGATATTGATGCGCTGGCAGCTGGCGCAGCAGATCTGATTGAACAGATAGAAATTGTACCAACCCTTGAAGAAGCCATTAAAGACTGCCACCTGGTGTTTGGCACCAGTGCGCGAAGTCGGACGATTCCATGGCCACTGCTCGATGCACGCCCTGCCGCTGAAAAATCCCTCCAGGCGGTGGTACAGGACAAACAGGAAATTGCGATTATTTTTGGTCGCGAAGACCGCGGTCTGACCAATGAAGAACTGGCTATGGCAAATTATCATGTCACTATTCCTGTCAATTCAGACTATGGTGTGCTGAATGTCGCTCAGGCGATCCAGGTGATTTGTTATGAAATGCGAATGGCGGCTTTAAATTTTATTGATAAAATTGAAGATCCTGAGGCAACCATGCGTGTGACTGAACAGGAATCCATGCACTGGGATGAACCATTGGTGACGCATGCACAGATGGATCAGTTTTATCCGCACATTGAAAAAATGCTCGCTGACATCGAATTTATGGACCCACAAAATCCAAGACTGTTACCATTACGCTTACGTCGTCTTTTTGGTCGTATCCAGCTGGACAAAATGGAATATCATTTACTTCGAGGCATATTCAGCAGAGTTCAGGCTATGAATGACGGAACCTGGAAACAGTCCACTAAAAAATCAGCAGATAAGGAGAATCAGCCAGATGCTTAAACAGCTCAAGGAAGATATACAGGCTGTATTTGCCCGTGATCCTGCGGCAAGAAATACACTGGAAGTACTGACGACCTATCCAGGTATTCATGCCTTAATGATGCATCGGTTAGCACATGAACTATGGAAAAAAGAATGTAAAGGCTCTGCCCGTCTGCTTTCATCTTTCAGTCGCTTCGCAACCGGTATTGAGATTCATCCTGGTGCAAAAATTGGACGCCGTTTTTTTATTGATCATGGTATGGGTGTGGTCATTGGGGAAACCGCTGAAATCGGTGATGATGTGACGCTTTATCACGGCGTTACACTGGGTGGCACGACATGGAACACCGGCAAACGTCATCCGACCCTTGAAGATGGTGTGGTTGTGGGCGCAGGTGCAAAAATCCTGGGGCCGTTCACTGTCGGTAAAAATGCAAAAGTCGGTTCCAATGCCGTTGTTACCAAAGCCGTTCCTGCCGACACCACCGCAGTTGGCAATCCAGCGCGCTTTATTTCCAAAGATAAACCGAAGGATGAGGCAGAAACACGTCTCCGCGATTATGCAGAAAGTATTGGCTTCCAGCCTTATGCCGCAACGCAGGACCAGTCTGATCCAATGCTTGAGGGTATGCGAGTGTTACTGGATCGTATTCAACATAATGAAAAACGTATGAATACGTTATGCCAGCGTTTATCGCTGCTTGACCCTACATTTAAAGTACAGCAGCAGAATGAACAGCCTTTCAGCCAGGAAGAGCTTAAAATCATTGAAGATGTCCGCCGTGAATGCGAAGCCCAGAGTCAGCAGTCTAAAGCCTGAACAAAACCTCAAATAAGTAACAAGCCCTGTCTTGCATGTTCGTCAGACTTTTTTTAGACTGACGGACAGGTTTTAAAACTTTTTTAAAAAAATGAAACGGATGAACACACTATGACACTTAAGCCACTGGCATTTGCTGTAGTTGCTGCGACATTACTGTCTGCATGTAGCTCTGCACCGATCAAACCCAATAACACAAAAAAAGATCCAATCGTTTTTACTGAACCAGATATTACTCCACCATTTTATGCTTTAAATCCGTTTAATTACGATGCTCCACCTCCATTTGAAATCAACCTTCAGAAAGCGGCAGCTCAGCCTGTCACCAAAATGGTGGTGAGCAAATCAGATGACCCTTCAAAAACACTGACGCTGGATGTTAACCGTCTGATCATTCCTACTGTGAACAGCAAAGAACGCTCACTGAAATTTGCTGCTCTTGCAGGTGAAAATGAAATTGATATTACAGAAATAGATGATTTTCTTCAGCTTGTAGAAGGTAAAGCACGTCATTATCCACCACGTTTTACTGAACGTCAGGAACGTAAGGGTTTTGAAGCAAAACTCAAAGAAGTTACACAGCAGCTGGACACTCTGGCATCTAAAGACAATGCTTCATTTGATGTCTTAGTCCGTGCATTTAAAGCCAGTGTGATGGCACGTAACCTGGATTTAGGTTCTGTCTATACCACCAAGTCTCTGAACTATGCTCAGCGTATTCTGAAAATCAATAAAGAAGATGCTGAAGCAAACTTCTGGTTTGGTTTTGGTTTATCTGAAGGTGGTGGTCAGCGTGAAGCAATTCCTTACCTGGACAAAGCAATGAAAGCAGGTGTACAGGAAGCTTACCTTTCGGCTGCCAACAACTACATCGCAATGGAACAGAAAAAGAACGCCATTCAGGTACTGAAAAACTATAAAATCAAATACCCTCAGGAAGCTGAAGTTGCAGACCGTCTGATTACTGAAATTGAAAAACAGGGTCGCTGGAATGTCTGGCAGGTACTGAACCCACCTAAAGCAAAATAAAACCTGAATCAAAAAAAAGACCGTCCAGTACGGTCTTTTTTAGTCTGCGAGAATTGAAAATTACTATTTTTACCGTATGCTTGATTAAAATTGGATAAATTCCGGAAATATAATTTATATATGCCAAATAACATGAATAAAATTATATGCCTAAGCATACTTTACGTTTCCGTACTGACAGGATGTCAGGTGGTCAGTGTTAAAAATCAGGCAATCAATGTCACGATCAGCAATGAACGTGAAAGTATCCTGACTCGGGATAAACTCAGTGAAGCTAGCCTCAATGTCCTCTCCATGACAGGCAGAGAAGCCAAAAGCTGTTCTGAAAAACCGGATGAATGTGTTTCATCATTAAAAGAAATCCGTCAGATTCAGGATGAGCAGCTGCTTTCAACTGCAAGTGAGTTATACCTGTCAAAAGCACTACTGCTTGAAAAATCTTCAAACTGTAAAATCAGCATACTCACGAAACATCAGTCTGCTGAAAAACAGCAGATACAGCAGCAGCTCTATAACGATTGCCTGGATCAATCCTTAACCATGCTGGATAAAAGTATCCGGTACAGTTATGCCTATATGTTTAAAACCCAGCGTGCTCCTCAGGATCGTATTTTTGATAACAGACAGGTACAGATTCGGGATTTTTATAACCTGGCGATTGCCAAACTGGTTTCCACTTATACCTCCCGCTATAAACCGACTGAAGTCGCTGACACCATCGTCATAGGAAACAGCAAATATAAAATAGACTTCAGCAAATACCCGCAGTTACAGGGCAAAAAAATTGAGCAAATGATTTCGAGTTACAACCTGAACTTTTCTGGTTTACGCTCCATTAACCGTCGGGATGGTTTTGGCTCAGAATTTGTAGTCGTACTTCCCCACAGTACAGCACAACAGCATGAAAAAGCTCAGTATATTATTGACCCTTTGAATCACAGATATCCTGGTGGACTCAACCCCAATATTCATCAGGCACAGTATCTGGCAACAACACTGACTGCAGAGCCTGCCCGGGCATCTACAGTGGATGAAATTTTAAATAACCCTGAATTTGAAATTAAAGTATACGATCCTTATAAATTTGAACAGATCAGCATTTCAGGAAAAAGCTATCCTCTTGCTGCCAACTTTTCCACACCTTATGGATTATGGCTGGCTGAAACCAATCTTGGGAAATATGCGTACTTAAGCCTGATAGACCGTGATGACAGACTGACCATGCCCCACCTCTATATGCTCGAACCCTATAATCCTGATAAAAAAGTGATCGTACTGGTTCATGGTCTTGCCAGCAGCCCAGAAGCCTGGATCAGACTGACCAACGATATCATGGGTGACAAAGCACTGCGGGAACATTATCAGGTGTGGCAGGTTTTCTATTCCACCAATATGCCAATTATTGAAAGCCGTTTTCAGATCTATTCTGTCCTGACACAAGCATTCGGTCAGCTGAACAATTCTGAATCTGCAAAAAAAGATGCCGTACTGATTGGTCACAGTATGGGCGGCATTATTTCAAGACTGCTGGTCAGTGATGCTGATGTAACCGATAAAGCAATGAACTTAATGAACAACAGACAGTTGAACCGTTATCGGAAGCTGCCTATTGTGACGCAGCGGATGGTTATGAAGGATATTCCAAACTTCAGCCGTGCAATATTTGTATCAGCTCCACACCGCGGTACTGAATATGCTGACCGCTGGTTTACCCGAGCTGCCCGAAAAATCATCCGTCTGCCTGGTGCATTTCTCTCTGCAATTGGAGATACCTTACAGAATCAGAACCTTGATTTAAAAGAACTGGTACAACAGATTGATCATGGTCTGATTCAGAATGGACCAAGTGACTTAAGTCATGCATCCAAATTTATGGAACTCACAGCTGATATCATGCCGTATAAAGGTATGACCTATCACTCCATTATGGGTAACATTACCAACAGTACTGATCCTGATATTATGACCGACGGCATTGTTCCCTATAAAAGTGCGCATCTGGATCAGGCGGTTTCTGAAAAAATCATTAAAGGTGGGCACTCCATTCAGGAAACACCCGAAGCTGTGCTTGAACTGCGCCGTATTTTAAAACTGCACCTGGTTCAGCAAGGTCTGTACAAAGAGTAAAAGTTGAAGACAGTATTCACAGCACCAGTAAAAAACCGAAGTCTGACTTCGGTTTTTTATTGAATATTTATCCCTGTTGAGCCTGTAATTTATAACAGTCATCCAGTGCGAGTTCATAATAGGCAAGCCCCTCACGTGCAGCATGAAATGCTTTCGTCTGCAGTTCAGGGCTGTGATTACACATTCGTTTAATCAGTTCCATCGCTTCATAAGGATGTAAATCATCATAATGTGCATGCGCTCTTAACCATGCCAGTGAACGCTTATTAATATTCACCTCAGGATGCGACATATAACTTTTTACCCCAGCATAGACCTGCTTGCTCCAGTCACCGGTTGCCCATTCTATGGCTAAATTGGTCGCAGCCAGGCATTCTGGCAATGTCGCTTTTAACCCTGTATGCCACAGAAAATGATTCACTGCATTCATTGCCGCTGGAGGTTGAACAGCATCCAGCTGTTCTATAGAAAGTCCAAAACCACCCGCCCAGTCTCTGTACCAGGTCAGATGCCTTTCTTCAACTTTAATGTTCTGAATCAGCCAGTCACGGGTTTCGGTCACCCCTGGCGATGCAAAATCAGTAGCTCTGGATAAAGCCAGTGCCATGTAGGAAGGAAAATGAGCAACGAGCGGATAAAAGTTCAGAAGCGCATATCGGAAACATTCAAGTTTCAGTTCACCCGATGCCATATCCCTGAAAAAGGGATGCTCACTGATTCTGTTTTTGAATGGTACAAGATCATCCCAGAATTTCTGCGACCATTCTGTATGAGGTGTTATGTCCAGTTCAGTCCCATAATGACGCAATGCAGTAGTCATATAAGTCAGTCCCTTTAAGTTTTTATTTTAGTTTTATCAAGTATTACAACAAACCACTATACAGGATGATTTCTGATTCAACTATATCCAGTCATCTATGTCTGACGAAAAAAACTGTCAGCTTTTCACAGTTTTTTTATTGTCAGTTTTTTTCGTATAGTGACTTGTTTATCCTTAAATTTATATGTAATAGTATGCAAAGATATCTGTCTAATAAACACTTTAGAGATGGATCCGTAAATTTGAACAACTCCTATAAGTGATATTCTGCTCCTCAAATGATGTTATAAACATCAATATATGGAGTATTTTATGGCACGTAGACCAAGAAGAAATCATTCAAATGATTTTAAAGCTAAGGTAGCACTTGCTGCGATTAAAGCAGAAAAAACACTTGCTGAATTGAGTGCTGAGTTTGATGTTCATCAAAACCAAATTATTGACTGGAAAAATCAATTGATCTCAGCTTCCTCGCAAGCTTTCGATCAATCAAAAGCTCCAACAGAACCACCCATCGATCTAAAAAAACTACATGCAAAAATCGGTGAGCAGGCATTAGAAATTGATTTTTTAGAAGGTGTGTTGAAGAAACTGGGCCGCTTCAACCACAAAAGTTAATCGACGACTCACTTCAGATTTCAGTATCTAAGCAAGCTAAGCTGCTGAAAGTCTCCCGTGGTTGTTATTACTATCGCCCAAAACCTGTGAGTGCATCAGATCTGAAGCTGATGCGATGTATTGATGAATTACATATGCAATATCCTTTTGCAGGCAGTCGTATGATGCGTGATTTGTTGAATCGTCAAGGACATCATATAGGACGACGTCATACACGTACTTTAATGAAGAAAATGGGTATTCAGGCGTTATATTGCAAACCAAATTTAAGCCAGGCTAATCAAGCTCACCGTAAATATCCATATCTGCTCAAAGGGTTGGCTATTCAGCGCAGTAATCAAGTGTGGTCTACGGATATAACGTATATCCCTATGGCAAAAGGCTTTGTTTATTTATGTGCTGTGATTGATTGGCATAGCCGCAAGGTACTTGCGCATAGGGTATCGATTAGTATGGAGGTGGATTTTTGTATTTCGGCTTTAAATGAAGCGATTGAAAAATATGGTCGACCTGAAATATTTAATACAGACCAAGGCAGCCAGTTTACCAGTGATGCATTTATTGATGTATTGAAATCAAATGGCATTCAAATCAGTATGGATGGTAAAGGTCGATGGGTAGATAATGTGATGGTTGAACGATTATGGCGGAGCGTTAAATATGAAGAGGTGTATCTCAAAGCTTATAGCAGTGTCACAGATGCGAAAAAGCAATTAAGTGCATATTTTGAGTTTTATAATTTGAAACGACCTCATTCGAGTCTAGACAAAATGACACCAAATGAGTTTTACTATGATCAGCTACCCCAACAAAACAAGGTGGCTTAACTAGAGCGGAATATCACTTATAAATACGCTTTTAGTTGTTCAAACAAGTGGGACCACCTCTCTTTAAAATACCAACTGACAGATTATCAGAACTATAAGTAATTTTTGAATATGATAAAAATGTGAGCCAATATGAAACTGGAAGGTTCAAAGCTTTTAGACAGGACGCAGTTAGATGCACTGATAGCAAAGGGATTAAATTACGTCCACTTTTCGCCTGCGCTTGAGCCTACCTACAGACAACAGTATAAAAATGAAGCAGCATTCGAGTTCCGTTTCCGTGGACCGATCATTTTCTTTCTTTACGCTTTTCTCAGTTACGGTATTTTTCAGGTTTTACCTGATGGAGAAATCACCAGACAATGGTTTTCATACTACGGATGGGTTGGCGTCATCATTCTCGGTGCATGGGTTCTATCATTTTTTAAAGCATTCAACCCTTACTTTGACCTGTACACCTGCCTAGGCTCTATGGGTGCGGTTGCCATTTCATTTATTATCATTCCTATTATTGGTAAAGAAAGTAACGATGCCCTGCTCCATGCTGCCATGATGTATGCCGTTGTGATTATTTACGGCTTTGTCGGCATGCGTTTTTATACGGCATTTATTGCTGGATGGGTCGGTGGTCTGATTGCCATTGTTGTTACTTTATGGCTGCATTTTGATATCGACTGGACTGCACTGAACCGTACTTATACCTTCAGCAGTATTCTGGGTATGTCGCTTGCATATGCCATAGACCGTCAGCACCGTGAAAATTATCTGCAAAACTGTATTATTGCCCTGAACCAGCAGGAAATGACTCAACAGGCTGAGTTGCTTGAACTGCTGTCACATCAGGATCCATTAACGGGTCTGGCAAACCGACGTTATCTGAACACCGTGCTGGATAAGGAATGGCGATGGGCGGTCCGTTTTAAAAAACCAGTGACCGTCATGATGATTGATATTGATTATTTTAAAAATTATAACGATTCACTGGGACATGTCGCAGGCGACCGATGCCTGCAGCAGATTGCCACTGTTCTGAGTTCCGTTGCTTCACGCAGTAAAGAATGTGCAGCACGATATGGCGGTGAAGAATTTATGCTGGTATTCCCTATGACCTCAACATTTGAAGCTAAACGGATAGCTGATCTGCTGATACAGCGTATTGGAGATCTTGAGATTCCTCACCCTTCCAGCAGTATTTCCAGTCAGGTCACAATCAGTCTGGGAATAGTCACCATCGTTCCTCAGATGAACGATCAACTGACTGAGTTTATCAACAAAGCAGACCAGACTTTATATGAAGCAAAAAGTCAGGGACGCAACCGCTATAAAATTGCATCATAAAACCCTATACCTGAGTTCAGGTGAATCAAAATTCATTAAATACACATAAATGATCTGTAAAGTCCGCTGTAAGATGTACTTATAAAGTACATCTTACGCTTAAAACTATTTATTCACTTTTTGATAGGGTGGTAACGCAGTCCCCGCTTCTCTTATTAATGCTATCATGCCTTGATATAATGAATAATTATATTCTAAGTCAGATAATGCTTTGTCATAATATTCCTGTTTTTCATATTCCTTTTTACTGCACTCATCCTTATATGTTTCATAACATTCAGATAAACTGTCCTGATCCAGACTTAATGCATAAATCATCATCTTATCTTGATAACTTAATTGAATAATAGTATCGTCAGGCATATCTCCATATGCCCATGCCTGTAATGTTTTTAAATTTCCATTTCCCAGGTGTGAGAAAATAAAACTGACATAACCATTAAATTCACTAAAAAATTTCCGGATATAGCTCTTCCCATCCCAACTATCAGTCAATAAATATTTAAGTGTATTTTTTCCAGATTTATTTAAAAAATGTGTACGAATACCCTGTGGGTTAAATCTAAAAATTAATTTATATTTTAATAAATTTTGTTTATCTTGTGGTATAAAATGATTAGTCAAGTCCATTGCAAATGAAACCATTGGGTTTGTTGACATACTTGTTAATAGCATTTGTAATTGATAAAAAATACCGGTAACTTCATCAACAAAAAGGCACATACGATACCCTTTATCCGGTGCCAATTCAGGATTCTCAATATTCCCATGCAAATTAATAAAATCATGCCCAGTATTATAAATATGTAATTTTAAATTTTTAGCATATGGGTGCTGTGTTGCCCATAACCGCACTAATTCTTCAGCTTTTTTTATATTACGGGGCGGTTCAATATTTTCCAGATTAAAAATTTGTGAATCTGTTGTTAAAGGTTTGAAAAATGAAGTAAGCACACCTTCAACTGCACCTACAGGTATTTGTGAATTACCAATTCCCCAGACTGAAAAATAAGGCTCATAGAAACCAACGCCCGATGCCTGCACTGCTTCATAAAATACACGGTAAAGCGTATCTCCCTGTGCAAGAATATCAAAGTTCTCTATTTCCAATATTGCATAAGCTTAGTCTTTTACACTTTGTTGTAAACCGATAGCCCACTTTTGTATTTTTTCAGAAAAAAATTCACTGTATTGCGGTGCTGTTACTGTTGCAGCAATATAATCAATCCATGCCTGTAATGCATTTCCATTACTCTTAGTGCCTCGAGATTTCTGATACAACTCATAAGCTACATGTTCTGAATGGTTGATATCAGGCATATTTCCCGTAAAAATTTCAGGTTCCCATAAGTAAACAGCACCTAATGACATTTGATTTTCCCCAAAGTATTTAAAAATTTTTATCTTCAAAAAGAGAGACCCACTTATGGATATCTCTGTTGTGCCACTTTTTATCCGTTTTACTGACTTGTGCTTCTTTCGAAGGAAGTATTCCTACAGCCCCAGTTGCTCAGCACGCTGCTGGCAATAAAAACCACTCTCTATAATTTTTATAATAAACAAATATATAATACATAATTACCCTCTACAAAGAACAGAAAAAACTGCCTGTTTTGAGCCTGTATGGGCAAATATATTTGACCAGAGTGATTTTTCATATCCAACTCAATACTTAAGCAACATGATATTACTTCCTGAGTCGGCATTTTTGATCAGACCGACTTTATACAAGCCAGAGCCTGATCATGTCTGTTCTATCTGTAACAGCACTTATTCAGGATTACGCTTAACCCTGTAAAACTGTACATAATTGAATTTTTTAAAATTAAATCAAAAAACTCAAAAAATATAAGTCACTTGTTTTACAGCCTGGTTGTAACAAACTGCATAAAGTGGATAAAGACACAGAAAATCTGGATAGAGCCCTTCTCAGATTCGCGGTTCAATCAGACAAAAGCACTGATTGGATAGAGGAAGATCCCATGACTGCACGTAACCTCGCCGAATGGCAAAATTTTGTACAGGGTTGTCTCGATTTTCGCCCAAATGATGGAGTCTATCGAATTGCTCGCGATATGTTTACTGAGCCAGAATTATTCGAACTCGAAATGGAACTCATTTTTGAAAAAGTCTGGATTTATGCCTGTCATGAAAGTGAAATTCCAGATCATCATGACTTCGTCACCGTACAGATCGGTCGTCAACCTATCATTGTGAGCCGTGATGCTAAAGGTGAATTACATGCAATGGTCAATGCCTGTGAACATCGTGGTGCAACACTGACACGTGTTGCCAAAGGCAATCAGTCGGTATTTACCTGCCCATTCCATGCATGGTGCTATAAATCTGATGGTCGTTTAGTCAAAGTTAAAGCCCCTGGTGAATACTGTGAAGATTTTGACAAATCAAGCCGTGGCTTAAAACAAGCTCGTATCAGTAGCTATCGTGGATTTGTATTCGTCAGCCTGGATACTCAGGCGACAGATTTACTTGAAGACTTTTTAGGTGATGCCAAAGTATTTCTGGATCTGATGGTCGATCAGTCTCCGACAGGTGAACTTGAAGTTCTACAAGGTAAATCTGCGTACACCTTTGCAGGTAACTGGAAACTGCAAAATGAAAATGGTCTGGATGGCTACCACGTCAGCACAGTGCATTATAACTATGTATCTACTGTACAGCACCGTCAGCAAGTGAATGCTGCCAAAGGCGATGAACTTGATACACTGGATTACAGTAAGCTCGGTGCAGGCGATGCTGAAACCGATGATGGCTGGTTCAGCTTTAAAAATGGTCATAGCGTATTGTTCAGTGATATGCCAAACCCAACAGTGCGTCCAGGCTATGATGTGGTTATGCCTTACCTTGTGGAAAGGTTTGGTGAGAAACGTGCTGAATGGGCAATGCACCGCTTACGCAACTTAAATTTATACCCAAGCCTGTTCTTTATGGATCAGATCAGCTCGCAACTACGGATTATTCGCCCAGTCGCATGGAATAAAACTGAGGTCATCAGTCAGTGTATTGGTGTTAAAGGTGAGTCCAGAGAAGCACGTCGTAACCGTATTCGTCAGTTTGAAGACTTTTTCAATGTGTCTGGTTTAGGCACACCTGACGATCTGGTTGAATTCCGTGAGCAGCAAAAAGGCTTTCAGGGACGTCTGGAGCGCTGGAGTGATATCTCCCGTGGCTATCATCAATGGACATATGGTCCAACACAAAACTCGCAGGATCTGGGCATTCAGCCTGTCATTACAGGTCGTGAATTTACTCATGAAGGACTGTATGTCAATCAGCATGGACAATGGCAACGCCTTATTTTAGATGGGTTGAATAAGAAAATGCTCAAAATGCATGATGTTACTTTTAACAATCAATCTGTTACGGATGAGGTGTAATTATGTCTCTCGAACTTCATTTTGCAGTTTCACAGTTCCTCTATAAAAAAGCCGAACTATGCGATAACTACGATTGGGATGCTTACATCAACCTATACGATGAGGACAGTGTATACCACATCCCACAATGGATTGATGATCACAACTATGTTCAGGATCCAGATCAGGGCTTATCTTACGTTTATTATGAGGACCGTTCTGGTCTTGAAGACCGTGTATTCCGTATCCGTACCGGTAAAGCAGCTTCAGCAACGCCCTTGCCACGTACACAACACAATATTCATAATGTGCAGGTAAAAACACTGGATGATGGTTTGGTTGAAGCCAGAGTCAGCTGGCGAACACTGTATAACCGTCAGGGACTGGAGGGCTGTTTTTATGGACGCGCAACCTATTTATTACGTCCAACAGAAGACAGTTTCCGTATCCGCCGTCAGCACAGTGTACTGTTGAATGACAGGATTGATTCCGTTCTTGATTTCTATCACGTTTAAGGGGAGTCAATATGGATCATTCTGTTGCACTCAATTTTGCTGATGGCAAAACTTTTTTTATCTCTGTCCAGCAAGACGAATTGTTGCTTGATGCAGCAGTTCGTCAGGGCATTAATCTGCCTTTAGACTGTCGTGAAGGCGTTTGTGGAACCTGTCAGGGGAAATGCGAAACGGGTATTTATGAACAGGAATATGTGGATGAAGATGCATTAAGTGAACGTGATCTGTCCGAGCGCAAAATGCTGGCGTGTCAGACCCGCGTCAAATCCAATGCCGCTTTTTATTTTGATCATAACTCCACCATTTGTAATACCGGTGAGACTTTAAAAATTGCGACCGTTGTGACGGGGGTAGAACTCGTTTCAGAAACTACTGCTATTCTATATTTAGATGCCCGTAGCCACACCAGACAACTGGACTTTTTACCAGGTCAGTATGCGCGTTTACAGATTCCAGGGACAGAGGACTGGCGTTCTTACTCATTTGCCAATCGTCCAAATGCCAGCAATCAGCTTCAGTTTTTAATTCGCCTCCTCCCGAATGGTGTGATGAGCAATTATTTGAGAGAACGTTGTCAGATTGGGCAAACTTTGATGATGGAAGCACCTTTAGGCAGCTTTTATCTTCGTGAAGCGGAACGTCCTTTGGTATTTATTGCAGGTGGTACAGGGTTATCCGCATTTTTAGGTATGCTGGATAATATTGCAGAACAACCGTGTCAGCCGCCGGTTCGCTTGTATTATGGTGTAAATACAGAAGCTGATTTATGCGAACAGAACCGCTTAACTGCCTATGCCGAACGGATTAAAGACTTCAGCTATCATCCGATTATTTCTAAAGCATCGGAACAATGGCAAGGCAAATCAGGTTTCATCCATGAACATTTAGACAAAAACCAACTGGCTGAACAAAGCTTTGATATGTACTTATGTGGTCCACCGCCCATGATTGAAGCAGTCAAAACATGGCTGGATGAACAAGCGATTGAGGACTGTCACATTTACAGTGAAAAATTCTTACAAAGTAACACAGCAAAAACTTAATCCCCCTTACTGGCTCAATGTCATATTCTAAGATATGGCATTGACTGTCACCCTGCGCTGATTCATTAGCTATTTAAGTCATATATGTATAAATAATATGTATAAATAAACATAACTGATAAAAACGATACCCTCTCATTTTTCTGAAACTTAGCATATCTTTCAACATATTTTATATGATTGATTCAACTTGTTTTAATTGTATAAAAAAATTACAATTTAATATAAATAATACAATAAATTTCAATTACTTAAAAAATACCATATAACTGAAATAAATTGATCATTTTAGTCAGATTTGCTATATATTAAAGACTGATCTTAAGGAATAAGGTCATATAAAGAGTTCAAGATATGATCACGTTTTTCTCTTTAATTTGAAATAATAACTTCTCATTTTTAATTTGATTGATCATGTCCAGAGATGGATCCGTAAATTTGAACAACTCCTATAAGTGATATTCTGCTCCTCAAATGATGTTATAAACATCAATATATGGAGTATTTTATGGCACGTAGACCAAGAAGAAATCATTCAAATGATTTTAAAGCTAAGGTAGCACTTGCTGCGATTAAAGCAGAAAAAACACTTGCTGAATTGAGTGCTGAGTTTGATGTTCATCAAAACCAAATTATTGACTGGAAAAATCAATTGATCTCAGCTTCCTCGCAAGCTTTCGATCAATCAAAAGCTCCAACAGAACCACCCATCGATCTAAAAAAACTACATGCAAAAATCGGTGAGCAGGCATTAGAAATTGATTTTTTAGAAGGTGTGTTGAAGAAACTGGGCCGCTTCAACCACAAAAGTTAATCGACGACTCACTTCAGATTTCAGTATCTAAGCAAGCTAAGCTGCTGAAAGTCTCCCGTGGTTGTTATTACTATCGCCCAAAACCTGTGAGTGCATCAGATCTGAAGCTGATGCGATGTATTGATGAATTACATATGCAATATCCTTTTGCAGGCAGTCGTATGATGCGTGATTTGTTGAATCGTCAAGGACATCATATAGGACGACGTCATACACGTACTTTAATGAAGAAAATGGGTATTCAGGCGTTATATTGCAAACCAAATTTAAGCCAGGCTAATCAAGCTCACCGTAAATATCCATATCTGCTCAAAGGGTTGGCTATTCAGCGCAGTAATCAAGTGTGGTCTACGGATATAACGTATATCCCTATGGCAAAAGGCTTTGTTTATTTATGTGCTGTGATTGATTGGCATAGCCGCAAGGTACTTGCGCATAGGGTATCGATTAGTATGGAGGTGGATTTTTGTATTTCGGCTTTAAATGAAGCGATTGAAAAATATGGTCGACCTGAAATATTTAATACAGACCAAGGCAGCCAGTTTACCAGTGATGCATTTATTGATGTATTGAAATCAAATGGCATTCAAATCAGTATGGATGGTAAAGGTCGATGGGTAGATAATGTGATGGTTGAACGATTATGGCGGAGCGTTAAATATGAAGAGGTGTATCTCAAAGCTTATAGCAGTGTCACAGATGCGAAAAAGCAATTAAGTGCATATTTTGAGTTTTATAATTTGAAACGACCTCATTCGAGTCTAGACAAAATGACACCAAATGAGTTTTACTATGATCAGCTACCCCAACAAAACAAGGTGGCTTAACTAGAGCGGAATATCACTTATAAATACGCTTTTAGTTGTTCAAACAAGTGGGACCACCTCTTCCTGACAGGCTTAAAAATAGTATTAAAAGTATATTAACTGGTCTATTTTTTGCTTAATTCTTTATGTTATTGCGAGCCACTTAAATGTTTAAGTATTACTGACAATATTTCAATCTGGTTGACACAGTTGCGATATTTTCAGTGAGCCAGCCAAAAGGAATATGAATGAGTCAGGTCAATCCCGCTATTGAATTAAATGGACGTCATCTACAACAATGTTCCATTTTTTCATCACAAAACTTAGTGTTCCAGCACCAGGATCTGGGTGAAACCTGCAAAAGTGTGGGGCAAATCTTTAAGCCACACCTGTTAAAAATTGTGCAGCAACGCAACGATTTTTACTCGTCCATGCATCATCTCACAGCTGGTCGTTTATCCATCAGTCGTCTTGAATACGGCGCTGATGTTTATATTGAACCTGATCATCTGGATAATTTTTATCTGATTCAAATTCCAACACAGGGTTATGCTGAAATTGAAATTAATCAGCAAAAATTTATTTCTTATACACAAGTTGCATCGCTCATTTCCCCAGATCAGTCGTTTAAAATGCGCTGGCATGCGAATTCTCCGCAACTCATTCTCAAAATAGATAAAGAAGACTTGCTCCAGCATTGTCGTCAGCATCTTCCTGATGTCCCTCATCACTTACCGTTATTTGAGCCAAAACTTGATTTTTCGACGCAAGGTGGTGGTTACTTTTTACAGCTTATGCGTACCCTGACCGATGCTTTAGCTTGCGAACGACATCCATTACATCATCCAATGGCTTTTAAACAGTTTGAATCCAGTCTGTTCAATGCACTGATTTATGGTCAGCAAAATACGTTATTACAACGTATTGAACAAACCAAAGAACAGGCTATTTCACCTTATTTCATCAAACGTACCGAAGCATTTATGCGCGAAAATCTGCATGCGTCACTCACCATTGAACAATTGGCCGAACATGCTGGCGTCAGTGTACGCACCCTGTTCGCAGGATTTAAAAGTTTTTTAAATACTACGCCAATGTCATATTTAAGAGAGCTACGTTTTGAACAGGCGCATATTGAATTGTTGCGTAACGAGCATATTTCAGTTACGGATGTCGCATTCAAATGGGGCTTTACACATCTGGGACGTTTTTCTCAGGAATACAAACGCCGCTATGGTGAATTACCATCCAGTACTCGCCGTACCTCTATAGAACATCAGGATATCAGCTTAAAAGCATATTCATAATCAGGCTAAAATATTTCAAGACATAAAACTAAGTCATATGTGCGGGATTCTTTTTGATTAGAAGAGTGGTCTTATCTCAAGCATATTCTCTATAGCCCCCCATTTTTAACTATATTGCCCAGATTTTTCTTATATCCGTTACTGAAACGTGATCAGGATACTATGTTTATTTCTATCAAAAGCTTGTTCAATTTTAAGACAATAATAAAAAACCTATTCAGAAAACTCTAAATAGGCCAAAGAAAGTCATTATTAAAATGGTTTGAGGCAATTAATCAGAAATGATGGATATAACGTACCTGTAAACGTGTGCCTTCAGGTCGATTTTTAGCATCCTGTTCAAAATAAGCATTGGCAACTACATGGTCATTTTTTGAAAAACTGTACATGCCACCAGGTCCAATCGCCCAGATTTGCTCACGCGCATCTTTAACTTTTTCACCATTGACTTCATTATCAGTCACTTGCTTGAGCCAGTAGCCATTTATGCCTAAGCGCAGTTGAGGCGTCACTGCATAATCAGTTGCAAAGTTGGCATGAATCGCCTGCCCTGCCTGAATATCATCCGCAGTGCCATAGGTATAGTTAGGGTCATCATTTTTAAAGTTATATAAATAATGAATGCGGGTCGATGCTGTCCATTTCGGATTAAACCAGTAAGTGGCTGCCCAGTATGGATCCAGTGACACGGCGTTGTTACCAGGGTTGATATTTTTGTCGCGATCATAACGACCAGTTGGCAAGTTGACCTGGAATTCAACGCGCTGCACAAATTTTGGACCATCAGCTCCCATAACTGGATCAAACTGGATAAATGGACCAATCATCAGATCACCAAAGCCACTCTGTGCTTTGATCGCCGCATTATTTAAGCCATCATCCATATCCATTTTACTTACAAATGGAACCAGAAAATTCAGTCCCAGTGCCGCATGCTCACCCACACGGACATTGGACATATAACTGATTTGCTGAACCAATACCTGATAGTTCAAATCAGTTTTAGGTAAAGGGAGTTTATCCCCTTCATTGTCCATAAATTTATTTGAATCATAATTTTGAAAATAAGTTTGTGAATACCAGCCTGGTCCAGCTGGTAATCCTCCATCCATAAAACTGGTCATGCCCAGATTGACGGTTGGCAGATCGTAAGCATGTGCTGCAATGGAAGTCAGGACTACTGTTCCAGCCAGAAAACCTCTTTTTATGACATTATTTTTCATCTTGTATCCTCAAGAAAATCACGACCATAACTCATCGTGATGTCTCTCGTTAAAGGTATTGTGAATGATTAAAGACTAAGCTCTGGATGTTCAGCCGCGATACGATATTTACCCGCATGAAAAACCAGTGGCTCACCGGTACGTTGCTGATAATGTTCAATCTCACCAATAAAAATCAGATGATCACCACCTTCATACTGGTTGATGTTTTTACAAATCAGGGTCGCAAGTACATCTTCAAGTAAAGGCAGACCACGCTCGCATTCACGATGTGCAATACTGGCGAATTTATCCTCTGAACCACGTGCGAAATGTCCAGAAAGTGAATGATGCTCCTGAGCCAGCATGTGAATCGCGAAATATTCAGCCTCTGTAAAATCTGGCAAACTTGGTGCAGTTTTCGACAAACTCCACAGAATCAGCGGCGGTTCAAGCGACAATGATGAAAATGAATTGGCTGTCATTCCAATTTTCCGTCCATCACGACCACGTGTAGTGATCACAGTCACACCTGTTGCAAACTGCCCAAGTAAATTACGGATTTCTCTTGGATTTTCTATATCAATCGGTTTTAAACCGAGCTCATGCGATGTATTGATATTCATGACATTCACCCTTTACTTTCCTTGTGTTTAAGCCACTTTCTGACAGCTTTTAGATTCGATAAAACGCTGAGTCTGCTCTGGTTCAAACCACCACGGAGAGAAGTTGCGTGGATCATCAAAGTTATTGGCAATCGTTGAGGCAATTGCATGGTTTTGACTTGCTGCAGCTAATACTTCAATCATCTGCGGCTGCGGTGGAACCAGTAAACTGTTAGTCCAAGCCACAACTTTTTCAGCATAAGACCAGTAACGTTCAAAGGTTTGCTGCATCCACTCAGGGGTAAATGCCTGAGAGTCCTGCGCTAAAATGGCATCAAAGTAAATTTTGCTGCATTTGGCAGCATTGTTTGAACCTTGACCCGTGATCGGATCATTCACGACCAGTGCATCTGCCATACCAAACACCTGACGACCTGATGGTAAAGTCAACACAGGCTTGCGTACACTTGGTGGGAAGCGTCCTGCCTGATATCCCCCTGCATCAGTCAGCTCGATATTTTCACAACGTGCAGCTTCCCAGGGCAGATATTTGTTGAGAATGTCTTTACTCACCTGCAGATGCTGTTCAGGTGTTTTTGCATCTTGCCAGCAGTCCATTGGACCGCCTGGGATACCTTCAAATACCATAATTTCACAAGGGCCTGTCACTGTTAGCGCAGGGAAACAAAAGTATTCCCCCACCCCTGGAATCACATTAAAGGCAACCCGCGAATACGGCGACATCGGTTTCATGCCTGTGACATAAGTCAAAGCAAGCGCACGCTGCGGTTTATCGAATGTGCTGCGTTCATCATCGCGCACAAACTGTTTCACCACTTCACCCTTACCTGCTGCCAACAGCACCAGTTCATATTCGGCAGTCAGTTGTTCCAGTTCATCAATCCCGACATCCTGAATGATCAGTTTGCCACCACGACGTTCAAACTCTTCAATCCAGTAAGGCATTTTTACCCGCTGATCGACCGATTGAGCATAGCGCTCCAGTCGTGCGCTCCACGAAAATGCAGGCTCTCCAGTTTCAGGACTGACCAGTGTAAAGCCAATCCCTTCCACTGCAGGACATTGCTCTTCCCAAAAATTGAGTCCAACATCACGCTCAGTCTGCAAGGCAGTATGAAACATACACTGGCTTGACATGACCTTACCCTGACGGATTTCATCTGCGGTACGGTTAGTCAGAATTGTGACATCATAACCGGTGTCCAGCAGGCTCAAACCGAGCTGTAATCCAGACTGACCTGCTCCAACAATTGCTATACGACGCATCATGCGTTCTCCCATATTTTTTAAATTCTTTAAGGTTTAAATATTGATTTGCTATCACGCTTCATCTGCTAAGCGTGGAATAGCAGGTTGATTCCCTTCTGGTCCCATGACGGAGTAACCTCCATCTACGGCATAATCAGCACCTGTCACAAAACTTGCGGCTGGCGAGAGTAAAAACAGAACAACATTTGCAACTTCTTCTGGATTGCCCAAACGACCCAACAAGTGATAATCAGCTGCCACGGCATCTGCTTTGGCTCGATTGTTGCCACTGACTTCTGCAATGACACGTGACCATGTCCAGCCTGGTGATACGGAATTAACGCGAATACCATCAGGTGCAAAATCCATTGCCATTGATTGAGTAAGCTGACGCATCGCCGCTTTTGAAACGGGATACAACCACCGTCCCGTTTGAGCAGCTTTGGCAGAGATTGATGTGAAATTCACAATCGCACCCTGATTAGTTTTTAAATCTTCATAAAAAGCACGGGTCAGTTCGACAGCTGATACCAGATTGACATCCAGTGCCTGCAACCAGTCTCCGCGTGAGGATTTAAAGCCATCATCTAAATAGGTACAGGCCAGATTGACCAGGTAATCGACTTTTCCAAATGTTTCATGAATGGTCTTCACAGCACTGGCAATGGCGGCATCATTACGTAAATCGGTTTGAATAAATTGTGCCTGTCCTTTCATGGCATCAGCGACCTGCTGCCCCTGCTCAGCAATATCGAGAATGACGACTTTCGCACCTGCATTCACCAAAGCCTGTACCACTGCCTGACCAATCAGGGTTGCACCACCACTCACTACAGCAATTTTTTGATTTAATTCAATATTCATATTCTGCTCCTGAAGACCCGTTTAAATCGGCTTAGCTTCGCTGCTCGACCAGGACGGCATTAAAGTGTTGGATGGCATATCTTCATCCAACAGTTTTTTGGCAGTTTCAACACCTGCAACAGGCAAACCTTCAGGATTCAATAATCCGATCTGCACCAGAACAGAAGCCTGATCCCAATAGATATGTTCATGACACAACTTTGGACCACGGAACTGAATCACACCCAGCATCGGAATTTCGACATATTTTCCAGTTGGAGCAACCCCTGGCAGCAACCAGTCAATCTCGCTGTCATGGGTAAAACTCATAATGAACTCATCCACCACCTGTGTTGAACCGACGGTACGTGAGATCGAAGTAATCTTCATATCCTGAGGATTCTGATGGACAAAATGATACTGATAGAAACGTGCGAGCTGGCTATATCCCACGCCACCCGTGAGCGTTGGAATATGATTGACATAAGGCTGAGCAACCATCGTCGCCATTGTGGCAGGCACATCACGCGTATCAAATTCATGACGGATGTGCTCTTCCCAAAGCGCAACCAGGTCATAAACAGGTCCAATGGTTTGATGCAGTGCAGTAACACTTCGCTCATGAGCAAAACGTGCAGATGGCTTGTGATAATGTTCACTGTTTGGACGGGCAAAGGCATGATCCACACCTTCATAAACATAAGCATTGACGTTCTTATATTGTGCAGCAGCATCCAGAATCTGTTGCCGTACTTCTGGCGGGGTAAATTTATCCAATTCGGCTATATGTAAAACCATTCGGCCTTTAACGTTCGCAAGCTCATGCAATGCCTTTTCGATTCCCACACCGTAATAACCGACTGCACAAGCAACTTCGGGAAGACGGCAACCGGACAGATAAGCCACTTTTCCCCCCAGACAATACCCAACAACCCCTAAACCAGCGTCAGCATCACAACCTGCAAGTGTTTTTAAATGATTCAAGCTATCCTGAATATCTTCCACCCCCAGGTCTTCATCGTAATTTTGATAAAGCTCAAACGCTTTTTGAAAATCCTGTTCGGTATAACCCAGTTCAATACGTGGTGCAGTCCGCCAGAATAGATCTGGCACGATGACTGTATATCCCTCTTCTGCCAGGAAATCTGCTTTGGCACGCATTGCAGCGTTAATACCAAAAATCTCCTGACACAGTACGACTCCTGGACCTTTTCCACCTTCGGCAATTGCTAAATACGCAGCAAATGACTTCCCTGTTTGTGTTTTTACGTCAATATATTGACCTGCCATTTCACTGACTCCAGACCTAACTCTTGCAGTTATCATGTCTGTGAAAGGAGAGTAGCGTCTGTCCAGAATCTGCGAAAATTATCCAGCTTCTGCGAAATGTTGCGTCAAAATGCAAAAAACTTCCCTGAATCAATCTTTTTGTTCTGATCTCGTCAAAGTTAAATCATGCGGAAAATATGGATGAAGATATGGACTTAAGAGATAGTGATTCAGGAAAAAATCTTCAATCAAAGTATGTTAGATGAGCTTCAGGCTTTGCTGTACAAAGATTTTAAAAATTAAGAATTTCTTATATCTACTCAAATTTAAGTAACAACCTGAATATATGGCTGACCTGATTCAGTGAGTTTATTTAAGACGGCTATACGTGCATGAATCTCATTGACCTGGCGATCAAAGTTTCCAGCTCTCAGCTTATCTCCCAATCATTCAATAGATCGTATTTCAGGACACAAGATCAAATGGCTGTACAGACTGACAAAGCAACGTTCCTGTTGCTGTTTATTTCTTCATTCATCTCAGCAATCCTTTTTGTGAATCCGCTTTGATTTGTTAAGATGACATACCTGAGAGTCTGATGAGAACGCTCACACACCGTGGCTTCAATTCTGACACAGAAAAAAGTACACCCGAATGTATACTTTTATCCTGAATTGAGTCAGATTTATCCAGATGTGGTTAAAACTGGTCAGACAGCCAAACCTTCAAAACATATTTATTATTTAAAGACTTAGCATACATGAATAGCACAGAAACAATGGCTGATCTTTCCTCCCATACCCCTATGATGCAGCAATACCTCAAAGTGAAAATGCAGCATCCGCACTCCTTAATGTTTTATCGCATGGGTGACTTCTATGAACTGTTCTTTGAAGATGCACATAAGGCTGCAAAACTGCTTGGCATTACTCTGACACACAGAGGAAAAGCAAATGGCGAGCCTATTCCTATGGCTGGTGTTCCTTTTCATGCTGCTGAAGGTTATCTAGCAAGACTGGTCAAAAAAGGCGAAACCGTTGTTATCTGTGAACAGCTGGGTGAGGTCACAGGAAAAGGACCTGTTGAACGGGGCGTTGTCAGAATTATTACACCTGGCACACTGACAGATGATGCTTTACTCACATCACATCAGTCCTCCAATCTGGTTGCACTATGTTTCCATCAGAATCAGGTTGGTATAGCACTGCTGGATCTGAGTGCAGGTATTTTTAAAGTCCAGCAGCTGGAATCAAAACCAGAACAGCTTGTGATTGAACTATCCCGCCTGATGCCAAGCGAAATTGTCATTGATGAAAATATCGTTGATCCCAATATTATTTCAGATATTCAGAAACAGCTGGACTGCCCTGTATCCAAACGTCCAAATGTCGATTTCAACCTGAATAATGCTCAAAAAACACTGTGCGATCAGTTGGGTGTATCAACCTTGTCTGGCTTTGGCATTGATCATTTTCCTTTAGCAAAAGCAGCTGCTGCCGCTTTGATCCATTATGCCCGTGAAACACAGCGAACGGCTTTGCCACATATCCGCTCCATTCAGCTGGAACAGAGCAGTGACTTTATCGCTCTGGACCCTGTGACCCGACGCAATCTGGAACTGACTGAACCACTGTTTGAACATGGCACATCACTGTTTGAACTGATTAACGACTGTCAGACGGCGATGGGTGGTCGTCTGCTCAGCAGAACACTGATGCAGCCGTTACGTGATACCAAAATACTGGATACACGACTGGATGCCACGACTGCCCTGATTAAAGGATTTCATGAGTCTCCTCTACGTGATGTTCTCAAGGAAATAGGCGATATTGAACGTGTCCTAAGCCGTGTTGCTTTAGGCAGCGCCCGTCCACGGGATCTGGTGCAACTGCGTCAGGCATGTGCCCAGCTACCCGTACTGAGACAGGCTCTTCAGCCTGTTCTGAGTACTTCACAGACAGAGCTGCTGTATCAGCTGAATGAAGAACTGGGGGACTTCCATGGCTTACATCAGCATCTGCTTTCTGCAATTGTGGAAAACCCACCGGTGTTACTACGTGATGGCAATGTAATTGCAGAAGGTTTTGACAGTGAACTGGATGAATTACGCAAAATACGTGATCATGCAGGTCAGTTCCTGATTGATCTTGAAATTCAGGAACGTGAAAATACCGGTATCAATACACTCAAAATCGGTTATAACCGAGTCAGTGGTTACTATATAGAGCTGACACGCGCTCAGGCAGAACAGGCTCCAGACCACTATATCCGCAGACAGACCCTGAAAAATGCTGAACGCTACATCACACCAGAACTGAAATCTTTTGAAGACAAAGTCCTGTCCAGTGAATCACGGGCACTGGCTCGCGAAAAAATTCTGTTTGAACTGCTGCTGAATGAACTGCGCGAAGATATTGGTAATCTGCAGATGATGAGCAGTGCCATTGCTCAGCTGGATATGATTTCCAATTTTGCACATCAGGCAAGACTGCGTAACTGGTGCAGACCTGAATTCAGTCCTGAAACCGGAGTTAAAATTACTGCCGGCAGACATCCTGTTGTTGAAGCTCTGAGCAAAACCACATTTACACCAAACGATACTACGCTGGATTATAACCATCGAATGGTGATTATTACCGGTCCAAATATGGGCGGTAAATCGACTTTCATGCGTCAGACGGCACTGATTACCCTGCTTGCATACTGTGGCAGTCATGTTCCTGCTCAGTCAGTACGACTGGGTCCGATTGACCGGATTTTTACCCGTATCGGTTCTGCTGATGACCTGTCCACAGGAAAATCCACTTTTATGGTGGAAATGACGGAAACCTCCCAGATCCTGCACCATGCCACCAGTCAGTCACTGGTACTGATGGATGAAGTTGGACGTGGTACCAGTACCTATGATGGTCTGTCTCTGGCATGGGCATGTGTGCTCGACCTGAGCCGGCGCATCAAATGTTTATGTCTGTTTGCTACACATTATTTTGAACTGACTGAACTGGGCAAAGAATCCGGCATTGATAACTATCATGTCACTGCCAAAGAACTGAACGGCAATCTGATTCTGTTGCACAAAGTCCAGCAGGGTCCAGCCAGTCAGAGTCATGGTTTACAGGTTGCCAAGCTGGCAGGCATTCCTGCTTCTGTGATTAAAGAAGCACAGAACCGACTGAAAATCCTGGAAAAACAGCAGCATCAGCATTTGAATCATGCAGTTCAGAATGATCTATTTTCTGAACCTCATGAACCTGAAATTGTGGAACGTATCATTGAAACTGAAAAAGCATCCCCTGCGCTCGATGCGCTGGAACTTCTGAATATCGATGATCTTTCACCACGGCAAGCCCTTGAGCAGCTGTATACATTAAAGGAACTGCTGAAATCCTGAAAATAAAAAAGACCCTGTTATCTGCAGGGTCTTTTTTTTATTTATAAATACTGAAAGGAAGCTCATGTAACTGCTTTTCTTTAAAAATGTTTTGTATATGCATTTTTTATATAAATAAAAAGATTCTTTGCTTTTTCAGACAACTTTCATGAAAAATCGGGCTATAGTGGATAAAAATTGTGCGGATTGCTCTGCTCAACCATAAATAAAACTGATTCAGCAGGAACTCGTATATTAATTATCAATAAAAGGAATTGTTAGTTCTGTGTGTTTTCCCTAAAATACGTCATTATCAATTAGAACCATATTTTTAGGTAGCTGTCGCCATGACCTTTGTTGTCACTGAAAATTGTATTAAATGTAAATATCAGGACTGTGTGGAAGTTTGTCCAGTTGACTGTTTCTACGAAGGTCCTAACTTCCTGGTGATCAACCCGGATGAATGTATTGACTGCGCGCTTTGTGAGCCTGAATGCCCTGCCAATGCCATTTTCTCTGAAGATGAACTGCCTGAAGGTCAGGAAGTGTTTATTGAACTGAATGCTGACCTGTCTCAAAAATGGCCGAACATCACACAGATTGGTGACCAGCCTGCTGACCGTGAAGAATGGAACGGTAAAACAGACAAACTCCAGTATCTGGAAAAATAATTAAAAAAAGATCAGCACCTGCTGATCTTTTTTTATACCTAAAACACACATTTGATTGCAATATTTCCAGATTTTCTACAAAGATTTCGATTAGAATAGCGGGAATATTGATAAATACCTGATTTGCATAATGAAGCATTTTTTGAAGGCTATGCTGACTCTCAGCATCGTTCCTGCCATTATGATTGGTTGTACAACCTCTCCTCAAAAAGGCAAAACGATTTCGACGCCGAATGGAAAGCGCATATTTATTCCTCAGGAACAGGTGATCTACAACCGCCCTGTTCCTCCAAAAATAATTCCATATTCCTATAATGCCTGGGTTCAGGTCAGTGATAACTTACGTCAGATCCGTGAGTATGAAAACTTCCTTGAACGCAATGGTGTGGGCAACATCGTTCCTGCATTTGAATTATTACGTACTGCCCGCGACTGGCAGAAGTGTGGCCGTTCTCAGTATATGATCCCAAGCCGTGAACTATGGGCTAACCAGGTTCCAACACTGCGAGTGTTCAAATACCTGGTGGCAGCAAAAGTACTGACCGATTTTGAAGTGACTTCAGTTTATCGTGATCTACCTTTAAATCAGTGTGCAGGTGGTGCAGGTTCTTCACGCCATCTGTTCAACTCTGCAATTGATTTCAGAATTGGTCCGCAGTTTCCACAACCTGAAGATTATGCATTTATTGAAAATACCAAATTCCGTCTGTGTCAGTTCTGGGCTCAGCATGGTCAAAGCCTGAATATGGGACTTGGATTATATGCTTCGGGACAGATTCATATTGATACACAGGGTTACCGCACCTGGGGTCCTGATCTGAGCCGGAATTCATCCATGTGTAATTACTGATATCGTTTAATTTTAAAAGAGACCTTTGGGTCTCTTTTTTGTGCAGTGCAATTTCATCAAAACTGACAGTAAAAATTGCACTCTGAACGGAAAGGTATAAAATGCTCAGCATCGCAACAAAGGTAAATGAATCATGCAACAAATGTGGACAGATATTGATCAATACATCGAGTCACATTTAATTCCAGAAGACCCTGTTCTACTGCAGACCCTGAAAAATACGGATGACAGAGGTTATCCAGATCACCTTGCTGTTGCAGCGAACCAGGGCATGCTTTTACAGATGCTGATTCAGATGAATAACTGCAAACGTGTACTGGAACTCGGCACTTTTGCTGCATACAGCACAATGTGGCTTGCCAGAGCACTTCCTGATGATGGCTACATTCTGACCATAGAAGGACGTGACACACATGCTGCACTGGGTCAGGAAAATATTGATAATGCTAAGCTGAAACAACAGGTTGAACTCAAAGTTGGTCGCGCTGCTGATATCATGCGTGCTCTGCCTGAAGACACTGAGGCTTTTGACTTTATTTTCATTGATGCAGATAAACAGAGCTATCCTGAATATCTTGAACTGAGTCTGAAACTGTCACATTCAGGTACAGTGATTTTCCTGGACAATGTTATCCGTGCGGGTGCCATTCTGGAAGAGAGCAATCATAAACCTAGTATTGAAGGAATTCGTGACATGTTCAGCGCCATGCAGAATCATCCAGCAATCCTTTCCTGTACCGCACTGCAGACTGTTGGCAGTAAAGGTCATGACGGTTTTGCTTTAGCTATTGTGAAATAAAAACCTGAGCCGGATAAAAAACGCTCATATCCAGTAATTTTTTTAATTTTATACACTTAGATATACTGTCCATATAGTTATCCACATATTATGAGGATAACTATGAACAGAAGAGCATCAGTATAGATAATTTACTCTAATCAATACTGAACACTATATCTATTTGACCACCAGTAATGGAACCAGGGAATTTCGGAAAATCGTCGTGGTGATACTCCCCAGGAAGAACTGGTGAATTTTACTGTGGCTGAATGCGCCGAGCACTATTAACTGTATACCATGTTCCCGCTGATAATCTAGGATATTTTCCGCAACATCTCCATATCGGTATTCCACCACCACATCCAGTCCTGCATTTTTCAGATACTGAGAAGGTTCATTCAGTATTTCAGGATGATCACCCACATACAGTAAATGGCACTGCAACAGTTTCAGCAGATCACTCTGTGCAATGCGTTTCATCATCTGCACACAGGTCGGTGAATATTCATAGGCAAAAATGAATCGTGTCGGTGGCTTAAAGGTTTCTCCAACCGTCATCACAATACAGTTGGCACCACGGATAAAGTTTTCAACATTACTGCCGAGTGATTTATTTTTTTCAGCCGATTTTTCCCCAACACGACCAATAACAACAATATCATCCTCTTTCAGTACATTGAAACTTTGCTCAAGAAAGTCACCTTTCTCCTGAAGATGTGTTGTATCCAGGTCATATTTTTCTTTGATCAGGGATGAAATGTGATCCAGCAGATTATTACTGTAGCCCAGTGCCAGTTCACTCTGTTTCTGCTCGAGTTCCGCCAGCTCTTTGAGCAGCATGGCATTACTCTCAAAACCAATGACGCCACTGATCTCCCCAAGATGATAGCTGGCCGGATAATAATCCAGCACCTGCAACAG
This sequence comes from Acinetobacter chinensis, assembly GCF_002165375.2. Classification (NCBI taxonomy): domain Bacteria; kingdom Pseudomonadati; phylum Pseudomonadota; class Gammaproteobacteria; order Moraxellales; family Moraxellaceae; genus Acinetobacter; species Acinetobacter chinensis. Next base: position 2,189,189 of record NZ_CP032134.1, read on the forward strand.
GACGAGCTCCCTATGGGTTTGTGTTGCAATCCAGGCGGCTGCTTCTGCCAGTGCATTAATGCATGGAGAAGAATCAATACATGCAATTACCCGCTTCATTTTCGCCTCTCTTTCGCCACATCAGGCTTTCAGGTCTCTTATGTTTTTAACTTATCACAGTTAAAAAAAGGATTGCACAAATTTATGTAATTAATCACATAAAAAAATTATGGATTAAAGTTATTCCCTGAAACGGATAAATCGGGCTGGATTCCCTGCCACAATATTTTTTGCTTCAACATCATGGGTCACCATACTGTTCATGCCCACCACGGCATAGTCATGTACAGTCACTCCATCTTTAATACCGACATGAGCACCCAGCCAGACATCACAACCGATCTCAATGCCTTTGGAACGGACAGGCTGACGGTATACGGGCTGTTCCGGATCCATCCCATGATCAAAAGCATACAGATGACAATAAGCTGCTATACGTGCCTGATTGCCTATTTTAATTCCTGCCCGTCCACCATCCAGGATGCAGTGATGATTCAGGGCGACTTCACTGCCAATATCCAGCGGTCCATGCAGAGTACAATCGGCTGCAATAAAGGTATTATCCCCGATTGTGATTTTCCGGCCTGGTTCTGCAAAGATATGAGCCAATGGTGAAATAAAGCAGTTTTCACCAATTTCAACAGTTTCCATGGACATCAGATACTGCTGATACTCATTCTGCCATTGCTCAGCCCAGACTCTGTTTTTTTCTTTCAGGCTGTAATACAGCCACGGCATATAGTTCAAGCGGTGCTTATGCTGCTCTCTGTATTTGAGTAATGGATCGCTTTCAGACATTTTCTTCTTCCACTATTTTTAACTGTGCCCGTCCACGACTGATATCCTGAATTTTAACGGCCAGTGCTTCAATCTGATGTAACTGCACCAAAGCCGTTACATTCACGCCATCCGCTGTATATTCTTCACTGAATTCGATCTGCTGACTGTTTAATTCATACTGAAAAATTGACCATTCAGAAAACAGGCACTGAAACCAGATTTTCTTTTTTTCAATCAGTTCAATTTTTTCTGCCAGCAGCAGACATTGCCCTGCACATCCACCATAAGCTCTGACCAGCCCACCTGTACCGAGCTTTATGCCACCATACCAGCGGTTTACCAAAACCAGAACATTGGTCAGCTCATTCCCTTCAATGGTTGCCAGGATTGGACGCCCCGCTGTCCCAGATGGCTCACCATCGTCATTAAAACGGACATTGTGCCCAATTTTCCATGCCCAGCACTGATGCGTGGTTGAAATATCACGATACTGATCCAGAAACTCTCTGACGGCTTCCTCATTTTCTACAGGGACAGCAAAAGCCTGGAAACGGCTTTTTTTAATATCTTCTTCAAAACTGACCAAAGAGGAAATCGTGTATGGCATATAAACTGGTGTCTGACCTGAATAATGGAATTATACCCTGAGGTCTGTATCTCTCACCATCAAAGCATAAAAAAACCTCCTTTGAAGGAGGTTTTTATTTACCGTTAAAAGGATTAACGTTCGCGTAATGCTTCACGTGCTTTGTTGAATGGTTTGATCAGATAATCCAGTACCGTTTTTTCACCTGTTCTGATATCTACTGTTGCCACCATACCTGGCGTGATACTGAAGTGTTTACCTGCTTTATTCACTAGTTTATCTGAATCTGTACGGATATAGACCCGATAATAAAACTGATCCTGCTTCACTTCATCACGGATAGTATCCGGTGAAATAACAGTAACATGGCCTCTCAAGCCACCAAAAATGGAATAATCATAAGCCGTAATTTTCACCAGAGCCTTCTGACCTGGGCGGATAAATGCAATATCACGCGGTGAAATCCGAGCCTCAATCAGTAACTGATCATCCAGCGGTACAATGGTCATCAGCTTGCCATTCTGAGGAACGACACCACCAATCGTCATGACATCAACTTCTTTCACCACACCTCGTACCGGTGATTTAAACACTGTACGGCTTAATGTGTCGGATTTTCCCCGAACAACCTGTTGATTGGTCTCAACATCCGTATTTGCTTTGGAAAGTTCTTCCCGTGATTTCACATAATACTGGTTACGGATATCATTCATCTGATTACGTAATTCATTTGCCTGACGCTTCAGACGCAGAACCTCAACCTCACTGGCAGCACCTTTAGCAACCAGTGGTTCAGTCATTTTCAGTTCCTGCTCAACCAGTGACAAAGCCTGTTGCAGACCCGCTGTAGACTGATCAAGATTTGCACGACGTGAGTTATACAGCGCTGTTTCTTCTTGAACCAGTTTTTTGTCGGCCATAACTTCTGGCGGAAAACTTAAGGCAGTTCCATTAACTTCTGCTCTTAAACGGGCAGATGTTGCTTTGGATGCAATCAGTAAAGACTCCGTTTCACCAACATTGGATTCAAACCGTGTTGGATCAAGTTGTGCAAGCACCTGTCCTTTCTGAACAATTTCGCCTTCTCTGACATTCAGCTTAGTCAGAATACCACCATCAAAAGACTGTACAACCTGCTCTTTTGAAGTAGGTACAACCTTACCTGTCCCTTTGGAAACTTCTTCCAGCTTAAACAGCCATGCCCAGGTCAGCAGAGCCACAAGCCCAATACCAATAATCCAGATAAACATGCTGGATCTGGGTAATGGTGGTTCCAGCTCAGTGACTTTCATTCCACGGCTTATTTCTTTTTTCTGTTTGCTCATGATGAAGCCCCCGAATCTTTTTGTTGCTGTGGCTGGTTCTGATTCAGAATCTGCTCTTTAGGTCCATCCATGACAATTTTACCGTCATTGACCACCAGTATGCGGTCAACCAGCTCCAGTACTGCTCTGCGGTGTGTTGCCACAATAAGTGTCCGGTTTCCAAGCCATGTTTTTAAATGCTGAATCAACTGCTGTTCTGAAACATCATCTATGGCAGCGGTAGGTTCATCCAACAACAGAATATTGGGTTGTCTTAACAGCAGTCTTGAAAGAATCAGTGCCTGACGCTGACCACCTGAAAAACCGATACCACCTTCCAGAATAATATGGTCCAGTCCCTCTTTTTTCTCCTGAACAAAACTCAATGCACCCGTAATGGACAGTACTTTCAGAATTTCTTCATCAGTTGCAAGAGGCGCACCAAGAGTCAGGTTTTCCCTGACCGTTCCATAGAACAGATAGGCATTCTGATTCAGCAGCCCCATATCACGGCGCACATCTGAAGGATCAATCAAAGAAAGATCAACACCATCCAGTTTCACCTTACCCTGGGTTGGGAACTGCATACCAGACAACAACTGCAGAAGAGTCGATTTACCTGCACCATTGCGTCCGAGAATCGCAATTTTTTCACCTGGTTTAATCATCAGCTTACCAATGGCAATACCGTAACGTGAGTCATCTTCTGAATATTTAAATGCGACACTGGTTAACTCATATTCACCGTTCAGCACAGGTTTATGAATCAGGTGTGCCCGATCAGGCTGATCCACGGGTCTTTTCATCAGCTCATCAAGACTCATTTTCGCAACTTTTGCCTGCTGAATACGTCCAAGCACCCCTGCCAGCTGTGAAATCGGTCCAAGCATACGTGATGATAAAATTGAACAGGCTACAAGCGCACCGGTAGACATTTCACCTTTCATTACAGCATAACTACCTACCAGTACCACAACCGCAAATGTCAGACCCTGCAGTTTCTGTGTCCATGCCGTCAGTACACCCACAATTTTACGCTGACGCATTGCGATATCAGCAGAAACTTCATTCATATGATTCCACTGATTCTGAAATTTAGCTTCCGCACGTAAAAGTTTAATGTCTTCAATACCCTGAACAGACTCAACAAGCATGGCATTACGTATCGAGCTTTCACGCATACCTTCATTTGCCAGGCGCGCTAAAGTCTTCTGTACCAGAATACCTGGGATGATCATCAAAGGGACTACAGCGACTACAACCCAGAAGACATGACCACCGATGACCCAGAAAATGGCAAGAAACAGCAGGAAAAATGGCAGATCAGCCAAAGCGGTAATCGTGGTTGAGGTCACCAGTTCACGGACGCCTTCAAGCTCACGGATCTGAGAAATAAATGTCCCCGTAGACTTTGAACGCTCACTGTTTTTAATTCGAAGTGCATGCCCAAAGACCCGATCTGAAATCCTCAGATCTGCACGCTTTCCAATAATATCCGACAGATAAATACGGGCAACCCTGAGAGAAAACTCAAAGATCGCGGCAATCAACACACCTGAGAACAGAACCCATAGGGTTGGAATGGACTGAGCCGGAATAACCCGGTCATAGACGTTCATAGAGAAAACTATCGTCGCCAGTGCCAGTATATTTGCCAGCATGGATGCAAACATAATGTCGATATAACGGCGCCAGTCTTTTAAAACGATGTCCCAAAACCAGCTGGACTCATAAGGCTTGATGTATTCATCTACACGAGCATCAGGTACAGACTTTTCTGGACGGATAATATAAACCGAGCTGACGTTCCGTGAGAGTTCATCCAGCGTCAGAGTCTGGTTCAGCCCCTGATCGCCACTGAACTGCAAACTCACATTACCGTCTATATCCAGTTTATCGACAACAGCAACCTGACCATCCTTAAATTCAGCGACAATGGGCAATCTCCACGGATTGACCTGATCCACACTGAAATCAACTTTACGGGCACTCATCCCCATCTGACGGGTCATCAGGGACATAATGTCATCGGTACTCTGATTAGGATTCCAGTCCAACTGCAAACGGATACGTTCTTCAGATGCTTCTATGCGATAATGTTTCGCAATCGTTAAAACTGCCTGTAACCAGGGTTGATAATTTATTGTATTGTTCATGGCTGTATCTCAAACCCCTGGATCGAAATATTATTAAGGTCATAGACATCTCGTGAACGCCCTGTCACTGCAATATATTTAATAATTGCGGCATACATGTCATAACGGGCATTTTCAATTTCTGATGCTGAACTGTGAATGGTCTGCTCCGCAGTCAGAAGATCCACAGCAGAGCGTGTACCCAGCTTATACTGCTCCTGATACAGCTCTTTGGTCCGGATTGCGGTCTGCTTACGGGCAACAAGAACACTCATCTGCCGCTGTTTATTTTCAATTTCTTCTCTGAGTAAACGAACTTCATCCTGTACATCCAGATAGACTGCATTCACCTCAGCCTTTGCTGCTTCTTCGGCATAACTGGCTGCACGGGTCTGCGAGGAAACTGCTCCACCCTGATAAAAACTGCTGGATGCTTCAAGCATAATTGAGCTATAGAAGCCATCATCTTCGTTGTTGTTTGGATTGACACCGTTAACAGCCTGGCTGAGTGAACCTTTTAAATTCAGGGTCGGATAACTGCTGAGTTTAACCTGTTTTTTCTGGAACTTAGCCACTTCAACTGAAGCCTGGGCCGCGATCATTTTTGGAATACGGTTAAATTCAGGGTCCTGATACAGCGCTGACTGCTGCACAATACGGTCAGGAATATTCCATCCAACATTACTGACATCGTAGCCGAGTAAAGTTTTCAGCTTCTGTTTATACTGATTCAGTAAATTCTGCTGAACAATCAGATTGGACTGTGCCGCTTCAAGATTGGACTGTGCCTGCACAGGATCTGCCTGCGTACTGATACCCGCTTTTGCCCGTAGATTTGCAATTTCCGCAATCCTGGAAATACCTTCAATCTGTTGCTGTGCGATTTGGGTGATCTTTTTATACCGCTCTGTATTTACAATCGCGCTGGCAGTCTGCAGTGCTACGTCATCCAGGCTGACCAGCACCAGTGCCTGTTCAGATGCCAGTTTTGCTTCCTGAACATCCACAGCACTGCGGATTTTTCCAAAGTCATAGACCATCTGAGTAGCCGTAATATTGAAGAGCTGTCTGCCACGCTCACCACGCGTTAAATCAGCCGTACTCACCCCACCTGAAATCTGTGGGTAATATCCTGCTTTTGCAACATCAATATTTGCACCCTGCGCTGCAAGAGTTGAAAGACTGCGTGTAACATCTGGACTGCGCTGCAAAGCTCTCAGAATAGACTCATTAAAACTGAGCTGAGGAGCTCGCTGTACATTTACAGTTCTTGAGTTCTGATCCAGAACCGGGAAATTTCCTGTCAGAACAGGCAGATCATCCACTCGTGAAGTATCGACCTGAAAATTACTGAGTTTCTGAATATTTGCCTGATTGACATTTTTCACAGGCTTAGGCGCAAGTAACTGCGATGCTCCTGTTTTAATGGAATCCACAATACCCTTTGTGGTTTCAGCATGCAGCATCTGTAGAGGTACAATGCAGATAAGGCATTGAATCCCTTTAGTGACACTGAATCTCAGTTCCCGTATTTGATATTTTTTTTGCATGTTTTAACTTGGTATCATGTTATTCTGGTATTTTAACGTTTTTATTCACAAATAATTGTTTTTTTGTGAACTGTACGTCATTTTAATTCTAAAGTATTTTCACGATCATGTATTCATTAATACATGATCGTCAGAGCTTATACAAGATTAAACGGTGAAATCTTCACCTAAATAAACCTGCCGAACTGTTTCATTTTCAAGAATTTCCTGTGGAGCCCCCTCAGCAATCACCGCACCTTCACTGACAATATACGCATGCTCACAGATTGCCAGTGTTTCCCTTACGTTATGATCTGTAATCAGTACGCCAATTCCACGGTCTTTCAGTGTACGGATGATATCTTTAATGTCACCCACTGAAATCGGATCGACACCTGCAAAGGGTTCGTCCAGCAGCATGAATTTAGGATCGGCTGCCAGTGCACGTGCAATTTCAGCACGTCGACGCTCACCACCTGACACACTCATACCCAGAGAATCTTTAATATGGGTAATTTTAAAATCGGCAAGCAGCTCTTCCAGTCTTTGCTGCCTTTGCTGTTTATTCAGATCTTTTCTTGTTTCAAGAATGGACATGATGTTATCAGCAATGGTCAGCTTTCTGAAAATGGAAGCTTCCTGTGGCAGATATCCAATACCTTTTCGAGCACGCTCATGCATCGCCAGATCAGACAGATCAAGATCATCCAGATGTATCTCACCTTTATCCATACGGACCAGACCGACCACCATATAGAAACTGGTTGTTTTTCCTGCACCATTAGGTCCAAGTAAACCTACAATCTGACCGCTCTGCATTTTAAAAGAAACATCTTTAACCACCCAGCGCTTACTGTAGTTTTTCGCAAGATGCCGGATACACAGGGTCTGTACCTGTTTCTGAGTCTGCTCCATCAGTCACGGGCTCCCGGGAAAGATTTTTTACTGGATGGTGGAATAACAATTTTTACACGACCAGCGGACGAACCTGTACTGTTCGGTGTACCCGTTGCTTCAATATCCCCTTTATTCATACTGTAGCGTAAACTGTTCCCTTGAATACTTGCGCCATCCTGTTGCAGTAATGCATTGCCCACCAGTGTAAGAATGCCTGTTTCTGCGTTATACACAATTTTCTGCGCCTGTCCTTTTGCCAGACCTTTTGCCTGGTCAGTTTTCTGCTGAAAACGTGCTGGACTGCCGGTTGCAGTGATGACACTGATTTCTTTGTTGCTGTTCAGATTCGCAACAATGGAGTTTGCCTGAAGCTTCATAGTTCCCTGTTCAATGATGACATTACCTGTATATGTGGTAATCCCTGTTTTTTCATTAAACGTCGCACGGTCAGCAACCAGTGAAACTGGTTCATTACGGTCTGATGGCACTGCAAAAGCCATTGAAGCTGTCAGTGCAGTCAGTCCGGTCAGCATTATCTGTTTAAGGAAAGTTCTGGCAAAACTTTGTTGATTATTTAGGTTCATACTTTCCTCGAATATTAAAAAATTCGTATTGACCATCATTTAAACTGGCTTTCAACCCCTGGCTGACAAATTCTGCCTGTGGTGAATGGACTGTCACCTGACTTTCTGTTTCAAGCTCCCGTGTTTTAGGCAATACGGTCAGCTCATCCGTCAGAAACTCCATTTTTCCCTGCTGCATTAATCTGACAACGACAACCTGATCAGACAGAATCACTTTTTCATTGTCATTAAACCCTTTTGCAGTTCTGGCAAAAAAGGTCGAATCCACGGCTCCATCCTTATACATGGAAGCATTCAGATTTTTCAGACTTGACGTCTTCTGCTGCATGTCCTGCTCAAGTTTATCCACCTGAGCACGCACATGCAGATCTCCATTCTCATCGGTCTGCGTAAGATTTATTTTCTCTGCTGAATACGTCATGTTTCTGGCAGAATCCACGTCAAGCTTCTTACCTTTACCACTGTAATAGTAATATCCACCACTTACAGCAGCAATGGCAATTGCCGTTACATATATAATCTTTGTATCCATAAGCGTGGTGCCAGACTCAAACCTTTGATAGATGAACAATTAATGTGGGATTGCGATGTACTTTTCAAGTAACTCTTCGTAAACACCTTTTGATTTCAGAATCATGTCACATATTTCACGGACAGCACCCCGTCCACCATAAGCCTGAGTCACAAGGTCTGCACGACGGCGAACTTCCACATGACCATTCGGTACGGTCACTTTCATGCCTGCAACTGCAAATGCTGACAGATCAGGCCAGTCATCTCCCATATACAGACAGTCTTCAGGTTTTAAACCCAGCTGAGCACACGCTTCTCTTAATGCTGTACCTTTGTCTTCACGCCCCTGAAAAACCAGATCCACCCCCAGATCAGACATACGTTTTTCAACAATTTTGCTGCTTCGACCCGTAATAATAATGACCTTGACACCTGCCTGCTGAACCAGTTTCATTCCCAGTCCATCACGGATATCAAAAGATTTTATTTCATCACCACTGTTGGTCAGTGTGACAAAACCATCGCTGAGTATGCCGTCCACATCCAGAACGAGAGCTTCAATATGACGTGCCTGTTCAAGTAAAACATAAGAAGCCATGGATCAGTTTACTCCAGCCTGTATCAGATCATGCATGCTGATCACGCCAATCACTTTGTTTGCGTCATCAACCACAATAAATTGGTTAATTTTCTTTTCGTTCATTTTTTCCAGTGCTTCAACTGCCCGAGCTTCCTGGGAAATGGTAGACGGATTTTTCACCATCACTTCCGACACCGGCAGGTTGACATCAAAACCCTGCTGACGGTCAATCAGACGACGTAAATCACCATCGGTAAAAATGCCCTGTAAGGTATCATTTTTATCTACAATTGTGGTCAAACCGAGTCTTTTGTTGGAGATTTCGTACAGAACTTTGTTCATTGGTGTATCTGGCGAAACTTTTGGAAGTTCATCACCTGTATGCATTAAGTGCTTCACATGCAGTAACAGACGTTTACCCAGTGCACCTGCCGGATGTGACATTGCAAAATCATCTGCGGTAAAACCACGGGCTTCAAGTAAAGCAACAGCCAGTGCATCCCCCAGTGCCAGCGTCGCTGTGGTGCTGGAGGTCGGTGCCAGACCCAGTGGGCAGGCTTCCTGAATATTACCCAGAGTTAAAGCAACATCTGCATTCTGTGGCATAGGACCTTTGTCATCACCACTGATAGTAATTAAAGGAACTTCCAGATGCTTGATCAGAGGCATCAGCATCATGATTTCATCGCTTTTGCCTGAGTTGGAAATGGCGATCAGCACATCGCCGCGGACCAGCATTCCCAGATCACCATGACCTGCTTCACCCGGATGCATAAAAAATGACGGTGTTCCTGTAGAAGCAAAAGTTGCTGCCATTTTACGACCGATATGCCCTGACTTCCCCATACCTGTAACAACAAGGCGACCTTTGCATTGCAGGATAATTTCACAGGCTTTGGTAAAACGTTCATCAATCTGATGTGCCAACACTTCCAGGGCATGCTGCTCTATGGAGAGTGTTTCAATGGCAACTTTCTGAAAATCAATCTGATTCGGTATATTTGGAGGATTCAAAGTCGGTTTACCTTAACTTCATGAGAGCGGTGTGCTCTGAAAGCAAAAAATAATTTTCGCAATTTTATCATACCTGTGCAAATAGCACGTTTCCAAATGTGTAAGTTTTCACGATTTATACAGAATTTCTATCTTGATGGAGAATTTTGACTACCAATTGAAGGAGTCAGAATGGCGTTGATTATTAATGGAGCCTGATGCGTCGGAAAAAGAGCTTTGGAACCTCATCAGGTAAAATTAAGTGCAAATCTGCTAATCTAACATCTTATTTATAAACAATTTATTAACTTCTTCTTCTGACAGTCTTTTTATTAACTTCCAGTCCTTTAAATTACTTCTTTGAAAAGTAACCTTTAAAAGTATTTTCATTTTTGGTTCAAGAGTCCAGGTCATTGAACACTTTCTTGCTAAATCAACGTTCGTATTTGAACATCTAATAGAAGTTATAACTTTATTTTCATTATTTTTTTGGATATATAAATCGTCTGTATCTTCATAATCATAGAATTCAACCCAAATAGGGTGCGGTATATATTTTTCGAGGCCTTCTTCTATTTTTTTTGTTGGTAAGTATTTAAAATGAAATTTATAATTCTCAGCTTTACTCTTAGGCTGATCTTTTTCATTCAATAAAGTTTTAAAAAAAAATTTCCGTTAAATTAGTGTTTTTTAAATATCTAACTCCAGCATTTACACCTATGTATATCCATTTATTATTTGGGTCACTTTGTTCCGCATCATATTGTTTTACTGGGGCTTGTGGTGCCTTATAATATCTCATTAATGGTGCACCTGTTGTATATTTCATAATAATTTCAAAACTAGTGACAACAGACTTATAGTTCCGTGGTGGTGGTTTATATCCTTTGTAACGATTTTCACTTTTCAGTAAAGGAGAATCTTCATATTCTAACCATCTTACTTCTTCACCCAAATTAACTGGTTTTCCTGCCAGGCTTCCAACTCGATAAGGTAATCCATACGGCCCCATTGGTGCTTTAAATTCAGGCTCTTTACTTTGTTCACAACCTGTCAAACAACAAAATATTGCAAGCCATCTTACTGTGTGAATTTTATTCATTTAGCTACCATTATTTTTCTTTAATAGACTCGTTGGTCTAACTTTTTCCACTTCACCAAACAAAGAAAAAGTCTGATTCACTTAGTTCATCACACCTGCAATCTGTTCCATATACTGTATAAGTTCTGATGTCTTTTCCGCTTGAACCAACTTGACTGAGCGTGATGGATCAAAGCCATCGAACTACTAATTTGAAACCGATGATTTTGATTATTAAATCGTTTTAAGAAAATAACAATCAATTATTTTCTTAAAACCCATCTTTATTTTTATTTTAACTTTATGAACAAAAGTGCTTAGGTTAAGATGAGTCACCCTTATACAGAAGCACTTAGAAGACCTATGCAACCATTCGTTCTTTATAATTCAGAACAACGTAAAAAAGTTGAATTTGTTCCACGTAAAGAAGGACAGATCGACATGTATGTCTGCGGTATGACCGTTTATGATTACTGTCATATTGGGCATGCACGTGTCATGGTTGCATTTGACTATATTATCCGCTTCCTGCGCAGTCAGGGCTGGAACGTCAGATATGTACGTAATATTACTGACATTGATGACAAAATCATTGCCCGTGCCAACGAAAATGGTGAAACCATTACAGCATTGACTGATCGCTTCATCAAAGCCATGAATGATGATGCCGCACGTTTAGGTTGTGCTGAACCTGATGAAGCACCACGTGCAACAGATTATATTGACCAGATGCAGGACATGATTGGCAACCTGGTGAATAAAGGTACTGCATATCCATCTACAAATGGTGATGTGTATTTTGAAGTTGAAAAATTTGCAAAATATGGTCGTCTTTCAGGTCGTAAACTTGAAGATATGCAGGCAGGCGCATCTGAACGTGTTGATGTGGAAGTTGAGAAAAAACATCCTTTTGACTTTGTCCTGTGGAAACATGCCAAAGAAAATGAACCATCGTGGGCATCCCCCTGGGGTAATGGTCGTCCGGGCTGGCATATTGAATGTTCTGCCATGTCTACCTGCTGCTTAGGCAATCATTTTGATATTCATGGTGGTGGTTCAGACTTAACTTTCCCACACCATGAAAATGAAATTGCGCAATCAGAGGCATCTACAGGCGAACAGTATGTAAATTACTGGATGCATGTCGGTTTCATCAATGTCGATGGTGAAAAAATGTCTAAATCTTTAGGCAATTTCTTTACCATTCGTGATGTGATGGAAAAATTCCACCCTGAAGTGATCCGTTATTTCATTGTGTCATCACACTATCGCAGTCCAGTGAACTTCTCTGACGTTGCCCTGAAAGAAGCCAAGAATGCCCTGACCCGTTTTTATCATGCGTTTAAAGCGTATGAACAGGTATATGGCACTCAAACTGCTGAAACTGTAGATGAAACTTTAGTTGAGCGTTTCAATACAGTGATGCGTGATGATTTCAATACATCTGAAGCACTTGCTGTGCTGTTTGAAGTGATTAAAGAACTGAACCGTGCTGTAAAAGAAGAAAATGCTGAACAGTCTGCAATTTACTACTCTACTTTACGTTACCTCAGCAATATTCTTGGCTTAGGTCAGCATCATGTAGATGACTTCTTAAAATCTGATATTGGACAGGAAGCTTTAGGTCTAACTGAAGAACAGATTGCAGATCTGATTCAACAGCGTGTTGATGCTAAGAAAGCCAAAGATTTTGCTCAGGCAGATAACATTCGTCAGTCTCTGCTTGATCAGGGTGTGGTGCTGGAAGATACCCGTCAAGGTACAATCTGGCGTCGTGCTGATTAATTCAGCAATTAAATGTAATTTGCATGACCGAGTGTTGACAGTTCAGTTAAACTCTCTATAATGCGTCCTATTGCGGGAATAGCTCAGTTGGTAGAGCATAACCTTGCCAAGGTTGGGGTCGGGAGTTCGAGTCTCCTTTCCCGCTCCAGAATATGAAAAGCCCTGATCGAAAGATCGGGGCTTTTTTATGTTTGGTGATTCCACACTATTCTTTATTTACCCATAAGCAAACTACTTTATAGACATATAAAAATTTAAAGTACTTTACTGGGCAATACTCTCCCCTTGTTGAATAATTCTTGAGTGTCTAAGCTGCCTATATATGGCAGTGAACTAAAGCCGGTCTGTTGAATCATTCAAAATTCTTTTCTAAGCTGCCTACATGGCAGTGAACCACCGAGATAAGACAAGAAATAAGCACCAAGATTTCTAAGCTGCCTACATGGCAGTGAACCGTGAAGATGTATTCAGATTACGAAGATCGAATTTCTAAGCTACCTATATGGCAGTGAACTTAATATTGAACGGCACCTGACGCATACGCGGTTTCTAAGCTGCCTATATGGCAGTGAACAAGAAAAATTCAAAGGATGTATTGGTTTTGGTTTTCTAAGCTGCCTATATGGCAGTGAACTTGAAACTGAATTTACATTTACTTATGAAATATTTCTAAGCTGCCTATATGGCAGTGAACCTTGGGGGCTTTCTCAGCTTAATTCGTTTCACTTTCTAAGCTGCCTACATGGCAGTGAACCTCGACCTGACATCACTGCTCATCACTGTACTTTTCTAAGCTGCCTACATGGCAGTGAACGCAGACATGTACAGGTTAAATGTGCTCAAAAATTTCTAAGCTGCCTACATGGCAGTGAACTTATATACGTGCCTGTTCATATTTCTTTACCGTTTCTAAGCTGCCTACATGGCAGTGAACATAAGATCTGCATCTTGCAGACGGGAGTGCATTTTCTAAGCTGCCTACATGGCAGTGAACATCCAATTATCTGCAGGGTTATAAAAATCACATTTCTAAGCTGCCTACATGGCAGTGAACCTTTCATACGTTCCTGCTCGAAACTGGTTTCATTTCTAAGCTGCCTACATGGCAGTGAACAGTAATTTTATAGCAAAAAATAAAGTTATAACAGTGAGTTAAACCTTAAAACCTATAAAAGACCCAAGTTTTAGCCCACATTTATAACTTATTGATTTTATTAAACTGTTAAAGAATAAAAAAATATTGGGTTAAAATTCAGGTACAGTCGACACTGAACTCAAACCATAAGTGCTAAAAACCTGAGTTTCAGATTTTGTCGCAGATTTCTTTTCGATAAACAGTTTAAAGCTTTTGTCAGACGTTAAACTTTTCATTTGAATATAAGGTAAGTCTGTAGTCGTGACTACATTGCTATAACGTGCCAATGCTTCATCAAAACCAATATCACCACGTTTCGCACGATGACGTGCCAATCGCTCAGCATTGGTTTTGACCTGTTTACGACTATAGGTTGCATAACCTGAAATTTTTGCTTCAGGTACTTCTCGAATAGATGTGATATGCAAATAATCCATTAAACGCTCCAACCACTTGGAAATGTTTAATTTTTCTAGTTCAGCCTGAGTTTCAGCAAAGATCCTAAGCTTATCTCCCAAATGCACTTTCAATTTTTTGGCTTCATCACCCTGTTCGTAAATATATTTAGGGAAACTTAGCCCAATATTTACTTTTTCATTTGCATCTTTGATCTCTGCCAAGCCAATATGTAATTGGGTATAGAGCTTAGACCAAATGAAATATGGGGAAATTTCAGCTTGATCAATCAAGGTAATTTCCTGAAAAAATTTCATATTTAATCCTTAGAACTTTGACCAAATACACCACCACGAACAAGAACAGCCATCACATAATGCTCCTGCTCTGTATTTTCCAAACTCTCACCAAGTGCATATTTATCAAATAAGCTAAAGAAGTCTTGCTTGGCTTTTGGCGTACGATACGCTTTACCTAAATTCGTTACTGCACCATACGGTTCAATCGCAATTGCGGTTTGCTTGTCCTCAAACTCAGGATACCAAGTATCAATAGTGCGCAACGCATTACCTACTTTTTGCGAATGCATCGCTGCGACATCATTCACTTGATAAAGGATTTTACTTTTATCCCCTTTGCCTTTATCCAGAACCAGTTCTTCACTTGGATAAACTTCCTGCGCTTTGCCCACCAAAGCATAGGCTTCGATTTTAATGAGTAAATAAGGCACTTCACCTTTTAAAGCTTGAGCAATTTGATCTGCCAACTGCTGAACTTTTGCATCAACATTGTCAAAATCATGTAGTGGGTAATCAAAAGCATTGAAAGTCACAGCTTCTTGCTCATTTACCGTTACCACAACTTCAACTTTTTCAGCACCAACACGGTTACGCCATAAAAAACGTGCATTGGCAATATTCGATGCATAGCGTTTTGAAAGCTCGCTAAAACCATATTGCGCAATATAATTTTTTGCCACGGTTTGATATGAATTGAAAAAAGTTTCATTATTACAAGCAGATGGTTGCTCAATTCCACCCAAAACTTTAAGGGTAAATGCCACTTTTAAAGTGTCTTGATTTTCACCCAAAGCACAGGCATCAACTTTTTGTAAATTGGCTTTTTCAACTTCGGCATTGAGTTTTAATGGATCGCCTGCAACCGCAGGTTTTAAACGGTTTGAAATCGTACCACGCACCGATTTTTCAATCAGTTTTAAAGCGGCTTGTTCTGTACGATTTGCCCAAGTCGTACCATAAAAATAACCATCAGATGGAACCAGTTTCTTTTCAAATGCAAGTACACTTGCAACCGCTTTTTCATTTTTAGCCATGAGAATTTTCCCTATTTAAATTTTCAATTAAAGTGTTATTAAGTTTTGGCAAAGGTATAAATCATTTTCTAAATCAACATGGTATTGCCATAGTAGCTGATCAATGCTTTCAATGCGGAATGGCATGACAAACTCGCCTAAAGTCAGCACACTTTCTGCAAAACGATGTGGTGTACTAGCATCTCGCTGATTTTTTGCTTGTCCGAGTTCAGAAATCCCCTGAAACCCCACCGCAATCGGTACGAGCCAACCTTGTGCTTTACGTTTTGATGTCCAAGTGACTTTGCCTTCTTCATCTTGAGTCGAGCTATGTGTAACTTTGAGATAATCTAAAACGCTATCCAAAGCATCTTTGCCTTCTTGCATACTCGTTAAAACAAGATCACGGCGTTCAATCAGCACATGCCCAAGCATGAGTTTATTTAAAATTGGGCGTAGTTGTTTTTCCTGATCTTCATCCTCATCAAAATCCAGAACACTACATTTTTTGACCGATAGAACATCACCACTCGCAAATTTCATACTTGCGACGATGCCCTGCACAATTTCTAAAAGATGCTCTCTTTTTTATTTGGTAAAGAGTCAACTTCAATCAAAAGCGACACATCCAAATGGCAACGTGCTTCTTCAATAAAAGCAGGTCGATTACCATCTTTATCAAGCGGATTGGCTGTACCGACAATGGAGTGAACAAAATCACCACGACCTTTATAGGTCTGTAAATTAAAATCGTGACAACTGACAGCAACTTTACTTAAATTTAAGTCACAACCCTGTTGATTTAATTTCCGTTGTAAAGCATGAACTGCTCCAAGCCATGCAGTCATAGCAGGAAAGCCAATGGTATATGGACTGCTCATGGCATTGGCATTATGGAGTTGAAGATGCGGAATAAGTAAAAAATGGCGCATTAGAAAAACTCCTTATCTTCATCAAGCAACTCTTTCACAATTTCTTTAACAGCTAATATCTCACCGCTGCCTAACATATAAGAGTTTTCAATAATTTCTTTATCTTCATATACATTAATTATCCATTTTGAAATACGAAGACTAATTTCCTCAAACCATTCATCATCGTCTTTACGCTGTTCTTCATAAAAATCATCAAGCCAAATACGTTGATATAAAGGTAGTGTTTTATATGAATCATTTATAGACCACTCTTTTTTATATTTACGAATACAAAATGCCTTAAACAGAATTTGTTCAATGATTTTTCTAAGTGTTTTATCAATATCTTTACGTATTAAATAAGTATTTTTTCTCTTACCTGTTTCACCATCTAAATCTTTTCTAATAAGAACCTGTAATTCTTTAAAACTCTGCTTATAGCCTTTTGAATAAAGACATTGCTCAAAAAAATCTCGGGTTGGTAATCTTATCTTTCGCTCTTCAAATGAAGGCGGACAGCTTGAAAGTAAATAAGCACGACCCGCATTTTGACTGTTTAACACACTGACGTTTTGGGGTTGTGTACCACCATAAGCCGTAACCGTTAAATCGAAAATGTCGGCATAGCCTTCCGCATCATGTTCATTCTTTTTACGTTTCTCTTTTGCTTCTTTAGTGGCATCTGAAAAACGCAACTGATCAATACTTTGCTTTAATCGTGTAATCAAACCTGATGGTGTCAAAATAGATAATAAATGGTATTCATTATTTTCTAAAGGAAAATAAACCTGTTTCACCAAATGATCAGTCTTACTTGAAGCATCATCATTTTTAATGACCAAGAAAGCTTGTTTTAAACTTGCAAAGTCCAAAGATGATTTTTCGATCAGACTTTTTAAATCTTGATCATCTTTTTCAAAGCCCATTAAAACAGTAGAATCTTCCGTTAAACTGAGCGATAAAAACTTATATACATCCATCGCAGCGGCATTTCCAAATACATCTAATGGATAATGCACATTGCCACTACGCAAATAACCATCTTGAGCAGACTTAACCTGAGCAATGACACTCGATGTTTTGGCACTTGGATGACTGAATTTACTCGGATGGCTCACCATCATGGATAACTGCGATACCCGTTTTGCAGCATCAGGAAGCCATTCCTGCAAACTGAATTTATCATCAGCCTGTTGCTGTAATTCCGCAACTTCTGTGTCATTTTCAGCCTTTTTTACTCGATCTTTTAACCAAAGTTCTTTTCTTTCATTTAAAAATGTCTGAATACTTTCTGTCATGTCTCCCTCCCTTTATTTTGAATATTGAACCACTAAACCAAATTGGTCTGAATACAACAGCGTTTTATCTTCATCATATTGTGGCAACATGATTTCCCCATAACGTCTTGATAATTCTTCTATTTCATCATCAATATGCTGATTTTCTGAGATTTTTTCAACAGCCATACGACACAAAATGTCGTAATAATTTCGATTCAGCCACAATCGTTGCTGTTCCAGTTCATTTAACTCATAAGGCTTAATTTTATAAAAACCATTACGATCAATATAACGACCTAAATCATCTTTCTCAGAAAACACAAGCTTCTGATCTTTATATACTGCAAAAAATTGAATATTCGGTGTACTTTGTCGAAATGGTGTAAATCTTTGCGGTAAAGCCGTTAAAAACCAATACTGTGTTAGCCATGCATTCAACGGCTTTGCCCCAACTTGTTTATAGTTAGTCAGGCTATGCACTAAAACAGCATGTTCAAGATCAGCCAATTTTTCCGTGGCTTTTAATGGGGTCTGTGCCTGAATACGGGGAATTGCATTAATCTCCGCATGTTCATCCAAATCAATTAACTCAGATAAATTTTTCGTCTTTAACTTGAATTGATTATTATTAACTTCAAATCCAGGTTTCTCAAAAGCGACTTTTGCACCACGAAGCCCTTTTAAGTTGTATTGCAATAACGCTATATTCGGCTCTTGAATGTCCTGCTCTAATCGACGATGACGCAAGACTCGCCCTGCCAATTGGATAATTGACCGATAAGATGAGGGTTCAACAATCGCCCAATCAAAATCATGGTCACGCCCAACTTCTTCAACAGGTGTTGCCACTAAAATAAAAATCACATGCTCGGCATCTGTACAGTCTAGATGCTGACGAATCACGTCATTGGAAAATGAGGCAGGTTGTTCACCTTGTTTTTCTTTACGCTTTAAAACCGTGTCTAAATGTCGCTCCTGCTCACTACGCAATAATAAAACCTGACGACTGTGATATGCCATCGAACGTGGTGCAATATTATCAGACCATTCTGCATTGAGTAAAAATTGTGTCAGTGCCACACACGGCGGAATATTAGCAACCCGAACCACACCAAAAGACACTTTTTTACCTGTTTGCGAATCTATTGTGTGATGATGTTGATGCAACTGCTCAATGTTCTGTCGAATACGATCAAAATATTGCTGTTGAATACTTTCATCAAGTTGCTTTTGTTCTTTCTGTGCAACTAAATCATCACATTCAATGATATAAGCTTTGTGTTTAATAATTTGTTCAGCCAAAGACTTTGCCCGAATAGCAACAAAGGCATCATGACCCTGCTTATAATGTTTAATGATGTTGTCTGATTCAGTTAAATCTACAGTTTGAGTCTGTGCCTTAAACTCATCAACCCACATGCCCATCACTTGCGTCTGTTTTAACTTTTTAAAAGCGCAATACAGCTTCCAACCTTGTTGATAGACATTAAAAAATCCTTCAGCCAAAGCAGGTGGAATCGTTGCAGATGAGATCATCACTTTACGACCTAACATCGCTGTTAAATGAATGAGTCGAGCGATGGCAATTAAATCCTGCCCATTAAAATCATCCACCTCATCAATCACTAAATCTGAAGATGAAAGCCTTAAACTTGGTAAAATATATTTTCCACCACGCTTGGTTTCCGTTGCTGACATAATGTGGTCAATCGTACATGCCAAAACAGGTTTGTATAAAAAGGCTTTATTGCGTTCAGCTTGATTTGCTGGGAATAAAACATTCATAAAATCCGCTTGAGGCATATCGCCATAATCAAGCTCATTATCCAAAAGTTTCTCTAAAGACTCCGAACCAATTTCATCATAATTTTCTGCTATTTGTTCAGCAGTATTCTGTTGTTTATGATGCAGTTCCTGTATCGCTTTAGAACCAATTAAAACCGCCAATTCATCATTGCTTAAACCTATATCTGTACGATATGAATCACCTGTCTGTAAGGTTAAAGTTCTCAGTCCCAATGCGAGCACATAACGTAAAGACTGCCCATCTTTTGACAAGGCTTGCATAATTTTGGCATTGGCGATGGTTTTTCCCTTGCCCGTACTTGCCATATTGACAATAAACCAACCTTGCTCAGGTGCATCTTCATGTTTTTGCTTAAATTGCTTAATCTCTTTGACTGCATTATCCTGCCATTCAAAACCTTGTGGACTTTTCTTTTTCAATTTTTGAATATCATAGGCAGGTTCCATTTCATCCGCTAATCGGCTTAAGGATTGCGCCACTCGCATCGCATTGTCACTGACACGAACTAAATGCTCATCTAAAAACTGTTTTGGTTGTTTGGTTTCATAATCTGTATTGGCAATTAAACTTAGATCGGTTTTCCACGTTTTGTCTGCTTCGCAGGATGAATAATAATGATCCCCCATCATCAAACATAGACGTGCATGATGTAGCACCACACGCCAACTGCCATCTGACAAAACTTGTTCAATATTGTCTTTTTCCTGCAACAAGCGTGCAGACCATTTTTTAATTTGTTTTGTCCATTCAACCGATTGGCTCAATAAACCTTGTTCAAACTGAAAACATTGTAAAAGCCGTTGCTGATATTCCTGTTCATCAAACTTATTTTGATAGCCCCAATCCACTTCAATAAATTCAAATAAATCAGTAATATTTTCCGCAGGTTCAGCACTAAAAGATTTTAACTCATCATCATCTTTTAAGTTTGGTAAACGATGATGTGACACAATTAACCATGCAACAAACTGTGCTAATGGTGGGAGATTATCTAATGCTTTGGTTTTATCTAAATTTTGAGCGACCACATCTTTAAGCTGTTGTTCGCTCCATGATTTATTAAGTAATAAGTTTAACCATGCATCATCCGATTTGGGATTATCTGATGAATGAACCAAAGCATTCAGTAAAAGACAGGAAATCCATTCATGCCGTAATGGATCACCTTTAAAAGTACCATTTTTATCTGTGAGTTTGCTTTGAAATAAAACTGTGGCTTTGCCCCAATCATGTAATAGAGCAGATATTGCAACGAGGGATTTAATTAAAGGTAAATAGTGCCAATCATTTTCCCATTTATTCTGATCGAGTTTCTTCTTCGTCCGATTCACAGGGACAATTCCCTCTGAATTAAACTTATTTCTATTCCCCACGACCCACAGCAACTCACTTCTACGTCGCCCACGTATCCAATGACAACTCACCGCAGTGCTTTTGGTCACAGTTTTACGAAGCAGCTTTTTTACAGCAATCAAACCATCTTCCGTGATTACGGTTTGCCACGTGTTATCCCCGATCCGATCGGCAAAGGCATCAAGTACACGGCGAGTACGTGGAATGGCTTTCTTTTCACATTGGGAAATAAAGGTCACGATCATCATGCATCCCCATCCACATCATGCGTTCTGCAAGCTTGCAATTTGACTTGATCGAACATCCAGTCAAGGCATTTATGCTCTATAAATTTCTGCAAAAGCTGAGACCTGAACTCTTGCTCAGACATACGCTCCTTTGCACAGATAAAAGCATAGGGCAGAACCACAGCATCCTTGATCAAATCTGCCACATCAAAAACCAATGCCCCACGACGGGTTTTACCATGCATCACCGCAAAACCATGTGGAATCCCTAATACCCAAAGTGTGGTTGCAGCGAGTCCATAGGCTAAATAATTCCCATGATTAAGAAAGTCATTGGCTAAATCACCCTGTTCAGGATTACGGCTAAAATCTTTAGAACCTGTACGTGTTGCCGCGATTTTATACAGTTGTTTGGTAGTTGCAGCTTCGGCAAGCAATAAATCGCCAACTTTATTTAAATTTGGAATTTTCTTTTCAAAACCATTCAGGGCATTCTGAATATCCAGATCATCTAAATAAAAACCTTCGGCTTTTAAATCCCGATCTTTGTCCCAAATTTTTCGGATAAATTCGATCCGTGAAAGCTGAAATTGCTTAGCAACTTCTAAACGCTTTTGATCATCAAACCAGAACTGCATCCATCCCTGCATGTATTCCGTTGGGCGATACTCACTCTGTGGCGTCATCCATTCTATTTCACAACCCATGAACAATGGCGTTCCACCTCCACCACAAAAACCAACCAACACCCCTGCACTCGCAAGCATACGCATGGCTGCCTGAGTGATGGATGTACCTGTGCCAAGCATCACCACAGTGGTATTGGCAATGGGAATATTCCAGTATTGATTTTCATTTTTAGCTTCGGTCAGATACAACACCCGACCATCTTTTTGCATGACACGGGCGTGTTCAAGATAGTAAATATTGGCCCGTTTAGAATGTAATATTGCTTTTAAGTCGCTTGGGTTGAGCTGTTCCATTTTTATATAATTTATAATGAGTTAAGAACAGTATAATCAGAAAACTTAAAAACAACAGTCAGACCAATGAATAAAGCGACAATAAATGTCGCCTTATAAAATGCTGAAATGACTGCCTTTAAAAGGACTTATTCATCTCAATACACATCCCTTTTGTAACGTCTTTGCTGTTTAAGATCATTCAGTAAATCAGCCCCAAGAATACTGGTTAAAGTATCATCTACAGCCTGTCCCATGCCTTTTATACTGCCGCAGACATAAATACACGCGCCCTGCTCAACCATCTGCTTCAAAAGTTCTGATCGGGTATTCAGTACATCCTGAACATATTTCAGCGAATTTCCATCACGTGAAAACACCAGATCCTGTTCTGCCAGCACGCCATTACTCTGCCATTGTTGCAGCTGCGTCTGAAATAATGAATCCGTCAGCTTATTACGCTCACCAAAAATCAGCCAATTACCAAAAGATAGTGATCGTTGCTGTTGATGCAGATGAGCCATTAAACCTGCAATACCAGATCCATTACCAATCAGGATACAGGGCTTCTGATCAGATTCAGCCTGAAATGATGGATTGATCCTAATCCGTACATCAGCAAACTGTCCCTGCTCAATTCCCTGTGTTAACCAGCCTGAACCCAGCCCTAGACCAGTCTCTGTTATTTCCTGACGCACGACCAGTTCAATTTTTTTCTGCTCAGGGATACTGGCTATTGAATAATCACGTGATGATAAGTTTTCAAAACGCTCAGTCCAGTTTAAAAAAGATTCATTCCGGTACTGTTCAGGATGCTGTCGTAAATTCTTAAACTGCAGTTTATGTACACTGTCTATTGAGGCAGGCTGTTCGTGTCTGTTCAGAAATTTTTCAATTTCTGTCACAGTATTGGCACAACGTAATTCAAGAATATCGCCGGCTTGCCATTGCAGTTCTTCAAATGAAAACTCAAGATGATACAAGGGATTGCCCTGACTGCCCGCATTCAGTAATTCACGTTTCTGCAACTGAACAGACGTCCATTCCTTTTCTTTGTTTAAATTTCCAAGTTCATGACGTGTCTGCTGTTCAAGACAATGAGTCCATACATTCAGCGTCGTCTGAGCCTGCTGATCCACACAGATCATGTCAAATAAAGGCTGTGCTTTCTGATCCTGCAACCAGCTGTTCAGACGTTGTCCAAACCGACAGAAATCAGGATAGCGGCTGTCTCCTGACGCCAGCACTGCATAAGACAGATGAGCGAGATCATATTTTTGACTCATAAAAGTCTGCACAAAATTCTGAGCTGTATCTGGCGCATCACCCTCACCATAGGTACTGACCATCCACAGTACTTTATGAGCGGTATGCAAATGACTTTCTGTCAGAAACTGGATATCCATACATTGCACCTGCTCTCCAACGCTTTGCAGCTGCTGAGCGGTCTGCTGTGCAAAATTTTCAGTATTTCCAGACTGGCTTGCATAAACAATCAGATATTCAGCAGAATCCTGTTCTGTCTGAACTGCTTTTCTTTTATTCTGAAAAATCAGCAGAAATATAATGATCAGGAATATGCACAGCAGTATCGCCAGACAGACAAGTACAATCACAACGGCTTGAGTCATACTGTTCAGCCTATTGCCAGCCAAACCAGTAACATCAGTACCGCCAGGCTTGCTGACGTCAGCGTCAGATGCGTCACCAGTCGGGTTTTTATGCTGATGAACAGAATATATCCAGCCAGTGAAAGTGCAATGATCAGAACTGCACTCAGGTCAATCAGCCAACTCCAGGCTGTACCTGAGTTTTTCCCTCGGTGCAGGTCATTGATCAGGGACACTGTAGATGCAGGTTTGGTGGTAATTTCAACTTCACCGGTATCCATCATCGCCCAGATGTCAGTTGAACCCGCAGGACTTTCAAGACGGATCATCACCTCATTATCCATGACTTCACTGCTCAGATAACGTCCGGTCAGCGTGGCTTTCTGCCGTACAATTTTCAGTAATTCTGATGATGGATTTTCTTCAGCTTTCAGCTGAGCCAAAGCAGTTTCAGGTATCTGAATGGTCTGGGTATTTTCCTCTTTTGCAGGTTCAAACCATTCGGGATGATTCAGAAACAATCCTGTCAATGAGAAAAAAATCAGCACAATAAATGCAAATGCAGACAACCAGCCATGCACATAACGTGCATGGCGGTAAAAATCTCGACGTTGGTACACTATTTCGACCTTAATTCAGTCAGAAGTATCAGTTTACTTTCTGGAAATTCATTTTCACTGTGCCAATCTCAGTCTGTGCAGGCAGCACCTGACTCGCACCTTTTGCTTTTACGTCCAGATCTATGGTCTGATAAGAATGATCACCATGTTCACGTGAAGTCTCTACATGAATCTGGTAATGCCCTGCAGCAACTGCTTTACCTGTATCATCCTTGCCATCCCATGCCAGTTTATACTGACCTGGCTGTCTGGATGGTTTCGCCACGGCATCCAGTTGTGCCATCTGACGACCATATCGTCTCCACCAGACATAGTTGGAGTTAATCCATTTTTCATCTTTACCCCAGACCGCCAGTGTCCGTACCAGTTTTTTAGATGAATCCGTCACCCACACAGATACGTAGGGCGCACGGTATTTTTCCACATCCAGTTTTGGAATGACCAGTTCTACAATTGCCTGATATCCGGCTGGCCATTTTGCCGATGCAGCACTCGCCACGGTCAGCATTTCCGCCTGATCTGTCCGCTGCAACAGACTGTTCCAGCCTGAACTCTGATGAGTCTGCCCGTTTGACATGGTCAGCTGTGCTTCATAACCAATCAGGGATTCAATCAACTCAAGTCCTTCAGCAGGCGTCATGGCTGCCAGAGCTGTTGCAAGTGCATCTGCATCTGCTGCACAGGTTCCAACCACAACACACTGTTCCACCTGCTGTAAAGGCAAACCTGTCTGAGGGTTCATTAAATGTGACTGACCTGCAAGTGTACGGTAGCCTTTGCCACTGAATGCCACTGCCTGATCATTCAGACTGAGTACCTGTGTCGGTACAGCTAGGTCATGATGATTAAAGGCATCCTGTACCCCAATGCTCCAGCCTGATTTCTGAGGTGCATTTCCCCATACACGGATATCACCGCCAATATCAACCAGCAGTCCCTGAAGCGCAGGAACTTTCTGACGTGCTGCAACAAGTGCACGGTCAATAATATAACCCTTGGCATAAGCATCAGGTGCAAGTTTCAGACCTTCCTGCATGTTCACAGTACGGTTTTCAGCATTCAGTTGCAGTGTATTATTTTTTAAATGCTGCACAATCTGATCACGGGTAGCTGCATCAGGCTCAACCACACCCTGTGTTTTCTCCCATACCGCAATCAGCTGCCCCAGTCGTGCATCAAAAGCACCGCAGGTTTTATCACGCCAGTTTTCACAGGCTGCAATCACTTCAAACAGTTCTGGAGAAACCTGTTTTCCTCTGCTGCTGTTGAGTGCAGAAATTTCACTGTCCTCACGCCATACGGACAGTTTCTGATCCAGCTGCGCAATTTCAGCCCGAATGGCATCCATCGCCTGTTTCGCTTCCTGACGTGATACACCGTTGACCACCACATCAAGTGATGTCCCTAAAATATGATCCTGATGAAAGTGATGCGTCAGTTGTTTCTGCAGCTCAGTGCTTTCAGGAGCATTTACAGATGCAGCATTCAGACTGAAAGGAGCAATCAGGGTCAGAGCCATCATTAATGGGGTAAGACGGAATGCAGAACGGATTGGATAAAACTTAGGGGGATTGGATGACATCCTGATTCTCCAGAATATTTTTCTAAATATTATTGATAATGATAGTGGTTATCAAGTAGATTAGCACGCAATAATTGGAAAAAATGAACCCTGGAGAATTCTGCAATGAACAACTGGTTGAAAATCGCACTGCTCACTTCACTCCCTGTATTGAGTCATGCTCACACCATGAGCCCTTATCTGTTGCCAGAGGTTTTTGATACAGCATCAGCGCAGAATATCAGTTTCCAGAGTGCCATTACCATCGAAAAGTTTTTTGTTCCAGGTAACAACTTCAAAACGACTTATATTGTAACTGAACCCAATGGTGCTCAGAAAGCAGTCAGCCCTGCAGCTTCCCTGAAACGTTTTTCAATTGCAGAATTTGATCTTCCTGCTGAGGGTACATACCGTATCCGTACTCAGGATGCTGTAGGCAACAGTGGCAAATATGCGCTTGTAGATGGTCGCTGGTTACGTGTCCGTCCGGCACGTCCACCAATGCCACAGAACACTGCAGCAGCAAAATCAGCTGAAACTGCACCGAAAGCACCAGCAACCAGTCAGCCGCCGCGTGTTATTGCAGCAGACCAGGTTCCTGCAAATGCGCAGACTATGGAAGTAAAAAATACGTTTATTGCTGAAAGTTTTGTCACCAAAGGCAAACCATCACCTGTACCTGCCCCGACTGGCAAAGGACTTGAATTTAAATTACTGACACATCCAAATGAACTCTATGCAGGCGAATCCCTGAAAATTCAGGCATTGATGAATGGTAAAGCAATTTCTGGACTTGAAGTGGATGTCTTCAAGGGTGCAAGCAGCTATGAACCGAATGCTAAACGTGAACAGCCCCATGTAAAAACCAATGCCAAAGGCGAAACTGAGATCAAATTTGAACAGTCTGGTATTTATCTGATTACAGCAGCTTATCCTGAAGCGAGCGCGGACAACACCAAAAAACCTCAGCCTGAAGTATTTACCTATGGTCTGACTGTTGAAGTGTCTGAATAAATATTTACACCATTAAAATATCAACAATAAAAAAATCCCCAATCGTGGGGATTTTTTTATAAACGGCAATAATCAAGCTGACTTCATACTACCCATTTCTTCAAACTGTGCATGCCAGGACAATGCTTCACGCAACACATGTGGTGTCTGACCACCCAATGCACAGGCACGATTAAAATAGCTCAATAAATCAGCCTTATAACTTGGATGCGCACATTTCTCTATAATTTTCAAAGCACGCTCACGTGGTGCAAGTCCGCGTAAATCAGCCAAGCCCTGCTCAGTCACCAATACATCAATATCATGTTCAGCATGATCACAATGACTCACCATCGGAACTACTGAAGAAATTGCGCCACCTTTGGCAATGGATTTGGTCACGAAAATTGCTAAATGTGCATGACGGGTAAAATCACCTGAACCACCGATGCCATTCATCATTTTCGTACCCGTCACATGGGTTGAATTGACATTACCATAGATGTCGAACTCAAGTGCCGTGTTAATGGCAATGATGCCTAGACGGCGAATAATTTCAGGATTATTCGACAGTTCCTGCGGACGCATCACGATTTTGTCTTTGTATTGTTCAAAATTATTCATTACACGTTTAGCGCAATCATCAGACAAGGTCATTGAACTACCCGAAGCAAACTTCATTTTCCCTGAATCAATCAACTGGAATGTACAGTCCTGTAAAACCTCAGAATACATTTCCAGATCATGAAAATCAGAATGTTCAAAACCTGCAAATACTGCGTTGGCAATCGAGCCTACGCCTGACTGTAATGGTCCTAAATTTTCAGGCAAGCGCCCCACAGCAACTTCATTTTCAAAGAAGTGAACCAAATGTTTGGCAATGGCAAGGGTTTCATCATCTGCCTCATCCATTTTAAATGAAGTATCAGGCAGATCATTGATCACAATCGCAGAAATTTTGCTTGAGTCTACTTGAATACCAATCGTACCGATGCGATCACCTGCTTGAGTCAGTGGAATCGGTTCACGGTTCGGACGTGCTTTTGGCACATAAATGTCATGCACACCTTCAAGCACAGGACTGATGGTATTGTCAATTTCAACAATTACATGATCTGCCATTTCAACGAAGTTTGCAGTGTTGCCACATGAACCAGTAGGAATAATTTGTCCATCTTCTGTAATTGCAGTCGCAGCGATCACGGCGACATTAATTTTCGGTAGATTTTTATGACGAATATTATCGGCAAGTTCTGACAAATGCTGATCAATATACATCACTTCACCATTGTTAATGGCTTTACGTAAAGTCGGATCGGCTTGATAAGGATAACGACGTTCCAAAGCATGCGCATCACTCAAACGCCCATCAATACGATTGCCTAAACTTGCACCTGTCGCCAAAGTAATTTTCATCGGATGATTCTGTGCATAATCCACCAAAGCCAACGGAACTGTTTTCGCTTCCCCTGCACCACCGAAACCACTCATCCCCACCACATCACCATCCTGAATCAGCTCAATTGCCTTTTCTACAGACATGACTTTCTCGTGCAAAGCCGCACAGCGAATACGCTCTAAACCGTTAATCATTTCAAAAAATCTCAAAAATATATCTAAAAATAGCTAAAAAATTAAAAATACAGCATGCAACGATCTAACACCCTTGCGTACAAGGATGCTGGTCAATCTTGAGTAATCAAATTTTAAAATTTAAGGGATTGAAAAATTAAATCAGTTCAATCGCGATTGCAGTCGCTTCACCACCACCGATACACAATGCAGCTATGCCTTTTTTACCGCCTGTGCGTTTTAGAGCATGAATCAAAGTCACGATGATACGTGAACCTGAAGAACCAAGTGGATGACCGAGCGCACATGCCCCACCATTGATATTGACTTTTTCACGGTCTAAATTAAAACCATCAATCGCCAACATTGCGACCATCGCAAAGGCTTCATTCACTTCCCAAAGATCAACATCTTCAACAACCCACCCTGTTTGCTTCAACACTTTGTCAATTGCGCCTACAGGTGCAATGGTGAACTCTGATGGATGCTGTGAATTGGTTGCGTATGCCACAACTTTTGCTAATGGTTTTAAGCCACGCTCTGCTGCAACTTCTTCTGAAGTGACGACAAGTGCTGATGCACCATCTGAAATAGAACTCGCATTGGCAGCTGTGATTGTGCCATCTTTTTTAAATGCAGGACGTAAAGTTGGAATCTTGTCTGCTTTAGCATTTAAAGGTTGTTCATCCTGTTCAACAACCACATCACCTTTACGAGATGATACAGTGACAGACACGATTTCAGCTTTGAAATAACCATTATTGACTGCTTCAACGGCTTTATTTAGAGAGCTGATCGCATAAGCATCCTGCTGTTCACGGGTATAGCCTTTTTTATCTGCCATTTCCTGCGCAAGGATTCCCATCGACAAACCTGTTTCAGCATCTTCCAGACCTTCCTGAAACATGTGATCTGTGACTTTTCCATGTCCCATGCGGTAGCCTGCACGTGCTTTATCGAGTAAATATGGTGCATTAGACATCGACTCCATACCGCCTGCAACCACGATATTTGCAGAACCTGCTTTAATTGCATCGGCTGCCTGCATCACCGCTTTCATACCTGAACCACAGATTTTATTGATTGTGGTTGCACCTGTGGTATCAGGCAAACCCGCCTGACGCATCGCCTGACGTGCAGGACCCTGCTTTAAACCCGCAGGAAGTACACAACCAAAAATCACTTCATCAATATCTGTCGGCTGCAAACCTGCACGTGCAACAGCTTGTTGAATTGCCACTGCACCCAGATCAGGTGCTGTACATGCTGATAATGCACCCTGAAAACCGCCCATTGCGGTACGTACTGCTTCTACAATCACGATCATTGTTATCTACCTATTCCATCTATTTTCAATTTTGTTGTGAATTCTGAGTCAGCACACTAACTCAAAACTGTCCAGAAAATTCTATTTCACCCAACTTACTGATTAAAAAGCTATCAAATATTTAAATCAGTTTAAACGTGGTCGTGCTACCGCGTTAGGCGACATGGATGTCGCCGTTGGACAAGGGTGATATGGATATCCCCTTTGTCCAACAAAGGATTTTTGTAACTTTTGATCCTTCAAAAGTTAGGCATCGCCTACACAAATCAATGAAAACTTTTCAATATAAATTGAGGCAATGCAGACCATTCAACTAAGGCTTAACACAAAAAATTCATCAAGCCTGCGCAGTAAAATAATCCTCAGGCAACTGCATCACCAACTCCGCACCCGCCTGAATACGCTGAACACGCGCAGCCAGATCAGGAAGTACTTTCGCCACATAATACTGCGCCAGAACTAACTTATTCTGATAGAAACTTTCAGGTTTCGCCTGAGCAGCTTGCGCAATACGTGCAAACATATAGGTGAAACTCAACAAACCAACAGTATGTAAATAATCCACGGCAACTGCATTTGAGAAATCAGGATTAGACTTCGCCTGTTCAATAATAAACTGCGTCAATGCTTCAACCTGATGACACACATCCAAAGTTGCCGCCTTAATGCTTAAAGTATCATCCATAGACGCTGCAAACTCACAGATCTCCGTAATATATTCCGCAATAAAAGTACCATTCGACTTAATGGTTTTACGACCAATCAGATCAATCGCCTGAACGCCATTTGTACCTTCATAAATCTGTGAAATACGTAAGTCACGGATACACTGCTCCATGCCCCATTCACGGATATAACCATGACCACCGAAACACATTTGCGCTTCCAAAGCTGAATCTAATGCCTTATCAGTTAAATAAGCTTTGGCAATTGGTGTCAGTAACGCGACTCGATCATTGGCTTTACGTACCGCTTCGGCATCATTTGAGAACTTGGTAATATCGAGTTGCTGACCGACATAGACGGCAAATGCACGGGATGCTTCATTATTGGCACGGACATTCAACAACATACGGCGCACATCACCATGCACCAGAATCGAATCCACTGGTTTTTCAGGAGATTTCACACCAGTCGCTGAACGACCCTGCAAACGATCTGTCGCATATTGTGCTGCATTCTGGTACGCATATTCAGATGCGCCAATGCCCTGAATACCCATCGACAAACGTTCATAGTTCATCATGATAAACATCGCAGCCAGACCTTGATTTTCCTTACCCACAAGGAAACCTTTGGCTGCATCAAAATTCATTACGCAAGTTGCTGAACCTTTGATGCCCATTTTATGTTCAATCGAACCTGCGCCTAAGGTATTACGTTCCCCCAATGAACCATCTTCATTGACTAAAAACTTCGGTACGATGAACAGTGAAATACCACGTGAACCTGCAGGGGCATCAGGCGTTTTCGCTAAAACAAGGTGAATAATATTTTCACACAAGTCATGCTCACCACTGGTAATAAAGATTTTTGTTCCCGTGATGTTATAAGAACCGTCAGCATTTGGCTCAGCTTTGGTTTTGATAATGCCTAAATCTGTACCTGAGTGCGGCTCAGTCAGACACATTGTTCCTGACCATTCACCTGTATAGAATTTTGGTAAATAAGTTGCCTTTTGTTCCTCAGATGCAGCTTGGTCAATCGCCATGCCTGCGCCCACAGTCAAAAGTGGATACAGCATAAATGATGGATTGGTACTCCAGATCATTTCATCGGCAAGCACAGTCAGCATTTTTGGCATGCCCTGACCACCAAAATTCTCATTTGCCCCTAAACCGATCCAACCACCATCTGCAAACTGTTGAAATGCTTCTTTAAAACCTTTGGGTGTAGTCACCACACCTTGATTGAACTGCGCACCGCCTTCTTCATCTGCCGAACGGTTTAAATCCAGAATGACATTCTTTGAAAATTTTGACATTTCTTCTAAAATTGCATTGGCAGTTGCCATATCCAAATGGGCTAAATTTTCAGTGTTCTGCCAGAATTTTTCAGCATGAAAAACATCATTCAAAATGAAGTCCATATCTTTTAAAGGTGCATTATAAATCGGCATATATGTATTCCTTGATATCACTTTGCTGGCAGCAAAGCTGGTTTTTAACTGTTCGTCACTCGCTCTTCAGAAGTGGTTTTGTCCACTGCGCAATATGCCCATTATTCTGAACAGATGCTTTCTAAAACCTGGGACAATCGATTTCATTTCAATGATCGAAGTGAAGTCCAAATGATCCAGTAACTTCTGGATTCACTGACCATTCAATGGATGTTCTAGCAGATAAAAGACTGCCCCTTTTCAGATCTGAACCGTAAAATCTGATATTTAAAATCATTCCGCATTTGCTTTTCTGACAGCGTGTTTTTTACATGTCTGATGCTGAACACCTCTGTTATGAGCAAAAAGACAATAGAATAATTTTTCTTAAATTGGAATTTTATTCCATTTTCCTGACCTCACTGGTTCACATTTCTTGACTTTTATTTTGCCCTGTGTTTTCTGTTATTTATCACGTATCAATCATGGTCTGAGCACTTTTTCTGCACGACCAATGTGCTATTTTTTAATTTGTCATTCTGACTTAAACTGGTCAGGTTTTCTGTGGTCTACTTTGGAACTTTGAAATGAATTCAGTACGCCAGCAAAATTTTCTGATCCGTAAAGAGAAAATTTTAACTATGGCTGAAACGCTGTTACTGGACAATAACCAGGATATCACCCTGGGTGAACTGGCATCTGAGCTGGATATCGCAAAAGGGACCATTTACAAACACTTTAAAAGTAAAAATCAGCTGTATCTGGAACTGATCATTTTAAATGAACGTCGCCTGCTGGAAATTTCAAGAAAGCATAATGATGACATCAAAACCTATGTCTCCCAGTACATGCTGTACAACATGCTGAATTCCAACCGTACTATTCTGCTGCATGTGATTGAAGAGCGTCTGACCAATAACGAAAAGAAACTGAATGAACTTTTTGAAGAGCTTTATCAGGTTCGTGAAGCCCGAATTCTGGAAATACGTGACATGTTTGGAGAACATCTGAAGTCTTTGAACAGTATCATGTCCATCCGTGATTACCTGTCCTATATATGGACGGTCACTTACGGTGCTTCCCTGTTACTGAACTCTACGCATTATCAGAAATCCATTGGTTCACGGGAACGTCTGATCCGTCTTTATGTAAATCAGGCATTGATGATTCCTGATAAACTCTCCTGATCTGAACGGGCTTTTCATAAAAAACAGTGCTCCCATCCCCCTCATGGCTGAATAAAAATAAATTCAGTTTTGCTGTTTCCCGCAAATTTTCTCCATAATTGTGGTTTATGCTTACGCAAAATTACATACCTGGATGGGTAAAAATGAAGCGTATTTCTTCATGGAAGTTAAGCACCTTAAGTTTAGCGATTGTGGCTGTCAGCATGTCTGTAACAGCAGATGATAATATTTCAGATACACAAGTACAAAATACAGCCACTGACCCTGCTAAAACTGAAGCTGCTCAACTGAAAACGCTCAAATTTACAGCTCAGGCAACCACTCCCAAAGACCCAGATATCAGCGCTATAGCCAAAACTGTTGTGACCCGTGAGGAAATGCTTCAGTACGGTGATCAGTCTGTAAATGATGCACTGCGACGGGCAGCCGGCTTTCAGATGCCATCTCCTGGTCAGGGGCCACGTGGTAACAGTGGTGCATCCGGTATGCGTTTCCGTGGAGGTGGTGCGCCTGTTTTCCTGATCAATGGTGAAGCTGTTCAGGGCGGACCCCGTGGTGGTATGTCCATTGTGGATACCCTGACACCCGAAATGATTGAACGCATTGAAATCACAAAGCAACCCAGCGTTGCCCATGCTTCCGTCGCATCTTCTGCTGTTATCAATATTATTTTAAAAGAACCCCTGGATGATGCAGGTTTAAACGGTACGGTTAAAGTCGGTTATGGTTTTGCAGAATCTGATCAGAAAGAAGAAGAACGTAAAAACCTGAGTGTACAGGCAGATGGTCGTACTGGTCCGTGGCTCTACAGTATTTCAGCCAATCAGATGTGGAATGACTCTGTTTCAGTTTCGGAAACACTCAGCCAGGGACAGAGCCAGCAGCAGAAGCGAGTCAGTGAACGGGACTCATTTATGCTGTCCCCTCGCCTTGAATATGAACTGGATGATCAGCAGAAACTGGTTGCTGAACTGTTTTATCGGAACAGTAAAAATGACAGTACGCAAAATACGCAGCTACAGCATGATACCAATGACAGTATCCGTCTGAATACCCGTTACGAGCGCAAAGACAAAGCTGGTTCAGATAAAATCCGTTTCTCTGCTGAAAACCAGAATGAAACAGAAAAAACCCGTTCAGTAAATTATTCATCCATTATTGATGAAAGCATTGATGAGTATGGACTTGCTTATGACGGTGTCCGTAAACTCAATGATCGACTCCAGTTTAAATTTGGTGCGGACAGCAGAACTAGTGAACTGGACAGCAATGTAGCTGACACCCTGGACGAACAACGCTACGCCTTATACGCAGAAGGCAGCTGGAAATTCAGTGATCACCAGACCCTTACCCTGGGTGCCCGTCAGGAATGGCTGAACCGCTCCGGACTGGTCGATTACAGTGATCAGCAGTTAAGCCCCGTACTGGCACACAGATTTGATCTGACAGATCAGTGGTCCATTCAGACCAATATCAGCCAGGCATTTAAAAGCCCGAAAACAGATAACCTGTTGCCGACTGTGTCGGTTTCAACCAGTTCAGATGCGGGTAGCCTGAACAATCCTGACCGTGGTGGAAATCCTTATTTGAAACCTGAAAAAATTACCGCTGTCGAGTCCACACTGGGGTTCAATACTGCTTCAGGAGGTGTCAATTTCACAGCTTTTCATCGGGAAATAGATGACTATATTGAAAAAGTCATTCAGCAGGAAGGTTCCCGTTTTGTCGAACGCCCTCAGAATCAGAACAATGCCACCACTTATGGTGTTGAACTTTCTGGTCGTTATGCTCTGAAACAGACAGAAAAAGGACATTCCTTTATGCTGAATGGACAGCTTTCAACTGTGCGGGCGAAAATTGAAGAAGATAATCATACTGAGCGACTGGTCAGTGATGTTGCACCTTACACCGCAAGTACAGGATTATCTTATAATTATCAGCCATTGAAGCTTTCAACCGCCATCAATCTGAATTATGTGCCGGCATTCAGCCGCAAACTGGATAATCAGTCCTATATCCGTTCCAGCAACGAGCGCTTCAATATTGATATCAGCGCAACCCGACGTTTTGCCGATGGATGGGCTACAACGCTGAGTGCCCGCAATATTTTAAGCACAGATTATAAGGAACGCCTGAACAGTACGGTTGATGGCAGTCTGTTTGAAG
The DNA here is from genome assembly GCF_002165375.2 of Acinetobacter chinensis. NCBI lineage: Bacteria > Pseudomonadati > Pseudomonadota > Gammaproteobacteria > Moraxellales > Moraxellaceae > Acinetobacter > Acinetobacter chinensis. The sequence continues at coordinate 2,224,515 of NZ_CP032134.1, forward strand.
CCCGCACCAACCAGGCGATACCAAGCGTTCTGCTTTCTGTGGAAAAGAAATTCTAAACTGATGATGCGACCTGTGATTCTGTCATCGGTCGCATTTTTTACATTAAAAACAGTACAGAATTTATTTATCTGCCCTGAATCCGGTGTAACTCAGAAACTGAGTATAGGAAGATACGGTTCTGAAACCGCATGTTTTAAGTACCGTGACATAGTGCTCAGCACTGATTAATTCAAAATCATGTTGAAGCCGTTCAAGCATTTTCTGACCCTGAACCTGAGTCAGCCCATTTTTACAGCAAAAATTCTGCAATATTTTTAAATCTGTACTGCTTTCCGTTTTCATCAGATCATAAGTCAGCAAAACCGCCTGTGGTTTCAGTACAGTATAGATATCCTTAAAGAACTGTTCTTTTGAAGTTTCTGGAACAAAATGAGCCACCAGGATGACTAAAGCTGCATCAAACTGCGCCGAATGCATCAGCTCATTTAAAACGGAAGTATCGCCCTGCAAAAAACTGACCTGCTCTGCTCCAGTCACACCACTTAGACGCTCCCGTGCTTTATTGATCATGGTCAGTGATGGATCAATCGCGGTATATCTCCATTCAGGATGCTGTTTTAACAGTAAAGACAGTTCATAGCCTGTGCCACAGCCCACAATCAGAATATGAACATCAGAAGCCTGCAGTTCAGTTTCCAGAATTGCGGTCACCTGAGCATGTACCTGTTCATAGCCTGGAATCAGTTTCCGGATATGATCATCATAACCTTCCACCACCTGTTCACTGTTAAAATCTTTCGCCATTTTATCCCTGTCCAGTTTGGTGATCTGTATCACCTTGATTATATGAACCGCAAAACATTTATCCACTTATTTATTTTTTGTCGATCGTGCATGTCAAGTCATTGCCACACATCATTATTTTATACATTCAGCCATACTCAATGCTAGAATATCGGCTTTAAAAAAATACATAAACAATAAATCCGGGCAGCACTTATTTCTGTCCAAAGAAAAATTATACTGAACAAGGGGACTGAATATGAATTCCAAACACTGTCAGGATGCCATGTTGCTGCATGCCATCAACCGTATTCTGCTTAAAGAATGGGACCCATTGGGGATTAAAAACAGACCATTCATGCGCGATGAATATGAAGAGTATTTGCCCAGAATTTTTGAATTACTTTGTGAAAATGCTGAAAGCTCAGATATATTTGAATATTTGTGGCGGGTTGAAACAAAAGTCCTTGAGTTACAGGGCGATAAAGCTCACACCCTGAATATAGCCAAAGCACTGAAGCAGTTGCAGGCTGAACACAACCTGACTCAGCGCTGAAACTCAGGATGATGCTGTGCTCTATAGGTTTTTAAATCTTCAAGCCCCGTGTATATATCCAGCTGAATCTGACTGCGCAACTGCTGCAATCCATTCAGATCCTGTACATGCATCAGGCTTTTTCGGGGAAGAAACTTAAAATAAAAAGGAATCCGTTTCGGAATGATATTACCAGGAATGGACGGAATCATTTCACCCTGACGCAGTAAGCGACCAACTTCAGGATAGCTCAGTAATTTCTGAAACCATTTTTTCTGAAGCAGTGCATTGACATCATATTTCAGATCAAATGCTTCATCTCCACCCAGTGCTGCAAACGGAGCAATATCGTACTCATATTCCTGAGCAAGTTTAAGAAAACCGTAACGCTCTTTCCAGATCAGCTGATATTCCTCACCTTTTCGTTTAATCACCTCACGCCCACCTCCTGGAAAAACCAGAATGGAATATCCCTGCTTCATCGCTTGACGCGCATATTCCTGAACACCGTCTATGCCGCCCACTTTTTTCACCATTTCACGCCACAGCGGAATGCGAAAATGAATATGGTCTGCCAGGCTGACAACCGCAATTTTATGTTCCGTAAACAGATAATCTATAAGTACAGGTGAATCAAGTACACCATATACCGTGTGATTACCGACATACATCGCGGGACGGTCAGGCTGTAAAAGCTCTGTACCCAGAAAAGCTGGTCGGAAATAATAGCGTTGTAAAGCACTGATCATTTTTATAATTTTTGAATTGTGCTGAATTTTTAATTCTTTTTGGGTCATGTTGTCTTCCTGAACAACTTAATCCCTCCCTTGCGGAGCAGTGCTCCTCACCTTTTAAAAAGGGAGGAGTTCCCCTCTTTTCAAAGAGGGGTTAGGGGAGATTTAGAAATAATCAAACTACATGCTTCTGTACAAGGATCGAACCAACTGAATAACCTGCACCAAATGAACACAGAACTCCATACTCGCCATCATTGACCTGATCGGCTGTGCGGTGCAATGCAATGATCACACCTGCAGAAGATGTATTGGCAAACTCATCCAGAATAATTGGAACCAGTGCAGGATCAGCTTCGGCAGCCTGTTTACCCACCACCAGTTTCAGAATCAGTTCATTCATGTTCGCATTTGCCTGATGCAACCAGAAGCGCTTCACCTGTTCAGGCTGGATCTGATTTTTTTCAAGCTGTGCTATAATCATTTTAGCAACAAGCGGACAGACTTCCTTAAAGACTTTACGGCCATCCTGACGGAACTGCTTATCATCACGTGAAGTCAGCTCAGAACCGTTCAGGAAACCAAAGTTATTACGGATGTTGTTTGAGAACTGGGTAAACAACTTCGTATCCAGAATTTCAAAACCTGCTTTGGTTTCTGTTTCTTCAATAATCGAAGCAGTTGCCACGTCACCAAAAATAAAGTGACAGTCACGGGAGCGATAGTCTGTATGACCTGATGTAATTTCAACATTGACCAGTAAAACACGGCGTGCACCTGTTTTTACTGCATCATAAGCCTGTTTAAGACCGAAAGTTGCAGCAGAACATGCGACATTCATATCGTATGCATAGCCCTGAATACCAAGCTCAGTCTGGATTTCAACAGCAACCGCAGGATAAGCGCGCTGCATGTTTGAACAGGCAAGAATCACAACATCAATATCTTCTGCAGTCACACCTGCATTTTCCATCGCCTGTTTTGCTGCAATCACACCCCATTCAGCCTGAATGGAGAGTTCATCATCGGAACGTTCAGCAAGACGTGGACGCAGACGCTGCGGGTCAAGGATACCTGTTTTTTCAATGACATAACGACGCTGTACGCCTGATGCCTTTTCAATAAATTCAGCGCTTGAGCCACGACGGGCTTCTATTTCACCCGCTTCAATTTTTTCAGCATTTTCGCTGTTAAACTGTTCCACATAAGCATTTAAACTTTGTACCAATTCTTCATTGGTAATCACTTCTTCAGGATGGTATAGACCAGTACCTGTAATACGGATGCCCATGTAAAACTCCTTTTACCTGCCAGGTTAATTCATAACAATTAAATCTATTTTAACCGATTCCAAGCTTTTCCCATACCTTTTGCAGTCTGGTTGGGGAAATTGGCATCTTTGTTTTCATTGGCTGAGAAAACAGGGAAATTCTCAGTTCTTCCACCATGAAATATAAGTCTTTTAATTTTGGATCATTTTTGAACTTAAACAGCTTATCCATCCATGAATCCACTTCTTTAATCGCAGCATCATCACGCTTCAGATTATTCGGTAATCGGTCCAGACGCAACAGTACCGCTTTCAGATATCGCGGATATTCCTGCCAGATATCAATCTGACGGGTATAGGCAAAATCAGCAAGACTCATCAGATCAAGCTGATCTTCAATATCATCCATATTTCGACCAAATACATCCTGATTCAGCATCAACAGCTGCTGACGGATTTCCTGCCACTGAATAAATATCTCACTGATGGTTTTTAAGGCTTCCTGTCCATGAGACAGATAGGTCTTTTTCACCTCGCCCACCAGTGCTGTAAATTCAGCAGCATTTACCGGCAGTTTCTGCACAGACATCTGCAATGTTGCATAAATTAAAATCTGTTCAAGCTGTGCTTTATCACCCAGTGGCGAATACGCCAGTGCCAGCTGTTTTGAAATCTGTTTCTTTAACTGTCGGATCAGATCGCCAAGCTGCATGTGTACCAGCCTGATCACCCCTTCTCGGTGCTGACGGATCGCCTCTCCCCGGTCATTGAAAGTCTGAATAACAATACCTGACTCATCTTTCGTTTCCAGTTTTCTGAATGCTTTCACTGGAACAAGCGCCTGATACTGCTTGACTATCACACCAGTCACTTCATGCGATGCTTCAAAAGTAAACTGCTCAGGGAACGTCTGAAATTCACCTTTCAACTGTTTGACAGGACTGTGTGTTTCTGTCCGGCAACGGGCTTTTAACTCAGATGGGTCACGCCCTTTTTCAATTATGTGCCCTTTTGCATCCACAACCTTAATAAAAGGCAACAGATACTGTTCAACCCGTTCAAAGGAGAAATCTTTTTCAGAAATCTGCTCACCACGAAGCTGAAAAGCCAGATAACTGAAAATATGCTGATTCAGATGCTGAGCATCCACACCTTTGATCAGTCTGCGGGCAGTATCTGGAACAGGAACCAGATTCCGACGTTTATCTTTAGGCAGTGTTTTCAATAATGCCTCTATCAGATCCTGACGCCATCCAGGAATCCCCCATGACCAGATGTTTTCATCCAGCTGAGCTAAAGCCTGAACAGGAACAGTCACCGTAGCTCCGTCTTCATCATGTGCTGGATCAAAACGGTAGGTTGCAGCCAGTCTCAATTCACCATTTCTTAACCAGTCTGGGAACTGCTGTGTAGTCGGACGATCATTCATCCATAAAGCGTCATCATCGACATATAAATATCGGGGATTTTTTGCTTCTGTGGTTGCGCGCCAATCCTCAAAACTGCGACGGCTTGCAATTTCTTCAGGAACTTTTGCCGCATAAAACTGATAAATTGTTTCTTCATCCACAACCAGATCACGCCGGCGCAACTTATCTTCCACCCGCTCCACTTCTTCAAGTTTCAGCAGGTTATGTTTTAAAAATGCAGGTGTGGTTCCAAGGTTCCCCGTGGTCAGCGCATCTCTGAGAAAAATTTCATGAGCAGTAGCCTGATCCACTTTTTCATAATTAATTTTTCTTTTCGGCTCAATAATCAGACCAAACAGTGATATCTGATCATAGGCATTGACCACGCCAGGTTTTTTCGACCAGTGCGGCTCAAAATAATGATGCTTTAATAAATCCGGTGCCGCCAGTAAAATCCATTCAGGTTCAATTTTTGCCATGGTCCGCAGATAAACCTGCGAGGTCTCAACCATTTCAAAAGCCATCACCCACGGCGTATTGGTTTTATGCAGAGTGGATGCAGGGAAAATACGGGCTTTTTGCTGACGGACAGCCATAAAGACATTTCGCTCATCCGTTTTATTGGCAATAAAAGACAGCAACCCTGTCAGCAATGCTCTGTGCAGATTTTCATAACTTGCTTTCTTTTCATTGAATGAAAGTTTCAAGCCCTGAGCCAGATCAAGCAGCTGTTCATGTGTTTTTTTCCATTCACGAAGTCGAAGCCAGCTCAGAAAATGCTGTTTAGCAAAATTCCGACGTTTGTTTTCGCTCATGGTTTCACGGTTTTCGTGCAAGGTTTCCCACAGTTTTAAATAAAACAGGAAGTCAGAATCTGCTTCACGGAACAGTGCATGTTTCTGATCTGCCTGCATCTGTTTATCTGCAGGTCTTTCCCGTGGGTCCTGAACGGCCAGAGCAGCAACAATAATCAGGATTTCATTCAGCACACCAAAATGTGCGCCACCTATAATCATCCTTGCCAGTCGTGGGTCAATCGGCATTTTTGCCATCTGCTGCCCAATGCGGGTGAGTTCCCCTTTAGATAAATCGCCCTTATTGCCTTTTTTAGAGGGTAAATGAGCAGGTTTCTCTAAATTTGACTCATGGTTTTTTGATGCTGATTCATCGTGAATCGCGCCAAGTTCAACCAGCAGTTTCCGACCATCGTTCACCAGTCTGTGATCAGGTGGCTCAATGAAATCAAAGTCTTCAAGCGTACCCAACCCCAGGCTTGCCATCTGTAAAATAACCGATGCCAGGTTGGTTCGTTTAATTTCAGGTTCTGTAAATTCAGGACGGCTCTGAAAATCTTCCTCACTGTACAGACGGATACAGACACCAGGGGCAATACGTCCACAACGTCCTTTACGCTGATTCGCTGCTGCCTGAGAAACCGCTTCAATCGGTAAACGCTGAACCCTGGAACGGTAGTTATATCGGGATATACGGGCAAATCCACTGTCAATCACATAGCGGATATTGGGTACTGTCAGTGCTGTTTCAGCGACGTTTGTTGCAATAATAATCCGTCGCCCACCACCCGATGGGTTAAATATTTTTTCCTGTTCAGACAGTGCCAGTCGTGCGTATAAAGGCAGCACTTCGGTATGACGGGGACCAAATTTCTGTAAGGTTTCCTGGAGTTCCCGAATTTCCTGTTCCGTACTGGCAAAAATCAGAATATCTGCATGTTCAGGATGACCTTTACTCTGCGCATCATGAAAACATTCCTCCACCGCAGAAACAACAGCCCGTGGCAGATTTTCTTCAAAATCATCAAACTCATCGTCATCACTGCCACCAATGCTCAGCTCAGAGATCGGACGGTAACGAACTTCTACGGGGTAACTGCGCCCTTCAACTTCAAAAACAGGGGCATCATTGAAATACTGACTGAAACGGTTCACATCCAGTGTTGCAGAGGTAATGATCACTTTCAGATCCTTACGACGCGGCAGCAACTGTTTCAGATACCCCATAATAAAATCAATATTTAAGGAACGCTCGTGCGCCTCATCGATAATAATGGTGTCATATTTTAATAAATAACGGTCATTGACCAGTTCAGCCAGCAGAATTCCGTCCGTCATCAAACGCACGATGGAATCATTTGAACCCTGCTCATTAAAACGGACTTTAAACGAAATGGACTCTCCGAGTTTTTCTCCCACTTCCTCTGCAATCCGCTTTGACACACTTCTGGCAGCAAGACGGCGTGGCTGAGTATGACCAATCAGTCCCGTCAGACCACGCCCTGCAAGCATGGCAATCTGAGGCAGCTGAGTCGTTTTACCCGAACCCGTTTCACCGGCAACGATAATGACCTGATTCTGCTGGATCGCCTCAATCAGCCTGTCTGCATACTGAGTGACGGGCAAATCCTGATTCAGCTTTATGGTCGGTAAACTTGCGAATCTTTTTTTGACCTGATGACTGGATTTTTCAAACAGTGCTTGGTACTGCTCGCTGTTTTCATCGGTAGATTTTCTGAGACGATTTAAACGATGGCGATCACGCACCATAACGAGCTTATCTACATTTAAATCACACTGCACAGAATTCATACCTGATCAAATACTGAAACGAGCTATTTTACGCTGTAATCCCCCTGAGCGGAAGAACATGCATTTTGTTTAATTTTAACTTTTTTGCATTTTACCCTTGAATTTTAAGACCAAAGGCATCATGTTCTTTATCAGGTCGAACAACAGATGCTTCTGTCATTCAGACATCATAATTCTGATGCTTAATGGACAGAATAATCTGTCAGTGCTGAAAGTTGATACATTTCACAATTCGGTTTTTCCGATACTGTTAATGTAAAAATACCATTTCAGCAATAACAAAAAGTTCGATACTCTATTGGAAATTAAATACAAACCTCAATCATGGAGATAATGATGAGCTTAATTAATACTGAAGTTAAACCATTCAGCACTACTGCATTCCAGAACGGTCAGTTCATCGAAGTTACTGAAGCTGATCTTAAAGGCAAATGGTCTGTTGTTTTCTTCTATCCTGCTGACTTCACTTTTGTTTGCCCAACTGAGCTTGGTGACCTTGCAGACAACTATGCTGAATTCCAGAAATTAGGCGTTGAAATCTACTCTGTTTCTACAGACACTCACTTCACTCACAAAGCTTGGCATGATTCTTCTGAAGAAATCAAAAAAATCCAGTATGTAATGGTTGGTGATGCGAACTGGACTCTTGCTAAAAACTTTGACGTTCTGATCGAATCTGCAGGTCTTGCTGACCGTGGTACTTTCGTTATCGATCCAGAAGGTAAAATCCAGATCGTTGAAATCAACGCTGGTGGTATCGGTCGTGATGCTCAGGAACTTCTTCGTAAAGTTAAAGCAGCTCAGTATGTACACGCTCACCCAGGTGAAGTATGTCCTGCTAAATGGAAAGAAGGCGATGCAACTCTTGCTCCTTCAATCGACTTAGTTGGTAAAATCTAATTTTATAATTAGATCATACTGATTGAAAAACCACGCTTTTCAGCGTGGTTTTTTTATATCAGTTTTCAGATGACTGAATGTATGCCACTAATCCAGAGTCTGAACACCGCCACCATTCACAAAAATCGTCTGCCCACTGACCCAGGACGACACTGGCGAAGCAAAATACAGCATTGCACCTGCAATATCTTCTGCAGTACCTAAACGTTTAATCGGTGTATGTTCCAGCATTTTCTTTTCTATTTCAGGTGTCAGCACACTGGCCAGAGCAACGGTACGGGTTGCCCCCGGTCCAACGGCATTGACTCTGATTTCAGGTCCAAAATCAAACGCCAGGTTTGCAACCATATGATTCACGGCTGCCTTTGATCCACCGTATCCGCTCATATTCGGAGAAGCATTTTTACTGGACATGGAAGATGTGAACACAATCGAGCCATAACCTGATTTTTTCATATGCGGTGCGCACAACTGACTCAGACGCCAGCCGCTGAAGACATTTAAATCAAAATCCCGTTTAATATCATCGACACTGATTTTAAATGGATTTTCACGCCCACCACCGCCACCACCTGCATTATTGATCAGGATATTCACGGTACCAAAAGTACTGACAGTTAAATCCACCAGATCAACCAGGCTTTGATCTTCTAAAATATTACATTTCACAGCCAGAGATTTCTGACCATTTTTTTCCAGCTCATCCACAAGTTGTTGTGCTTTTTCCAGATTCAGATCCGCAATAACAACCGTCGCTCCAGCTTCAGCCAGAAGTAGTGCAGTCGCTTTACCTATTCCATCCGCACCGCCGGTCACGATTGCGACTTTATCCGTCAGGGAAAACAATTCATTAATTTTCATACTCTCACCTTTTATAAGTGATATCAGACCAGAAACAGAACATCATATTTATCATATATTTTTTCAATATATGAGTTTCAGACTCATAAACCGTGACACTGCTGAAAAGCATATGCTTCAGTCAGTGTTTTTTGATTAAAAACAACAGGAAAAATCCAGCAAATAAAAAGGACTGATTAAAACCAGACAGAGATATAAGCAATTTTACTGATCAGATCAGCAGACTGTCTCAGCAAGAAATCCCTTTTACTTCCTGCTCTCTTATACAATATGCAAAAACTGGATATACATAGTTAAAAATCAATGTGATAAATTACAAATCTGCAACACTGTCCCGCATGTAAATCAACTAATTTCAAAGCATGCAGAAAATGATTTTCTGTAAAATAATCAAAAAAATAAGGGGGTTGCTTATGGGAACAGCGTTAACTGTGACATCCTGGAAATACAGTACGACTTCACGGTATTTAAAAATTTTTTATAATAATGGTTCTGGTGAGCTGTATCATCCAGTGCCCGAATTCATTTATGACAACTTACTCCGCTGTAGTGATAAAACAGCCTTTATTCATAAATATTTAGAATATAACCTGCACTTTAACCGCATTACGATTGAATAAATCTTTTCGTTTTCATTGAACAGAATCAGGGGAATATTCCCTGATTCCTATACAGACTATTCGGTATACGTCACCATGAACAGTCCTGCGCCAATCGGCAAAGTTGCTGTCATAAACGATCTATTCTGTTTCACTTCACAGATAAAGTTTTTAACTTCTGCAGCATGTGAAATCACATTATCCACAATAAGCACTGCTCCTGAATGACTGATCATATTTTTCAGGAAAGGCCAGTAATCCATATAGGTATGGCGCTCAGCATCCAGTAAAATCAGATCGTACTGCTCTGTACTGGATTCAAGAAAATCTTTGGCATCACCAGTCCAGAAATCAATCACCTGATCCACATTCAGTTCTTCAGCATAGCTTTTTGCCTGAGCTGTTCTGTCTGGATCAATCTCCAGTGTTGTGACTTTAGCACCCGTAACAAGAGCAGCATCTGCAAGCCACAGCGTTGAATATCCAGTCGATGTACCTATTTCGAATATTTTTTTAGACTGTTGAATACGGATCAGCATCGCCAGGTACTGAGCCGATTCAGTTTCAATATTCCGATAACGCTTTATCCGGTCAGACTGTGTTGCATCAAACTGAATAAAACTTTGATAAAGCTCATTTACACGCTGAGTAAATTCAGGACTTAAACTCATAAGCAACTCCATGCCATATTCAACACTGATTCATTATTATGCAAAATCAAAAGGTCATTCCTGTGACAGCTTTCAGGTCTTCTGGATCAATCTGAAACGGGGAACCACTTCACCATTTTCAAGCTGTACAGTTTCAGCAAACATCTGCAACGGTCTGACCCACATCGAGTAATCGCCATACAGACACTGATAAACCACCAGTTTTTCTTCTGTTTCACTGTGTGTTGCGACATGAAAAACCTGATACAGTTTTCCCTTATAGTGCTGATAAATACCCTGAGCGATCATGCATCGTTTCCTTTAGGATCATTCTGTCAATATAACATTCAATCATAAAAAAACCGCCTTACGGCGGTTTTTAACTTAAGAAAAATCGAGTTCTTTTTCGAAAGCTTTCAGTTCATACCGAGCCATTGCCAGGTTTGATTTTGAACGGTCAAGTACCAGATACAGGAACAGTGCTTCATTTGTATCAAGTGGACGGATCAGATGGTACTGCTTACCCAGTGTGATCAGAATGTCTTCGATGTTGTCATCCAGCTGAAGTGCTTTTGCAACTTTACGCTTTGAACGGACAACTTCCGTATTCCCTGCTGCTGCAAGCTCCAGATCAATTCCACTTCCCTGAGTCGCAAGTGCAAGACCACTGTCACTGTCAATCAGTGCTGCTGCAACAAAACCGTCAATTGAACTGAGTGTATCCAGTGTTATACGTGCCATATTTTTCTCCTAGAGCATAATCAATGTTATATAAAAACTTAAAGTCCAAGTTTTTTACGCAATTTGCCAAAAAAACTACGAATTGCATGATGTTCCTCAGCTGAATTCTTTTCAGCTGATACCCGAAACTCTGCATCTTCTGCGCGAATGCTTTTCCCCATATTCAAAAGCTGTGCGACTGCCACAAATCTGCCCACCCGCTCAGCTGAAAGATTTAAAGCCTGATGCACATCTTTGAGATTTGCACCCAGCGAAAAACAGCTCGCGATTTTCAACAGTTCGCGCCGTTGCAGTCCTTTTTCAAATTGTGGCCACATTTCCAACCTGAAACTCTCACTCAAAGGAATGTCATTCATGCGTATTTCTGAAGACTGCATTAACATCTGCCACAACCATATTCTCAGATCCTGAGCATGCTGATTACGGGTAATATCAAGTGCCTGTTGTCCAGTTGCATAAGACTGGTTCAAAGTCATATTCAGTGAGCGACCATTGTGTTCCTGAACAGGCCAGACCCGTTCGGTCATACAGTCCACCAGCGCAATTGGACCATAGGCATCAAAAAGCTGAATATAGCCATTTCTGGGCAGAAAAACTTCATGGAAAACATTTTCCAGCCCCTGAATTCCTTTTTCTCCCTGTAAAATCTCCAGGCTGGATACCTGTCTGGAGACAGGTTCATAATCAAAAAACAACGACTGTAATGCTGCTCTCAGATCATCCGTCTGGAGTATGGGATAAAATAAAGTATCCCCTTGCAACTGACCACCAGACTCATTACTTCTGACCAGTTTAAAAACCACAGGTTTCTGCTGCTCTATAATCTTCTGAATATTATGTGAGTCATAAAAAGCTTCATTAATTAAAAACAGATCAATATTTGGCTCAGACAGACCTGCCCAGTACACCTGCACACCAGCCGGCAATGCAGATTTAATGGAAATTTTAAACTGATCCTGAATGCTTAGACTTAAACCGAATACCGCAATATTCAAAATATGTTTCATTTTTTAACCATAGCCATTGGCGTTCAGCTTATCTGCTGGATGCTGAATTATTTAATGCGGGAAAGCAGTTCAGCTTCCTTTTTCATATAAAACAACAACTGCCCAATCAGAACATCTATTGATGCACTGGCAACCATCGCCATGGGATACTGTGGATGATCCACCGCTGTCAGTACAACCTTGCCATTGTCTGCATCAAGAGTGATGGTATTACATCCAGACAGACTGATTTCTGCAATAAAAGCAGAAACCATGGCTAAAATTGAACTGCTGACAGCTGCGATTTTCCCTGTATTTTCAAGGTTTTTTTTCGTAGCCAGTGCAAGCTCAAAACCATCTGACGTACACAGCATGACAAAATTAATACCACTGACTGAATTCAGCAGTTCGGTCAGATGCTCTTTTCCGAGCCTGGAAATATGTTCTGGGACCTGGCGTGATTCCATTAAATTCATTTTAAACTCCTGCGGACTTCTGCCCGAACTGAGTATTGATCTCAACTGATGCAATCAGGGTTTCAATCATAAGCAAAACATCATCCCGATTACGGGCATCCACTGCATACAGAGGAAAATGCAGATCACGGATCAGCATCCAGTCACGATATATTTTCAGAACCTGATCATCCTTTTCATCCAGATGAGTGATCCCAATGACAATATTATTGCCATAAGCTCTAAATGCATCGAGATAAAACTCAAGATCCTGTAAACGCTCAGTCCGTGAATGATCAATTAAAATAACTGTGCCCAAAGCCCCTTTACACACAATGGACCACATAAAATTAAATCTGTCCTGACCTGGCGTGCCATACAGACCTATTTTGATACCATCTTCGAGGCAGATTTCCCCATAATCAATTCCAACCGTTGTCAGATATTTAGTATGTGATTCAACGTCTGTATTACGTGCTTCAGTTGAAACGACATCAATATCGGATAACACTTTAATGGCAGCAGACTTACCTGCTCCCATTGTTCCCCCAAAGGCAATTTTATATTGCTGAAAAATCACTTAAGAAACTCAATTTTTTAAAAAATAATGATTAAGTTCACATAAATGCGAACAAATGCAATGTACACTGATTTTATTAAATATCTAATATTTATTATATATTTATACCAATCAATAAATTTACGGCATTTTTCCGCTGAAAACTTGATGCCTGATGAATTGTTAACTTTTGTAATTAATCGTTTTTTTATATAAGTCCAATTTTAATGTTCAAATATCATACTTTCCTACTAACAAGAATTTTTCTATATTTATCAGTAATAATTATCTTATAGAACCAGTTGAAATGATCAAATCACCTGAAGCAGGTTAAAAAACCATCCTATACAGGGATTATTTATTCTTTTTTATTTATCTAAATAATGAACTGAAATAATATCTATCTGGACAGACCACTGATCAGGAAAAGCGGATACATCCATCATCCCCCCCAAAAAATTCATGAAATATTCACCGCTTCATTCTCAATCACAGATATATAACCTAAGCTCCATAGCGATATTCAGGAAAGCAATACAAAAATTTAAGTCATGTGAAGTACAGACATACAGCATTCTTTTTTAATCTAAAAATTACATTTCATTAACAATTTTTGATCTTTTTCTGTTCATTTTTTCCGTTATATTCCATATATCCGCATACTGTGGAGATGAAAATAAAAGGAAAATGAAAATGAATAAACTACTTATTGCTTTAAGTCTGGCTGCCACCGTTGCTCTTGTAGGCTGTAATAAAGACAAAGCGCCTGAAACGGGTGCAACTACAGGTGAGCATCTTGAAAATGCTGCTACACAAGCTGGTGAAGATGTGAAAAATGCAACTGCTGATGCTGCCAATGCAACTGCAACAGCTGTTGATAATGCTGCTGACTCAGCGGTTCAGGCTGCTGACAATGCCGCGGCTCATGCTGAAAATGCTGCTGCACATGCAACTGATGCTGCTAAAAATGCAACCGCTGCAACTGCTGCTGCAGTTGAACAGGGTGCTGCAGATGTAAAAGAGAAAGCTCAGCAATAATATAAAAAAAGCCTTCATCCTGGGATGGAGGCTTTTTATTGCCTGCTGAATCCTGCCTGCTGATAACTGATTATTTTCTTTTTTAATATTCAACCAGGACACTGGCATCAAAAAACACTTCGCCATAGCTTAATTGAACGAATAACTGTATTATTTTTAATAATATTTCTGATGCAGCTTTAAGTCTGCATCCTGCCTGAAAACAGATCATCACATAAACAGTCATCACCGGACTTCGTTATAAAGGACAGCTTTACAATGAGTTACTCCCACCATCAGGAAAAGCATTATATCCACCGTACCGGATGGTTACGTGCAGCTGTACTGGGAGCAAATGATGGGATTATTTCAGTCACCAGTTTAATCATGGGGATGGCTGCCAGTGGAGCATCCACTCATACCCTGCTGGTCACCTGCATTGCGGGATTAATTTCCGGTGCAACTTCCATGGCAGCAGGAGAATACATTTCTGTAAAGTCACAGGTCGATATTGAAAAAGCAGACCTGCATATGGAAGCCCGCGAACTTGAAAAAAATCCTGGGCATGAACTTAAAGAACTGACCCATATTTATACCCTGCGTGGCTTAACTCCAGAACTGGCACATGAAGTTGCTGTTCAGCTGACTGCCAAAGATGCGTTGGAAGCACATGCCCGTGATGAGATAGGCATACATGAAAATACTGCTGCAAATCCTGTTCAGGCAGCAGGCTCCTCAGCACTTGCATTTTCACTGGGCGCACTGTTTCCAATGTGCTCTATACTGCTCAGTCCAGATCAGTATATTTCCACGGTTGTTATGATTGTTGGCATACTGTCCTTAGCAACACTGGGTGGTCTGTCCAGCTATTTTGCAGGAACATCCATTTTCAGAGGCAGTGCAAGAGTCACCCTATGGGGCATTCTTGCCATGGCATTTGCCAGCTGGATTGGCTCTCTCTTTAATGTCACGCCTGTTTAGCTCTTTATCGAGTGAATAAACAGCAAAATGTTTGAATTTTTAAATGAAATTTAAATCACTTTTACCAATATAAATTATAAGAAATACTCAGTTGAATTTTTAATATTCTATGTATTTACATAATATATGGCGATCAGATTGAATTAAAATATCGACACATTATTTGTTTAGATTTACTTTAATTTCATGTCTGTAATTACCGAAAAAACCAGCCGACCCAGCACCACCGTCTGGGTTGCTTTACTGTTGCTGTCTGTTGGAACAATAAGTGCTTACAGCCTGGTAGGCATCAATCAGGCACTGCTGTTTTTAATTGGCGGTGCACTGGGAATGACCCTGTATCATGCATCCTTTGGCTTTACCTCTAGCTGGCGGGTATTTATTAAAGAACGCCGAGGTCGTGGTCTGCGTGCACAGATGATTATGCTTACACTTGCGGTACTTCTGTTCTTCCCTGCACTCAGCGCAGGAGAACTATTTGGCAACCCCGTAAAAGGTAATGTCAGTCCTGTTTCCATGTCTGTTGCCATTGGTGCTTTCATTTTTGGTATAGGGATGCAACTCGGTGGTGGCTGTGCTTCAGGCACACTTTATACTGTAGGCGGTGGCAGTGCCCGCATGGTGGTGACCTTACTTTTCTTTTGCCTGGGGTCTGTGATTGCAACATCGCACCTGGACTGGTGGTTCAATCTGCCCCATCTGGCTCCCATTTCAGTGATTGATCAGTTCGGCGCTACTCCTGCCATATTACTGAACTTAATCCTGTTCGCAGTCATTGCTTTTATTACTGTAAAAATGGAAAAGAAACGCCACGGTTCACTTGAAACCGTCAGTACATCTCAGATTCATGGCTGGAAACGCTTTCTGCAAGGTCCCTGGCCACTCATTCTGGGCGGGATTATTCTGACCCTGCTGAACTTTGCAACGCTTGCACTGGCAGGAAAACCCTGGGGTGTCACATCAGCACTGGCATTATGGGGAGCAAAAGCGGTCAGCACAGTGGGCATAGATGTCAGCAGCTGGCACTACTGGCAACAGGCAGGCAATGCAAAAGCACTGAACAGTCCTTTATGGCAGGATGTAACATCCATGATGAACTTCGGCATTATGCTGGGTGCATTACTGGCTGCAAGCCTGGCAGGTAAATTTGCACCTAATCTGAATATTCCAAAACGCTCTCTGATTGCTGCAGTCATCGGTGGCTTACTGCTGGGATATGGTGCCCGTCTCGCTTATGGCTGTAATATCGGTGCATATTTCAGTGGTATTGCTTCAGGCAGTTTACACGGCTGGTTATGGCTGATCTGTGCATTTACCGGCAACAGCTTTGGTGTAAAGTTACGACCTTTCTTCTTTCCAAGTGAAAAACCACAACCTGAAAAACTCAGCTCCTGCTGATCAGTTTTATTGAGTTAACAGACTGAAATATACTCAGTCTGTTAACTGCTATCTGTACACTTCCATCCAACAAACCCACGTTCTGCCAATGTTTCGGTATAAATATTAAAAAACGAAATAGCGAATATAATTTGCCAAAGCCTGCACTCTTAGGCAAAGTGATAATGAACTAAGGGAGCCTGATCATGTCTATACTTCAACTACTTGGAATTAAACATCCTGTTCTACTGGCACCAATGGCTGGGGTTTCCACACCTGAGCTTGCAGCAGAAGTTTCCAATCAGGGCGGTTTAGGCTCACTCGGATTGGGTGCAGCATCTGTTGAAGCAGCCAGAAAACAGATTATCGAGACGAAATCTCTGACAGATGCACCTTTTCAGGTTAATTTTTTCTGTCATGAAAGTGTTGAACAGAATCCACAGATCACTCAACAGTGGATCAAGAGTTTCAGCCCATTATTTGAAAAATTCAATGCTGCTGCACCTGAAAGCCTGAACTGTATTTACCCAAGTTTTAAAGACAATGATGACTTTCTGAACCTGGTACTGGAAACCTCTCCCCAGGCAGTCAGTTTTCATTTTGGAATTCCTCATCCACACCAGATTCAGGCACTGAAAGCAGCTGGTATTATCACCATGGTCTCTGCAACAAATATTGCTGAAGCCAGAATGATTGAACAGGCCGGTATTGATATCATTATTGCCCAGGGCATTGAGGCTGGCGGTCATCGTGGGATTTTCAATGAATCCTATGACAGTGCAGTTCAGACCGCTGACCTGGTTCGGCTCTGTAAAAAATACTGCAGCATCCCTGTTGTCGCAGCAGGAGGTATTATGAATGGTCAACAGGCACGCCTGATGCTTCAGACAGGAGCGGATGCTGTACAGATGGGCACTGCATTTGTTCAGTGCAAATCATCTGCTATCAATGACGCATACAGAAAAGCCCTGTTCAGCAAACCCGCCACGCAGATTACTGCCAGTATTTCGGGACGCCCTGCACGAGGTATCATCAATCACTGGCACTGCGATATAGATCAGCCAGATCGTCTGGCTGTACCCGCCTATCCATATGCCTATGATCTGGGTAAACAGCTGCACGCAGCAGCAACTAAAGCTGGTGATTCAGGTTATGGTGCATTCTGGGCAGGCACAAATGTTGCTCAGATCAGAGACATGGATGCCAGAGACCTGATGAATCAGTTAATACTTGAAATGAATCTCACCTGAACCGGTCACAATATCCCCAGTTCTGGGGATATATTTTGCATCATATCCCCTGTAATTTGCCTCATAATTATTTAACTTTTTAAGTTGTACAATTATGGGGATTGCATTACTTTGCCTGGTGCTGATTGGCTTTTCAGTAGACAGCGTACAGCATTATCAGGCTGAAAAAATTACGAAAAATAAAACTGCCACTCAGGCTGAACATTCAGAAAAAAATCAGCCGGATCAGAATCAGGTTACAGCGGAAACAACTGAAACACTGCAAAGCATGGTTATTACTAAAAGTAAGTAACTTTCTTTAGATCAGAGCTTACTTTGTGTCCAGCAGATTGACCTGTTCAATCTGAACATCACTCATGATTTCGCCATGTACCAGCAACTGATTAAAATAGTCTTCCACTACTTTAAACTGCGCTGTTGTGCTTTCAACTTTATACATATTCTGACGGAATTCATTGCTGCTGCGCAGCCCTTTAGTATACCAGGCAATATGTTTTCTGGAGATTCTGCAACCTGAGTATTCACCATAAAACTCATACAGCTCAGATAAATGCCCAAGCAGAACATCTTTCACTTCCTGTATGGAAGGTGCTGCCAGGTGTTCTCCGGTTTGCAGATAATGCCCAATTTCACGAAAAATCCACGGACGCCCCTGTGCAGCACGACCAATCATAATTGCATCTGCACCCGTATAATCCAGTACATATTTTGCTTTTTCAGGACTGTCAATATCACCGTTAGCAATCACAGGAATTGCAATATGCTGCTTCACTTCTTTAATCAATGAATAACGCGCAGTATTCAGGTACATATCTTCACGGGTACGCCCATGCAGTGCCAGAGCAGCAATTCCTGCTTCTTCTGCACGCTTTGCAACCCGCATAATATTTTCATGACCATTTAAAAAACCGAGACGGGTTTTCAGTGTTACAGGAACATCCACGGCTGCAACTACAGCATCCAGAATACGTGCAACCAAATCTTCATCTTTTAAAAGAGCAGAACCTGCCAGTTTGTTACAGACTTTTTTGGCAGGACAACCCATATTGATATCTACAATCTGAGCGCCATTTGCAACCTGATAACGCGCCGCTTCAGCAAGATCAGCCGGTTCAGAACCTGCAATCTGAGCTGAGATCGGAGCAATTTCACCATCAAAATTTGCGCGGTACAGACTTTTTTTACTCATACGCAAGGTTTTGTCAGAGGTCATCATTTCACTGACAGCATGACCTGCACCAAAATACTTGCACAGCGTTCTGAATGGCCTGTCAGTCACGCCTGCCATGGGAGCGACCCAAAGTTTTCTATCAATTGATCTGTCAAACAATTCATTGATTACACTGTGTTGACTCAATTCAGTCGCCTCATTTAACTTTGCCTGATTGTTTCATTTCCAGCATCATGGTGCATGACCGCTTTTGCGCGCTCAGTGACTGGAGAGATAAAACAGATGAATAGATGCAGCCGGTACTGCAACAAGGTGCGTATTTTAGTAAATTCAGCTGAAAATATCCATTCGCTCGCTCTGTCTTATCGAGACTACAGGTATAACTGGCTCTGAAAAGCCTGATCAGCAACGACATATACATACAGAACAGCCTACCAAATCATTTGACAGATTCTGCCATGCAATATACATATATATTCTGAACTTTTATTGCCAGCATAGTATACTTCGTCTGCACTTTTGGCTCATTTATTTAGGAACGGTTTTTCACAGCATGAAAAAAAGTTTTTTGACAGGCTCTCTGAAATCTCTATCCATTCTGTCATTGTCTATTGGAATTACAGCCTGTGGTGATAATTCCTGGTGGTCTAAAAATAATGAGCCAACACTTGAAAGTGAACAGATCCGTAAACTGATTCCTGCACGGGTCAGTGATCGCCCGTCCTGGGCAAAAGATATTTACGATATTACAGATCAGCTCGGTATTCCCCAGACCAAAGAAAACATCTGCACTATTGTTGCGGTCGTTGATCAGGAATCCAATTTTGTTGCTGATCCGCAGGTACCTGGTCTGGGTGAAAAAGCAGTCCGTGAAGTACAGGATCGTCTGGAAGAAAAGTTTAAAGATAAACTGGGAGACTCCATAGGGGGAACAGTTGCAGGATATTTTCAGGATGTACTGAAAAATCAGCCCAGCCCAGAAGACAATTATTTAAGTCAGATGCGCAGAGTCAAAACAGAGCGTCAGCTGGATGAACTTTATCGTGAAATTTTTGACTATATGTCCAAGCATTATCATGTCAGTGCATTGACTGGTGCAGCCCGACTGGTTGGTCAGGACATTGGTGAAAAGCTGAATCCTATTACCACACTGGGGTCAATGCAGGTACATATCGGGTACGCAAAAGACCATAAACGCCAGGGTGGCAACATTGCAGCACTGAGAACAGATATGTACAGTCAGTATGGCGGTTTATATTACGGTATCCACCGCCTGATGATGTATCCTGCTGACTATGATAAGCCTCTTTACAGATTTGCCGATTACAATTCAGGTCGTTATTCAAGTCGAAACGCCGCGTTCCAGAGCATGCTGAATGATCTGACCACAGCTGAACTGACACTCGATGGCGATCTGTTGCTTTATAACAAAGATGGTTCACCACGTGCGACCAAGAGTGAATCTGAACGGGAGCTGACCAATGTATTTGCAACCCATAATATACTGGTGACTCCGCGTCAGATCCGTTCCGATCTGAAAAAAGAAAAAGATCAGGACTTTGAAAAAACAGCGACATACAGAGCAGTGACCAAGCTGTATCGGGAAAAAACAGGTAAAGACGCTTTTTATGCAATTATGCCTCAGGTCGTGATTTCAGGACCCAAACTGAGTCGTGACTATAATACCAACTGGTTTGCCACACGAGTAAACGGACGTTATCAGACATGTATGCAACGGGCAAAACGAATAAAAATTTAGCACTTTTTGACTTTGACGGAACACTGTACAACAAAGACAGTTTTACAGGGTTTATTTTTTATGCCTTAAAAAAACGGCAGATTGTGCGTCGGGGCATTAAAATTATTCCCTGGGTTCAGGCTTATTATTTAAATATCTACCCTGCTCATGCCATGCGGGCAAGACTGTTCAATGTGATGTTCAGAAATGCTGATTTCAATGAAATACAGGCACTTGCTCACGAATATGCCAAAGAACTTCCTGCACATTTCAACACTGAATTATTCAGACAGCTGTTACAGCATCAGCAACAGGGCGACGATGTTGTGCTGGTATCGGCATCGGTCAGTCTGTATTTAAGCGCTGTCTGTGAAATGCTGGATATTGACCTGATCTGTACTGAACCTGAAATTAAAAACGATAAACTGACGGGACTTTACAGCACAGCAGACTGTAGCTGTGAACAGAAAAAAATCAGAGTCACAGATAAATACGATCTGTCCAGCTACAGGCACATTTATGCCTATGGCAACAGCCATGAAGACCTAGACATGCTGGAACTGGCACATCATCCTTATATGGTGGGTGAAAGCTCTCAGCTTCCTGCTTTACGCACTCAGTTCAGCATTACTGATCGGGAGACAGATGAAGCAGTCTGAACCTGTTTCATCTCTAACCCATATAAACAACCACCTGTTTGCAGGTGGTTGTTTTATTTATTTTTTGAATGGAAATGCGTATTTCACGATCCGTTTTATGACACTGCCATACTGTTTGAACAGACTCGCATTATTATAATTCAGACCATATTTTTCACATACAGCCTGCACTTTCGGTGCCATTTTACGGTAACGTCTTGCTGGAATATCCGGATATAAATGATGTTCAATCTGATGACTCAAATGCCCCGTCAGAATATGAAATGCTTCAGAGCCTGTCAGGTTGGATGAACCACGGATCTGACGCATGTACCAGTGTCCACGGCTTTCATTCTGCATAACAGATTTCGGAAAAACTTCCACATCCTTGGTAAAATGACCGCAGAAAATAATACTGAAAGTCCAGACGTTACGGATACCGTTTGCAACCAGGTTTCCGGTCAATACCGGTAATGCCGCAGGTCCTGCAATTAAAGGAAAAAACACATAATCCTTAAACAGCTGTTTCGTCATTTTGCGCTGTAAAGGTTTCCATTCTTCCATAAATTCTTTTTTGGTTTTTTTGCCATAAAGCACCCGACCAATTTCAAGGTTCTGAATAGCAACACCCCACTGAAACAATAAACAGAAAGGAATACTGTATAACGGCTGCAGCAAATAGCCAGGTTTCCAGCGCTGTTCAGGAAACAGTCGGATCAAACCATAGCCGATATCATCATCCATACCTTTGATGTTGGTATAGGTGTGATGTTTAAAGTTATGGGTCTGACGCCAGTTATCCGAAGTTCCGACAATATCCCACTCATAGGTCGCACCCTGAAATTTAGGATCACTCATCCAGTCATACTGACCATGAATCACATTATGCCCCAGTTCCATGTTTTCCATGATTTTGGCAAATCCAAGCAGTCCTGTACCCAGCAGCCACATCGGCGGTAACCATCCTGCAAAAAGACAGGCACGACCTGCAATGGATGCATAGCGGATTGTGGAATACACTTTACGGATATACTTGGCGTCTTTTTCCCCAATATCATCCAAAACTTCCTGCTTGATGGCATCTAGTTCTTTTGCCAGTGCATCCAGTTCAGTCTGCGTCAGCTCTCTGTTTTTCGGATTTTTAAAATATTGAAATTTTACAGGCATATTCATGATGTATATCTCTCTTAAAGATCAATGACGAGGTCAGTCTGAGCTGAATTGACACAAATTTTTAAAGCACTGCCAGGTTCATGGTGATGCTTACCGTTTGCTATGTCCTGGGTTGTTCCCTGAACTTTCGAGCAGACACACTTATGACAGACGCCCATACGGCATCCGTGTGCGGGTTTAATATTCTGCTGTTCCAGACCAACCAGAATGGACTGTCCTTTAGGTATCGCTACTGTTCTGTCTGAACGGGTCAGCGTCACATTGACAAAACCTGTCTCACCGCCGTCAAACTGACTTAAACTGAATGATTCTGTTTTCAGTCGTGCAGCGTGAGTAAACAGTTTTTCAACTTCTGCTGAAAACCCTGATGGTCCGCAGGCAAACACTGTACCTGACTGCATGTCACCCGCCGCAGCGTGATGTGTTTCATTGATCCGTGAATCCCCTTCCTGGGTGTAGAAAAACTCACAGCTGAAATCTGAATACTGCTCTGCCCATTGCTCAAACTGCTGTTTAAAAGCCACATCTGCATAATGTTTCACCCAGTACAGCAGTTTTATTTTCTTTTGAGAAAGCTGTTTTTTCTGGTGCAGGTCATTCAGCAGACTGTACATAGGAGTGATTCCACTGCCGGCTGCCAGCAACAGTACTGAATCTGTTCCTGCCTGCTGTAATGTCATATCACCATAAGGCTGTCCGAACTCAAGAATATCACCGGTTTTTGCCTGTTCAGTCAGCCAGTGACTGACTTTTCCTTTGTCAGTTTTTTTTACGGTCAGCAATACGTGATGTGCATCGAGCTGAGTCAGACTGTAATTACGTTCATAACGCACACCTTCAATGCTGACAAAGACCGGGTGATGCTGTCCTGCCTGTCCTGCCTGAAAATGACGGTTTGTCTGCAACGTCAGACTCACTGTATCGGCAGCTGCCTGATGAATCTGCACAATTTTTCCTAAAGCCTGGTGAACAGACCACACAGGATTTAATTTCTGCAACCAGAAATTAACGGTATGACGGTCTATCACCCCTTCGGCAAACTCTTTAAACAATGAGCTTCTTTTTTCAGTCATCTGCATAGCACGGACCACGTTGCTGTTGATTTTTAATTATTATACACATGTATATATATTTGTATATATATTCGTATTGTATCCATTCGTTTCACAACTGTGTCTGCTCGGGCTATAATGCGGAAATGTCTCTAATCCATTGAAAAATATGATTCAGTCTTCGATTAATACAAATATTGACACTGTTGCTGAACAGCAGACGCACAGAGAACCTGTGACGGTACGTACCGTTGGGCGCAAAGCAACCATTACAAAAGAAGAACTGTTTCAGGCTGCACTGAATTTAATTGGACCTCAAAAAAGTATTTCATCTCTGAGTCTGCGGGAAGTTGCACGTGAGGCAGGAATTGCTCCAAACAGTTTTTATCGACATTTCAAAGATATAGATGAACTTGCTATTGAACTGATAGATCGGGCTGGTATTGTTTTACGTCAGATTCTGCATGAAGCACGTATTAAAGCTTCCCGCCAGAACAGTATTATCCGCAGTTCTGTAGAAGTTTTTATAGAACAGCTGGATGCCGATGAAGGCAATCTGAGTCTGCTGCTGCGTGAAGGATTTACTGGATCACGATCATATAAACAGGCAGTTGAACGTCAGCTCAATTATTTTCAGCAGGAGCTTCAGGATGATCTGATTCGACTGGAACGACTGAACAACAGCAAAATTGCCCATCCTGAACTGGTTGCAAAAGCCATTACTCAACTGGTTTTCAACATGGGTGCAAAGGTGATTGATGTCCCTGTGGCTGAACGTACTGAAGTTGCAGAACAGACCATGATTATGATCCGTATGATTTTAGAAGGCGCGCGTCATCTGGATGAGGCTCAGTTTCAGTAAGCCTGATCAAAATTAAGTTAAACCTTAAGCGTTCATTTCGATAATACTTTTGACTTTCTGTGCCGTCATTTCAGGCTGTTCCAGTGGAAACATATGACTGCCATCTACCACGCTGAACTCAATACCATAGGTTTTTTTCATACCCTGCGGTAAACCCTGCTTATAAAAATGACTATGTGTCGCTGTAATTAAATGCACGGGCACATCCGGTGCCTGTCTTGGAGTTCTCCACCACCAGGCAGGCACAGTACGAAAGATATCTGCCTCAACCTGTTTAGGAATGCTGAGCGTTACACCGCCTCGCTGTTCATCTGCCCGAATACCATGAGCAAAATAATCATCAAAACACTGCTGATCAAAGTTTTTAAATAAACGGTTATTCCGTAATGAGGTATATGCCGTTTCCAGATCTGACCAGTGATCATTGCGTTTTAGGGTAATCGCTGCTGGCGTAATTTTATCTACAGCTTTGAGTTTCAGTTTTTGCATTGCTTCGAACAGGGCAGATTTTGAACCAATCACAAAAGGTGGATCCATAATCACCAGCTGTGAAAACAGATCAGGGCGTTTATAAGCTGCCATTAAAGTCACTAAAGAACCAAAAGAATGCCCTAAGCCAATCACCTTCTGCTTTGGGAACTGCTGTTCAATATCTTCAATCACCTGATTGACCAGATGCTCCCATGTATAGGTCACAGGAAAATCAGGACTCATGCCAATCAGGGGAATCGCTTTCAGTTCATAATTGTGACCAAAACTCTGAAAAAATTTTTGATAGCTTGCAGATGGAATACCATTGGCATGCGTAAAATGCAGTGCTAATTTTTCAGTGTTGTCCAGAATCATGATGAATGCCATTTTCCATGTTGAATCAACATACGTTAATACAGTTCTCCCCAACTGTAATTGCCTTTGACTGATATTTTTATGTAGAAGAAGTCATACCGTTCTGTCACTTTAAAAGTGCTGACACAAAAAAAAGCTCCCTCAGGAGCTTTCTTATATATTCGCGTTTTAAGGCTTTACTACAACCAGAATCTGAATCGCTTCTGGTGTTACAGATAAACCATCCAGCAGGTTCAGACCTTCTTTCTGGAATTTCTGTAAGCGGGCAATTTCATCTTCACGGATACTTGGATTGAACTGCTTCAGATAGCTTAAACGGTCAATTTCATACTGCCATTTAGAACCGTAGACTTCTTTAGCCTGCTGTGTCAGTTCAGGTAATGAACCTTTTGCAATATCCAGTGCCTGCGAATAACGCTGTTCAATCACTTCACGGCGTGCTTTTACCACCTGACGGCAACTGTTGCCATCCAGATGATGCAGATAAGGTTTCAGAATCTCAGGATTAATTTTCGCAGAAAGATCCTGCCCTGTTTCACTCAGTAACACCCGAATCAGCTGCTGAGGCAGACTGGACGGTAAATTGAGCGCTTTAGGTGCAACCACATCCACCTTGAACCAGACTTCCATCAGGATAGTACCCTGCTTCAGTGCACCAGATTTCAGCAGTGCGACGTTGGTACTGCCGAATGACTGAGTACTGATCATTTCCATTACACTCTCAGTGAATGGATGTTCAAGAGTCAGATACTGTGCATCTTCACGTGTCTGAGCCTGATCACGGTAGAAGGTCACGGTCATACCGTCTTCATCCAGTGTCAGTCCCTGAACCTGCATCTGATCAGTTGGTTTAATGATGACTGTACCGTTGCTTTGCTCATCAAAATCAATATTGGTGGAAGCCATAAAACGCTTCATGAACATTGGCAATGTAGAGTTATCATCATAGCTTTCCATTGCCTGCACAATTTCCTGTGCCACAACTGGACGGCATGAATTATATTCAAGCAGACGGTCACGCCCCGCCTGAAGTTCTGTTTCCAGTGCTTCACGCTGAACACTGACTGCTTCAAGCAGATCTTCAAATTTCTGACCCTGATCTGACAGCAGACAGTCTTTCAGATCAACAATAAAGTTTTCCTGTAAGGTCTGTGCAGCAGGTGAAATATTACTGAAAATGTTCAGGGCTTCGTTATACCAGCGGAACATACGCTCCTGAGCGGTTCCAGTCAGATATGGCACATGAATCTGAATACGGTTTTCCTGACCAATACGGTCAAGACGTCCGATACGCTGTTCAAGCACATCTGGGTTAGCAGGTAAATCAAACAGAATCAGATCAGAGGCAAACTGGAAGTTCCGTCCCTCAGAACCAATTTCTGAACATAATAAAATCTGTGCGCCATAAGAGTCTTCAGCAAAATAAGCTGCTGCCTGATCACGCTCAAGCAGGCTCATGCCCTCATGGAACATGGCAGTACGGATACCGGCATGTATACGCAATACATTTTCAAGTGCTTCCACAACAGGACCACTGCGTGCAATCAGCAGGACTTTTTTATGTTTTAAATCTGTACGCAATCGCTCCATGAGCCACATGACACGAGGATCTGATTCCATCCAGGCACCATCCAGCTGGGCTTCTTCCGGCCACATCTGTTCACGCAGTTTGCCATCTTTAGACCAGTTTTCTGGCGCTGGCAACGGTGCCGGCAGGCAGTCACGTCCAGGGAAGCCCTGAATCGCCTCACGTGTATTACGGAACAGAATACGACCTGTGCCATGACGGTCAAGCAGTTCATGAATCGCACGGTAACGCTGTTCTGGTTCATCGCTGATACGATGTCCCAGTAATGTTTCAACCGCATTCAGATGTTCTTCTTCAAGCGGGAAATCTGACATCAGTACTTCTGCGATTTTTGCAGTATGCTGATACTGTTCTTCTTCATCCAGGAAGCGGTCAAGTGAACTGAAACGCTGTGGATCAAGTAAACGTAAACGGGCAAAATGACTTTCCACACCCAACTGTTCAGGTGTTGCAGTCAGTAACAGTACACCTGCTGTCTGCTGTGCAAACTCCTCCACCAGATCATAACGGTCATTACCACCTTCTTCTTCACTCCACATCAGATGATGTGCTTCATCCACAACGAGTAGATCAAAACCGGCAGCAATCGCCTGCTCACGCAGATCATCATGGTCAATCATCAGATCCACAGACGCAATAATGCACTGCTCTGTCAGGAATGGATTCTGTTCTGGATCATGCTCTTTAATGGATGCTGTACGTGTCAGATCAAACAGTGAGAAATTCAGGTTGAAACGACGACGCATTTCAATCATCCACTGATACTGAAGTGAGTCAGGAACCAGAATCAGAATACGCTCTGAACGACCTGTCTTGAGCTGCTGATGAATAATCAGACCCGCTTCAATGGTTTTACCCAGACCGACTTCATCAGCTAAAAGAACACGGGGAGCAAAACGCTGTCCCACTTCATGGGCAATATACAGCTGGTGCGGGATCAGTCCTACACGGGAACCGATCAGACCACGTAAAGGACTGACTTTCATGCCCGCCTGCATCATCAGTGCTTCAATACGCAGGTCATACCATTCTTTATAGTCGACCTGGCTTGCAAGCAGTCTGTCCAGCGGTTTTGCCAGCTGAATGGTTGCGCCAATTCGGGTTTCATTTAAGGATTTTCGCTCATCCGTACCATCTTCAAGTTTACGGAAAACGTTATAACGGACTACACCATGACGGTCTTCAAGTGACTCTACGGTCCACTTGTTACCTTCCTGATCCTGAACTTCATCATTCACATTAAATATAATGCGTGACAAAGGTGCATTGTTCCGTGCATAGACACGGGTTTCATCACTTTTGGGGAATAAAATGCTGACCGATCGTTCATCTACATCAATAAGAACTCCCAGACCAAGCTCTGTTTCTGTATCAGATAACCAACGTTGACCAATAGCAAACTGCTGCAATTTTTCCACCTTTTTTCAGAAGTTAGGACTGCGATTTCTGAGCCATATACCTGTTCGGTATTTGATCAAATAATCCCGTCTTTAAGCAATGTATTTTGACACAAAGCCCACTAAAAAGTGAGCAATATTAGTAAGTATTCATGAAGATTCATTTAAAAAGGGACTGCGCAGTGAAATTCAACCTTTTCACCACTGACAGGATGACTGAAACTCAGATAAGCAGCATGCAGACAGAGTCTTTCTGCCAGTGACTGCTGTTCCTCAGTTGCATACAGCGTGTCCCCAATAATTGGGTGTCCCAGGTACTGCATATGAACCCTTAACTGATGCGATCTGCCGGTAACAGGTGTCAGTTCCACCCGGGTGACTGGCTGTCCCTGAATTTCAGAATGCTCCACTGCTTTCCACAAAGTCAGTGCAGTTTTGTTGTGTTCAGGGTCGGCAATATGTAAAGGAGGATGAGCAGGATCGTACACTACAGGAACACTGATCTCACCCTCACCTTCAAGTCTGCCTGCAACCAGTGCCTGATAAGTTTTGGATGTCTGTCTTTCCTGGAACTGTCTTGAAATACTATTCTGACCTGTTCTGGACAATGCAAATACAAGAATGCCAGAAGTATCACGGTCAAGACGGTGAATCAGAAGTGTTCTGGGTTCTGTTTTCAGAAGCCTTGAAATCACGCAGTCCTTTAAGTCTTCAGTTTTACCTGGAACAGTAAGTATTCCTGCTGGTTTGTGAATAACCATGAAATCTTTATCACGATGAATCAGATGTTCAGTTAGAAAATTACTCAAAGTTCAATCCAGGCTGATCATAAAAACAAGGCGGCAATGATAGAAAGCCTGACACAGAATTACAATGCACAATGCTTCTTTTCCCGACGGATTTTCCGATTCTGACAAAAAATAATTTCAATTTGCTGAAAATTAAAACTCAGCTTTCAAAAGATGGAAAAGTTGTCTCAGTGAATTGTTCTGTTCAAAGTCTTCATAGCTGATTCCCGCGCCATTGGCACGCCATAAACCGATCAGACTGACCATCGCTACAGAATCCAGTCCATACTGACGTAAATCAGTTTCTGGATCAATTTCCAGTGGCTCCATATCCAGCTGTTCAGCCACAGCCAGCAGAATCCCTTTATAAGAAAGAATTTTTTCTTTCGGTGCTGACAAAGACCACAGTCTGGCAACAGTATGACTGTTCATGTGATGAATATGCTGCTGGGTCATATTTTCAACCCATTGAATATGCTGTTCCTGATTTGCCAGCTGAATTGCATCATCCACGAGGCAGACTTTATCCGTAATGCTTTTCAGATGTGACAGCAACGGTTTAAGCTGAGGACTGATCAGTCCTGAAATAATAAGCTGCTTACGCTGAGTCATCTGTTCACCCAGCTGCATCAGACCTTGAATATCCTGCTGATATGAATAATCAACCACTGGAATTTCAAGTGCTTTTGCTCTTTTGAGTGTATGCAGCATGTTGTGATTCAGTTCCGACTGTTCCCAGTCCGACAAAAGACGCAGTTCATTCAGCCCTGCGACCAGCAGTACACTTTCCTCAGAGAGTAAAGTCCATTTTGCCAAAGATGGGCTGAGCTGAATCTTTTTGGGCATTGTATACAGCATACTGACTGAACCTGTACCGGATTAATCAGCTAAAGCCAGGAAAACCTGAATGGCATGACGGGCAATCTCTGCATCCTGCTCAGATTTGACACCAGAAACACCCACAGCTCCAACCAGCTGCTCTTTATAAAGGATAGGTTCTCCACCTTCCAGCATACCTGAAACACTGTTGACCGTTAAGAACCCCAACTGACCATCTCTGACCAGTTCTTCAAACATTCCCGATGGACGACGGCTCGCAGCTGAACATCGAGCTTTTTCAATACTCAGACCCGCTGTCATCGGTGATGCACCATCCATTCTTTTCATTGCCATGAGACTGCCCGTATCGTCCACGACTGCAATACTGACATTAAATTCTTTATCTACTGCAAACTGGTGAGCACGCGTCAATAAAAATTCAGCATCTTCCAGGGTCAGATAGTGTTTAGTCTTCATCACAACATATTCCTCAATCCAATAGAAAAGCCCGCAGCAGATGCCACAGGCTTAGTTTAATCGAATTTTTGAGCGCTTAGACTTTCATTTCAGCAAAAGTCTCTTTAGCTGCCTGAATTGTGAACTGAATGTCTTCTTCTGTATGTGCTGCTGAAATAAATCCAGCTTCAAATGCAGACGGAGCCAGGTTGACCCCACGTTTCAGCATACCGTGGAAAAATTTACGGAAAGCATCCACATCACACTTCAGAATATGATCAAAACTGCTGATTTCAGTCTGATCTGTAAAATAAAGACCAAACAGACCACCAGCCTGCTGAGTAAAGAATGGAATACCTGCTTCATCCGCCGCAGCCTGAAGACCTTTCAGCAAGCTGTCCAGACGGGCAGACAACTGTTCATGGAAACCTGGCTGACGTAACATTTCAAACATTTTGATACCGGCACGCATTGCCAGTGGGTTACCTGACAGCGTTCCTGCCTGATATACACCGCCTAAAGGTGCAATGCATTCCATAATTTCACGCTTACCGCCAAACGCTCCAACAGGAAGTCCCGCACCAATAATTTTACCTAAAGTGGTCAGATCCGGCTTTACGTTGTAATAAGCCTGCGCACCACCCAAAGCCACACGGAAACCCGTCATCACTTCATCAATAATAAAGACTGAACCATGCTCATCACACTGTTCACGAATGGTTTCAAGGAAACCAGGGAGGGGTTTAACCAGGTTCATATTCCCTGCAACAGGTTCAACAATCACACCTGCAATCTCTGCACCAAACTTGGCAAAACAGGCTTTTACTGCCTCAATATCGTTATACGGCAAAGTCAGAGTATGTTTGGCAAAATCGGCAGGAACACCTTTGGATGTCGGTTCGCCCATCGTCAGCATACCCGATCCTGCTTTCACCAGCAGTGAATCTGAATGACCATGGTAACAGCCTTCAAATTTTACAATCATGTCACGACCGGTATAGCCACGAGCCAGACGGATTGCAGTCATAGTTGCTTCTGTACCGGAGTTGGTCATACGAACCAGTTCAATGGATGGCATCACTTCACAGATAATATCTGCCAGTGTGGTCTCATGGACCGTCGGTGCGCCAAAACTTAAACCATCCACAGCAGCTTCCTGAACAGCTTTTACAATTTCAGGATGTGCATGCCCAAGAATCATCGGTCCCCATGAACCGACATAATCCACATAGCGCTTACCATCTACATCATATAGATAAGCACCTTTCGCCTTTTCAATAAATACGGGAGTTCCACCAACACCGTTAAATGCTCTTACAGGAGAATTTACTCCTCCTGGAATATGTTTACTGGCTTGTTTAAACAATTGTTCCTGCTTGGCAGATAAAGTCATGAAAATTCTCGGCTTAATAATTCAAATCACAAAATAACTCAGGCTTTATGAGCGGAAAACAACTCTGCCCATTCCTGAGTTCGGACAGTTACACCTGATAAAGAGCGACCTAATATATCACTAATTACTGCACAAAAGTCTGCACCTGCGTCAATCACTTCTGCTGAATTTTCAACAGTTAAGCCACCGATCGCACAGACTGGAACATCAAATTTTTCTTTTGCCTGTTTTAAAGTTTCAAGCCCGATATTTCCAGCTTCAGGTTTCGTTTCTGTGGCAAAAATTGCGCCAAAAGCCACATAATTTGCGCCATCGGCAACAGCCTGTTCTGCAAGTTCAATCGAGTTATTACAGCTGCGTCCAATCAGGACACCTTTAGGTAAGCGCTGGACTGCTTCTGCAACAGAACCATCACCCTGCCCCAGATGTACACCCACACCGTACTTCACGGCAGTTTCAAGATCATCATTAATGACGAAAGGCACTTTATATTGCGCACACATTGACTTCATGTATTCAATTTCATAAGCCTGATCTTCTTTAGCCACTTTTTTACGACGGTACTGTAATACCGCAACATCATAAGTCGCCATAGCACCTTCGAGCTTTGCCAGTAAAAGTTCGATAGGATCATCATTAGTAATCAGATACAGACCACGCATATTTTAAACCGCTGTCAAAACAAAACCTGATTTTAACCCGATTCCACCCGACGGTTCATCACCGAACCATAAATATGTATTTAATTCTTCCTATCCATAAAACTTCAGAATCATTCAATCGCATCAAGCCCAGACAACAGCCTGATCAGTGAATCCGACGCTATGGCATATTTTCCACAGATAAAAAAAAGCCGTATTTACATACGGCCGCAATCAAACAATCAACTTCCTTACTCATAACTCCAGTAAACTCTCCCATGTAGCAGTCTTATCAAATAAAAGTTTATTTTTTACAATTGCTTTAAATATTGCGTTTTGAGCATCCAGATATGAAATACTGATCGTACTGGTACTGTCAGTCAGATCCTGAATATTCAACACTCCACTGTACGGATAACCCACCACTTCACCCTCTGCATCAGTTTTGAACAGATAAGGCGTTGCTGAATTATCAAATGCGATATTAATATCCCCACCTTCACGCCCTGTGGATTTCACTTTTCCTTTGACCTGATTTTTAATATCCGCAGCACCCTGAGGAGTCCAGTCCAGCTGATAATCACTCAGTACATAACTGACACTCTGAAAACCACCTTTACCATTCGGCTCTTTTACCAGGATATCGATCTGATCTGATTTAAACTGCGTCAGTATTTCACTGTCTGTGCTCAGTAATTTCCCTTTAATGATCTGCGTGGTGCCGTCAGGAAAAGCCAGGTTTAAATCCTGAAAATTATAACCCGCACTCACATCAATACTGCCATTTGCAACTGCACTGGCCTCACTCTCAAAAATACCTGTACATTTATCCAGTGTAATTACAGTTCCTGTCTGTTTCCATGAACCCGTTTTACAGGGTATAGACTCACCTATTTCGTCCATACCGTATACAAGGGTATCCACGATTCCCTCCATCAGGGTTTCCCGAAGTGCAATCCCGCTGCTTGTTTCAACTTTAGCCAGTACCTGTGCTTCCGAACTTTCATTATTTTGATTATTTCCACCAGGTGTTCCCTGATCTGCTGAACTTTGACTGTCCGATCCACCACCGCACCCAGTCATTAAAAAAATTCCACTGCACAAAATCGCGATTAATTTTAATTTCATGATGACTTCCAGTATTTTTTTATAGTCTGCATAGTGTTAGACATATTTTTTTTGCAGTCTATTCCATAAACCAGGTATAGACAGGTGACCAGAATACATATACCTGCAATTAATTCTGAACAATTAGTGAAGTAAATTTAAAAAACTGAAAAATACCAGATTTCAGTGATAGATCATTTTTTAACAGGAGTATTTAATAAAGTTACTTGATAACAACAATAGAGTTATAAAAGTAATAGTCTGTAAAGAGAACCATGCCTACAAAATATAATAATAATTTAGGTATGACCAAACATGATCCATTATGTTCTGCGTTCAAAAAAGCATTTGGGGAGGCTTGCAGAGCATAATGGATCAACCTATTCATTCAATGCAATCATTTTTCAATCCAGATGCACTTCAGCAGATATTTCATCTACTTTCTGAACAATCCAGTTTCCAGAAATAAAAAAAGCCTGAGGAATGTTACCCTCAGGCATGGAAAGATAAAGAGTTGCCGTGGTTAAACCATTGCCAGATGGTTGATTCGACATAAGTAATTATTAGAATATTCACTCTAATTTTGCAATACCCTTAAACATTCATTTGTCTTTTTTTTATCATATTGTGCAATTTTTTCAAAAGAATGAATCAGTCTGCTTCACAACAGAACCCAGTTTTGCATCTGATACTCTGTTTGCAGATATTTTTACCAGCATTTTTTCAGTAATTCAGCAGTAAATCTGGATGTCAAACCTCCCCATTGATTTGCAACAGATGCGCAAATAGCCTTATATGGCATGGAATTGACCGCACAGGAGTGATTCACAGGCAAACGACCTGAATTGAGTAATACAGCAGGATCTTCGCCAGGTCCACCCCATGACTGTGAAGCTGTTCCTGCTGCATCTTTTGCTGTCTTATCATAATTTTCAGCATCAAGCAGAGCCTGTTTGATAGCCTGCTCTTTATTTGCAGTGGAGGTTTTTACTTTAGAAATCACATCCTGTACTTTCGTACTGAGGATCGAGTTTCGTAAATCCTTTAATTCGGGGTCAGTATAAGCTTTCATGATTGAGCCAAGTTTACTGTAGGTCCCATTACAGCTTGTCTCCTAGACAAGTGCACTATTTAAAGCCAGACTTTTGAGCCCTGAACCAGCCCCCCTGTTTCCTGCGCCTGAAAACGCCTGATTCTGCATCAGCTTTTCAGCAGATTTCTGCGCATGCTCATGATAGATGTCCTTTGCTGAATTCAGCCTGCTTCTGACTTCTTTATTTACTTTTGAAATATTTCTGTTTCCTTCGCCCTGTGCACGATTCAGCAAGTCATCAATATCCATATCCGACATTGCTGAATTCGTAGCTGCATACAATGGGGCACTGTATGCATTTAACAGAAAAATCATCATCCACAACCATTTTTTCATGATTTTTCTTCCTTGATTTTACTTCTGAAAATCCACTTTATGTTGCATTCCATTGGTGTCGATAATCAAAACCAGCGGATCTGTCTCTTTTACCTTTTCAAAGAAAACGAGTCCATCAATCACCTGCTTCGGTTTTAAAACCGTCGTATTGAGTACATTGGATGTAACCTGATGACTTAAAGCATCCATCGTACTGGATGTATACTGAGTCGACTGACTGTAAGTTTCAAAGGCTGAATTTATCGATTCACTTGCCTGTTGCTGAGAAGTCTGTGCTAATGATGTATCTCCAGATAATGCACCTAAAATACTGGTACCAATTGCAAGTGTTCCAACAACACCCGCCCAGATTGCATCCTTCCGGTCCTTTTTCTGCTGAATTTTATTTAAACTTTCAACCGTCAGCGCTGAGACAGGCTGTCCATTCTTTGTTAACTGAACATTTTCAGGACCAAATTTCAGTGGTTTTTTACTTAAATTAGCGACAGTTACCCTGATCGGTAAGCCATATTTTGAGATGTCTTTGTATTCTGTTGAACGTGAGCTCATTTTGCTGATACGTACTACATAATCTCCCTGTCGTGACTGTAACTGACCATCAGATGTCAGACTTTGGTTTAATCCAGCAACAGGTTTGGTCGGTACTCCGGCACATGCGCTCAGCAATATGGTCAATGTGCATATTTTGATTATTTTATGATTCATTTTCAGGATTTCCTTTTTCTTTTATAGATATTCTGAAATTTCTGAAAGCAATAATCCATTCCCTGAACTGGGTATAAATTCTTTAAAACTAAATTCTATACTCAGGCATATTCAGCAGCAGCCGAACAAGCTCTGACTGCCTGTTTGTTGACGTTTTTTTATAAATAGCACGAATCTGCTTTCTTACCGTATCTTCTGTGACATGATTTTTCTGAGCAATTTCTTTGGGTAAATAACCTTCCAGTAACAGCAGGGCAACTTTTGTCTCCGCTGGAGTCAGATGAAATGAAAGATGTAACAGATGCAGATCTATGGCTGATGAATAACCTGAATCATAAAGTGTCAGCATAACAGCAGGAAGAATACCGGACATTTTCATTTCATTTTCAGAAACCAGTAAAGTAACAAAGAGATAAAGAATGTTTCCATCTGCATGTTTGATTTTAATACAGCTATTATTCAGCTTATTGTTTTTTAAAGTTCTTTCATTTTTAAACTGTCTTTCCAGCTGGTTAATATTCTGGATCAGCATTGTCTGATAAGGTTCAGGCAGACATATCAACTCATTCTGAACTGCAATAATTTTATTTTTTCCAGTAACTCTTTCTGCTGCATGATTATGGTGCAGAACTGTACCTGATAAACTCAGCAGAATAACCGGTTGCGACAACTTATCTATCAGTTCAAAGCCAATAATGGATTGTGTTGAATGCTCATAAATATTACGTTGTATTTTTACCACTCTTCTTAAATGAATCAATAATTTATCAAGAAAAATCAATTCATCGGAAACCAGTGGCTGTCTTTGTGCTGAGGTCTGTATTGCAATCAGCATACATAATTTATCATCCCTGATTATTTCATGTGCAGCTGTATAACGTATCTGATCTGGAAGTAATATATCGTGGGATAAATCAGGCTTTTTTAAAATATCATCTGAAATATCATGATGACACTGATACCAGCCCTGACGGGATGTATTCAATACCCCCTTCCATTCCTGAACAGGAAAATGCAGATATAAAACTTCAACCTGAGCTGCATCCTTTCCACTGATAAACCGCTTCACAGTTCTACTGAATGAATACACCTGAAACTCCAGATCCCGAGCTAAAACGTGAACACTGGAACAGTTTATAACGGTTGATAATTTCTTACAAAAACTCCCCCAGCCATCATACTGTAATGGAATTTTATAAATCAGATCGACCAGTTCCTCATAATGTATCTCGTAATTTTCCATGAATTATTTTTCTTTTTATGAAGTTAATGTGATAAGAATAACTTTTCCATACACATTCACCCAAATATAAAATTCAATAAAAAATAAATATTGCTACCTTTATAACGATTAATAAAACATTTTGTTTTCAGGTCATTTCTACAGATTTTTCTGTTTCTTTATAAATATTTTTCCTTAGGATTTTTTTAAAGTATTTCAATCACATTTTTTTCATAAAAAGTATAAATCAGAATAATCTTCAGTAAATAATACGCACTGAAAAAATATAACATCTCCGCTTCTTAAAAACATTCATGCTGTTGCTACGCTGAACCGTGCAGATTCAGAATAAAAAATGGATGATTTTGAATCATCCATTTTATGAAGTTCAGTAAAATACAGCTCAGATTAACTGTCTATTTTATCAAATTTACGGTCACGCAGGCTTAAATTACCGCGCACGATGTCTGACAGCATCCGCCAGTCTGAAATGAAACTGTATAAAGGCTGTTTAAAACTGGCAGGTTTATTTTTTTCGAAGACGAAATGCCCTACCCAGGCACAGGCATAGCCTGAAACCAGTCCATAGACAAAATATTTGGGTTTACGCTGTCGAATGGCTTTAGTGAAAAAATAAATACCCACACTGCTGCCTGCTGCATGTAAACGGCGACTCATGATATTGCGATGTTCAGTCAGATAAAATCTGTAAAACTCTGAGTAGTTTTTAATGGGTAACTGAAATCCTGGGATATCTTCAACTTCCCGTCTGGGCTGTACCTGGGCATTCATTTGCTAGCATCCTTCTGTTTTTCTTTGTCTCAGCCAAACCTGTTATACATCGCCTGGCCATGGATCATCAATTTTCTGATCATTATTCACACTTACAATATGCCAGTTTGATAAAAAATAACAGTCCATTTGAGGCCTCTTTCAATGATGTCACAGAGATTAACCAAAACAGCCAGTCTGCCTCTGTTCAAGTATGGCTTTTGGGCTACAATACGGACTCTTTGCACGATTCACTGTTTATCGAATTGCTTGCCTTAATATAACAATCAGGAAAACCCCATGCTTGAAGTTGAATTGAAATTTCAGATTCCAGAAGCCCGTCGCAGTGCCTTACTCAAAGCCGTAGACCCTAAAAAATCTGATGTCATTCAGCTCCAGGCCCGTTATTTCGATACTGAAAGCAAACTGCTGGCACAGCACAAAGCTGCGTTACGTCAGCGTCTTGAAGGTACGCAGTGGGTACAGACACTGAAAGCTGCGACACCCCAGAGCCATGTTCAGCGTTTTGAAGATAATCACAGTCTGGGTGAACTGGAACAGGCTCCAGAACTGGATCTTTCGGTATATCAACAAAACCCCGAAGCCCTGAGTATTTTAAAAAATGCGCTGGGTAATGAACTGGATCAGCTTACACTCCAGTTCGAAACAGATATTCAGCGTACCAGCCGTATCATTCAGTTTGAAGATGCTGAAATTGAAGTCTGTGTGGATATTGGTGAGGTCCGTACAGCATCAGCTCAACAGGATATTCACGAAGTTGAGTTTGAACTGAAAAGTGGCTCTGTTCAGTCTTTACTGGCTTTCAGTTTCGAATGGGTTAAAAAATATCAGCTATGGCTGGATGTCCGCAGCAAAGCAGAATTTGGCAATTTACTCGTCAGCAATAAAAACGTCAGCCCTGCAAGTACCGCCAAAGAGCTGCAGTTCAATAAAAAAGACTCTGCTGATAAAAACCTCCGTTCTTTTATTGCCAGTCATCTTCAGCATTTATTGCCCAATATTGCAGCCATTTCCGCTCAGGTCGCAGAAAAAGAGCATATTGAACAGGCACAGACTGCACTGCATCATCTGCACCTGAGTCTAGCGCTGTTCAAAGACTGGACCGATACCAAAACCGATAAATGGGCACATCAACTGTCAGCATTTGAAAGCCATTTTAAAAATCTTGCACATTTTGAACATATGCAACGTACTCTAGGCGCTTTATTGCAAAATCCAAAGACTGCAGAAAGCCTGAATAAAGATATTTTATATGCTCAGGAAAAGCTGATTAACCTGGTGAAATCGACACAGAATGTTCAGCATTATCTTGAGCTGCTGATGTTCAGTCTGAGCAGTTCCACTAAAGTACAGAGTCATGACCTGAAATGGTTTGCTCAGAATACACTGCAAAATCAGTACAAGCAGTTACAGGAATGTCTGAACAGTGCCGACCTGTCTGATCTGGAAAGTCTGGAAGCGCTGGCATTACGCCTGAATGAACTGAAATTCAGTTTTCCACTTCTGACCAGTATTTATGATGTGAAAAACCTGCAGAAGTACGGTAAATCGTTAAATGACGCACAGGCAGCCTGTGAACAGTATCAGGTCCTGGCATCTTCATCTTCTTACTTACAGGAAACTGAACTGGAAGCCAGTGACTGGTTTGCACTGGGTTGGTTAACCGCCAAGCAGGAAGTCTATGCCGAAAAACTGCTTGAAGCGACAGAACAGTTCCTGGTCAGCCGTAAGTTCCTGAAATAAAAACTGAAACCTCAGTATTTCTTTTATTATCCATTCATTTTACAAAGGCTGTCCCTGATCTGACAGCCTTTGTTCAATCAGCAACTGGTCAAAATCCAGGATTTCATCTCTAAAACTGTTTTGCATATTGTGTGATCCAGTAAATGCATCCTCAGTCTATCCGGTTCAAAAGCTGTTACCAGTGTGTACAGGTTTTCCCGCAACGACAGCACTGTCATCTGAATCCTGGTTGAGCTTACTTCAGACAGATCAGTACTTTTCTTCATGGCATAAGGAGTATCCACGGAAAGTAAGCCGTGAAAAACAAAAATATTTCCCTAAATTTCTATTGGAGTCGGTTATATCAACGGTATTTCCCAAACACTTTCCATGTACCGTTATCAGCCAGCGGATCACTGTAACTGTCATTGCGCTGCTTTCGTGGTTTATCCCGGGCATCCACCAGTTCGAAATGTGATTCCGTACTTAACACCAGTCCATTGACATAAAACCGTGTGCGTGTGTATTCACTTGCACCATGCTGAAAAACATAGGTCCGTAAATCAATAAATTCACGATGTGCCACCAGTGCCGCAGTATCATCACTGTTTAACCAGTGTGCCATAGCCGTCATTTCAGTGGTATCGAACTGTCCACATTTTTCCACCAGGCTTGCAATACCACGAAAAGTTTTGGATTCTTTTGCTCTGGTTTTATTGATCCGAACCCGATCCACATGAAAATAAAACAAAGGTAAATTCAGATGGCTGGGTAAATGTACAGCATCAGGTAATTCATCCTGCATAAACGGCAGGCATAGTTCCTGTGCCCGCTCGATCAGCCCACTCCACTGCTGATAGTACGTCTCAACCTGCTGTCTGGATCCATAGTAAATGGGTAATCCCTCAACATTTGCCAGGTTCGCCGGTGGCCAGATATTCTGCTTCAGTAAAGCGATATCACTTTTCAGGCTTTGTATGGCAATGGCGTCCTGCATGAGAATTCCTTATTTAACGGCAGTTTTAAAATGCTTAGGCTATTTTGAGTATGCTATACTTCAGAATTAC
The DNA here is from genome assembly GCF_002165375.2 of Acinetobacter chinensis. NCBI lineage: Bacteria > Pseudomonadati > Pseudomonadota > Gammaproteobacteria > Moraxellales > Moraxellaceae > Acinetobacter > Acinetobacter chinensis. Next base: position 2,264,834 of record NZ_CP032134.1, read on the forward strand.
ACACAAGTTCTTTCATGGAAGTCAAATGTCTGAAGAAAATCAATTACCTGAAGATGATCAGTTTTATGAACGTGCTGATGAGTTTATCTCTTTGGCAAATAAACAATGCAACTCTGTCTCAGAATCTGAATTTGAAACTCAGGCAGCAAAAGTCAGCGCTTCATTTATGTACGCCAATGCCCGTTTCAGCACCTGGCTGACTGCCTGTGGTTACAGCAATGCTGATGATATGCGAAACAATAAAGAGCTGATTCTTCAGTATTTCCTGGATCAGTACAAAATGATGCTGGAAGACAATTTTGAAGAATATGCATCCAATTTCGAAGAATATATGAATGTCGAAGCAGAAGAAGTTAAGCGTTTCGTTTAAGTATTCAATTGCCTATAATAGCCGTCTATTGAAGTTTAAGTTGTGGAATAAAAGTCATGTCTCAGAAAATTGAAGCTACAGATGTCACCGAAGAAGAAGCCTTAAATGCTGTATTTTTTGAGCGTGCTGACGAATTTATTAAACATGCTAATGAGTTCTGCCGACCGCCTAAAGGGCAACAGACAAAACCTGAAGAATTACGTGGTCAGGTCAGTGCTGCCATGCTGTTTGGTACAGCCCGTTTCAATACATGGGTCGCTGCCAATAACTTTAAAGACGGTAATGAAATGCGTGATGCCAAAGATCAGGTCATGTCCTATATTCTTCAGCAGTTCCAGATGATGCTGGAAGATAACTATGATGAATACTGTGACCAGTTTGAAAACTATCTGCGCTTCCGTAAAAATGAAGAATTTCATGCGCATAAACATGATCACAAGCATGAACATTAAGTTCTTTATTTAATGTATTTTAAAAAGTCCTTCGGGGCTTTTTTTATTTGCCTGTCTGATTTTTTAAATATGACTACGTCCCAGTCTGACGCAATCCTGTCGGATTTCACACCTGCCCCGTTGCAGCCGTTTCCCTGTTTATTTATGCTCTGAATACTGTATTTCTTCAAACACGCCTTGTTGCGTAGGAGCAGACATGTCCAAAAAAATTCCCATATATTTTTCTGATGCCGCTTTTGCCAGACTGCAACAGCTGATGGGTGAGCATGGAAAACCCAGTCCAACATTGAATGCTCTGCTTGAAAATGCTCTCGCACCTTTACAACATACGGTTTCAACATCAAAGGCATCATCCATCATTAATGCTGAACTGCAAAAAGTCTACCCTCAGCGCACCTGCCCCTTACCAGTGACCTTAGAATCCATTCCGGCAGGTTTTCCAGCACCGTCCGTCAATGATATTGATAAAGTTATTGATTTAAATGACATTCTGATCAGCAATCCTGAAGCGACTTTTCTGAATGTCATTAAAACCACATCCATGGTCAATGCCGGACTTGAGTACGGTGATATTGTAGTCATTGATCGCAGTCTGGAGCCCCGTCACCGCAGTATAGTGGTTGCTCTGATTGATCAGCATGAACTGACCATTAAACGTCTGATGGTTTCAGCTCAGATGTCCCGGGCAGAACTGGAGGAAGAGTTTGGCGAAGATGGACAGGACATTCCTGAACGCTGGCTGAAAGCTGAAAGCCCTGAATATGACAATATTTGTCTGAAACCCGGTCAGACTTTCAGTGTTCTTGCGGTCGTGACCTGGAACCTGAAAAAAATGCTTGCCTGATCTGGTGCTTTTTATGAAAAATCAGGATCAGATTTATGCACTGGTGGACATGAATAACTGCTATGTAAGCTGTGAACGGGCATTTGATCCACAGCTGAATCATGTGCCTGTTATTGTGCTGTCCAACAACGATGGCTGTGTCATTTCACGCTCAGAAGAAGCCAAGCAGCTAGGCATTAAAATGGCTGTTCCGTTTTATCAGATTCAGTCCCTTGTGCAACAGCATAAGATTCAGGTACGTTCCAGTAACTATAAGCTTTATAATGAAATATCACGGCGTTTTCACAATATTTTAAAAAGTTCTGTCAGCCCGCTGAATCACGAGTTTTACTCCATTGATGAAGGTTTTCTCAATCTCAGTCCGTTTCAGCAGCATGATCTTTCAGATTTTTCCCAGCAGATCAGACAGCGTATTGAACAATGGCTGGGCATTCCTGTATGTATCGGTATTGGTCGCAGTAAAACTGAAGCTAAACTTGCCAATCATCTGGCTAAAAAAAATGCCTATATGGCAGGTGTCTGTAATCTTGCACAAATGGATCTGTGCAGTAAGGAAATGCTGTTTCAGAAGATTGATGTGGCTGAAGTCTGGGGTGTGGGCCGTAAAAACTGTAAACGGCTTCATGCTCTGAACATTCATTCTGTATTTGATCTGGCAACGGCTGATCCTGCATTTATAGAAAAAATGTTTTCGGTTGTCATGAAACGAAGTGTACTGGAGCTGACGGGTGTTTCCTGCCTGGAACTCGAACAGATCATCACATCCAAAAAGCAGATTATCTCTTCCCGCTCCTTTGGTCAGCGTATCAGTGACCTGGACTCATTATCTGAAGCCATGAGTCATTTTCTACAGATTGCGGTTACGGGTTTGCGCAGACAGCAATCGCTATGCAACGGTCTGATTGCTTTCGTACAGTCAGGTACTTTTCCTGGTCGGACACAGTATTACCACCAATCGATTACGATTAATTTTGCAACTCCAACAGACTCTGCATTGCAGATGAATCAGGTACTGATGTCACGTATGTCCGAATTGTTTAAATCAGGTATAGCCTTTAAAAAATGTGGTGTCATTCTGACTGGACTTGAAAATAAAGCCACGCATATACATGACCTGTGGGCAGATCACGAGCAGCTGGAAAAATTTGAAAAACTGCAGTGTGTTATGGATCAGGTCAAAAAACGCTATGGACAACAGGGACTGGCGATTGGTGCAACACAGCTGCCTGACCGCGATTGGTCGATGTCACAGCATCATCTCTCACCTGACTATTTCAGCCTTGAGGGCTTACCTGCCATTTATCACTGATACAGCATTCTGTTGATATTGTTTTCAGCCCAATTAACCAGAACAGAAATTGTTTTATTCTTGTGTTTTCAGTCTGAACCATCTTCCCTTTCTATCCAGTTTATATTTGAATGGAAACAAAGATATAACAACGGCAGAATAATTATGCAAAATTTAGGATTTGCATTGATTGACCCACATATTCACCAATGGGATCCCTATAACACACCACATGCAGCAGCACTGGCAGTAAAACTGCTGGGCAAGCACCCTTTTTTACTGGATAAAATGGTGCGTCTGGTCAAACCGCGCGATCTGCTGGATACGGTTGGACTGACAACGCATATTACCCGTCCTTATTTACCGCAGGATTATAAAAAAGATACGGGGCATTATGCGGTTGAACAGGTCGTCCATGTAGAAGCCAGCTGGGCAAACCATAAAGGCAAAGGCGTAGTCGGTGAAACCGAATTTATTGAATCATTAGCTTTCAATGCTGACACCGTAAAACTAGGAGCAATTGTTGCCACAGCAGATCCGACAGACAGTAATTTTAAAAAAATTCTGAAACTGCATCAACAGGCTTCAAAAAAAGTGCGTGGCATCCGTCGTATGGCAGCACATCATGAAGATAAAGGGATTCATGCCTGGGCAGATGACCCACATTTGTATACCAGTAAAAAGTTTTTAAAAGGTTTTGAACAGATCGCACAGCACCATCTGAGTTTTGATGCCTGGATATATTCCACTCAGATCGCAGATGTTATAGAACTGGCAAAAAAATTCCCTGAAACTTCAATTGTACTCGACCACTTTGGGACGCCTGCAGGGCTGTTTGGCAAGGTGGGGCAATCCACAGGTTTAACTCAGACTGCCCGGGAAAATATTTTCTATCAGTGGCAGGACAACATTGCAGAACTGGCAACCTGTCCAAATGTCTATACTAAAATGTCAGGTCTGTTCATGCCGGTACTTGGACATCAGTTCCATAAGAAAAAACAGCAGGCATCAAAACAGCAGATCATTGATCTGGTTGCTCCACTGATTACCCATGCACTGGACAGCTTTGGTTCTTATCGGGTGATGTTTGCTTCCAACTTTCCAATGGACAGTGTCAGCACCTCACTGGTCAATATCATTGATGCATTCAGTGACATTGTGGCGGGTTATGACCATGAAACCCTGGAACGGGTATTTCATCATAATGCGAGACAGTTTTATCGACTGGATACGCCCTACTGAATCAGTGCTGTACAGGTCATCTCTTAGAAATAGAGACTGCCTGTTTCACTTAAATCTGATTCACTTTCTTAAGACATTCATAAATAAGATATATATAAAAAAAGCCGCTGTTATCAGCGGCTTTTTAGTCTGAATTCACTTATTTTTTGACCGCAGTACTATCCTGTGGCTGCCCATACTGATCTGCCATGACTTCCACAAGATGATCCGGCTGAATATACTTTTTAATCACAGTATCCACATCTGCTTTTGTCAGTTTAGAAATAGCCTGATCACGTTTTTTTCTGAACAGAAGATCACGATTCCGTTCCAGCTGTGGTGCAAGCATCTTATGAATATTACGTTCATCTTCAAGCGAGGTTACACGCTTTTTCATAATACTGGCTTTTGCTGCTTCCACTTCCTGTTCGGTGACACCTGATTTCAGCAGTTTTTCTAGCACTTTATGCACTGACTGTGAGACTTCAGCCGACTTGCCTGCTGTGTAATTTGCATTAATGGTTAAAGCACCTGAATCACTCCAGTCATCCAGCTGAATGCTGCTGCCAAAACCGTACACCAATGCATTTTTCTCTCTTAATTCCTGCGCAAGACGTGAAGAAAGCTGAGAGTTCCCCAGGATATAACTGAACACCATCATTGCAGGAGTATCGGGATGATCAGCCCCCATTGGGAAAGTCTGCAGTGCCTGATAACTGCCAAATTCACGCTGTTCAGACAATGCATGAACTTTCTGCGCAGAATAAGACCTGAATTCAGAATTTAAACGCTGGTAAGGCTGCTCTGAGTTCCATCCTTCAAAATTCTTCTGAAGCAGTTTCAGCATTTCATCAGATTTAAAATCACCTGTCAGCGCAACCTGTGCGTTGTTCATGGCAAAGAACTTTTTATATAGCTCCACAACCTGATCACGGGATGCTGCCTTGACCTGCTTAACCGCAAAGTCAGGTTCAAAATGATAACGTAGATCACCAGGCTGATAGACTTCAATCAGCCTTGCTATGGTTAAAGCAGCTACAGTTTCAGGTTCAGTATATGGGCGGTTCAGTGTCGCCAGAGTTTGAGATTTGATCAGATCAAACTGACTCTGTTCAAAAGCAGGATTTTTCATAACATCCACGATGTACTGAAAAAATTCAGGAAATTTTTCTTTTTTTGCAACGATCTGAATATTCATACCATTACCTGCCGCAGAAGCAACTGCCCCGCCACCTGCTTCAATGGACTTATCTGCAATATTCTGCAGGCTGTATTTATCTGATGCACGAAGCAGAAGGTAAGATGTAAAATCAATAATTTCATCTTTATTGAACAGGCTTTCAGCCGTTCCAAAATCTACATTGATCGTGGCATAAGTTTTATCATCCTGGGTTGCCACAGGGAACAGTGCATATTTCAGACCATTTTTTAACTGCCCACGCTGAATTTTCTGTTCATTTTTTTCAAGTTGCTGACCTGATCTGACCAGATACTGACGGACTTCCTTTTTATATTCACTGACATTCTTTAAAGGTTCAGCCTGTTCAATTTTCTGATCAAGCGTCTGTGCCTGCTCCTTTTTCTCCTGCTGAAGTGCTTTTTTCTGATCTTCAGGTGTCGGTTTTATATCCCCTGAAATACGGTGTGCAGGGATTAGAAAGTCTTTCAGGGTACTGTTGACTTCAGCCACATTCAGTTTCTGAATCCGTTCCAGATCTTTAAAATACTGCGTCCAGTCGCCCTGATAAGACACATAATAATCAGATAACCGTGACCCCAGTGCCGCAGCATTGGTCTGAATACTTTCAGCCTGGTTCTGTACCATATACTGTACACGTTTCAGCTCAGTTTCATTGAAAGGTGCTGTTTTTTCCACACCATTAATCAGACCTGTCTGAACTTTATCTGCCTGATGATCAGGTGCATATACAGCCCCCATAAACACCAGGTTGAAATCACGATCCAGCCATGTTGTAGACTGAACAGCTGTTGCAGTCCCTGTTTCGACTATGCTCTGATAAAGATGCCCGCTGGGTTGCATACTGTATAAAGGAGGTGCAAGAGACAGTACGGTTCTGATCTTTTCATTCTTTCCATTCAGATAGATATTGAATTTTGCCAGATCACTGCCTTTTTGAACCACAAAATTACGGTTCTGTATTTTTGCTGAATCCAGTACAGGTACCTGAGCCTGTGCAGGCATTTTTCTCGCAGGAATCTTACTGAAATTTTTATCAATCTGTTTCAGTACTTCAGCTTTATCAAACTTACCTGAGATCACCATCACAGCATTGTTTGGTGCATACCAGGCTTTATAGAACTGATTCAGCTCATCCATTTTTATGGATTTCAGTTCTGCCAGATCACCAATAGGCAAACGTCCCATATACTGATTGCCGTAAGCAGATTTCCACATCTGATCCATCATGACAGCAAAAGGCTGATCCATACGGACTTCACGCTCACGCATGACAATGTTAATTTCTGAAGGGACAAATTTTTCCTGCAACACCAGTTTGTCCATCCGCTCTGCTTCCAGATAGATGACTTCATTCAGTGCATTTTTTTCTGGGCGTACAATATTCATATATTTAGTGGAATAATAATCTGTACTGGCATTGGTCATTAAGGTGTACTGATCCAGTCTGCGCTGAAATTCTTCACCTTTTACATTCTGTGTGCCCTTAAATGCCAGATGTTCAAGCAGATGTGCCAGACCACCCTTGCCCTGAGGGTCATTCAGCGAACCCGTCATATAAACGGTATTTACAAAGACTTTATTTTCTTTGTCATTCGGTGCAAGTAGAACCCGAAAACCATTATCGAGTTTATATTCTTCAATATTATGTTCAGATTTAAGTAATACCGTCTGTGCAAAAGCCCCCGCACTGAAACCGATTAAACAAAGTGACAAGGTAAGTTTTTTCATCTGCATCAACATAATCTGTCCAGAATTTATAAATGATTTTAAGGTTTTATACCGCTCTCATCTTAAAAAATACTGCGGTAAAGATATAGTAAATTTTTGAAAATATTGCTGTTTATTTCATCATGATCTGTACAGATGTTGTGCCAGTCCAGCAATATGCTGAGCATCAACCTGAGTACACTGGTTGAATACTGCAAATTTTGTTAGTGCCTCTGCCAGTTGTGACCAGAAAACATCATGCTGTCTGATTTCTGTCTGCAGATGCAGACTGATCACTTCCAGCCGTTTTTCTGCACGATGGGCTTTACAGTCCATTCTGCCCACCAGTTCATTCTCAGCTAAAACAGGCAAACTGAAATAGCCAAAAATCCTTTTATCAGCAGGAACATAACATTCCATTTTATAATCAAAATCAAACAGGGTGTTTAATCGTTCTCTGTGAATAATCAGGTTATCAAAAGGAGAAAGAATTTTGACATCCGTGTATTCACCCCGTTGAGGGCTGCTGTTTCTCCGTTCAGCCATCTGTTCCATCCCCACCGCATCAACATAGAGCTTTTGCCCACGATCCAGCTGGATTTCCTGAATTTCCCCGGTACTCAGTTTTTCATGAATCAACTGACGCATGGCATCACGAATGGGCTGTCCTGACTTTAAATGTATCAACTGTTTCCAGCTGAACACGCCATGGGCGCGCTGAACAGTTTTAAACAGGTATTCTGCATATTCATCCATACTGGGCATATTTAAATTCAGCCCTTCAGGTAAACAGCGTTCAGACAGGTCATAGAACTTTTCCATACCCTGACGTTCGCAGATCATTAAGTCACCCTGCATAAACAGATGTTCAAAAGCCCTGCGGGCAGGTCCAGAATTCCACCATGTCCCCTGTTTATTTTTATGCTTTGCATCAATCTGTCTGGAACTGATTTTTCCTTCAGCCTGTATTTTTGCCAGAATTTCCCGCATCAGACCAGCATCGCCCCGCCCAAAATAGCGGGTTGTGCCCTTTCTGACCTCAAGCATCTGGGGCAGTGCAAAACGATAGTCCTCTACAGGCAGATAAGCCGCGGCATGAAACCAGTATTCAAAAATCTTTTTCTGCTGAACCAGCTGATTCAGGTGTCCATGTTCATATCCAGGCACTCTGTTCCACAGCACGTGATGATGTGCCCGCTCGACCACTGAAATGGTATCAATCTGCACATAACCCAACTGCTGTATGGTCTGCAATGTTCCTGCAAGCCCGGTGGCAATGTTCTGCTGCGTGGAAAGCAGTTGTCTGGTCAGTGCCAGCTGTCTAAGTGTCGTTTTCATCATTATTCTATTGAAACTTCATGTATAAAGTGATTAATAAAACTCATCAGCCAAACCTTTTTTCTGATCATTCTCTGGCTCAATTCTATCCTGTTCCAATGGACAAAAAACATAAAAAAATGCCCTGATCTGCTGTCAGCATCAGAGCATTTCGTATATTCAGACTGTCTGAAATCGTAAATTACACTTCAATTTCAGCCTGCATATACAGTTTTGCATAGCCCGAAATTTCAATTCTTTCGGCTGACTGAATTTCACAGTACAACTTACCACCGCGCTCTGAAGCCTGATAACCCACCAGTACATTTTTACCCAGTTTCTCTGCCCAGAGAGGAGCAAGACCGGTATGCATGGAACCAGTAACAGGGTCTTCATTAATTCCTTTATGCGGTGCAAAGTAACGCGCAACATAATCATAGTCATCAGAAGCTGCGGTAACCGTAATATCCAGATCCGTTGCTGTAATGGCAGTACTGACATGATGATGTTGTGCAATCTCGGCAATGGCAACCAAGTCAGGCTGTGCATCGATCACATCCTGCTCAGACTCAAGCTCCAGAATATAAGCCTGTGGGTTTAAATACACGGCTTTAAACGGTTTATTAATGACTTTATTTAAAAGTTCAGGATAATCGGTAACCTGTACCGGTTTTCGGACAGGGAAATTCATCTGAATTTTGCCATCTTCTGCCTGAGTAATCGTAAATATCCCCAGTTTTTTAACATGAAACTGAATACTTTTCGCCCTGGTAAAATCTTTAAACAGAACGAATGCAGATGCCAGTGTTGCATGACCACAGAAATCCACTTCAACTTTTGGGGTAAACCAGCGGATCTCATAGTTTTCATCATCCACACGTTTTACAAAAGCAGTTTCAGCCAGATTATTTTCCAGTGCGATATTCTGCATCAGCACATCATCGAGCCATTCATCCAGCACCAGAACTGCCGCCGGATTTCCTTTAAATAACTGCTGTGTGAACGCGTCCACCTGGTACATTTTCATAAGGGATTCTCCTGTCTATACTCACATCATAAGGCATCTTAAAAATGAATACAGATACAGTTCAAAAGATAAAACAGATACAGATCCCTACTCGGATTAATGGACTAATAAAATAAATTTCACAAAATAAAAATCCAGTGTTTTTACACACTGGATTTGTCACAGGCACAGTGCCTGAATCCTCCAGACACATAAGGATGGTATCAGCTATGTTTCAGCTCAACAGCTTCATCGGACTGTAAAATTTCCTGATTGGTCTGCCCCAGCAACTGACTTGTAACCATTCCTGCGGTCATGGAACCATCCACATTCAGCGCAGTACGTCCCATATCAATTAAAGGCTCAATTGAAATCAGCAGTGCAACCAGGGTGACCGGTAAGCCCATGACAGGTAAAACAATTAATGCAGCAAAAGTTGCACCACCGCCCACACCTGCAACCCCAATTGAACTGAGCGTCACCACACAGACCAGGGTCACAATCCAGACAGGATCCAGAGGGTTGATACCGACAGTAGGTGCAACCATCACCGCCAGCATAGCGGGATACAGACCGGCACATCCGTTCTGACCAATCGTGGTTCCAAAAGATGCTGCAAAACTGGCAATTGTTTCTGGAATTCCAAGTCGTGTGGTCTGTGCTTCAATACTTAGAGGAATACTGGCAGCACTGGAACGGCTGGTAAATGCAAAAGTCAGCACAGGCAGTACTTTCTTAAAAAACCGTACAGGATTGACACCGGTCAACGCCAGCACCAGTGCATGTACAGCAAACATGATCGCCAGTCCAAGATAGGATGCAACAAGGAATCCGCCCAGATTGATAATATCTGCGGCGTTGGAACTTGCGACGACTTTAGTGATCAGCGCAAAAACACCATAAGGTGTCAGGGTCATCACCAGACGGACCAGTTTCATCACCCATGCCTGCAAAGTTTCAATCGCAGTCACAATCCGCTGACCTTTCACAGCATCGTCACGGATTAAATGAATCCCTGCAATTCCTAAAAATGTAGCAAAGATCACTACACTGATAATGGAGGTTGGGTTTGCACCGGTCAACTCCGCAAAAGGATTACTTGGAATAAAGGACAGAACGATATCGGGCACACTTAAGTCCGTCACTTTTCCTATATAGTCAGTATTCAGCTTATCCAGCCGTGCTGTTTCCTGTACGCCCTGAACCAGACCCGCTGCGGACAGTCCAAAAAGACTGGTCACTATCACACCAACAAAAGCAGCAATGGCTGTCGTCAGCAACAGTGTACTGATCGTAATGGCGCTGATTTTCCCCAGTGATGAAGCATTGTGCAGTTTAATCACGGCACTCAAAATGGAAATAAAGACCAGAGGCATCACCACCATCTGTAACAGTTTGACATAACCATTACCTACGAGGTTGAACCATTGAATGGACTCTTTCAGAATGTCAGAACCTGCGCCGTAGGCAAAATGTAAACCCAGACCAAAAATCACCCCAAGACATAAACCTGCCAGTACTTTTTTAGCCAGACTCCAGTCCGTTTTACGGGTCTGCATCAGTAGAAAAATAAAGCCTGTAAATAGGACAATGTTCAGTATTAAGGGAAAAGTCATTGTGAATCCTGCTGTTTTATTGCATTTATTATATGTCAGATGCTATGTTGGATGAATCTCTCAGCATTTTTAATGATTTTATTCTGACTGCATAATGTTGCAATTATCGTCAATAAAACAGTTATTTATTCCATATATCTTAAAATCTTCTAAGCTATTTTAAAATTCTGCTAAACATCTCCTCACAGGTGATGAATAAAAGGACTGACCAGATTGAATACGCACATACAGACGGTTGAACTCGCCAAAGCATATCGCCTGATCAATCATGGACCGACCGTCCTGGTTTCTGCTCAGTTTCAGGATGACATCAATGTAATGACTGCTGCCTGGGCATGCGCCTTGGAACTGGTACCTGCCAAAGTTTCCGTCGTGCTGGATAAAGCCACAAAAACCCGCCAGCTGATCGAAAAATCAGGATTTTTTGTGCTACAGGTTCCGACGCTGAAACAACTGCAGCTGGTTCAGGCTCTCGGCTCCATCAGTCAGCATGAAGACCCGCTTAAACTTGAGCACTGCAATACTCCTCTGTTTCAGATAGATGATTTCAGTGTCCCTTTGGTTGAAGGCTGCTCTGCATGGCTGATCTGCGAACTGATTCCAGAACCGCATAATCAGCAGGCTCATGATTTATTTATTGGAAAAGTAGTTGCAGCTTATGCAGATGACCGTGTTTTCAGAAATGGGCATTGGTACTATCATGAAGCTGCCCCTGAATGGAAAAGTCTGCATCATGTTGCAGGTGGACATTACTACACGATTGGCGATGCAGTAAATGCAGCATCGGTTGATGTCTGATTTTTCAGTTTCAGTGTGTAAAACAATGAACTGATCAAGTATCCGTATGCTTAAAATATACAGGCTAAAGTCTAAATATATTTCACTTGTCATCTATTCCCAACCCGCTTAAGGTGAATTAAACATCAAGAAATGATTCCATAGTGAGAACAGGATGCTCTCCAGCAAAGTAAAACTCAGTCTTTTTCTGTGTCTCAGTATGTGCCTGGGGATTGGTATTCTGCGTTTTTCCTATACTGCATTACTGCCATCCACACGGGCTGCCTATGAGTGGACAAGCAGCTTTGCCAGTATTCTGAGCAGTGCAAATCTGCTGGGTTATCTGATTGGAGCGTTCTGGGCAATGAAACTGCCACAGAACAGCCGTATGACGTTTTTTATTCAAAGTGCAGCCATTCTGGGTAGTATCAGTCTGCTGAGCTGTGCTTTTTCAGGTTTTCATGGCAGCTGGTATATTTTCTGGCGTGTCATTTCAGGGATCAGCGGTGGCTTGCTCATGATCCTGTCACCAAGTGTGGTGGCTCAGTGCTGTGATCTCAAAGACCGCTTGAGCATCAATTTCATTGGTTTCAGTGGTATCGGCATCGGGGTTCTGCTGGCGACACTGTTTATGCCCTATCTAGACAGAATCAGCACCAGCAGTGCATGGCTCATTCTTTTTGGCTTTTCAGCCATCATGTGTGCCATTCTATGCATACTGCTCCAGCAGTTCAGATCACATCTGTCAGCTCAGACAGTTCCTCAGACAGAATCTGTACCCGTTCAGGGACTGTATCTGTGTCTGCTGACGGTATATGCATGCAGTGCTTTTTCGTATGTACCGCATTCTCTGTTCTGGATTGACTATCTCAGCAACACCCTGCACCTGGGACTGAACGTCATCAATTTCAACTGGATTCTGTATGGCAGCGGCAGTGCACTGGGGGCTGTGACAGCCTATATGCTGTCCAGGAAACTGGGGAATTTCAACGCCCTGAAAGTACTGTATTCTTTTTATGTCGGAGCGATATTTATTGCTGTTATGGATGCTTATCCAGCACTGACTTTTGTCTCCTCATTCCTTACAGGTCTGCTGAATCCTGCTGTCGTTTTCCTGACCTCATATACGATATTGCAGATTTATACCCATGCTTATAAAAAACTGTGGAGTATTGCCACGCTGTGCTTTGCCATTACCCAGCTGATTGGTGGATTGACATTCAGCACCCTGCAAAAGGCTGGAGTATCCTATCATCAGCAGTTTGAACTGGCAGGGTTTGTGTTACTGGCGGGAACAGTTGTACTTTTTGTTTATCTGCGTAAATCACCACCTAAGCCTCTGCATCAGCATTAAACCGAATCAAAAAGGCATTTTTAAAATGCCTTGATCATTCCAGCTACAGAGATGTCAGTTACGCTCTTTGGTCATCCGATAGGCGTCCTGTGCAATGGCAAGGCTTTTCTTTTTCCCTTCCGCTGTGTCTGGAACAGCATTTGATGTATAAGGTTCAGCTTCCTGCTGTTCATCTGCCAGTGTATACGCTGTTGCAGGAGACTGTGTTTTGTGATGCCTTAAACCTGAAATAAGCTCACCCTTTTCTTTGCAGGGTTTCGACTGATAGCCTGTTTCCCCACTGGAAGTACACTTATAAATATCCTGAGCAAACACAGGACTGCCCAAGCCTAGAGCCATGATGAGAGTCAATATTCTTTTCATTCTGTAATATCCCCAAAACATATAAAATATCAGCCCATGAATAAAAAAACTATCCATCGTGCAGACTTATTTTCAGCTTTTAAACTTAGCTTCAGCTGTCTGAATCCTGCATGATCTACATTGATAAAAAAACCCGCAAACAGTGCGGGCTTTTTTAGAAGTTCAGATTCAGTCCATATGCTGAATGATCGCATTGCCAAATTCTGAACAGCGCAACAGTGTGGCATTTTCCATTAAACGCTCAAAGTCATAGGTTACAGTTTTCGCTGCAATCGCCCCTGAGATACCTTTAATAATCAGATCAGCCGCTTCAATCCATCCCATATCACGCAGCATCATTTCTGCTGAAAGAATAATGGAACCTGGGTTTACTTTGTCCTGACCGGCATATTTAGGTGCTGTGCCATGTGTTGCTTCATAAACAGCAATTGCCCCGCCAATGTTTGCACCAGGTGCAATCCCGATCCCACCGACTTCAGCCGCCAGTGCATCGGAAACATAGTCACCGTTCAGGTTTAAAGTTGCGATCACAGAATAATCCGCAGGACGCATGAGGATCTGCTGTAAAAAGGCATCCGCAATCACATCTTTAATCACAATGTCTTTACCGGTTTTTGGGTTTTTAATTTTTACCCAGGGACCACCATCAATCAGTTCACCACCGAAACGTTCAACTGCAAGCTCATAGCCCCACTCTTTGAATGCACCTTCGGTATATTTCATAATGTTGCCTTTGTGTACCAGGGTCACACTCGGCTTATCATTATCAATCGCAAACTGAATCGCTTTACGCACCAGACGCTGTGTACCTTCTTTGGACACAGGCTTAATCCCGATACCACAGTTATCTTCAAAACGGATTTTACTAACACCCATTTCTTCTTTTAAAAACTTAATGACTTTTCTGGCTTCAGGGGAGTCCGCTTTCCATTCAATCCCTGCATAAATATCTTCTGAATTTTCACGGAAAATGACCATGTCAGTCAGTTCAGGATGACGCACAGGAGATGGGACACCTTCAAACCAGCGCACTGGGCGCACACAGACATACAGATCCAGTTCCTGACGTAAAGCGACGTTTAAAGAGCGGATACCACCACCGACAGGTGTGGTCAAAGGACCTTTGATGGACACCACAAATTCACGCAGTGCTTCAAAAGTTTCTTCTGGCATATACGTGCCATAAATTTTGTCTGCTTTTTCACCGCAGTATACTTCCATCCATTCAATAGACCGTTTGCCACTGTAGGCTTTTAAAACAGCCGCATCCACCACCGATTTCATCGCAGGTGTAATGTCCACACCAATGCCATCCCCTTCAATAAAAGGAATAATCGGGTGATTTGGAACATTTAATGATAAATCTGCATTTACTGTAATTTTGCCGCCATCCGCAGGCACTGTGATCTTCTGATAACCCATTTTGCAGGTTCTCCCTTTTATTATAGCTGGCTGATCCAAAAAAATTGCCAATTTGACAATACATTCAACGCTTCTTAACGCATAATAGTCTAATCGAATTCCAGTATTGTTTGAGATTTATACAAAGAATAGCCACATTTCTTTGTTAAATGAAACTTAATCAATCGCTATTTTATGTAATTACAGAAGCCAGTTCTTTTATGAAAATCGTTATTCTCAATAAACCATATGGCGTCCTCTCCCAGTTTCGTAAAGACGAAGCACACATGACCATGTCTGACTTCGTGGATGACTCAACTTTACGTCTGGCTGGTCGACTTGATATGGACTCTGAAGGTCTGGTGTTTCTGACCGATCACGGTGGTTTGAACCAGTATATTACCAATCCTGCCAACAAGAAGTTTAAAACTTATCTGGTTCAGCTGGATGGCGATATCACTGAAGAAGCGCTTGAGCAGCTGCGTAAAGGCGTGGAGCTCAAAGATGGTATGACTCTGCCTGCCAAAGCAGAAAAAGTTGAACAGCCTGAATGGTTATGGGACCGCGATCCTCCTGTACGTTTCCGTGCCAGCATTCCGACATCATGGGTGGAAATTTCCATCTGTGAAGGTCGTAACCGTCAGGTTCGCCGTATGACGTCAGCAGTCGGTTTTCCAACTTTACGTTTAATCCGTACACGTATCGGTGCCATTGACCTGGTGCAGATGGGTTTACAGCCTGGCGAGACCAAAGATATCGAACCGCTGTTATATCCTGACTTCCAGAATGTGCCCGCCGAAGAACCGTATCGCTCACGTTCTTATGTGAAAAAACCAGGCGGTACTGGCGGCAAGCCAATGGTGCGTAAAAATAAAGATGGTTCTGTGAAAAAATCAGGAACCAAACGTATCTGGCAAATGGACGAAAGTGAAAAACCGAAGCGTAAAACCAACGGTACGACCCGTCCAAATACCAAAGCTCCACGTGGTCGCGGACGTAACGGTCGTTAAAAGCCAGTATTGATAAAGACCATTAAAAAAGCCTCCATTCTGGAGGCTTTTTTTAATTCACTCTGCTCTTTTTAAGAACCTGAATATCACAGGAAAAATATCCATTCCGAATCAGAACTCAGATCACTCTAAATTCTGGGTGAATGGAAAATCAGCCAGACTCAGCTTAAATAAACCCTTTTACTAAAAGGAAACTGCCTACACAGAGCAATAAAACTGCAAAACATTTTTTTAACACTGCTGGTGATAATGCATGCGCAGCTTTTGCACCGAATTTTGCAGTAAAGAAACTCATGACACTGATGCCTAAAAAAGCATAAACATGAATAAAACCAATGGTATTAGGCACATTCACCTGCGCATTCATTCCAAAAAGCATGAATCCTAATGCACCGGCTATCGCAATCGGTAATCCACATGCAGCTGAAGTTCCGACTGCTTTTTGCATGACCACGCCATAATGCGTGAGATATGGCACAGTGATACTCCCGCCACCAATACCAAAGATTGCGGAAGCAATACCTATCCCCGCTCCTGCACCAATTTGTGCCGGTGTCGACGGTAATGTTTTAGTATTATCCACGACCTTTTTCGAGCCCATAAACATGGTGTACGCCACCCAAAGCAAGAATACGCCAACAATCATTTGCAGATGAAGTCCAGATAACCAGCCTGCAATACCAGCCCCAAAGAAACAGCCCAATGCCATACCTGGTGCCAGATTTCTAAATACCGACCAGATAATGCCATCTTTCTTTTGATGTGCCATTAAAGAGCTGATTGAAGTGACAATGATCGTTGCAAGTGAAGTACCCAATGCCAGATGCATGACAACATCAGGATCATAGCCCATCTGGCTAAAGACGATATATAGAAGCGGGACAATGATGGTACCACCACCCACGCCAAACAGCCCAGCTGCAAATCCTGCAAATGCGCCGATGATTAAAAAAATGATGAGTTCCACGGATTACTGACTTTATAGATTGAGGTAATAAAATTTTGGAGCGTCAGGGTCTGCACACACAGCGTATATGATTTGAAAATACACGGACGAATGACAAACCCTGGATTTAAGCGATTTCTGTTTCACCAACCTGGTGATAAGCACGGTTAAAATAAACCAAAGCTTGATCTTCCTGGTTCTTTTGGATTGCAACAATTGGGCAGATAAAAATGGTATGTGTTCCCACTTCCTGAATATCTGAAATTTTACAATCAAAACTGACCAAAGCATCAGCCAGCACAGGTGAACCTGTTTCAAGTTCAGACCATTCTCCAAGTGCAAAACGCTCATCTGAACTGAGTTTAGACGATGCAAATGCATTAGAAAGTTGCTCATGTTGAGCACCTAAAACATTCACAGTCAAAACTTTATTTTCAACAAAATGCGTATGAGAACGTGATGATTTATTCATACAGACCAATAATGTCGGTGGTGTGTCAGTTACACTGCACACAGCAGAGGCTGTAAAGCCATGAAAACCTGATTCACCAACGGTGGTCACAACATTGACCGCACTCGTTAACGAAGACATTGCATTTTTAAAGTCTGTTGCATCAACCATGACCGTGTTCCTATTCGCCTAAAACGCTGTATTTGAATAAAGTTCTGAAATACTGTGCTGTTTAGATCTAACTGTGTATCGGAAGCTCCCTCTTCTTTGTAGAAAAAGGAACTTTGAATGTGATTTCAATAAATGATTTAAATGTTGAATTAACGAGTTAATTCCTGACGGATAATCTCTGCACCTGCACTAAGCGCTTTCAATTTACCACGTGCAATTTCACGACCAAGTGGCGCCATACCACAGTTGGTTGAAGGATAAAGTTTATCCGCATCGACAAACTGTAACGCTTTGCGCAGTGTATCAGCCACTTGTTCAGGTGTTTCAATCACATTGGTCGCTACATCAATCGCACCCACCATGACTTTTTTACCACGAATCAGCTCAATCAGATCCATCGGTACACGTGAGTTTTGACATTCAAGTGATACTATATCGATTTTAGACTGTTGCAGTTTCGGGAATGCCTCTTCGTATTGACGCCATTCTGAACCTAAAGTCTTTTTCCAGTCGGTATTGGCTTTGATGCCGTAACCATAGCAAATGTGTACCGCAGTTTCACATTTCAGACCTTCAAGCGCACGTTCTAAAGTCGCCACACCCCAGTCATTCACTTCATCGAAGAACACGTTAAATGCAGGCTCATCAAACTGAATAATATCTACACCGGCTGCTTCTAACTCACGAGCTTCCTGATTCAGAATTTTAGCAAATTCCCAAGCCAGTTTTTCACGACTTTTATAATGACCGTCATATAAAGTATCGATCATGGTCATTGGACCAGGCAACGCCCATTTAATCGGTTGATCAGTCAATGAACGTAAGAACTTTGCATCTTCAACAAATACAGGCTTTTGACGTGAAACTGCACCAACCACAGAAGGTACGCTTGCATCATAACGATCACGAATTTTCACCGTTTCTCGTTTTTCAAAATCCACACCGTCTAAATGCTCAATAAAGGTTGTTACGAAATGCTGACGGGTTTGTTCACCATCGCTGACAATATCAATACCCGCCTGTTGTTGCTCATGTAATGACAAACGCAGTGCATCCAGTTTACCATCTACAAGTTCCTGGTCCTGCAATTTCCACGGCGACCAAAGTTTTTCAGGCTCTGCAAGCCATGAAGGTTTTGGTAAGCTGCCTGCTGTTGAGGTTGGGAGTAAAATCGCCATGTCTAATCTTCTATCTCTAAATTTGTTTATTTCAGTAATTCTGTCGCAATTAAATCCTCCCCTTGCGGAACATATTCCCCTCTTTGAAAAAGAGGGGGTTAGGGGAGATTTTCTATAATTAAGCCGCAGCACCATTTTTCGCAGTGAAGTTTTCAGCCCATTTCGTAAGTACTTCACCATATTTATTGATGAAGTTTTCTTCAGTCCATTTGCCCTGTTTAACTGCCAATTGCCCACGTTCAACACGGTCATACACAATTTGTGTCAACGAATAATCTGGATATTCAAGGCTTGGCTGATACACCAGACCTGCGGTTGAGTTCGTGTTATAAATCTCAGGACGATACACTTTCTGGAATGTTTCCATTGTGCTGATGGCACTGATCAGTTCGAAATCGGTGTAATCACGCAGTAAATCGCCGCTGAAATAGAATGCTAACGGTGCAGTACCATTTTCAGGTTTGAAATAACGGACTGCTAAACCCATTTTTGCAAAATAATCATCAGTACGTGAATATTCATCATTGGTATATTCCACCCCAAGCACAGGATGTACATTTGCAGTACGGAAATACGTCTTCGATGTTGAAACGCTCAGACAGATCACAGGTTGCTTGCTGAACTCCGCTTTAAATACATCTGAATGAACCAGATGCTGATACAGCTTGCCATGCAGGTCACCAAAATCTTCTGGTTTTTCATTGGTTTTACAACCTAAAGATGGCAATACAACACTGAAGTCATAATCACGCACATAAGAAGAAAAACTGTTACCGATCATGCCTTCAAAACGTTCATTGGTTTTATGGTCAGTAATCGTGCTTTTCAACATTTCAATAAATGGAAAAGTCTGACCATTTCCTTCGATATCAATCTCAGCAGAAATGATATCAATTTCAAGTGAATAACGATCCGCTTTAGGATTATCAAAATGCGCCAGGCTATTGAAACGGTTGTTGATCATTCGCAGTGTATTGCGTAAGTTTTCCTGACGGGACTCACCACGCGCCAGGTTGGCAAAATTTGTCGTCTGGCGGGTGTTGTCCGCAGGCTGATAGTTTTCATCAAAACGGATACGTTTAATCGAACATGCAAATGCGTTACTCATGGGAAATGCCACCTAATTTCTAAGATAAATCTAAATGTTTTCAATGGAGATATTTATACCCAGAACCAAAGATGAATAAAAATGATTTTATCTAATTGAAAAATGAGTTAAATTCACTTTAATTATAAATTATTGTATTTATTAAAAATATTATTAAAACCTCAACAACAGTATTCTGAAAAAATACTGATTTAATCCAAAAATCAGCAGTGCTCCGGATCATTCTGAAAAATATTTTCATACTCAACAGATGAAATCCGAATGCGTCAGACATGCAGAATGTACAAAAATATCTGATATCCGGTGCTGAAACCCGTCTGTAAATCCGATGTAAATAAGTAATTTTCTATCGGATATTCGCTCTATTATTTTTATTTATGTTTTCTTTTTAACCCAGGTACAATAAAAAAAGCCGATGCATTTGCATCGGCTTTTTAATTCACTGATCAAGTGATCAGTTCATTTTCATTCAGATAGTCTGAAGTGCAGCATTCAAAGTCGCACTTGGACGCATCACAGCATCAACTTTTGCAGTATCAACAGCATAGTAACCGCCGATATCTACAGCCTGACCCTGCACTTGTGCAAGTTCTGCGATGATCTTGTCTTCATTTTCATCCAGTGCTTTCGCAAGTGGTGCAAATTTTGCTTTAAGATCAGCATCTTCATCCTGAGTAGCCAAAGCTTCAGCCCAGAATTTAGCCAGATAGAAGTGGCTGCCACGGTTATCCAGTTCACCTGTACGGCGTGATGGAGACTTGTCGTTATCAAGCAGTTTATCTGTAGCCTGATCTAACGTTTTCGCCAGAAGTTTTGCACGGGCATTGTCTTCTTTAATACCCATTTCTTCTAAAGAAGCAGCTAAAGCCAGGAACTCACCTAAAGAATCCCAACGTAAGTGGTTTTCTTCTACAAGCTGCTGTACGTGTTTAGGCGCTGAACCACCAGCACCAGTTTCGTACATACCACCGCCCGCCATTAACGGAACGATAGACAGCATTTTAGCAGAAGTACCCAGTTCCATAATTGGGAACAGGTCAGTCAGGTAATCACGTAAAATGTTACCCGTTACAGAAATCGTATCTAGACCACGCGCAACACGCTCAAGTGTGTAACGCATAGCACGGACCTGAGACATAATCTGAATGTCCAGACCTGCTGTATCGTGATCTTTCAGGTATTTCTGAACTTTTTTGATCAGTTCATTTTCGTGTGGACGGTACGGGTCAAGCCAGAAAATTGCTGGCATACCTGAGTTACGTGCACGTGTTACAGCCAGTTTCACCCAGTCACGGATCGGTGCGTCTTTCACCTGACACATACGCCAGATATCGCCTTCTTCCACGTTCTGTGACATCAGCACTTCACCTGTTTCAAGGTCAGTGATGTTGGCAACACCAGCAGCTGGCGCTTCAAAAGTCTTGTCGTGAGAACCGTATTCTTCAGCTTTCTGAGCCATCAGACCTACGTTTGGCACTGTACCCATTGTACGTGGGTCAAAGTTACCGTTCCACTTACAGAAATTGATCATTTCCTGGTAAATACGGGCAAATGTAGACTCAGGCATTACAGCTTTACAGTCATAAGGTTTGCCGTCAGCACCCCACATTTTACCACCACCACGGATCATTGCAGGCATAGAAGCATCTACAATCACGTCGTTTGGCGAATGGAAGTTTGTGATGCCTTTCGCTGAATCAACCATTGCCAGTGCAGGACGGTGTTCCTGACATGCATGAAGATCTTCGATGATTTCTTCACGTAAAGAAGTCGGTAAAGTTTCGATCTTTTCATAAAGACCAGCCATACCGTTATTTACGTTAATACCTAATTCAGCAAATAATGCAGCGTGTTTTTCGAACGCTTCTTTATAGTAAATTTTCACACAGTGACCGAATACAATCGGGTGTGAAACTTTCATCATGGTTGCTTTAACGTGTAAAGAGAACAGAATGCCCGCTTCTTTACAGTCATCGAGTTCTTTTTCATAGAAATCGCAAAGTGCTTTTTTGCTCATGAACATAGAGTCGATGATTTCGCCGTCCTGAAGCGCAACTTTTGGCTTAAGAACAACAGTTTCACCTGACTTGGTAATGAGTTCCATTTTCACATTACGTGCACGGTCCAAAGTCATCGACTTTTCACCATGATAGAAGTCACCTTCATCCATGTGGGAAACGTGAGTCTGTGACCACTGTTTCCATTCACTCATAGAGTGCGGATGTTTTTTCGCATAGTTTTTCACTGCTGCAGGTGCACGACGGTCAGAGTTACCTTCACGCAATACAGGGTTCACTGCGGAACCAAGACACTTGCTGTAACGTGCTTTAATTGCCTTTTCTTCATCAGTAGATGGATTTTCAGGATAGTCAGGAATTGCATATCCTTTTGACTGAAGTTCCTTGATACATGCTGTCAGCTGAGCCACAGAAGCACTGATATTTGGAAGCTTGATGATGTTAGTGTCTGGATCCTGAGTAAGGCGACCCAACTCCGCAAGGTTGTCAGTAACCTTTTGTTCATCAGTTAAATATTCTGAGAATTCTGCGAGTACACGGGCTGCTACAGAGATATCAGTCTTGATAATCTCTACGCCAGCTGGCTTAGTAAAGGTCTCAATGATCGGCAGTAGCGAGTAAGTCGCCAGCAGAGGCGCCTCGTCGGTCAATGTGTAAATGATAGTTGACTTTCCACCAGCCATATATAGCCCCTTGCTTTGAATTACGTTTGTCAGACCCTAGCTTTTGGCTTAGTCTGCGAACCGGTTTGCTTAAATAAAAACATTGAAAGTATCGGTGTTCATCGCATTACAGTCAACGTAATATCACGTGATAACGACATTTCGTAGAAAAATGATGCTTGTCAATTTTTCCTGGATGAACTTTACCCAAATAATGACCATTTATCAATTGCAGAATCACTGTTTCATATTACATCTTCATTGCATAAAACTCGTCAGTGATGCACTGAGCCTGATTTTTCAGGACTGAACACCCGATATTATTTCAGCAGAATTATATTTTATTTTTTTATCTCATTTACAGTGTTCAACATTTACTTCCTTTATAGCTGCGTGCCATTTAAACCCAAGGCCATGTCAGAACTGTCGTGATACAGCTCAGATGAATCACAGGAATATTCCAAAGCAGTAAGTGACTCAGATTCTGATTACTGAGCATAAAAAAGGGTACATCAAGTACCCTTTTTACCCAGCAAAGTCGAGCTTCAGGTTAAGCCTGTAACCAGCCTGTTGCTTTCGCCTGATCCTGCACACTCAGTTCCACTTCTGCAAGCTCAGTACCAGCAGCCTGTACTTCAAAGCTCATCAGTTCATCACGGCGGAATGCCAGCACTGTAAACATGCCTTCCTGTTTTGAATATTTTTCCAGCAGCTTAGCCGTCGCTTTCAAGCCATCTATTGCAATAATAACGTCATTTGCAGAAAGTCCAGCCTGAGCTGCTGCACCATCACGACGTGCTGACTGAATCAGTACACCTTCAGGCTTATCTGTTGCTTTAATCCCAAAAGCCAGCGATTTATCTGTTTTCAGTACATAATTAATGCCAAATTCAGGGAATAACTGATCCAGAGGAAGTTCGTCCGTTGTATTGATCAGATGATTGATCTGTTCAACCCAGTTATCACCGGTCAACTCATTACACAGTTCAAAGACCGTCCGTTCATTGACCTGTATACCCTGCTGCGCATTGTCATAAAGTTTACGCATCAGTGCATCCAGACTGGAACCCCGTAAACGTAAGCCTAGATCCAGACATAAGGCGACCAGACAGCCTTTGTTGTAATAACTGGTTCCTGCATTAACCGAGTTTTCATCCTGACGGTAAAACTTAATCCACGCATCAAAACTTGACTCAGACACTGACTGTACAAAACGTCCAGGATTCTGCAGATAACGGTCAATCTGTGCTTTCAACAGTTTCAGATAAGCATCCTGAGAGATAACGCCACTGCGCAACAGAATCAGATCATCATAATAAGAAGTGAATCCTTCAAAGATCCATAATAAAGAGGTGTAGCCCTCCTTATTCAGATCGTAACTGGCAAAGTTTTCAGGTCGGATAAATTTGACCAGCCAGGAGTGAAAATATTCATGACTGCATAAACCCAGAAAACGCTGATAAGCTACCGTTGGTTCAGCAGGTTCATCCATCTTAGGTAGATCATCACGTGGTGTAATCAGGCTTGTACTGTTTGGATGCTCAAGTCCACCATAGCTGTCAGCAGTAGCCATGGTCATAAATGTATAGTTTTCAAACGGTGCAGAACCAAACATCGTAATTTCAGTTGCACAGATTTTTTCAATATCCTGCTGCATACGTGCAGCATTCATAGCATGTTTACCTGATACCACAAACTCATGTGGAATACCGTTTGCCTCAAAACTGAAACGGGTCTGATCCGCCAGTTCAAACGGTGAATCAATCAACTGCGCATAATTTTCAGCTTTCAGGGTATAACGCCCTTTCACCAGACTTTTTGATGGCAGACCTGTCGCCAGCTGGAAATGTTTCAGCTCATCAGGAAGGAAAACTTCCAGTTCCACTTCCTTATGTTCCTGCCCCTCAAGCCCGATGCACAGACAGGCCGGATTGATATACAGCCTCGTTTGATCCACATAAGCACCACGAACAGACAGATCATAGGCATAAACATCATATTCAACAGTAATCAGTTCATGGTCAGTGTTGAACAGACGCCATTTATTCTTTTCAAATTTCTGAATATTCAGTTCACGCCCTGCTTCATCAGATGCTTTTACACGTTCAATATGCTTTGAAAATTCACGCACCAGATAACTGCCAGGAATCCAGGTCGGTAAAGTCAGAATCTGTACAGGGTCTGCAAGAAAGCGTAAAGTGACGTGAACAAGGTGCTGACGGTAATCGTCAAATTCAATCTGATAATGCAACATAATGGACAAAATAGAATTAAAAAGTAGAAACTGAATATCAGCTTAACATTTTTTTATCAACTATTGCGGTACAGTTGTGAATGACTGTAAATCTGACTAGCCAAGCCATAAAAAAAGGCATAGCATGCCTGAGTTTTTTATCATTTTTACCGACGGATTGGTACTGGGAATCTCTTTGAAACGCATCATTTCATTACTTGCATTTATCTGCCTTTGTTTTTCTACAATTGCGCATGCCTCCTTACTGAATATTTCACCTGAAAGTGTTGAAGCTGAAGCATGGACCATACTGGACACTGAGTCCGGACAGGTCATTTCGGAACATAACAGCCATGTTCAGCGCGCTCCTGCCTCACTGACAAAAATGATGGTGGCTTACATTGCTCTGAAAGAAATTCAGGCGGGTCGCCTCAACAAAGCGGATGTACTGACCGCAACACCAGTGGTGAATACTGTCATGTGGGATGAGTCTCAGATGTACTTAAAACCAGGTGAACAGATTTCAGTTGACCAGCTGCTTGCAGGCTTAATTGTGATGTCTGCAAATGATGCAGCCGTAACCCTGGCGGAACGCATTTCAGGAAGTATTCCCGAATTTGTAAAACGCATGAATGCTGAAGCTCAGGCACTGGGAATGAAAGACACACATTTTCAGAATCCAGCGGGCATCACCATGCCTGAGCATTATTCATCTGCATCCGATATTGCTCATCTTGGACAGGCTCTGGTGAACCATACACCTGATTACCTGTATTACTCCAAGCAGCAAAGTTTTTCCTATAATCAGCATTTTCACCACGCAACCAATCTTCTGTTAAAAAAAGATCCCACTGTCGATGGTCTGAAAACAGGGTTTACCAAAGCAGCCGGCTACAACCTTGCACTGACTGCAAACCGCCCAACCAGTAATCCTGATACACCTGAAAGACGCCTGGTCGTTGTTGTTATGGGAACACACAGCGCGTTAAAACGTGCCGAAGTCGCAAGTGCGTTAATGAATCTTGCCTATCACTACACCCGCAACGAAGTTGCCATTAAGGATAAACAGCTGATTGCGGAGTTACCGGTCATCAGATCCACCCTGAAAATGTTCCGTGTTGAAACACGTAAACCACAGATTATCACGACTTCTTTATACAATCAGAGTGTGCCGGTTGACCTGCAAACTTTTGATCAGATTAGCCAACGTATCGTAATTAACAACGGCGCTGCTGTACAGACCATTGAGCCCCTCAGCTCAACCCAGACCCACATGAATGTCGCGGTAAATGAACAGTCCCTGACTGCACCACTTGCAAAAGTCATGAAACTGGCAACTGTTCAGGTTTATCAGGACAACAGACTGATTCAGACCATTGATATTGAAGATGATGTGAAAATTGAAGAAGCCGGTGCTTTTCATCAGTTCATCCAGTGGTTTAAACGGCTGTTCAGCTTTTTATCCAGTGATCATGCAGAAGTTAAGATTTATCCATTAAATTAATCAGATCATTCTGCTCTGGATTACAATTTTATAAAATGCCTGGCAAAGAAGATGGACTATCATGTCCATCTTCTTTTTTTGATTAAATAAAAACAGGCAAAAAATGAATCAATTACATCAGATTATCATCGTGGGTGGTGGTGCAGGTGGACTCGAACTCGCCACTCAGCTTGGAGATACCTTAGGTAAATCCGCAAAAGCCAGAATTATTCTTGTCGATCAGAATCTGACTCATATCTGGAAACCACTGCTGCATGAAATTGCGGCGGGTACTATGAATCCTGGTGAAGAAGAAACCAATTACTATGCACATGCAGCAAAACATCATTATGAGTTCATACTGGGACGTTTTGAAACACTGAATGCACAGGATAAACAGATTGTTCTCAGCAAGTCCCGAACCTCTAAATATGAAACCGCCTCTGAACAGCAGATTCTGCAATACGACACACTGATCCTGGCGGTAGGTTCTGTTTCCAATGACTTTAATACCCCAGGTGTCCAGGAACACTGTCATTTCCTCGACAGCAGACAGCAGGCTGAGATTTTTCAGCAGGATCTGCTGCATTTATACCTGGATGCACAAAATCAGCAGACAGAACAGCAACTGAATATTGCCATCATTGGCGCTGGTGCAACCGGTGTCGAACTGGCTGCTGAACTGGTTGAAGCCAAACAGAATTTCTACCGTTACGGATTAAATAAAATTAATCCTGAAAATGCTGTCATCTCACTGATTGAAGGTGCAGACCGGATTCTTCCAGCCCTGTCAGAAAAAATTGCAGATCATGCCCAAAGTCAGCTGCAACGTATGAAAATCAATGTCCTGACTGCGAAACGAGTCGAAAAAGTGGATGCAGAAAAAGTCTGGTTTACTGATGGCTCCAGCATTCAGGCAAATCTGAAAATATGGGCTGCAGGCATTAAAACCCCTGCTGTCATTTCATCACTTGAAGGCTTCAGCAAAGACCGTATGGGACGCCTGGATGTCTATGCTACGCTGCAGACAAAATCCAATCCTGACATTTTTGCATTTGGTGACTGTGCCAACTGTATCCTGGATGCGCGTGAACCAGCTCTGGGACCAAGGGCACAGGTTGCAAGCCAGCAGGCAGCCTTTCTTGTAGATGCCATGAAAGCCCGTATTAATGGTCGCAGTCAGCCAATGTTCCTGTTTTCTGACAAAGGCTCACTGGTTTCGCTCAGTAAAAATAAAGCAGTCGGCGAACTGATGGGACAGGTTAATGTCCAGGGCTTTATTGCAAAATCTATGTATGTTTCCCTTTACCGCATTCATCAGGCAACAATTTATGGTTATGCACATGCAGGTTTACTGACTGCAAAAGATTTTGTTACACGAAAAATCACGCCTAAAATTAAATTACATTGAAATTTAATAAAGTGCCCTTATTAATTAAAAAATCGTCATTAAAAACCGAAATGCGCTTTTTATGGAAATTATTAGTCTACAAAAACTGCATTTCACTTTATGATATAGCCTTAAAAATTTGAATGGATCAATAACATGACTGCTATTGCAAATAACCACGTGGTTTCTTTCCACTACACATTGACTAATGCTGAGGGTGAAACGCTGGATCAATCTCAGGGTGAACCACTTGCATATTTGCACGGTGCAGGCAACATCATCCCAGGTCTTGAAAAAGCGCTTGAAGGTAAAGCTGTTGGTGATAAATTCACTGTAAATGTACCAGCTGCTGAAGGTTACGGCGAATATAACCCAGACATGGTTCAGGAAGTACCTAAACAAATGTTCCAGGGTGTTGATAACATTCAGGCAGGCATGCAGTTCCAGGCTCAGACTGATGATGGCGTTCAGATCGTAACTGTTAAAGCAGTTGAAGGCGACAACATTATTGTTGATGCAAACTTCCCGCTTGCTGGTCAGGATCTGACTTTTGAAGTTGAAATCGTAGAAATTCGTGAAGCATCTCAGGAAGAACTTGATCATGGTCATGTTCACGGTGCAGGTGGTCATCACCACTAAGATCAGTTCTGATCACAAAAAGGCAAAGTTTTTACTTTGCCTTTTTTATTACAATAACAATAATACTGACGGAACAATTAAAATGAATAAAACCAGAATAATACTGCTGACCCTGTTAAGTGCTGTTTCGACTGTTGCCTGTGCAGAAAAAAAACCACAATATAAGTGTTCAGTCTCTTCCCCCAAATGGGCTAAAGAATTCAATAAGGTCTACCAGCTGGATGAGTTCCGTGTCTATTATTCAGATCTTGAATCTAGTACACAAAACCTCCCCCAAACCGCGGATATTAATAACAATAAAATTCCTGATTATGTTGAAAATATAGCAATACAAGCCATGAACAGTCGAGATATGTTCAAGCTTGCAGGCTTCCGATCACCGCTCGACTCACCTCGCTATCAAAACAGTGCCGAGTCCATCGCAATATTTCTACAGAAAACTGGAGGTAATGGCGTCGCTTTTGAGCGGGCTGCCCGTTATCCCAATCTATCTATCAATTCAAAAGACATGCCATGTTCGATAAGCATCGTCATCTCCAACAATTTAGAAGGCTTTCCAGGCTCATGGGCAACAGTTACTCATGAACTCTTTCATCTTTATCAATATGGATATGCTCAGTTTAAAAACTCCTGGTATCTGGAAAGCCTTGCCAACTGGGCTGATCGTGCAATGAAAATTGACATCACCAACAATACAAAACGTTTACCACCACTCCCCCAGACAAGAACTGAAATTAATCAGGATATTTTTGGAAAAGCATATACACATATCTGGCGAAGGTTATTTCTGATTAATGACAGTGATATCCTGGAAATACCAGAAGATATGCTTAAACGCAGATATGTAGGAGGGTCCAAAGTTTTCCTGGACAATGAATGGCGAGGAACTCATTTTGTTCTTACGTTTATGCAAAATCTGGAGAAAGAGTCAAATCGGATTTCAGCAGAAAAAAAATGGGAGCCTTATCACTGGAAAGAAAAAGATCAACGCTCAAAAGAATGGGACCCTTTAATTTTACAGCTGATCCAGAAACAGTTAAAACAGCCGAAATATGATCAGAAAGAGACCCGTTTCATGCGAAATATTTCCATACAGAACCTAAAAAGTGAATAATTAAAATGTGAACCTCAAATGACTGTAATCATATGACTCAAAATACGCTGGTATGGTTCAGACAGGATCTGCGGGTATCTGATCACACTGCTTTATGGCATGCCTGTAACAGTGGGTACTGTACTGCCGTGGTTATTCTCTCCCCTAAGCAGTGGAAGCTGCATCATGATGCTCCAGTAAAACTGGATTTTTATCTGCGACAGCTTTCAGTACTGAAAAAACAGCTGAGTGAGCTGAATATTCAACTGGTTATTAAAACTGTTCCACTCTGGAAAAACATCGCACAAGAACTACTGAAACTTTCCCATCAACTCAATGCTCAGCATATTCATGCCAGTATTGAATGCGGTATCAATGAACTGAGCCGCGACTTCCAGGTGCAGAAATTACTGAACCAGCATGGCAAAGATCTGATCCTTCATCATGACCGGACACTGTTCCCTGTTGGCTCCATCCGGAATCAAAGCCAGAAACCCTATCAGATCTTTGGTGCTTTTAAAAAATACTGTTATGACCAGTTAAGTATCTCAGTGCCACAGTGTTACCCCACTCCCTCCATTCAGCAGAAACTGGCAACTGAAATTTCAGATCATGAACAGATTCCACAGATACAGCAGTTTTATCCTGATTGGCAATCCACAACTGACCTGGAGTGGCAAACTGGTGAACAGCATGCACTGCATCAGCTGGATGAATTTATAACAGACCGCCTTTCAGATTATGCAACAGCTCGCGACTTTCCCCATATAGACGGCACAAGCCAGCTTTCAGCCTACTTAAACACAGGCATTCTTTCGATCCGTCAGTGTATTCAGGCACTGTTCCGTCAGCAGCAAGGTCATTTCCATATTGATAGTACAGGTCAGCAAAGCTGGCTGGATGAACTGTTATGGCGGGAATTTTACACGCACATACTTTTTGATTTCCCGTACATTTCAAAGCATTTACCCTTTAAAGCCGCTACTGTGAAGATTGCATGGCGAAATGCACCTGAAGACTTAAAAGCCTGGCAACAGGGTCAGACCGGTATCCCTGTGGTTGATGCAGGAATGCGCCAGCTGCTCGCAACAGGCTGGATGCACAACCGAGCACGCATGATTGTAGCCATGTTTCTCTGTAAAAACCTGCTGATCGACTGGCGACTGGGCGAACAGTGGTTTATGCAGCATCTGATTGATGGCGATCTGGCTGCCAATAACGGCGGCTGGCAATGGTGTGCATCCACAGGGACAGATTCTGTACCTTATTTCCGTATTTTCAATCCTGTCAGTCAGTCACAGAAGTTCGATCCGACAGGAGAATACATCAGGCACTGGGTACCCGAACTTGCCCATCTGGATGCAAAAACCATCCATGAACCCTATGCCAAAAATGCAGACCTGAAGCTGAACTACCCCAAACCCATTGTGAATTTAAAAAGCAGTCGTCTTCGTGCCATAGAAGCTTTTAAAGGAATCAGTTAAATTGATTACTCAGATTCATCTGTCTGTGTTAAATTTCCTTAATCCTGAAAAAACTTTATGATAACAAGATCATGACAAGACAGACACAACAGCAGGTAATGGAGCTTCTTCAGCATTTTAAACTGAAAACATTGCCTGAAAATGGTTTGCTCTATTCAGAAGAGCTTTTCAAAATTGGGGCAGATGACAGTGATGCAAACCTGGAAGAACTGAATCAGCTTCTGGTCCAGCTGCATCGTCAGGGAATACGTCCCAACGATATAGTCGAACGGCCTGAAGGACTGAATTTCCTCATGACCATCGCGGCATTTATATGTGATGTCATCAACCAGCGAACCAACACTGAAACCGAATGGTATAACTACCACGAGGCAATCAAGATTCTACCGTCTGACTACGGTTTACCATTGGATTTTTTCAGCTCCATGGTTGCCATGATCCGCAAACAGGTATGTTTACCCTTCAGTATTATTGCCGAACTGCTGCATGAAGGTTCTGATGCAAAACGCACCCTGCTCAGTTATGTCAAAGAACGCTGCCAGACTGTCAGCCAGACCACCCGTAATATTAATGAATGGTATGCGACTTACATTGAGGCGCTGCAGCATAAAAAATATATTCCAGGCGGAAATTATTATCGGCAGGCAACAGACCAGATCGCATTTGATTTTTCCATTCAGAGTATTGCTGAACTGGACGTTTTACTGAAATGTATCCGTTCTGAAGAAAATCTGACCGAACAGAACTATTCAGATTTCATGCAGCATAAAGAAAAATTAAATTTCCTGGTGGCCATGAGCTACTATCTCGGCGCTGTCATTACACGGCACAGCATGTCATCACTGAAATGGTATGATTTCGAAGCCTATAAACAGAATTTTGCAGATGACCCGCAACAGAGCTATCGCTTTGAACTGGATCAGGTCGCGGTTATAGACAGTAAACTGCTGTTTCCAATGACCATCATCACTGGTTGCCTGTTTGACTCATCAGGGGAACAGCCTGACTGTGTTGAATACATTCAGAACGTCTGTAAAGATATTGATTCAGCGGTACATTATTTTCCATCATCACTGACTCAGGATTTTCATTTACCTCTACCAGAAATACTGGATCAGGCATTTACTCAGGCAGGTTTTCTTGCGGCATATTCAACCAGTATGGTGCAGGATACGTCCCTGCAACCCACCATGCTGGTTCCTGACCAGGAAAAAATCTCCCTGGTTCATCTGATGTATGACAACCCACAACAGGAAGCATTGTCAAAACTGGACAGCAACCCAGCTGGACATCCATTTCAGCTGTACTGTGAAGATATACATGCTTATTTACCGACCGGTCGCACGGATGCCGTGTATTTAAAAATCCGTGTCTATGATCAGCATCCATTGGATTTAACCTTAGTTATTCCCTATCAGAAAAAAACTGAAACGCAGCCCTTTAAAATATTTTCTGCGGTTCGCTACCTGCCCTGTGACCTGCCCGAAACCATTCTGGATACAGGACTGGCTCAGTTCTATAAACAGGCATTCCAGTTTACCGATCCGATCAGTCAGGACAGCCTGTGGCAACAGTATTTTGAAGAAAAACTCATCACCGCTCCTTCATCAGCTGAAGCAACGCACAGCCATTTAAAAATGATTCAGGATAAATTTATCCATATTCTGAAAGCACAGGCGGAACCAACACCTCAGATTCAGGATCAGACTCAGAACAGTGAATCATCAACTTTCTTTGACCTGAATATTCAGCAGCTTATTCATGATTTACCTGAAGATTTCAGAGCATACCTACAGGTTCTGCCACCTGAGTGGATGCAGAAAGATGAACTGTATAAACAGATTAAAGCCATGCCTGCAATGTACAAAAAAGGCAGAGTGGTCTGGGCTGCACTGGTTCAGGCAAATAAACTGATGTTTGAACCACATGGTCCACACTGTCCAGGTGAAATTGTATTTGATCCTGCCGGTCTGACTTCTCCTGAAGATCTGATCAAATATGCCCGTCAGCTGTTCAGCCTGAAAGAAACAACATCTCTGGAGCCAGACCAGCTCCAGTATGCACAACATATTTCCAATGAAAAAACCCGTGTTGTCAATTTCGACTATCCACAAAGTTTATGCCGTGTTCCGCTTAAAATTTCGAGTATCTGGTTCTGGAGGCTGCATCTTCCTGACGGTATGCTGAGCCTGCCCTGCTTCCCTGTCCTGATCTGTGATGATGAACAATATGCAGGTGAAGCCACCGTGCTTCCTTACCTGTTCTGGCAGGAGAATTTTGTTGAACAGTGGATTAAAGAAGGTGAAAAATCGCATGGGACAGGTTATGCGCTGAATGTAACGCAGCTGCATGCACGGGTATCGTCCAATGTCAGAGAATTCGGTGCTTTTTTACGTCCATTACTTTCTCAGATTTTTGATACAGACAGTGCAACCCCTTATACAGCGCACCACAGCCAGACAAATACCCCAGACACTTCAAGTCTGAGCCTTGTCCAGGATACACCTGCAGAACTGAAAATTGAAAATACAACCCGAAATACTGTTTCCATTACACAGCGGTCTGTACAGATTTTGGATAATCCTGACAGTTCAGACCAGGAAAAACTCAATGCTATAGAAAGCATAAAAACCCAGGCCATTTATAACGAACCTGAAGCACTGCAACTTATGGCTAGTTTTTATGAAAAAGGGATTCATGTTGAAAGTAACAGTAAACTTGCCTTTTATCATATGGCAGAACTGGCAAAAACAAAGAAAAGTGAAACATTATTCAGAAATGCGCTCAGGTACTACCTGGATTCTGAAAATAATCTGGACCATGATGATCCTGAAGTTGAGCACTGGTTACAGCAACTGAAGACTCATTATGAACATGCGACCCGACAGAAAACGGCAAAAACAGATCCAAAAAATCAGGCATCTGCACGACGTAAAAACCAGAAGCAACTGGACTGGACTCAATGGATGATCCGTATTCTGATCGGTGCCATTGTACTGTTGCTGCTGATCGCTCTGATCAAATAATCAACCACAATATACAGGGTTCCAAATCGAACCCTGTATAACCGAACACTGTTTTTTAAAGAATACGACTCACCAGACTGCCTGACTCAGATTCGATTTTGCAGTCTGCTCCAGCAATATCTGAAAATATTCCGTCTGATACAGAGGTCTCATCTGATAAAAATGTTGCAATACTTCTGCTCTTTTAACTTTATATAATTCAGGTTCGACCCAGGCGTATTCCTGTTGAATCTGACGTTCATATTCGGCAAAGCGTGGTGCTGCGCTCCCCAGAATAGCCAGATCCATATCCAGTAAATAATTTAAATCATGATCTTCTGATGGTTGATGTGCTTTGGTGGCAACAATCCATTGATACACTTTTTCCAGCTTTCCTTTTTCCACAAAGCCAGCACAATGCTTTTGCATGAGCTTTGCACTTTGTTCTTCATTATCAGATGCTTCAGGATCATAAACCACATCATGAAACCAGATAGCCAGTTCCACAGCAACAGGGTCATCTAATTGATCTTTCACCTGATGGAATAATTCAAGACATTCCACAATATGCTGCACAGTATGATAATACCGCTGTGGCTCAGTATAGACATTCAGAAGTAACTGAGATAATTGCTAGGAGTGATAATTGTCCAGTTCTGTCTGAGCAGAAAACTGTGCCCAGTATTGCAAAAACTGATCAGAAAAATTTTGCACTGGACACCATCCTGATTTAACTATATTCAGTTAAGCTGCCTGCTCATCACGTTTGAACACCAGTTCACCTTTCAGCGAACTTTCTGCATCAAAATAATAACCGTCAGTATTGAATGATTTTAAATCTTCTGCTTTTTCAGGTCTGTTCTTGATAATGTAACGTGCCATCAAGCCACGGGCTTTTTTGGCATAAAAACTGATGACTTTATATTTGCCATTTTTCTGATCCAGAAATACCGGTTTGATAATTTCAGCATTAATTTTTGCTTCTTTTACCGACTTATAGTATTCATCAGATGCAATATTCACCAGTACTTTTGAGCCTGTCTGTTCCAGATCCTGATTAATCAGCTGGGTAATGCGGTCTTCCCAGAAATCATACAGGTTTGTGCCACGGGCATTTTTCAGACGAATGCCCATTTCCAGGCGATACGGCATCATCAGATCCAGTGGACGCAACAAACCATACAGACCCGATAAGCTGCGTAAATGGTCCTGTGCAAATTTCAGTTCATCTTCTGACAGACTGTAGGCATCCAGACCCGTATAAACATCACCTTTAAATGCAAAAATTGCCTGACGGGCATTGGCAAAACTGAAATCTGAGTTCCAGTCACGGAAACGCTCCACATTCAGACTGGCGATTTTTTCACTGACGGTCATCAGTTTTGCAATATCTGAAGCTGAAAGTTTACGACTTAGGTCTATAAGCTGTTGAGATTGATCCAGCAGTCTTGGTAAAGTATGCACATCAGTCGGTAATGCGGTTTCGTAATCGAGCGTCTTAGCAGGGGAAATTAAGGCGAGCATGGGCTTCCTGATCAAAAAATAATTAATCAAACTATAACAGTCGGAATATATTAACTCCAATTCGTGTTTTCTGTGACCATAATCGGTAAACTATACTGCTCCCTGTAAATTATCGGTTAAATTATGTCCGAACAATTGTTCATACAAGGTCCGGTGGGCAAAATTGAAGTTTTTATTGATTACCCACAGGGCGAAGTAAAAGGATTTGCTGTCGTTTGTCATCCGCACCCTCTACAAGGCGGTACGCCACAACATAAAGTTCCTGCACTCCTTGCACAGATTCTTGTTGAACAGGATTGCGTGGTTTATCGTCCAAGTTTCCGAGGTTCAGGTCAGTGCGAAGGCATTCATGATGAAGGCTTCGGTGAAACTGATGACATATTAGAGGTCATTAAGTACACCCGTCTATTACACAAAGGTCTACCCCTCTATGTTGGTGGTTTCAGCTTTGGCGCACACGTGATGGCTAAGGCTTATCATGCACTTCCGGATGAGATTCAACCCAAACAGGTCATCCTGTGTGGCTTACCGACAGCAACGGTTGATGGCATCCGTCACTATGAAACACCTGCGATCAAAGGCGACATTTTATTCGTTCATGGTGAAGCCGATCCAACCACCAGACTGTCCGACCTGGTGGAGTGGGCTAAACCCCAGCGCCACATCATCACAGTGCTACCTGGTGCAAATCATTTCTTTACCGGTTATTTAAAACAGCTCAGAATTGCAATTTCCCGCTTTCTGCTTGTGCCTTAACTGATAAAACCATACTAAACTAAGGTTCATCACATACGATCAACCTTAGTAATATAATAAAAACCACCTGCTTCAGGTTCAAAATCATTTTCTGATCAGTCAGTCAAAGCAACCCGGACGATACTGTCATATTGATAAACATAAAAATCACCATTGGATTTTATCTCTCAGACTGAAAACAGATATAAAAAAGAGCTGGATATCAGCACCTCAAATCCCATCCCTTAAGACACATCATCGCATCAGTCATCACAAAACAGATACGCATAATAAAAATCTGTACAGGAAAAATAAAAGCTGGATTTTTACATTAATAAGCGCTTTAAACAGCAGTTTCGACACAATGAACCTGCATTTCAAATTTACTGCTTTAAAGCAGATAACTTTTACTTATATTCTTCAATTAATCGTTTTTATGTCTAAGTTAAAAATTAATCAAATTAAAAATCTTTCGCCTGTAGCCTAAATTTGCACCACAAACCAAAACCAATCACTCAGAACAAATATTCTGCAAAATACATCACATTTAAAAATCTCAAAAAAAACATAAACATATTTAAAAGACAATAACAATAATAAAATTTATATACCCATTATTTATTATAATGATAATTGTACAGGATCAATCATTTTTAATCCAAACAACGTATTTGTTATTTTAACTTAAATATTTAAAATCAGCATGTTAAAACAAGAATTATTATTTTCAAAATAAATGTGTTTTAAAATGTCATTTATTAAATAAATGATTAAATTTTCTTCACGTCAAGGACTGAGTATGGAAATCTCACAGATGGATGACCACCAACCACCAAAGAAACAAAAATTCTATCAAATTCTGTATGTTCAAGTAATTTTTGCAATCGTCATGGGTATTCTGCTCGGTCACTTCTGGCCTGATATCGGTGCCAGTCTCAAGCCTCTGGGCGATGCATTTATTAAACTTGTCAAAATGATCATTGCTCCCGTCATCTTCCTGACCGTTGTTACAGGCATATCAGGGATGAAGCACATGGGTACAGTGGGTCGTGTTACAGGGAAAGCAATGCTTTACTTCCTGACATTCTCTACCCTCGCGCTCATTATCGGCATGATTGTTGCCAATATTATCAAACCAGGGCACGGCTTAAACATCGACCCTGCCACACTTAAAACCGAAAAAGTTGCCGAATACGCTCAAAAAGCACACGATTCTTCAATCGTCGACTTCTTCATGAACATCTTACCGACAACACTGGTCAGCCCATTAACCAGTGGCGATATCCTACAGGTC
Source organism: Acinetobacter chinensis (assembly GCF_002165375.2). NCBI lineage: Bacteria > Pseudomonadati > Pseudomonadota > Gammaproteobacteria > Moraxellales > Moraxellaceae > Acinetobacter > Acinetobacter chinensis. Next base: position 2,302,175 of record NZ_CP032134.1, read on the forward strand.
TTATTCGTCGCCATTATTTTTGGTTTATCACTGGCAGCCATCGGTGAAAAAGGCAAACCAATTGTAGATTTACTTAATAATTTAACCGCACCCGTATTCCACCTGGTGGGTATGCTGATGAAATTTGCTCCAATCGGTGCATTTGGTGCAATGGCATTCACGATTGGTAAATATGGTATTGGAAGCATTGGTAATCTTTTATTACTAATCATGACTTTCTACATTACAGCCCTGCTGTTCGTCCTGGTTGTTTTAGGTGCGGTCGCACGATACAACGGATTTAAAATCACTGATCTGATTCGCTATATTAAAGATGAACTGTGGCTGGTACTGGGCACAAGTTCTTCTGAAGCAGCATTACCTTCTTTAATGCGCAAGATGGAAAAAGCAGGCTGTGAGAAATCAGTTGTCGGTCTGGTGATTCCTACAGGTTACTCATTTAACCTTGATGGTACCAACATCTATATGACCATGGCAGCATTGTTCATCGCTCAGGCATGTAATATTGACTTAAGTATTCAGGATCAGATTCTGTTGCTGCTTGTTGCCATGATCAGCTCAAAAGGTGCGGCAGGTGTTACCGGTGCAGGCTTTATCACACTGGCAGCAACCTTATCTGTTGTACCAGCCGTCCCTGTAGCAGGTATGGCATTGATTTTAGGTATTGACCGCTTTATGTCTGAGTGTCGCGCTCTGACTAACCTTGTTGGTAATGCATGTGCGACACTTGTTGTGGCTAAATGGGATAATGCCCTGGATCAGGAACAGCTGGCTAAAGCTTTTGCGCATCCATCAAAAGCAGGCTATAACGAGCAAATGGTTGAATTACACAGAAATGATCCCGTAGATTAATTTTTAATTCAGACATTTAAATTATTTATAAAAATACCGAACGAAGTCATTTGTTCGGTATTTTTTATTCAGATCAACCACGAAAAGACTCAGAATATAAAATAATTTCAGGTCAACAATCCATCCATCACCGTGACTTTAATCCCTGACACAGTCATTTTTCAAAAATGGGTTTCGGCAGACAGCATCATCAGACATATTGAAAAACTCCTCATACACAACTAACTTTTACTGACATCATTCCAGCTCAACCCAAACTTCGCCAGATACTTTTTTACCCGATCACTGTCATTGGTTGACTGACGTTCAGCTCGTGAAACTGCAAATAAACGCCGTCCCGCATCAGCCAGAGATTTTGACTGCCGACAGATCTCCACCACCCCTTCCAGTTGAAGCCGATCAAATTCATCTATCTGTACCAGTTGTTCAGTACTCAAAATTTCATCCAGTATGGACCGTGATTTCTGTTGATAACGGGTTTGCCAGATCTGCTGCAAACGCCTGATTTCAGCATCAACATCGTTCAACCCTATTCTCTCACCGTTTGCCAGAGTTGCCATCCGGGTGACGCTCGCAGTCAGGTCACGAAAATTACCCTGCCAGGTCGCCTCATAAGACTGTGCGAACTGTAGATATGCCTCAAGAGCATCACTGTGGAAACGTAACTGACGCTGTTGCTGCATAGCGAAACGCTGTAATTCAAATTCGATATTTGGTGCAATATCTTCACGGCGGTCTTTGAGACTTGGTAAAAAAAATGTCCACGTATTTAAACGCGCCCATAGATCCTCACGGAAACGCCCTGCCTGAACTTCTTCACGCAAATCCTTATTTGTTCCCGCAATCAGCTGAAAATCTGCCTGAACCTCCACATCACTACCAACAGGAAAAAAGTATTTATCTTCCAGTGCTTTCAGCAGCATGGCCTGCTCATCCAGCCCAAGCTCACCTATTTCATCCAGAAATAAAATCCCGCCATCGGCAGATTTTAAATATCCAGTCCGTACATTTACAGCACCCGTAAACGCCCCTTTCACATGACCAAACAAAGTTGACATAGCACTGTCACCGACCAGGGTGGCACAGTTCACATCCACAAACCGACCAGGTAAATGAAACTTTTCTTTTTTAAGCTGATAAATCTGTTTTGCCAGCTGCGACTTCCCGACACCTGTTGCCCCCATGATTAAAATGGGTGCTGTGGAACGGGTAGCGACCTGCTCCACCTCCTGAATCAACTGATTAAAGCCTTTATTTTTTGTGGCGATATTGGCTTTAAGCTGTTGCCAGTTCTCCGACTGTTCATGCTCAAAACGCTGTGTCAGTGCGGCATAACGCGATAAATCCAGATCAATAATGCGATATTCCCCTTCAGGTTGCTGTTTTCCTGTTGGTGAACTCTGAATAATTTTTGCTGGCAGATAGTGCGCATCTATCAACAGATACCAGCAAATCTGTGCAACGTGAGTACCTGTCGTGATGTGCAGTAAATACTGATTGTTTTCCGTATCAAATGAATAAGATTTTACAAAGTCATACAACGCCCCATACATATCAGAAAAATCCCACGGATCCCGGATAAGAACCCGATGCCCCTGAACAAGAGTATGAGGTGAAAGCAGCAAAGCATCTCCTTTCAGATGCTCTATCAATCCAGTATTTCTTCGATCATGTAAAAGAACCAGCTCATCCACCAACAGATCTTCGTGCATAAGCAGACTCAGGGTTGGACGCCAGCGTTGCCAGCGCTCTTCTTTTTTACCCTGATCAAGGGTTGATCCAACAAATCCGATTACCACTGTTCTTTTGGTTTTCTGCATATCCATAAAACTATAAATATTTATATTTAACTATATATTAATATATAAATTAAAATTAACCACTTCAACACGTTGATTAAAACAAAAAGCCCAAAAATTATTTAATCTATATTTTTCAATAATATGTAAAATTATTTTTAAAAATTTCAAAAGCCTGGCACACTCTCTGCAATATAAAAATCATACATCATGGGATGTATAACAATAATTCACCTGCCTGCAACCGCTTGGCAGGCAGGTTTAGAGTAAGGATAAAGCAATGACAATGTCAGTAATTGAACAAATCGAAAAACAAGCATCGAATGAACGTGCTTATAACATTATTCAGGATGCTAAAGGCGTTCCAGTTAAGATGTGGACCAAAGGTGTCCCTGTCGATGAGAAATCGAAAGATCAATTATTAAAAACAGCACAGATGCCGTTTATTTATAAATGGATGGCAGTGATGCCAGACGTTCATGTTGGAATCGGTGCGACCATTGGTAGCGTGATTCCAACCAAAGGCGCGATTATTCCTGCTGCTGTAGGAGTCGATATCGGTTGCGGAATGATGGCAGCGCGTACTTCCTTAACAGCTTCTGATTTACCAGATAATTTACATGGATTGCGTACCGAACTTGAGCGTTTAATCCCTCATGGTATGACTAAAGGGCGTGGACGTCGTGACCGTGGTTCCTGGGAAAATCCATCTGAACGTGTGGATGCTGTATGGGCTGAACTCATCACAGATTTTGAATACATTTGTGCCAAGCATCCACGTTTAAAAAATACCAATAACCGTAAACAACTGGGAACTTTGGGAACTGGAAATCACTTTGTTGAAATCTGCCTGGATGAGCATCAGCAGGTCTGGATCATGTTGCATTCAGGTTCCCGTGGTGTTGGAAATGCGATTGGTAACTACTTTATTGAGCTTGCACGTCAGGATATGCAGAAGCATTTTATCAATCTTCCTGATAAAGATCTGGCATATTTAGTGGAGGGAACGGAGCATTTTGATGATTACTGGTTTGCCGTTGGATGGGCACAGCGTTTTGCCATGAGAAACCGTGAATTAATGATGGAAGCTGCAACCCAGGCTTTACGTATCATTATTAACAAACCGTTTAATGCCAAAGTTGAAGCAGTAAACTGTCACCATAATTATGTGGATAAAGAAGAACATTTCGGTCAGGAGGTTTTAGTCACCCGTAAAGGTGCTGTACGTGCCCGCCTGGGTGAGTATGGAATTATTCCAGGTTCGATGGGTGCGAAGTCCTTTATTGTAAAAGGTAAAGGAAATCAGGATTCTTTCTGTTCCTGTTCGCATGGTGCAGGTCGTGTGCATAGCCGCACTGCTGCCAAAAAACTTTTTACAGTAGAAGATCAGATTGAACAGACTCAGGGTGTGGAATGTCGTAAAGATGCAGCTGTGATTGATGAGATTCCATCTGCCTATAAACCGATTGAAGATGTGATGAAAGCGCAGAGCGATCTGGTGGAAGTGGTATACACCCTGAACCAGGTTGTTTGTGTGAAGGGGTAAATATGACGAGATTCATCCTGGAAAATATGCGCTGGGAAATTACAGACAATGTTTTTGACAGGTCTCAGTGGACAGGCTTAAGTCAGGGTGAGGTCTGGACTGAATCAGCAACAGCCTGGGGATTCTATTTTTCAAAATGGACGCCCAATCAACATCATGATTTAAAACTGATGCTGATTACAGTGAATGATACTTTAAATGCAGATCTTGTAATTGGCTTCACTTGTGCAGTAGATAAGCTTGAGTCATTACAGCTCGATACATCCCCAGATTTCCCCTGGGAAGACTGGGAGGGACTGAAACTGATTCGTCGGGATGACTTTGATCAATACACAAAAGCATCTGAGGCACTGATAATCGCAAAACAGATTATCCAACAGGATGCCTCTTTAGCAAAATACATCCGACTCACTGAACTGAGTTTGTCAGATCATTCATCTGCAATTGATCAAAATAACAGTCACAGCATTTTAGTGTAAATGACTTTAAAATAAGGAAAATAAAATGAAACTTGCAGAAGCACTCTTACTCCGAAGCGATCAACAAAAGAAACTCGCTTCACTGAAACAACGTATCAATGCAAACGTATTGGTACAGGATGGTGATGAACCATCCGAAGACCCAAACGAGTTATTAAAGCAAGTATTTGCTTTAACTCAGGAATCACAAAAACTGGTTTTTGCCATTCATCAAACCAATGCTTTGGCAAAACTGACCGACGGACGTTCTTTGCTTGCGTTATTGACTCAGCGTGATGAACTGGTTGAACGTCATAAAATTTTGACGTCTGCAATCAGCAGTACCAACCGTGAGCCTGATCGTTACAGTACCCGTGAGATCAAATGGCACAAGGTGATTCCTGTGTCGTCTTTGCAGAAGCAAGCAGATGATATCAGTGCAAAACTTCGTGATTTAAATGTCTTGATACAAACGACCAACTGGCAACTGGATTTGCTTGAGCTTTAAATTAATCCATACACAGTTTTGATGTAGTTCGCTATGTCAAATCCGAAATATACTGGGCGAGCACTGGATCTAATGCCAAATAGATTGAAATAAAAGAAGGCAACATTTTTGGGTAATGAGCTAAGTGGATGCATGGCGCAATCGCACCAATCAATCCATCACTATTCATCCATTAAACCTTTGTGAATCAAAGTCATTATTCACATTGCATCACCAGGTGCTGACAATATATTTCACTTTTTCTAAAGCAACTTTTTTGTTTTAGAATAAACCTGAACATACTGGGCGAGTACAGGATCCCCTACTTCCACAACACAGGATTGAAAAGATGTGTAGTGGCTTGCAGAGCGAGCGGGTGAGCTTAAAAATTTAAGCACAAATCAACCCATCACATTGCACAGGGCAAACCTTTGTGAAAACAAAGTCACAACTCACTCAGCACGACCATGTACTGACAGTATGTTCACCTTATTATTTATAAAGAAAAAATATGAATGCAAGAGTAAAAAATACAACCATCCAGATTGATGGCTCGCAAGGCGAAGGCGGTGGGCAGATCCTCCGTACCGCCCTTTCCCTTTCCATGCTTACAGGTATTCCCTTTGAACTGATCAATATCCGTGCCGGACGAAAAAAGCCTGGCTTAATGCGCCAGCATCTGGTCTGCGTGCTGGCATCACAAAGCATCAGTAATGCGACTGTAGAAGGAGCAAAACTTCATTCACAGAAACTGTATTTTCAGCCACAACATGTACAGGCAGGGACTTACGATTTTCAGATTGGCTCTGCGGGTAGTACAATTCTGGTTTTACAGACATTACTTCCTGTCCTGATGATGCAGAAACAGACCAGTCAGATCAGCATTCACGGCGGGACACATAACCCAATGGCACCGACTGCTGACTTTATCTCACATTGCTTTCTGCCTGCGATTCAACGACTTGGTATTCATGTGGATTTTAAATGTGAACGTACTGGCTTTTTCCCGATTGGTGCAGGTCAGATCAATGCCACTGTATATCCGTGGCAACACAACAGGAAGTTTTCAGGTATGAATAAAGGCAAATTGATCTCATCTTCAGGCTATGCCGCAGCCTTAAATATTCCTTCAAATATTGCTGAGCGTGAGCTTGATATCCTGAATGAAAAACTGAACTTAACGGAGCAGAAGTTCCTGAACTTTCAAGGAATCAGTCAGGGAAATACTGCCTTTGTGGTGTTGAATTATGAACAGCATCAACAGGTGTTTACCCGTTTGGGTGAAATGAAAAAGAGTGCTGAAACTGTAGCCCATGAGCTTGCAAAAGACGTACAGGATTATATCGCCTCAGATGCGGTCGCAGATGAATATCTGACTGACCAGTTGCTGCTTCCTCTCGCACTTGGTCAAGGTGGAGAATTTACTGCAACCACCATCAGCCAGCATGCTCAGACACAAGCACAGATTATTCAGAAATTTATGGATTGTGAAATACGCTTTGAAGCGACAGGGAAAAATTTCAAAGTGAGTGTTCAGGTCTGATGCACTCCATCGCACCCTGATTGCAGATAAAAGCTTTACCTGAAATTCTATTCAAGCCTTTGAATTTTTATCTTTCGATGCCATTTTAAGTTAATTTTCATGTTTTTTTGGCACAATATGTAAATATGAATTTCAATTATCAAATATATAATCAACAACTTACAAATTTTCAGTTTGTGCTTTATCAGAAACAATTTTTATATTCAGGGATATTATGAAAACTATTTTTGGGACGATCTGCATCACTTTATTCTGTACGACCGCAATAGCTCAGGACATTACAGGGACATGGCGATATATCGATGACAAAACTGGTGAGCCCAAAGGTTTGGTAAAAATTGAAAAACAGGCAAATGGAACTTTTAGCGGAACTGCACTGAAAGCAACTCCAAGACCTGGTTACACTCCTAAAGAATTATGCAGTAACTGCCCTGCACCTTATACCAATAAGCCAATTATCGGTATGCAGGTGATTACAGGCTTAAAAAGCGAAGATGAGATTAACTATACGGATGGACGAATTATTGATCCCGTCTCTGGTAAAATTTATAAACTGAAAGGGAAAATCAGCGCCAATGGAAAGAAACTTTTCCTGCGTGGTTATATTGGCGTTTCAGCAATGGGACGTAATCAGACCTGGCTGCGTGTAGAATAAAATTCCGCCCTTTAATGGAATGGCAAAGCAGATACTGTATCTTGCCATTCCCGATTTAATCTCAGCCTTTCCACTCAAAACCACTGAATGCTTCATCCTTTTTCAGGGTGTTTTCCACTGCATTTGCCAGTTGCTTAATCATGCTCTGGGTTTCAATCTTTTTAAACCACACCTGCTGTTCATCCGCATGCGCTGAAATCTGACAGGTCAAAAGACCATCCTCATTTAAGCGACAATTTACCCCCAGACCAATCGGATGATTTTCTACACTCACTGCTAAGTTTTCTTCTGAACTGGTCGATTCAGCTTTAAAGCCGTATTCTGCAAGCTGTGCCGACAGCAAATCCGTCACATAGGCTTGAGTAACAAGACACGCATTTTTGCCCTGTGCATTGTTTTGTGTATGCTTCTCACAGTTCGCAGTAAATTGTAATGTTCTCATCGCTTCATCCAAAAGGCATTGTTCTTGTATGGTTTTAGAATAAGCAATAAAAACAAAACAGCCAAGCATTTGCTTGGCTGTTGTCGAACAAATACACAAAAATTAGACTATTTACTCAGTCACCTGAATATTCAAGCCTGCCTGCGTAGTCAACTGGGTAAATGTCGGGAAACTGGTTGCCACAGTTTCAGTGCCAACAATTTTAATCACCTCTGAGTTACGCAGACCCGCCATTGAGAAACTCATCGCAATACGATGGTCATGATGTGACTCGATTTCACCACCCGTGAAGATTGCACCCCACTCGCCTGATTTACCTTTACCTTCGATGATAATGCCATCTTCAGTTGGTGTGCAGTCGATGCCCATAGTTTTTAAACCATCTGCCATCACCTGGATACGATCAGATTCTTTCACACGCAGTTCAGCCGCACCAGTCAAAATGGTTTGACCTTCAGCACATGCCGCTGCAATAAACAATGCAGGGAATTCATCAATCGCTAAAGGCACCTGGTCTTCAGGCATGTGAATACCTTTTAAAGTACGACTACCACGAATACGAATATCTGCAATCGGTTCGCCGCCTGCAACACGTTCATTTTCAACCGTTAAATCCGCGCCCATCTGCTTGAGGATTTCAATCACACCTGTACGTGTTGGGTTAATTCCAACCGCTTCAAGCGTCACATCTGACCCCTCAGTAATCGCTGCACCGACCATAAAGAACGCTGCTGATGAAATATCAGATGGTACTTGAATCTCAGTACCCACTAATTTTCCACCACCTTGTAGCGAAATACGATTACCTTCAGTTTTGACATCATAACCAAATGCACGAAGCATACGCTCTGTATGATCACGTGTTGGTTCAGGTTCAGTCACAGACGTTTCACCTGCTGCCCAAAGACCCGCAAGTAAAATCCCTGATTTCACCTGAGCCGACGCCATTGGCAAATCATAATGAATGCCTTTCAACGCTTGTGCACCTGTGATTGAAATTGGTGGTGTACCACGTTCACCGGTACTTTGAATCTGCGCGCCCATTTCACGTAAAGGTTTCGCAATACGTTCCATCGGACGTTTAGACAATGATGCATCACCAGTCATCACAGAATCAAATTGCTGTGCAGATAACATACCTGAAAGCAGACGCATGGATGTACCTGAGTTGCCCATATACAGCGCAGTTTTCGGTGCTTTTAAGCCATTAATACCCACACCGTGAATGGTCACTTCACCATTTTTTGGTCCTTCAATGCTCACACCCATATCACGGAATGCCTGTAAAGTTGCAAGTGCATCTTCACCCTCAAGGAAACCCGTCACATGCGTTGTTCCTTCCGCAATCGCACCAAACATGATGGAACGATGTGACACTGATTTGTCACCTGGCACGGTAAATTTACCTTTAAATGTCTTCTCACCCGGCAAAATGGTAAATTGTTGTGTCACCTTATTTTTCTCCATCAAAGGTTTATTGGCGAGCATGTGATTGAAATGCTGACGTGCGGCTTGCGCATGTCCAAGCAGTCCCATCAATGCCTGTGAATCTTCATTTTCAATGAGTTGGCGCAATGTTGCGAGCTGAGCTTCAAAACCATCAACTGCATTCAGAATAGCTTTTTTATTGGCAAAGAAAATATCGTGCCACATCTGCGGATCACTGGCTGCAATCCGAGAGAAATCACGAAAACCACCTGCGGCATAACGGAAAATATCGAGATTATCTTCACGATTGGCAAGTTGCTCAACCAGGTTAAACGCCATCAAATGTGGTAAATGACTGGTATGCGCAAGCACTTCATCATGCTTATCGACATCCATACAGATCACTTCTGCTTTTGCCGCTTGCCACAGCTGAATCAGCTTTTCGACTGCCCAATCTGCGCTACTGGCTAATGGCGTTAAAATGACTTTGTGGTTGGCAAATAAATCAACTTTACCTGCATGCACGCCTGTATGTTCAGCGCCTGCAATCGGATGACCTGGAACAAAACCTACAGGTAAATTTTCACCAAATACGGCTTTGGCTGCATCCACCACATTGCCTTTGGTACTACCTACATCAGTAATGATGACATTTTCAGATAAATACGGTTTGATACTTTCCAAAGCCTTTTGCGTCGCACGCACAGGCAATGCCAGTATCACTAAATCTGCATCTTTCACCGCTTCCGCAGGATCACTAAAACCCTCTGAAATAATGCCCAAAGCTTTGGCATCTTCCAGTGTTTTTTTAGAACGGGTTGAAGCAACGATTTTCTCTGCCAGATGTTCAGCAATCATGACACGTGCCAGACTTGAGCCAATTAAGCCCAAGCCGATAAATGCCACTTTTTTAAACAATGGCTGGTCTTTTAAAACAGGTTGTGACATGACGAGTCTTATATCCTCTATCGCACAACGAAATTAAAGCACAGCTGCAGGGTATGAACCCAATACACGCACTTCTTTCACCAATGGACGAATATCTTCAATCGCAGCTTTGACATTGTCCTGTTCTACATGTCCTTCGAGGTCAATGAAGAATACATATGCCCATTTTTCAGGCAATGCAGGACGAGTTTCAATACTGGTGAGGCTGATATTGTGTTTTGCAAATGGTGCCAGAATTTCCAGTAACGCCCCTGCACGGTCATGTGCAGAAATAAGCAGTGAAGTCTTGTCATTACCACTTTGTGGAATCTTCTCACGACCAATCACAAGGAAACGAGTGGTATTTTCAGGATTGTCTTCAATGTTACCGTGTAAAATTTCCAGGTCATAAATGCTTGCTGCTACATCTGATGCAATCGCAGCCGAATGCCATTCATTACGGATACGGCGCGCCGCTTCAGCATTGGAACTCAAAGCAACACGCTCTACACCTGGATAATGTGCATCGAGCCATTTACGGCATTGCGCAAGCGTTTGTTGATGCGCATAAATCTGTTTAATGCTGTCTTTACGAGTATTTGAAGAAATCAGGAACTGGTGATGAATACGCAATTCAACTTCACCAATCACATTTAAATGTGATGCTTTAAAACAGTCCAGAGTATGGTTGACCACACCTTCAGACGAGTTTTCAACAGGCACTAAACCATAATGCGCACTGCCTGCTTCCACTTCACGAAACACTTCATCAATCGTTGGCAATGGACGAACCACAGCATCCTGCCCAAAGTGTTTGAGCACAGCTGAATGCGTATAAGTCCCGACTGGACCTAAGAACGCAATGCTCTGTGGTGCTTCAAGTGCCAGACATGCAGACATAATTTCACGGAACAGACGTGCCATCGTGGTATCTGACAATGGACCTTCATTGCGCTCCATGACATTACGCAACACCTGTGCTTCACGTTCAGGACGATAAAACAACGGATTCTCTTCTGCTGCAAACTTGGCTTTTGCCACCGCTTCTGCCAGTCGGGCACGGCGGTTAATCAGTTGCTGAAGCTGTTGATCTACTGAATCAATTTCTTCACGGATATTTGTCAAATCAAGCGAAGTCGAAGAGTTCTGACCATCATGGACCATTGTTATACTGCCCTATCAATCGTGTTTATAAACTTTGAACAGTATAGCAATAGTTCCATCAGTTTTGTTGTGCAAAATCGCTGAAATCAAACAATACCCTGAAAGTAAAAACAGGACATTTAACAGTCTCTTAATTTTGTTAAGCGGCCTGAAAAGTTCTGAATAAAGTTTCCTTCGGTTTTATGTATATTTACAATTTAAGAATGGCCGGTTAACAAAGACTGCACAGAACAGGTTCAGGCTTTCATTATGATCAAATATTAGCCTAATACAGGTGATTGCCATGCTGAACAAAAATATTGCTGTTCTGGTCACCCATGACTTTGAAGAAGCCGAATATCACATGCCCGTTGAGGCTTTTCGTGCCGCCAGTCACAGCGTCAGAAATATTGAAAAAACAGCAGGAAATATTGTCTACAGCAAACAGCGGAAATCTTCTGTCAGTATAGACCACGGCATTGAAGACATCTGTATCCATGATTTTGATGCACTCATGATTCCAGGTGGACAGTCTCCTTTTCTGCTCAAAGAAGACCTGAGATTTATTGATTTTTTACGTCAGTTTGCCAATGCCCAGAAACCGATTTTTCTATGCTGTGCCAGTCCTGGATTACTGATTGATGCTCAGTTAGCCATCGGGCGCAGACTGACTTCGGTTGAAACTTTGCTGCATGAACTGAAAACGGCTGGTGCTGTTATTTTTGACCGTGATGTTGTGAATGACAATAATCTCTATGTTTCATCCCGTTCAACACTTGAGCTGCCTGTATTTATTGATGAATGTCTGAATGTACTGCGTGTTTCCTGACGACTGAAACACCTGTTTTTTAAAATAATAACAATAAAAAAGGCTTTCATCATGAAAGCCTTTTTTATGACTGCTCATTTTCTGGCAGATTAACGGCCTAAAATACCTCGAGCCACGATTTCTTTCATAATTTCATTTGTTCCACCGTAAATACGCTGAATACGTGCATCAACAAAGAAACGGGAAATCGGGTATTCAGTCATATAACCATAACCACCAAACAATTGCAGTAAGTTATCAATCACTTTCATCTGCATATCTGTACTGAAGCTCTTAAGTGCCGCAGCAGTTTCTACATCCAGTTTCGCTTCTTTGTATAAAGCCAGGTTCTGGTTATAGAATGCAGCAGTCGCCAGTTCATCAATTTTTGCCTGAGCCATAACAAAACGGGTGTTCTGGAAACTGGCAATAGCCTGACCAAATGCCTGACGCTCTTTGACATACTGCGTTGTGACATCAATTGCACCACGGATTGCACCCAGTGCGGTTGCAGCAATCGCTGTACGTTCACGTGGCAGTTCCTGCATCAGATAAGCAAAACCCTGACCTGGATTGCCCAGTAACTGGCTGGCTGGTACTTTGACATTATCAAAGAACAACTCAGAGGTATCCTGAGAATGTAAACCGATCTTGTCCAGGTTTGTGCCCTTTTTAAAGCCTTCAAGATGTGTATCCACCAATAACAGTGAAACACCTTTTGCACGTGCCTGAGGATCAGTTTTTGCAGCAAGTACAACCAGGTCTGCATGCTGACCATTAGAAATAAATGTTTTGGAGCCGTTCAGCAGATAATGGTCACCATTTAAAATGGCAGATGAACGCATACCCTGTAAGTCAGATCCTGCTCCAGGCTCGGTCATACCAATCGCGCCAACCACTTCACCTGAAACCATTTTCGGCAGCCAGTGCTGCTTCTGTTCTTCATTGGCAATATGCAGAATATAAGGTGCTGCAATTTCAGAGTGGCATGAAATTGCCGTTGATAATGCGCCATAACCTGCACGAGCCGACTCTTCGACCAGCATCAGAGAGTATTCTGTCGGTACGCCATAACCACCGTATTCTTCAGGAACATCCACACACAGGTAACCGTTTTCACCCAGCAATGACCATACGGAACGAGGCATTAATCCTTCTTTTTCCCATTGCTCATAATGTGGAGCAACGTGTTCATTCATAAAACGTTTGAAGTTGTCACGAAAAAGTTCTAAATCTGCATCATATGCCAGCATGTTCTGTATTCCTTTCAATCTGATTTCTTGATTTTCTAATCTCAAGCATCCTAATCATTTTTTCTGGAATTGTCATGAACAGATGAGGTCATTTTATTTGCACAGTTCATCAAAATACCTTTTCAAAGGCAAAAAAAAAACGGAAAACCTAAGTTTTCCGGGTGTAAGGGTAGTTTCAAGCTTTATCGTTATGTTCAACAGTAAAACAGAATATAAGCATTCCACCCATCCCAACAACCTGGTATTTTTTGACATTAATGATGCATTTTCAACCTGTCTGTTCGTTTTTTAACTGTTTATTTAAACACAACATAAAATTTTCAGAATACTGCAACTTCAGCACAGATCTAAAAAAAGGAAGCCGAGGCTTCCTTTTAAGATCAGTAAACGAATGTTCAGGCATGCTGCTGTGCAGAGTCAGCCATCATTTTACGGTCTACTTCTTCTGGATTATTTAATGCTTCATTGAGTTTTTCTGTATCCAGTTTACCGACCCATTTCGCAACAACAATCGTTGCCAGCGAGTTACCAACCAGGTTGGTGAGCGCACGTGCTTCTGACATAAAGCGGTCAATACCCAGAATTAATGCCAGACCTGCAACAGGAATATGACCTACCGCTGATAAAGTTGCAGCCATCACGATAAAGCCTGAGCCAGTTACCCCTGCTGCACCTTTAGACGAAATCAGCAGAACAAGCAGTAACGTAATCTGATGCGAAACATCTAGCTGAGTATTGGTTGCCTGAGCAATAAAAATAGCCGCCATAGTCAGATAAATGGATGTTCCATCCAGGTTAAATGAATAACCGGTCGGAATCACCAGACCCACAACAGATTTTTCACAACCCGCAATTTCCAGCTTTTTCAGCATGCGTGGCAATACAGATTCTGAAGATGATGTTCCAAGTACAATCAGCAGTTCTTCACGAATCATGCGGATCATTTTTAGAATACTGAAACCACAGATACGGCTGATCGTTCCCAGTACAAGGAAAATAAACAGCACACAGGTAATATAAAAACAGATAATCAGCTCACCCAGCTGTGCCAGCGATCCGATGCCGTATTTACCGATTGTAAATGCCATAGCACCGAATGCACCGATAGGCGCGAGCTTCATGATCATATTCACAATATTGAAAAATACATGTGAAACCTGATCAATGAATTTCAGAACTGGCTTTCCTGTATCTCCAAGCTGATGCAGTGCAAAACCGAACAGCAGAGCGAACAGTAATACCTGAAGAATTTCACCTTCCGCAAAAGCACCGACAACCGTATTGGGAATAATGTTCATCAGGAAGTCCATTGTAGACTGAGACTCACCCGATGCCACATATTTTGAAATACCGCCCTGATCCAGGGTCGCCGGATCAATGTTCATGCCTGTACCTGGCTTCCAGATATTGATGACTATTAAGCCAATCAATAAAGCGAAAGTGGACACAATTTCAAAATACATCAAAGCAATACCACCGGTTTTACCCACCGATTTCATGCTTTCCATGCCTGCAATACCACTGACCACGGTACAGAAGATCACAGGTGCAATAATCATTTTAATGAGTTTGATGAACGCATCACCCAAAGGTTTCAGTTGCTCACCAATACCCGGCACATACTGTTCTGCACCATTGATAATCTGTGTTCCACTTGGCGAGTAATGACCCACAAGCACACCGGCAATAATTGCTATAATCACCTGAAAATACAGTGACTTATAGATAGGTTTCTTAGCCATAAGAAGTCTTCTTTATATATTTCTGAACACAGAAATACTCAAAATTTGATGTATCCGTTATGAATACACAGCCCTGAATCCCCGGCAAAAAGCAAAGGAGAAGAATTTTTAAACAATAAAAATCCGTATAGAAAACAAATGTTTTCTAAAAAAACAGCTATAAAACGACCTTTTACAGTCGGATGTTTTATCTGTAATGCTGTATTGACGGCATTCAGATAAAAAATAGATACAGGAGATTGATGAATTTAAAAAATATAAAACATGCAGATTTTAATAAAATTTTTAGTGCAAAAGTTCAGGGATTTGTTAATTTTGCTTAAAATTAATACAACACCCCTTAGACCTTAGTCTAAGATTAATATTCCAGGTACATTCTCCAGACATTTATGTCATAGTGACAGCTGACCGCAGCAATCACGATTCAGATTTTTTCATGTCCACAAAACGTAATCTTTATAAAGACTTTGAACACCCTTTTGCTCAGTATGTCCGCATCGTGGGAAAAGGGAAAAATGGTGCACGATCACTCACTTATGAAGAAGCCTATAATGCTTTCAGTATGATTCTGAAAAATGAAGTCCTGGACGTACAGTTAGGTGCATTTCTGATGCTGTTACGGGTCAAGGAAGAATCTGTAGATGAACTGGCGGGTTTTGTACAGGCAACCCGTGATCAGCTGAATTTTGAGCCTATGCAGATTGATCTGGACTGGTCCAGTTATGCTGGAAAACGTAAACATTATCCCTGGTTTTTACTGGCTGCTCTGACGCTTGCTAAAAATGGCTATAAAGTTGTTATGCATGGTGCATCGGGTCATACCATGAACCGCGTATATACCGAACAGGTTCTGCAATACCTCGGATACCCTGTCTGTCAGAATCAGCAGGATGTAGCTGCTCAGATTGAACAGCACAACTTTGCCTATCTGCCTTTATCTGTGATTTCTCCCGTCCTGAGTGATCTGATTGATCTGCGTAATGTGATGGGACTTCGCTCACCTGTGCATACACTTGCCAGACTGATCAATCCATTTAATGCCCCAGCCACCATGCAGGCGATTTTCCATCCCGCATACCGAAGCTCACATCAGCAGGCAGCATTTCAGCTGGGTTATCTGAACAGTGCCGTGATTAAAGGCGAAGGGGGTGAATTTGAGCGTAACCCTGATGCAAAAACACTGATCTGCGGTATTCAGAATGGCGAACTTTATGAACACGAACTGCCAAAACTGACTGATAACAGAAGCCCAGCTGAAGAAGAACTGGATTTAGCTGTATTCAAACAGGTCTGGGAAGGTCAGCAGCGGCATGAATATGGTGAAACAGCAGCCACGGAAACCATGGGAATCGCACTGTATACCATGGGCATGGCTAAAACCTTTGAGGAAGCCATGAATACAGCACAGACCCTCTGGAAAAACCGTTTCTGACAGACATGAAAAAGCCCTCAATGATCTGAGGGCTTTTTTAGCTGTATGAAAATATCATTTCCATACAGCTTACATAACCTGTCCGGTTCTTTTATACAAAACGGATCGGTTTAAATTCAGGCTCTGGAACATGAGAGTCGCACTCCTCACCTTCTTCTTTATGACCTTTATCAATAAAGCCACTGCGCTCGTTTTCCGGTAAATTCTGAATTTCCCAGGCATACACAGCCTGCATACAGATCTGACGCTGTTCTTTGGTCAGCACAACACCATTCGGCCATTTACCAATCTCAATTGCTGTTTTTAAACGTCCAACAATTTCAGGATCGAGTACGGCAAGCATTTGTTCAATATTCATAGTTAATCCTGCTGGAATGAATCAAAATCTCGGTTCCAGCCCAGCTTTGTTCTGCATGCCATGTAGAAGTCATAGCCAGGTGGATGTAATAAATTCAGTTTATACGGATGCTTACGGATGTGTAAACCATCACCTACATTTAATGAAACACTGTGCTGCCCATCGGCACTGACCATCGGTAAAACACGGTTTTCACGGATCACAATTTTAATTTCACTCTGTCCACCCACAACCACCGGACGCGAAGACAGCGTATGTGGATGCATCGGAACCAGTGCAATGGCATCCATACTTGGGTGCAGAATCGGACCACCACCTGACAGCGCATAGGCAGTTGAACCTGTTGGTGTTGAAACAATCAGACCATCACTGTGCTGTCTATATACGTACTGACCATCAATATGCAGATCAAAATCAATCATGTGTACCGACTTACCTGAATGCAGTACAACATCATTCAGTGCAATCGCTTCATAGATGATTTCACCTTTGGAACGCACTTCCATTTCAAGCAGAAAACGTCTGTCATGCTGAAACTGTCCCTGGAGCACCTGATCCAGTTTAAAGATTACTTCGGTCGGGGTAATATCCGTCAGAAATCCAAGACGACCACGGTTGACCCCTATCACAGGTGTATTGTACTTCACCAGCGCACGGGCAGCATGCAGTAAGGAGCCGTCACCACCAACCACGATGACCAGATCCACTACTTCTCCGAGCAGCGCACGGCTGACCGTCTGTGTATTTTTATAAGGAACCAGTTCGGCTGTTTCTGAATCAAAAACAGGATGTAAACCCAGATTAAGTAAATGATCATGAATGAGACTTAATGTTTCGACTACTGACGATTTATCTGGTCGCCCAATTAATCCAATGTTCCGAAAAGTCTTATGTGATATTTGCACCTGCATCATCGCTCCGCCAGGGTTCGTCTTTATAATAGCATTATCATGTTTGTTTTAAAAAACCTTTAAACTGAGTAACCGGTTCATTTTTTTATTCAATGAATTTGTATTGTTTCAAAGATTAAATATTGCAAATTGACGAAAAGCTTCGCATGATTAGCACAATTTATCAGGGTTTTATCTTTATATATGAAGTCTGAACGTGGTATTGGTTTCTTTGCACTTATTTTCTCAGTACTGGTCATTGGTATTTTTGTAGTCTTCAGTATCTACCTGATCCGACTTGATAATATTGTGCGTGAAAAATTTGAAGGGAAACGATGGGACATACCTGCAAAAGTATTTGCCCGCCCTCTTGAAGTGTATACCAATGCCCCTGTATCTCAGACTGATTTTGAACAGGAACTGAAACTGCTCAGTTACAAAAATACAGACAGCTATGCAAAATCGGGAAATTATGTTTCATCTGGAAACACCCTGTATGTACATACCCGCGGCTTTGATTTTGGTGACAGTGTTGAACCTGAACAGGTACTGAAAGTTTCATTCACCAACAACAGTATCAGTGAAGTCAGTGCAACCAAACCGTCATCGACCGGACTTGCCCGACTTGAACCTTTACTGATTGGCGGCATTTATCCTCAGCACAATGAAGACCGTGTTCTGATTAAACTGACCAATGTTCCTAAACCTCTGATTGAAGCCCTGATTGCAACCGAAGACCGTAATTTTTACCATCACTATGGCATTTCAGTCCGTGGTACAGCCCGCGCACTGGTCAGTAATGCAACCGGTGGCAGACGCCAGGGGGGCTCAACGCTGACTCAGCAGCTGGTTAAAAACTTCTATCTGACCCCTGAGCGGACTTTAAAACGTAAAGTCAATGAAGCACTGATGGCTTTACTGGTCGAACTTCATTATGACAAAGACGAAATTCTTGAAGCCTATTTAAATGAAGTCAATCTTGGGCAGAACGGCAATTATTCCATCAATGGCTATGGTCTTGCTTCCCAGTTCTATTTCGGTCTACCACTGCGTGAACTGAACATTGCGCAGCAGGCTTATCTCGTTGGACTGGTTCAGGGACCTACGCTGTACAATCCATGGAAAAATCCTGAAGGTGCAATCAAACGCCGCAATATTGTATTGAACAATATGGTGGTGATGGGTTATCTGACTCCCGATCAGTTTGAACGTGAATCAGCAAGACCTTTAGGCATACTGGCAAAACCGACTTTGGGTCCTGCACGTTTCCCAGACTTCCTTGATATTGTCCGTCGCCAGCTGAAAAGTGAATATCAGGAAAGTGACCTGACCAATCAGGGTCTGCGAATTTTTACAACGCTTGATCCAGTTGCCCAGACGCATATTCAGCAGGAGTTTAAAAGCTCCGTTGCACGCCTGGCAAATGCCAATCCTAAAACACTGAAAGATCTCCAGGGCGCTGTACTGGTCTCTCACCCTGAAAATGGTGAACTGGTTGCAGCCGTTGGCTCGACTCAGGATTTCACTGGTTTTAACCGGACTCTCGATGCAAAACGTCAGGTCGGTTCATTGCTGAAACCTGTGATCTACCTCAGTGCCATTGAGTCAGGTCGCTATAACTGGGCAAGCCCTGTTGAAGACAGTTATATCAATATTCAGAGTGAAGGAAAGTCCTGGACACCGAAAAACTACAGCGGTGGCGAACACGGCGTAGTTCCAATGGCTCAGGCACTTGCCAACTCCTATAACCTTTCTGCTGTCCGCCTTGGACAGGAGTTTGGTATTGCCACTTTCAGCAATCAGCTGAAAAAATTTGGTGTAGTTTCCAGTATTCCATCATATCCATCTATTTTCCTCGGTGCGGTAGATATGTCACCTATGGAAATGATGAGCATTTATGGCAACTTTGCTACAGGTGGCTTTAAATATCCGGTTAAATCCATCCGTTCAGTAGTTGACTCAAATGGACGGTTACTGGACCGCTACAGCTTGACTGTACAGCAGACCATTGACCCATCCGCAGCCTACATTCTCAACTATGGTTTACAGCAGGTCATGACATCGGGTACGGGACGTTCAGCATACAACTCTTTACCGCAGGATCTTAAACTTGCCGGCAAGTCAGGAACCACCAATGACACCCGTGATTCATGGTTTGCAGGATATTCAGGCAATTATCTCAGTGTTGTATGGCTGGGTCTGGACAACAACAAAGTGACCGGACTGACAGGTTCTTCAGGTGCATTGCCCGTCTGGACCAATGTCATGAAGCAGTTGCGTCAGAAACCAGTGAACCTGCGCCAGACTGACGATGTACAGTGGCAATGGATTGATAAAAACTCCGGAAACCTTTCAGCTCAGGGCTGTGAGGGTGCCATGTACATTCCTTTACTGCGTAACAATATTCCACGTCGGGCAACTGCATGCGGTCTGCCTCATTATCAGGTGGAACCTGTTTACAATCCCGATACTGAATCCACTCAGCCGCCTGCACAGCAGGAAGATAGAATAGAAAACTATATCCGTGAAAGTGAAGCTGATATGGGACGCGAACTGTCAAACAGCGACAACCGTGTGATTTCCAGCGGATCTTATAACAACTGAAGGTTAAGTGTTCCATGATGCTGAAAAAGGTTGCGTATATTAAACCTGCATTTGTTCTTGGATGTTTACTGTTAGCAGGCTGTCAAAGCCTGCCGACTCCTGAACAGCCTGAAAAAAAGGTCAGACCTCTGCCTGAAAAACCTGCCGAAATCCATACACCATCAGGCGTTGTCATAAAACCTTATGACCAGGAAGAAATTATCCGTAAGCAGTTAAAGGTTGTCGTTCCTGAACAGAAGTCCAGCCAGAAATTTGATGACGGACATAACCTACCTGCTTTCAGACAGCTCATGCAGCAGGTAAATACAGCATATGCCAAAGAACAATGGAGTGCAGCTGAAACGGCTGCACTGCATGCACAGCGTCTGGCACCTCAGTCTCCCGAACCATTTTTATACCTTGCCATGATTGCAAACCGTAAACAGCAACCTGCAAATGCCGAATCACTGGCAAAACGTGGTTTAAGTTATGCTCAGACTGATGCCATGAAAAAACAGTTATGGCTGAGTATTTTAAAAGCAGGACAGATGCAGAAAAAAACTGCAACTATCCTTCAGGCTCAGACTGCCCTGAAATCACTCTGACAGCATCACCCCAATACACGAGACTCAGTTAAATGTGCTGATTCCCGCAATACCATAACCACCTGACTGCTGCACCTGTATCAGATCATTGTGACTGATGCCTCCAAGTGCAAAAACCGGTATATCCACCTGTGTTGCATATTCTTTGAAAAGAGACCAGCCTAGAGGGACAGCATCAGGATGAGTCGCTGTTCTGCATACAGGACTCAGCAGAACCGCATCGCAACCGATGTACTGTGCATGTTTCATTGAAATCAGATCATGACAGGCAGCAATGTACCGCTTCCCTGCTTTCAGTTCGCCTTTTTTTAATGCCATCAACTGCTGCTGTTTTAAGTGAACCGCTGAAATGCTCTGTTGCTGAACAGTGTTCAGTTTTTTCCAGAGCTCCATATTCACAATCAGTTTTGGCAGCTCTTCGATGTTCAGCTCTGCAAGCTGTTTCAGACTTTCTGCAGTCACATCGTTACGCCAGTACAGCAGCTGATCATTTTCCAGTTGCTGACAGACTTCCAGCTGTTCAGAAATTCGGATTTGATGCTTCCACGCCAGTCGGGACACAATACTTTTATTTGCACTCGGAAAATTCAGTTCAGTCAGTTCCTCTCTGCTGTACCAGGTCCAGGGCTGCTGAATTTCATTTAACAGCTCATCGGGTACTGCTGCATGAAACAGATGCAGATTGACTATGACATCATCATATTCGTGACGGATAAAATCAAAATCATTCCACGAACTGATCCCCACACCCACTTCTTCATACACTTCCCGACGGCAGGCTTCGAGTGGTGTCTCACCCTGTTCAACTTTCCCACCAGGAAATTCATATTTATTGCCCTGATGCTGTTCAGCCTGACGCCAGCCCACGAGTACTTTATTACGGTGCAGAAGTATCGCAACAGCAACATGGATATTGGGTTTGGACATCATTCATCTCCCTGAAATATGACTGAGTGTAACCAGTTCAGTGTTTTTTATAAAATATGAAAATTTGCATTGACAGGTCTATTCGATAATGATTATCATTTAAATCGTTCACTATACACCACGGAGTCAACGGACATGAACGCACCTTTCAGCTTATTTACACGTAACAATGAAACCGCACATTCACTGCCAATGCTGCATTCCAACAACCTTTTTGCTCTAGGGCGTGAAATACGGATCATGCATGCAGGGGAAGAATACCGCCTTCGTCTGACACGTAATAACCGACTCATACTCACAAAATAATAAATACATACAGAATAATAAACGTGGGAACAGGCAGTATGAATCAGCGCATACTGCTTTTTTAGTTTTTGCATGCTGTCTTTATAACTGTAAACATTCCATCTTTCATGATCATGACAGGCTCAGATCTTTCTTCAGTTTATGGATGTTCAGAAAAATCAATTCGGACTTTGAAACCATCGGGAGCTGATGCTTCGAAGAACAGCTGACTGTAATGCAGTTCCAGAATTTTCTTACAGATGGACAGCCCCAGTCCTGAACCTTGAGTTTTTGTACCCAGTACCCGATAAAACCGCTCTCCAAGCCTGCTCAGATCTGCCTGCAGCCCTGGACTCCTGTTGGCAACAGTCAATACAGCGCCTTTGTTCAGTGCCCGAAGCGAAATACTGACCTCTCCTCTCTCAGGGCTGTAACGAACAGCATTATCCAGCAGATTACGGATACAGCTGAAGATCAGTTCGCGGTTACAGTAAAAATCAACATCCTCAAGATCACTGTCCAACCTTAAAGACTTCTCTTTCAGTCCAGGTTCGATTGTGCCCAGTGCATCATCCACTATCTGTTTCAGATTATGACGGGCTTTAGCTAACTGATCAGCAGCTTCAGGATCAAGTCTTGCAAGCAGCAATAAATTTTCCAGCACCTTTGTCCCACGGTCTACATCCTGTTGTACCACGGCAAGTTCTGAACTCAGCTCAGGAAATTTACGTTTCAGTACCTGCAAACGCATCTGAATAGCCGAAAGTGGCGAACGCAGTTCATGCGAAGCATCTGCGGTAAAACGCTGTTCTGAAACCAGTGCCTGCTCAAGACGGGAAAGCAACCGGTTCAGTTGCTGAACAATAGGCTCTATTTCAAGCAGCTGAGGGGTTTGCTGTACGATTGGACTTAAATCATCTGCACTTTTTTCTGCTATTTTTTCAGATAAATCCTTTAAAGGTCTGAACTGACGGGCAATGGCATAATGCACAATCAACCACTGCAAAAACCATAAAAACAGCAAAATACCCGCATATCCCAGCAGCGTACTGACAAATGTCTTAAAACGGACTTTTAAAGGCTGATAAGCAATGACCGTCAGCTGCGTACTCTCATCAGCTGTCTGATAAACACGCCATAACTGACCATCAAACCATTCAAAAGAGTATTCATTGTCATACGGCTGAGTATTCTGGCGTGGTACGTAATTCATGGAATGTGTCAAAACCTGGTTCTGACTCTGTAACTGATACTGGATATCAAATTCATCACTCAGTTCATCCAGCTGAGTACCCGAGCCTGCAACACTGGTCAGATCAGAAATCAGCAACATGTCCGATATCTCATCCATGATCTCATCCTGCACACTCATGGTCTGATAAACCGAAATGCCAAGCAGTAAGATGAATGCAATCATACCCGCCACGACTGAACTCAGCATGGATGTGCTGACCAGTTTTTTTTGCAGTGACACCTTTTTGATGGCATCCATGACTCAGTCCTTCTGCAGATTCATTTTATAACCGAGTCCTCTGACTGTTTTTATATAATGACTGCCTATCTTTTTACGCAACTGGTAAATAAAGACTTCGATAGCATTACTTTCTATTTCATCACCCCAGGCATATAAAGACTCCTCCAGCTGTTCGCGAGTCACAATATGTTCTGGGCGCAGCATCAGCTTATGCAGAAGCTGAAATTCTCGGGCAGTCAGATTCACAGGCTGACCATTCAGATGAACGGATTTAGCCACCGGATTCAATACAATATCTCCAAAAGAAATCTGATCGGAAACAGTCTGCTGACGCTGTCTGAGCTGAGTCCGTACCCGTGCAGACAGTTCCTCCAGACTGAAAGGCTTCACCAGATAATCATTTGCCCCCATATCCAGTCCTTCCACCCGATCCTGCACTGCATCACGGGCAGTCAGAAAAATAACCGGTGTTTCAGGATGATCCTTACGCAGTTTTTTCAGAATTTCATCACCACTGGCAACAGGTAAACCACGGTCAAGCAGGACACAATCATATTCATGCTGAGCCAGCGCATGTATGGCATGATCACCTCGCTCCACCCAGTCCAGATGATAACCATCCATTTCCAGCCAGGTTTTTATACTTTCTGCCTGAGAAACATCGTCTTCTGCCAGTAATATCCGCATTTTATTTTACCCATCTGTCAGGTACAGCTTTTATCATGCCCTGAAAAACCTGCTGAATCAAAAAAACCATATGACGACTCATATGGTTTTTTCAGGTTCATACTAAGATCAGTTAATATTAATCCATAGCTCGATCAGAACTGTACAGCATCCACATCAATTTCAACGCGCTTTGCAGGTTTATAATCAATATCCACCTCACCAGTAATGGTCACAGGCGTTCTTGCAGAAACAGGCTTACCTTTCCATAGCTCATCATCAATATCTACGGTAATAGTCCCAGTACTGTCACGGAACTGATATTTTTCATCACCGATAGCTTTAACGACATAACCTTTCAATTGTACCGGTGAATCATCTTTAAGTGTCAGTGCATGTTTAACCGTAGTCGGCACAGCTTGAGCAGCAACTGCTGCCTGATTGACAGGAGTGTTCGCCATTGCAAATGTGGTGCTGCCTACAATACCCGCAACCATTAAAGCTTTCGAAAATACGTTCATTTCTTCTTCCTCATCGACTTGTTCAGTTATCTGATGCAGTCATTAAATCAAACAAACATGAGGTGAATCTTAAGATGAAGCATTTCAGCTCAATGGCACAACCCGCAGAACTTCCTCAAGGGTCGTCATCCCTTCCACCACCTTGCGTGCACCTGCAATTCTTAAAGGCTCAATTCCTTCTTTCTTTGCCTGCTCACGCAGCTGCGTCAGATTTGCATTTGCACCGATCATCTGTTTGGACTCCAGGCTGACAGGCATAAACTCATAAATACCGACACGACCTTTATACCCAGTATGGCGACACGCCTCGCATCCTGTTGCCTTAAAGACAAACTCGGGTTTTTCTATGGCATAGTCATACGTCAGGTGATCCCATTCCTGATCATTCAGAAAAGTTTCCTGTTTGCACTGTGGGCATAAGCGTCTGACCAGCCGCTGTGCCAGTACCCCCAGAATGGTTGCAGCAGTTAAAAATGGCTGCACCCCCAGATCATGAAGTCGGGTCAGACTGGAAGGAGCATCGTTGGTGTGCAATGTTGATAAGACCAGATGACCCGTCAAAGCTGCCTGAATGGCCATATTTGCAGTATCCTGGTCACGTATTTCCCCCACCATAATAATATCAGGGTCCTGACGCATCAGTGCCCTGACACCATCTGCAAATCCGAGTTCAATGCCCTGATTGACCTGCATCTGGTTAAAACTCGGTTCGAGCATTTCAATCGGGTCTTCAATCGTACAGACATTGACTTCATCTGTTGCCAGCTGTTTCAGTGATGAATAAAGAGTCGTCGTTTTACCAGACCCTGTCGGACCTGTCACCAGAATAATACCGTGACTGTGCGCTGTCAGTGTCTGCCAGCTCTCAAGCAGCCCACCTTCAAAACCGAGCTGCTGAAAACTTCTGACCAGTACTTCCGGGTCAAAAATACGCATCACCAGTTTTTCACCAAAAGCAGTAGGTAAGGTTGAAAGACGAAGCTCTGTTTCCTGCCCTTTAGGTGTTCGGGTCTTTAAGCGACCATCCTGCGGTTTACGTTTTTCAGCGACATTCATACGTCCCAGAATTTTAATCCGGGAAATCACCGCGGTCAGTGTATTTGCCGGCATGTTGTAAATGGTGTGCAGTACACCATCAATTCTGAAACGTACTTTACCTGTATCTTTGCGAGGTTCAAGATGAATATCACTGGCACCCTGTTCAAATGCAAACTGTAAAACCCAGTCCACCAGTTTAACAATATGCTGATCATTGGCATCAGGGTTCTGTGTATCCCCCAGCTGTAACAATGCCTCTACGCCTTTGTTTTCACGATCATAAGCATTTGATTTCTGTGATGAATGTACAGCGCGACTGACCTGATAATACTCCACCAGATAACGCTGTAACTGTTCCGGATTGAGCAGAACACGCTTTATTTTACGCGGCAACAGGCTTCTTTCCAGATTGGATACCCACTCAGTCACATAAGGCTGATCTGTCGCAATTAAAATGGTATCTGTCTGAATTTCCACAGCAAGAATTCGGTTTCTGACAGCAAACTCCTGTGACATTACAGCTGTCAGCGCCTGCACATCGGCCTTTAGTGGATCAATAATATAAAAAGGCAATTCTGATTTTTCTGCCAGCCACTGACATAAACGGTTCAGGGTTAAAGTACTTTGCGGATGACTCTGGTCCACCAGACTGAAATTTGAAATCCATTGTAAAGGGTGCCACTTCAGCTGATCACGCTGTCGATGCGTGGTCTGTACCCTCATTTTTTCCCGTTCAGTAATTTTGCCATCTTTTAATAACTGGTCGAGACACCAGGTCGTATCAATTTCAAAATTGAATTGCATTTTTATTTCCCCAAAAGACACCACCAGTATAGCAGAAATGCATTAACTCTCTGTCACTTACAGATATTTCTGACTGATAAATAAAATAAGAAGAATGTAAGCAGATTTGAATTTCTTTGTATTAAAGAAAAATAATGATAAATTGATCACAAAATAACAAAAAGATGTACTAATGATCACAAAAAAATGTTTAGCTCTTACATTATCTTCACTGTTTTTACTGAGTGCATGTAGTGATGATGATAAAAATGATAGTGGTTCTGCCCCTCAGCCAACCACACCTAAAACAGAACAATGGACAAAATTTAGGATTCCCGGAAACCAAACAGATCCAAATGACAGTGAGATATATGCAGAATACAGCTCGCAAACATTTACCATCAAAGATGGTAAACTTTACGTAAAATCATACAATCCCGAATTAGCAGGCATTGGGAAAAATTTGATACATTCCACCCTGGACTCGATATATTCAAATGGAACTGTTGATAAAACCGACGGAACCCTTGCAGGAAATATTACAGTTACTAATACCGAATGGTTACTGAAACCTAATTCACCTATCAATATCAATCAGCTGGAAATCAAATCTGAATATAAACTGCTGAATATTTCCAATCAGGATATTCTTGAAAGTATTGAACCTTATATTGCTGTAAATCAAAGAAATGTCCCCAATACTGATCAGCTTTATAATCACAACATCAAAGTACTTGCAACACTGGAACAATTTAAAGGTAAAAAATTTCCAAATGGTGCGACTTGCCTTCAGCTTCAGAAGACTACTCAAAATCAGGATACATGGGAGCTTCAACTCTATAATGATCAAAATGCTGCCCAGAATATCTGGTATGATTATGCTGAAGGTGCATCACCTGAGTACCACAGACAAATGGAAGGTTTCATTTCACCAGAAATGATTAAGGTAAATACACCCTATATTCATCAAACTGACTTTACCCCATTAATGCGAAATGTTGATTATTATCCTGGCATAGCAAAATTTGAAAATAAATTTTACAGCGTGTGGAAAATAGGAAAGGGAGTTCGTTTTGATCCTGCCCCACTCAATAAAAAGTACCTGGATGAATTTAAATATGTAGATGAAAGTTCTTCTGGGCAAGCTATCGCTGAACAGTTTGAAAAAGCACTAGGAACTTCCTGTGACTACCTCAACCCTGTTGCAACTAAAGCTATTCACGATATCTTAGGTACCCCGCCATCTCAATGATGATCAGGCAGTTCATATTCCACTATGAACTGCTTGTATTTCTTAAAATATAAAAAA
The DNA here is from genome assembly GCF_002165375.2 of Acinetobacter chinensis. Lineage (NCBI taxonomy): Bacteria > Pseudomonadati > Pseudomonadota > Gammaproteobacteria > Moraxellales > Moraxellaceae > Acinetobacter > Acinetobacter chinensis. Next base: position 2,330,129 of record NZ_CP032134.1, read on the forward strand.
TAGCATTTGATCACGAGACAACCACTCATTACAGGTCTCAAACCCAGCAGTTAATAAACTGTGAGATAAAGAATATTCAGCTCACACCCTGCGTCCACGTTCAAAAGCTCTCAAGTGAAATAAACTATTGTTTTTTAACTTTTTACCATTACACGTATAAAAAAGTTCAGATAAAATCCGCTTGCTTTATACAAGCGATAATTAGTAATTTTGAGGGTGTTATGAATATTAAATTTTTAGGGGTAACTGTTTTTTCAACTTTAATACTTGTTGCCTGTGGTGGCTCATCTGAATCAGAAAATGCTTCAGCTGAAAACAGATCAGATCAAATTCCAGAGCAAAGCATCATCTCCAACCTGGAATGGAGTGAATACAGTTTTGATCACGCAAGTCCAACTACGCTCAATATTATTAAAAAAAGCCTGATGACAATCAACAGTCGTTCTTTATACCGTAAATTTGAATATACAACTGTAGGTACTGTACCTGAAAATTATCCCTGGCTTTTTGAGACAGAAGCTCTGACAGAAGACGGTTTGTATCAACTTCCTGAAACAGCATCACAACAGGGCTATCATTACGGTGTAGATTTAAATATTTCAGTAAATGGTACCGTGTGGACTTTTACACCATACTCAAACCTGCATCTAAAAAGACTCAAATTTACAACTGACTATGATGTCATAAACCTGTCAGTTATTATCTTGATACATATCTACATCTTAGGGAAAGTTATATACAGTCACTTGGCTACTCCCCTGCTCCCAGCCATTTAAAAAATGTCCAGGGACTTATTTTCCCTGAAGGATCATTCTGCCTGCGTAAAAAAACAGTATCTACCAATCAGCCTGTTATAAAAATTAATTATTACTTACCAATATGGACAAGCCATACACCTGATGAATATTTCCCAGAAGGGTATACAACCAATAATCTTGCGAACTTCCTGATTCATGTGTCTAATGAGTCCCATCAGAACAGCCGTACTGCTATGTTCAGCACAGGAACAGAGTATGCCTATGGTGATTACTACGAATCCGCAGGCACTGTATATAATGTTGAAGATAAAATAACAGAGCTGCAAAAGATATTGCAGGAATACCCTGAAGATAAAGACATAAAATGGGAAATTGAAAAACTTAAAAATCAATGCACCATGTTTAACAAAACAGCAAGTACATATATAGATTCAGCTCAGAAACTGAAATAAGCCCATTGGGAACGGCTCTGATTCAGTGCTGTTCCTCAAGTGCTGTTATATAAATACACTGATCATCTGCGGTAAAACGTACATTGACTCCGCCAAAGCAAAGTCCATAAGAACGCTCCGAATCCTGCTGATAGGCTGGTCTCGGATCCAGTGCCAGCACCTGCTCAAGTTCATTGACCAGCTGGACGGTGATCATTTGAGATTCAAGAAAATACTGTTGATGCTGCTGTGCCGTTTCAGTCCAGCTCACCTGCTTTCTGACCGGTTCATCCTGCGCATAACCACTGATTGCATGCGGTATTGAATCTGAGTACTGAATATAAGGTTTAATGTCCAGCACTGGCGTACCATGCAATAAATCACTGCCTGTCACATAAACCCGAACAGACTTACCCATTTTTTTAACTTCTTTTAACTGAACAACAGACAGCCCAACAGGTGACGGTCTGTACATACTGCGTGTCGCAAATACACCTGTTTTTTGATTCCCCCCAAGTCTGGGTGGACGTACCTGCGGGCGAAACTTCTCACTCTGCTGATTTTTATTATCATGAAACTGCCAGATCAGCCATAAATGACTGAATTCCTCAATGCCTTCAAAGGCAAGCAGATCATTATAAGGCTCAACCATTTCAATCCAGGACTCCACCTGTACCAGATTCGGCTGCCTCGGGATTCCAAACTTTTCATGGTACGGAGAATTCATATAACCAATAATTGGCAAGCTGATTTCAGACATAATCACTTTTTCTGATAAGCTCAATTAAATATATTCAGTTTATAGAGAATGATTTTAGATTAGAATAGCAAGCTGTTCTAATTTGATAATTTATTGAGACCTTTAATGGCTGCTTTCAACGTCGAAAAGATTACTCACGTTCACCACTGGAATGACACATTATTCAGTTTTAAAACAACGCGTGATACTGCACTGCGTTTTAAAAACGGTCAGTTTGTGATGATTGGACTGGAAGTCAACGGTAAGCCTTTAATGCGTGCATATTCAATTGCAAGTGCAAACTACGAAGAAGAACTTGAATTCTTCTCTATTAAAGTTCCAGATGGTCCTTTAACTTCAATTTTACAGAAAGTTAAAGTTGGTGACGATATTCTTATTTCAAAAAAACCGACTGGAACACTGGTTCTGGATGACCTTAACCCAGGTAAAAACTTATATCTGCTGTCTTCTGGTACTGGTCTGGCACCATTTTTATCTACCATCCGTGATCCAGAAACCTATGAACGTTTTGAAAAAATTATTGTGGTTCATGGTACACGCTTTATTTCAGAACTGGCGTACCAGGATCTGATTTTAAATGAAATTCCGAATCACGAATTTTTCTCTGAGCTTGGTGCTAAAGAAAAGTTAGTCTATTACCCAACTGTGACACGTGAAGAGTTCCATACTCAAGGTCGTGTAACAACTGCGATTGAATCTGGTCAGCTGTTTGAAAAAATTGGTTTACCACGTTTCAACCCTGAAACTGACCGTGCAATGCTTTGCGGTAGCCCAGCTTTCCTGGATGATGTTGCAGCGCTTCTTGACCAGCATGGTCTGAAAGAATCTCCTAAAATGGGTGTTCTTGGCGACTACGTTATTGAACGTGCCTTTGTTGAAAAGTAATCCTGATCAAATAAACCGGACAAAAGTCCGGTTTATTTGAACTGATGCACACACCAGACCTTACTTTTTCATAAAAGTTGTTTTTCTTCAAAAGATTAAATATAATCAGAAAATAAAATATTCAGTGTGAAGTTATTTCTGAATCACTGTTTAAAATGGATAAAATTTCAGAGGATGTAGCGTCTATATTAAAATAACCATAAGAAAGAAGATTAAAGCTTCTCATGTTAATATCTTAAACATTCTTTTTAAGAATTGTTCATTGTATTAACAAATAAACTTTTTCAGCGAAGCGTGATTTAAAAATCACGCTTTTTTATTTTTAAGCCCTGAGATTCAACTCAGACTGTTTCGTTTGCTTCAAGCTGAATCAGCTGATAAACCCTGTCCCAGTATTCCTCTATTTTCACAGTTTCTGGTTTAATCTGAGCCTGTATTGTCATGCCATCCAGTAAACTCGTCAGTACCATTGCCAGTGACAAAGACTGCTGTATACCCAGACCTTTCAGAGCACTGTCCATACGTGCTGTCAGCCATTGCCTGTACTCCGTTGCAGGTTCCAGGGTTGAAGGATACATTGTGGAAACTTCTTCAATTGCCTTCTGGAACATGCAGCCATTGAAGTCTTCCATTTGAAACCAGTGACCATACCAGTAAAAAACTGTACGTAAATGACTGATATAATCTGTGGAATCACATTCAGCAATCGCAGCATTTAACGCAAACTGTAGATTCAGGTTTCTCTGATGCAGACAATCTTCAATCAGTTTTGCCTTGGATGAAAAGTATTTATAAAAAGTCATTTTCGCGACACCTGACTCATTGATAATACGATCAACACCAATTGCATTATATCCATACGCATTAAAGAGTTTTAATGCTGTATGAATAATTTCATCCTTTTTGGACATAAGTACTGCCTGCTACACCAAGTTTCAGATGCCCTGTTCATCTGGAAAACCATGAACATCTGAATACATAAAAATTATAGGTTTAAAGTATTTACTGATCTGCGCTAAAAACAGACCTGTATTTAATTAGAATTTTTTTTCACATCTGACAGCATCTTTTTTATTTTTTGGAGTAAAAATACGATGCAAATCATATTCATTCTAAAAAAGAGCTGATGAAAAGCGAGTAACTATAACAGACTGCCTTTTAAAAATAAAAACTGTGCGATCAATCCTGTTCTCTTATATAAACCAGTCAGTCCAGCCTAAAACACAGTTTTTTTTTGATATTACATAAAAAAATTAGACACACTTTTTTTTAAATAACCCTCCTGTTGCATTCAAGTCATTGAAATATAAAAAACAAGTCATTCTATTTTTCTAAATTTTAATGGATTTTATCATTATGCGATAAAGTGGTACAATATTAACCACAAAAATCTCTCCCCTTCATTGAATCAATTGCTTACCCAGCGATTGATTCCTGATGACTTTGTTACATAGCTATTGAATTCGATAAGATTTGAGTCTGTTGAGCATTCGTCTATGTTTGCGACAATATGTATTTTTCAATGATACGTAACGTGAAATATGAGTTTCATTATTCAAAATGGTGAACTCATTCATTTCTCGACATAACGTAAATCATTGATGAAATCTCAACAGCCCCTATAACATGCCCGTTATTCTTTTCTGAACTATGCAACCAAGCCGAATTTACCAAGAGGCAAGGTATGAGCACAGAGCAAAACTCTCCCGTAGAGGCAACCAGGTCCAAAGTCTATCGATACTTCTTTATCGTCTTGACTGCACTCATTGCCCTATATCTCATCATCCAGGGTTCAAAATTATTGAGCTTAGGTGGTTCAAGTTATTACGTTATTGCTGGTGTTGCGTACATCATCATTGCGATTCTATATGCGTTAAAAAAAGCCATAGGTTTGTGGTTGTCTATCATCACATTTGTTGCAACTGTGATTTGGGCGATTGCTGAAGTTCAAGGTCTAGACTTCTGGCAATATATTCCACGTCTGGTAATTCCAACGGTTTTATTTGTTTTAAGTTTATGGGCAAGTCACAGTCTGCCTGCATTAACCAGTAAAAAGGTGAAAGCTGCCAATCAAGTTGGATTTGTAGGTTTCGCTGCCTGTGTTATTGCACTCATTGCAGCATTTTACCCACATGGCAAAGTTTTAAATCCAGTGGATTTGGTTCAAGATCCAAACCTTGCAAAACCAAATGCTGAAAACTCAGATAACTGGGAATATTTCGGTCGTAATGGCAATGGTACCCGTTTTGCGCCTTATACTGATATTAGCCCTGAAAATGTCAAAGATTTAAAAGTTGCCTGGACTTATCACACAGGTCGTGATTTAAAAGCAGGTGTGGATGAAAATACACCAATTCAAATTGGTAGTACGCTTTATTCATGTACACCGACCAATATCATTACTGCAATTGATGGTGATAGTGGTAAAGCCATCTGGAAATATGATCCTAAGGCAAAAACAGCGGAACATATTACCTGTCGTGGTGTGGGTTATTATGATGCAAGCAAAGATGCTTCACTCACTCCTGCTGATTTAGCATCGAATGGGATTAAAGCATGCCCACAACGTATTTTAACTTCGACTGTGGATGGTCGTTTAATTGCTTTAAATGCTAAAACAGGTGCTTTATGTCCTGAGTTTGGTGTCAATGGTCAAGTCGATGTTTTACATGACATGGGGCCAACTGAACAAAGTAAACGTTATCACCCTACTTCTACGCCTTTAATTGCAGGTCATGTGGCAATTCTTGGTGGTTGGGTACGTGATATTGTTCACGGCGAACCTTCAGGTGTCGTCCGTGCTTATGATGTGCGTACTGGTAAATTGGCTTGGGCTTGGGATGTTGGTAATCCTGAACTTTCAGGTGAACCTACAAACGGCAAAGGCTTCACACTTGAAACACCCAATATGTGGACCATTCCAACTTATGACAAAGATCTAAATCTGGTTTATTTACCTACAGGTAATGGTCCTCCAGATTACTGGGGCGGTGACCGAAATGGGGCGAAAGAAAAATTCGGTTCAGCTGTAGTCGCTGTCAATGCAACTACGGGTAAAACTGTATGGTCTTATCAAATCGTGCATCATGACGTTTGGGACTATGATTTACCTTCACAACCCGTTTTATACGACATGACCAATGAACAAGGTCAAAAAGTTCCAGCATTGATTCAAACCACAAAAATGGGACAAATCTTTGTTTTAGACCGTCGTACAGGACATCCTGTTTCTAAAGTGGTTGAAAAAGCAGTACCAACTTCTGGTGCAGCTGAAGGTGAAAAACTTTCTCCAACACAACCTTATTCTGTAGACATGCCACAAATTGGGAATGACACTTTACGTGAAAAAGACATGTGGGGGATTTCTACATTTGACCAGTTAAACTGCCGTATTGACTATAAAGATTCAGTCTATCAAGGTCTTTATACTCCACCAGGTGAAAAACCCTATATCGAATGGCCAAGTTTATTGGGTGGTATGAACTGGGGTGGTATTTCAATTGATGAATCGACTGGTTTAATGTTCGTCAACGATATGCGTATGCCACTTCGTATGTCTTTAGTTCGTAAAGAAGACATGGGCAAATACAAAATTTCAACTGATGAAGTGCCTGGATTTATGGGTACTGTACGACCACAATTTGCAGGTCCTTATGCAGGTGTAAAAATTGACATCATGCAGTCTGCATTGGGTGTCCCGTGTAACCGACCACCTTTCGGTACGATGACAGCGATTGATTTAAAATCTAAAAAAGTGGTTTGGGAAGTGCCTATGGGTACAGCTGAACAACTTGGTCCTTTAGGTGTTAAATCACACATGCCTATGCCTTTAGGTATGCCAACTTTAGGTGGTCCAACGTCAACTGCTTCTGGTTTAGTATTCTTTGCTGGTACGCAAGATTATTACTTACGCGCTCTGGACTCTAAAACTGGTAAAGAAGTCTGGAAAGCTGAGCTTCCTGTGGCTGCAGTTGCTGCACCGTTGATTTATAAATCACCGAAAACTGGTAAACAATATGTAGTGATCTCTGCGGGTGGTGCAAGCCATTCTAAAGATGTCGGTGATTACATTATTGCTTATGCTTTGCCTGATCAAAAATAATCAGTGTTTAAATATGTATTATTAAAATAGTACTGACCTAAATACCGAGAAAAATACCCGATGCTACTCATCGGGTGTTTTTTCAGGTGAAAATTTCTAAAATCATTCTGAACCTGTTTCACTGAAAATCCACACGAAAATTGATGACTGAGAACTGAATTTCAAAGCTGTATATTCAGATATCTATCAACACAATAAAAAATAGCCGAGACATTCGGTTCGGCTATTTTAAACTTAATCGTGTAATTTAAACTCAGTTACCACGACCTTCCTGATTCGCATGTCCGACACAACCTGCTCCGCCACCAATCACAAAACCACGTTCTGCCTTGCAGGAACCAATGACCTGACCACGTGAATCATAAGTCGTGACTGTAGAAGCACAACCAGTCACCAAAACAGCTGTAATCAGTGCAATAAATGCTGAAACTTTCATAATTTTTCCTTTCAATATTGACGAGTGTCAATAACCCTATTGATTTAATTGAATTTGTGTATGAACTGGAGGTGTAGGCAGCAGACCTGTCTTAATATTCGCTTGTCTATAGTCAATACCGGTACTGTTTCCATGGCCAAGACACTCTGCTTTTGCCCCAATAATAAAACCCTGAGTCGCTTCACATGAACCAATGACATTGCCTGCAACATCGTAAGTAATGACTTTGGCACTACAACCACTCAGCAAAACCAGCAGACCTAGTATAAAATAATTTTTAAAATTCACCTTAACCCCTATTTCAATATAATTAAATAATTCATAAAAATTATTTACTTATTTTTAATTGGCACAGATTCTATCCATTATTTTTAAACTGTAAAGTCTTATTTTTAAACAGATGATAAAAAAACCACCGTAAAGGTGGTTTTCTAAATTTATAAAATTTAAGTATTTAACATAGGCTGGTTGTCTCTTCTTTCCTGCAAAGCTTTCTTAATCACCTGATAACCGCCTGTTAATCCTAAAGTCGCCATAATCACTGCAACAATAATATCCGGTAATAAACTGCCTGTACCAAATACCCCCACCGCTGCCAGGATCACTGCAACATTACCAATCGCATCATTACGGCTGCACAGCCACACAGACTGCATGTTGGAATCACCATCGCGGAAAGCGTACAGAACTACTGCGGCAACCACATTGGCGATCAACGCTATAACACCGATTGCTCCCATGGTAATTGCTTCAGGTGGAATTCCCTGGATATAAGCATAGGCAGATTTACCGATGACCACAAAACCAAACAACGCCATGGTCAAGCCTTTCAGCAATGCCACTGTCGCACGCCAGTACAAACTCGCACCAAGTACGGCAAGCGAAATACCATAGTTCACAGCATCACCAAAGAAGTCTAATGAATCCGCCCACAGTGCCGATGAATGTGCATAAGCACCACCGATCAACTCGACAAAGAACATCGCAAGGTTAATAAACAATGCAATCCACAATGCCGTTCTGAACTTACTGTTTGGTTTTTTCGGTGCAGGTTCATGACTGCAATCACAACATGCCATGTGCGTTCCCCTTGATTAATAATTCATCTGTATTATGCTATTTAAAACTATGGACTAACTCCAAGGTCAAGCCTTGTTTGAGTATTTCTGGAGAAATTCATCATGCAACAATATCTCATCAGCGATCTGGCAAAAAAGACCCAACTGAGTACCGACACCATTCGTTTTTATGAAAAAAAACAATTGATTCAACCAAGCTTTCGTGCTGAAAATAATTATAAATATTATGATGATGAATGCCTGAAACGTTTAATTTTCATCAAACGCTGTCGTGCTTTGGACATGACCTTACATGAAATTGTGGCATTACTGGAACAGGTTCAACATCCTGAACGTGGCTGTAAAATTGTCGATCAACTCATTGAAGAACACATTCAGCATGTGGAAACACGGATTCTGGAATTGCAGAGTTTTAAAACGCAATTGGTTGCCTTGCGCCAGTCCTGCGCTTCAGACAGCACCATTGATCATTGTCAGATTGTTAAAAAGTTAGAGGCTTCGATTGAATAAATCATACAACCTGAACAATACATAAATTCAATCGGTTAATCTTTCAAAAATTCAAAATTCGCTTACAGCATATCTCCTCTATCTCTCAAGGCGACCCGGATATCGCCTTTGGATGGAGGCATAAGGGATGATCCTCTCACCCAACAAAAGTTTTTTGTTTCTTTTCATCTTCGAAAAGAAAATGCTGCCTACACAAATCAATTTTTAATTTTTCAACAAATATGGAGCGGTGCTGATTTTCGATGTAAATCAGCAAATCGACTTCTGATTCACTCGCTTCGACAACTGCTCTGTCGATTCCTGACGTTCAGAATAACGATCCATTATTCGAACAATACTGAATCTATATCTGGCAATGTCATTGACTAACCACTTCTTTAAATACTTTTTTACGTAACCAAAGCGACACACTCACCAAAGCAATCAACACAGGCACTTCAACCAAAGGACCAATCACCGTGGTAAACGCCACAGGCGAAGCCAGACCAAAAGTTGCAATCGCTACTGCAAGTGCCAGTTCAAAATTATTACCTGCTGCAGTAAATGAAATGGCAGTGGTTTTCGGATAGTCATTGCCCATCCATTTGCTCATAAAAAAGCTGATAAAAAACATCACAATAAAATAAATCGTCAGAGGGATGGCAATTCGCAGCACATCGAGTGGCAATGCCACCACATCGGCACCTTTTAAGCTGAACATCGCAACAATGGTAAACAGCAATGCCAGTAAACTCAGCGGACTGATTTTAGGAATAAAGCTGTTTTGATACCAGTCCGGACCCTTTTGTTTGACGAGAATCAAACGGGTTAAAAAGCCCAATAAGAATGGAATTCCCAGATAAATCAGTACTGCCTGGGTGATTGTCCAGAAACTGACATTGATCACTTGCGCTTCAACACCAAAAAATGGCGGTAAATAAGTTAAAAATAGCCATGCATAACTGCTGAAAAACAGGATCTGGAAAATACTGTTAAATGCCACCAAGGCTGCAACATATTGATTATCGCCACAGGCAAGATTATTCCACACCAGCACCATTGCAATACAACGTGCCAAGCCGATCAAAATCAGCCCTGTCATATATTCAGGATAGTTCTGCAAAAACAGAATCGCGAGTGCGAACATCAGACATGGTGCAATCAACCAGTTCTGTAGCAAAGACAAAACCAAGGTTCGCTTATCCTGAAAAACCTGGCTTAAATTTCGATAATCCACTTTGGCTAAAGGTGGATACATCATCAAAATCAAACCAATGGCAATCGGTAAATTCACCGTACCCACACTCATCTGATTCAGCGTTTCTGCTGATTCAGGAAAAAACAGACCTATTGCAATACCAATCGCCATCGCAATAAAGATCCAAAGCATAAGATTCCGATCTAAAAAAGAAAGTTTCTGAAATGACATAGGTGAATCTTCACGCAATCAAAGCAATATTTTCGAGTGCTTTGGCTAATTCCTGTGCATTCAATTGTTCAAAATTCAGTGCAAAAAAAGCATCAAAACGACGTTGGATATGCTGAACCGTTAAATGAAACGCCTGTAATTTTTCTGCTTCCGGCAAATCCATATGTGATGGATCATCCAAACCCCAATGTACTTTCAAGGCATTACCCAAATAAAGTGGGCACGATTCATTAGCCGCTTCGCTACACACTGTCACCACAATTTCAGGCGCAAAGGCTTCACACGCCTGCATATTTTTACTGAATAAACTCTCAGTCGGTATATTCAAACTTTGCAGGGTTTTCAAAGTCAGTGGATGTACCTGTCCTGAGGGATGACTGCCTGCGCTACATGCCTGAAAACCTGATGGTGCCTGTGCATTAAACAAAGCTTCAGACAGAATGCTGCGACAGCTGTTACCTGTACATAAAAATAAAATTTTCATCTTAATTCAATTACCTATTCACAACAGTTTGAATTTTCAGAACATGCTTTTTCAACCAGGTTAAACCGCTGATCCTGTTCTGAGAGTCTGAGTAAAATCTCTTTACACCACGGGGCTAAATCATCATGTAACTGATAGTAGACCCATTGCCCCTGGCGGCGATCCTGCAAAATCTGTGAAGTGCGCAGCAGTGCCAGATGACGTGAAATTTTTGGCTGACTGAGCCCCAGAATTTCTGTTAAATCACAGACACAGTGTTCACCCTGCTTCACGATCATCAGTAAAATATCGAGCCGGGTTTGATCCGCCAGACATTTAAAAAAATCAACTTGATTCATCTCTATATACGAATATATGCATTTCCATATATATTAAACTTAAAATGAGTCAACTGGCAATATTCAATGATCATTCATTTGTAATTCCGAGCTTTTTACTAGGTTGAATCTATTTTTTTTATCACTAAAATAATACCCATAAAGTTTTTATGCCTTTTACGACATGACCATTTCCCACGTTACTGAACTTCTCTCGCCTGCCGGTTCGCTGAAGAATATGCGCTATGCATTTGCTTATGGCGCGGACGCTGTCTATGCAGGTCAGCCGCGTTACAGCTTGCGGGTTCGTAACAATGCATTTGATCATGACAATTTACAAATCGGTATTGCCGAAGCACATGCTTTCGGCAAAAAGTTTTATGTGGTCGTCAATATTCAACCGCATAACTCTAAACTTAAAAACTTTATCCGTGATCTTGAACCCGTGGTTGCGATGCAGCCCGATGCTTTGATTATGTCTGACCCTGGTCTGATCATGATGGTGCGCGAACACTTCCCTGAAGTGTCGATTCACCTGTCTGTTCAAGCCAATGCAGTCAACTGGGCAACAGTCAAGTTCTGGAAAAATATGGGGCTAACGCGTGTGATTTTATCACGTGAATTATCCCTCGAAGAGATCGAAGAAATTAAGCAGAATGTGCCTGATATGGAAATTGAAGTTTTCGTACATGGTGCACTTTGCATGGCTTATTCCGGTCGTTGCTTACTTTCAGGCTATATGAATAAACGTGATGCAAATCAAGGCGCATGCACCAATGCATGTCGCTGGGATTATAAAGTTCACGAAGCAGCAGAAGATGCATCTGGGGATGTCATTCCAGTCCGACAGCTGGAGACAGCATCAGGCTGCTGCAACAATAAAGATGCCGACGAGCAACACGCCCAAAATCAACATCAATTTGGCGAACCGGTTTTATTACAACGCAATGAAGAAGAAATGTTCACTGCTGAAGAGGACGAACATGGTACTTACTTCATGAACTCCAAAGATTTACGTGCCGTACAGCATGTAGACCGTTTAACCCGAATGGGGGTTCATTCCTTAAAAATTGAAGGTCGCACCAAGTCCTATTTTTACTGTGCCCGTACTGCGCAGATTTATCGTAAAGCAATCGATGATGCACATGCAGGCAAAGGTTTTGACCCTGCACTGATGACGCAACTGGAAGGTCTGGCAAACCGTGGCTATACCGAAGGTTTTTTACGTCGTCACGTACACAGTGAATATCAGAATTATGAAACAGGTTCTTCACGCTTTGACCATCAACAGTTTGTTGGTGAAGTTTTAGAGCGAAATGGCGACTATATCAAAGTCGAAGTGAAAAACCGTTTTGTTGTCGGTGACTCACTGGAACTGATGACAACCTCAGGAAATATCACATTTATTCTGTCTGAAATACTGGATAAAAAAGGTCACTCCATCACTGATGCAAAAGGTTCAGGTTATATCGTTGATATTCCAGCACCTGCAGATGTGGATATGGTCTATGCCCTGCTCATTCGTAATTTACCAGAGTCCACTGCCGATATTCAGGCCACTTCACTGGCTTATCAGGCGGTTTAAAACTTCGAGGTATTTATGGCTTTACTGATAACAGATCAATGCATTAACTGTGATATGTGTGTTGCAGAATGCCCCAATCAGGCAATTTTTGAAGGCGAAAAAGTCTATGAAATTGATGCTGAACGCTGTACGGAATGTGTCGGTTTTTATGAACGACAGACCTGTGTGGATGTCTGCCCGATTGAATGTATTCTGCCAGATCCGGCACATAAAGAAACCAGGGAAGAACTCCTGAACAGATTTTATTATCTGAATTTATTTGGTTAATCCACCGCAAAACATAAGTTTCCCTGTTTTACGTTAATCAGCGCATAATAACAATAAATAAAAATGGAATTAAGGTTCAGCGACTTAATTCCAGAAAAGGAAAAAATAATAAGGGAGAAAAAGCCAGAGTGTAATCTGGGGAGAAAATACTCTGGCTTTTTCTGTTCCAATGATTTCAGTGCATCAGGAGAATCTGACAGGAGGAGCCTGTACATACTGAGGCAGGTTATTTAAAACCGCCAGTGCCTGTTCTGTATTTCCTTCATGATCAGGATGAAACTTCGGTGAAGCCCAACGCAGGACGGACTTAGTCAGAAAGCTAAACGTAGGCAGATTTCCTGTTTTACGACCGACTTTCTCCAGTTCCCACCACATTTTAAATACATTGGCTTTGGCCAGTTTCTGCATCTCTTCCAGGCTGTCCTGTCGGGCTAAACCACGTCCAATATCCACCATCAGATACATGAAAATCGGATAAATCACTGCCATAAGTGCCTGCCGGGTCAGATAAAAACCATGTTTATTCTGTAACAGGTGATGGAACAGATCAAAAGCAACATTGCGGTGTTCAACTTCTTCAGCCAGATGCCAGCGGAATAAATCACTCATTTCGGTATCAGCATCAAACTTTTCCCAGTTATGGCTGTTATCCAGCGTCCACTGTCCGATGACACCTGTGAAATGCTCAATAGTCGCAATAATTCCAACGCGTAGGGTTAACCAGTAATTTTCTAAAAATCTGGACCGATCAACCGGAATTCCGAAGGGTTTATCTGCAAGCAACTGTCCAAAAATTGCATTGGCAACTTTTAAACCAGACTCAAGATCATAATTCTGCTCCCGCATAAAATGCTGCCCTTGAATATGTGCCCGTGCATGCATGGCTTCCTGTTTAATAAACGCCTTTACATCTTCTTTTAACAGATCATCTGTTATCAGAGGCAGGGCTTTATTGAAGACACGGCAAAACCAGAATTCACCGGCTGGCAGCAGGATATTGATCGCGTTGTAGGTATGAGATGAAAAAGGATCTTCAGCAATCCAGTGAATTCTTGATTCTGAAAAATCAAAAGCCATCGTTCTTGGAGTAATTTTTATATGCTTTTTTACCACGACTCATCGTCCATTATCGCTCTTTTAAGCAATTCTAAACGATCATTTCTGCACCACATTGGCATGACTGACGAAGCCTGATCTTTTTATGTTCACTTTTTTTGTGTAATGCCCACTTATTTAAACCTTTAAACAGTTGAATCATATGATTTTTCAAATACAGTCCTGGTCCAGTTTTTCACTTCATTTACAATAAAATCAGCATCCGGCAAAGTTAACAGATAATAGTTCATTGCCTGTTCTCTATGCGTGGACACTATTTTCATCTTCTGATTTTTTAAATAATGCGCCACAGAAATACGGCTTAACAAAGCAACCCCCTGCCCTGACAGTACAGCCTGAATGGCATGACTTTCCTGCGTATAAAATACCTGTGGCTGTCCTGCCTGAATATGCATCCCCTGTTTTTCAAACCACTTTTGCCAGTTCACGCGGTTTGGGCAATATTCATCTCCCCAGGTAAAATGAATGAGTGGTACAGTCTGCCAGTCCAGTTCACTCAAGTCCATTTCAGGACAGCCCACCACGACATATTCATCTCCTGCCAGAAACTCTATACTGACATCCTGATAATCACCCGAACCATAACGGATGGCTAAGTCATACATGCCCGATGCCATATTCACAACATCATAGCTACTGTGTACCCGAAACATGATGTCAGGAAACCGTTGCTGCAATTCGGGTAAATGCGGAATAATCCATTCACTGGCAAATGTAGGCGTCGCTGTAATGGTAAACAGTCGCTGCCTGTTCTGTTCCAGCTGCATCAATGCCGTATGGATCTGATCAAAACCTGCCTGTACATGCTTAAGCAGATATTCCCCTTCAGGTGTCAGGCTGATTGAGCGTGTCCGTCTCTCAAACAGGTGTAGATTCAACTGCTGCTCCAGCTTTTTTATCCGATGGCTCAAAGCAGTCGGCGTTAAAAATAACTGATCTGCGGCTTTCTTAAAACTTAGGTGCTCAGCAACATACTGAAAAGCTAATAATTGCTCTAACGAATAATGAAAGGTCATCCGAAGCATCTTCATGAATGAATTTCATTCAGTTATAGCGTGTAATTTTATCGTTTGTTGTTCTGTTGATGTTGTTTAAAAATCAGACTTATCTTCAATGCATGAGTCATCAAAATGACCAATATTTTAAGAATTGATGCCAGTGTGAGAACAGGAATTTCAGGAACCAACCCTCATGGCTCGCTCAGCAGACGTTTAACTGAACTGTTTATAAATACATGGGCTGAAAATGATTCATCCATCCAGGTCAAACACCGTGATGTAGGAAAAAATCCTCCGCCTCTGATTGATGAAGAATGGATTGTTTCAGAATTTGGTTATGCTGAATCTGAAGAAAAAGCCCAACAGCGTTTAAAACTGAGTGATGAGCTGATTGCTGAATTAAAATGGGCGGATCTGATTGTAATCGGTGTACCTATGTATAATTTTGGACCACCGGCACATTTAAAAGCATATATTGACAATATTGTCAGAAAAGATAAAACCTATGCTTTTGATGCAGATCAACAGCAACCTTATACAGGACTGCTAGACGCGCAAAAACCACTGGTGATCCTATCTGCCCGAGGTGGGCATGACTTTGATGCTCCAGATGCTCCTTTTCAGAATCATGTGGAACCGAGTATCAAAACAGCTTTTAACTTTATCGGCATTCAACAGTTCCATGAAATTGCGATTGAATATCAGGAATATGGCGGGGAGCTTTTAGAAAAATCCATTCAACAGGCTGAACAGAAAACCACGGCGCTTATCCATGATTTACAACAAAAACTCATCCCATAAAAAAAGGAACTGAGCTGTTAGAACTCAATTCCTGTTAACTGCCGGAGGTATCGGAAAAGCCACGATATGAACCCTGACTTTTCCTTTACTCCATTCGTTTCAGATGATCTTACTGACCTGAACGGATCATGTAATCAAATGCAGACAGTGCTGCTTTCGCACCTTCACCTGATGCAATAATAATCTGTTTGTATGGAACAGTCGTACAGTCACCTGCGGCAAATACACCTTTCACATTGGTTTCGTTACGATCATTCACCACAATTTCATTACGGTTTGACAGTTCTACAGCTGTTTCTTTCAGGAAGTCTGTATTTGGCAACAGACCAATCTGTACAAAAATCCCTGCCAGTTCAACTGTATGTTCAGTATCCGTTGCACGGTCTTTATATTTCAGTGCAGTTACCTGAGAACCATCACCAACCACTTCTGTAGACAGTGCATTCATGATCACTGTGGTATTTGGCAAGCTGTTCAGTTTATCCTGAAGCACCTGGTCAGCACGCAGTCTGGTATCGAACTCAACCAGTGTTACATGTTCCACAATACCCGCCAGGTCAATAGCAGCTTCAACACCTGAGTTACCACCGCCAATAACAGCTACACGTTTGCCTTTGAACAATGGACCATCACAGTGTGGGCAGTATGCAACACCACGGGTTTTATACTCTTTCTCACCTGGAACATTCATTTCTCTCCAGCGCGCACCGGTAGACAGAATAATGGTTTTAGAGTCAAGTTTTGCACCGTTTTCCAGTTCAACTTCAACCAGACCGTTCGCTGTCTGATCTGCACCTACAATGTTTTTCACACGTTGCAGGTTCATAATGTCCACACCGTACTCACGTACATGTGCTTCCATATCGGCAGCAAATTTTGATCCCTGAGTTTTCTGCACTGAAATAAAGTTTTCAATGTCCATCGTATCCATAACCTGACCACCGAAGCGTTCAGCCACGATCCCCGTACGGATACCTTTACGTGCCGCATAGACAGCAGAAGTTGCACCAGCAGGTCCGCCACCGATCACTAAAACATCAAATGCTTCTTTGGCATTGAGTTTTTCAGCATCTTTAGCAGCTGCACCTGTATCCAGTTTCGCCACAATCTCTTCCAGTGTCATACGACCCTGTCCAATATGCTCACCGTTCTGGAACACCATAGGCACAGCCATGATTTTGCGTTCTTCAACTTCATCCTGGAAGAATGCACCATCAATCATGGTTGCAGTCGTACCTGGGTTATTGATTGCGATCAGGTTCAATGCCTGAACCACATCTGGACAGTTATGGCAGCTTAATGAAACAAATACATCAAAGTTTGCAGTCAGGTTCAGACCTTTGATCTGTGCCAGAACTTCGTCTGAAACTTTTGGTGCATAACCAGAAACCTGTAACAAAGCCAGAATCAGTGAGGTAAACTCATGTCCCATTGGTAAACCAGCAAAGAATACACGTGGCTGTTCACCTTTTTTTGCAATACCAAAGCTCGGTTTACGGTCGTTTTCACCATCAAAACGTGCAGTCACCTGATCAGAAAGTGCAGCAACCTCAGTCACCAGTTCTTTAATTTTGTCTGATTTTTCAGAACCATTTAAAGAAGCAACAATTTCAATTGGGCTTTCAAGACGTTCAAGTAATGTTTTTAATTGAGCAGAAGTATTTGTATCTAACATGCTAACAGTCTCCAAGGGAGTAAATTCTTTCGTTGAATATATATTACGTCGATTTAAAAAATAGATAAAACAGTTTGTTTTCATAAAAACAATCGGATTTTCAGTTCAATCATCACCCTGCTGAAAACCACGACCCAAAACACTGTTTTAAAATAAATTTCAATCAGTTAATTTCTTCATTCTGCTCTATATATGAGGATTATTCCAAAATAATCAATGATTGTTCCTGTATTTCTTCATTATTTTAAAGCGGGGGGAATCTGAAAACACGCATACCGAAAGTAAAAACAGGTTATATCAGCTCCACTCTGTTATTCACGATGTAAAAATCATTAAGTATCTGAAATTTAATTATAAAATATAAAATCCCCTTATAAACAGTACAATGCTGTCTCTTCGAATCTTAAAATTTCATTATCTGTAAAATAACTCATCAATTTCCCCACTGGCACTGCACAAAAATTCCCCATCACACTGCCTGATCAGGTTTATGCTGAATCTGAACAAC
Source organism: Acinetobacter chinensis (assembly GCF_002165375.2). Classification (NCBI taxonomy): domain Bacteria; kingdom Pseudomonadati; phylum Pseudomonadota; class Gammaproteobacteria; order Moraxellales; family Moraxellaceae; genus Acinetobacter; species Acinetobacter chinensis. The sequence goes on from NZ_CP032134.1 coordinate 2,348,249, forward strand.
AGATAACTGTCCAGGTCCATATTTCATTCTGCACAACAGAACGAATGATTAAAACAGAGGCACAATAATGAAAATTGAATTCGTATTTGATATTGCATATCCCATGAGTTACGTCGCTTTTGAAAAACTCAAACAGCACTGGAATCAGGCAACTGCCACAAAAATTGAACTGCTGCCTGTACAGGTTCTCCCCGAAATTCCCCAGGAAGGTATAAATGTCTACGAATATCTGACTGAGCGTTATGGTTCAAAAGAAGCCAACCGTAAACTTGAAATGGCTAAATTCGCTGCCTACAGCGAAGACCTGACCATTGATATTGAACACATGAAACGCATGCCGAACAGTCGTCTGGCACATCAGGCTATTTTAACACTGGACAATGTTTTTGATCAGTACGCGCTGACTCAGGCGATCTTTCATGCCCTGTTTACACATGGTAAAGACATTTCAGATACAGCTGTTCTCAAAGAGATTATTGAAGCCATGGGACTGGATGGCTCCAAAGTCCTGCGCTCCATTCAGCATAAAGAAATTGCAGATAAGCAGGCTGAAATTACACGATATGTGCAAAGTTTTGGGCAGTACCCAACACCTTATTATATTGTGGATGGTGAAATACAGGATGAAAGTTTTTCCACACTTGAACTGAAACGGTTGCTGTTACAGGCGAGTTAATACCTTAAATAAACCAACAACAGCCTTCTCCTGAGCCACATATAGTGCAGGAGAAGGCACTTTTAAGTACCAATTAATACTGAAGTTTCTGTGAGATCCGCACTAATCTTTTTTTCAGCCCTCTCGACAGGAAATAAAAAATACCGCTGATCAATACTAAAACCGCAATCAGAGCATAAAGTACATAGTTGAGAACCCTGGACCATCCAGATGCTTTCTCAACCAGTGGTTCAACAGACTGAGCAAGTGGAGTGACTGCCTGACCATAAAGCTGATACTGCATGGACCATAACTGTTCAGGCTTCAGACCATATTCCAGAAAATGTGGATCTTTACGTTCTGCCTGAATCAGCTTTGCTGTGTAGGCAACAGCCACATCTCTGTCCTGCGGTTTATGTAATAAGGCCGTCTGTGCAAGCACATAGTCTTTAACCGGTTCAGGATCTTCTGTACGCTGCAAATACTGATAAATGTGACTTTGCTGAATACTCTGATCATAACTGACCAAAGCCTGATACTCAGATGCTTCATCTTCTTTGAGGTCATACTGTACATAAGTCAGACCTGACCATAAAATAATGAATGCCACCAGCCAGCCAACAAATTTCAGTACAAAAGACTGAAAACGTATTCTGAAAAACCTGATTTTTTTTAACAGTGAAACACTGATAAAAGCACCCGTAAATGCCACGATCAGTTTCAGGATCAGCCAGCCAAACCATGAAAGCAGGTTCAGAAAATAATTGGGCTGATGCAGAAACGCTTCAAACTGTGCATTGACACTGAACGGTACATGTAACTGCCGAACCTGCTCAGAAACACCAAACAGCCCCAGCACCATATCCTGCTGAAAAAAAATGGAGACAAAACTGATCAGTGCGAGTGTACTGGTCGCAACTGCCATCACCATCAGCCTGTTCTGACGTCGCTGTAACACTGCAACGCCAGTTTCTATCTGCTGTAACTGATCGACTTCACTGTCATGACCTTTGACCTGTCGTTCTGACAAATTTCACTCCTCAATGTTGATACTGCATAATCAGGACTTAGTCGCTGTATCCAGGACCATCTGCTGTAAATTATTCTGCAGTGCTTTAATTCGTGTGGAAGCTTCCTCACGCTTCTGCATTCCCTCTTTCTGAATCTGAATCACATCATTTACAGTCTGTATGAGGGTATTCTGTACATGTTCAAGGGTTTCAATATCAATCACTGAACGCTGATTGGCACGGGCAGTATCCACTGAGTTCTGGTGCAGCAGATCGGCATTACGCTTCAGCAGTTCATTGGTGGCATTATCAATAGTGTTTGCCAGCTGAACACTGTTTTTCTGTTCATGCAGTGATATCGCCAGACTGATCTGGTTTTTCCATGCAGGCAAAGTTATATTTTTAATGGCATAAAATTTGTCGACCAGCATTAAATTATTGGACTGAATAATGCGGATCATTGGTAGTGTCTGCATGGCTGACTGTTGCAGAACAAGCAGATCACTGACCCGTTTTTCCAGGTTATTAGCCAGATGATTCAGATCATAGATTTTCTGACTGGTCTGCTGATCCTGTTCCTGAGTGGTCAGTGTCACAATTTCCTGCTGAATTTCTTCCTGCTTCAGTCGTCCAGCTGCAACATAAATGCCCAGCTGTCGGTATTCATCCTGCACACCGGCAAACATTTTATCGAGTGTGCCTACACGAGCTTTCAGCCCATTTTGAGAGGATTCAATTTCTTTCACCAGTGCATCAATCTGCTCTTTGGTGGTATTGAAATGCTGATCAAAACTCTGCTTTGCCCCCTTAAACTTACTCAGTAAACCACCAATAAAACCTGTATTTTTAGATTTGTTCAAAAGATTGCTGGTATTTAACTGCTGTGCCACCTGAACCACTTCATTCAGCTTCTGTCCAGTGACATCCAGATCTTTATTTTTTACAAGATCAAGCAGTTCATCAGTATAAGTCGATGTTTTAGTCGCAATATTTTTGCCATACTCAGCCACAGAAGAATGATTGATTTCAGCCAGTTCCTTACGTGCATTCAGTACTTCTGTAAAATCCTGCTCCTGCAGACCCAGTTCTTTCAGATTCATCTGCTGAAACTTTTTTTCAATAACTTCTGAGGAAAATTCCACAGGTAAATTCTGTTGTTCTGAAGCGGTCATGGCTCACCCTGTATGTATAACTGAATTTTTGGCTTAAGATTTCTCTAATGATTTTTTAAGCGTCTTAATTAAATTTTCACGACTATTATTAAGCTTTTCCAGATCAGTTGTCGAGCTGGAAGCCGTATTGTGCTTTACATGATATTTCCACGCAGGAATCAGGACCTGCTGAGCTTCCTTAAAACGGTCAAGCAAGCTAAAGGACAGCTGCTGAGACAGCTGCATCTGAGCAATTGCAATATCATTGTTCGCCTGTAAAGTTCTTAAACTGTAGATTTTCTGAGACAGTCTTTCTGAAAAATTATCCAGTGGATGCTGTTTTGTAAATGATGGATATTCTTCAAGGAACTCCTCAGCTGCCATAATATATTTTGCCATCTGCTCTCTTAAACCCGTCAGTTGCTGCAAACGGGACTGTGACTTCTGAATCTCGATCTGAAGTTTCTGACTCAGATGATTTGCCCGATCCAGCAGAACATCGAGGTTTTTATAATACTGTATCTGCCCTGAAGTATATTCAAGGTCTATACCCAGCCATTTCTGAACAGCATGAAACTTTCTGGTTTTCAGATATTTTTTTGAATCAGCCAAAGCACTGATCAATGATTCAATCGTGGAACTGAGCTGCTGGGTAAGCGCAGGGTCTACACCGTTCAGCAACACGGACTGTGCCTGAATCAGATGGTCAGCATAACGGTTCAGCTGCTGCTGATTGTTGACCAGGGGCGACAGGTCATTACGTTTGATCGAAAGTGTATCATCCCTGCTTACACTGATCTGATTCAACGGCTGTAACTGAAAGAACTGAGTCATCGGAATTAAAACACCAGGTAATCAAACTGTTATCTGAATAAATCATGTCCCATACTACAGCATTCTGTTGCATATTTTATTCAGTGATTTGTTACTGAACCGGTAACACCAGACCATTTAAAGTCACAAAACAGACTGTATTTTTCAGCAAATTCAGACATAATTATTTTTTTCCAAAGATACCTATAAGAATGAAAAACACTTATTTTCTCCCAACCCTGCTTGGGCTGTTCAGTTTAAGTTTTCAGGTGTCTGCACTGACAACAGCAGATGCTCCGATACAGCAGGTCACACTGTATCCTGGCGCTGCAAAAATTGAACGCAGCATTAAAGTGAAATCTGGTGAGCAGCTGGTCAGTCTGCAGGGACTCGCAGCCAATTTTGATATCAATCAGTTGCAGTATCAGACCTCAGGTATAGATGTAAATGCTGTCTCACATACCGACAGCGCACTGGACAAACCTGCCGGCAATGAGTCCAGCCAGTTAAAGACAGAAATTGAACAGGTTCGTGATCAGATTTCAGCACAGAATGCGATTATTCAGTCCGCTGAACTTCAGAATAAATTTCTCACCAACATTACCAAAGGTTCTGCCAGAAAAGTGCAGAAGCAGGCATATCAGGCATTTATAGCGATAGATGAAGCTAAAATTAAAAAAGAAAAACTGACCCAGCGACTGAATGAACTTGAACAGGATCTGAACGCGATTGGCGATCATGGTTTTAATCAGAGAACCCTGAAATTTCATGTCAATGCACCACAAAACGGTGAAATCCATATCAGCTATATGATTCCCTATGCACGCTGGCAACCTGTTTATAAAGCTGAACTGGACTCTAAAACACAGCAGCTGAAACTAAGCCGAATGGCAATGATTGCCCAGAAAACGGGAGAAGACTGGAACAATATCAAACTGACTCTTTCCACGTCCACCCCACAGAACTATGTAGAACAGATCAGTCCAGCGCCGTGGTGGGTCAATTACTACGAACCTGAACCCATCAGACCGATGCCTGCACCTGTCGCTATGGCAGAAATGGCTTATGGTCGTGCATCAGCAAAAATGCAGGCTGCAGGACGGGACAATCCAGAACCTGGTTTCCCACAGTTTGAAGCCAGTGAGCAAAATTTCAGTACAGAATTCAGATCGTCAACCAAAGCCTCTGTTCCAAGCAGTCCGCAGCTGATTTATCTGCCGCTGAGTACTGAACAGTATCCTGCAAAACTCTCGGTCTGGGCTATTCCAAAGCAAAGTACTCAGGCAACAGTCAATGTTGAAATTCCTGCACAGGGTAACAACTGGCCATCAGGTATGGTGCGTTTATACCGTGATGGTGATTATATCGGGCAACGGAACTGGAACAACCATGCGGAAAGTTCACTGCAGATGAGCTTTGGCATCGATGATCAGATCCAGATTCAGGTAACGGATCTGAGCAACAAGAAAAGCCCTGCTGGGAAAACTCAGTCCGCCACGGTTCAGAAACAGCAGTACACGGTTAAAAACCTGCATCGCTATCCTGTAAACCTGGTGCTGTTTGAATCATCCCCACAGAGTCAGAATGGAAAACTCAATACACAATCCACTTACAGTCTGCCACCCTCACAAACCAGCTGGAATGGTCAGCCTGGGATCAACAGCTGGCAGACAGTACTCCAGCCGGCTCAGAGTTTTCAGCTGGATGTACAGCATGAGTTTAATTTCCCTGCCAAAGGGACTACCTCGGGCTTCTGATCCATTCATCAGCTGAAACTAAAAAGGCTCTGATTAATAAAATCAGAGCCTTTTGCGTATTCTGCCAGTTTCTCACTGACCGCTATGCCTTAAATATAATTCCCTTCACGTTCAGGCTGATACAGCACTTTTTCAATTCTGACTTTCATCAGGTGTCCATCTGGCTGAGGCCATTCAATTTCCTGTCCTTCAGCCAGTCCCAGAATCGCAGCACCCACAGGTGCAATCACATTGACCTGACCTTTCTCACCTTTAAAATCGTGTGGATAAACCAGTACTATTTCAGTGGGTTCTTCAGCTGGTGCAATCGTAATCAGAACACGGGCATTCATGCTGACCACATTTCCAGGAACATCTTCAGGCTTGACCACTTCTGCCCGTGCCAGCTCATCTTCAAGATGCTGCATCGTTGGAGTCAGTGTGGACTGATGTTCCAGCATTGTTTCCAAACGATGCAGATCCTGTTCTGAAATAACAATATTTGGTTTGTCCATAACATCACTCCTGAGTACCAGAAAACCATTTTCTGGCACTAACAAAAAATTAAATCGGTATGCTTTAAATTCTTAACACAGAATCCTGTATTTACAAATAAATATCTGTATCGCCCACTTCAAAGAAAAATTTATTTATTGTATGTTTTAAATACATAAATTTGTTCGAGAATAAAAATGACAGGGATGGCATTAATAAATACAGACGGTATCAGCTCAACAGAATTTATGCAAAATATACGTCGTAAATTCCATAATCCGAATCACAGTCGGGAGTTTTATATACATTCTGCTCTGCTCACTGTCCATTTTGACGGCAGTTTTGAATGCCTGCAACGTCTGGATCAGATGATCACCGCCTACAGGAAGCAGGTTGGTCCACTGAATGAAGACTTTACTTCAGACCCGACCAAGGTAAATGCTTTAATTTTAATTGCAAGCTATATTGGTGCTTTTTTCTGTCAGAAAACAGGAAAACCTGAAATCTGGTTCAGTCAGGCTGAAATTTTCAGCAATTCTGACCAGGTATGCTCCACTCCTCTGGACAATCTGCTGCACAGTTATGCTGTCATGGACGATCAGCAGGCTTTCTTTCCTCTGCAGTTACTGTACCAGCATCTTTCAGTCAGTGAAGAGCTGACACCCTCAGTCAGCCAGAAAATTGAAGCACGTATTTTGAGTCATCTACTCAGACATGTTGCAGAAACTGAAGCCTATAATAAAGAAATGCATTTTTTACAGAAAATGTATTTAAAAAACTATCCTCTGGACAAGGAAAATACTTTTCAGCCTCTGATCAACCTATGCAATCTTGATTATTCAACAGACAGCCTGGATCGTCTGGATGAACTGCTCAGAGAAATCCGGCAGCAATACAGACTGATGCCTGAAGCCTTCTTAAAGAAACCTGAAAACCATAATTTCATTTTATTTGTCAGTGGCTATTTAGGGCGCATTATTGCACAACAGTCTGCTGCAACTTTACGCTGGCTTCCACCTGAGCAAAAAAATAATATTATTGATAAAACAGCACGGGATTATATTGGTCATTTACGGGTTGCTCAGATCAATCAACATCTGGTTTTTGTTGCCCAGCATGTCTGCGATTTCCTGTTCAGTCCTTTGGTTCAGACCAGCAGTAAAATTTATACAGCCAATATGGTTGATAAAATCCGTTCAGAAAGTACGCCCATTTACCTGGTACCGCATCTTTCTCCCACAACTGCCAGTCCATTTTACAATGTACTCTTTCAGGCAGGCAGGCTCGCAGGTTATCTGTTTCAGCAACTGTTCAATACAGCTGAACAGCGCAGTACCGCCGTGACACCGACCAGTTTCCCACAGGGAAATACATTTATCAGTCATCCTGATAGCGTGGATCATGCACTCAAACAACTGCACAGCAACTCAGATCAGCATGAATACAATGCTTTAGGCTATGTCACACAGGTCTACCTGCCACATCTCTGTACTCAGGCAATCACGCTGAATATTCGTGACTTTACAACAAGCAGTATGAACTTATGCCTGAATATTCCATTTTTTGAATCAGATGATTATCGTGGGTTCTGCATTTTACAGCCCTACATGTTCAGCTCAGACATCAGCACAGAAACCCATATGCAGGAGATTTACAACAGTATGGGTGCTTTTTATGAGGGACTTCATCATTTTGAACAGTCCATCGCTGAACCTGAGAGAATCTGGAAAAATTATTATTCCCCAGGAAAACATCCGTATCCAGGAATTTTCCCGACCGTTCAGCCCAGTGAATTCAGCTTTAAAAAATAAAAAAAGCCTCCTTTATCAGGAGGCTTTTTCAGTTTTCAGCAAAATGTCTTATTTTGCATAAACTGGGAATTTAGCACATACCGCTTCAACTTTCGCTTTCACAGTATTGATGACTGCTTCATCACCTTTTGCATCCAGAATATCTGCAATCCAGCCAGCCAGGTCACGAACTTCAGCTTCACCGAAACCACGTGTAGTCACAGCAGGTGTACCGATACGGATACCTGAAGTCACAAATGGAGAGCGTGGGTCGTTAGGAACAGAGTTTTTGTTCACAGTAATGTGAGCAGCGCCTAACCATGCATCAGCTTCTTTACCAGTGACATCCTGTTTGATTAAAGACAACAGGAACAGGTGGTTTTCAGTACCGCCAGATACAACATCATAACCACGTGCAATTAATACTTCAGCCATCGCTTTAGCATTAACAACAACCTGCTTCTGATATTCTTTATATTCAGGAGCCATTGCTTCTTTAAAGCAGATTGCTTTAGCGGCAACAGCATGAACCAATGGGCCACCCTGGTTACCTGGGAATACAGCAGACTGAAGTTTTTTCTCAATCTCTTCGTTTGCTTTCGCCAGGATCAGACCTGAACGTGGACCACGAAGTGTTTTATGAGTCGTCGTTGTCGTTACGTCAGCAATTTTTACTGGGCTTGGGTAAACACCCGCAGCAACCAGACCTGCAACGTGCGCCATATCTACGAATAAATATGCACCAACTTTGTCCGCGATATCACGGAAACGCTGCCAGTCAACAATCTGACTATAAGCAGAGAAACCAGCCACGATCATACGTGGTTTGTGTTCTACAGCTAAACGCTCAACTTCTTCGTAATCAATTTCGCCAGTTTCTGGGTTTAAACCGTACTGAACTGCGTTATATGTTTTACCAGAGAAGCTTACTTTTGCACCGTGAGTCAGGTGACCACCGTGAGCAAGGCTCATACCCAGTACTGTATCGCCCGGGTTCAGAAGCGCTAAATACACTGCTGAGTTTGCCTGAGAACCAGCGTGTGGCTGAACGTTGGCATAATCTGCGCCGAATAATTCTTTAGCACGGTCAATCGCCAATTGCTCGATCACGTCTACATATTCACAACCGCCGTAATAGCGTTTGCCTGGATAACCTTCCGCATATTTGTTAGTGAGTTTTGATCCCTGAGCTTCCATTACTGCCGGTGAGCAATAGTTTTCAGATGCGATTAACTCAATATGAGCTTCTTGACGAGCATCTTCCTGAGTAATTGCTTTAGCAATTTCTGGATCAAATTCAGAAATAGAGATATTGGCGAACATTAGCGAGGTCCTATGAATTAGGGCTTTTAAGCCGTGCTAAGATTGGCGCATATTGTAACATGAAGTTCATACAAATAAGGAATGAACTTTGCTCAGTTTTACATAAAAAAAGCTCATCCTGAGATTCAGAATGAGCTTTTTGATCACAATTCTTTTATTCAGTCAGTTTCAGCAAAAAAACATCTTTTTAAACTCACTGAATACATACCTGAAAAAATCGGAACACAAATATTCAGTTTCTGCTACTGATTCAATAAACCACCAATATCCTGAACAAAACTGCTGAAATTTTGTGTATAGACGGTCTTGTGATCCCACGTTTTATTTGAAATATAGGTGACACTACTTCCTTTATTTTTCATTGCTCCGTTCAATATATCTGTAGCTGCTGATGGCACTGTTGTATCTGCCTCACCCTGATAAATAATCACCTTCTGATTCAGTTTTACAAGACCCGGCTGTGATCCCTTTTCAAGAAACTCCTGTATCACAGGTATTTCCATAAACTTACTCTGAGTTCTTCCGTACCCCTTTAAAGATCCCATACCTATAGAACCCTGCGCATAATCCAGCATCCCGTTACCCAGTGCCTGTCCTACTGTACCACCACATTCTGTTTCTGCTACAGGAGCAATTTCTGCAGTATCGGGCTGAAAAACCTGAGAATAACTGACAGTCGTTTTATACCCCTGCATACCTGCAACAATCAAAGAAGTATAAGTATCCAGCTGAGCCAGCATCCCAATCTGTTCAGGAAGCGGTTTCTGTGCTGCCTGAGTTTCACCAACGGATAATATCAAAGCCAGATTTGATGCAGGTGCAATTGCAACCGTCCCTTTATAATCCAGCTGAGCTCGGGCAGCGTACTGTGCAGCTCCCAGAACAGCATGTCCACCCTGTGAGTGTCCAATACTGACCCATTTATCACTGGCCGCCAGATTCTGAGCTTTCAGGTAATTTCGGGTTGCAACTACAGCATCTGTAATTGAAAATGCTTCACTTTTCAGATTCAGGAACGGGTGATTTCCAGCAGAACCCAGACCTTCATAATCCGGTGCTACCACCACATAGCCCTGTGCCAGCAGTAATTTCAATAATGCTTCCGTTCCCTGCAACCCCTGTGCACTTGGAGCACACTTATCTGCAACACCCGTTGTACCGTGCGCCCAGACCACAATCGGCCATCCTCCCACAGGAGCAGCAATTTTTGGCGTAAAAACAAGGGCTGTTGCATTCACTTCCTTACCGTCCACACCCAGCATTTTGTAGGTCATTAACTTGCTGATCGCAGCTGCATCGGTCATGCTGTCTTTTGTATAGTCTTCAACTGTGACCACAGGATTTGCAATATTATTCAGCGGAATATCATCCCCTGGTTTTGAAATGACGTAGCTTGTATCTCCATCGCCACCACCACATGCACTCAGCAACAGTACTGAGCTGCTCAGTAAAACCGTCAACAGACTTTTTTTCATGATGTCATTTCCTTATTTATTATTCAAAAATCCATAACTTAAATATTTACGCCATTTTCAACAGAAGGACAACACGTAATTCATCTTATTCATCGGGAAAATCCAGTCATAAAAATAAATATCAGTCCGCTCTTTATTTCATTTCTTTTATAAATTCAGAAAACAGCATCATCAGTATATTGAAATATAATAAAACAGCTGTTTCAGCATTGCCTAAAATGATAAACTGGATACAGTTTTAATGAGATCAAGGTTGGAACATGCAGGCAATTATCCTGGATACTGAAACCCACACTTTAAACGGGCAGCCGATAGAAGTTGCGTATGCCCCTGTTCAGATTGCAGATGGAAAACTGAGCCTGGATAAAAGCAGGATTTTTGACCAGCTGTACAGTGTGGACGAGCCGATTTCATACGCGGCAATGGCAGTTCACCATATCCTTGAATCTGATATAGCCGATCAGCCTCATTTCACCAGTTTCAGCCTGCCTGAAGAAACGACCTATATTATTGGTCATAATATTGATTATGACATTCTGGCCATTCAGAAATGTGGTGTAGATACCTCATCCATCAAAGCCATCTGTACACTGGCGCTGGCACGCCTGGTCTGGCCTGATGCTGAAGCACATAACATTTCCGCACTGATCTATATGATCAGTAAAGGCAGTGCAAAAGCGCGGGACATGATTAAAAAAGCACATCGGGCAGATATGGATATTATTCTGACTGCCAATATTCTGATGCATGTTGTTCACCAGTTAAAAATAAACAGTATCGAAGAATTATTTGCTGCATCGGAAGATGCACGTATTCCGCGTGTGATCAATTTTGGTAAACACCGTGGTACTCCTGTACAGGATTTGCCTCAGGATTATGTACAGTGGCTGATGAAGCAGGGTGATCTTGATCCATATCTGCGCAAAGCACTGGAAAATGCAAACTTAATCACAGTTTAAATTCATGATTTATTTAATATTTTAACAATCATGTAATCTTCTCACTTTATAGTGTGCCTTAATTTACAATTCTGGGGAGTAAATTAGGGCATGTTTAATTTTCATAAAACTGAACTGGGTCAGACGGCTGTCAAAAACCGTAATATTGAACTGAACGCCCGTCAGCGTAGATTACTTCTGTTAATTGGAACTGAAGACTTTAAACTGTTAAATGACAATCTTAAACAACGCCTGGCACCTCCAGAACTGATTCACCAACTGAAAGACATGGGGCTGATTGAACATTTCAAACAGAATATTCCGCTTTCTCCTGATCCTGCTGTTCAGGACAGTAATGAGATTCCTACCGCTATACAGCCCCTGGTCGAACCCCCTGAAACACCTCATATTCCTGCACCCAACAGTACCCTTAATGCAGAACACTCCCCTGCATTACAGATTCATCCAGAACCACTCAGTTTTGAAGAAATCAAACTTCTGATGACAGACTCGCTACGGTCTTATTGTGGGTTAATGGCTCAACAGCTGATTTTACGGATTCAGGCGACATCAGACCGCCGTGGTCTGAAACTGTGTCAGATGCAATGGATCACTTCTCTCCAGGAAAGCAGAATCAGCTCAACTGAACTGAACCAGATTTATCAGCAGATCAACTCCTCATTGAACAAAGAAGCAATCCATTGATCACAGCCTGATTAATACATTTTTTATACACACACATTGATTTAAAGTCTAAAAGGCGCGCAATAAAACATAACAGTTCATTGAAATTTATTAATATAAATACAGTTGCAGCTAAAATACTCAACACTGTCAGTATTTACACCTCTTTGGTCTAAACAACAGTAAATCAAAAAATTTCTATACTTCCCTTTTTATGGGGAGAGATACGGATGTCTGTATCACATTTTCTGGAATTTGACAGTTTTGACAATCCAACCCAGTTAAATAAAATTGGCAACTGGGTGATTACATTTTTAAGCCCTTCAGATTCAGTTGCCCCTGTACAGCTCGGTATCACCAGTGTACTGCCACGTCAGATCAGTGACTCCATACAGCCGAGCAGGATCACAATACAAAGCACAAGTGATGATAACCAATGGCTGATTCAGCTGATCGAATGCTATGAAGGTCATAATGGAAAAGAATGCTTTTTTACGGCAGAAGATCAGACCGGACAGGACATACTGGTGGCTTTAATCCATGAATTAAAAAAGTATGATGTTAATGTACAGTTAATTTAACAGTTCAGCCCCTGCTCACTTCGGTGGGCTTTTTTAGATCAGGGTTTAACCCTGTATTGAAAATACTTTCAGGCATTCCCCTCCTTAATATATAGAATCAGATAAAAATAATTACTCAACAACTTTATAAATACTGTCTGTTTTAGTGCTTTCAAACAGAAGCTCAATACTGGGTAAAATAATTTCTCCATCCACAATAATATGTTCAATTTTTTGAAAAAGTGACCATTCCTCAGCATTTGAATTTTCAGGAATTTTTCTTAACAACGCCTGAACATCCTGAATATTATTATATTGATCACTGATCTTAACCTGTATTAATTTAGACATTTTTCTTTCCAGAGCTAAAAGTGGATCTTTGTTATAGCATGCTTACAGCGCACTGATCACAACTGAAATGTTAGATTTCTTGGCAATGTAATTGTTCTGTTTACATGGTTCCTAACCGCATTATTCTGTGTGAATCGACAGATATTTTTTATTTAAGCTTTAAAATCAAACAAAAAAAGCCCACATTTCTGCGGGCTTTTATGTTGGATGGCTAGTGCTGATTCTATTGTTAAACCTGGAGGCTTTAAACTCAAACAGAGGTGGTCCCACTTGTTTGAACAACTAAAAGCGTATTTATAAGTGATATTCCGCTCTAGTTAAGCCACCTTGTTTTGTTGGGGTAGCTGATCATAGTAAAACTCATTTGGTGTCATTTTGTCTAGACTCGAATGAGGTCGTTTCAAATTATAAAACTCAAAATATGCACTTAATTGCTTTTTCGCATCTGTGACACTGCTATAAGCTTTGAGATACACCTCTTCATATTTAACGCTCCGCCATAATCGTTCAACCATCACATTATCTACCCATCGACCTTTACCATCCATACTGATTTGAATGCCATTTGATTTCAATACATCAATAAATGCATCACTGGTAAACTGGCTGCCTTGGTCTGTATTAAATATTTCAGGTCGACCATATTTTTCAATCGCTTCATTTAAAGCCGAAATACAAAAATCCACCTCCATACTAATCGATACCCTATGCGCAAGTACCTTGCGGCTATGCCAATCAATCACAGCACATAAATAAACAAAGCCTTTTGCCATAGGGATATACGTTATATCCGTAGACCACACTTGATTACTGCGCTGAATAGCCAACCCTTTGAGCAGATATGGATATTTACGGTGAGCTTGATTAGCCTGGCTTAAATTTGGTTTGCAATATAACGCCTGAATACCCATTTTCTTCATTAAAGTACGTGTATGACGTCGTCCTATATGATGTCCTTGACGATTCAACAAATCACGCATCATACGACTGCCTGCAAAAGGATATTGCATATGTAATTCATCAATACATCGCATCAGCTTCAGATCTGATGCACTCACAGGTTTTGGGCGATAGTAATAACAACCACGGGAGACTTTCAGCAGCTTAGCTTGCTTAGATACTGAAATCTGAAGTGAGTCGTCGATTAACTTTTGTGGTTGAAGCGGCCCAGTTTCTTCAACACACCTTCTAAAAAATCAATTTCTAATGCCTGCTCACCGATTTTTGCATGTAGTTTTTTTAGATCGATGGGTGGTTCTGTTGGAGCTTTTGATTGATCGAAAGCTTGCGAGGAAGCTGAGATCAATTGATTTTTCCAGTCAATAATTTGGTTTTGATGAACATCAAACTCAGCACTCAATTCAGCAAGTGTTTTTTCTGCTTTAATCGCAGCAAGTGCTACCTTAGCTTTAAAATCATTTGAATGATTTCTTCTTGGTCTACGTGCCATAAAATACTCCATATATTGATGTTTATAACATCATTTGAGGAGCAGAATATCACTTATAGGAGTTGTTCAAATTTACGGATCCATCTCTAACAGCTGTCATTGATCCGTCCAACTTATATAGCAGTACTTCATCAAAGTCTGCTGATAAATTCACTATAATTCACCAGTTTTAATCTGCCAAGACACTGTTACTTATTTATACATTTCAACTTTAATTATGTTACTGAAATAACAACTGCAATCAGTTATATTACTGCACGATAAAATCACATACAGTATCAATTAATAATCCAGTTCTGCTTCACATATAAACCAGTACAATAAATCCCTGTGTGTTGATAAAAACAGACTTTCAAATCATTATTTTCAGACTCAGTTGCATCCTTATTTTTTTTATTTAATATCATCAATCTGAATGATTTCAGAGACAGAGAATCAGAGTTTACAGTTTTAACAATAATCCGCAGTCATCTGTTGATCTGAGCTAACTGAATCGGCAGAAACTGCCTTGCACAATATATTTTACCAATAAATATCTACCGTCTGAGCAAACAAATGACACAGGTAAAAAAGTTATGATCTGACAGATGAAAAAATTGATTGCGAAAAAAGACAGATAATAAAAGCAATAAAAGAAAAATCAGTCTGTTTTATATAGATACTGAAAAAAGAAACGAAGGGATAAATGGTGCGCTCAGCGTGCACAAGAATATAAAAACAAGTTTTTGTTTTATAATATTTTATTATTGTTAATAATATTTAGTACCGCTAAACATACTACTAAAATAAAAAATGCTCTGGGTTCGAGTCCACAATACTTAGTGCACAACCAACACGCATTAGTTTTCGGAAAGCTTTAGCTCTACTATGTCAAAGGAAGCATATCAAAATTAAATTCATATACTTACTTATAAACTGATGCGACTCTGTCGCAGGTTGAAATAATAATTCATTATTTCGGCTATACGGAATATCGTGTGGAAATTATGATTCTGTTTAAGTCGAAAATAATTCAAATTTAGTGGAGTCTATTATTGGAATTCCTCTATTTAAGTGATTCTTCTTTTAATTTTTGCTTAACCCATTCGCTAAAATTCTTAGACTTGGCAAGCGTAATTAAATCAGCATCAATATCTGGATTGAATGAAACTGTCATTTTTACACGCTTATCTTCATATTTTTTCTTACGATCAATTTTAACTTCCACTGATCACTCCTTAACTAAGATAGATTCACGTTCAAGCATAGGAATAATGTAAACACCACCTTGTTCATCTTGATCTAAACAACCATCAAAACCCATTTTTTTAGCACATTCGCCACGTTTAGCTTGAATGTACCAATCATTATCTGCATCTGCAAAGTCATGATTCCAAACGCTGTCAGAGCCATCAAGTAATGATTCTGCTGTATCTTCATCGGTTTCGAAACGTTCAGCGATTTCAGCAATTATTTCATCATCATGTAAATCACAAGCTTCTACAAAGTTCATATTTTCAGCATTAATTGAATAAGTGATTACTTCGCCAACCGACATTGAATAAGGCTCTACTGAAAAAAACAAACAATCATCAAAAGTACCAAAGCGGTCAATTTTTGTAATTTCTTTTGGGCTTGTGTGGAATAATTTCATTTCAGCATCTCCTGTCTATGAACTCATTATGTCGTACACCCGACAAACAAGCAAGCATAATATTGCTTTATTTTCCATTTGTCGATGCACGATAGATTACACATGATATTCCGAAATAGAGATTTTACTTAAAAACTAAATTCCACTACTTATTCCGCATAGCCATTATTTTTTACTCTGCTCGACTTCCCACAAAAGTTTATAGTACAAAACATTTTCTGGCTTAATTCCATAAAGTGCATTGGGTATATCTTGATCATTTGTAAGAATCACATAGTCATTAATAAGATGAATTAATGAATTGTCAGTTAATCCGTACCTTTCAAAAGTAAAGCCCTGTGTATCTCGCTGAGGAATAGCTTCAATAATTTTGAAAACTTCTGTAAACAATGTTCTCAAGAAAACAAATACTTGTGTCTTAACCCAACCATGAAAATCTCTATGCAAGAGATTTGAGGTTTCTGTAGCAATGTACGGAGTAAAATAAAATTCATCGTAATCCTCCATAAGTTCTAAAAGAAAATCGTAATGTTTTACGGTAAAGCCACTTAAATGTCGAGAATTTTCAATTTGTTTAGCATTATCAATCGAACCCACAACATATAAAATCAACAAATTGGTATCTATTATAAGTTTCTTCATTTACACCTAAACCATTGAAATAATATTATTTTCTAATATTTCTAAAACCTTTAAATTCTCCAGTATTGCTCACAATAAATACTTTTTCTTCTCTGCGTCGGCCCATAATTTTTAATAATGCCCCTAAACCAGGTGCACTATCTTGAGTACTCCTATCTAAAGGATCTTCACCCTCAATCAGATAACTTAAGCTCACTTCATAATTTGAACCAACTAACATTATTCCCTCCAAACTAAAATCCTTAGCTCTCGGTAATAGTTTTTTTGCATTATTTATTGCAACATCTGCTGCTTGTTCAAAGTCCATACTTTTTCCATGCATAATTATCTAAAGCAAAGTCTATCAAAAAAATCAAGGGAGTAGGAACATTGTTGTTTTAGAGATGAATACAGTTGAATCAGATTTAACAAAACTCTATTTAGTTCCATTATAAAATAATTATTCTTATTCAATAACTTAAATAAGAAGCCCTCAATTGAGGGCTTTTACAATTGCACCGTGTCGCGCTTTACAGTCATTGTATTTAGATATCACATCAATCGACCAAACCAAAGCCACTTTACCCTGCCCTGACTCCAATTTTTGAAGATCCGGGCACGGCTCAAGGAGGTTTGCTGGCAGGTTCGGTGATAAGTGAGTTGATGAGTTGCACCCCGTCATCATCAAAACAATGCTGCTGATAAACAGGGCGCTCAATAACTTTCTGAACTTCGCGTGTGACTGTTTCAACACGCACACGCTGTTCTGATTTAAGTGTTTCATAATCTGCACTCACTTTATTTACTTCATTTTGCTTATCAGCCAAGGCTTTAAGCTGCTTTTGTTCGATGCCACGTATTTTCTGAGCACACTTTTGTTCAGCTGCATTCAGCTTGCCTGCGATGTGATTTGTATACGCGATCTGACCCAGATACAAAAAAATAAAGACCGCAATAGCGATCCATTTTTTGTATTTCCACATAATTAAAAATATTGGCATCTACTGCGCCCCCATGCACTTCTGATGACGTTCAAGCTGCCGGCTCCAGACACCAGCACAACGCTTATTGCCCGGTGTCGAACAGTCATAACCACCTGAAAACCTGTATTTCAAAAGAGAATCACAAGCTGCTTTATATTTTCCCACTTTCAGATTTGTAAGCATTGAAGATTTAGACCAGTTGCCGATCCCGAACTGATACGAAAAATCAATGAATGCATCATATTCATGTTGATAAATCGGAATATTCTGAATTGTCTTATTGAATTTTTTAGCATCAGTGTTCAAATAATGACGCAAGAAATACATGCCCTGCTCCCGCGTTACAGCAGAATCAGTCATTTTTACTTTTGTACCATCGGGATAAATCGTTGTACCAAAGCCGATGGTCGGCACGTCATTTTTGGTCGGAATAACCGGCTTTGCAGTAAAGCCTTCTTTCTGTGCTGTTGAAAGCACCTGTTGATTGCTTGGTCCATATATAAAAAAACCGCCAGTTACGGCGGCGGCTATAGTTGAACCAGCTACAAATAGTCTTGCCTTATTCGTCATATTCTTTCTCATGCATTCGTTTATCGTGCAGTTCTTCATCGCGCTGATCTTTGCGATAAGCAGCAACAGCTTGAATAACCAGACCAACTATGGCACATAACGCACCCAGCACGGCCATCCACTCTGTCGTAGACAGCCCCCCATACAAAACCATTCCACCCCCTGCTAAATTTGTTACCAATCCATAAGTTGCTGTACTTGATGCAGTCGGTTCCGTCATGACCTCTTTTCTCCAGATAATAAAAAAGCCCCTTTCGGGGCAATGGCTAAACAACAAAATCATGATCATTTTCATAATAAGCATCACTGTAATTGATGCATGTCAGCTCATTTGATGATGATTTATCAGTAATTAAAAAAAGATCCCGCTTTAAATCTGAATCAGTTGTCACGATGTACTGTGAACAGCTCAGATTGCCATCATATTCAAGCACAAGCGGCGCAACAGGCGCACGTGCGAGAAGCAGTTCACGATCATGACTGCCCTGCGTCACCTGAATTGAATCAACTTTCCGCCCGGGCAGATTCAAATGCACATAATGAACACCGGCCCCTAGCCTGCATGGCTGTGAAAGTGTGATATACAGTCCATCCTGTTCAATGACTGAACCACTACTCAGCACCATTGGCCGGGTATCATTAGCAACCAGGATCAGATCATTCCGTGTAACCAGATCCGCTTCATGATATGCAGAAAACTGACATGATCGACGTTGATGCAGCAGCTTGTTCCATGCTCTATGTGCAAGCAGATGAGCATGCTCACGACTTGTTACGCCACGTACTTCAATGTTTTTTGCATTTGTGATCTTGTCATCCGGCAAACTGATTTCTGATTCAGCCCAGCTTTCAGCGGGATTTACCCATTTCAGCTTGATACCGTCATTGTCACGACTGACACCAAACTTACCTGTTCGCTTTTCAGATCCTGGCTGCTTGTTCCGATGATTGAACAACAGAACAGGAAAATCCTGCGGACGCTCAAAAACAAAATACACTCTGTTCGATTCACGTCGCACGTCGCAGAAAACAGCACCGGCAACAATGGCCAGTGATTCTTCATAAGAAATTTTGGCATCATCAAATGTGTAATTGAATCCGATTGGCACACCAAAATACTGATCAATTTCATCTGCAGTGCTGTACAGATTTTCAAGATCAAGTGTTTCAATACTGCGGTTCCCGACCTGCGGATCTGTCGTCAGCGCACAGACAATATCAGCAAAATTCGATGTTGCAATACGCTCAGCAGAACGCTGACCACTTCTGTAAGTATAAAGTTTGCGTGTCGCAATACAGTTCCACAGTCGCTCTTTGACAGACAAAGCACCATCTGTGGCCACTGTCTGAGATCTGATAAGTGTAGCTTCAGCATCACGATAATCATGCAGCAGACTGCAAGCATATACTGACTTGATTTTCAGATCATTAACACGTTGAGTTTTCTTTCTGACATAGACGTCCACTTCCTTTTTCAGTCTGAAACGTACACCCTCAGCATAAGCTTTTGGCAGATCAAATTTCCTGGAAAGCCCAAATGACGAAGTAGATTCACGCCAGTCCGCATAAGTGAATGACTCAACCGCCCCCGCCGGTAATCCGTTCACAACCTCCTGGTACTGGATCGAATAGACTGCATTATATGCATACACCTTGCCATTGGTGCCGACAGAATACATACCTTGAGGAAAGTAAAAATTGAAAATCAGCTGCTTAATATTGCTGTGATTCAGATAAAACCAGCCCTGCCAGTCACTCTTATGTTTTGAAATATCAATGTCTGCAGATGTGATGCTCTGCCCCTGCAGCTTGTCCCATTGCGGCTGTAATGCCGACGGTACTTCAAGTTCAATATACGTTGGTGTTACAGCCAGTATTGAAGGATATTCACCGGCAAGATCGATGGCCATTTCATTATCTGTCAGTACAGCAGAAACAGCTGCACTGTTCTCTTCAGTCATGCGTAACCAGTTCGGATTGACTGTTGACTGATCTGACAGTTTAATTTCATAATCAAATGCGCCCGTTTTCACAATACTGCTGATGCTGTAAACACCCGCCAGATCAATAAATCCATTGATTGTGTCTTCAATCAGCATTGTATTGAACTGAACTTTTCTGAACTTCTGCGGTTCATGAATATCCTGAGCAGTTGCAATAGTGACCGTTCCATCCAGTTCAATATTTGCATTTCCTGACAGCAATGCATCAGCTACACCAATGGTTTCGGCATCAATAATGACAGCCTCGCCAACAGTGAAAATCGTATCCAGACCTCCATTTGCGGAATATATCCGGTTCGGGTATTTCGGGATCAGCGTACCCTCAAGATCCGTATCAATAACTGACTCAGAAGCCTGTCCCAACGACTGACCCGTAATCGCTGATGATTTCTTTCCGACACAGGGCGGCTGAGTAAATTCATCACCGATTCTTATTTGTGGCACGCCTGTCAGGCTCTGCCCAGGCGCATACACAGATGATGAAAAGCCGGCAATTGTGGACCCGAGTGTGTCACCATCTTTGATGTCCTGAATTTCATAATGCCCCTGCCCGATACACATCAGACAGTCTTCAACTTCAATGCCATCTTCTCTGTAATACAGAATCGGTGGTGCTATCAGATCAGGAATGGACTTTACACGCCCATAAATGTCAGCGACACGGCCATTCAGTCGTTGCTTATTGACCCGGTTTGTCAGTTCATTATTTGAAGAGCGGTTAATCTGCTCTGGCGCACCCGGCATTGCAAGATATGTCCAGATTGCAGTACCAATGGATACGACTGCTGAAACCACAGCAATGATTGTTGCCACTTCTCCCGCATGACAAACGACTTCAAATACATCATTTTCATCTGTATCCAGCAGTTTAAGTGCTGACATCTTGCAAATCGGGGTTACGTCATTTTCCGGGCAAGGCTTGCCTTTATAGATCCGTGACTGCGGATGTTTTGCACGGCAGTACAGAAAGCTTTTCAGCACATTGTCAGACTGAATGACATTAATCTTTGAAGCATCCAGCGGATCTTCATAAATTCGTAATCGGCTCATAGTATCTGAATCTCAAAACCTGCGAGCGCATTGCTCTGATTGTGATGTACTGCACCCCGGTATCGTTGAGATGCAGTATTTTATTGTTAAAAAAAAGCCCCACGTGATTGCTACCCGTGAGGCTTGTCATCAGTACAATACAGCCATGGATCGGCTCTTTCAGACGTCTGTTTCTGATCACTGTATGTCGTGATGTCTGTACAGCTTCAGACAGAGATGCAGTCAATCCGATAAAGCTTTGTGAATAATCCTGATCCAGTAATTTCTGAGCTGCTTCAATCACAAAATGAACACAGTGATAATTCTGCACGTTGTACTGTTTTTCAAAGAGATCCAGGATCATCAGTAAAACCCCTTTAAACCCGGAAAATTCTCAATAGTGAACAGTCTGCCAGTGCCATTGACATTCAGTTTCTGTGCTTCAGCTTTGAATGTTGTGCCCTGCTCATCTGATGTCTGATCTGTAATACCCAGGTTTTCAATCGTCAGAACCGGTTTTGTAAAATCAATACTTGAGTAAATTCGATATGAAACACTCGGATATTCAAGAGAATCAGCATCAAAAATCTGATCAATCAGAGCAGGAACAGATGTACCCAGGTCGCTGACTGTGATTGTCAGCGACTGATCAAGATCATTACTCGCACCAGATCGCTGGATCTGTAACTGCATGTACTCATAGTTAAAGTATGTGTTGTCATGAAACACACTGACACCATCTGCCATGTTTGTCACATAACGCAGCGGTGCAGACCAGAGACTATGTGATATTTCGATGCACTCAACAGGAAAAGCGGGCTGAGTGCTGTAGAGCAATGCTTCAATATCTTCATTCATTACGTGACTCCGCAAGCTGTCTGATTTCATCAGTATTCAGATCATTATTGAGCACGTGCAGCTGTGTACTGACGCTGAAGATCCGGCCACTCTTTTGCATTGAAATGCCACCAGGAACAAAATGGGCTTTGTAACGCTGGAGCGGTCGTTCATCTATTACAAGATCAACAGTGAATGGTTTTCGCTTATGCTGCCAGACTCGATAAAATGCTGTGAAATAATCATAGTCAGCTGCATCCAGTTTGAAATTTGCAGTCACTGTATTTTCAAGATTCTCAAAAGTTGCACGATGTAGATCATTGCAGACTGCAGATGTTGCAATCACACTGTTGCCGAACCCAACTGCATAAGAACTCTGAAGCGGACACAGCTTGAAATGATCGAAGCGAGCATCAGAAATATTATGCGGTGAAATGATCGCTTCATCGAAAAAGGTGTTAAAGCCGTTGATGACTTTCAGCGCAAATGCAAAACGGTAGTTTTTAGTCATACCAATCTGGACCAGTTCTTTTGCATGTCCCAACTCATATTCAATCTGAAAACGGTCCCGCTGCTGACGCATGTACAGCACATCGTCACGTATATACGCGAGAATGATGTCTGAGTTTGAAGACTGATGCTCACGCAGATCATCAAGCGCAAGCTGCGGTGAAACTGCATTACCCAGTTCTGTAGTGATATACGATAAAACAGTTGTGTCATACCACCACAACCACCCCACGCCTGCAGCTACATACGTGACAAATGGTCGCATGTTTCGATTAAATGCAAAACTGATCTGAGTGACATCTGCTACAGTCAGCAGATCATGACTGATCTGACCATCTGTGATGCTGATAACCCCGCCCTGATACGCACTACTCCAAACTTTGACTTTCAGACCCTTTGATGTGTCTGCAATGTCCTGTCCACCCCATTCATAGTCGATCAGATCATTGACCCGGTCGGGCACTAAAAAGCCGCTGAAAATTGCGGCTGAGGATAATTTATAATCTGGTAACATATCTATGCTCCGGTGTAACGCCCCCAGCTCAACTCAAAACCGTACCGCAGTGACTTCTGGTTGTTTTTTGTAACAGGCGGATCAACATCATACTTGAATCCGATTACAGCACCTGAACTGGTGATGCTCAATAATCCGCCAACCGGGATCATGAAACTTTTATGCGGCCAATCATTGCCTGCACTCAACGCAAGTGTAAAAAAACCCTTCACTGTTCTTAAATCAGGTCGTGACTGCCCCATTCTCTGAGTCACAGAACCACTGGTATTTGGATATGAAACCGTTGATGGATTGCATGTGTTTTGCATTACTTTTGCACTCAATAGCGAATAATCAAACCCTGCCGACGCTAAATACCATGCGACACCATTTGCCACAATTACTGCATTTCCAGTGACAGTATGTGTGCTTATAACTTCATCAAATTTATTCAGTAAATTAAAACTGCCCGCATACCCTGTTTTCGGATAGACACGGGATTCAACAATGCAACTCAGAATTTCATCGTCTAAAATCGTGATTGTTGTTGCCTCACCCGCACTGTCTTTAATCAGTGCACGACTGCACAGTCTTCCTAAATTATCACCCAGCCCAGTTTCTGAGAGATCCCCAACAACAGCTCCCAGGGCGTATGTATAAGTACGTCGCGCATAGTAATAAAATGGTGCTGTTGATGTGTTTACACCCGTAATTTCATTTGAAAAACTGTCAGTAGTTGCAAGTGGAGCTTGGAGTGTCGTATCACCTGGCTTCGGTTCTGAATTACCCGTTCCAACCCACAAATGCGACATTCCAGCGTTATTCAGACCGCCGATCATATCCAGTCCTGCATCCAGAAAAAGGTTATCTGACCACTCTGATTCAGAATTTAATTCGCCATTTTTATTGCTGATCAAAAATTTATAGCGAACCCCAACCTCAACTTTTGCTTTAAAATTCATTATATTTCCTCAATATATTTTGCATCTGTGACAGTGAAATTAGATTGAACAGCTTCAACAAGTTTTTCAGCTTCAATGTATGAAACTTCAAGAACGTATTTTGCATCTGTGACTTTGAAAGCTGATTCAACAGATTCAATGCCAAAACTTTCAGTTCTGTATTCAATTTCAGACATATATTTTGCATCTGTAACTTTGAAAGCTGATTCAATAGATTCACTGCCAAAATTTTCAGTTCTGTATTCAATTTCAGACACATACTTTGCATCTGTGACTGTGAAATTTGTTTTAATTGCATCAATTTCAGTATTAACTGCTTCATTCAGCATGCTGTTATCAACAGTAAAAGCTGACTGAATTGACTCAACCTCATAGTATTGATACATCTTTGAAGTCAGCACAGAAACATGACTGATCACGACAACAAGCTGAGCAGAAACTTTAAACAGCTTTCCATTCAGCTCGTTAAAACTGAAGCTGTCTGCTACAAACTGACAGACATAGTCTTTGTACTCACTGCTTTCAATAATCAACTTCATTAAAAAAGGCAGCGGGTTACGCTGCCAGTTCAAATAAAATGCTCTGAAATACTTGAAATCAGGCTCAGTCAGTACAAATGAAATACCTACGCTGTGTCGCTTCGACGGTGTTACAGTCGAGTACCGTGAAAACCCTCCAGGAAGTTCATCACGTCTGACAGAACACCCGAACTGCACGCTGTATGACTCCTGCAGCGGGCATAAATCGAGTCTGTTCATTTAACACTTCTCACTCCAAAGTTGGCTTTCAACTGTTTGCTTTCAAAAGAATTAGGATTGGCCAATTGCCCCCAGGACTGCCGAACAGCCTTTTCCACAACATCAATCGTGACTGAACCATCGTCATTTTGTCGAGCGCTGACGTTAGCATTTGTACTGTTATTGATAGTGATATTGATGCCATCCTGTTTTTTATTCGCAAGATAGCTGGTCAGATCCTTATTCTGTTGTGGATTCAGTACACGTTCCCCACCATCCAGTAACCAGGTGCCTTCCTTCGGAATATTATCTATACCGTTGTGTGCCATGCCCTCCAGTGAAATAGTGGTAACAGTTGCTAATGCAGGAGCCAATGCTGACATCACACTGACTGCACCTGCAATTTTTTGCGGTAATGTCATAGCACTTGGATCAGCAAATGCCTGAGCGTATGCCGTCCATGCAGCGACAGTTGAAGATGCAATAGAAAAACCCTGCTGCATAGCAAACATGGTTCTATATGCACTCGAACTTTCACCCTCAGCACCTTTAATTGACTGCGTCAACTGAGCAAAAGTGTTCTGAGACTGACTGAGCAAGTTTTCCCACATGCCAAGCTGCGCAACAAACTGATTCTGATTCAGCTCTTTGACCTGCTGATCATACTGAACATCCAGCGCATTTTTCTGTGTCAGATATTCTTCATGTGCCTGCAGTAATGCTTCATAACGCTCATCATCAGTCGAATAGACATCACTGGTCATGATGTTCTGCTCAACCGATTTCCTGTTTTTCTGCAGATCCAGCTGAGCATTTGCCTTATTATTTTTCAAAGACCACTGACTGTATTCTTTAGGTGTCATGGTCGCTTTAGCAAAAATATCATCAGCACCACCAGAAAGACCTTTTATTGAATCCTCCAAAGTCTGACGCATTTCAAGCATATGCCATTGAGTTTTTCTCAGTTCAATCGCATGTTGCTCATCCAGCGCTTTGAGCTTCAACTCTTTCAGCTCAGTATTATATTTACCAGACTCATTGATCATTATTCGTTGTGTTTCATACGCATATTTCAACTTCTCCTCTTCTGACCACTTAAAGCTGTTTATTTCTTCCGTGATCTGACGAAGGTACATCTCTTCAGCGAACTCATAGCGACTTTTTGCTTTAGCCATGTAAGCAGACTCATCTACCCCAAAATTCGCTTTACCAATTTCAGTGACCTGACGTTTATAATCTTCAGCAAACTTTGCGAAGTCATCCAGGAAATCATATGAAATAGAATCCCGTGCCCGCTCTTGCTGTTCTTTCAAAGCATCTGTTGTAGCTTTTATTGAGTTAGCGACTTGATTCTGTTTTTTAATCCACTCATCCGACCCTTTAATTACTCCAGTTTGACCACTTTGCATTTTCGCCATTGCTGCCGTGGCTTCATTTACGGTATTAGTGAATAAAGTTGAGATTGAAGTACCCATATCACCAATAACCTTTGCATTATCAGCCGCCGCCATTGATACACCACTATTTGGTGCTCGTGCCATTACAGCACCTGTAAAAATAGTTCGCGCAAACTTTACACCGGGCAGTTTGTCTGCCCAACTCCCACCCTCAGCTGCCAAATCAACATTTTTTTTGGCATTTATTGCATCGAATGAAAGTCCTGCAATAGCATTTGAAAGCATCCTGATTACAGCATAAACCCCCATACCCGTTGCAGCTACCCCCTTAAAAACAGCTCCCAAATCTTCACCAGCTTCCACCATCAAATTTGTTTCTTTGGTTGCATCTGTCATAACATCACCAACAGAAACAAGCGCAGGCATCAGCCCCTGAATGAACTGATTTTTAGCCCCTTGAACCTGCATATCCAATAGCTTTAGCTGAACTTTAAACTCAGCTGCTTTCTGAATTGCAGAATCTTCCATAATTAAGCCATAGCGTTCAGCTGCATCTGACCAGAACTTGAACCCCTCCCCTCCATTTTTAAGTAATGGAATAAGGTTGGTCGTATCAGAAGCCATGCTTTCCAGATAAAAAGACATTTGCTGCTGAGTAGCACCTGCTTCCTCAAGTTTATCAACATATAACTGAAGTGCCTTTGGGCCAGATAAGTTCTGCATCTCTAACGCAAGTTTACGTGCCCCCTCAGCACTGCCTTCAGTTTTTATTGCAATCTGTTCAAAGAAATCAACCGCACCACCTGAACCAATGGTAATAAACTCTCCCAGTTTTTCATTAAAGTCTTTGAGCTGATCACCCAGTTTTTCCTGGCTGATCCCCACAGTTTCAGCACCTGCTGACATTGCCTGAAATTCTTGTGTTGTCGCATTCGAAATGGCTGCAAATGTTTTAAGCTCTTGTGCTGCTTCTGCATAGTTTTTTGCCATAACAAATACTGCTGCACCTGCTGCTGTTGCACCCGATACAGCAATAGCACCATAAGCCATCACATCTTTTTTCATACTGTCAAAACTGGTTTTGACCTGTTTTTCACTTTCTTTAATTGGTCCCACAAAGTTGCCAATTCTTGTGACCAAATCCAGTGTTAATGTTCCGAGCTTAGTGCTCATAAAAATCTCCAGGCATAAAAAAACGCCCTTTGGGCGTTTTTTATAACAGTTAAAGAAAAATAATTAATCCCACTTCAAATCACTAACATCAAAGATAAACTGTTTTTTACCCTCTTTAAAAAATGGAACTTCAACAACCAATTTATTACTGGTTTTTAATTGTTTAATAATCTTATTTTTTGTTTTATCGTAAGCAACAAATATAAGGTCAGGAGCATGACTATCAGGGTCTGACATTGTTATGCTCTGAACATCACCATTGTCAAATTTAAAAGCAGCCTCACAACCACTAAATCCACATAAAAAATTCCCTTTAGAAATTGCAACCATAACATCAGTTTCATTACCTTTTTTTCTTAAAGTAATCATTAAATTTGATCCCCCACTATATGGAAAATCAAAATCTACTTTATTTGTGCTAACAACAGTTGCAAACTTAGATTCAATACCACGCATTTCATCTTTTATTGTTTCATACTTCCAATTCTGAAGAGACACACCATCAGCCTGGTCTGATGTTTGTGTTTTAACCGATGATGCAGGTGAAGATTTTTCATTTAGTGAATTATCAGCACACATTCCAATGCCTAATAAAACTAATAAAACCAAACCAATCCACGCCAGTAAAGATGTTTTTTCTTTTTGTTTAGCACCACACATCGGACAACTTTCAGCCTTATCGCTTACTGGACCACCACATTCTTTACATGGATTAATCGCCATACCTGTTCCCACTTGAATTTTTGAACAAGATAGCAACTTATTGACTAAAAAAGAAACCCACCTAAGCCGATTTCTTTCTAATTGCTTTTAAACGTTCCTGCTCGAAACTGGTTTCAGGCTGGTCTTCATGTGGCATAAAGGACAGTGCTTCCACGCTTTCAGGGTCTTTGACCTTAAAACGTGTGTAGTGCGCCATCCAGTTACCAAAACCCTGCTCCACTCTGCGCCCAACAAATAAAGAACCTCTGCTTTTGCGGTAGGCTCTCCATTTGTTCAACTCAGGCTGACTCATGTTTCTTCTGGCTTCTGCAATGGTTCTTCCACCGATTCCGTTGATGACGAGTTCGCACCAGAATTCATCTTCTGCTTCGAGATCCAACCCTTTCCCGATAAATCATTAACCTCATCAGCTAAACGATACAATGCATCCACAATTTCTGAAGATACCTCTCCTGTACTTTGCACTGTAGGAAAAAAGTGTTCATTTTCAGAAGAAAAAATAGCTTTAAAAATAACAGCCTTTGTAATCTGATCTATCGTTACCGACTGTTTATCCTTTAGCCCCCAGACATCAGCTGCTGTAACTATTTCATCATGGGATAATCGTTTTACAAGAATTTCTCCCTCAAATTCCCCACCATCTGCGTCGCGGAACTTGATGGTCTTTTCAATAAAACAACCAACCCCAACTGCTGACTTTGCAGCTCCAAATGTAAGTTTTGCCATATCATGGATCTACCTTAAATTCATCTGTAACTTTTGACTGCCGCTTGAACGGAATCGTATGATTGTTCAGTGCATCCAGCCCCACAACGACTGAGTTTTTACGCAAAATGGCAGTACACCAGGACCAGGTTCGGTCCTCAGGCAGATCCACCGTACTACCCGTCAGGGTCGGTACACCGACACCATCACCCCAGCCGGCATAGATTCCGACCAGCTCTTTACGCTCTGCGAGATCCAGCAGGGTGATATGTGTAGCATTGTTAGGGTCAGTGTTGATTTTCAGACTGCCTTCGCCTGGCGTACTCAGCCCATAATCATTGGTTCGGACTTCTGTCTCTTCGAGACAGGTATTGTCCACTTCAGCAGCACTGTCATCGCCAAAAACCAGCTCTGAAATACACGCCATTTTTGTCAGAGTTGGTACTGTCCCATGTAAAATCCATACTTGAGTACCATTTCCGAGAACGCCTTTTTTCGCCATGAGTTACTACTCCTTTTTTCAGGCATAAAAAAACCCTGCAACAATGCAGGGTTCAGTTTAAGTAAAATATTTTGTCAGACACCGCGCCAGTTCAGCTTGCCCATCATGGGCAACAGTTCATCATCCACCGCGAGGGAATTTTCCATTTTTTCAATCTGTCTCAAAAACAGTTCCAGTTCCTGCCGTATGGTCTGGCAGTCTTTTTTAACCACATCCATATCTCTGCGACGCACAACAGTCACTTTATTTGCATCACGTATGATTACAGTCCCATCCTGTTTATTTTCAACAAAAAATCTGCCGACTTTGTTGGGCAGATAGACATTGTTCTGACCCAGTGGCAGAGCTGCAGGTTGTGGAGGAACTGATACAGCCTGTTTAAAATAACTGTCTTCTAAACGCTCAAACACATCCCATGCATGATCTGTATCCAGCATTTTAGCATGTCGAGCTGCACCACGTTCTGTCCAGAGAATTAACCGTGCTGTCCTTTTCGGAACATGGTGACAATTAGTCACCATGTTCTTGAATTCCTTTAACTCCAAACCTTCCAGCTTAAAATAATGTTTACCCTCTACGAAACGATCAAGGTTACGAGAAAAGTTTTGCTTAATATTAATCTGTTCAGTGCCATAGAACTCTGCAAGCTGTGCTGTCGTCACAACAGGAATTTTTTTAAAACGGATTACTTGATTTTGAGATGCAGAAATACGTGTATTCATGATGAATACTCCTTGTGATATCGGAATGTTCACCACCAAAACTGAGTCCAAGCAATTTGGGTGGCGGATTGAGTAGAATTGGACTTACCAGTCACAAGGTTCTGGCGCACCGAAGTGCTCCTACCCAACCCGCCATAGCAGGCGCTATCTGCAGAGTGCAGAAAGCTATAGGCAATAAAAAACCGCGAATGCGGTCAATATTGACCTTGTGAAATTAATTGGAGTCCAACCCAAGCATCAGATTTTGCTGATGCATGATTACATTAGCTCTGTTCAGTTCCAAAGTCAATTTTCTATGCTAAATCTAAGTTTACTTAATTTTTATGGTAAAAACAAAGTTTAGTTAATATTTTCAATATAAAAAACCCTGCAGGAGCAGGGTTTTTAGTCAGGCAAAATATTTATTTTTTAAAAATAAAAGCAACTGCTAAGGTTCCAATGGTAACAGTGGCAATTGTACCGCCTGCACCTGGTGCACCATTTAATGCGACATAACCACCACCAATAATACCGCAAATACCAATTGCACCTGCGAAAAGCTGTCCTAAAATTCTCTCAGCAAAAATGAACTTATTTGTTCGGCTTGTTTGCTTACGTCTTTCGACAGCCTCTTCTGTTGTCATCATTACAACCCAATCGACTAAATCTGGTCGAAAAGAATGCAATTTTTCAAGTTCATTGGTATAGACAATTGGGGTATCAGACTCTTGGTGATGAACTTGAAGTTCCTCACCTTTACCATTACGTGCGCCAACAGCCGTCCGTTTATTAGCGGCCATAGGCCTCCCGTGCTTTACTTTGAATGTCATTACCGACAGCATGGACGTCATTACGCAAATTTACTTGGTCTTGACGGAAGCCATTGGTAACACGTTTATATTTACGCTGCTTATGTGGAGCTTCTAATATTACACCCGCTCCATCAAACATGTTTGATAAGTGACGAATAATATTTTCCATTTGTTTCCCCATTTGAGGTTCTAGATACTTAAACAATAACTAGAAATTATTGCTGAATAATGGATATGTACATAAAACTACATACATAAACAAAATCTGCAAAAAAAGACCATTTGATTGGTCTTTACGGTGTATTAAAGAATAAAATGAACAAAAATTAATCTTTGTTCAGATATGGAAAAAATACCACAGCATAAAAAATTGTCAACAAACTTAGACCAAAAAATCAACATAAGACAAATATCTAAGTTAACTTAATATTTATATGAACTTTTGCTTATTTCCAATATCTGCATAATGGTTTCGTTTCACTGGGTTTTACCGATCCATCCACCAGTTCGCATCAAAACCACGGCCAAAAATATCTGTATCCCCGATACGCTCATAATGATTCGGGTGTGCACTGGTCACTGTACACAACGGATCAAGTACCTTGCAGATTGCTTTGCGTATGTCAGATGCCCGTGTTGCATCCACATCATAAACAACCAGCTGAAAACCGATCTGATCAATCTGAGGCGAGCAGTCCAGGCTGTGTTCAGGCAGTGCCGTAGTCGTTGACCAAACCGCATAGGGAAACTCTGTGCCCTTGGGGGCAATATCTTCATAAATCTTACGACCCAAAAATCCAGCCACAACAGGATCTACAAATAGCGTCTGAAAAACTGGCAATATATTCATACAGCACCTGCAATTAATTTATCCACTTCCACATTGAATGCAGAAACAAATGTCGTTGATACCTGTTGAATGTTCTTAGAAAGTGCATTTCGCATAAATGGAATCGGTACATTATGTACAGATCCGAACTCTACCAGACGCCAGTAACGGGTATCGCCACCCGCCAGTGCAATCTTATCTGAATTGACAACCTGTTTTGCTGCACCTTTTTTACGACGTTCCTTAAAAATAATTTCTTTACTGTGCTTATTGGTTGCTGCACCACCACGAACACCGATCTTCATCACAATATAGTTCAGAGACCTTGTCCGACCCTCTCTTGAATCTATGTTTTTCCAGATTGCTTCACGTGTATTTTCATCATCAATCTGAAGCGCATTCTGCTTTGCAGCATCTTTTACAATGTTGGTTCCTTTTCTCAAAGACCGTTTTGCTGCATTGCGAACTTTTCTGACATCAGACAATGAGTTCAGTTTCCGTGTAAGCTCATCGACACCCTGTAACTCAAAACTGACTGCACTCATTGCCACCCCTGCTATTCAGTCACCGATAACATCACTGTCATGTAAATATTACCGTTTATGTCATCAGGCTGTGGCGGGGAAACAATCTGATAGATCACTTCACCATGCAGAACCCGCATTTCCGTCGTAATGTCAGAACGTTTACGCAATTTCAAACGAGCTGTCATCTGCGACCCAGCAGCCTGAGCTGCTATTAGATCTTTACCTGAAAAACTGCTTATTTTTCCCCAGAGGGTTTTATAAGTTTCCCATTCTTTTGAAGTTACATTATTGAACCCATCCCGCTGTTCAACAAAGTGCTGAATCTGAACTCTGTGCCGCAGTTCATTTGCTATGTAGCCCATATTTAATCATCCAGTGATCGACAGGAACGTATAAGAGCATCATTTTCATCTTCAGCACGTTCTGTAAACTCAGCCATGATTTCTGTGTTCTGATTGATGATCTGAACCATCAGCTGATTCTGACTTTCCATTGTTTTCAAAAGCTGATGCATTAAGTTTCCGCAACAGTTTTTGCATTCTGAGCTTTGATCGCTCATGCTGTTGTCTGATCCATTCACGTCTTTTCTCACATCCATTACAGTTAATCATTCAGGACTGCCACGCTTGCCATGCAAGCTCAATTGCAGGTACTTCAAACATACCGTCACGCCTTATAAACAGACGCTCACCATGTATAAAAATGAGATTTTTATACTGTGGCTGAAGCCTGACCCAGGTTATAAATTCATCCATTGGATCACCACTTAAGTTCTACTATCCAATTATCTGAAGGGTTATAAAAATCACAGGTAACGCAATAACCTCCATCTGAAACAGCATTTATAAAATTTCGGATATCAACCCGCTCATATCTGTTTTTTGAAAAAAGAACTACACAACTCTCTATCTTTTCAGATACAGCACGATTAACTCTTTCATCTGCCAGTTCCATCATCTCTGCCAGCGTTGGAATTGGCGTTGATCGCACCAATGCTTCTGTCGCAGTAATCATAAATACCTCACATCACCAATGGCGTGTAATAACGCATCAGAATATCTTTCACCGGCTGCGGCAAAAACCCATCATTTGAAGGAGTATCTTTACTTACACCACGGTGCTCATCAAAGTACCCGCACATCATCAAAATCGCCCGCTGCTGAATCTTATTTTCAGCATCATATTTTGTCAGAACATGGTCTTTAACAGCCTGCTCAGCACTGTCCAGAATAGACTGCAGATCCTGATCCACAATGTCTTCATCGTCATAACGCAGATGACGTGCCACATCACTTGCCGTCAGCGCCATCATCATCTCCTTTTTTTGCGGAACTTCCTGCAAAAGGGTCATCTTTTGCATCACGCTTTGAAATCGCTTCAAGCGAATAATTCTGCTGCTGAATATAAATAGAATCACCACCTGCAAGCGGTTTAAAATTCAATGCTAAACGACCCTCATTTGGAGTCAGCAAGCTACCCTTAACCCCTGCAACGTAATAATTCATTTGCGACATAGCATCCATGCGAAGTAAAGTTGAAAGGTCCATAAACACTTCATAGCCCAGTTTTTTAAGCCCAAACGCATCATCCAGACAGTTTTCAATCGCTTCAATTGGACTTTGAAGACAGCTGTTTAAGTAGATCCGCTCCATGTCTTCAACTTTTTGACCTTGTGGAATATTGCCAATCCCCACTTTCCAGGAGGGTACATTGAAAACTGAACAACAGATTTCAGCAGACCACTTATGCTGCTCAATCATCTGAGCATCAGCCGCAGGCATACTCAGTGCGATATATCGAACATCTCCTCCAATGACTGCTGTTTTCCCAACATTCGCACCAGAATAATTTTCTTCCCACCCAGATTTAATTTTTGCTGCATCAGCTTCATCAATTTTCCCTGGAGCAGTTAAAATTCCACCCGGTCTACCACTGTTCTGAAAGAATTTTGCACTGAATTTCTGAATGGCCACACCCTGACTTGCCGACAGACCACAGGCAACAATAGGGCTGATTCCCACAAGTGGATGATATAAACAGTTCCAGCGGTCATGAATAATTTCAGATGCTGGCAGAATCACACTTTCAGACTGTCCTGCCAGCCGATCTATCCCAATTTTATAAAATATTCCGCCTGCTTCACTGATCAGCGGTGTAACGTTGTCAGCGTTCAGTACAATCAGCTGTTCAATCTTGCCGAATGCATTTCTGAGTTTTAAAACATACGTGTTACCACGTGTATGCTTTGATATTGCCCAAAACTCCAGGAATTGCTGCATAGTCTGAAAGTGGTTAGGTTTTTCAAAAAAAGGGAACTGTTCATCAGTTACTTTAACCCAGACTCCATTTTCTTTTTTTCTCAACTCAAGCGGCAGCTTTCCGATATCTTTTGAAACTATTGAAATACAGGCAAACACAGCATGAAATGAAAGCAGATCCTCTTTATTCAGCTCAATATTTTGCTGCCATGCCCCCATAAACGGCTCAAATATACGTGTCCAACCGCCCCCACCCTGAACAGGTGTAAGGGACTTCTGGCGAAATATATTGCTGAAAAGACCCATAATTTCACCTATTTTTTGCTGTTTTTACGCCCTGCAGGTGCAGGAATAATGTCCTTTTGTTCGGTTTTTAATGCGATATCACCAAAATCGCCAACCACAGGCGTACCATTTAAATTTCGCAAAACCGACTCAGGCAAATCCAGAAGATGTGCTTCAGTTGCTGCTGCCTGTGCTTCAGTTGCTGCTGTCCCACCATCCAGATCAATCAGTTCAACAGCTTTCAACTTTAACAGTACATTGACTTCATACTGACGAAGTTCACGTACAGTGCCTGCACGCCCTGAGCACAAATCCTTTAAATATTTCACTTTTGGCATGTTCATTACCTATAAAAAAAGCCCCATAATCGGGGCTTTTTATTTGTCGGGCAGTTATGCAAACTTCACATAACCTGCAGCTTTTCCGCGTGCTTTCCAGCGAATGAATCGTTCAGCACGGATAGCCATCAGGTTATTCTGATACAGATTCACCCATTCAGGTGCAAGGTCTGTTCCCATATTGATAGTCGCTTCAGAGCTGATTGCAAAGTCCATGCTGTCATC
Source organism: Acinetobacter chinensis (assembly GCF_002165375.2). Lineage (NCBI taxonomy): Bacteria > Pseudomonadati > Pseudomonadota > Gammaproteobacteria > Moraxellales > Moraxellaceae > Acinetobacter > Acinetobacter chinensis. The sequence continues at coordinate 2,383,533 of NZ_CP032134.1, forward strand.
ATCTGCCAACAGGATCTGACCTGGCAACACCAGCACGATTTTGTCTGTACATGCCGCTGAAATTTCAACAGGCAAGGTCAACAGCTCTTTAGCACCATTCAGGTTCATGCCTTCAAAGTACTTTTTACCCAGTGCATCACGCAAAATGCTGAGCTGTGCAGCACGTGTTTCAGACGTTACCCAAGTAGCACCATCAAGTGTCAGGCCTGCATCAAGCACACCCTGAATTACTTTCGCAAGGTCAGCTTCAATAGCTGCACCATCTGTGCCGGTGGATGTAACCGCTGTCACACCGTGTAAAACTGATGCAGGGCTGTCTTCCGCTTCAGCTTTACTTGGGTCAAAGAACTGACCGTCAATAAACGTCGCTGTAGATTTCAACAGGTCATCAAGCACAAGCTGGTCTGCTTTTGGATTAGAAAATCGAATCAATTCATCTGACAACAGCACAATGCCTGCCACTTTAGATTTAGTCAGCGTCATATTTCCGAAGGTCGGATTTGTCACCGGTTTAGTTTTCTTTTCACCGACCCAACCCACGGTAGACGCACCAGTCTGCGAAGGCACTTTGATATTGAACGGCACCTGGCGCATACGCGGGGCAATTTTATCCACCGCTGTTTTACCGCGCAGCAGTTCAATAAATTCACCCGTCATAGTATTCAGTTCAACCAAAGATGCCGCAAAAGCTGGATCAGTCGTCGTTCCAATAAGGGCTTTTTGCGTTAGTGCTTTCTGTACAGATTCTGGCGCGTTCCAGCTTTTCAGCACAGTGTCTGCTGTGACTGCCCCTTTTGAGTGTGCAGCAAAGGCAAGTGATTTCACCAGCATTGCAAAACCAATACCCTTCGGAATATTGCTTTCAGTCGTCACTACAGGCGGTTTACCCTGATTTGTATCCAGACCCTTCTGAGCAGTATCACCCGCAACAGGTACAGCACTTTCATCCCATTCTGCCTGACTTGACTGCAACATATTCAGTCGTCCGAGATTACTTTCCAGGTTTTTAATTTCAGTTTCAAGTCCCTGAATAGTGGCTTCATCTTCACCCTCAGGCGTACCACCCGCTCCCGCAGACTTTGTCATAATATCTGACATTTTCTTTTTACGATCTTTGATCGTCGCCTTAACCGCGTCAATATGCTCTTGTAAAGTCATACGAATTTCACTCCAGTAGTTTTAAATTTTGGTGCTTTGATCAATTCAACACCACCAACTTTTGGCGGCTGAACAGATTTTGGAATTGTGTGTTGCAGCCCAGATTCAGGCTGTTGCACAGATTTGTTTTCAGGGTCATTGTTTGATTTGCTGACCTGCGCTGCATAAAGAGACTTCACACCTGTGATCGTTGCCTCCTGATTCGCAGGAATAGTCACAGCAGATAGCTCCAACCACTCCCATTCGAAGAAATGAAGCCCCCAGCTGTTCTGAATATCTGCAACTTTAAGACCCCGTAGGCGAATAGAAAGCCCACGAACAAGGCCTGTTTTGATACTGTCCCATGCCAGCAAAAGTCGTTCTTTCAGTTCTGCCGACTGAACCTGATCTGCAAGCACCATCTGAATTCCAACATGGATTCCATCTGCCTTGACTTCTGCCTGTACCACATTCCCCACCGGTTTCTGGTCATTGTGTTGCCACAAAAAAGGTACTGGCAATGTAAACTTCGCACCGTGTGGCTCAACAATGTCATCTACCCGATCAGTTGCAGGTGTTGTAGCAATGCCATAAATCATCCCCTTTTCTTCATCAATAGATTTGATTGTGAGCAAGCTGTAAGCCTGATTCATATCTGAAAACTCCTATTTTCTACTACGTTCAAGCCCCGCTTTCAGCGCTTCAAACTTTTCACAAGCCAAAAAAAATCGCTCATCAATGTGAGCGATTTCTTCATCCGATTTGCCTGATGTCGTGCAGGCTCCCAGGTGATGCCGATCATTTTTACACTGATCAATTTCACTCTGAATTCTTTTAATTCTGTTCATACAAAATACACCCCAAGACTTTGCGCAGCTGCCTCTGGATTAACAGACATCAGTGCAATTGCATTAAACATAGCAATTACAGGGTCAATTTTCCCTTTTCCTGATTCCTGCTTAGTAATCATCAAGGCATTACCTGACATCTTCCCCTTAGCATTGCTTACAGCCCACTTAACCAAGCCTTGTTCAGCGGGAATAAACGTACCGTCCGCCAATTTCCTCTCAGCAGTGGTTGCATAACCTGATAATTTATACCCTTGTGGGACAGCAACCATAGACTCTTGTGGTATTCCAGCAGCTAGCAGACCATCTAAAAGCGATGGCATACCAAGTTGATCCAAGCCAAATCCTTGCTCTGGCATTTTCCCAGTATCAAAAATACGTTTTGCAATTTCCCCAGCTTGACTAACATCTTCTCCGATGGTCTCGACAATTACCAAATCACCTTTCCTAGCAAAATCTTCCATCAGTTGCTTACTACTTTTGCGGCGATCCATTGCGATGGGGTGTAGCCACGACCTCGACCAACCACGCCACAATGATCTGTAGTGTTTGTCGCGTCCGATAACATACATACTAAATAAGTCATCAAGACCACCACCATCAAAACCAATAGTTATGCACTCTGAATTCCCAATGAGATACTCAAGATCAAATGCTCTTTCTTTTTCCTCCCAAAAGTCAGCCCCAGCCCAGCGATTGGCACGCAAATTCATACCTATTTGCACATTGAGTCGCTTTGCAAAAAAATCTTTTACATCATCCTCACCCGCATACTTTGACTTATTGTAGTCATCATTAAGCTGCTCAATATCAACAGAAGCACCATAATTGGGGTTTGGTATGTGGAAATTTTCGGGGTCTTTATACTCCTCTGAATCAATCATTGATTGAGGGAATTCATAGATTAAAGGTAAAAACTTTTTGTCAATGATTTTTCCATCACGAACATCTCGAGCATAATCAAGCTTGCTTTTAAAAACCCCGCAAGGCGGCTCTTTTGATTGAGTTGACAACCATAACAAACATCCTTCTGTACGTGATGCCAACCCTCCAGTTGCTTCACGAAACATGGAAGCAGCATCCGACATTGTTTGAAATAAATGCAGCTCATCCACTAAAACCCAGGATGCTTTTTTACCACCTGTAGATTTATCATCAGCTGCAACCACCTTAAGTATTGCATTCGTTCCGATATGAGTAATGGTTTTAGTGTGTGCAGAGATGTTCATCATCTCGTTCAGCTCTGGATCGGCTTCAATTGCATCACGAATTGGATTGAATGAGTTTTCAGCTACTTCTTTCGTCGGTGCTAAAATAATAAGCTCCGCAGATCGGCGACTATTTAAGATAAACGCTGTCAGCATAATAAATGCCGCAATAGTTGATTTAGTATTCTTTTTGGGGATTAGCAAAAAATACTCATTAATCAATCGTCGCCTTGTTGATGTGTTATAAGCTCCAAAAATTACAGCAACAAATTCAGTAACCCAATCGCGCACTATCCCTCCCATTTCTGGGGAATCCATCACATCTACAACCTTCAGTGCATTAAATGCTTTTAACGCCACATCAGCAACATCTTGATAGAGTGGCTTGCATGGGATTAACGAGCGTCCTTTGACAATACGCTCCTCCCAATCTGGACAAGCCGTTGTCCAGTTTAAGATTGCAGAATCCATATTAACTTCTCATCTGATTTTCAAGTGTTGCAAATCTGCCGTGCTTTGAAGCAACTTCCGCTTTCTCTTTTTTACCTTCCTTCTTACCAGTCTCTTGAACCCTACCAAATTCGTAGGGTAAGGCAGCTTTAGCAGCCTCAATTCGAACCTTTCTGTCTAGTCTTGAGTTCTTGTAAATTGATCGCAAATATTCTAAAGAGTTTGTTACACTCTCCATCTCTTTAATGTCTGCTTGTATTGCAGCTTCACCCAAAGGCATAGACTCAAAAGCGGCCGCCCCCTCTCCCCCTTGATTTAACAGCGCAGCCAGATAGGCAATAACCTCAGGATTTTTCGCAAGCTGACTGCCTTTTGCCCCTGCCGACTTCTCAGAATAGCCTGCAGCCAGAGCCGCATCTTTATTTGACTTGCCCTGCACTTTGGCCTGAGCGAATGCCTTCATGTTGTCAGTCAAAGCCATCTTTTTACCCACCCAACCTGACTTCCGATCAGATTTATCTAAATTTATGATTTTTCAGAAAATGTTTATTTACTTTCGCTCAAAACAGGAATTTTTTTACACGTGAGATAAGGGGGCGGTGTCCGCTGAGACCCATTTCTGAATTTTTTGATACCCCCCACTGGGTAAATGTTGCACCATAATGATGCAAGTTATTCATTTTATTAAAATGTTCCACGAAAACTTTAATAAAATGAATCGCTTTAAATGTTCCACGAATTAAAAATCCCTGCCGTTATCGACAGGGATTTAACTGACTCAATTTGGCCAACTGATGTGTTAATGGCTTGCCGTCACCAAGGCTTGAATCCTTTCTATACCCACTTTGTACTCTCAGCTTCCTTACTGAGACATAGAATCATCCATGGTTTTGCTTACACATGAACGTGCCGTCTTTCCGAGCTGTCCACATTGAACCAGGCTAACGTGTGCCAGTTCTATATGTTCTTTTAATCTTTAATACGCTGAAGTCCTAAAGCCGCCAACTTTTGATCATTCAGCTGTTCAATACCCAGCGAATGATCAAAAAAGAATATCGGCTTACCTACTCGTGCAGAAACTTCTTCAAGATGGCCACGAAACTGCTGTGCATCTGTCAAAGATGCAAATCGAGTGAACTCACCACGAATAATGATCAGCACTGCATCAGGCTGGATCTGTTCAACATCAAACGTATGTTTAGTCATCCGCGCATCCCCTGTTTACTTTCCTGCTGAGTCTTCCTGTCATGACACTCAGTGCATAACGACTGCAGGTTATTCAGATCATCCGTGCCACCCTGCGCCTTGTTTACGATGTGATCACACTGAAGTTCCATTGTGATCCGGCCACACTGCTGACATTCCCATTCATCACGTTCATGGACCTGCTGTTTCAGCCTGCGCCACGGTCTACCACCACGACCCTGACCATAAGCCGGTTCAGGTTTTGGCAATGTCCGATGATTGGACTGCAGTGTCGGCAGGCGACTGCTGCCCAGTTTTCCAAGTTTTGGCATCACTTCACCGTATATATATATTCCAGCGTTTCATCATCCACCGGAGCAGGAACACTGACCGGATCTCCACCACTGATACGCACAAAACAATCTTTGCAAAGTGACTGCCAGTTCCGCACATCCCAGAACTTCATGCGGTCACCTGCAGGGCATTCGATATGAAACACATGTTCTGCAACGTTGACATAATTGCGTTTATTACAATCTGCACAGTACTGATTGACTGATAGAAACTCAGCTGATGCCAACTCCCACAGTTTTGACTTCCCAGACCGCACTTTATTCTTTGCCCGTTCAGCCTGCTGAATCTGTTGCTCATGTTGCTGCCAGTGCAGATCCCGATCTCCAGTCATAACCACCACCCGACAATTGTTAAAAAAATGTCTGTATGCCGGGTATCCCAGCCGACATACAGACGAAAAAAAACCACCGATCAGGTGGTTAAAGGTCTTTCGACCTGAGGGAAACTACAGCGTTAATTACAGTTTTCCACTATGAGAAAAATTAACTTATATTGGTTTTTAAGTCAAATACTAATTTAACTTAATTTACTTATTTGAGTAAATATTTTAACTTCCGCTATTTTCATCTCAAGATTAAACAACTCAAGAACCTCGTCTACACGCTTCATCATGTGTATAAAAACCGTAGTATCACTAAAACCACAAAGCACTGCACGATTACGTTTTGAAGGTTTATAACCACCAGGCACAAGACAAAACTCCATCAAAGCAATTTTTAAAATTGAACGATGATAAACCTGAGGCACACCATAACCATTAAAATTAGATTCGAATCTACTGACCAGCACTGAACTGAATAATTCAATATTCGCTTTTGTATTCGCTCCAAAATATTTTAAGCGCAGCAGATTGTCCTGGAGCGGTGTCAGTTTTGCATAGCTCATTGCAAGCAATACATCCTGTGCCTGCAGTGAAGGGATACCACCATCAATACGGTCTGCTTCGTAATTGATTGATTTTGGGCTTAATAATTTTAAATACTTTTCCATTGGTCAGCCCTCATGTGAATGATGTGAACGAACTGGGAACGAGTTTTCACTGTCGTTCACATGGTAAGCCATTGTTTTTATATTTATTTTATTTAAATGTGAACAAGTGAATAATAAAATACGCGCATACGCGGAAAGAAAAAAAATAAATACAGGTTGAACAGTAGAAGAATAAACAGAAAGAAGAAAATAAAAATTACTTCTCACGTATGCGCATGAGAAGCCGTTCACTTGTTCACATTGCTCGAATATATTGTGAATATTCAAGCAGTTATCGTGTGAACGAGCGTGTGAACGATGTTTTATTTCATTCCCATCGTTCACATTCAATGGCTCACAAACCATTGTTTTAACGTGAAAAATATTAGATTTAAGCGATGCGTTTGTCAAGAACATCTGGAACCCCCTTTTCAAATTCATCAGCACACTCACCGTACCAGTCCATGTCTGTTTTACCTTCAGGCTTCTCACCTACAGAGATAATCAATGACTGGCCCTCTTCTCTTCCCCATCGCCATCGTTGCTTTTCAAGCAATGTTATTCCTTCAATTTTCTTTAAATCCTCCGTAAATTTTCGATATGAGTATTTATGTTCAAGTGATGATGAAGCCCATTCTTTGTAAGACTCGTATAGCTGTTTTGCTCTACAACTGACGCACTTATACTTGGTTTCTCCACAGAGCCATTCATCAATAAACACCTCAATAGAACGCTTACTTGCATTAATTAACAATCGCTTAGCATCAGTCACTGGCGGCTTATCATGCTTAAATCCCTCCAACGGTATACTTAACAAATATGTATAAAATGCATCCAGTCCATCATTTGCAATTTCAGAATAGACTTGCTGACTGAGCTGCTCATCCAGTTTGCTCGCAGGAGCGATCACAAACCATCGACGTGCTTCACCGTGCAGTGGAAATGGAATATTCTCATTTGATGCAAATGCCATATTGAAGTACGCCGGGACCTGTTTTTGTGGACGTTGTTTTTCATTGATCGTGACACTTTTGGCTGTGATCAATGCATTCAGATAAGGCGTAACGTTATATTTTGTCGCATTTGTTGCAATTTCTTCACCAAAAATAAAAGCAGCATTATTTAACCAACCGTTGAACTGAGGGCTTTCCAGTTCCTGTGATGTAATCACACGATGGTATTTTCCATAAATTCCACCCATCACTTTTTCAAATAATGTGGTTTTACCTGAACCCTGGATATGACTTGCCATAAGCACGGCACTGTGGGCTTTTTGTCCTTCATTTTGCAGTGGGTATGCCAACCACTGGAGTAACCAGCGCTGAATATCAAGATCACCATTGCACAGCGACCAGATCATTTTCAAAATACCTGCGCACCTTGAACGGGTAACTGCATATTCAAGTCTGTTCTGATCCTGATCCGTCAGCTCTTTGACTGAATACCCCTCAAATGTGTTGATGTAATTTGGATCAATATCAATCTTACGGGTCGGGTCAAAGATCAATTTTTCATAATCAATTTCGCAACGGGTCGGACTTTCAATCCACTTTTTATACTCATGCGGATACATCAGCTGTGCAGCTGACCAGCCAACCACCCTGTTTAATGATTTGTCATATAGAAAAGTTTCACCTTTAAGCAATACGCAGTTTTTGCTCATATTTGGCGCAACAAAGCCTGCTGCATCTATCAACAACTGTTCAACATCTTCCTTTTCAATTGTTTTACGCAAATGGTGACTATACCAATGCTTAAAAGTCAGACTGAGCGTATGTTTCAACGATGAAATTTTAAATTTATGCTTTGTCTTGTAGTCAAATGCGTCATTACTGCATGCGATCACAGCATATCTATCCAAAGCGTTCTGCAATTTTTCAGCATCACTCTGAACAACCCCGACCCCCTGCATTTCCTGCTCGCCACTTTCAGGCTGACCGTTCATCGGTGGTGTAAAATCCAGAACAAAATCAGATTCATGCGACATAAAAACGCTATCTTTATGTTTTATATCATTATTTTTAATTTCATCATTTGACTTTTGCCCCGAAAGGTGGTCGGCTAAAACAAGGGGGTCTGGGGAAACAGCAAAAGCCGAAAGTTGATATGAAATCCCCTGTTCGATCTGCTCCCGCACGACTTCTAAGCCCTCAGACACATGCAGGTCATTAAAGTCTGATAGTGGCTTTGATGATGCCTCTGGCTGCTTTAAAATTTCATCATCCATCAAAATGGCTCCACTGTTTTAAACACGGGTAAAATCACAATACCGCCTGTAGCAGCCACAGCTTTGTTCGCAGCTTTCAGACCGGCATCAAGTGTTGCACTATCATCATCAGCACAGTAAACAAGTCTTAATAATGGATATTTTGACCGAATTGCTACACCGACTTTGTCAATATTCCCTGATTGAAATGCAACGACAGTTGTATATCCTGTTGCCTCAAATATACTTGCTGATGTTGCAACCCCTTCTGCAATACATACAATCTGATCAGGTTCTAATATTTCACCAAAAATATGAAAACACCCATTTACCCGACCTCCAGTTAAATATGGTTTGAATCCATCAGCATGTATCTCCTGAATATTCCAAATCACCCCATCTATATCTATCAACGGAACAATCAAGTTACCTTTGCCGTTAATTTTGCAATTATGAGTATTTATCTGCTTACGTGCTGCATAGGGACAATCCCGATCAACTGATTTAGCTTTCCAGGTACGTTCTGCTCTTTTTGCAGCCGCCTGCTCTTCTTTTAATTCTTTTAATAACTGTTCTTTCTCAAGTCTTTCAGCTGTTTCTCTCCATTTCTGGCGATCAGCCTCTGTGATTTTTGAGTCTGCAGACAAGCCAAGAACAGCACCAACCTCTTTCAGAACATCGGAGTAATTTAACCCCCTGGATTTTTCTACTAATGCAAAACCATCCCCAGCATTACACTGACTACAGATCCATGTGCCTTTACCTTGCTTATCATCACATCTGAAACGGTCTTTACCACCACAGATCGGGCAAGGACCATGCTGATTTTTTTTAGCCGGAACAGTGATGCCAAATGCTGGAAAAATTAGATCTCTCCAATGCCCATAAGCTGCATCCCGAACCTGATCAAACGATAAAGCCATCAGCATTCTCCTGCATCATGTTCAGCCTTCAAACGTGCCAGCTTTTTAAGCTCAACAACTGCACCAATCAGCTCCATCGCATGTTTCTCAATTGTGGCCATTTCAACATCAATAATGCGATTGTCTTTCAGCGCATCACTGACTGTTGAAAACAGCTCACCGACACGATTTGACACCTCACCGATGTTTGCAAGAAAGCCTGAATCATGAATGTCGATTTCGCCATGAATTTCATACACCACTGCTGAACCATGCGCAGCTGCCAGACTTTCCAAGATCCGAATATCTTTTGTGTAACCGACTATCGCCTCAATATGCTCAGGTTTTAAATTGAACTGATCGTTATTTACATCAACAGCTTTACTGAAAGTCATAGCGTTAAAACCATGTATTTCAGCAATTGCGGCTTTAGATCCGTGCCGATCCTTACATGCCCGGTACAACGCAACTTCAAGCGGAAGTACTGCATGTTCAGCGGCATAATTTGATAAAAATGCTTTCATATCCGATTTACCCCCAGATTAGACATTACTTTCAGCTTGCTCATGACTTACATTCTGATCATGAGCTTCAGTTAAAAGTTTGTGGATATCACGAATTTCATATTCACGTAGTTTAGGAATGCTCTCAGGGTTCCACTGAGCAATAGCAGCTGTAGAAATACCCAGTAAAGTTGCCAATTCCGCTAAAGAGCAATTCAATAATTCAATCGCCTCATTTCGAGTCATTTTTTCACCAAAACTAATTAAACTTAGTTTTATTTAATCTGAGTTAAATTAGTTAGTCAATAGCTAAGATAAATTAGTTTTTATTAGGTAGTTATTATGAACACCAAAGACATTACAGAGATTCAAGAACCGGAAACAATCGGTAGCCGAATAAAAGATCTCAGGAAGAAAGCAAAGTTGACGCAAAAAGAACTTGCTCAGATGTTGGGTGTTTCTGATGCTGCTGTTTTATATTGGGAAAAAGATATTAATACACCCAAACTGGAGTATTTAAATATCATGGCTCCCGCATTAATGACTACCATTGATTTTATAATGTATGGTAAAACAGATACTTCAGACTCAGTCGTAGACTACAGACCTGTAGCAAGGATGCTTCCAGTTTTGACATACGTACAAGCAGGTACATTTACAGATGTGCGAAGTATTTCCCCCCATGAAATTGATGAATGGCTTCCTGCACCACCCAATGCTGGAAAAAATAGTTTTTATATGATCATTCAAGGGATCAGTAATGCTCCTCACTTTAGTGATGGTGACTATATCTGCATAGATCCAGATGTTCCACTTGAGTCAGTACAGACAGGTGAAATGATTGTTGTGAGCTGTGATGGGGCTGCAACTTTTAAAGCTTTAGTTCGTGAGTTCAATCAATTATACCTTAAAGCATTAAATCCTGATTTTCAGCCAAATATCATCCCGCTGACTGAAGGTGCCGAATATAAAGGAAAATACAAAGGCAAATTTACACCGAGCCAAAAGTTCCTCTAAAAAATAACTAAGTTTAATTAGTAAAGTTGTTGACACAAAGCCTAAGTTTAATTAGTTTAGTAAATGAACTAATTTTACTTAGGTTTTTTTATGACAAATTTTACTGAACACAAATCTAAGCTTGATCATGCCGAATTTGATGCAATTATCGTCAAACGTCTAGTCTCAGAAGACTTTGGACAGCCTGCTCTGGATTATGAGCACTACCGTAACAAAGCTTTCAATCAGATTGAATCTGCAATCAAACGCATACGCAGTGCAACCAGCCAACACGATTTTTCAACAGCAATTGCTCAGGCAAATGCTTTCATCGATGCTGCCCAGGATTATGAATTTATTGATCTAGCCGATAAATCAAAATGGCTGGATGAAATTGCTGCAGCTGTCCGTGTGCAGACACTGGGAGATTCGGTATGAAAATTCAATTTATTAATGGAATTATCTGCCCCAATTGTGGCTATCACATTGATTCATGTGGAGTAAGCCATACAGGATCAAGCTCAGGTCAATGGGAATGTCGTGGATGCGGCTGGATTAAGCAACGGTGAATAGTATGAAATTAACACAAACCCCAGAAAGCATTGTCCCCGAACAATCTGTGATTGATTCATGGCCCAAGCTTTACCGTAAAAAAGGTTCTCATGACCACCCCGTTTGTAATGGTGTTGTTTTAAAAGACCAGGACATCATCATTTTAAATGCAGATGAGGCCAAGTTTTATGCGAAATATCTTGAAGCAGTGAGTTATGCGCCATGACTACTTTAGCAGCAAATCTTTTGACCGGCATCGCCAATATTTCGCGTTTATGCATGACGCAATCAGACACTGATTTTGAAATCAACATGTCTCTGTACCCAACTAAAAACGAATTGATTATTTATGTTTTCAAAGGCGGTTATGCATATGCCTGGCGTAATCCTAAAAAGCGTATTGAGAAAATACGCATCGATCTGAGTGATCCAAAGCTGGCTGCAATGAATATGTTTGAAGCCTTTACGCATATTGAGAATATGGCCAAAGGCCATCGAAAGGAGGCTATCTAATGCTTCAGTTCACAGATTTAAATCATGAAAAACATTGCATTAATTTTGCACTTTTAAACAACGTCGTGTTTCGTGAAAAAGATGACTGCAGTGTCGTTTCGTTTCACATGCAGGGTCATCACGTGGTTCCTGTTTCAGTTGACCGCGTTACTGCAGAGCGTTTGCATAAAGAATTAGGGGAAATGGAATGAAATCCAATCTCGCACATGACGTTTTTATTAATCAGGGCAAAGCTATTGCCCTTGCCAACCAAGTCGACGACTGGCTGGAGGCTCAGGGCAAATCAGAACCGGTGCAAATTCCGTTTGGCCAATCTCGATTGAGCTTGAAGTCTAAAGACAATGAGTACAAAACTGGCCAGCAATCTATGCGTGAATCAACGTCCAACTCGATTAGTAAAAATGGTCCAGTTCTAAGTTCTAAAGTCCGTCCATTAACAAAGGAACAAGAACGTCAAAAGTATAATTTCAATGCAAAAAATAAAGCATTGGCTGCTGGTGAAAACGAATTTAAAGGTAACTGTGATTTGCACGGCATTACTGATTACAAAGTTTACAACAGCGGGAAATATCACTGTTTGCAATGCCATGAACGCACCAAGCAATTAAGAAAGGAGGCTTAAAAATGTCAGCACCTTTACCAGGGCAATCTGTTTCTATTCAAGATGATGAATGGGGAACATTTTGCTACACACACCACGATATTAAAGCTACTCATCGTATTTGTTCTGAAGCCGATAGCTTTGGTGCTGAATATTACAACATGTGCGATCAATGTTGGGATGAACGTCAAACAGCAATTAAAGCAAAAAAAGAAGACCCTGAGCAATGGGAATGCTGCAGGAACTGCGGAAATCATGTTCCTTATTTGAGTTCATATCGTGATCCCGATGAAGGCATGTGTGGGCCAGTTTATGAAGCTTGCTCTGATTGCGTCTCAAAGTTTTATAAGAGCTATGAAGACGAATGTGAATATCTTGATGACTAAGATTATTAAGGATTATCAGCATGAAAAATAAATTAATGGTTGATTGCGAGACTCTAGGCACTGGTGAGAGGCCTGTTTTACTCAGTATTGGTGCTGTGGTTTTTACTGAATCACAAATTCATGAATATTTTCATATCGGTATTGATATTGAGGATTCAAAACGATACGGATTTACAGTAAGCCAATCAACACTCGATTGGTGGGATCAACAAGATCCAGCTGCACGTGCAGATGCATTTAGCGGAGGAGAAAAAATTAAAGCTGCATTACAAGCCTTAGTTTATTTTTTTGAAGAAAATAAATGCACTGAAATCTGGTCAAAAGGTTCACTGGCTGACATACGTTGGATTAACAATGCCTTGGATTATTTTGGCATCGAACGACCTTGGAAGTTTTACAAAGAATTTTGCTTTAGAACGTTGTTGAAATCGGTGCCACGATTTGAAATTCCTTTTTCAGGAATTCCTCACAATGCGCTTGATGATGCAATTCACCAAGCTAAACAGTTTATTTATATCAAATCTATTCAAGAAAAATTACATGGTGTTGTTCTAACTTGTAATCAACTGAAAGAAGCTCTTGAATTTGGCGCACCAGACTTGTTTTCAAAATCTCAGGGGCAAGAATCCGAGCTTGAATTTCAATTGGAAACTGAGATGTCTATCGAATACTTGAAAGATGGCCATTCCGGTCCGGGGTATTACTGCTGGTATTTTGATTTACCTGAAGAGGGTTCAATTTTTTTGGGGACAGAATTAGGAGCACAGGAGGAAAAATAATGGTTTTAACAATACAACAAACATGCAAACTCCTCGACATTGGACGCACAACTGTTTACAGAATGTTTGATCGCGGTGAATTGGAACGAATCGAATTTGGGCGTTCTGTACGCGTCAAATTACCCGAAAAGCTTTCACGAGCATATGCAGAACAAATCAAAGCCCTTATGAATTAAGGGCTTTTTCTTTTAAGCTTTCCAGGTAATCAGACCAGGATTGCATCATTGCACGACGTTCATCTAAATACTTTGTTCTATTATATGCTCGCCCATGCATATCACGGACCTGGTGGCCAAGCTGCTGCTCAATTCGCTCAATCGGGTACTTTAAAACTTCATCCAGCAAAGTCCGGGCAGTTGCACGAAAGCCATGCCCTGTTGTTTCCCCATTTTCCCAGCCCAAATTTTTAAGCGCTTTATTGATTGAGCTATCGGATAATAGACGTGTTTTACCCCAATAATTTGCAAAACAATATTCATTGTTCCCGGTAATCATTTTGAGTTCTTCAAAAAGCTTTTTCACCTGAACTGACAGCGGCACAATTAATTGTGTGCCCAAAGCATTTTCAGTTTTTGCGGGCGTATATGCCCATGTCATATTTTCGAGATCCACGTCCACCCATTTCGCTGCCCGCAACTCCCCAGGGCGTACAAAAACATGTGGCAGGATTCTTAAAGCATAAGACATGACAATAGAACCACGGTTTGTGTACTGATCTATTGCAACCAGCAGTTCACCCAATAATTTAGGGTCAGTCACCGCAGCATGATGAGTTGCACGATGAGGTTGCAATAAACCTTGTATATCTAATGCTACATTTCTGTCACACAGGCCAAGCACTAAACCATATCTAAAAACCTGTCCTGCTTTTGAACGCATACGTCTTGCGGTTTCAGTCTTACCCTGCTTTTCATAAATTTGGCAAACATCCAATAAATGACGAGCTGTTATTTCATGAATTGGTTTTTTACCAATTGCGTCAAATAAATACTGATATACGAACTCATTTCGATGTCGAGTAGAATCAGCAACTTTTTCTGTTTGCATGAACTCCCGAGCTACTGCCTCAAATGTATTATTCATCGCAAAGCGGGCTTGCTCTTCTATTAGCTGCTTATGAGTAAATGGATCTATGCCCTGTGAAAGCAATTCACGATATTCTTCACGATGCTTTCTTGCTTCAGCCAAAGACATTGCTGGATAGATGCCAATGCCAATTGTGGTTCTTTTTTTTGTAATCGGCTTATAATAATCAAAACGCCAATACGTCCCGCCTTTTTTATCTAAAAGCAGAAATAATCCACCACCATCAGATAATTTTTGAATCTTATCCAATGCTTTTTTGTGCTTTGTAATTTCGGATTTAATCCTGGTATCAGTGAGACTTACGACAGTTCTGGCCATGTTTAGTAGTACATTATTTAGTGCTGCCATGCTGTACTGCTAAATGTACTGCTAAAAATTCGGATTATAGCGGTACTGCATGGAACAAAGTGGAACAATGAAAGGACAGATAATACAGTATTTATAGGGATTTGCGGTTATTTGGTATGTATTGAAATATGAAAATGGTGCGCTCAGCGGGACTCGAACCCACGCCACAGGCTTCGGAGACCTGTACTCTATCCAGTTGAGCTATGAGCGCGCGAGGCACATCATACCAAAAAAAACAGCAAGATAAAGCAACTATATATAGTCATTTATTTTATTGGTCACAGTTTAAGCAACGTTTCATTCCAGCAACACAGAATTCCCCTTTCTTTACTTGGTTTATTTCTCAGTATCGCTCACAATATCTGCACTATTCACCATGAGAGAAATTCATGACTGATGCATTGACGTTAAAGGATTTATCCAAAACCTATAGAAATGGTTTTCAGGCACTTAAAGGCATTAATTTAAATGTTCCTGAAGGCGAATTTTATGCCCTGCTCGGTCCAAATGGCGCAGGTAAATCCACCACAATCAGTATCATCAGTTCATTGACTAAAAAAACTTCCGGTTCTGTTGAAATTTTTGGGCACAATCTGGACACGCATCCATCAGATGCAAAACAGTGTCTGGGTGTCGTTCCTCAGGAATTCAACTTTGGTCAGTTTGAAAAAACCTTTGATATCTTGGTGACTCAGGCAGGTTATTACGGCATTCCTAAAAAGATCGCTGAGCAACGTGCAGAGCACTACTTAGAAAAACTGGGACTCTGGGAGAAACGTAATACTCAGGGACGCATGCTGTCTGGTGGTATGAAACGCCGTCTGATGATTGCCCGAGCAATGATGCATGAACCTAAATTACTTATTCTGGATGAACCTACTGCCGGAGTGGATATTGAGCTGCGTCGTTCAATGTGGGACTTCCTGACTGAAATGAATGAAAATGGGACATCCATTATTCTGACCACGCATTATCTGGAAGAAGCTGAAATGCTGTGTCGTCAGATTGCAATTATCGATCGGGGTGTAATTAAAGAAGATACCTCCATGAAAGCCTTTCTGAATCAGCTCAGTGAAGAATCTTTTATTTTTGATCTGGAAAATCCTGTTGAACCGCTCAATATCGAAATCATCGGCTTAAAATTCAATCTGATTGATCCTGTGACTTTAGAAGTGACTATGGATAAAGCGCATGCTTTAAACGATTTATTCCAGCTTTTAGAAGCTCAGGGGATCCGTGTCCGCAGCATGCGTAACAAATCCAACCGTCTTGAAGAACTGTTTGTAAAAATGGTCGAAAAAAATCTTGAGGAGAAAGCGCAATGAATTTCACCCAGATGAGAGTTGCGCTGTATACGCTCGTAATTAAAGAAATTCGCCGTTTTATGCGCATCTGGCCGCAGACTCTGCTTCCACCTGCCATCACCATGAGCCTGTATTTTGTGATTTTTGGCAATCTGGTTGGATCACGTATCGGTCAGATGGGTGGTTTCAGCTACATGCAGTTCATTGTGCCTGGTCTGATCATGATGGCAGTCATTACCAACAGTTATGCCAACGTATCTTCCAGCTTCTTCAGTGCCAAGTTTCAGAAAAGTATTGAAGAACTGATCATGAGCCCTGTTCCTTTGCATATGATCCTATGGGGCTATGTGATTGGCGGTGTCTGCCGTGGTGTTCTGGTGGGTCTGATTGTTACTGTGATGAGCCTGTTTTTTACAGATCTTGCGATTCATAATATATTCGTAACTATATATACAGTAATTATTACCTCTTTACTGTTTTCCCTGGGTGGTTTCATCAATGCAGTCTATGCAAAATCATTTGATGATATTTCCATTATCCCTACATTTGTACTGACTCCACTGA